>JAFDWH010000019.1 GCA_018268595.1 Actinomycetota bacterium | reverse complement strand
GGCGGTGCGGCCGCCGGTGGCGGGGGCGGCGCGGGCGGCTCGCTCGCGGACGGCGGAGGCGGAGGTGGCGGCGGCGGCGGTGGCGGCGGCGCCGAGGACGCCGGCCCCTCCTCGTGCCGCGGCGCCGCGCTCTCGAACGCGGCGCGCGCCTGCTGGCTGGCCGCGCGCGCCTGGCCGGCGGCGTCGGACAGCGAGGTCCCCTCGTCGCGCATCGACAGATAGCCGCCGTAGGTGATCAGCGCCGAGGACAGCAGGCCGAGCCACGCGCCGATCTTCACGTCGATGTACTGGTTCGGGCCCGGCTCGTTGATGATCACGCGGTAGGCGAGCAGCACCGTCAGCAGCGCCGCGAGCGCCGTCACGATCACCGCCGCCGTCACCGGCAGCGCGACCGTGCGCTGGGTGGCCGTCAGGAACGCGAGCGCGAGCGCGGCGAGGATCGTCAGCAGCATCAGCCACCGCAGCACGGTGTGCCCATGCCAGCCGTTCACCGAGACGTCGACCCCGAGCGACTTGGCGAAGTCGCCGACCTGTCCCCCGACCCCGTACCAGTCGAAGAAGAACATGAAGATGAACAGCAGGATCGCGCCCACCGCCGCCACGATCTCCCCCGGGCGAAGCCTCGAGGCATCGAACGTCACGCCAACCTCCTTACGGACCGTCGCGCCCGCGCGACCGGGTGCCACGCGGACTGGTTCGTGTCAACCGTAACGACCGTGGCGGCGGTTACCGCGCCGCCTGCAGCCGCGCCGCTTCGAGCGTGTTGCGCAGCAGCATCGCGATCGTCATCGGGCCGACCCCGCCCGGCACCGGCGTGAGCAGCCCGGCGACCGCGCGGACGGCGTCGAAGTCGACGTCGCCGCACAGCCCCTCGGGCAGGCGGTTCATGCCGACGTCGATCACGGCGGCGCCCGGCTTGACGGCGTCGGCGCCGAGCAGCCGGGGCACGCCGACGGCTGCGACGAGCACGTCGGCGCGGGCGCACACGGCGGGCAGGTCGCGCGTGCGCGAGTGGCAGATCGTGACGGTCGCGTTGCGCTGGAGCAGCAGATGCGCGACCGGCTTGCCGACGAGGTCGGAGCGTCCGACGATCACCACCTCGGCGCCCTCCAGCGGCACGTGGTGACGGTCGAGCAGCTCGACCACGCCGACCGGCGTGCACGGCCGCAGGCCCGGCGCGCCCTGCATCAGGCGCCCGGCGGAGATCGGCGTGAGCCCGTCGACGTCCTTGTCGGGCGCGATCAGCGCGCTGAGCGCGGCGTCGTCGAGGCCGTCGGGCAGCGGGCGCTGGAGCAGGATGCCGTGGCAGGCGGGGTCCTCGTTGAGCGCGAGCAGCAACGCGGTCACCTCGGCCGCGGAGGCGCTCGCCGGCAGGTGGCGGTGGAGGTCGGCGATTCCCGCCTCGGCGCATGCTCTGCGCTTGTTGGCGACGTAGACGGCCGAGGCCGGGTCGTCGCCGACCAGCACCGTCGCGAGGCCGGGCGCGACGCCCGTCTGCGCCGTGAAGCCGGCGACATCGCGCGCGACCTGCGCACGCACGTCCTGCGCGATCGCTCTGCCGTCGATGAGGGTGGCTGCCATGCGGCGGCGGATGCTAGCGGCGGCGCGCGACGCTCCCGGCGGGAGAGGCACTTGCCATCTTCTCTGTGAATTGAGCATCTAAGAATTGGTATTCTGACTCGTGGTGTCTGCGAGGGGGAAGACACGTCGTGGCGCTGTGCGTTGACGCTCGTGCCGCTCGGCGTCCGCTGCGACGCGAGCTGGCGATCGGCCGGCGCGCCGGAGCCTTCGTCGACACGACGACGGACGGTGCAGCCCGCTGATGGCGACCGCGTCCGCCAGCCACGCGTCGCGTCGCGACACAGCGGTCTGCACGCCCGTCGAGGTGGCGTGGCTGGCGCTGCTCCCCTGCACGCTGCTCGTGCTCGCCGCTATGTTGCTGCTCGGCCCGCCGCTCGGCAGAGCAGTGTTCGCGCCGCAAGGCGTGATCTTCTTCCCACACGCACTGCCGGCAGTTCTCCCGGAGCCGACCGAGCACGCCCGCTATCTGATCGCCCTCCTCGGCCCAGTCCTGCTCGCGGGCGCCGTGCTCGTCAGCGTCAGACGCTCCATCAAGGCGCCCCCGCGCACGACGGCGATCCTCGTACGGGCCGTCCAAGCGCTCCTCATCGCGCTGATGACCGTGTGCGTCTGGATCCAGCACACCGCGCTGCTGGACCCTTGGAAGGGCCCGATCACCCGCCGCGGCTACTTCACGCCGGCGACCCTAGTCGTTGCCGTCGCGATCACAGCAGCGATTACCGCCGTGCTGTCCCGTCCAGCGGCGTTCGCGCGCACCGTGGGGCTGTTGCGCGAGGCGCCCGTGCGTCGGCGCGCCGCACTGACGCTCGCGGTCCTGACAGTCACCATGTGGCTGCTGACGGCGGTCAACTCCGACGCGACTATTGGCGCTGCGGCCGGCGTGGTCGGCGCCAACGTCAGCATCTGGCTCGACGAAGCGATGTCGGTGCTGGACGGGCAAGGCCCGCTCGTCCATCTGCATGCGCAGTACGCGCAGCTCTGGCCCTACGCCAGCGCCGGCGCGATGGCGCTGCTCGGCACGTCCGTCAGCGTCTTCCTCGCCACGCTGCTCGCCGGGACCGCCGCCGCCATGCTCGCCGTCTTCGCCGTGCTGCGACGCCTGACGCTGAGCTCGCTCGCCGCACTCGCGCTCTTCGTGCCGTTCGTCGCCACGAGCTTCTTCCATCAGGCCGGGTCACTCGACAACCGCTATAGCCCCGCGAACCTGTTCAGCCTCTTCCCGCTGCGCTACGGGGCGCCATACGTGCTCCTCTGGCTGCTCGTGCGCCACTTGGACGGAGCCCGCCCGCGCCATCGTGCATTGCTGTTCCTGCTCGGCGGCCTCGCGACGATCAACAACGTCGAGTTCGGCGTGCCCTGCCTCCTCGCGACAGTCGCGGCGTTCGCGCTCACCGACTGGCCGCTCTCGCGGCAGAGCGCCGGTCACCTTGCCCGCGACGTTGCGCTCGGCCTGCTCGGCTCCGTCGCCGCCGTCGCCGCGCTCACGCTCGCGGTCGCCGGATCACTTCCGCACTTCGGCCTGGCGCTCACGTTCGTGCGCATGTTCGGGATCGAGGGCTTCGGAATGATGCCGATGCGGCCGCTCGGACTGCATGTGGCGCTGTTCGCAACGTTTGTCGCCGCGATCGCGACCGCTGCCGTCTGGCGCACACGCGGCCACGACCCGAGGCTGATCGCCGCGCTCATCTGGATCGGCACGTTCGGACTCGGCGCGGGCGGCTACTTCGTCGGGCGCTCGCATCCGGAAGTGCTGATCGCGTTGTTCTCCGCGTGGACGCTCGCGCTCGGGCTCTTGCTCGTCGCCATCGTGCGCAGCGCTGCGGCGTCACCCCGTTGGCGCCCCTCGGGCGTGCAGCTTGCGGTGTTCTTCGGGTACGGGCTTGCGGTCTGCTCGATCGCCCAGACGCCCACGCCCTGGTCGCAGGTCGACCGCCTGGGCCGTCCTAGTCCACAGCCGGTCCTTCACAACGTCGCGCAGGAGCAGGCGCTCGCACGTGAGACAAGCCCCGACGAGCCGGTGGCGATCCTGGCTCCGGTCGGTCATCGGCTCGCCTACGACGTAGGGATCGACGACGTGGCGCCGTACTCCGACACGCGCTTCATCGCGCCGCGGCAGCTCGCCGACACGATCGCCGCCCTGCGCGCTGCCCGGGGGTCGAGAGTCTTCGTACAGGAAGGCAGCATCTCGCCGGAAGAAGTCGCGCAGCTCCAGGCCGCCGGCTTCCGAGCGGTCGGCTTCGCTTCCGAAGCCGCACTGGTGATATTCGAAGACACGCAGGCGGCCGGCGGCTGAGCGTCCGCCTCACCGGCGCGTCAGCGGCGCCAGATCCGCCACGAGCTTGCGCTCGGAGCCGTCGCGACTGAAGCGGATCACGACGATCCCGCCGGCCTCGACGCCGGTCACGACGCCCTCGCCGAAGGCCGGGTGCGCGACGTCCTCGCCGAGGCGGAAGGCGGCGGCCGCCTCCTCCCCGCGCCCGCGCTCCCAGGCGACCTCGCCGCCGCCCCCGCCGCCGAGCGGACCGCCCCCCCACGCGACCGCGCGGTCGCGCACGCCGCCGACGCCGAGCGCCGGGCGCGCCGGGCGGTCCGTCAGCGCGAGCGGGATCTCCTCGAGGAAGCGGCTGCGGGCGCCGTACGAGCGCGCGCCGAAGACCGCGCGCGTGCGCGCGTAGGTGACGTAGAGGTCGCGCTCGGCGCGCGTGATGCCGACGTAGGCGAGCCGGCGCTCCTCCTCCAGACCGCCCTCGTCGAGCGCGCGCGTGTGCGGGAAGACGCCCTCCTCGCAGCCGATCATGAAGACGATCGGGTACTCGAGCCCCTTCGCGTTGTGCAGCGTCATCAGCGTCACGAGGCCCTCGTCGTCCTGGCGCGCGTCCGCGTCGGCGACGAGCGCGATCTGCTGCAGGAAGCCGGCGAGCGAGGGCGGCTCCCCCTCGTCCTCGCCGCCCTCGGCCGAGCCGAGCGCCGAGTCGTACTCCGCCGCGACGTTGACCAGCTCCTCGAGGTTCTCCATGCGGCCCTGCGCCTCGATCGTGCGCTCCGCCTCGAGCGCGTCGAGGTAGCCGGTCTCGCGCAGCAGCTCGTTCAGCAGCGCCGCGATCGGCGCGCCGCCCTCGGCCCGCTCGCGCAGCACTCTCATCGTGCCCATGAAGCGGTGGAACGCCTTGACCGCAGCGGTGCCGAGGCCGGGGACCGACTCGGGGTCGGCGGCCGCGTCCCACACCGTGATCCCGGCAGTGTTGGCCCAGCCGACCACGCGCGAGAACGAGGTCGCGCCGATCCCGCGCCGCGGCGAGTTGACGATGCGCCCGAACGCGACGACGTCCTGCGGGTTCACGAGCGCCGTCAGGTAGGCGACCGCGTCCTTGATCTCGGCGCGCTCGTAGAACTTCGTGCCGCCGATCACCTGGTAGCCGATCTGCGCGCGCACGAGCGTGTCCTCCAGCACGCGCGACTGCGCGTTCGTGCGGTAGAAGACGGCGATCTCGTTGCGCGAGGTGCCCTCGTCGACGAGCCGCTCGATCTCGCCGGCGACGAAGCGCGCCTCGGCGTGCTCGTCCTCCAGCTCGCGCACCTTGATCGGGTCGCCCGTGCCGACGTCGGTCCACAGCGCCTTGCCCATGCGCCCGCGGTTGTGGCCGATCACCGCGTTGGCGGCGTCGAGGATCGTCTGCGTCGAGCGGTAGTTCTGCTCCAGCTTGACGACCTGCGCGTCGGGGAAGTCGTCCTCGAAGTCGAGGATGTTGCGCACGTCGGCGCCGCGGAAGCCGTAGATCGAGTTGTGCGTGATCACGCCGTTCGCGACGAAGTTGTGCGTCCCCTCGACGTCGAGGTCGTGGACCGGGCGGTCCAGCTCGATCCGCTCGACCGTCTCCACGACGTCGTAGTCGCCGTCGGCGGTGAAGAGCGCCATCCCGGGTCTGACCGATCCTGCCGGCAGGAACGGCAGCGTGTTGCGCTCCGCCATCTGTCCCTGGGCGCCGAGCCGGGCTTGGCAGCGCACATGGACCTCCGGCAGCGTCTCGCGGATGCGGGCCACGACGTCCATGACGGCCTCGAAGTCCCGGAAACACGACTCGTACCGCCAGCTAGCCGATCCCCGTTTCGCCGGCCGGACGTTCAGACCGGCACGCTGCAGCGCCGCGCGCGCCTCCTCGTCGCGACCGCCGATCGCCACGAGATGCATCGGCGTACGACCGCGCCGGTCCGCGCACAGCGTCACGCTCACGACACGACGTCGACCCTCGTGCGAGCGAGACGCGAAGTGCGGGCGCTCGACGTCCAGCCCCTCGTCCGCCAGGAGTGAGAAACCGGCGCGCGCCGTGTCGAACGAGCCGAACACCTCGTCGAGCAGGCTCTGATCGGCCACGAGCCCGTTGTCCCTTCCGTTGCGCCGCGCGACGAACGGGATCGTCGGAAGCCCGTATCTGAGCGACAGGCGCGTCTCATGTGCGCGCGCGTGCGCCTCGCGGTCGTGCGTCCCGACGACCCAGGCGGCGTCGGCGTGCTCCTGGCGGGAGCGGAGCGCGACGCCGACCGCCGGCCGGCTCTGTCCTCTCGTGTACGTGCGGGACATGCCCACGCGGAAGCCTCTGTCGCGGCGCACCATCAGGTACGTCATGTGCTGCTGCGGCGTCGTGCCCAGCCGGTACCCGGCGAAATGCGTGTGCTCCGGCGTGCTGACCAGCTCGCGGCCGCTGCGCAAGGCGATGCGGACGCCGGCGGCGCGCTCGGAGCGGTGGGTGCGCAGCACGCGCGCGGGGCGCATGTCGCCGCTGCCGTGGCAGGAGAGGACCTCGTCGCCGACGGCGACGTGCTCGATCGGGCGCGACGTGCCATCCCCCATCGTCACGCGCGTGCCCTCGACGAGGCACTGGTCGTCGTCGCCGACGACCGCGATGTTTCTGTGCTCGCCGGCGATCAGCTGCAGCCAGCGGTACTGGGCGTGGTTCGTGTCCTGGTACTCGTCGACCAGCACGTGGCGGAAGGCGCTGGCGTAGCGCTCGCGGACCTCGGGGAACAGCTCCATCACGTTGACCGCGCGCACGAGCAGGTCGTCGAAGTCCATCGCGTTCATGCGGTGCAGCTCGGACTCGTACAGCTTGTAGACGTCGGCGACCGTCTGCTCGAAGTAGGAGCCGATCATCTGCCCGTACGACTCGGCGTCGCGCAGCTTGTTCTTCGCGTCCGAGATCTCGTGGTGGATCGCGCCCGGCGTGAACCGCTTCGGATCGACGTCCAACTCCTCGATGCAGCGCTTGACGAGCCGGCGCGCGTCGGCCTGGTCGTAGATCGTGAACTGGCGCGTGTAGCCGAGCCGGTGCGCGTCCGCCCGCAGCATCCGCGCGCAGGCGGCATGGAACGTCATCAGCCACATCGCGCGCGTGCGCGCCCCGACCAGCAGCTCGACGCGCTCGCGCATCTCCTGCGCGGCCTTGTTCGTGAACGTGATCGCGAGGATCTCGTCCGGCCGTGCCTGCCCGGTCGCGAGCAGGTAGGCGATCCGGTGCGTCAGCACGCGCGTCTTGCCGGAGCCGGCCCCGGCGAGGATCAGCAGCGGACCCTCGCCGTGCAGCACGGCGGCCCGCTGCGGCTCGTTCAAGCCCCCCAGCAGGCGGTCCAGCTCGGCGTCGGTGTCACGCGGGAAGGCGGCTTCCATCGGCGGATCCGACGATAGCGATGGGGGCGGCGCGGGCCGGCCCCGGCGCGCGCCGCCAGCCGTCGTGGCGCGCGGCGGCCGGCGGTAGACTGCGCCGGTGTCGAAGGGGGATCGCACGCTGGGGGTGCGTGCGGACACGCGCGCGGTCGCGCCCGCACGCGCCGAGGTCGCACCCGCCGAGCTGGCCTGGCTGCTCGCGCCGCCGTGCGCGCTCGTGCTGCTCGCGGCGATCGTGCTGCTCGGCCCGCCGCTCGGCAGGCTGCTGTTCCCCACCCCGGACATAGCGTTCTGGCCGACCGCCACGCCGACGCTCGCGATCCGCCCGGAGCCGACCGAGCAGGCGCGCTTCCTGATCGCGCTCGCCGGCCCGGTCGCGCTGTCGGGGCTCGTCGCGTGGCTGCGCGGGCGCGCGCTGCCGCTGCGGGCGGGGACCGTCGCGCTGCTGGTGCAGGCCAGCCAGGTGCTGCTCGGCGCATTCGTGCTGACCGCGCTGATCGCGCAGGAGCGCCACGTCTACGACGAAAGCTTCTCCGGCGGCGCGCCGTTCAGGCGCGTCTACTTCACCGCGCCGACGCTCGTCGTCGCGGCGCTGTTGACGCTCGCCGCCGCGCTCGCGCTGCGGCGCGCGCCGCTCGTCGCGCGGATCGCGGCGCTCACGCGCGAGACGCCCCGCCGCCGGCTGATCGCGTTCGCGCTCGTCGGCGCCTTCCTCGGCCTGTGGCTGCTGACCTCGATCAACACGGAAGCGTCCTTCAACGCTTCCAACTTCGGCGTGCGCGCGAACGCGTCGTTCTGGCTCGACGAGGCGTTCGCGGTGCTCGACCAGCGCGCGCCGCTGGTCGACTTCCACGCCCAGTACGGGCAGCTCTGGCCCTACCTGAGCGCCGGGGTGATGGCCATCTTCGGCGCGTCGTTGGGCACGTACGTGGCGGTGATGGTGAGCGCGACCGCGCTCTGCCTGCTGGCCGTCTACGCCGTCTTGCGCCGGCTCGTGCGCAGCTCGCTGCTGGCGCTCGCGCTGTTCATGCCGTTCGTCGCGACCGGCTTCTTCATGGAGATCGGACCGCCCGCCAACCGCTACGGCCCGTCGAACCTCTTCAGCATGTTCCCGATGCGCTACGGCGGGCCGTACGTGCTCGCGTGGCTGCTCGTGCGGCACGTCGACCGCCTGCGCCCGCGCCGCGCGGCGCTGCTGTTCCTGGCCGCCGGGCTGTGCGTGCTGAACAACCCCGACTTCGGGATGCCGGCGTTCGCCGCGACGCTCGTCGCGCTCGTGTGGACCGACGCGCGCCCGTGGTGGCCGCGGCTCGGCGCGCTCGCGCTGGAGGCGGCGGCCGGGCTGCTCGGCGCGGTCGTGCTGGTGGCACTGCTGACGCTCGCGGTCGCGGGCGCGCTGCCGCACTTCTCCTACCTGTTCACGTTCCCGAGACTGTGGGGCCTCGGCGGCGTGACGATGCTGCCGATGCCGGCGCTCGGCTTCCACCTCGCGCTGTACGCGACGTTCGCGGCGGCGCTCGTGGCGGCGACCGTGCGGGCGGTGCGAGGCGCGAACCAGCGGACGCTCACGGCGATGCTCGCCTGGTCCGGCGTGTTCGGCCTCGGCGCCAGCAGCTACTTCGCCGGGCGCTCGCACCCGGAGGTGCTGATCAGCCTCTTCTCCGCCTGGACGCTCGCGCTCTCGCTGCTGGGGATCGTCGTCGTGCGCGGCCTCGCGCGTGAGCGCCGCCGGCCGAGCGTCGCGGAGGTCGCGGTGCTGGCTGGGCTGGCGCTCGCCGCCTGCTCGCTCGCGCAGACGCCGACGCCGTGGTCGCAGCTCGACCGCATCAGGACCGCCGGGCCGCCCAACTCGCCGATCCAGCGGACCGACGCGCTGCGCTTCGTCGCCGAAGCGCACGCGCGCCGCGGCGAGCGCGTGCTGATCCTGATCCCGATGGGCCACCGGCTCGCGTACGAGCTGGGGCTCGTCAACGTCGCGCCGTACGTGAGCATGATCTCGATGCCGGCCGTCGGCCAGCTCGGCGAGGCGCTCGCCGCGCTGCGCCGCGAAGGCGGCACGCGCGTGTTCGCGTACCTCGGTCAGGTGCTGCCCGAACACCGGCAGGCGATCGAAGCGGCCGGCTTCCGCGCCGTGCGCGTGACGAGGGACTACGCCGAGTACGACGACGTCACACGAGCTGGTAGGTGACGCGCGTCGCGACCACGAAGACGCAGAACAGCAGCGTCGCACCGCGCAGGCGCGGGTCGCGCGCGACGGCCGCCAGCGGCAGCAGCCACACCACGTACCACGGCACCAGCCAGGCGGTGCTGAGCAGCAGCGCGAGCGTCGCCCAGCCGGCCGCGTCGAGCCAGTCGATCCGCCCCCGCCAGGTCCGCCACAGCAGCCACGCGAGCGCGCCCGCGAACGACAGCGCGAACAGCAGCCGCAGGCCCTCGGGCAGTCTCGCGAAGCCGAGCGCGGCCGACACGCGGCCGGGGACGCTGTCCGACGCCACGAAGCGCTGCTGCTCGTGGATCTGCGAGACGAACGCGAACGTCTCGCGGCCGAACGCGACGAACCCGACCGCCAGCAGCACGACGGCCGCCGCCGCCGCGCCCACGACCACCCGCCGCGCCCACTGCGGCGCACGCGGCGCGGACGGCCGCGCCGCCAGCAGGAACGGCAGCACGAGGCCCGCCGGCGCCTTCACGCCGACCGCCAGCACGCCGAACGCGCCGGCACCGGCCGGGCGCTCCTCGAGCGCAAGCAGGACCGCCGCGAGCAGCAGCGCCAGCAGCAGGAAGTCGTTGTGTGCGCCGCCGACGGCGTACGCCAGCAGCAGCGGGTTGAGCCCGACGAACAGCAGCGCCGGCAGCGGCGCCAGCCCGCGGCGCGCGGCGATCCGCCACACGAGCGCGCAGCAGCCGAGGCTGAGCAGGCCCGCAGCGATCTTGCAGGCCCACAGCGCGGCCGGCACGCTCAGCCACGCGAGCGGCATGCTGAGCAGCGTGAACAGCGGGCCGTACGGGGTCGGGATGTCGTGCCAGCGGACCCATGGGACGGCCGGGTCGTGGAGCGCGTCGGCGGCGCCGTGCACGTACGGGTTGAGGCCGTGAACGACCGCCAGGCGCGCGTAGTCGACGTAGCCGAACACGTCGGCGGAGAACAGCGGCGGCGCCAGCACGAACAGCACGTGGGCGGCGATCACCGCGCCGACCCCGGCGCGCACCGGGATGCCGCCGCGCGCGCACGCGAGCGCGACGAGGTAGCAGGCGAGCATCACGACCAGCAGCAGCGCCCCGCGCGACGGCGGCAGCACGAGATCGAGGTGACGGAAGGGGCCGGCGAGCCAGTCGGGCCAGCCGTTGCCCTCGCTCGCGGGCACGTACCAGACGCGCCGCCGCGCGGCGGCCGCGACGGCCAGCAACGCGCTCGCCGCGAGCAGTCCCGCGAGCGCCCCGAGGCCGAGCAGCCGGCGCATCGCCATCAGCCCGCGCCGGCGCTGTTGAAGCCGCTCGGAAGCTGCTGGTCCTGCGGCGGCGGGTTCTCCAGCAGCAGCCGCGGGACCGACGCGAAGCGATAGCCGTCTCTGCGCAGCTGCGCGACGATCCGCGGGATCGCCGCGATCGTCTGCGTGCGGTCGCCGCCGCCGTCGTGCATCAGCACGATCGAGCCCGGCTGCACCGCCTCCACGACGTTGCGCACGATCGCGTCGACGCCCGGGCGCGTGTAGTCCTCGCTGTCGACCGACCACAGCACCGACAGCATTCTCTGGCGGCCCAGCAGCGCGTGCGTCGTCGCGTCGTAGGCGCCGTAGGGCGGCCGGAACAGTCGCGGCCACGGCGCGCCGTAGGAGTGCAGCGCGTCCGCGTCCTCGACGATCTCGCGCCGCTGGTCGCGCGGCGCCAGCCGCGTCAGGTTGGCGTGGTCGGCCGTGTGGTCGCCGACCGTGAGGCCGAGGTCGATCTCGCGCTGCAGTTGCGGCGCGAACGCCGGCAGCTGGTAGCCGACGACGAAGAACGTCGCCGGCACGTGCAGCCGCTCCAGCTCGTCGAGCAGGCGGTCGGTGTACGGGCTCGGCCCGTCGTCGAACGTAAGCGCGACGAGCGGATGCTGTCGGCCGGCCATCCGCACGAACGGCGTGAGCGCGAGCGCGCGGTCGATCGCGGCGTCCTCCTGCGCGCGCTGTTCGAAGTCGAGCGACGCTCTGCCCGCGCCGGCGAGCGTGCGCAGGTGGCCGTACCAGCCGACCGCCGTCGCCTCGCCGGACGCCTTGGGAGCGTCGCCGCCGCTGCCCGCGCCGACGACGAGGCCGAGCAGCAGCGCCGCCGCGGCGACGGCCGCGAGCGCGGCGGCGCGCCGGCGACGGTGGCGGAGTTGGGCCTCCGTCGGCCGGCTCGGCCCGCGGATGACGCGGATGACGTCGATCGGGCGCATCCCGGCGAGCCATGATCGCGAATCGACCGGATGCGCGCGACGCGGCGCGGGCGCGCCGACGCAGCCCGCCGCGGGGAGACGGTCCACTACGCTGCCGACCCTATGCCCGCCGCGACCTGGGTGATCGTCCCGACGTACAACGAGGCCGCCTCGATCGAGCGCCTGCTGCGCCGCGCCGCCGCCGCGCTCGCGGAGGCTGCGCCGGACGACCACCGCATCCTCGTCGTCGACGACGGCTCGCCCGATGGGACGGGCGCGCTCGCGGAGCGCGTCGGCGCGGAGCTGGGCGTCGTCGAGGTGCTGCACCGCCCCGGCAAGGCCGGCCTCGGGCGCGCGTACCTCGCGGGCTTCCGGCACGCGCTCGCGGCCGGCGCGCAGCGCGTCGTCGAGATGGACGCCGACCTCTCGCACGACCCGCGCCACCTGCCGGCGCTGCTGGCGGCGAGCGAGCGCGCCGACGTCGTGCTCGGGTCGCGCTACGTGCCCGGCGGCGGGGTCACCGACTGGGGTCGCCTCCGGCGCCTGATCAGCTACGGCGGCTGCCTCTACGCGCGGGTCATCCTCGGGCTGCCGCAGCGCGACCTCACCGGCGGCTACAAGGTCCTGCACCGTCGCGTGCTGGAGGCGATCGAGCTCGACAGCGTGCGCTCGCAGGGCTACGTCTTCCAGATCGAGATCACCTACCGCGCCGTCCTCGCCGGCTTCCGCGTCGAGGAGGTGCCGATCGTCTTCCGCGAGCGTGACGCGGGCGCCAGCAAGATGTCGGCGCGGATCGCGCTGGAGGCGATGTGGCGCGTGCCGCGGCTGCGGCGCTCGGCGCCCGCGGCGGTGGCGCGGGCGCGCTCGGATGCCGCTGCCGACACGGCCGCCGCGTAGCCTTCCCGGCATGGACCGCACACTGCGGCTGTTGAGCGTGGTCGCGCCCGTCTACGACGAGGACGCGCTCGTGGAGGCGTTCCACGCCCGCGTGTGCGGGGCGCTGGAGGGGATCCCATTCGAGCTGATCCTGGTCGACGACGGATCGAGCGACCGCACGCCCGAGCTGCTCACGCAGATCGCCGCGCGCGACCCGCGCGTGCGCGTGATCACGCTCTCGCGCAACTTCGGCCACCAGACCGCGCTGACCGCCGGGCTCGACCACGCCCGCGGCGACGCCGTCGCGATGATCGACGCCGACCTGCAAGACCCGCCTGAGCTGATCCCGCAGATGCTCGAGCACTGGCGCACCGGCACCGACGTCGTCTACGCCGTGCGCCGCCGCCGCGACGGCGAGACACGCTTCAAGCTCACGACCGCGCGCTGGTTCTACCGCCTCTTCAGCACGCTCGCCGAGGTCGAGCTCGAGCCGGACTCCGGCGACTTCCGCCTGCTCGACCGCGCCCCGCTCGACGCGCTGCTCTCGATGCGCGAGCGCAACCGCTTCCTGCGCGGCATGACCGTGTGGGTCGGCTACACCCAGACCGCCGTCCCCTACGAACGCGACGCGCGCCACGCGGGCGAGACGAAGTACACGCTGCGCAAGATGCTCACGTTCTCGCTCGACGCGATCTCCTCCTTCTCACACCGCCCGCTCCAGCTCGCCACACTCGTCGGCTTCCTCTGCGCGGCGTTCGCGTTCGTGCTGATCCCCGCCGTCATCGCCCTGCGCATCGCCGGCTCCTACCTCCCCGGCTTCGGCACGATCACGATCGCCGTGCTGCTGCTCGGCGGCATCCAACTGATGGCGATCGGCCTCATCGGCGAGTACGTCGGCCGCATCTACGACGAGGTCAAACGCCGCCCCCTCTACCTCGTCCGCACGCGGCTGAACGAGCCGGGCGAACCGCCAGGCGTGTAGCCGCCGGCGGGACGGCCTCGGTCCCACGGCGGGCTTCTCCTCCTGCTGGCACCACGAGCAGCGCTGGTGTACGGTCCGGTTCATCAGCGACCCTGGGGTGGTGCGGGGATGTCGTTCCAGAACGCCGTGCTGGGACTCGTGATCGAGCGGCCGGGCTACGGCTACGAGCTGGCTCAGCGAATCAACGGTCGCGTGACGGGACTCGCCGTCTCTGGAACCGCTGTCTATCCCGCGCTGGTGGCGCTGGAGACCAAGGGCTGGGTGAGACGGCGCGACCCCACTGCGAGAACCGGTCGAGGACGGATCGTCTTCGATCCGACGCATGAAGGGCGCGAAGGCTTCGATGCTTGGATGGATCATCCGTCGCCGCCGCTCCGGGGCGATCTCCGGTGGAAGATCACGGTGGCCACCTTCGAGAAGCTGCCTGCGCTGATCGAGCAGACGCGCGAGGAGGAGCAGGCGTGCCTTGACCGGATCGAGCTGTTGACGAGCGATGCCGGCGGCCCGCTCGACCCGCTTGCCGCGTGGGCGCCCACCGGGCGGCTTCTCCTTCAGCGCACTGACGTCAAGGAACTTCAGATGAAGATCGAGGCGCTGCAGGAGGTTCGCGCGACGATGAAGCAGGCGCTTCGGCAGCGGTCCCCGCGAGGGTAGGCGGACGCTGGAGTGAACAGACCGCTGCTGTCACTCGATCGCGTCAGCAAGTCCTACTGGCGCGGGCGACACGAGACCCTCGTGTTGGACGAAGTCTCCTTCGAGCTGGACGCCGGCGAGTTCGCCGCGATCTTCGGCCAGCGCGCATCGGGCAAGACGACGCTGCTGCGCATCGCGGCCGGCATCGAGCCATGCGACAGCGGCAGCGTCACCTTCGATGGCGAGGACCTCGTCTCCCGAGCGCGGCGGCGCGGCGCGAGCCTCCATCCACGGATCGGATGGATGCGCCGCGAGGGACCGTTTCTGCCGTCGATGGAGATGCTCGACTACGTGGCGCTGCCGCTGCTGCGTCCGCTCCGCCACGAGGAGGCTCACCGGCTGGCGACCCGCGCATTGCGCCGGATCGGCGCCGACCATCTCGCACGGGCACGTTGGCGCGAGTTGTCCAACGCCGAGCGCACGCTCGTGATGATCGCGCAGGCGATCGTGCGTGAGCCCGCGCTGTTGATCGCCGACGACCCGACGATGGGTCTGAGCACGACCGAGCGCGAGGACGTGCTCAGCCACCTCCGCGACATCGCCGAGGACACCGGGATGGCGGTTCTGATGGCGGTGCCGGACGTCCCGGACATGTTGCGGTCACACACCGTCATGTCGCTCAGTGACGGTGAGTTGATCCGCCCGACGCGGCGCAGCGCACGTGCGGACGTGATCGAGTTTCCGCGCGGGCGCGGCGAGTCGGCGTGATGCTCGACGTTCGGGCGCTCGTCAAGCATTACCCGACCGCCGGGGGCGAGCCGGTGCGCGCCGTCGATGGCGTGTCCTTCGAGGTCCGCGCCGGGGAGCTTGTCGCGATCTACGGGCCGAGCGGGTCCGGCAAGTCGACGCTCCTGATGCTGGTCGCGGCCGTGATGAGGCCCGACAGCGGTGAGATCCTCGTGGGCGGTCACGAGATCTCGCGGCTCGGTGACCGCGATGCGGCGCGCTACCGACTCCACGAAGTCGGCTTCGTATCGCAGACGTTCCATCTCATCTCCGGCCTCTCGGCGATCGACAACGCGATCGTCAAGCTGGTCGGGAGCGGCATGCGGCCCAAGCACGCGCAGCAGCGGATCACGCCCTTGCTCGCCCGGCTCGGCGTCGACTCGCAGGCCGAGCGTGCCCCGAGCGAGCTGTCGATGGGCGAGCAGCAGCGAATCGCCATCGCCAAGGCGCTCTCGACCAATCCGTCTCTGCTGCTCGCGGACGAGCCGACCGGCAACCTGGACACGCGTCGCAGTCGAGCGGTGCTCGCACTTCTGAGCGAGGTCTGCCGCGAGCAAGGCACCGCTGGCGTCCTCGTCACGCATGACCCGGAGGCGCTGGGCTACGTCGACCGCGCGTACACGCTGCGCGACGGACGGCTCGGCGAGCATCGACCGGACGACACCCACCTGCCGCTGCTGCCGACGCTGGAGCAGACGTGAGCCCGCGCAACCTCGTCTGGTTCTACGTGCGTCGCGTCCGCGCGCGTCTCGTGCAGGAGACGTTCGCGGCCGTCGGCATCGCCATCGGCGTCGCGCTTCTGTTTGCCGTCCTCGTGTCGAGCAGGAGCCTCAGCGCCTCGATCGCGCAGCTCACGGACGGTCTCGTCGGGCACGCGCAGCATCAGGTCGTGGCCCGAGGTCCGCATGGCTTCGACGAGCGCCTGCTCACGCGGATCGGATCGATCCCGGGCGTCGAGGCCGCCGCACCCGTCCTCCAGATGCAGGCGAACGTCGTCGGACCGGGCGGCCACCGTGTCGTGACGCTGCTCGGCGCCGACGCGCGGCTCGCGGAGCTCGGAGGGACGTTGCTGCACGGCTGGAGCGGCGGCCGCCTCGCGCAGCTCCAAGCGCTCGTGTTGCCGACGAGCGTCGCTCGCCCGCTCGGCGTGCGCTTCGGCCAGACCGTGACGCTGGAGGTCGCAGGCCGTGTCCGCCAGGTCACGGTCGGCGCGGTCGTCGGACATGACGACGTCGGGCCGCTGGCGGAGACGCCCGCAGTCGTGGCGCCGTTGCAGCTCGGGCAGCAGCTCACGGGCATGGACGGGCGCGTCTCACGGGTGTTCGTGCGGGCGGCGCCAGACCGCGCCGACGCCGTCAAGCGCGCGCTCGAGTCGCTCGCAGCGGGCCGTCTCGACGTGCGCCCGGCCGACTCGGAGGCGCGGCTGTTCGCAGAGGCCGCGTTCCCGGCCAACCAGTCCGCCGAGCTGTTCGCCGGCATCAGCGCCTTGGTGGGGTTCCTGTTCGCGCTCAACGCCATGCTGCTCATGACCCGCGAGCGCCGCCGGCTGATCGCCGAGCTGCGAATGTCCGGCTACGGGTTGCGGGCGGTCCTCCAGGTCGTCGTGTTCGACGCGGTCGTGCTGGGCGTCGTGGCCTCGCTGATGGGCGTCGGACTCGGAGAGCTGCTGTCGCTGCACGTCTTCCATCCATCCCCCGGCTACCTCTCGATCGCCTTCCCGGTCGGCAACGGGCGCACGGTCCAAGCGACCACGATCATCCTTGCGGTCGCAGCCGGCATGCTCGCTGCCGTCCTCGCGACGTTCGTGCCGCTTGCCGCCGCGCTTCGCGCGCAAGCGCTTGACGAGGTTCAGGACGACGGCCTTGACGAGCGCAGCGGCCGGATCGGCCAGAAGCGCTGGTGGCTGTTCATTGGCAGCGCGGCGTGTCTTGCGATCACGACCGCCATCCTCGTGTTCGCGCCCGGCTCGGCACAGCTCGGAATGGGAACGCTCGTCGGATCGATGCTGCTAACGCTTCCGGTCGTCCTCACCAGCGTGCTCGGTTTCGCCTACCGGCTGCGACGGCGCTTCAAGTCGGTCGTTCCGATGCTGGCTGTCGGAGAGCTGCTCTCGGCCGGCAACCGCTCGGTCGGGATCGCCGCGATCGCCGCCATCGCCGTGTTCGGCAGCACCGCGATCGAGGGCGCTCACCGTGACCTCCAACGCGGGCTGGACCCCAACGCGGCCGAGCTGAATCGCGTCGCGCCGGTTTGGGTGACGCCCCGAGGCGTCTCCGACACGCTGCCGACGACGCCGTTCGATCCCGCACCTGCGATCCGCGCGCTCGCGCGCGACCCGTCCGTGCGCGCCGTCCAGGTCTATCGCGGCAGCTTCCTCGATGTCGGCGACCGCCGCTCGTGGGTCATCGCCCCGCCGCGCGGCGCGCGCGATCCGATCCCGCCGACACAGGTGATCACCGGGAGCGTGGGGCATGCCACGGCATTGCTGCGTAGCGGCGGGTGGTTCGTCGCTTCTCAGGCCATCGCCACGGCGCTCGGCGCCCACGTCGGCGACGCCATCACGCTTCAGTCGCCGCGTCCGACCCGCCTTCGGCTCGCAGCGATCACGACCAACTTCGGATGGTCGCCCGGGACGCTCGTCCTCAACGCCGACGACTACGCGCGAGCGTGGGCGACGATGGACGCGAGCGCGCTCCAGGTAGCGCTGATGCCCGGCGTGAGCGCGCAGGCCGGCCTGCGCGCGGTACAGCACGCGTTGAGCGGCCAGGCTGCGCTCGCCGCTCACACGGCACGACAACGCGAGGACGCGGCGCGAGCGACGACACGCGACGGACTGTCGCGCCTCACGCACATCGCGACGCTCGTCCTGCTGGCCGCCGCCTTCGCGATGGCCGCAGCGATGGGCGGCATGGTCTGGCAGCGCCGCAGACGACTCGCGGACCTCAAGCTCACGGGCATCGGGAGCCGCGCCCTCTGGCACGGCCTCCTGCTCGAGAGCGCCATTCTCCTCGGCGTCGGCTGCACGGTCGGAGCGCTCTACGGCCTCTACGGCGAGCAACTGCTCGGACGTGCGCTGAACACGGTCACCGGCTTCCCGGTCGCGCACTCGATCGGCGCGACCGTCGCGCTCGGAAGCCTTGCTCTCGTCACGCTCGTCGCTGGGCTGATCGCTGCGCTTCCCGGCTACCTCGCGGCTCGCATCCCCGCGGAAGCGGCCTTTCGGGACTGACGCCTAACGCTAGGGGTTGAAATCAAGATCCTTGGCGGGTGTCGACCGACCCGACGCCCCTCACCCTCCCGCAGGTTGGCGCGCTGCTCGCCGTCTCGGGGCGCGAGCTGGCATGGATTCTGCCCGGCGTCGCACGCGAGGTGCGCGCCTGGAGAGCGCGCGCGGAGCGCATCGGCGACCCAGAGCTGCGCCACGACGCACTCGCGACACTGCGACGCGAGCGGCTGAACACCGAGGGCGCCGCCCTGTTCGCGATCCTGCCGCGCCGTCGGCACCCGCCGCTGCTGCGGCTGCTCGCGACCTACCAGATCATGTTGGACTACCTCGACTCGATCAGTGAGCGGCCGAGCGAGGACCCGCTCGCGAACGGTCGCCAGCTCCACCTCGCACTGACCGAGGCGCTCACCCCCGAGGCGCCGACCTCCAACTACTTCCGGTACCACTCGGCGCGCGGAGACGACGGCTACCTCGACGCACTGGTCGCGGCGTGCCGCCGGCTGTGCGGCTCCCTCCCCGGTTTCGACCGCGTGCGAGCGCGCGCGCAACGCGCCGCCCAGGCGGGGACCGTGCAGGTCCTCAACCACGACCCCGACCCGCTCCGCCGTGATCGTGCGCTCGTCGCATGGGCGCAGCGCGCGTTCCCGAACGAGCGCGAGGCGAGTTGGTTCGAGCTGACCGCCGCCGCAAGCTCCTCGCTGTGGACGCTCGCGCTGCTGGCCCTCGCCGCCGAGCCGACCCCACACGCAGACCTCGACGCCGCCGAACGCGTCTACAGCCCGTGGACGTGCGCGGCCAGCACGCTGCTCGACGCGTTCGTGGACCAGGCTGACGATG
Organism: Actinomycetota bacterium; assembly: GCA_018268595.1. Classification (GTDB taxonomy): domain Bacteria; phylum Actinomycetota; class Thermoleophilia; order Solirubrobacterales; family Solirubrobacteraceae; genus Conexibacter. Next base: position 203,040 of record JAFDWH010000019.1, on the reverse strand, counting down.
CCGCGAGCGGCAACCACAACTACCTCGCGCACTATCCGGGCGGCGACGTCGCCGTCGAACGGCTCGCGGACATCGTCCACCGCTCGGCGTCAGGCGCGCGCCGCCTCGAACGCGGCACCCGGCACGCGCTGATCACGACCGGCATGGTCGCGATGTACCTCTCCAAGGACGCAGCACGCGAACCGGCCTTGCGCGACGACGCGCGCATCGTCCTGGGCGCCGCCGGCTCGCTCCCACGCATCCAAGCTCCCATCATGCGAGCGCTTCGCGCGCTTCATCGACTCCGCTCGGCGTGAGGCGGCGATCGCTCGACCCCTAGCACGAGTGCCTAATACGAGGGATTGAGGACCGTTGGGCGCGAACCTAGAGTCGCGCGCATGGTTCACGCCCAGCCACCTCGCGGCATCGCACCACGATCCGTGGCCGTCGGCGCTTCAACCGTGATGGTGCTGCGAGCGCCCCGCGGGCGGATCCCCCATCGCCCGCCGCATGCGCCGAGCGCTTCGTGTCCCCCCATGTGCACGCAGCCGCTTCGTCGCGCGCCGGGGCGCCGCGGGCGCTCCGCGGCCCCGGTGCCGAGCTTCCCCCACGGCATCCGGGGTCGCGCGCGTCCGTTCGCGTCCCCCCAGCACCGATCCGCCGCCAAGCCGGCCCCCGCGCCGTGACGGTCAGTCACGCGGCCACGGGGAGCTGGCTTCACGCGCTCGGACATCCGTATCGCGTGGAGATCCTCGGGTGCTTCCTCGCGAACGGGACGGCGACGCCGGTCGACGTGGCCGCCGTGCTGCGCCTACCGCTCGGCACAGTCAGTTACCACGTCCGCTTCCTCGCCCAGCGCGGCATCCTCAGACTCACCGGCCACACCCAGCGCCGAGGCGTCTCCGTCCACCACTACCAACTGGCCGACCGGGGCCGCGCTGCCTCGCTGCTGTGGGGACTCCGCGCGAGGCTGCTCGTCTCGGACTTCGAGCGCGAGAACGGCAGAGGCGACCTCACGGCTGCGCTCGACGCCGACGCGATCGCCGAGCTGGAGCCGCTCACCAGCATCTACATCGCCCGCATCGGGGAACTCGGCCTTCAGACGCGTGAGCGGCAAGCGAGCGCGGAGGGCTCCCCACGATTCCCCCTCACTAGGGTGGCCGTGCTGCTCGCGACCGACGAGGACCATTCGCTCCAGTCCTCGCTGAGCCCGTGACGGGAGGCCCGGCGGCGCTTGGCCAGACGATTCGCGACCGCACGCCGCCGGTGCGACGGCGAGACGCGCGACACGCGAGCCGCCGGGCTCAGCCGCCGGCCGGATTCGGCCCGCGCGCGGCGCGCAGCGGCTCGCCGTTGCCGTCGCCGTCGCCGTCGCCGGGGATCGTGGCGGGGTCGACGCCGCGCTCGGCGAGCGCGCGCTCGAGCGCGCCGATGCGGCTCGCGAGGCCCTTGATCGCGTCGGAGATCGGGTCCGGCAGGTGGACCCAGTCGGCGTCGGGGCCCTCCGGCCGTCTGCCGTCGATGCGGACCGGGTGGCCGGGGTTGCCGACGACGGTCGAGTTCGGCGGCACGTCGTGGATCACGACCGTGTTGGCGCCGATCTTCGAGCCGTGCCCGACCGTGATGGGGCCAAGCAGCTTCGCGCCCGAGCCGATCGTGACGTTGTCCTCGACGGTCGGGTGGCGCTTGCCGCACGAGAAGCCGGTGCCGCCGAGCGTGACGCCCTGGTAGAGCGTCACGTCGTCGCCGATCTCGGCCGTCTCGCCGATCACGACGCCCATCCCGTGGTCGATGAAGAGGCCGCGGCCGATCCGCGCGGCCGGGTGGATCTCGATCCCCGTCAGCAGCCGCGCGACGCCGGCGATCAGGCGCGGCGCGAACGGGATGTGCGCCTCGAACAGCGCGTGCGCCACGCGGTGCGCCAGCACGGCGTGCACGCCCGGCCAGATCGCGAGGATCTCGCTCGAGCCGACGTCGCGCGCGGCGGGATCGCGCTCCTGCGCGGCGCGCACGTCACGGCGGATCTCCTTCCACACGCGGGCGAAGGTGGCGGGCATGCCGCCTAGGGTAATGCGCTACGGCGCGAAGAAGGGCGTCGAGACGTAGCGCTCGCCGGAGTCGGGCAGCACCGCGACGATCTGCGCCCCGCGCGACTCGGGCCGCTGCGCCAGCTGGAGCGCCGCCCACACGGCGGCGCCGCACGAGATGCCGGCCAGCACGCCCTCGCGCCGCGCGAGCAGCCGCGCGGTCTCGATCGCGTCCTCGTCGTCGACCGCGATCACCTCGTCGAGCACGTCGCGGTTCAGCACCGCCGGCACGAAGCCGGCGCCGATCCCCTGGATCTTGTGCGGCCCGGGACGCCCGCCGGACAGCACCGGCGAGCTGGCCGGCTCGACCGCGACGACGCGGCAGTCCGGGTTGCGCGCCTTCAGCACCTCCCCCGCGCCGGTGATCGTGCCGCCGGTGCCGACGCCGGCGACCAGCACGTCGACGCGACCGCCCATCGCCTCCCAGATCTCCGGGCCGGTCGTGCGGCGGTGGACCTCCGGGTTGGCGGGGTTCGCGAACTGGTCGGGCAGGAACATGTCGTCGCCGGCGGCCATCGCTCTCGCCGCCTCGACCGCCTCGTGCATGCCGCCGAGCGACTCGATCATCTCGACGCGCGCGCCGTAGAGGCGCAGCAGGCCCTCGCGCTCGCGGCTCATCCCCTGCGGCAGCGTCAGCACCAGCTCGTAGCCCTTCGCCGCGCACACGAACGCGAGCGCGATGCCGGTGTTGCCGCTCGTCGCCTCGACGATCGTCGTGCGACCGGGCTCGATGCGGCCCTCCCGCTCGGCCGCCTCGATCATCGCGACGCCGATGCGGTCCTTGACGGAGCCGCCGGGGTTGAACGCCTCCAGCTTCGCGAACAGCTGGCAGTCGCAGCCCTCCGGCAGCAGCCGCGTGAGCTGGACCATCGGCGTGCGGCCGACATGCTCGGCAATGTTGATCGGAATTTGCGGCATTGCCGCCGCGGACTGTAGCGATCGCTACGAGGGAACGCCGGCAGCGGCGGACCAGTCGTGCGCCGCGCCGACCGCGCGCAGCGTGTCCTTCGTCGCCTCGTCGCACAGCGCCCCGGCGATCCCCGCCTCGAACAGCGCGCGCGGGTCGGCGCCGAGCGAGCGCGCGGCGGCGTGCTCGGCCTCCAGCTCGCAGTCGAAGAAGGTCGGGTCGTCGGTGTTGACGGTGCAGGGGATTCCCGCCGCCAGCAGCGCCGGCAGCGGATGCGCGGCGACCGACGGCGCGACGCCGAGGCAGACGTTCGAGATCACGCACACGTCGAGCACGATCCGGCGGTCGGCCAGCTCGCGCAGCAGGCCGGGGTCGTCGACCGCGCGCACGCCGTGGCGGATGCGGTCGGCGTGCAGCGCGTCGAGCGCGCCGCGGATCGAGCTCGGCCCCTCCGTCTCCCCCGCGTGCGGCACCGACGCGATCCCGCCGGCGCGCGCGATCTCGAACGCGCGCGCGTACGGCTCCGGCGGGTAGCCGACCTCCGGGCCGCCGAGCCCCAGCCCGACGATCCCGCGGTCGCGGTATCTGACGCACCACTCGGCCAGCTCGCAGGCGACCTCCAGCTCGACGAAGCGCGTGATGTCGGGCGTCAGGCGCACCTCGATCCCGAGCTGCTCGCGCGCCGCCTGCACGCCGTCGCAGAAGCCCTCGAAGTTCTCCTGCATCGAGACCCCCAGCGGCAGCCGCTCGGTCGGCGAGAAGATCCCCTCGACGTAGACCGCGCCCTGCGCCTGCGCGCGGCGCGCGTAGTCGAGCACCAGCTCGCGGTAGTCCTCGGCGCTGCGCAGCACGGTCGTCGTCGCCAGCCACGCCTCGATGAAGTGGTCGAAGTCGCGGAAGCGCATGAAGTCGCGCAGCGCCTCGACGGAGTCGAACGGCAGCGCGCAGCCGTTGCGTCTCGCCGCCGCGAACAGCAGCTCCGGCGAGACCGCGCCCTCGAGGTGGACGTGCAGCTCGATCTTCGGGTAGGCGCTCATCGAGGGCGACGCTACCAGCCGCCGCGCCGCCCGCGAGCGGTCAGCCGACCCGCAGGCGCGCGCGGCTGCGCGGCTGGCCGTCCGCCGCCGGCAGCACGACCTGCAAGCGCCCGCGCCCCCGCTGCGCGCGGGAGAGCCGCAGCGCGCCGGCGCCGTGCGCGTCGAGCTGCAGGCGGCCGACCACGCGCCAGGCGAAGCGCTCGCGCCACCAGCGCTCGACGACGGCGCGCGCGTGCGGGCGCGGCGGGTCGGTGCGCACACGCAGGACGCCGCCGGCGAGCCGCAGCGCGATCCCCTGCCCCGCGCCGCTCGGCGGCGGCTTGCCGTGCTGCACGTGCGGGTCGACGAGCTCGACCGTGCCGCGCATGAACGCGTGGATCGTGCAGTGGTACGTGAAGCGGCCGGCCGTGGCGAACGTGCGCGCGTAGGTGTCGCCGTTCGACAGGCGACCGGAGTCGGACGAGCCGTCGTCGGCGGTCACCGTGTGCTGCGTGAAGTCGTCGTTGCGCCACGTCACGCGCGTGCCGACGTCGACGGTCAGCGTCCCAGGTCTGAACGTGCTGCCGGAGATCGTCACGCGGTCGCCGGACGCGCCGTCGTGGTGCATCGCCGCCGGCGCGGCCGCGACGGTCCCCGCCGCGAGCGCCGCGCCGGCGGCGGCCGCCAGCAGCGCGCGCCGCCTCATCGCGGCGCCACGCGGTAGATCCCGATCATCCCCATGTTCATGTGGCTCTCGACGTGGCAGTGGTACATCCACGTGCCAGGCGCGTCCTCGCGCCAGCGAATCCGCATCGACTCCGCCGGGCCGATCGTCACCGTGTCGCGCGTGACGCCGCCGGGCGCGCGCCAGCGGTGGCCGTGGACGTGGAAGGTGTGGAACGCGTCGCCGAGCGTCAGCACGTCCCACTGCACGAGGTCGCCGACGCGCGCGTGGAAGACGGGCGTGTTGCCGACGAACGCGCGGCCGTCGATCGTCATGAAGCCGAGCGTCTGTGCGAGGAAGACGACGAACTCGCGGTCAGGCGCGCGCTCGCCGCGGCCGCGGATCGACAGCGCGCCGTACATCCCGCCGGCGATCGAGTCGTCCATCGAGGGCGAGTGGTCGTGGTAGGGCCACACGCCGGCGCTGTCGGGCCCGGCGGTGAGGCGGTACGTCCACGATCTGCCCGGCTGGACGACCGCGTCGGGGCCCGAGAAGCCGGGCAGGTAGGAGCCGTCGGACGAGGGCCGGTAGCTGACGCCGTGGAAGTGCATCGAGTGCGGGTCGCGGCGCAGCGTGTCGCGGTTGAGGAAGTGCACGACGATGCGGTCGCCGACGCGCGCGCGCAGCAGCGGCCCGTCGATGCCGACCTGGTCGCGGTCGGGCAGCGCGCGCTTCCAGCCGGGCGTGAAGCGCCGGTAGACGACCGTGCGCAGCACCGTCTGCGAGCGCGGGTAGCGCATGTGCATGATCGCGTCGTGCCCGCTCGGCACGACGTTCCAGCTGATCGGCACGGCCGCGATCCAGTAGCTGCGCGTGGCGGCGACGGCGGGTGCGGCCGCGACGGCGAGCAGCGCCGCCGCGGCCGCGAGGACCGTGCTGATGAGGCGCGGTCGCCCGCGCACTACTTGACTCGGATGGCGGTCTCCATGCCGAGCATCATGTGCGGCATGCCTCTCGAGCGGGCGTCGGCGTAGAAGCAGGCGAGCACCCACGTGCCGGTGCGCAGCTTCGCGTGCACGACGTCCGTCACGCCCGGCGTGATCAGCTGGATCAGGGCGACGGGCGGGCCCCCGATCAGTCTGCCGAACTGTCTCTCCTTGCCGCGCTTGAGGAACTTCAGCGCGTCCTTCTTGCTCGCGCCGGGACGCAGCGGGAACGCGATCAGCATGTGCGGCGAGGGCCCGTTGTTGTGGACCGTGATGCCGCCGCGCTTGTGGAAGGTCCCGTGCGCCTTGATTCTGAAGTCCTTCAGCGTGACCGACGCGCTCGTGGTCGGGAGCGCCGCGCCCGTCGGGATGCCGGCGACCGTGAACGTCGCGACCTGCTTCGGCTTCTGCTTCGTGATGTCGAGCACGACGTAGTCGGCTGCCGTCAGCTCCACGTCGACCGACAGCTTCAGGCCTCTGCCGGCGGCGCCGCCGGCGACGAAGTCGCCGAACTCGTCCTGCAGCTTCGTCGGGTCCGCTCTCGGTCTCGACGCGGCGGCGAGCAGCTCCGCTGCGGTCTTGCCCGGCTTGAGACGCACGACCAGCAGGTCGACCTCCTTGCCGGTGCCGGAGAACGCGAACGTGGTCGCGCCGGGCGCGAGCGCGTCCGCGCCGGTGACCGTCACCGCGTGTCCTCTCGCGACGACTCTGACCTTCGGCAGCGCCGCTGCCGGCGCGAGCGCCGGCAGCGCGAGCGCCGCCACGAGCACGACGAGGACCGCCCACAGCGGCTTGCGCAGCATGGATCTCAAAAGCTCCTCCTCCTGAGGATGGCCGATTGCCGGACGCGGGCGGCCGCGGCGGGGGCGTGGGCCGGCACCGTCCTCGCGTCCATGGATCGCGCGAGCATAACCGCCGCGCGCCGCCGCGCGCAGGGGTGGTCAGCGCACGCGAAGAGGCGCGCGCCGGAGCGACGCGCGCCTTCGCGATGCGGTAAGGGAGCTAGCGGTCGCCGACGACCGGGTCGCGCCGCGCCGCCGGGGTCGTCGTCGCGCCGCGGTCGCGGCGCAGCGGCCGGCTGCCGCGCCGCCAGCGCCCGCCGCGGGTGGTGGCGGGGGCCGGCGCGGCGCCCGTCTCGGTCGCCGCCGCCGCTTCGGCCAGCTCGATGTCGCGCACGCTGCGCACCGACAGGCGGCCGAGCGCCGCCGCGCCGAAGTACACGATCAGCACGCCGACCGCGAGGAAGTAGCCGAGCAGCTCGAACACCTGCAGCGTGTTCGACCCGTGCACGACGCCGGCCTGGCTGACGCCGTGGTTCCACAGCTGGCTGACGGTCGGTCCGACGACGAACCACGCGCCGGCGAGCACGCCGAGCAGCGCGCCGAACGAGGCGGTCGGCCGGCGGGCGCTCGTCATCAGCATCAGGCCGCCGACGATCGCGACGACGCCGGGGATCACCGACAGCCACAGGCGCCCGCTCGTCCAGTGCCACGTGTTTGTGGGACCGATCTCGTAGCCGAACGCGGGGCCGATGAAGGGGACGAGCGCGCCCCACGCGCCCAACAGCGCGATGATGGCGCCGCTGACGGCGCCGCGGGTGCGGGGAACTCGCATGCTGCTCCTCCTCGTTCTCGGGATGGGAACGCCTACTCCCCTACCCGCCGGGCGCGGAGGCAACCGCGCCAAGGTCAGCGCGTCGAGGCACCGTGCATGGCTCCCGACAGGCAGGGGCCGGTCCCCGCCACGACCGAGGTGTCGCTCTCGCGTGCGGACGAATTGATTACAGTCGTGTCGTCAACGGATTGCAATTAAGGGGGCAAGATGCATTCCATCGGTCGGCATTTGCATGCCGCCGTGCGTGCGCGCGCGCTGGGCGCGCTCGCCGTCGCCGCCGCGCTCGCGCTCGCGCTCGCGGCAGCAGGGACCAGCGCAGCGGCGACCTGGTCGGTCCAGACCGGCGCCAGAACACCCACCGGATTCCTCGTCGGCGTGTCCTGTGCGACCGCCACGTCGTGCGTCGCGGTCGGCTCGACCAACTTCGCGCCGGTCGCGGCGATCGCCGAGAGCTGGAACGGCACGTCGTGGAGCGCGACGACGACCGCCGTCCCGACGGGAGCGACGATCACGGACCTGCTAGCCGTCTCCTGCGCCTCGGAAAGATTCTGCGTCGCGGTCGGCTACTCCAGAGTGGAAGCGACCGGCGAAGCGACCGCGATGGCGCAGTCGTGGGACGGCAGCAGATGGACGCTGATGACGCTGCCGTCGCCGAGAGGGTGGCCGCTGCGGGCGGTCTCCTGCTCGTCCGAAAGAGGCTGCACGGCGACCAGCGAAAGCCACATACTGCGCTGGAACGGCACCGAATGGAGAAGCCAGACGAACCTCGGCGAAGCGCCCGCAGGCGTCGCCTGCACGTCCGAAACGTTCTGCATGTCGGTCGGCACCGCGGTCAACGAACTGTTCAGATTCGTCCCCGCGGCGTCGAGGTGGGACGGCACGAGCTGGAGAGCCACGACCGTGACGGCGCCGGAAGGGGCCGAAACGCTGAACAGCGTGTCGTGCCCGTCCTCGGCGTTCTGCATGTCGTTCGGCTCCAGAGAACTGAGCGAGCAGTGGAACGGCAGCAGTTGGAGACAGGGCACCAGCCCGGTCGCGACGTTCGCCGGGACGAACCAGCTCTCGTGCGTCTCCGAAAGAATGTGCATGGCGGCGTCGAGCGCCGTCGCCGCGCAGTGGAACGGCACGAGCTGGACGACCGAAAGACTGCCGCTGCCGGAAGGCGCGACCGCGAACGGCGGGCGGGCCGTGTCCTGCACGTCGACGACGGCCTGCACGCTGGTCGGCTTCTACAACGAAAGAGGCGGGTCGGCCGTCCCGCTGATCGAGCGCTACTCCTAGCGGCGTCCTGCGCGGGGCGCGCGAGCGCCCCGCGTCAGATGTAGTACATGGCCGCGCCGGCCTCGCGCGCCTCGCGCTCGATCACGTCAGCGACGGTCGTCTGCTCCAGCACCGCGCGCGCGGCCGCGGCGGCGTCGGCGAAGACGCCCTCGGCGCCGGCGCCGAACGTCCCGTCGAGCAGCTCGACCAGCTCAAGCACCGTGATCTCGGACGGGTCGCGCGCGAAGCTGTAGCCGCCCTTCACGCCGCGCTGCGATCTCAGCACGCCGGCGCGCCGCAGCACCGCGAAGAGCTGCTCGAGGAACTGCACGGGGATCGCGCGCCGTCTCGCCAGCTCGCCGATCGGCACCGGCCCGGCCGCGCCGACGCGCCCCAGCTCGGCGAGCGCCTGCAAGGCGTAGGGCGATTTCGTCGTGATCGAGAGCATCGGGCGCCCTCGATGGTACGGGGCCGGCTGGCTAGATCCAGCCGCGCTCGGTGGCGATCAGCACCGCCTGCGCGCGGTCGACCGCGCCGAGCTTGCCGTAGATGTTGTGCAGGTGGGTGCGCACGGTGCTGGTCGAGAGCGCCAGCTCGTGCGCGATCTGCTTGTAGACCTTGCCTTGGCCGAGGCGCTTGAGCACCTCGATCTCGCGCGTCGAGAGCGGGCACGGGTCGAGCTGGCGCTGACGCTGCCCGTTCGACGGGTACGGCAGGTCGTACATCACCGCGCGCAGCTCCGCCGGGCCGAGCCCGACCGTGCGCGCGCACTGCAGCATCTCGCTCGGCGAGACGGCGTCGCCCTGCCCGTAGTGGGCGAGCATGTCGGCGAGCCGCACGAGCGCGGCCTCGCCGTCGGCGTCGGACGCGTGGTGGCGCTCGATCGTCGAGGCGATCGCTCTCGGCAGCCCCCAGCGGCGCGCGAGCACGCCGCCGACGAGCGCGTGGTCGACGCCCAGCTCGCGCCGCTCGCGGTGGATCCGCTCCTCCGGCGTCTTCGCGTCGCCGTGCACCTGGCGCGGATAGCCCGGGTAGGCGTGCGCGAGCACGAGCTTGCCGACGTCGTGCAGCAGCGAGGTGACCATCAGGCGGTCGCGCTCCTCGTAGCCCAGTTCGGCGGCGAGCCGGTCGGCGGCGCGCTGCGTCGCCACGCCGTGCAGGCGGAAGCGCTCGGGCGTGCCCTCCCAGATGCCGGAGCGCTCGAAGAAGTCGAACGTGCGCGCACGGCTCGCGAGCGCCTGCACGGCCGCCGGCGAGAGCACGCTGACGGCGCGCACGACGCTGTCGACCCTGCCGCGCGAGCGGCCGTCGACGCGGTTTGCGAGCCGCAGCGTCGCGATCGCGAGCGCGACGTCGGACTCGACGGCGGTCACGACGTCGGCCGTCGCCGGGCGCTCCTGCGCGAACAGCCGCAGCACGCGGTTGCGCGACTCGGCCAGCACCGGGAACGCCTCGAGCGCCTCGAACGCGGCCGTCAGGCGCCGCCCGTGGCCCTCGTTGTGGTGCCGCACCATCGGCGGGTCGCTGGTGGGGCTGCTCGGGGCTGGCAAGCGTGTGGGTGCGAAGGTCGGTGCTGAGGTCGGAGCGGGTGCGGTGGAGCTGGCGGGCGTCATGCGATCGTAGAGTTCCTCTGCTCGGCGTGCGAGAGAAGACCGCCGCGTGCGCCGCCGCGATCCGCTCCCTCTATCGGCAGCCGTGGCCGACCGGTTTAGGGTCGTGCCACCAATTGCCTGGACGCTTTCGTTCAGGCGGCTGCGCCGACGGCGCGCGCGAGCGCCGCGTCGACCCGCCGCAGCGTCTCGTCGCGCCCGAGCAGCGCGACGCTCTCGAAGATGCCCGGCGAGATCGTCGTGCCGGCGATCGCGACGCGCACCGGCTGGAAGACCTGCTTCGGCTTCCAGCCGCGCGCCTCGACGAGGCCGCGCAGGGCGGCCTCGACCGCCTCCTGCCCGAAGGCGTCCGGCGCGATCCCCGCGAGCGCCTCGCGCGCGGCGCCCAGCGCCTCGGCCCCGCCCTCGGCGCCGATCGTCTTCGCCCACGCGGCCGGGTCGTCGACCGGGCCGTCGTAGAGGAAGCCAGCGAGCGGCCAGAAGTCGGCCAGCGTCTGGATCTTCTCGCGGCTGATCTCGACGCCGTCGCGCAGGCCCTCGCGGCCGGTGAACGCCTCCAGCCGCGCGGTCAGCTGCTCCACGCCGAGGCTGCGCACGTAATGGCCGTTGAAGTGGCGCAGCTTCTTCTCGTCGAAGACGGCCGGCGACTTCGAGATGCGCTCCAGCCGAAGCCGCCGCGCCAGCTCCTCGCGCGGGAACAGCTCCTCCTCGGCGTCGAACCCGGCGCCCAGCAGCGCGACGTAGTTGACGACCGCCTCGGGCAGGTAGCCGGCCTCGCGCAACTCCTGCACGGAGGCGGCGCCGTGGCGCTTGGAGAGCTTCTTGCCGTCGGGGCCGTGCAGCAGCGGCAGGTGCGCGTAGCGCGGCGCACTCGCCCCGAGCGCCTCGAACACGAGCAGCTGCTTCGGCGTGTTGGAGAGGTGGTCCTCGCCGCGCACGACGTGCGTGATGCCGGCGTCGAGGTCGTCGATCGCGACGGCGAAGTTGTAGAGGACCGAGCCGTCCGCGCGGGCGATCACCGGGTCGTCCATGTGCACGTGCGCGAAGCGCGCCTCGCCGCGGATGACATCGTCGACGACGGTCTCCCCCGCGTCCGGCACGCGCAGCCGCACCGCGCCCTGCGCCTCCGGCTCGCCGCGGAAGCCGCGGTCGTGGCCGTGCGCGTCCTTGAAGGCTCTGACGTCGTCGGCGGTCGCGGTCGAGCGGTACGCGTGCCCGGCGTCGAGCAGTTGCTGGAGCGCTTGCGCGTGCCGCTCGCCGTTGTGCGTCTGGAAGATCGGGCCCTCGTCCCAGTCCAGCTCGAGCCAGCGCAGCGCGTCGAGGATCTGCTCGACGTTCTCGGGGGTCGATCGCTCGCGATCCGTATCCTCGATCCGCAGCACGAGGGCGCCCCCGCTGCCGCGTGCGAGCAGCCAGTTGTAGAGAGCCGTTCGAGCCCCGCCGATGTGCAGCGCACCGGTGGGGGAAGGAGCGAAGCGCAGTCGCATGAGGTGGCAATGCTAATCGGCGCCCACGTGTCGCCGGCGGGCGGCCTCGCGAAGGCCGTCGAGCGCGGCGTCGAGAGAGGCTGCCGGGCGATCCAGATCTTCAACCAGTCGCCGCGCATGTGGCGCCCCACGAGATACGGCGAGGAGGACTTCGCTGCCTTCACGGCGGCGAAGCTCGACAGCTCGATCGAGGCGGTGATGATCCACGCTGTCTACCTGTTGAACTGCGCGAGCGAAGACGAGGAGATCCGCGCGAAGTCGGTGGCCTCGCTCGTCCACTCGCTGCGCGTCGGCGAGGCGATCGGCGCGCACTGCGTGGTATTGCATCCCGGCTCGGCGCTGAGAGGCGACGTCGACGCGGCGATTGAGCGCGCCGGGTGGGCGATCCAGGAGGCGCTGGACATGACCGACCATTGCCCGCTGCACCTGGAGAACACGGCGGGCGCCGGCGGCACGCTCGGGCGCTCGTTCGAGGAGCTGGCGGCGCTGATCGAGGCGGCGGGCGGCGGGCGGCGACTCGGCATCTGCCTCGACTCCTGCCACCTGCTCGCGTCGGGCTACGACATCCGCACCGCGGACGGGCTGGAGGCGACGCTGGAGGAGTGCGATCGCGTCGTCGGGCTCGACCGGCTCGGCTCGCTGCACTTCAACGACTCGCAGACGCCGCTGCACTCCAACCGCGACCGCCACGCGAACATCGGACAGGGCGAGCTGGGCGAGGAGGGCTGCATGGCGTTCCTGTCCGAGCCGCGCTTCGAGGGCCTCCCGCTCGTGATGGAGACGCCGGGCCCCGACAAGAGAGGCACGACCGCCGCGGAAGTGCGCTACGCGTTCGAGCTGCGCGAGCGCGGGCTCGCGGCGCGCGGAATCTAGACCGGCACGGGGCCCGGCGCGAGCACCGCCGGGTCGTGCCCGGGGCGCACGTCGGCGCCGCCGTCGCGCAGTGCGCGCAGGCGCTCCGCCGAGGCCGCCTGCGCGGCGTGGTCGTCGGCGAACAGCGGGAAGCGGTGGTCGTCGAGGCCGGACGCGAAGTGCGTGACGTCGCCGCCGATCACGAGCCGCTCGCCGACGCGGACCGACTGATGCCCCGGAGCGTGGCCGGGCGTCGACAGCAGCCGCACCGTGCCGTCGCCGAGCAGGTCGTGGTCGCCGTCGACGAGCACGACCTGCTCGCCGATCGCGGCGTAGTCGACCGGCTGGAGGAAGTTGCGCGCGATCGCCTCGCGGTCGTGCGCCGCCTCCCACTCGCGGCGCTGCACGACGACCGGCACCGCGGGCGGAAGCAGCTCGAGCCCGCCGGCGTGGTCGTAGTGCAGGTGCGTCAGCACGACGCGCGTGATCGTCGCGAGGTCGACCTGCTCGGCGACGCTGCGCTGCTGCTCCAGCCGCACCGGCCCGAGCACGTCGGCGCCGCCGTAGCGGCGCGCGCGGTCGCGGACCGCGTCGGGGTGCAGGCCCGTGTCGACGAGGATCCGCTCCTCGCCGATCTCGATCAGATAGGCCGGGATCGGGAACCGCAGCTCTCGATCGAGCGGGTCGTCGCGGCGCCAGATGCCGGCCGGCGACGCGATCCAGCCGAGCTCGAGCTGCGCGACGTGCATGGGCCGGACGCTATCCCGAGCTTCGGTACCAGATGCGACAGCTTCGCTACGGTTCGCGACATGCATGTCGGCGTCGCCGTCCTCCCTGGCTGCTTCGACTCCGGGCTCGTCGCGCTGCTCGACGTCCTGCGCACCGCGGAGGCGCTGCGCAGCGGCGTCGACCGCTCGATCGAGCCGATCGCCGTCCGCCTGGTCGGCGCAGGCTCGGGCCGAGTCGCGACCGCGGGCGGGCTGACGCTCACGCCGGAACGCACCGTCGGCGACGCGGACGCGCTCGACGGGTTGGCGTTGCTCGTCGTGCCGGGCCTCGGAGCGACCACTCCCACGGCGCTGTCGGAAGCGCTCTCCTCCACCCCGGTCCGCCGCCTGCGCCGGCGCCTGTCGCAGGCGACGGAGCGGCCCTCGCTCGCAGCCGCGTGCACCGGCACGTTCGTGCTCGCGGAGGCCGGCGTCCTCGACGGCCGCCGCGCGACGACGACCTGGTGGCTGGCGCAGGCGTTCAGCCGGCGCTACCCGCGCGTCGAGCTCGACCTCTCGCGCATGGTCGTCCACAGCGGTCACGTCACGACAGCCGGCGCCGCGTTCGCCCACATCGACCTCGCGATGAACCTCGTCGGCCGCGTCAGCCCGCGCCTTGCGGACGCCGTCGCGCGGTACATGCTGATCGACGAGCGCCCCGCGATCAGCGTCGCGGCCGCCGCCGCGCACCTGGCGAGCGCCGACGCGCTCGTGACGGAGTTCGAGGCGTGGGTCCGCGACCGCCTCAACGGCGCGCTCACGATCGAGGACGCCGCGGCCGCGCTCGGCACGACCCGCCGGACGCTGGAGCGGCGCTGCCGCGCGCGGACCGGCCACAGCCCGCACGAGCTGGTCGCGCGACTGCGGGTGGAGCGGGCGCGGCACCTGCGGCGCACGACGAGCCTCGGCTACGAGCAGATCGCCCCGCTCGTCGGCTATCGGCACGGCTCGACGCTGCGGGCGCTGCTGCGCCGAACGCCGTAGACGCGGCGCGCGCCGCGCGCCCGCTTCAGGCCGCGACGGCGTCGAGCATCGCGGCGCCGAGCAGGTCGTCGAGGCCGGCGCGCAACGCGGCGCTCGTCGCCGAGACGCGGAACTCCGGACCGAGCTTGAGCAGGCGCTGCCCGCGCGAGGTGCGCAGGTCCAGCATGACGTCCGACTCGCCTCTGTTGAGCGCGATCAGCTCCTTGAGGTCCTCGACGATGCTCGCCGGCAGCGCGGTCGCGTCGAGCCGCAGCCGCACCGGCGGCGGGCCGACCGGGATCGCGCGCGCCTGCTCGCGCGCCTTCTCGACCTCCGCCTCGCTCGGCGCGAACCTCGACGCCTCCTGCAAGATCACGCACGTCGAGCTGGCGTCCTTGTGGTCGACCTTGCCGCGCACCAGCACGACCGAGTCGAGCGCGAGCGCCTCCTCGTGCGCGGCGAGCGCTCTGCCGAACACGAGCAGCTCGGTCGTCCCCTCGAGGTCGTCGAGCGTGGCGAACATCATCGGATCGCCTCTCTTCGTGCGGATCCGCTTGCACTGCGTGATGATCCCGCCGACCGTGACCCACTCGCCGTCGCGCCTGTCCGCGAGCTGCGCGAGCGAGCAGTCGACTCTCAGCCGCATCGCCTCGCGCACCGCCTTGAGCGGGTGGGCCGAGACGAACAGCCCGATCGACTCCTTCTCGACCGCCAGCAGCTCCGCCTGCTCGAACTCCTCCGCGGGGATCGGCGGGTGGCTCGGCGCCGCGAAGGCGGCGGCGGCTCCGCTGCCGGCCGTGTCGTCGAGGCCGAGGTCGAAGATCGAGCCCTGCCCGATCTGCGCGTCCTGCTGCGTCTTCTGGCCGGCCGCCTGCGCCTGCTCCAGCACCGTCAGCATGCCCTTGCGGGTCGCCCCGGTCGAGCCGAACGCGCCGCACTTGATGAGCGCCTCGATCGCCTTCTTGTTGACGGTGCGGTTGTCGACGCGCTCGCAGAAGTCCCACAGCGAGGTGAACGGTCCCGCCTCCTCGCGCGCCGCCTTGATCGCCTCGACAGCCGCGAAGCCGACGCCCTTCACGGCGTCGAGGCCGAACCGGATCTTGCCGTCGATGACCATGAACTCGTGGTCGGAGGCATTGACGTCCGGCGGCAGGATCTCGATCCCCATCTGCTCCGCCTGCGCGACGAAGAACGGGACCTTGTCCTTCGTGTCCATCACCGAGGAGATCAGCGCCGCCATGTACTCGGCCGGGTAGTTGGCCTTCAGCCAGGCGGTGCGGTAGGCGATCAGGCCGTAGCAGGCGGCGTGCGACTTGTTGAACGAGTAGTCGGCCGACTTCTCGTTCGTCGCCCACAGCCATTCGATCACGCTGTCGGCCGTCCCCGATCTACGGCAGCCCTCGACGAACTCGGGCTTCAGCTTCGCCATCGCCTCGCGGTTCTTCTTGCCGATCGCCTTGCGCAGGTCGTCCGCCTTGGCCCCGGAGAAGCCGGCGAGCGACTTGGCGATCTGCATCGCCTGCTCCTGGTAGAGGATCACGCCCTTGGTCGACTCGAGGATCGGCCTGAGGCGCTCGTCCGCGTAGGTGACGGAGTCGGGGTCGCGCTTGCCGCGCGCGTACGTCGGGATCTGGTCCATCGCGCCCGGGCGGTAGAGCGCGTTGAGCGCGATCAGGTCCTCCAGCTCGGTCGGGCGCACCTTCTTGAGCGCCTCGCGCATGCCCTCGGACTCGAACTGGAACACGCCGATCGAGTCGCCGGCGGCGAGCATCGCGTACGTCTTGGCGTCGTCGAGCGGCAACGTCGTCATGTCGGGGCGCGCGCCGGTCGAGCGCTCGACGATGTCGAGCGCGTCCTCGATCACGTCGAGGTTGCGCAGCCCGAGGAAGTCCATCTTCAGCAGGCCGAGCTCCTCGACCGGCTTCATCGAGAACTGCGTGACGGTGCGGTAGATCTTCTCGCCCGTGTCCGCGTCGGTGCCGGCGTCGGCGAGCTGGAGCGGCACGATGTCGGTCAGCGGCCGGTCGGCGATCACGACCGCGGCGGCGTGGATCGAGGAGTTGCGCACGATCCCCTCCAAGCCCTTCGCCACATCGACGATCTGTCTCGCGACGGGGTCGGAGTCGACCGCTCTGCGCAGCTCCTCGCCAGGCTGGAGGCAGTCCTCGAACGACGGCGGCCGGCCCATGATCGGGTCCGGGATCAGCTTCGCGAGGCGATCGCCGGCGCCGTAGTCGTGACCGAGGACGCGGGCGGCGTCGCGCGTCGCCGCGCGCGGGAACATCTTGCCGAAGGTGACGATCTGCGCGACCGACTCTCTTCCATATTTGTCTGTCACGTAGCGGATCACGCGCTCGCGGCCGCGCACGGAGAAGTCGATGTCGATGTCCGGCATCGAGACGCGCTCGGGGTTGAGGAAGCGCTCGAACAGCAGGTCGTAGCGGAGCGGGTCGACGTCGGTGATGCGCAGCGTGTAGGAGACGATCGAGCCGGCGGCGCTGCCACGGCCCGGGCCGACGGCGATGCCGTTGCTCTTGGCGTAGTTGACGAAGTCCCAGACGATCAGGAAGTAGGCGTTGAAGCCCATCTTGTCGATGACCGCCAGCTCCATCTCCATCCGCTCGACCGCGTCGGCGGGCGGCGGGCTGCCGTAGCGCTCCTGGAGCCCCTGGGTGACGAGCTGGCGCAGGTAGCCTCTTTCGTCCTGGCCGTCGGGCGTCGGGTATCTCGGGATCAGCTGCTTGCCCAGCTCGATCTCGACGTCGCAGCGCTCGGCGATCTCCAGGGTGGTGGGGAGCGCGTCGGGCCACTCCGCGAACGCGGACGACATCTCGTCGTTCGACTTCAAATAGAACTCGTTCGTGTCGAACGTCATCTTCGGCTCGGCGAGCGTCGACTTCGTCTGCACGCACAGCAGGGCGGTGTGGTGGTGGTAGTCCTCCTTGCGGAGGTAGTGCACGTCGCCGGTGCCGACGAGCGGGCGGCCGACCTCGCGGGCGATCCGGACGATGCCCTCGTTCGCCTTGTCCTGGTCGGCGATGCCGTTCTTCTGCACCTCGAAGTAGACCTGGTCGCGCCCGAAGACGTTCATGAGGTCGTCGACGTGCGCGCGCGCCTCGTCCGGGCGGTCGTGCACGAGCCGCTGGCAGAAGCGGCTGGCGAGGCAGCCGGTGAGGACGATGATCCCCTCGCTGTGCCTGGACATGGCGTCGAGGTCGACGCCGGGCTTGCCGCGGTGCAGGCCCTCGAGGAAGCCGGTCGAGGAGAGCTTGACGAGGTTGCGGTAGCCGGCCGGCGTCTCGGCCAGCAGCGTGAGGTGGTTGCGCTCGACTCTGCCGTCGCGGAAGTGGCGGTCGTCGACGACGTAGACCTCGCAGCCGAGCAGCGGCTTGATGCCGTGCTTCTTGGCGGCCTTGAACAGCTCGACCGAGCCGTTCATCACGCCGTGGTCGGTGAGCCCGAGCGCCGGCTGGTCGAACGCCGCCGCGCGCGCCGCCAGCGCGTCGATCTTGCACGCCCCGTCGAGCAGCGAGTACTCGGAGTGGACGTGGAGATGGGCGCAGGAGGGCGTCGTCACGGGCCGTCCAGGATAGGCGCCGGGCCGGACGGCCTGCGGGCGATTCGCCCCTCCCCGCGCCGCTCGTTCCCGCGTTTTCCGAGGTTTCCGACGACAACTGTTCGCGGTCGCGGATCCGCGCTACGATCCCGCCATCGTCAGGGTGGACCTCGGTCCTCACCTCGGGAGCCCGGAGCCGCACATACTCCGGGCTCTCCTCGTTAACGAAGGAGCCCGGCGCCTCCGCACGAGACGCCGGAACGAGCGCCGCAGCCTAAGGTCTCTCGCGCTCAGGTCGCCGGCTGCTCCGTGCGCGCGATCCAGCCGCGCAGGAGCGTGAGCGCGCGCTCGTCGCCGTCGAGCGTGCCGGCCTCGCCCGGCGGGGGCTCGACGCCGGCGATCAGCGCGAGCAGCGCGCCGCGGGTGCAGCGCAGCGTGAGGCGCGTCGGCTCGGGCGGCGCCTGGGTGACGACGGTGGGCGCGGCGCCGTCGGAGATCCGCAGCCACGCGTCGACCGGGCCGCCGGCGAGCGGTCCGTGCGCGAGCGCGAAGCGCTCTCCCTGCGTGGCGCCGGCGTCGATCGCGAGCGCGACGAGCTGCAGCGCCAGCGCCGGGTCGAGCGCGACGCCGGCCGCCCCCAGCTCGCGCAGTCCGAGCGGCGCGTGCACGAGGCGGCGCAGCTCCCGCAGCGTCCGCCGGCCGCCGCGCACGCGCGCGGGCCGGCGCAGCAGCGTGCGGCGGCCGTGCAGCAGGCGCGCCACGCCGGCGGCGTCGCCGGCGACGACGAGGTCGCGCTCGCCGCGCGGGCGGGACGCCGGGCGGGCGGTGACGGTCCCGGGTCTGCCCGGCGCGAGGTCGAGCGCGAGGCAGCCGCGGTCGGGCAGCTCCAGGTCCAGACGCAACGGCCGCTCCGCGACGAGGCCGTAGGCGGGCAGCAGGCCGACCGCGATCCGCCCTGCCGTCAGCGGCTCGGTCGCGAGCAGCTGCTGGAGCGCGGCCGTCACCCACGGAGCGGCCGGGCCGGCCGGCAGCGCCTCGACCTCCGGGGCGACCGCGGCGGCGGCGCGCAACCGCTCGCGGGCGGCGCTGAGGCGCAGCGGGTCGAGCGCGGCGCGGTGCGGGGGCAGCGTCTCCGTGGTCGGCGCTACGACCGGGGACGCGGTCTCGGCGGCGGACGCGCGCGGCGGCGCCGTCAAAGCGGCCGACGGCGGCGGTCCAGCGGTCGGGGCGGACGGTGGCGGCGGCGTGGGAACGGCCGTCGGCGCCGGGGTCTGAGGCGGAGTCGGAGGCTCGCCGACCGTCGGCGCTTGGGCAGGCGCAAGGGACGCAGGCTCGGACCCGGCGGATGCCGTCGATTCGCTCGACCCGCCGGTCTCGGTCGGTGGGCCGGACACGGGCGGCGGCTCAACGGCCGCGGGCGCCGCGGGAGCGGGCGGCATCGGCGTGGCGGCCGGCGCCGCGCTTCCGGCGGCCGCGCGGGGCGGCCCGGCAGGCTGCGCGGTGAGGGCCGGCGCACCCGCGGCACCCCCGCCGCCGGCGAGCGCGTTGACGGCGCTCAGCTCCTCGCGCACGCGGCGCAGCGCCGCCTCGATCCGCCGCTCCGCCTCGATCCGCTGGCCGACCGCATGCTCCAGCGCGGCGAGCTGCGTGCGCAGCTCGCGCTGCACGGCGAGGCTGCTGTCGAGCTGCGCCTGCAGGCGGCTCGAGCGCTCGCGCTCCAGCGCCAGCGCGGTGACGGGCGCGGCGCGGTCGCCGCGACGCTGCGCCTCCGCGCCCGCAAGCGGCTTCGCGCCGGCGACGGGACCGGCTGCCGCCGCGCGGCGGGCGACGAGTCGGCGCTCGCGCGCGAGCCCCGGGACGGGCTCGGTCGGAGCGAGTCGCGCCGGCCCGGCGGGCGCGACGATCGCCGCGGCGGCGCGCGCGACGCGCAGCTCACTGCGCAACGCCGCCGACCAGGCGGGCGGCGGGGCGGCGTGCCCGTTGCGGCCCGCGCTCACAGTCGCCGCAGTGGGTGCAGATGCGGGCGCGGGCGCGGCCGGCTCGACTGGCTCCGCCGCAGAAGTGGCGGGCGAGCTGGGCGCGGGCTGCGAGGGCTCCGCAGGCACGGGCTCCGCGGACGCAGGCTCAGCCGACGCACGCTCTGCGAGGGGAGGCGGGACGAGCGCAGGTGCGGAGGGCGACGGGTCCCCGGCGCCCCGACGTTGCGCCACGAGCCGCGTGCGCGCCTCGTCGAGCGCCGTGCGCAGCGCATCGCGCTCGGCCTGCAGGTGGCGCGCCTCGGCGATCGCGGCGTCGGCGCCCTCGCGCGCGGCGGCGGCCTCGGCGCGCGCGGCGTCGCGCTCGGCCTCCAGCCGTGCGCGCTCGCGCGCGAGCTGCGCCGCGAGCACCTGCGCGTCCGCCGCGCGGCGCGCCGCCGACTGCTCGGCCTGCTCGGCGCGCTGCGCGCGCCGCTCCGCGAGCACCTCCGGGTCGACGACGTTCCCGCCCTCCGCGGAGGGCGAGGGTCTCCGCTCGTCGTCGGGCGGAGGGGTTTCGGGCGGCATCGAGACGTGCATCGGGGTCGTGGCCGGGCACCGGCATCCCACCGGGGCGTCCGCTACGCAGGGTACGCCGCGCGGCGGACGCCGCGAGGCTGCGATCCCGAGCGCCGGAGCGCTACGCCTGGCTGCGTCGCCGTGCCGCCACGGCAGCGCCTGCGGCAGCCACCGCGCTCGCCGCGAGCGCGCCGGCGCCGAGCCGCTTCACGAGGCCGGAGCGGCGGCGCAGGTACCACATGCCGCCGCGCCAGACGAGGAAGCCGAGTGTCTTGTATGCGGTTCCGGACATCGCCATCCGCCTACCCGGGGACGGCGGATCGCTCACACGCGATTGCGGAGCTGGTGCGCCAGCCGCGACTGCAGCGACCACAGCTCGATGAAGCCCGGCGAGGCGGTCTGCGAGAACAGCCCGCCGGACTCGGCGAACGACGCCAGCGTGGCGTCGTAGACGGCGTTCGGCGACTCGCGCGTGACGACCCGCACCGACCCCTTGAACAGCTTCAAGCCGATCGTCCCCGTCACCTGCGCGTTGACCGCGTCCATGTAGGCGTCGAGGTCGGTGCGCAGCGGCTCCCACCACAGGCCGGCGTACACGAGGTAGCCCCACTTCTGGTCCAGCGCCGGCTTGAACTGGTTCTGATGGATCGTGCCGACGAGCTTCTCCAGCTCCAGGTGCGCCGCGAGGACGATCGCCGCCGCCGGCACCTCGTAGATGTCGCGCACCTTCAGGCCGACGATGCGGTCCTCGATGTGGTCGATGATCCCGACGCCGTGCCGGCAGCCGATCTCGGCGACGCGCTCGAGCAGCTCGACGAGCCCCAAGCGCTCCCCGTTCAGCGCGACCGGCACGCCCGCCTCGAAGCTGACCGTCACGACCTCGGCCTCGTCCGGCGCCTCCTCGGGCCGCGTGACGAGCTGGAAGACGTCGTCCTCGGGCGCGTGCGAGAGGTCCTCGATCCAGCGCCCCTCGGACGAGCGGCCCCACAGGTTGTCGTCGATCGAGTACGGCGCGACCTCGGTGCCGCCCTTGACGGGGATCCCGTGCTCGCGCGCGTAGGCGATCTCCTCCTCGCGGCCCATCTGCCACGAGCGCACCGGCGCGATCACCTTCAGCTCGGGCGCGAGCGTCGCGATCGTCGTCTCGATGCGGACCTGGTCGTTGCCCTTGCCGGTGCAGCCGTGCGCGATCGTGTCGCAGCCGGACTGGCGCGCGTAGTCGACCGCGAGCTGTGCGATCAGCGGGCGGCCGAGCGCGGTGAACAGCGGGTAGCCGTTGCCGTAGACGGCGTTGGCCTTGATCGCCGGCACGAGGAACTCCTGCGCGAACTGCTCGCGCGCGTCGACGACGTGGCAGTCGATCGCACCGAGCTGGAGCGCCTTGCCCTTGACGACGTCGTAGTCCTCCCCCGGCTGGCCGAGGTTGACGGTGAGGCAGACGACCTCCGCCCCGTACTCGTCCTGGATCCACTTGAGCATCACGGACGTGTCGAGGCCGCCCGAGTAGAGCAGCAGGACGCGGCCGACCTCGTTCGGATCGGCCTCGTAGGACGCCGTGCGCGCGGGCGCGGCAGGGATGCGGTGGACCTCTGTGCGCTCGATCTCGGTCATGGGCGGCGGGAAGGTTACGCGACGACCGCGCTCAGCAGCCGGCCGATGCGCGCGAGCGCGTCGTCGATCTCCTCGGCGGTGACGATCAGCGGCGGCAACAGCCGAACGGTGCCCGGCCCGGTCGCGTTCAAGACGATCCGCTCCTCGGTCAGCGCGCACCGCACGAGGCCGGGCGCGTCGTCCGTGTCGAACGCGACCATCAGCCCGCGCCCGCGCACGTTCGCGGCGCCCGGCAGGGCGGCGAGGCCGGCGCGCAGCCGCTCGCCCAGCGCACGCACGGACGCGAGCAGGGCCGGTTCCTCCAGCACGTCGAAGGCGGCGTTCGCGGCGGCGGCGACGAGCGGCCCGCCCGCGAACGTCGAGCCGTGGTCGCCGGGTGCGAACACGTCGGCGAGCCGCTCGCCCGTGACCAGCGCGCCGATCGGCAGGCCGCCGCCGAGCGCCTTCGCGGTCGTCAGCGCGTCGGGCACGACGCCCGTCTGCTCGTAGGCCCACAGCGTGCCGGTCCGCCCCATCCCGGTCTGGATCTCGTCGAACACGAGCGCCGCGCCGACGCGATCGCAGGCGGCGCGGGCGGCGCGCAGGAGCTCCTCGGACAGCGGATGCACGCCCGTCTCGCCCTGGATCGGCTCCAGCAGCACGGCCGCGGTCCCCTCGTGGACCGCCGCCTCCAGCGCCGCCGGCTCGGGCGCAGCCACGACGAAGCCCGGCACGAGCGGGGCGAACGGCGCCTGCTTGGACTCCTGCGGCGTCGCGCTGAGCGCGCCGTACGTGCGTCCGTGGAAGGCGCCGTGCACGACAACGACCTCTCCCCCCGGCTTTGCCTTGCGCACGAGCTTGAGCGCCGCCTCGTTCGCCTCCGCGCCGGAGTTGCAGAAGAACACCTTGCCGCCGAGCGAGCTGGTCGCGAGCCGCTGCGCCAGCCGCATCGCCGGCGCCGTGTAGAAGAGGTTCGTCACGTGCGTGAGCGTCGCGACCTGCTCGCGCACCGCCGCGACGACCGCCGGGTGGCAGTGGCCGACGTTCAACACTGAAATGCCGGAAAGGAGGTCGAGGTACTCGTTGCCCTCGTCGTCCCACAGGCGCGTGCCGGCGCCGCGCACCAGCTCGACCGGGAAGCGCGCGTACGACGGGACGACGTGCGCCGCCTCGAGCGCCTGCAGCTCGGCGACGCTCACGCCGCCGGCCTGACCTTCGTGCCGATGCCCGCGTCGGTGAACAGCTCCAGCAGCAGCGAGTGCGGGATGCGCCCGTCCACGATGTGCGCGTGCGAGACGCCGCCGTGGATCGCGTCGACGCAGGCGGCGAGCTTCGGCCGCATGCCGCCGTCGATTCCCTCCAGCGCGGCCTCGACCTCGTCCGCCCCCACCTCGGAGATCACGCTGTCCGGGTCGGACGGGTCGCGCAGCCAGCCGCGCACGTCGGTCAGGAACATCACCTTGTAGGCGCCCAGCTCGCGCGCCAGCTTGCCGGCCGCCTCGTCGGCGTTGATGTTGTACGAGCGGCCCTCGCGGTCGGCGCCGACCGACGCCACCACCGGGATGTAGTCCTGCGCGACATGGTGGATCACGTCCGTCTGGACCTTCTCGATCCTGCCGACGAAGCCGATGTCCTCGCCGCCGGGCGCGGCCTGGCGCGCGGCGCGGAACAGCAGCCCGTCGTCGCCGCAGAGGCCGATCGCCGGCTGCCCGTGACGGTTGAGCCGCAGCACGATGTCCTTGTTGACCTTGCCGACGAGGACCATCTTCGCGACCTCGACCGTCTGCTCGTCGGACACGCGCAGGCCGCCGACGAACTCGACCGGCATGTCGAGCCGCTCCATGTAGGCGGTGATGTCCGGCCCGCCGCCGTGCACGACGATCGGGTTGATGCCGACGTACTTGAGCAGCACGACGTCGCGCGCGAACTCCTCGCGCAGCTCGGGGTCGGTCATCGCCGCGCCGCCGTACTTGATGACGACGGTCTTGCCGTGGAACTCGCGGATGTAGGGCAGCGCCTCGAGCAGCGTGCCGACGTCGGGGATCGCAGGCATCGTCGTCACGTTCTGTAGTCGGCGTTGATGGACACGTAATCGTGCGAGAGGTCGGAGAAGAAGACCTCGGTCTCCGCGCGCGCCTCGCCGTCGTTGAGGCCGATCGCGTACTCGACCTCGGTGCCCGCGACGGCGTTCGCGAGCGCTTGCTCGTCGTAGGCGCGCACGCCGCCGGCCTCGCACACCGGCACGCCCTCGATCGCGATGTCGAGGTCGACCGGCACGTCGAGCAGCACGCCGCCGACCGCCTGCGCGATCCGGCCCCAGTTGGGGTCGCCGCCGTGCAGCGCGGCCTTCACGAGCGGCGAGTTGGCGACCGCCCGCGCCGCGCGCTCGACCGTCTCCCCGTCACCGCCGCGCACGACGACGCGGCCGACGCGCTTGGAGCCCTCGCCGTCCTTGACGATCAGCAGCGCGAGCTGGCGCAGCAGCGCGTCGAGCGCCTCGCCGAGCGCCAGCTCGTCCGGCGACTCGGGCGCGACCGTGACGCCGCTCGCACCGCTGCACATCAGGATCGCGGTGTCGTTCGTGGAGAGCTGCCCGTCGACCGAGATGCGGTCGAACGAGCGCTTGACGGTCACGCCCAGCAGCAGGTCGGCCGTCGCCGGGTCGAGCGCGGCGTCGGTCTGGACGAAGCACAGCATCGTCGCGAAGTTCGGCGAGATCATTCCCGCCCCCTTGCACTGGGCGCTAAGCCGAACCTCGCCGCTCGGCAGCGCGACGCGCAGCGCGGCCCGCTTCTCGAACGCATCGGTCGTCTGGATCGCGGCGGCGAAGTCGGCGTCGCCGTCGGGCCGCAGCAGCTCGCGCGCCGCCTCCAGCCCGCTGAGGACGCGGTCGACCGGGAGCTGCACGCCGATCACGCCGGTCGAGCCGACCGCGACGCCGGCCGGGTCGATCCCGGTCAGCCGCGAGGCGGCGATCTGCGTCGCGCCGGCGCTCTCGAAGCCGGGCACCCCCGTCGCGGCGTTCGCGTTGCCGGCGTTGACGGCCACGGCCCGCAGGTGCGCGAGGTCGCAGCGCTCGCGGCACAGCTGCACCGGCGCCGCGACGACGCCGGAGCGGGTGAAGCGGGCGGCGCTCGTGGTGGCGTCGCCGTCGGAGACGAGCAGGCCGACGTCGAGCGCGCCGCCGGCCTTCAGGCCGGCCGCGACGCCGGCCGCGCGGAAGCCCTGCGGGAGGCCGCCGTCCAGCTCCGTGACGTGATCGGGCCGCTGCACCCAGCGCGAGCTGAAGAAGCCGGCCGTCACGGCGCGATCCCCTCGTCCTCGGGAAGGCCGAACATCAGGTTGAGGTTCTGGACCGCCTGCGACGAGGTCCCCTTCCACAGGTTGTCGATCACGGCGCACACGACGACGCGGCCGTCGTGGCGGTCGCCGTGGACCGAGACGCGGCAGATGTTCGTCGCCGTCACGTCGCGCATGCCGGCCGGCACGTCCGCCAGCTCGACGAACGGCTCGTCGGCGTACGCGTCCGCGTAGAGCGCGCGCAGCTCGTCCTGCGCGGCGTCGCGCGTCGTCCTGACGTAGGCCGTGATCAGCTCGCCCTGATCGACCGGCACGAGGTGCGGCAGGAACGCGACCGGACGGAGCTGCGCGCCGAGCGCCGCCAGCTCCTGGTCGATCTCCGGCGCATGCCGATGCCCGCCGACCTTGTAGGCGGCGACGTTCTCGCTCACCGACACGTAGTGCGTCGCGTCGGTCGCGGCGCGGCCGGCGCCCGAGACGCCCGTCTTCGCGTCGATCACGACGTCGTCCAGCAGCCCGGCGCGCGCGAGCGGCTGCAGGCCGAGCAGCGCGGCGGTCGGGAAGCAGCCGGGGTTGGCGACGACATCGGCGTCGCGGATCGCGTCGCGATAGCCCAGCTCGGGGATCCCGTACGCGGCCGTGCCGAGCAGCTCGGGCGCCTCGTGCGGGCCGTACCAGCGCTCGTAGACGTCGCGGTCGCGCAGGCGGAAGTCGGCGCTCAGGTCGACCACTCGCACCCCCCGCTCGCGCAGCGCGGCGACGACCGGCGCCGCCGCGTGGTGCGGATAGGCGACGACGGCGGCGTCGAGGCCCTCGGCATGCCGGTCCAGCTCCAGCTCCTCCATGACCAGCGGGACGCGGTGCCGCGGGTAGAGCGCGTCGAGCCGCGTGCCGGCGTCCGAGCGCGACGTGATCGCGGTCAGCTCGAAGCGCGGATGCCGCTGCAGCAGCGCGGCGGCGAGCGCGCCGGCGTAGCCCGACGCTCCAAGCACCGCCACCCGAGGAGCGCGATCTGTGGTCGGCCCCACCGACCCTGATTCGCGGTGCTCGCCGTTAGGCACGGATCCGCCCTCCGACCTGCTCCGCGAGCGCGGCCTCGATCGCGGCGCGCCGCTCGGCGACCTCCTCGTCGGTCAGCGTCCGCTCGGGCGAGCGGAACGCGAGCCGCAGCGCGAGCGAGACCTCGTCCGCGCCGACCTGCGCGCCGCGGTAGACGTCGAACACCTCCACGCGCGCGAGCAGCGGGCCGCCGGCGGCGCGCACAGCCGCGACGACCTCGGCCGCCGCCACCGCTTGCGGCACGACGACGGCGAGGTCCTGGCGCACCTCCGGAAAGCTCGTGTAGTCCGTGTAGCGGACCGGGCCGGGGACCTGCTCGATCGCGCGGTCGAGGTCCAGCTCGAACGCGGCAACCGCGCCGCTCAGCTCCCACGCGGCCGCGACCGACGGGTGCAGCTCGCCGATCCAGCCGATCCGCTCGCCGTCGGCGCCGCCCAGCACGATCGCGGCCGCGCGGCCGGGATGCATGAACGGCTCGCCCGCCGGCTCCAGCGCCCACGCGACGCGCAGCGCACCGAGCAGCGCGGCCAGCACGCCCTTGGCGGCGAAGAAATCCGCCGCCGGCGGCGCCGGCTCGCGCCACGACGGCGCCCGCACGGCGCCCGTCAGCAGCACGCCGACCGTGTACGGCTCGTCGGGCAGCTCGCGTCCGGCCACCGGCCGGTAGACGGCGCCCGCCTCGAAGATCGCGACGTCGCCCGTCCCGTGCGTCACGTTGCGCCGCGCGACGTCGAGCAGCGAGCCGAGCAGCGTCGTGCGCATCTGCGCGTGGTCGGCCGACATCGGGTTCTCGACGACGACCGCGGCGCGCCGCGGGTCGTCGTGCGCCAGGCGCAGTCTGTCGGCCAGCTCCGGCGCGCTCCACGACCAGCCGATCGCCTCGTGCAGGCCGGCGCCGGCGAGCGTGTCGGCGGCGCGGCGCCGCAGCCGCTGCGCGGGCGTCAGCCGGCCGACCGCGAGCCCGGAGGCGGGCAGCGTGGCGGGCAGCTTGTCGACGCCGTCGATCCGCGCGACCTCCTCGATCAGGTCGGCCTCGCGCGTGACGTCGTTGCGCCGGAACGCCGGGACGGTCACGTCGAGCCCGTCGTCGGCCTGGTCGACGAGGAAGCCGAGCGCGCTCAGGATCTCGGCCGAGCGCTCGCGCGCGACCGGCGCGCCGAGCAGCCCGCTCACGCGCGCGTCGCGCAGCCGGATCGTCCTGTTCGTGCGGTCGCGACCGCCAGGCGGGTCGACGTCGATCGTCCCCGGCGCGACACGCGCGCCGCACAGCTCGACGAGCAGTCGTGTCGCGAGCGCGAGCGCGTCCTGCGCCTGCTCGGGCGCGAGCCCCTTCTCGTAGCGGCCGGACGCCTCGCTGCGCAGCCCGAGCCGCGTCGAGGTGCGCTGGATGTTCGGCCCGTCCCAGACCGCCGACTCGAGCAGCACCCGCGTCGTGCCCGCGTGCACCTCCGAGCGCGCGCCGCCCATCACGCCGGCCAGCGACGTCGGCCCGTCCGCGTCGCAGATCACGACCATCTCGGGGTCGAGCCGGCGCCGCTCGCCGTCGAGCGTCTCCAGCTCGTCGCCGGCCTGTCCGTCGCGCACGACCAGCCGGCCGCCGGCGACGCGGTCGAGGTCGAACGCGT
This sequence comes from Actinomycetota bacterium, assembly GCA_018268595.1. Taxonomy (GTDB): domain Bacteria; phylum Actinomycetota; class Thermoleophilia; order Solirubrobacterales; family Solirubrobacteraceae; genus Conexibacter. The sequence goes on along the minus strand of JAFDWH010000019.1, from coordinate 175,184 downwards.
GCAGCGGCTGGCCGGTCAGCAGCATCGCGTAGTTCGTGACGTCGACGACGTTCGAGATCGGCCGCATCCCGGCCGCCATCAGGCGTGCCTTCAGCCACGGCGGCGACGGCCCGACCGTCACGCCCTCGAACACGCGCGCCATGAAGCGCTTGCAGCGGTCGGTCTCGACCGCCACCGCGGCGCCCTCGACCGGCCCGCCGGTGCCGACGTCCTCGCTCCACGGCGCGGGCGCGAGCGGCGCGCCGGTCGCGGCGTGCGCCTCGCGCGCGACGCCGTAGACGCCGAGGCAGTCGGGCCGGTTCGGCGTGACCTCCAGCTCAAGCACGTCCGTCGCGAGCGGCAGCACGTCGGCGAGCGGGGTGCCGGGAGCCGGCTTGCCGCCGTCGAGGCCGAGCACCATGATCCCGGCTCTCTCGACGCCGATCTCCAGCTCCGGCTCGCTGAGGATCATCCCGGCCGACTCGACGCCGCGCAGCTTCGCCTTGCGCAGTCGCGTGCCGTCCGGCATCACCGCGCCGGGTTGCGCGACCGCGACCGTCTGTCCGGCGGCGACGTTCGGCGCGCCGCAGACGATCTGCGCCGGCTCGGCGCCGCCGAGGTCCACCCGGCAGACGTTGAGGCGGTCGGCGTCCGGGTGTCTCTCCGCGCTCAGCACGCGCCCGATCACGAACCCCTCGACGCTCAGCACACCGTGGTGCACGACGCGCTCCACCTCGGTGCCGGTCAGCGCCAGCCGCTCGGCCAGCGCGGCCGCGTCGAGGTCCGGCTTGACGTACTCGTGCAGCCACGAGAGCGGGACGCGCATCAGAACTGCTCCAGGAAGCGCAGGTCGTTGTCGTAGAACAGCCGCAGGTCGGAGACGCCGTGCTTGAGGAAGGCGATCCGCTCGACGCCCATCCCGAACGCGAAGCCCTGGATCCTCTCCGGGTCGTAGCCGTGCTCTCTCACATAGCCGAACACGTTCGGGTCGACCATCCCGGCGCCGAGGATCTCGATCCAGCCGGTGCCCTTGCACAGCGGGCAGCGCGCGCCCTCGCGCGTGAGCCCGTCCTTGCAGTTGAAGCAGGAGACGTCGACCTCGACGCTCGGCTCCGTGAAGGGAAAGAAGTGCGGGCGCAGCCGCACCTGGCGCTCGTCGCCGAAGATCGCCCGCGCGAACGCGAGCAGCGTGCCCTTGAGGTCGCTGAGCGTGATGTCCTCGTCGACCGCGAGCCCCTCGATCTGGTGGAACTGCGGCGTGTGCGTCGCGTCGGAGTCGCGCCGGTAGACGCGCCCGGGGACGATCAGGAAGATCGGCGGCGGGTGCTGCTCCATCGCGCGCACCTGCATCGGCGAGGTGTGCGTGCGCAGCACGACGTCGTCGGCCACGTAGAACGTGTCGGTGCGCAGCCGCGCCGGGTGCGCCGGGTCGTGGTTGAGCGCGTCGAAGTTGTAGTAGACGCGCTCGACCTCGGGACCCTCGGCGACGGTGTAGCCGAGCCCGACGAAGACGTCCTCGATCTCGCGCCGGGTCGCGTTGAGCAGGTGCAGCCCGCCGGCCGGCGGCAGCGGCGCGCCCGGCAGCGTCACGTCGATGCGGTCCTCCGCGAGCTGCCGCTCCAGCTCGGCGCCGGCCAGCTCGGCGCCGCGCGCCTCGATCAGCTGCTCGAGCGCCTTGCGCGCGACGTTCGCGGCCTTGCCGACCGCGCCGCGCTGCTCGGGCGGCAGCTGTGCGACGCCGCGCAGCAGGTTCGGCAGCTCGGCTCTGCGGCCCAGGTAGTGGATGCGCGCCTGCTCGAGCGCGTCCGTCGTGGCGGCGGCGGCGATCGCCGCCTCCCCCTCGCCGCGCAGTGCGTCGATCCGCTCGATCATGGCGTCGGCATCCTATGGTCCGTGGCGACGGTGCCGCGCGTGACCTCGTAGAGCGCGACGGTCGCGGCCATCGCGGCGTTGAGCGACTCGGAGGCGATCGGGATCCGCACGACGCGGTCGGCCGCCGCCAGCACGTCGGCCGGCAGCCCCGTCCGCTCGGCGCCGACCAGCAGCGTGAGCGGCCCCACCAGCGCGCCGATCGCCTCCTGCGCGTGCGCGTCGAGCGCGACGACGGTGCCGGGCAGCGCGTCGAGCGCGTCGTAGCGCGCGAGCGGCACCGCGAACAGCGCGCCCATCGAGGCCCGCACCGCCTTGAACCCGTAGGGGTCGGCGCAGTCCCGCCCCAGCGCGACCGAGTCGGCGCCGAACGCGAGCGCCGAACGCAGGATCGTGCCGACGTTGCCGGGGTCGGCGATCCCGTGCAGCGCGACGCACAGCGGCCCGGTCGGCGCGTCGGCCCAGCGCTGCTCGTAGACGCCGAGCGCGCGCGTCCCGGAGCCGAGCTGCGAGACGCCCGCCAGCAGTTCCCCCTCGACCTCGACGCCGGTCAACCCGCTGCCCGCCGCGACGTAGCGCTCGAGTGCCTGCCAGCCGGCCGCGTCGGCGGCCGCCAGCAGGTCCTCGCCCTCCGCGACGAAGCGGCCGCTGAGCACGCGCTCCCGCCGCCGCGCGAGCTTGCGGATCTCCTTCAGCTTGTCGTTGTGGGGCGATGTGATGGTCATTTAACGAAGAAGGGCGCCGTCCTTGCGGAAGCGGCGCCCGGTTCGAGTCGGTCGGCGGTTCGGCTAGGCAGCCGCAGCCAACGCCTCGCGGGCGCGCTCGGCGAATCGGCGGAACGCCTCTGCGTCGCGGACGGCGATGTCCGCGAGGATCTTGCGGTCGACCTCGACCCCGGCCAGCTGCAGGCCGTGCATGAACTGCGAGTAGGAGAGGTCGTGCTGACGCGCGGCCGCGTTGATGCGCGTGATCCACAGGCGACGGAAGTCGCGCTTGCGGTTGCGCCGGTCGCGGTAGCGGTACTGGTCGGCCTTGAGCAAGGCCTCCTTCGCGCGTCTGTAGTTGTGGTTCGCCTCGCCGCGGAAGCCTCTCGTCAGCTCGAGGACCTCGCGCCGCTTCTTCTTGGCGTGGACGGACCGCTTGACGCGCGTCACTTGCCCACCCCCAGCAGCTTCTTGACGCGCGGAGCGTCGTGGTCGCTGATCGCGGCGGGGTTGCCGAGCCGGCGCTTCCGCTTCGGGGACTTCTTCTCGAGGATGTGGCTCGAGTTGGCGTGCCGGCCGCGGACCTTGCCCTTGGCGGACACCTTGAAGCGCTTCTTGGCGCCGGAATGCGTCTTCATCTTCGGCATTGAGTCGCGTAGTAAAGCAGAGACTCAGCGCAGACGCTCTCGCAGCGCGAGCACGCGGTCGGCGCCCGCGTCGATCGCCGCGCGGGCGACCGTTCCCTGCGCGACCGCGCGCCGCAGCGCCGCCGCGCCGCGCCGCGCGGCGTCCGCCGTCTGGCAGAACAGCAGCAGGTCGTCGCCGGCACGGACGGCCGCGAGCGCCTTGCGCTCGGGCGACAGCCCGGCGAGCGCCGGCACCTCGAGGTCGTCGGTGATCGAGACGCCGCCGAAGCCGACGACGTCGCGCAGCTCGTGCGTCGCGACCTGCGGCGCGAACATCGCGGGGCGCGACGAGAGCGCCGGGTAGACGCCGGTCGAGACCATCGTCAGCGGCACGCCCTGCCGCGCGGCTGCCGCGAACGGCGCCTCGTCGGCGGCGCGCAGCAGGTCGCGGTCGACCTCGATGCGGTTCAGCCGCAGGTCCTCGTTCGTCGTGGCGCGACCGAGCCCGGGGAAGTGCTTCGCCGCCGCCAGCACTCCGCCGGCCGCCAGACCGTCCGCGAACGCGCCGCCGTAGCGGGCGACGGCCGCCGGCGTGGCGCCGAACGCGCGGCTGGTCGCGCGCTGGAACGAGCCGCGCAGGCCGAGGTCGAGCACCGGCGCGAGGTCGACGTTGACGCCGACGCCGCGCAGGTTGCGCGCGGTCGCGACGCCCTCCGCGCGCACGGTGGCGACGCTGCCGGTCGCGCCCATGCCCGCCGCCGAGCGCGAGGGCGCGCCCGGCAGGCGCTTCACGAGCCCGCCCTCCTGGTCGATCAGCACGAGCAGCGGCAGGTCGCGCAGCGCGGCAGGCCCGCGCCGGCGCTCGGCCTGCAGGCGGGCGGTGAGCGTGCGCAGCTGCGTGCGCGAGGCGACGTTGCGGCCGAACAGGATCACGCCGGCGACCTCGCCGCGGCGCACCTGCCGCGCGAGCGCGTCGGGCACGGTCGTGCCGGGGAGCGAGACGACGATCCGCTGGCCGATCGCCTGCGTGAGCGGCAGGTCTGCCGCGCCGGCGCTCGGGCCGGGCGCGCCGCCGCCGAGCCCGGCGAACGCGGCGACGGCCAGCAGCGACGCGAGCATCCGCGGCGCGGCGGGACGCTAGCGCGCGGCGGCGCGCTTGGCGGCGGGTCTTCTGGCGGGCGGCTTGCCGTCGGCGGCGGCGTCGCCGGCCGCGGCGCTGTCGGCGCTCGCCTCGTCGGCGGGCGCGGCAGGCGCCTCGTCGGCGGGAGCGGCTGCCTCCTCAGCGGGAGCAGCGCTCTCCTCGCCGACGGGCGCGGCGGGCACCTCGTCGGCGGGTGCGGCGGGCATCTCGTCGGCGGGAGCAGCTGCCTCCTCAGCGGGAGCGGCGCTCTCCTCGGCCGGCGCGACAGCTCTCGCCTCGTCGGCCGGAGCGGCGCTCGCCTCGGCCGCGGGAGCATCCCCGCCGTCCGCGGCCGCTCTCGCGTCCGCGCCCTCGGCGAGGATCGCCTTGGAGGGCCCGAGCATCATCGTCATGTTGCGGCCGTCCTGGATCGGACGCTGCTCGACGACGGCCAGCTCGGCCAGCTCCTCCGCAAGTCTCTCCAGCAGCATCTGCCCGCGCTCCGGATGCGTCACCTCGCGCCCGCGGAACATGATCGTGACCTTGACCTTGTCCTTGTGCTTGAGGAAGCGGGTGACGTGCCCCTTCTTCGTGTCGTAGTCGTTCTGCGCGATCTTCGGGCGGAACTTGATCTCGCGGATCGTGATCTGCTGCTGGTGCTTGCGCGCGGCCTTCTGCTTCTGCGCCTGCTCGTACTTGTACTTCGAGTAGTCGAGCACGCGGCAGACGGGCGGGCGCGCGTCGGCGGCCACCTCGACGAGGTCGAGGTCGCGCTCCTGCGCATAGCGCAGCGCATCGGGCGTCTTGAGGATCCCCACCTGCTGACCCTCGTCGTCGATGAGCCGCACCTCCGGAACGCGGATGCGTTCGTTGATGCGCGTCGTGTCCCGCTCGGGCGGGCGCCGGTCGAATCGTCGCGGAACCGGCACTTAGCTGGCGGCGTGCGTGCGCGTCAAGCGGGGAGGCGCGGTTCGGTGGACGGACAAATCATCAACGTCGGGCGAGTATAGCGGCGGATCGCGAAGTGGCGACGGGTGCGTCTCACGCGGCGCGCGCGGCCGCCTGCTCGGCGATGCGGGCAGCGAGCTCCGCCACCGGCACGCCTCTCGCCTCCTCCGCCCCGTGCTCGCGCACCGAGACGGTGCCGCCGTCCGCCTCCGCGTCGCCGACGACGAGCATCAGCGGGATCTTGCGCAGCTCGGCGTCGCGGATCTTGCGACCGACCGACTCGCCGCGCTCGTCCACCTCCACCCGCAGGCCCGCCGCGCGCAGCGCCTCGACGACCTCGGACGCGTAGGCGTTGTGGCGGTCGGCGATCGGCAGCACGATCGCCTGCACGGGCGCGAGCCACAGCGGGAAGCGCCCCGCGAGGTGCTCGATCAGGATCCCGATGAAGCGCTCGTAGGAGCCGAACGCGGCACGGTGGATCATCACCGGCCGGTGCTCTCGGTCGTCCGCGCCGGTGTACGTGAGGCCGAAGCGCTCCGGCATCGAGTAGTCGAGCTGGACGGTGCCGAGCTGCCACGAGCGGCCGAGCGAGTCCTTCACGTGGTAGTCGATCTTCGGGCCGTAGAAGGCGCCGTCGCCCTCGTTCAACTCGTAGGCGAGCCCACGGTCCTCCAGCGCCTGGCGCAGCTTGCCCTCCGCGCGGTCCCACATCTCGTCGCTGCCGATGCGGTTCTCCGGGCGCGTCGACAGCTCGAGCTGGACGTCGAAGCCGAACAGGCCGAGCGTCGAGAAGGCGAAGTCGAGGCAGCCGACCACCTCGTCCTGCACCTGCTCCTCGGTGCAGAAGATGTGGGCGTCGTCCTGCGCGAAGTGGCGCACGCGCAGCAGCCCGTGCAGCGTGCCGGACGGCTCGTTGCGGTGCAGCAGGCCGGGCTCGCTGTAGCGGATCGGCAGCTCCTTGTAGGAGTGGCGCTCGCTCGCATAGAGGTGCGCGTGGCCGGGGCAGTTCATCGGCTTGATCGCCATCTGCCGCTCCTCGGCCTGCGTGACGAACATGTTCTCGCGGTACTTGCCCCAGTGGCCGGAGGTCTCCCACAGCACGCTGTCGAAGATCTGCGGCGTCTTGACCTCTGAATAACCGTGAAGCTCGCCCATCTCGCGTGAGAGCGCGACGAGCGCGTTGAAGACGCGCGTGCCGTGCGGCAGCCAGAAGGCCGCGCCCGGCGCGACCGGCGAGAAGCGGAACAGGCCCAGCTCGACGCCGAGCTTGCGGTGGTCGCGCGCTTTCGCCTCCTCCAACCGCTCCAGGTGCTCGGCCAGCTCCTCTCTGGAGAAGAAGGCGGTGCCGTAGATGCGCGTGAGCATCGTGCGGCTCGCGTCGCCGCGCCAGTAGGCGCCCGCGACCGACTGCAGCTTGAACGCCTTGATGCGCTTCGTGCCGGGACCGTGCGGGCCGCGGCAGAGGTCCGTGAAGGGGCCGTTCGTGTAGAGCGAGACGGTCTCGACGCCTTCGTTTCTCACGAGGTCCTCGATCAGCTCGACCTTGTAGGGCTGGTCCTCGCGCACGAAGCGCTCGAGCGCCTCGCCGACGCTGACGTCCTCGCGCGCGAAGCGCTCGTCGGCCTTCACGTGCTCGCGCATCTTCGCCTCGATGCGCTCGAAGTCGGCGTCGGAGATCGTGACGCCGTCGGGGAACTCGAAGTCGTAGTAGAAGCCGTGCTCGATCGGAGGGCCGATCGAGATCTTCACGCCCGGATAGAGGTCCATCACGGCCGCCGCCAGCACGTGCGCGGTGTCGTGGCGCAGCAGCTCGAGCGCGTCGTCGCTGGAGGGCGTGACGATCTCCAGCCGCGCGCCGTCGTGCAGCGGCGCCGAGAGGTCCTGCAGGCGCCCGTCGGCCTTCACCGCGAGCGCGGCGCGCGCGAGGCCGGCGCCGATCGCAGCGGCGGCGTCGGCGCCGGTGGCGCCGTCCTCGAGCGCCAGCTCAGTGTCGTCGGGCAGCAGGATCCGCATCGGAGGGGGATCCTAGATGGTCGATTCCAGCGAGATCGTGGATGCGAGGGGTGCGATGGGCGGATGCCGGACGACATGCGGTGTCGAAGGCGATGCCGATGGCATCGGCGAGACGCCGTGTGACGCCCGGCGCCGGCCAGCGTGACCCTCGCGCCGCGAGATCCTGGAATTGGCCATCAGGCCGCGCCGGGCCGGCGCTCGCGCCCGGCTACGCGGCGACGACCGCACGCGCGGCCGCCGGCTGCGCGTCGCGCAGCAGGGGCAGGCGGTGCGGCGCGCCCGGCCGCACCGCCAGGGTCTGGAAGACGCCGATCTCGCCGCGCTCGAACGCGAGCGCGGCGCCGGCCATGTAGAGCCGCCAGACGCGCTCACGCTGCGCGCCCGCCTGGGCGACCGCCGCCTCGCGCTCGCGTGCGAGGTTGCGACTCCAGGCGCGCAGCGTCAGCGGGTAGTGCTCGCGCAGCGTCTCGACGTCACGCACCTCCAGGCGAGCCAGCTCGAACGCCGTCAGCACCGCGCTGAGGGGGTGCAGCTCGCCGTCCGGGAAGACGTAGCGCGCGATGAACGTGCGATCCGAGCGGGGCGCCGGCGTGAGCCGCACGATCCCGTGGTTGAGGATCCGCCCGCCGGGGCGCACGAGCGTCGCGAGCTGCCGGGCGTACGTCGTCAGCAGGTCGACGCCGACGTGCTCGACCATCCCGATCGAGGCGACCGCGTCGAAGCGCTCGCCGTCCAGCTCGCGGTAGTCCGCGACACGGACCTCGACGCGGTCGGCCAGCCCCGCCGCCGCGATCCGCCGGCGCGCCTCCTGCGCCTGCGCGCGCGAGAGCGTGATCCCGAGCCCGCGCACGCCGTGACGCTGCGCGGCGTGCAGCAGCAGCGAGCCCCAGCCACAGCCGACGTCGAGCAGCCGCTGGTCCTGCTCCAGCCCGAGCTTGCGGCAGACGCGCTCGAGCTTGCGCTCCTGCGCGGACTCGAGCGACTCGTCGGGCGCCGCGAAGCACGCGCACGAGTAGACGAGCGAGGGGCCGAGCACGAGCCGGTAGAAGCTCGTCGGCACGTCGTAGTGGTGGCGGGCCGCGACGCGGTCGCGCCGCAGGCTGTGGCGCCGGCCGCGCAGGCGCGCCTCCGCCGCCGGCCGCGGCAGCGGTCGCAGCAACGGCACGCCGACGCGACGCGCCAGCCGCAGTGCCCGCAGCCGGTCGGACCACGACACGCGCGTGTCGCGCAGCGACTCGCCGGCGCGCAGCGCCGCCTCGGCGTCGCCGTCCAGCTCGAGCGCGCCCGCGACCCATGCGCGGCCGAGGCCGAGCTGGTCCGGATGGCGGGCGATCGTGGCCAGCGCGCGCGGGTCGCGCACGCGCAGCCGCGGCGGCGCCGGCGCTGCGGGCACGGCGCTCGCCGGCAGCTCGCTGCCGTCCCACAGCTCCAGCGCGAGCGGCAGGCGCGCGAACGCGCCGCCGGCGATCCGCGTCAGCTCGGGCGCGATCCGATCGGCCAGCGTAGGGGGCACGAAGGGGTGCTTTCCCGCTCGCGCCGCACGTGTAGCACGGCCGGGCGCTCAGCCGCTGCTGCGCTCGGACTCGGCGAGCAGCTCGGCGATGCGCGCGCGACGCGCGGCGATCTCCTCGCGCAGCTCGTCCAGCTCCGCGGCGCGCCGCTCGACGGCCGCGAGCTGGCGCTCGGCGAGCGCGTCGAGGCGATGCAGGATCCGCTCACGCTCGTTCCGCTCGTCGGTGCGGTGCAGCTCGCTGCGCAGCAGCGCGCGCTCGTCGTCGACCGCGACCAGCTCGCGCAGCTCCTCCAGCGGCACGCCGAGCAGGTTGCGCATCCGCAGCAGCTCGCGCAGCCGCTCGACGTCCTGCTCGTCGTAGAGGCGGTGCTGGCCGGCGGCGCGCCCTTCGGCCGGCGGCAGCAGTCCCTTCTCCTCGTAGTAGCGGATCGTCCGCGGCGTCGTCCCGACGAGCCGCGCGACGTCGCCGATCCGCAGCAGCGTCGCCTGCTGCGCGCTCACGCGCTCACCTCCCGGCGCGGGCGCAGCAGCGACACGAACGCGCCGAGCAGCGAGACGGCCGCGAGCACCCACAGCGCCGTGTGCATGTTGGAGATGAACGGTGCGAGCTGCTCGTTGGTGAGGCCGGCGGCGAGCCCGGAGAAGATCTTGAACAACACGTCTCTCGGCACGGCGGCGGTGATGACGGCGAGCACGAAGGCGATCGACAGGATCGCACCGGTGTTCTGCAGCATCATCCGCGCACCGGCGGCGATCCCGCGCCGATGCGGCGGGACCGTGCCCATCATCGCTGCCGTGTTGGGCGAGTTGAACATGCCGGAGCCGACGCCGACGACGAACAGCCACAGGCTCGAGAGCCAGTAGGACGAGTCGGCCTCCAGCAGCGTCATGCCCGCGAGCCCGGCGGCGGTCACGAGCATCCCGAGCGCGGCGAGCGCGCGCGAGTCGCGGCGGTCCGCCCACGCGCCCGCCAGCGGCGAGCTGACGAGCATCCCGAGCGCGAGCGGCGCGAGCTTCAGGCCGGCGGTGATCGGGTCGTCGCCCTGCGCGCCCTGGAAGTAGAAGACGAACACGAACATCAGCGCGAAGCGGGACAGGCCGTTGATGAAGGCGGCGCCGGTCGCGGCCGCGAACAGGCGGTTCTCGAAGATCGTCAGGTCGAGCATCGGCGCGCGCGAGCGGTGCTCGATCAGCACGAAGGACGGCAGCAGGACGACGGCGGCGGCGAGGCTGACGACCACGACCGGGTCGCCCCAGCCGGACAAGCCGCCGCGCGAGATCCCCAGCACGAGGCCCGTCAGGCCCGCGACGAACGTGAGCGTGCCGAGCGGATCGAAGCCGCGCACGCTGTCCTGTCTCGCCAGCTCGTGCAGGATCAGCCACCCCCACAGGCTGCCGGCGAGCGCGAACGGGACGTTGAACCAGAAGACCCACTGCCAGCCGACCGCGACCAGCGCGCCGCCCAGCACCGGCCCGATCACGAGGCCGATCGCCGCGACCATCACGTTCGTGCCCATCGCGACGCCGAGCTGCTCGCGCGGGAACGCGTCGGTCACGAGCGCGGAGGCGTTCGCGAACAGCAGCGCCGCGCCGACGCCCTGGACGATCCGCCACAGGATCAGCTGCGTGCCGTCGGCCGCGAAGCCGGCGCCGAGCGAGGCGAGCGCGAACACGACGAAGCCGGCGACGTAGGCGCGCTTGCGGCCGAACAGGTCGGACAGCCGCCCGCACGTGAGGACCAGGACCGTCGAGGCGATCATGTACGCGAGGATCACCCACACGAGCGCGAGCAGGCTCGTGCCGAGCTCCCGCTCGAGATCCGGCAGGGCGATGATCAGCGTGCCGGAGTTGGTCGTCGCCAGCAGCATCCCGAGGCTCGTGCACGACAGCGCCCACCACTTGTAGTGGTGGTGGTCGGCGGCGACGCCCGGCAGGCGACGTCGTGCGGCGGTGGTGGGGTTCGCTGTGGCGCCGATGATCCTGATCCTTACGTCAACGTAAGGTTAGCGAGCGCGTCATCGCCGCACGCGCCGACTCGCGAGGCCCGCCGGCGCGCTACTGCCAGTACTTCTCGACGACCTCCGCGGAGCGCTCAGACGCCTCCTCGGGGTCGCGCCCCGCCTCGCGCAGCGCGTTGCGCTGGCGCTGCAGGTCCCACAGGCGGTCGAGCTCGACGCGGATCTCCTCCACGCGGGCGACGTCCGCCGCCTGCGTCGGGTCGTGCTCCCCCTCCCGCTCGCGCAACGTCAGGCGCTCCTGCTCGAGCGCCTCGATCTGCTCCTGGATCTGCTCGTCGGTCGGCATGCGCTCAAACCTACCCCGCGCGCGGGGATCGGCCAACGCATGGCCGCCCCACCCTCCGAGTGATGCCCGCGCCCTTGGCCGCGCCGCCGCGATGCGGGAGCCTCGCAGCATGCGCCCGTCACCGCACGCGACGCTCGAGCGCAGCGGTGGTGAGCTGCGCGAACGCCGTCCCGGCCAGCGCCCCGACGACGACGTCGCCCGGATAGTGCACGCCGACGTGCACGCGCGAGTAGGCGACGAGCGCGGCCAGCCCGCGCAGCGGGACGCCGGCGGGCGGCAGCGCGTGCCCGACGGCGGTCGCGAACGCGAACGCCGACGCGGCGTGACCGGAGGGGAACGCCGCGGTCGACGGCATCGGCACGTGGCGCGCGAGCGGCACCTGCTCGGCGACGCGGTCGGGCCGCCGGCGGCGCCCGAGCGGCTTCGCGAGCAGGTTGATCGCGGCGGACGTGACGCCGACCGCCGCGAGACCGTGCACGGCGGCGCGCCGGCCGGCGCGGCCGCCTGTCGCGGCCAGCGCCGCAGCGGCCGCCAGCGACAGGCGCGAGTGGTCAGCGGCGCGCGCGAGCCGCGCCATCGCGCGGTCGAGCGCCGGCGTCGGCGTCTGCGCGATCGCGGCGTAGAGCGCGGTGTCGACGCGCGCCGCGTCGCGCCGCCAGCCGGCGAGTGCAGAGGCTGCTCGCTCCACGGGACGATGGTGCCATGACGCGCCGGCGCCTCGCCGCGCTCGGCGCGTTGCTGCTCGGCGCGGGCGCGCTCGTGCTCGCGCTCGTCGCGGCGGTGCAGGCGTTCCCGCGCGGGCTCGCGGTGCTCGCGCTCGCGGCCGCCGGAGCCGCCGCGCTGTGGGCGGGGCTGCTGCGCACCGGCCTCGCGCGCGCCGCCGAGCTGACGGCCGGCGCGCTCGGGCTCGGCGGCGCGCTCGCGCTGGTGCTGGGAGGCGGGACACTCGCGGAGCTGCTGCTGGTGGCGCTGCTCGCGCTGGCGTTCGCGTGCACCCGGACCGCGTTCGCCGTGCACGTCCCGCTGCTCTCGATGCCGCCCCCGCGACGGCCGGCGCTGTTCTTCAACCCGCGGTCCGGCGGGGGCAAGGCGGAGCGCTTCGGACTCGCGCGCGAGGCGCGGGAGCGCGGCTACGAGCCGATCGAGCTGGCGCCCGGAACGGACCTCGAGCGGCTCGTGCGCGACGCCGTCGCCGCCGGCGCCGACGGGCTCGCGATGGCCGGCGGCGACGGCTCGCAGGCGATCGTCGCGGCGATCGCGGCCGAGCACGAGCTGCCCTACGCGTGCGTGCCGGCCGGCACGCGCAACCACTTCGCGCTCGACCTCGGCGTCGACCGCGACGACGTCGTCGGCGCGCTCGACGCGTTCGTCGACGGCGGCGAGCGGCGCGTGGACCTGGCCGAGGTCAACGGGCGGGTGTTCGTCAACAACGTCTCGCTCGGGCTCTACGCGGAGGCGGTGCAACGGCCCGGCTACCGCGAGGCGAAGCTGCGCACGCTGCTCGCGACGATGCCGGAGGTGCTCGGCCCCCAGGGGCGCGGGCTCGACCTGCGCTGGGTCGGCCCCGACGGTCACCGCCACCGCTCCGGCGCGGCGGTGCTGGTGTCGAACAACCGCTACCGGCTGGGGCGCGCGGTCGGCTCAGGCACGCGTCCGCGGATCGACGACGGGCTGCTCGGCGTCACGGTCGCCGGCGCGCCGACCGGACGCGGCGGGCGAGGACGCCTTCCGCAGCGGCCGTGGCGCGAGTGGACCGCGCCGTCGTTCGAGGTGACGGCCCACCATCCGGTGCCGGCGGGGATCGACGGCGAGGCGACGATGCTCGCGCCGCCGCTGCGCTTCCGCATCCGCCCCGCCGCGCTGCGCGTGCGGATCGCACGCGCGCACCCCGGTGCGTCGCCATCGGCCGGACTGCCAAGCGGCGCCGGCGCGACGCTGCGCACGCTCGTCCGCATCGCGGCCGGACGCGACCCGCTCGCCGCCGACCGCGCGGCGAGGACTTCCCCCATCCCCCGCACACCAGCGACGAAGGAGACGTGATGGAGATCTTCGAGGTGGAGACAAAGGAGACGGTCGGCCGCGAGGAGGCGGCGGCGCGCCTGCACGCGCTGGCCGACATGCTGGCCCGCCATAACGACGTCGAGTTCGAGCGCGGCGGCATGCGCTTCACGCTGCACGTGCCCGACGAGGTCCAGCTCAAGGTCGAGCTCGAGGTGGAGAGCGACGAGCGCGAGCTGGAGATCGAGCTGAAGTGGTGACGTGAAGGTCCGGCTTCGACCGGGTAGAGCAAGGGGCATGGAGATCGAGTTCGTCGCGGGCGTCGCGGTGATCGCGCCTGACCCGCCGCGGTCGCGTCGGCTCTACGTCGACACGCTCGGGCTCCCGCTCGCCGGCGAGACCAGCGACGGCTACCTCCACAGCGAGCAGGTGCCCGGGACGAAGCACTTCGGCATCTGGCCGCTCTCCCAGGCCGCCGCCGCGTGCTTCGGCGACGAGCGGTGGCCGGCGGACCTCGCGATCCCGCAGGTCAGCATCGAGTTCGACGTCGCCGACGTGGCCAGCGTGCACGCCGCGGCCGACGAGCTCACCGCCGCCGGCCACGAGCTGCTGCACCCGGTGCGCGAGGAGCCGTGGGGACAGACGGTCGTGCGCCTGCTCTCACCCGAGGGCGCGATCGTCGGCATCTCGTACGTGCCGTCGATGCACGCGTAGCGGCCCGATCCATTCGCGCCGACTACAAGAGCCAGCGACACGCCCGAGATCACGCGGGTCGAGGTCGACCACGCCGACTACGGCGACGACGCGGTTCCGGCGCAATTGTCGCGATTCGCAACGGAGGCCCAGCCGCGATAGACGTCCTCGACGCCCGCCGGGGAACCGAGCAACCGCTCCCGGCGGTCACCGAGCGCTGCGGCCTCGACGTCGAGACACTTCCAAGCGGAGAGAACTTGGCGGCGTACAAACCACGGCGCAATCGCAGTGATTGCAGCGCCGCTCGCGATGTGAGTCGTGCGTGCGAGCGGATCGTGAGATCCCTGGAGCACCGCTTGGCTACTGGCAGGCGAGCACGCAGCGCACCACGATCGTCTCCGGGCCGGCGAGTCTGGCCCCCCGCACGACCCAGGCGATGCGCCGACCGTCGAAGCCGAAGACGTCGTCCCCGAACTTGCCATGCACAGCCCGCGCCAGGCCACCGAGTCGACGACCCGAGCGAGCGAAGACATCAACGGCGGTGGGCTGGCCGATGGGCCGGGTTCGGACGACTGCGATGCGTCCATGCGCGGCGAGCAGGATGGGCCAGATCGCTGACACGTTGTCCGTGACTGGGTGGGGAGAGGGTTCAGCAGGTGAGGACCACGCGATGTTCCAGGGCGCCCCGCCGTACGGTCGCGTAGCGAAGATCAGAGCCCCATCGCTCGCAAGCGCGACGGGGTCGTCGTCGAGCGGGATGCTGAGCACGATCCTACGAGCGCGGAGATCAATCACCGCGGTGCTGGAATGCGTGTCGAAACCTGCTGGCGGCTGTGCGATGGCTGCGAAGCGACCAGATGCCTGCAGCGGCAGGTAGACCGTGTTGGTCCACGCACGACCTGGAAGCTGTCGGCGAGCCGAACCGAAGAGGTCGCTCTCCTCGACCGTGCTTGGCGTGTAGGTGCATGAACCGTGGCTGGTCAGAAGCGTTTGGCCGGCGATCGCAACTTGGGGCCGTGTGTGGAGACCCGGTCGGCACGACCTGGCCCACAGCACGCGCGATGGTCTCCCGAACGGTGCGACGACGATCCGCATAGTCGCGGAATAAGGGTTGGCGGCGGTGTCGGCGTTTCCGAAACAGCCCTGGAAGCAGTGCTCGTGACTGTACGCGTAGGCGATGCCTCCCGGCCATGCAGCGAGCGAGAGGTAGCCAAAATCGTCGCCCTCGTTACCGAGACGAACACGATGATCCGGAAGCCATGCCGCGAGGTGTGGCCGTCCTCCGAGACGAGCCGTGAAGATCCGGAAGCCATTGCTTCCGACGCGCTCGGCCCACACCAATCTGTTATTGGAGAAGCGCGCCGACTCGACGGTGCCCTTGGTACCGACACGCCACTCCTGTTCGCTCGCGCTCGCGCCACCGGAGCAGATCAAACTCGCGGCCAGAAGCGCAACCACACCAATGCCCATGTACGTGGGACGGAGAGTCATCGCGCATCTGAGACGACTGCGATACGCGAAGGTTGCGCACGTTCTCGACGACCACTGCGTGCAGCAACGCGATCTGGAGCCGGGCTACGCGGTCACGGGCGCCGCCAGGATGGCACGGTCCGCAGATGACTGCGCTGTACCGCAATCCCACACGAAACGACCTCTCCATAGGGGAGCGGTTCCACTATGGAGAGAGCTTGGCGTCGCGCAAACCACGGGACACACATGAGACGCACCGAAAGCCAATCCCCATCCCCGCAAGCCCGTGGGTACGTCCTGAGGAGCGGCTAGGAATACCGCCCGACGGTTGAACCCCCGACCCGCCGAGCAGGGCCTAACCATCCCTGCTCGGCGGGTTCCGTCCGTCGCCTGGTCTTGAATGACCGTGACCGTTTTGGCTCGTGGCCGGGTGTGGTGCCCGGCGGCCGTCGCGAGGCTCCGGTCTTGGGTTCAATCGATGCAAGGAGTGCCCGATGCCCGGGCTCCATATCTGCCACGTAGGACTCCGCGGGAACGACGCGCGGGGCGAGTGGGTCCAAGTCGCGAACGACGGCATGAGCGCCGTGGGCTTGACCGGCTTGAAGCTGACCGACTACACGGCCACGCAACAGAACGTGCACATCTACGAGTTCCCTGCGACGACGAGCAACACCGTGCTCATGTTGCCGGCGGGGAAGTCCGCGTACGTCTTCACGGGGCACGGGACGAGCGGCTGGACGGACGACGGCCACTTGCTGCTGTTCGCGGGTCGTTCCGCTCAAGTCTGGAACAACACCGGCGATGTCGCATACCTCCGGCGAGCCGACGGAACGTTCATCGACACGATGACGGTGGGCGATCCGAAGCGCCACCCGAACGGGCACTGAGGAACCCGTGCCGACGCCCGAGGAACTGGCCTACGGCGAGTCGGTGCGAGCGATCGACATGCAGGCGCGCAGTCTTGACGAGCTGCGCACTCGCACAGGCGTCCTGCTCGCAGCAGCTTCCGTGGTTGCCTCGTTCCTGGGCGCCGAGGCACTTAAGACATCAGCATTCGAAGGTCTCGCTGGCCTTGCGCTTATCGCGTTCGGCGTCGTTCTCGTGGGATGCATCGCAATCCTCTGGCCACGGCATGAGTGGCGGTTCGCCCTGGGCGCGCGAATCCTCATCGAGGACTGGACGGGCGAGAACCCCTGTGGGGACGAGGCAGAGATGCTGAAGTTCCTCGCGCAGCGACTCGAAGCCAACTGGCACGCGAACAAGGAACGCATCAACGCGATGCTCGTTGTCTTCCAGGTCGCCGCCTGCGCCCTCGGTGCCGAGGTCATCTTCTGGACCCTTCAATTGGCAGAGGGGAGGTGAACATGCCCGACAACGAGCCCAAGCCTCCGGCCCCGCATCCGTCACCACGCGACCCCACGATGCCGGAGAGCCGTGGTCTGAATCCCACGCCTCCGCCTCCTACGCCGCGCGATCCGACCAACCCGAACAGCGCGAGCCTTCCCCGCCCCGAGAGTCGCATCCGGCGCTGATAGCCAACCCGAGCGTGTCCGGTGCACCCCTCGCGGGGTGCACCGGAGCGAGGTCAGCGGTCGTATGCCGCCCGCGCGGCAGCGCCCGGACACCTCGCCAGATCCCAACTGCACGCGTTCGCGCAGCGGACGCGCCCGAAGGGTTCTTCTGTTCTTCTCATCCTGCTTCTACTTCCTGCGCCACCGTGGCGCACGCCGCGCGTCAGGGTGACGCACGGCCATGCGTCACCCTGGCGCACGGTGCTCAGGGGCCGCCCCATGTTCTCCCTCGACGCCGCGATGACAACGTCGAGATCCTGCGTCATTCGCTGGCCGCCGTAGGCCTGGACCGCTACGCCGCCCACCGTGACGTACTCGACCTGGTGACGACCGAGCGCACGGAACAGCTCCAGCGCGTCGAAGTCGGCCGGCTCGGTCACTGGCGGGTCGTCGGGTGTCTCGTCGCCTCAGCAAGGCCGGAACGGAGCTGAGATGCGAGTTTGTTCCAGCTCACCGCAAGCGCCAGCCGCTCGGCCATCGGGCGCTGCCGCGCGGCGAGCACCGCCGCCGGATTCGCCAGCGGATCACGGACGCCGTCAGCGTCCGACGCGCGATCCGCCGGGACTGGTCGTCTTGCCGGATCCACGGCAGCAGCGTACAGCCGGCGGCCGATCGCTCTCACGTGAACCGGCACTCAGGCCGCAGGCGGCAGCACGTCGAGCACGACGACGCGATCCGGCACGGCCAGCGCCGAGCGCACCGAAGCGTCGAGCGCGCCCCTGTCGAGGTCATAGCGGCCGACCACGGCCGCGATCGGCTCCTCGACGCCGAGGTCCGGGTAGAGCACTTGCAGATCGACCGGATAGCCGTCGTGCAACGCGACGACCGCGCGCTCGTGGACCTGGTCCGCACGCTCCGCGTGCTCGACCTCCGGCACGAGCGCGATCGAAATGGCGTTCGCCTTGCTGTCGTACTCGGCGCGCATGTCAGTCGGGGGAAGGTCGTGATGACCACGCCGGGATCGTCGTCGGCGACGACGACCGCACGGCGGCTGGCGTGCAGCATCCCGACCGGAGCGCGCAAGCGCCACCGCACATGCCTGTGATCTCCACCAATGCGCCACATGGCGCAGAGCCGTGTACACCGGTTCGGTTCCGCTCGTGCAGGCGTGAGACACAAATCGGACACAACCGAAGCACGCCGCCCGCTCCCGCACGCTCCCCGGCTCGCCGCCGCGCCGGAGCGCGGGGAACAACCGGGAATCGCGCGATTGCCCGCCCCACCGGCGATTCCGCGCCCCTACAACGCAAAAAGCCCCGGCGGACCGGGGCGTCGAGACGAGTGGGCGATACTGGGCTCGAACCAGTGACCTCCGCCTTGTCGAGGCGGCGCTCTCCCAGCTGAGCTAATCGCCCTGGGAGAGGCAAGCCTACCAACGCGCGCACGGCGAGGACGGCGCGACGGTGGCGGGCGGCGGGTGGCGGCAGTCGACTAGGCTATGCCGTCTCAGGCGACGTGGCGGAGTGGCTACGCAGCGGCCTGCAAAGCCGTGTACACCGGTTCGATTCCGGTCGTCGCCTCCTCACCGCCGAGCGCCGGCCTCGCGCGCGGGCAGCGACTCGCGCAGCGCCGTCAGGAACGCCGCCAGCAACAGCGCCGCCAACGCCGCGATGCACGCGCACGCGGCCACGAACGCGGCGTTGAACGTCGTCAGCTCGATCGCGCCGACGCGCCCGCCGCCGACGATCGCGACCGTCAGGACCCACCCCACGCCCAGCGCCGCCACCGCCAGCAGCACGTAGCGCTCGAGGTCCGTGTTGCGCGCCCAGCTCGACGGCGCGGTCCCCCCCTCCTCGGCCCTCCCGCCGGCGAACGCGTCCCGGTCCACCAGCACGGCCACGAGCGCGACCAGCGCAGCCCAGCCGGTCACCACCAGCATCGCGCCCGCCACGTCGCTCGGCCGGTGCCAGCCCGCCGCGACCGTGGCGACGCCGATCGCCGCGCCGTACAGCAGCGCCCCCGCCGCAGCCGCCCGCCGCCACCGCGGCGGCGCCGCGAGCACGGCGGCGATCCCGACGGCGAACGCCGTCGTCGTATGCCCGCTCGGGAAGCTGTTGTGGTCGATCGACGACGACACCAGCTCCGGCCGGGCGAACACGTAGTGCTTCAGCAGCTCAGTCACGACGAGCGCTCCCAGCACGACCGCGACCGTGATCGCCGCCTGCGCGACGCGGCGCCGCAGCAGCGCCTGCCCCACCAGCAGCACGACCGCCAGCGTGAGCGAGCCGACGCTGATCGTCGTCAGCAGCACGCTCGCCGCGTGACGCGCGTGGAACGAGGCGAGCCGGCCGTCGAGCGCGGCCTCGTCGAGCTTCTGCCCCGGATGAGTGCGCACGAACACCATGTAGCCGGCGACGAGCGCGAACGTGCACGCCGCGACCAGCGCGGCGAGCGGCAGCGGACGGAGCGGACGCACGGGCACAGCCGTCCGACGGTACCAACGAGCGGAAGCCGGCCCGGAGCGCGCGGCCCGCCGGCCTCGTCGTCAGGCCGGCGCGGTCGCCGACACGACCCAGGTGGATG
This sequence comes from Actinomycetota bacterium, assembly GCA_018268595.1. Classification (GTDB taxonomy): domain Bacteria; phylum Actinomycetota; class Thermoleophilia; order Solirubrobacterales; family Solirubrobacteraceae; genus Conexibacter. The sequence goes on along the minus strand of JAFDWH010000019.1, from coordinate 155,853 downwards.
CCGGCGCGACGACCGTGCCGTCCGGCTGCAGGAACTCCGACAGGCCCGCGCGCAGCGCCGCGTCGACCTCGCCGTGCAAGTGCGTCGCACGGTCGCCCGCGAGCCGCAGGATCTCGCCGGCCGGCCCGAGCGTCATCACCAGCTCGATCGCCTCGTCGACGTCGTTGCCGACGAGGATCGGGATGTCGCAGCGCTGCAGCGACACATCGGCGAAGCCCGCGTGCAGCAGCACGTCGCTCGTCGTGTCCGCGTCGGCCATCGAGAACGGCCCCGGTCCGCACGTCGGCTCGTCGTACTCCTCGGGCCGCTCGACGATCCCCTCGACAATCGTTTGCGCGCGGTACAGCCAGTCGTTGTCGGTCCGCCGGCGCCACACGACCATCGCAAGCCGGCCGCCGGGGACGAGCGCCTCGCGCACGTTGCGCAGCGCCCACACCGGGTTCGCGAAGAACATCGTGCCCATGCGCGAGAAAGCGCGGTCGAAGTGCTCCTCGAAGCGCGTCGTCTCGACGTCGGCGACTGCGAAGCGCACGTTGCCGACGCCGGCCTCCTCGGCCTCACGGCGTGCCGCGTCGATGAAGTTCGCCGCCGCGTCGACCCCGACCGCCTCCCCCTCCGGTCCGACCAGTCCGGCGATCCGCTGCGTCGTGTCGCCGAACCCGCAGCCGACGTCGAGCACACGCTCGCCCGGCTGCGGCGGGAACAGCTCGAGCGCCCGCTCGCCGTGGACACCGAGCCCGGTCGTGACGATGTGACGAAAGCGGAGGAAGCGGTCGAACAACGGGCCGTCCCACGCCGTGATCGCCTCGGCGTTCGCACCTGCGCCCCATCTGGAGTCGGCGGCGGTCATTCGAAGCGGATGAAGGGACTCGAACCCTCGACCTTCTGCATGGCAAGCAGCATCGTAGCGTGAAACGAGTTGCGATGCGGCAGAGTTGCGGGGTCACGATCGCCCGTTACAGCGGGCGAAACGATTCGTTTGGTACCCGCGCTGGTACCCCCGTCCAGCTTGGTACCCGGCGCCTGATCCGGTGGTACCCTCTGGCGCGACAGCGCTCAAGAAGGAGCCCCCGCGCGGTTGCAGCCGCCGGGGGCGTGGACAGCGCCGATTGGAGGTCGGACGTGTCAGCAGGGAAGCCTACGCCAGCCGTCGTGATCCGTGTTGGGAAGGACGGCACGCCGTTCTTCGAGGCGAAGTGGCGCGACGCGGAGCGTCAGCAGATCAAGCGTCGGCTTGGCCCGGCGTGGGTCGAACCGAACGGTGACGGCGGCTGGCGCAGACGCCGCGGCCGTCCGCCCGCCGAGTGGCTTGACGAGCGCGCCGCGCACGCCGCCGCCGCCGAGAAGGTCGCCGAGGTCGAGCGCGAGCGCGCGGACGCGGCCGTGCGCGTTGAACGTGCCGGCAGAGCGACGGTACGTCAGGTCGCGCGCGAGTGGCTTGCGTGGAAGCGCGACGTGAAGGGTGGCGCACCCTCCACCCTGCGCGACAACGAATCGCTGCTCGCCGAGCCGGACACGCCGTACAAGCGCGGCAGAGGGAGAGCCGAGGGCCGCATCATGCGGAAGTTCGGCGATCGTCCATACGACGACGTGACGACGCGCCAGGTGTCCGCGTTCCTGCGCGAGCTGGACGCCGAGGGGCTGTCGCCGCGCAACGTCAACAAGCACCGCTCGGTGCTGCACGCCATCTTCGCCTACGCGATGAAGCCGGACACGTACGCACTCGCAGCGAACCCCGTCAGCGGTACCGACGTGCGGCACGAGCCGCCCCCGCCGCCGCTCGATCATTACGAGGTCGAGGAGGTCGAGGCGCTCGCGCACGCGTGCGAGCGCGGAGCGCAGCGCGGGAAGGCGCCGACCTACAGAGGCCGCCCGGTGACGCTGACGACCGAGGAGCAGGCCGCGCGCACGGTCGAGGATCAGCAGGACGCCGACCTGTTCCGCGTGAAGTTCTACAGCGGTATGCGCCTGGGCGAGATCCTCGCGCTTCGCTGGCGCTCGGTGCGCTTCCTGCCCGACCTCTCCGGCGCGATCATCGACGTGGACCGAGCGGTGAGCGCCGGGGTCGAGAAGGAGCCGAAGGGCGGACGCGGGCGGCCGGTCCCTGTGCCGCAGGCAGCGGCCGAGGCACTGGCGCGCATCGCACAGCGCGGCGACTTCACCGACCCCGACGACTACGTGTTCTGCAACCGGCTCGGCCGGCGCCTGGACCCCTCCGCGATCCGTCGTCGCTACAAGCGCGGCGCGGCAGCCGCCGACCTTCGACCCCTTCGCCTGCACGACCTGCGGCACGCCGCGGGCTCCGTCCTCGCGCGGTCGCTCCCGCTCGTCGCGGTGCGTGACGTGCTCGGGCACGCGAAGCTCAGCACGACCAACCGCTACCTGCACAGCAAGATCGACACAGCGGCCGTAGCGGCCGTGAACGCCGCGTTCAGAGCGGGCGCTGACGCCTCCACCGACAAGGCGGCGGCGTAGGCGCTCTACTCGCCGCGCAAGCGCGCTTCGATGTCGTCGCGGAGGAACCGGACCGTGCGACCGAGGCGCGCGCACGGCAGCTCGCCGCGGCGTGCCAGCTCGTAGACCGTTCCCTTCGGCAGCGCGAGAACGACCGCCACCTCAGCGGCGGTCATCACGTCCTCACGGGTGAGCCGCCGCCGCGCCGGCGATGGACCAGTCGAGTTGAGGTTCGGGGGGGTTCGCATCCATGCGTCCTCCTACCTGCGTCGTGCACGGTCTTGGAGCCATGCAGCGGTTGTGCGCAGCTCGTGTCCGAAGGCGAGGATCTCGCGTTGGTTGGCTCGGCTGCTGCGTCCTCCCCGACCTCGCATCCTCGGCAAGCTGGGCGGCGCTCCGGCAGAGCTGCGGCGAAATCCCTTCACACCCATACGAGACCGTTCCGGGGGCGCCGGAACGAAAAGTTCCGTAAAGAACCCCACGTCTTGCCGTACCGCGCCAGCCGCACCCTCCCCTCGCGAATCTCGCCGCGACCACCAGGCACCCGATCGCTCGCAGACCGCCCCATCCGTCCGCCGGCTTCCTGGCCGTCTCTGCCACCTGCTGCGTCCCGCTCCTGGGCTCCCACTCACCGCTGGACTTCTGCTGCCCTGGCAGGCCACCTCATGTCATGGCAGGTCGAGGAAGGGGGGTGTCCGGGCGCGTAGCGGGCGGACACCCCCCTTCCTCGACCACAGAAGCCCAGCAAACCAACGGTTTCAGGAGCCCAGGAGCGGGACGCAGCACGAGGCACCTGGGCGCCTCGCCGTTTGTCTCCGCTTGTCCCGCTTCGAGGCACCCATAGTGCCTCCTGAAACCGTCCTCGTCTCGCCCGCCCGGAGGCACCCTGGGTGCCTCGCCGAGGCGCCCGGGCACCTCGGCGAGACAGCCGCGCGGCACGGCCGGCCCTGTCAAACGCTTTCAGGGCTGAGCTACGCAGCGCGCAGCGCTTTGCAGATGCGCCGCAGCGCATCGAATCCGAGGCTCGACCATCGCGCGTCAGGGCCGATACCAGCCATCGTGCACACGTAGGCCGTGCGCCCGGCGTCGTCGCCGTGGAAGGTGTCGAGCAGCTCCGCGATCGTCGTCTCGCCCCAACCGGCGACACAGCCGAGCGGGTCGATTTCGATGGCGTCGGCAAGCGCTGGAAAGCCGCGCTCGCGATCGAGCAGCCGGACGGCCAGCTCGACCATCAACAGCTCCGAGCCGCCTTCCCGCAGCGCGCACGCCGCCGCGTCGGCAATCTCCTCCACGTCAGCGTCGAGCCCTCGCCCGCGAGGTGTGAAGCTGCCGCCGATCATGCCGACCTGTTCGGCGGTGTCGCGCAGCGCGCACACATCGTCCAGCACCGCGTCCCAGCGATCGGCTTCGAGCTTCGCGCCGCCCTCCCCGTGCAGCTCATCCGGCGCGAACCCCTCGAGCTGCTCGCGCACGCCGTGGCTCAGCTCGCCGACCGCCTCGGCGAGGCGTGCGAGCTGCGCCAGCTTCCATGCTGCCCGCGCATCGTCAGGTCCGCTGCTCATGCTTCCAGGCGTCATCCGACCTGTTCGTTCCATGCCGTCGTCCCGGCGCCGCAGGAGGGGCGGCGGGGAGGGCCGCTCGCGGCGCCCCTCCCCGCCAAAACCCCCCGGGGGATCAGGCGGCGGGGTCTGCGTGGGGGAACGGATCCCCCGCCGCCGAGACAACGTAGGGCGCAACGGCCCGCGTGCCTATGCCCTGCGCCTGGTAGTTGGCTGATCGACCAGCGCTTAGCCAAGTAGTGGCCCTGGGGCATAGCCACCGCCGCGGTCGCGATCTACGTTCCGGCGGGATCGGCTCCGAGCCGTCCCCTGTCGGGCCGCTCCCTTCAACTTCGAAGGCGCGCGACCTCCGCCGGTCGCGGTCCCTTTGACCGAACGCGAAACGTCATGTCTCCACGCCGTCGCCCTCGTCCCTCCCGCGCAGCGATACGTGATGCCGAAGCGAGCCTGCGGACGCTGGACGCCTTCGTCGGAGTCCTGCAAGGCCGACTCGCGCTCGCGCGCCTGTCGCGACGACGGGGCGAGTTCGCATCCGTGACGGACGGCGACCTGGCGCTCCTCGCGATCGAGTGCGACCGAGCGACAGCGGCGGTCGACGCGATTCTCGGGCGGATCTCGCCCAAGCTCGCGTCGAACGCCGCAGCCATCGCCGACGTCGAACATCAGCGCGCGTTCACCCAGCCGCGCCCGCCCGCGGCGGCGTACCTACGGGTCGTCGAGGGCGACCACGGCACGTGAGCGACGCGCAGGAGGAGCTTGCGCAGTCGATCGGCGGAGTGCACGCCCTCGCGGCGATGCTGCGCCGCGTTCGTGCTGACCGCAATCTCTCCGCGGACCTGCTCGCCCTGCGCATCGAGCGGCCCGTCTCCTACGTCTGCGCACTAGAGCGTGCGAGAGCGCCCGTCCCCACCTTGCTGACGGTCGCGCTGCTCGCCTACGGATGCGAGGTCAGCGTGTCCCTGTTCGTCGCGAGCTTCGCGCTGCCTCTCGGCGATCCGCTGCCGTGGCCGCGTGAGCATCAGCCTCCAGGCGAGTACCCGCACGTCCGCCTCGCGGGACCACGCGCGTTCGGCGCGGCGCTCCGCGAGGAGCGCTACCGCCTCAACTGGTCGACGCGGAAGCTTGCCGCACGCGCGCGCGTTCACCGCACGCGGATCGGCACGCTCGAGCGCGGCCAGGTTGGGGCACCGACGCTTCTCACGGTGACGCAGCTCGCCCACGCGCTCGGTGCGACGCCTCCTCGCCGAATCGCATACGCCACCCAGCTCGCACAGAGCTACGCAGGCGAGATCCCTGCGCCGAGACTCCGGCGGATCGGCGCGAAGCCCGATCTCCACGAGCCGCCAAACGCGCCGGACGCCTGCCGCCCGTCTACTGGTTCTGGAAGCTAGCCGTGGGCGAGACGCGCGAGGCGGCGTAGCCCGGCAGCGACGCGATCACGAGCGCGATCACCGCGACACCCGCGAGGGTGAGACCCGCAAGCAGCAGCGCGGGCGAGAAGATGGTCGGAAAGCCGGTGGTGAGGCCCGTCCAGCGCGTCGCGAGTACCTGACCAGCGAGCCCGAACACGGCGCCCAGGAGCGCGCCGACCGCCAGCACGACCGCGCTCTGCATCAGCAGCACGCGCCACACCTGCCCCGTCTCGAAGCCCTGCATCCGCAGGACCGCGAGCCGTCGCCGCTGCTGCCACACGGCCGCGCTCATCGCCGCGGCCATCGAGATCGCGGCGGCGAACAGCATCAGTCTCGAAATCTGGCTCAGGCGATCGAGGCCCTCGCGCGAGAGCCGCTTGAGACGGTCGAGCCGCTGCGCCGCCGTCTCGACGGTCAGCACCGAGTTCGGCCCAAGCGCCGAGCGCACCAGCTCGCGCCCTGCTGCCGGCGACGTGCCGGCGTTGAGGTCGATCTCCACCGCCGAGACATCCGGCGTGCGCCACCAACGGCGGTAGTCGTTCCCGTCGAGCAGGATCGTTCCCGGCGACCATCCGAGGTTCGTCGTCGTCGCGACGAGCCGCACCGGCATGGTGCCCGAGGGCGTCGGCAGGCGCAGCTCGTCGCCGACTTCCACCCCGAGGTGCTTGGCGAGCCCGACCGACGCGACGGCCGCGCCTCCGGCGCGCAGCGCCGCATCCGCGTCGGCAAGGTTGCCCTTCACGAGCTGCCCGGCCGGGATCGGCTCGCGCTCCGATGGATCGCGCGCGACCAGCCACACGCGGCGTCCGTCGAGATCCAGGAAGCCGCCCCGGTAGTCGCGCGCGGCGGCAACGACGCCGCTTCTCGCCAACACGCGCAGCGACGCCGGCACGGCGAAGGGCGTGGTCGTCAGGCTGTTCTCGTCGCCGCCAGCGCTGACCCACACGTCGGCGGTCCCGACGTACGCCGACTGGTTGGCGTCAAGGCCACGCAGAAGATCGCGGTGGGCGCCCTCGATCGAGACGCTGCCGAAGACCGCGAGCGCGCCCGTCGCCGCGAGCGCGATGGCGCGCGTCGTCCCGGCGCGCAGCTCCGAGACGGCAATCGCGAGCAGGCCGCCCTTCGCCCGCAGCGACAGGCGGTCGGCAAGCTCCAGCGTGCCGGTCAGCACGCTCGGAAGCACCAAGACCATCGCCAGGCCAAGCGCGATGATGCCCGTGTTCGTCCAGCTCGGCTGCACGATCAGCACCGCGCCGGCATAGGCGATCAGGACAGCGGCGGCAGCAAGCATCCAGGGGCGCCAGCGCGCCGGCACGCCCTCGCCCGGCTCCTCGCTCGTGCGGTAGGCGGCGTCGCTCGGCGTTCGCGGAAGCACGTCGGCCAGCGGCCGGACGGTCGCGGCAAGCGTCGCGACGATCCCACCCGCGAAGGCAATCGCCACGTCTCGGAAGCTGACGATCCGCACATGGCCGACCGGGAACGCGAACGACAGGTAGCCGGGCACCGCGTGGAAGACGCGACGCGAGAGCTGATCGCCCAACGCGAGCCCTACGAGGGAGGCGACCGTGCCAAGGGTGAGCGCCGCGAACAGCAGGATCACCACCATCTGCCCGCGGCTGAACCCCTGCATCCGCAGCTCCGAGACGAAGCGCCGACGCTCGGGCACGGTGAGCAGCATTGCGTTCGTCGCGAACAGGACCCCGACCACCATCGAGATCAGCGCGAACATGCCGGTCGACTGCTCGACCGGCCCAGCCGCCTGCTTGACCAGGCGCGCGTCGTTGTCGCTCGGCACCACGTCCAGGCGATCGGCCGCCACCGTCGCCAGCTCGCGCCGCGCCGCGTCGTCGCGTCCGGCGCGCGGCGCCACGAGGATGTGCGTCACCTTCCCCTTCATGCCGGTGAGCGCCTGCACGAAGGACATCGGGCCGACGACGACCGGGCTGTCGGCAAGGGGGCCAACCTGTTTTTTTCCGACGACGGCCGCGACCCGCACCGGCACCTCCCTGCCGAAGACGCTCACCCTCATCTCGTCGCCGGCGCCGACGCCGAGCTGCGAGGCAAGCGTTTCGGGCAGCAGGAGCGAGTTCACCAAGCGGACGCCGTAGAGCCCGTTGAAGCTGCGCACGAGTCTCCCGCTCAGCGTTGCGAAGTCGAGCGTCACGCCGACCAGCTCAACCGTCGTGTGCGCGCGCGGCGTCGCGATCGACGCGCGCGCCATCAGGAGCGGCGCGGCAGCTCGCACGTCCGGCTGCGCCTGCACGTCTCTCACGAGGCCCTCGCCGAAGCCCTGCTGGTCGCGAGCGACCAGGGTGTACTTCGAGCTGCCGGCGATGCCGTGCACGAGCTTCTCCACCGAACCGATGACGCTCGTGTTCGCGACCTGCACGGCGAACAGCAGCGCCACGCCGGTCGCGATCCCGACGCCGGCCAACGCCTCCTGTATCCGCCACTTGCGCAGCCACGACCAGTACAGCCAGGGCGGGATCGTCGGCTTCATCGAACCCACGCTCAACCGACGTCGCTGATCGCACTGACCGGCCGCGTGCTGGCCGCTCGCGGCGTTCCGTCGAGCAGCTTGCCGTCGCGCAGCGTGTGGACGCGATCGGCGAAGCCGGCGGCCTCATGGTCGTGCGTCACCACGACGACGGCCACGCCCTCGCCGTGGCTGATGTCGGCGAGCATCGCGAGGATCTCCTGCGCGCGGCTCGTGTCGAGGTTGCCGGTCGGCTCGTCCGCGAGGATCAACCCTGGATTGTTCGCCAGCGCGCGCGCAATCGCGACCCGCTGACGCTCCCCCGTCGAGAGCTTCTCCGGCGGATGCTCGCGCCGCTCGGCGAGCCCGACCCGCTCCAGCCACGGCGCCGCCCGCTTGCGCGCAGCTCTCCGGCTCATGCCCTCGGCGACGAGCTTCAACGCCGCATTGTCGATCGCCGGCATGCACGGCACCAGATGGAACTGCTGCAACACGAACCCCAGCTCCGAGCGTCGGAACCGCGTCCCGTCGCGGGCGCTCAGCTCGCCGACCGATCTTCCCTTGAACAGGACCGCGCCCGAGTCGGGCGGGGTCATGCCCGCCGCGAGCAGCAGCAGCGTGGTCTTCCCCGAGCCGCTCGGCCCGAACAGGGCCGTCATCTCGCCCGGCTCGACCGTCAACGACACGCCGTCGACGGCGGGCACGACCTCGTTGCCGGTCTGGTAGTGCTTGACGACCTCTCGCAGCTCAAGCACTACTCGCCCCCGCCGCCTCGCCGCTCGCGCGTGAACGGCACGACCTCGCCCGGATCGTTAGAGGGCTTCTCGCCCTCGGTTCTCGTGACGGGCGCCTCCACAAGCTCAGCTCCGCTGAGCGTGAGCAGACGGCTGCAGCCCACCGCGCCGTGCGCGTCAGCCGCGGTGATGAGGACGGCGACGCCCTCGCGGGCGAAGCTCTGGAGCAGCGCGAGAACCGAGCTGCGCTCGATCAGGTCGAGCGTGTCGGTCAGCTCGTCGGCGATGAGCAGCCGGGGTCCGGGCACGCACGCTTGCGCGAGCGCCACTCGCGCCCGCTCCCAGTCGGCGAGATCCGTCACGCGCGCGTCGATGTACTCGCGGGCGCCGACGCGCTCGATCATCGCCGCTGCCGTGTGCCGCGCCGCTCTGACGCCCGCACCGTCGGCGGTGAGCGGGAGCGCGACGTGGTCCAGGACCGTCTCGCCACGCACCACCGGAACCGAGCGGTTGAGGACGCACCGGATCTCCGACCGGTGCAGGCGGCTGCGAACTCGATCGTTCACGGTGCTGATGTCCCGGCCGGCGAACATGACGCGGCCCTCCTCGGGCCAGCGATAGCCGGCGGCGATCTCCAGCAAGGTCGTCTTGCCCTCGCCGCGGCCAGCAAGGACACAGGCGAAGTCGCCAGCCTCCAGCTCGAGCGAGACGTCGTCCAACACCGTGACCTCGCGCACGCCACGCGCGTAGCGCTTCGTGACGCCGATCAGCGAGAGCAGAGCCGACATCTCACCCCGTCCAGTCCGACTACGACACCGCCTCGAGGAGCCTATCCCGTGGAACGGTTCCGCCCTGCTCCTCAGCCCAGCGCAGGACGCCGAGCGTGCGCCGAATGAACGCCAGATTGCCGTTGAGGTGATCGAGCGCCCGCGAGTCCAGCAGCAGCCGTCTCGCGACGCCCCAGGACACCGGGTCCGCCAGGTCGTCGGCCAGCGGGTATCCGCGGGTATGCACCGCGATCTCGGCGAGGCACTCCAGCTCAAGCCGCTTGAACTCCGCTCTGAATCTAGGCAGCCGGCCCACGTCTACCATCGCGAACTTCAGGTACAGCTCGTCACGCACCGGCTCCAGAACCAAGGGCTCATCGAGCCATCCGTGGTATCTGCCGGCGCCCGATCTTGTCGCGGAGTACCAGACCGCGACCTGATCGCCCCGGAACGTGCGTCTCACCAACTCGATGTACCCCTCGTTTCTGAGGCTCTTGATCGAGGAATGCACAGTGCCCTCGGAGACTGGCACCCCAGGCCCCAGGCGCTCAGAAAGCCGGTTGGCCACGTCGTAGCCGTATCCAGCCCGCTCCATCAGCAGGCCGAGCACGGCGTGCTTCACAGGCAAGGTCGCCCTCCTCCCACAGCCGACAGCCTCCCGAGGAGCGGCCCGGTCGACGCGCTCCACATCCGCACGGTCGCCCGTTTCTTCGGGCACGGTCCGCCCACCCTAATGCACACGCCCGCGTTCATGCGCAAATACTCAAGACTGGAGTACCGGTCGCGCCCGAGTCGGCGGCTACTGTTGCGAAGACCCGTTCCAACCCAAGGGGAACCGCGATGTGCGGAGGCGATGCCGGGTGGTTCGGCCCCGGCTCGGCCACTTGGGCGATCAACAGCGAGGCAGCCCTCATGCTCGGCGGCGGCTGCGCGCTCATCCTGCAAGTCGCACACCCGCTAGTCGGCGCAGGCGTCGAGCACTACTCGCGGTTCACGACCGACCGCTGGGGACGGCTGACGCACACGCTCGACACGATGGGCCAGATCATCTTCGGCGACACCGCGACGGCCGAACGCGGCGCCGCCCGCATGCGACGAGCGCACGCCCGCATTCAGGGCGTCGTCAGCCACGGCCAGGCTGCCGGCTCGCCCTACGACGCCACCGATCCCGCTCTCGTCCTCTGGGTGTGGGCGACGCTCGTCCGCACGTCGATCGCGACCCATGAGCGGTACGTCCACCGCCTGACGGCGAGCGAGATCGAGCGCTACTACGCCGAGCAGAAGCGCTTCGCGTACGCCTGCGGCGTGCCCCTGGATGGCTGCCCGCCAACCTACGCCGACTTCACCGCCTACTTCGAGGGGACGGTGGACCGCACGCTGGAGCCCACCGTCGCAGCCCGCCACGTCGCGGACATCGCCCTCAACCCGCTCGACCTCCCCGATCCTGCCACGCCGCTGCTAGCCCTCGTGCGCCTCCCCACGCTCGGCCTGCTGCCCGACCGCCTGCGTGACAGCCTCGGCCTCCAGTGGAGCCCCGCGCGAGCGCGCGCCTTCGCCGTGACGGCCTACGCTTGTCGGCGCACCGTCCCGTTCCTCCCCCGCCGTCTCCGACATGTCCGCTCGGCTCGCGCCGCCGCACGGCGACTGGTGGACGCCCCGCCGCGGCTTCGCGAGCCTGGTGGCGATTCAGGCCGGAGACAGGATCTCGCCCGGATCATCGGCTGAGACATCCTCAGCGGCGCCGTGCCGGCGATCCGGGTGTAGCTCCGCTGGCTTAGCTGCATCCCGCACCGCGCGCGGATGTAGCTCAGTTGGCGGATTTGGTACCCGCGGCTGGTACCCGCGATCCGGCTGGCCTCCCCCACAGCGCCGCCCGAAACGCAGAACGACCCGCTGTGGCGGGCCGTTCGTCAGAAGCGGATGAAGGGACTCGAACCCTCGACCTTCTGCATGGCAAGCAGACGCTCTAGCCAACTGAGCTACATCCGCAGCGGGCCGCGAGTATAGCTCCTCGGGCCACGGGCTCGGCGCCTCGCCTCAGTCGCGACTGACGGCTCGCAGCGGCCGCGGGCGCCGCGACGAGCGGCGGCCGAGACGCTCGTCCGCGCCGTTCGCGTCGCGCGCCGGGTCGTGCTCCGGCACGCCCTCCGCCTCGAACAGCATCAGGATCGCGGCGCTGCGCTTGGCCACCGTGTCGCTGTCGGCGCCGGAGGCGGCGATGCGCTCGAGGCTCTCCTCCTCCAGCTGCTCGACGCGCGCCATCCACTGCGCCATCTCGCCGGCGAGCTGTCTCCAGCCCTCGTCGTCGAGCATCAGCACGGTTCGGCTGAGATGCGCGTCGCCGCGGTCGAACCCGCCCTGCTCGGCGGCCGTGTTGATGTAGCCGGTGATCTGCTGGAGCGAGGCGCCGACCATCGCGCGCTTGACGATCGACGGCGTCTCCGCCCAGCCCTCGTCGGTGACGCGCGGACGCGCCTTCGCACGGTAGTGGTGCTCTATCGCTCCGCGGCGCGGCGTGCGCTTGACGAGCTCGAGGAATCCGAGCGCGTGGAGGCGGCGTACGTGGTAGCTCATGACGCCGAGCGAGACGCCGAGCTCGTCGGCCATCTCGTTCGGGCTCGCCATGTCCCGCGTCTCGAGAATTGAGAGGATCCGCACGCGCAGCGGGTGCGCCAGAGCCTTGATGAGCCGCGGATCGTTGATGTCGCTGTAAGGCTTCATACAGGGGCGTCCAATGCCTTGCGCAACCGTCCGCGAAGCCGATGAAGTCGGATCTTGACGGTTCCTTCCGGGATACCGAGCATGCGAGCCACCTCCGGCTGGGTCAGATCGCGCTCATAGCGTAGTGCAAGCAGCTGTCGGTCGGCAACGCTCAAGCAGCCGACGACTTGTTCAACCTCCATCCGGAGCAGCATGCCCTCCTGCTCCTGCTGCGCGTCCTCGTCGGCGACGCCTGCGAGCAGCCTTTCGTCGTCGAGCAGCTCGAACTCGGAGCGCCGTCTGCGGCGCTCGAGCAGTCGCAGCGCCTCGTTGCGCGCGATCTGGCGCATCCACGGCATACGGTCGTCGCCCTGGCAGGTCGCCCGCCGGCGCCATGCGCGCACGAGCGCCTCCTGCACGACTTCGTCGATGTCGTGGGCAGTGCCGACGTACCGCCGCGCCTCCCGCACGGCGACGCCCCGCATCAGCTTCCAGTTCCAGTCACCGCTCGGCAGATGCGAGCGGTCCCCCTCGCTTGCAGCAGCCACAAGCGCAGCATCGCGGAGGTTGCGTAGAAGTTCACGAAGTATGTGAAACGTTCGTGAGCGTTCGGCGGGTCTTGCTGGTCATGGCGACCATGACAGCGACACCGGCGCTGCTCGCGTACGAGCGACTCGCGCCCGTCTACGACGACTTCACGGACGGCTACGACCACGCCGCGTGGATCGCGCAGCTCGAGCGAATTGCCCGTAGCCACGGGGCAAACGGGACCCGCGCGCTCGACGTGGCGTGCGGGACCGGCAAGAGCTTCGCGCCGCTGCTGGAGCGCGGCTACGACGTCTGGGCGTGCGACATCTCCCCCGCGATGGCCGAGCGCGCGCGCCGGTGCGCGGGCATCGACCCGGACCGCGTGCTCGTGGCGGACATGCGCGAGCTGCCCGAACTTGGCGCGTTCGGACTCGTCACGTGCCTCGACGACGCCGTCAACTACCTGCTGAGCGAGGACGACCTCGTCGCCGCGTTCGCGGGGGTCGCTCGGCAACTCACCGCGGACGGGGCCTACCTGTTCGACACGAACACGCTCGCGACCTACCGCGCGGGCTTCGCCGAGGGCGCGGTCTTCGAGCGGCCGCTCGCCGACGCCGTGTGGCGCGGCGAGACCGCGGTCCCGGTCGAGGCCGGGGCGCTGTGCATGGCCGCGATCGAGCTGGGCGGCCGCGACGGCCTCATCAGCCGCCACGTCCAGCGCCACCACCCGGAGCCCACGATCCGCCGCGCCTTGACGTCAGCCGGACTCGCCTGCCGAGCCGTGCTGGGCCAGTCCACCGGCGGCGTCCTCCACGAGGACGCCGACGAGGAGGTCCACACGAAGCTCGTCTACGTCGCGGGACGAGCCGGCTGACGTGCCATCACGACGAGCCGGAGAGGGGGTGAGAACCGCCATGGGCATCATCAAGCCGATCATCAAGCCGATCATCAAGCCGTAGCGCCCGCCCGTCGCGGGGCGTCGCCGGCCTCCCGCAGTGCCGGCGACGCCCGCGCGAAGGCGCGAGCGGGAAATCCCGTGCGAGCGATCGGCCCGGAACGGGTACGTGGGACGGCAGCGTGTCCGTAACCGACCCCAGCCGCCCCGGCGAGCACTTCGTCTACGTCCTCGACCACGACGCCGGGCTCCGCACCGCGCTGCCGGACCCGGAGCGCAGCCGTGCCCGCCAGCACGCGGTCGCCGCGGTGATCGAGCTGCCGACGGGCGACTGGTCCCCCCGCGACGAGGTCGCCTCCGCCGAGCTCGGCCTGCTCGTGCTCGAGGGGCTGCTGATCCGCGACGTGACGGTCGCGGACGCGCGTTGCGGCGAGCTGATCGGGCCCGGAGCGCTGCTGCGCCCCAACGACGCGCGCGGCAGCGACGCGCCGATGCGGCACGAGATCGGCTGGCGCGTGGTCGAACCGACGCGCCTGGCCGTGCTCGATCGCCGCTTCCTGCGCGTCGCCGCGCACTGGCCGACGCTCATCACCGCGCTCGTGGCGCGCGCCACGGAACGCGCGCACGACCTCGGCGTGATGGTCAGCATCCACAGCCTCAAGCGCGTCGACACGCGCCTGCTCGCGTTCTTCTGGCACCTCGCCGACCGCTTCGGGAAGGTCACGGCGGACGGCGTCCTGATCCCGCTCGGGCTGACGCACCGTCAGCTCGCCCTGCTCGTCGGCGCGCAGCGCCCGTCGGTGACGTCGGCGCTCGGCGCCTTGGCGGAGCGGGACCTGCTGCGCCGCGACGAGCGCGGGCAGTGGCTGCTGTCGCTGGCGGATGACCGCCCCGACGAGGTCGCCCTCGGCGGGGACGACCTCGTCGGCGCAGGCGACGTGCGCGCCCCTATCGCGTAGCGAGCTGGGGCGTGTCCGCGCTGGGCGCGGACGTCGTCGCGGCGGTCGTTGCCGGATCGTAGGAGTTGCGCCCCATCGCGATCAGCTCGTCGACGAGCGCGAGCGCGGCCGCGTGCGTGCGGTCGCCGTGTCGGCGGATCGAGCGGGCCGCGTACGTGCCGGCGGCGTCGAGCCCGAGGCGGCGGTCGACGGAGCCCGGTCCCCCACGCGCCATCCAGCGCAGCGGGCGGGGACGTTGGCGGCGCATCCCGTCCGCCCACTCCAGGCAGCGGCGCTCGCGCGCGTGCTCGACCTCGGGCGTGGTGCGGGTGCCGACGACCTCGGCCGCGTAGCGGTACAGGTCCTGGCGCCGGTCGTCGTCGACGCGGTCGTTGTACGCGCGCATGAAGCCGGCGATCACCGGGCAGACCGTCGCCGGACGGTCGGTGAACGGCTCCCCCGCGAGCATCGAGGCGAGCTCCATGACGCAGGCTCCCTCGCTGGGCGAGGCATGCTTGCCTTTGCTGAGACGAATCGTCTGGTGGCTTGCCTGCGCCACCGTGCGCTGCTCTGCCATCGGGCCACCCCTTTCTTCGAGCGCACCACGGGGTATCCCCGCAGCAGGGCAGGCCCAACCAGCGGCGGCGGAGCGTGGCGGACGCGCGTCATCGCGCGAACCGGGCGCGGGCGCGCGCCGCCGGCCCGTCGCTCAGGCGGCCGCGTCGAGCGCGGCGTTGACGAGCGCGTCGGCGGCCGCGTTCTGCGCGCGCGGGACCGTCCGCACACGCCAGCGCTCGAAGCCGGCGAGCGCCTGCAGCGCCGCCGCGTGCAGCGGTCTGAGGCCCGCGTGCTTGACCTTGTACTGCCCGTTGACCTGCTTGGCGACGAGCTCGGAGTCGCCCACGACCTCGACCTCGTCGGCGCCGAGCGCGCGCGCCCGCTCGAGCCCCCGCAGCAGCGCGCGGTACTCGGCGACGTTGTTGGTCGTCTCGCCGATCGGCTCGCCGAGCTGCTCCAGCACGCCGCCCGCGACGTCGGAGACGACGACGCCGATCGCGGCGGGCCCCGGGTTCCCCCGCGCCCCGCCGTCCACGTGGACGACGACCTTCATCGAACGGCGCGGTCTGCGAGCGGGCGCTGTCGCCGGTCGCGCAGCTGGCGCTGGCCGCCGCCGCCGACGTCGCCGCGCGCCCGTCGCTCGCCCTTGCGGCGGTCGACGATGACGGTCACGTTGGAGTCGTCGGCGTAGTAGGCGACGAGCTTGTCGTACAGCTCGTCCGCCAGCGCAGCAGGCACCACGCAGTAGATCAACGCCCAGCCCTCATCGGCCGGCCATGCTAGCGATCAGGCCGGCGCGAGCGTTCCGTACTCGTCGGCCGCGGCGTTGGCCTCGACGCGATCCTCGACGGGGATCTCGCTCAGCTCGTAGCCCTGCGCGACGAGCCGCACCGCCGCGCCGGCGTCGGACAGGTCGACCTCGTAGCGGTACCAGCACAGCTCCCACGAGGCGACGACCGTCATCAGCGCGCCCTGCTCCTCGCTCGGCCGCACGACGACGACCGGCGCCCCGAGCGACCGTGCGACGCCCGCGACGGTGCGCGGATGCTCGCTGCGGTTGAAGCGCTCGATCGCGCTGAGCGTGCGCTGCTCGACGCTCGTGGGGACGGCGTGGACCTGGCGCGGCGCGGCATCCGCCAGCGGGAGCGCGTCGTGCGCGCCGGTCGGGTGGTGGCCGCCGGCGCCGGCGCCGTTCGTCGCGGGGCCGGCGGCCGGCGCGGACTCCGTGCCGCGGTGCCGCGACCCGCCGCCGCGCCGCAGTCGCTCGAGCAGCGAGCGCCGCCGCTCCCCGCCGAGGCTGCGCGTCCCCCGTTCGAGCGCGGCGCCCTCGCGCACCCAGCCTTCGTGCACCGCACGCGCCGTGCACAGCTCGCACACCTGGCGGCGGCTGCCTCCGGCGAGGTAGGTCTCGGCGTGCTCGCCGCGCAGCAGCGTGCGGCCGCAGACGTCGCACGTGACCTGCACGTGGGCGGTGCGGATGTCCTTCGTCGTCATGCGGCCGACGAGCCTAGCAGCGGCCCTGCGGCGCCGGCCGCTGGCGCAACGGCGCTCGTGCGCGCCCGGACCCGGCTCAGGCGGCCGCCTCCGCGGACGCCTTCGTCTGCGCCACGACCTTCTCGACGAGGTGGCCCGGGACCTCCTCGTAGCGCGCCAGCTCCATCGTGAATTCGCCCTGTCCGCCGGTGATCGCGCGCAGGTCCGGGGCGTAGCTGAGCAGCTCCGCCATCGGCACCTCGGCGCGCACCTCGGTCATGCCGCCGGCCGGTTCCATCCCCAGTGGCCGCCCGCGGCGGCTGTTGAGGTCGCCGATCACGTCGCCGACGGCGTCGTCCGGCACCGAGACCGTGACCTGCATGATCGGCTCGAGCAGCACCGGGCTCGCCGCCTCCAGCGCCTGGCGCATCGCGAGCGCCCCCGCCGTCTTGAACGCCATCTCGGACGAGTCGACCGAGTGGTAGGAGCCGTCGTAGAGCCGCACGCGCACGTCCTTGACCGGGTACCCGGCGACCGCCCCGCGCTGCATCGCCTCGCGCACGCCTCTCTCGACCGCCGGGATGAAGCCGCCGGGGATCACGCCGCCCTTGATCGCGTCGACGAACTCGAAGCCCTCGCCGGACGCGAGCGGCTCGATCTCGATGTGGCAGTCGCCGAACTGCCCGCGGCCGCCGCTCTGCTTCTTGTGCCGGCCGTGCGCTCTCGCGCTCGCGCGGATCGTCTCCAGGTACGGCACCCGCGGCGGATGCAGCTCGACCTCGGCCCCGAAGCGCTCGCGCAGCCGCGCTATCACGACTTCCACGTGGATCTGCGAGAGGCCGGCGACGATCTGCTCGCCCGTCTGGTCGTCGCGGTGCAGGTCGATCGTCGGGTCCTCCTCCTGCAGGCGCCGCAGGGCGGTGAAGACCTTGTCCTCGTCGCCCTTCGTCTTCGGCTCGATCGCGAACGCCATCACCGGCGCCGGCAGCGCGACCGCCGGCATCTCGATCGGCTCGTCGCGCGCCGCGAGCCAGTCGCCCGCGCGCGTCTCCTTCAGCTTCGCGACCGCACCGATGTCGCCGGGGCCGAACTCGTCGACGTGCTGCGTGTCCCTGCCGTTGAACGCGAGCAGCTGGCCGATCCGCTCCTTCGCGTGGGCGCGCGTGTTCAGCACGTGGCTGTCGTGCCGCATCATGCCCTGGTAGACGCGGAAGAGGTTGATGCGCCCAGCGAACGGGTCGGCGCGCGTCTTGAAGACGTAGGCGTAGAGGTCGGCCTCCTCGGTCGGCTCCAGCGTCATGCCGGCGACCTCCAGCCCGCCGTGCTTGACCGGCGACGGGAGGTCCTCGACGATCGCGTCGAGCAGCCGATTCGTCGCGAGGTTGCGGGTCGCGACGCCGCACGTGACGGGGAACAGCGCGCCGTGGTTGGTGCCCTCCTTGAGCGCGCCGACGATCTCGTCGTGCGAGATCTCCTCGCCCTCGAGGTAGCGCTCCATCAGCGCGTCGGAGTTCTCCGCGACCTCGTCCATCAGCTTCTCGCGGTGCTCCTGCGCCTGCGCCTCCAGCTCCTCCGGGATCGGGATCTCGCGGCAGTTGTCGCGCCCGTCGCCGTCGTAGGCGTAGGCCTTCATGTCGACGAGGTCGATCACGCCGGAGACCTCGTGCTCGGAGCCGATCGGGATCTCGGTCGCGACGACGTGCGGCCCGAAGGCCGCCTTCAGGCCGTCGAGCGTGCGGAAGAAGTCGGCCCGCTCGCGGTCGAGCATGTTCACGAACAGCAGCCGCGCGAGGTCCAGCTCGGCCGCGCGCTGCCACAGGCGGGTCGTCGAGACCTCGACGCCCATCACCGCGTTTACGACGAAGATCGCCGACTCGCACACGCGCAGCGCGCCGAGCGCGTCGGCGACGAAGCTCGGCTCGCCCGGCGTGTCGAGCAGGTTGACCTTGCGCTCCTGCCACTCGAACGACGTCAGCGCCGCCGAGATCGACATCTGGCGCGCCTTCTCGTCCGCGTCCGCGTCGGAGACCGTCGTGCCCTCCGTCACGCGCCCGAGGCGGCTGACCGCACCGGCCGTGTACAGCAGCGCCTCGTGCAGCGAGGTCTTGCCGCTGCCGCGGTGTCCGACGAGGGCGACGTTGCGAATCCGGTCGGCGGACGTGTGCATGCCGGTCTCCTCTCGTGAGCTGGAGATCCGACCATACCCCGGCCGGGCGGCCGCGGCTACCGAATGTCGCTAGAGGTCCGCTTCGCCGTTCTCGGTCAGGCGCGAGCGCAACCGCAGGACGGCCTTGGTGTGCAGCTGCGAGATGCGCGACTCGGTCACGCCGAGCACTTCGCCGATCTCGCGCAACGTCAGGTTCTCGTAGTAGTAGAGCGCGATCACGAGCTTTTCGCGTTCGGGCAGGCGCGCGATCGCGTCGGCGACGCGGTCCTTCAGCTCGCTCGCGTCGACGATCTTCTCGGGGTCCGGCGCGTCCGGGTCGTGCAGCGTGTCGAGCAGCGAGATCTGGTCGCCGGACGAGTCCGAGACGGTCCACAGCTCGTCGAGCGCGGCGATCGTCGAGTTGGAGATCTGCACGAGCGCGTCCTGGAACTCGTCCATCGACATGTCGAGCTCGTTCGCCATCTCCTCGTCGGTCGGCGCGCGCTGCAGCTTGTGTTCGAGCTTCGCGTTGGCGCGCTCGATCTCGCGTGCACGCGCGCGCACGCTGCGCGGGACCCAGTCGAGCGAGCGCAGCTCGTCGATGATCGCGCCGCGGATGCGCGGGATCGCGTACGTCTCGAACTTGATCTCGCGGCCGAGGTCGAAGCGCTCGATCGCCGAGATCAGCCCGATCAGGCCGTACGAGATCAGGTCCGCTTCCTCGACGTGCGCAGGGAGACCCGAGGCCATGCGGCCCGCGACGTACTTCACCAGGGGGGAATAGGCGACGACCAGCCGCTCACGGGCACGTCCGTCGCCGCTCGCCTTGTAGCGGCGCCAGAGGTCCTTGAGCTCGATCGCTTTGACGTTCGTTTCCAGCGCAGCCTCCCGCCGCCTAGGCCCGCGGATGACTCCGTGCATACGCAGATCTCAACCGCGCGGACTCTACCCGAGTGTAGACCTGGGTCGTAGAGATGGAGGCGTGTCCGAGCAGCTCCTGGATCGAGCGCAGGTCCGCGCCGCCGTCGAGCAGATGCGTCGCGAACGAGTGGCGCAGCGCGTGTGGAGAGGCTCCGGCGACCCCCGCCGCCTGCCGCGCCCACACGCGCAGACGGCGTCGGATGTCTGACGTCGAGAGGCGCCGGCCTGACTTCGAGACGAACAGCGCGGGCGTCGCGTCGGCCGTCAGCAGCGCCGGCCGGCCGCGCCTCAGGTAGCGGTCGATCGCCCGCAGGGCGGGCTCGCCGGTCGGCACGAGGCGCGTCTTGCCGCCCTTGCCCTCGATCCGCACCCGCTCGCCGTCGAAGTCGATCGCGTCGAGGTCGAGGCTCACCAGCTCCTCGGCGCGCAGGCCCGACGCGTACGCCAGCTCGAACAGCGCGCGGTCGCGCAGCGCGAGCGCCGTGTCGGCGGGGATGCGGTCGAGCAGCGCGGCCACCTCGGCGGCCTTGAGCACGCGCGGGAGCCGCTCTCCGCGGCGCGGCGCCGACAGCAGGTCGGCCGGGTTCTGCTCCAGCAGCCCGTGCTCGACGAGCGTGCGGAAGAGGGCCCGCAGCGAGGCGAGCTTGCGCGCGACGGTGCTCGGCGCCTGCCCCGCCTCCGTCAGGCCGGCGGCGTAGCGCCGCAGCAGCCGCGGGGTGACGCCCGTCGGGACCAGTCGGTGAGCGTTCGCCCAGTGCGCGAACTGGTGCGCGTCGACGGCGTAGGCGTGGCGCGTCTTCTCGGCCGCGCCGCGCCGTCGCAGGTCCTGCTCGAGCAGCGTGAGCGCGTGGCGCCAGCCGTCGTCGGCCGGCCGCTCGCCGCTAGGCTCAGGCGCGATGGCCGTGTTCTTCATCGAGACCGACACGGGTCAGGTCGCCACGCGCCGGCAGTTGATCGAGGCGGGCCTGTCGACCGACGTCGGGCCGCCCGCGCGCCCATGGCTGCGGATCCAGGGCAGCGACGACGCGACCACCATGTGGTACGCGGTGCTGCGCAAGCGGGAGCGGGGAATCTTCATCGGCGCTCTCGCTATTCGCCACGGCGACCACCATGCCTCTTTGCTGCAAGGCGGCTGGGAGGAAGTGGGGCTCGACGAGCTGCGCCGCGGCCCCCTGGCGCGCCCGGCGGGCGGTCAGGCGATGTAGACCGTCGTGCCGAGCGGCACGCGGTCGTAGAGGTCGATCACGTCGGGGATCGCCATGCGGATGCAGCCGTGCGACGCGGCGCTGCCGAGCGAGTCGATCTCGTCGGTGCCGTGGATGCCGGCGCCGGCGTAGATCCCCATCCAGCGCGCCTTGATCGGGTCGTCCGGACCGGGCGGGATCGTCTTGCCGGCGAGGTCCCCGGCCCACGCGCTGTTGGGCACGTGCCACGAGGGGTTCACCTGCTTGTCGTTGATCGTGTAGACGCCCGCCGGTGTCTCCAGCCCTGCCCGCCCGACGGCGATCGTGTACGTCTTGACGAGCTTCAGGTCCTTCCACAGGCGCAGCCGGAAGCTCGCGCGGTCGACGGTGATCACCGTCGGGTACTTGGCGGCGAGCTGCGCGGTCGTGACCTTCGGCTTCACGGTGCGGGCGTGGACGACGACGGTGTGCGGCGCGGCGGGCGTCGTGAGCGCGTGCACGATCGCGCGGCGCAGGGGACGCCGCTCGACGGTCACGCCGTCCTGCCCCGTGACCGGCGCGAGCTTGGTCGGCGTGAAGTCGATGCTGGCGTCGCGCGCCGGGCGGTCGAAGCCGTCGCCGACCTGCGCGACGAAGTGCGCGACCGCCAGCCGCGAGTAGACGACGCGCGGTTGCACGTCGGCGCGCACGCTCCCGCCGCTCAGCTCGCGCGCGACGCGCGCGCCGAACCAGCCGTCGCGGCTGCGCGCAAGTGCGGCGTCGAGCGCCGCGTCGACGTTCACGGCGACGCCGGCGCGCCGGGCCGACAGCACGACGCGTCTGCCGTCGTAGGTAACGACGACCGGCCGGCGCAGCCGGGACAGCAGCTCGCTGCGCAGCGTCGCGCGCGCCTGCGCGGTGCTCATCCCGCCAACGTCGACGCCGCCGATGCGAACGCCCTTGGCGATCGTGTCGCGTCTGCCGTGGTCGTACGCCCACGCGCCGACCGCGGCGAAGACGAGCGCGATCGCCGCGACTGCCAACCCGATGACGACTCGACGACTGCGCACCGCGCCTCCCGCGCGATTCTACGCAGGGTGCAGGCGTTCAGTGAAACGCTGCACGAGAAATGGCAGCGCGTGCGGACGGGCGGGTTAGCGTGCGCGCAGTCGAGCCGCGAGCAGCGGCGCGAGCTGGTCGCCGAGGTCGCGCCAGTCGGTCGCGCAGATGACGCCCTCCTCGTGGCACAGCTCGCGGTTCCACGGGTGCGCGATCGTCGCCGGGACGATGCCGGCCTCCTGCGCGCGCAGGATGTTCTGCGGGCTGTCGTCGATCAGCACGTCGATGTCGAGCTCGCTGCAGCGCGTGACCTTGTCCCACGAGCAGTGGAGGTCGTCATACGGCAGGCCGATCCGCTGCAGCCATGCGGCCGTCGACTCGTGCGCGGCGGTCGAGCGGTGGCTCGTGACGTGGATGAAGTGACCGTCGGCGTGCCAGCCGGCGACCGTCTCGACCGCGCCCTCGTAGGGGGCCGCGCCGAGCACGTGCTCGGGCCGGTGGCTCTCGGCGACGAGCGCGGCGACCTGTTCCCGGCGCAGTTGCACGATGTCCCACGTGACCTGCTCGTCGTACGCCAGCGCGACCCCGAAACGGCGCCGAGCAAGCAGCGCGAACAGGTCCCAGTAGTGGTGCAATGTCGAGTCGATGTCGATCGCGATGCGCATCTGCGCCACAGGGTAGACGGCGGCGTGCCAGAAGACGCGTCCCCCCTGCGCGACGGCGACGGCGCGACGGAGCGAGCCGCCTGGCTGGACGTCGACTGGCCGTCGCACCAGCGCTGGGTGACGGTCGACGGCGTTCCCGCCAACGTCGTCGAGCTCGGCGACGGGCCGCCGCTGCTGTTCGTGCACGGGCTGTCGGGCCGCTGGCAGAACTGGCTCGAGAACATGCCGCACTTCGCGCGCTCACACCGCGTGATCGCAGTCGACCTGCCGGGCTTCGGCGCCTCCCCGATGCCGCGCGAGGAGATCTCGATCCCGGCCTACGCGCGCTTCCTCGAGGGCGTCTGCGACGCGCTCGCGATCGACGCGGCGGCGGTCGTCGGCAACTCGATGGGCGGCTACGTCGCAGCCGAGCTGGGCGATCGTCTCGCCGCAACGCGTCGAGCGGCTGATGCTCGTCTCCGCGGCCGGCATCACGGCCGAGTACCTGCACCGCGACGGCGTGATGACGGGCGCCCGCGTCGTCGCCGCCGTCGCGACGCGCGCGGCGGCGCGCCACGCGTGGCTCGCGCGCCGCCCGGGCCTGCGACGGCTCGCATTGCAGTTCGTCGTGCGACACCCGGAGCGGCTGTCGGTGCCGCTCGCGCACGAGCTGATGGACGGCTCGGGCAAGCCCGGCTTCGTGCCGGCGATGGAGGCGATCCTCGCCCACCGCATCAGCGAGCGCCTTCCCCGGATCGCGTGCCCGACCTACGTGCTGTGGGGCGAGGACGACCGCGTCATCCCCGTGCGCGACGCGCAGCGCTTCGGCGAGCTGATCCCCGACGCCCGCGTCGAGGTCTGGCCCGACACGGGCCACGTCGCGATGCTGGAGCGCCCGGCGCGCTTCAACGCGCTGCTGGAGGCGTTTCTGAGCGAGCCGCCGGGCGAGCGGCACGCTCCCGCTCCCACTGGCGCAGCCGCCACAGATCCCGCTTGACCTGACGCGGGTCGAGCTGACGCCCCGGCAGGTGCAGGTTGGCCGTCTCGATCAGCCTCCGCTCGTCGCCCGTCAGCGCCATCCACTTCGCCAGCACGTCGTCGGAGTCCGGCAGGCGCGCGCTGCCGTAGGGCCGCGTCTCGTCGGGAAACGCGACGCAGTACTCGTTCAGCAGGCGGCCGGTCTGCGGCAGGTAGGCGAGGACCGGCTTGTGCGGGTAGACCAGGTACGCGTACGGCGTGCCGGCGGTCGCCGCGTGCTCACCGGGGCGCTCGGCCTGCATCCCCCACACGCGCACGAAGCCGAGGTCGCGGTACATAGCCCACTCCTCCTCGTTCACGCACGACTTCAGCAGCTGGCGGGCGCGCGCCTCGGCGCGCCGCTCGCGGCCGGGGTCGTAGTCGGGCGCCGGCACGAGCTGACGACGCGCGCGGTGGCGCGCGAGCGTCTCGCCGAGCTGCGGTGCGAGCACCTCGCCGAGCAGCGCGGCGACGACGAGCGCGGTGGCGGCGAGCGCGAGCAGCACGACCGGTCCCTACCCGGCTGCTCGCATCGTCAGCGCCCGCCCGCGGCCCGCGGGAAGAAGATCACCCGCTCGGCGTCGCGCGGGACGTCGGCGAAGCTGCGCGCGAGCTGCGCGGTGCGGCGGCCCTGGCCGTCGAGCGGGACGGCGGCCCACATGCCGGCGTCGAGCTGAGCGCGGAACGCCTCGACCAGCCGCTCCTCGTCCTCACGCACCTCGACGTCCCCCTCGGCGATCAGCACCTCGCCATGTCCCGGCTTCATGCGCAGGAACTTCATGTGCCGATTATGGCAGAGACTTATGTGCCGTCCGCGGGGTCCGGGCGGCGCGCTCGAACGCCGAGGACGTCGACCGGACCGGGGCCGTGGCCGATCTCGCGCAGCCCGTCGCGGACCGCCGACGCGGCCATCGCCTTCGCCGCGCGCGCGGCGTCGAGCGGCGCGAAGCCGTGCGCGAGATGGGCGGCGAGCACGGACGAGTGGGTGCAGCCGGATCCGTGCGCGGCGCCGTCCGGGAAGCGCTCGCCGGGGAGCTCGGCGAGCATCTCGCCGTCGTAGAAGACGTCGGCCGCGCGCTCGCGGTGGCCGCCGGTGACGACGACGGCGCGCGGCCCGAGCGCGTGGATCGCGCGCGCCAGCGCGGGCGCGTCGAGCTGCGCGGGGTCGGCGTCGCCGGCGACCGCGCGCGCGCGCTCGGAGCCGGCGACGATCGCGCGCGCCTCCGGCAGGTTCGGCGTCGCGACGGTCGCGCGCGGCAGCAGCCGCTCGACGAGCGCCGAGCGTGCCTCCCGCACGAGCAACTCCGCGCCGGACTCGGCGACCATCACCGGGTCGAGCACGATCGGCGTGCCCGGCACCAACTCGTCGAGCGCGCGCTCGACCGCAGCGATCGTCTCGACCGTGCCGAGCATGCCGATCTTGACCGCGTCGACGCCGATGTCGCGCTGCACGGCCCGCACCTGCGCGACGATCAGCTCCGGCTCGATCGCGCCGATCGCGTCGACGCCGACGGTGCTCTGCGCCGTGATCGCCGTGATCGCCGTCATGCCGTGCACGCCGCACGCGGCGAACGCCTTCAGGTCGGCCTGGATCCCCGCGCCGCCACCGGAGTCCGAGCCGGCGATCGACAGCACGGCCGGCAAGCGCGGTTCGGGCGTCGTCACGGCGCGCAGGTTAGAGCGTGTCCGCCTGCGCCGCCCGCCCGGTGCGAGGTGCGGCGGTGCTGGCGTCCGGGCGGCGCCGCGTTACGCGGTGACGGCGTAGCGTCCGCCGGGCCCGCGCCTGACGAGGCCGCGCAGCTCCAGCTGCGCGAGCCCGGCGAGCACGGCGTCGAGCCCGGCGCCGTCGGCGGCGAGCGCGACGACCGTGTCGCAGCCCGCGCCGACGCGCTCCAGCAATGCGCGCAGGTCGGCTTCCAGCCCGTCGGTGCGCGCGTCCGCGGCGGCCGGCAGCAGGGACAGGGCGGCCGCCCCGAACAGCAGCTCGAGCACGTCCTGGGCACCGCACACGAGCTGCGCCCCGTCGGCGATCAGCGCGTTCGTCCCCGCAGCCATCGGCGACGTCACGAGGCCGGGCACGGCCGCGACCTCGCGGCCGAGGTCGGCCGCCTGGCCGGCGGTGATCAGCGAGCCCGACCGCTCCCCCGCCTCGACGACGACCGTCGCCTGCGCCAGCGCCGCGATGATGCGGTTGCGCGCGGGGAAGCACCAGCGGCGCGGGGGTGTGCCGGGCGGCAGCTCCGCGACGACCGCGCCGGTCGCGGCGATGTGCGCGTGCAGCCGCCGCTTGCTCGCCGGATATGCCTGCTCGGGGCCGCAGGCGAGCACGGCGAGCGTGAGCCCGTCGGCGTCGAGCGCGCCGACGTGGGCCGCCGCGTCGATGCCGAGCGCCATGCCGCTCACCACGGTCAGGCCCGCCGCAGCGATCCCCCGCCCGAGGCCGCGAGCCTGCTCCAGGCCGTACGGGCTCGCGCGGCGCGCGCCGACGATCGCCACGCGGTCGCTTGCGAGCGCGTGCTCGAGGCGCGCGAGCCGGCCGCGGACGTAAAGCACCGCGGGCGCGTCGCGCAGGTCGTGCAGCGGCGCCGGGTAGCGCGCGTCGCAGCGGCACAGCGCGTGCACCCCGGCGCGTGCGCAGGTGCCGCGCGCGGCAGCCGCGTCGAAGCGCTCGTACTCGGCGACGATCGCCGCGCGCGCGTCGCCGGCGAGCGACGCGATCAGCTCGTGGTCCTCCAGCGCCAGCAGCCCGGCGCGGCCGCGCCGCGCGCTCCACGCCACCTCGATGTGCCCGGCGAGCCGCGCGATCAGCCACGAGCGCCGCAGGCAGGCCGCGCACGGGGCCGCGGCACCCGCGGTGCGCGCGCTCATGCGGCCAGCTCCGCGCCGGGCGCCTCGCGCGTGCGCAGTGCGAGCGCGTGCAGGACGTCGTCAAGCTGTACGGCGTCGCGGTCGGCGAGGTCGGCGATCGTGCGCGCGACGCGCAGCACGCGGTCGTGCCCGCGCGCGCTCAGGTCGCCGCGGTCGTACGCCTGCGCGAGCGCACGGCGCGTGGCGCCGGAGGGACGCACGTGGGCGCGCAGCAGGCGCGCGTCGAGCTGGGCGTTCGTGTGCGCGGAGGTCGCGGCGAGCCGCGCCTGCTGGCGCTCGCGCGCCGCCAGCACGCGCTGCCGCACCGTCGCGGAGTCGGTCACAGGCGCGCGGCCGAGTGCCGCCGCGCTCGGCCGCGCAACCGTCACGAGCAGGTCGATCCGGTCCAACAGCGGACCGCTGAGACGGCGGCGATGGCGCGCCAGCTCGTGCTCGCCGCACCGGCACGGACGCTCGCTGCCGGCGAACCCGCAGGGACACGGGTTCGTCGCGGCCACCAGCGCGAAGCGCGTCGGGAAGCGCAATGCCTGCTGGCCGCGTACGATCGCGATCTCGCCGTCCTCGATCGGCTGGCGCAGCGCCTCCAGCGCCGGGCGCGAGAACTCCGACAGCTCGTCGAGGAACAGCACGCCGTGATGCGCGAGCGTCGCCTCGCCGGGCGCCGGCGGCCGCCCGCCGCCGACGAGCCCCGCCGGCGAGATCGTGTGGTGCGGGGCACGGAAGGGGCGCCGGACGGCGAGGCCGTCGCCGCGTCCGATCCCCGCGACGCTCTCGATCCGCGTGACCTCGATCGCCTCTGCGCGCGTCAGCGGGGGCAGCAGTCCCGGGAGACGGCGTGCCAGCATCGTCTTGCCGCTGCCCGGCGGCCCCTCGAGCAGCAGGTTGTGGGCGCCCGCGGCCGCGATCTCGAGGGCGCGCAACGGCAGCTCGTGACCGCGCACGTCGGCCAGGTCCGGCTCCTCGGCACCGGGCACGCGCGCCGCCGACGGTGCCGGGGCGGGCGGCGGCGGCGGCACGTCGCCGCCGTCCAGCACGGCCGCGACACCGCGCAGGTCTGCCACCGCCGCGACCTCGACCCCCTCGACGAGCGCCGCCTCGGCGGCGCGCTCGGACGGGACGATCAGACCGCGGACGCCGGCGCGGCGTGCGCCCTCCGCGACCGCCAGCACACCGCGGCAGGGACGCAGCATCCCCGACAGCGACAGCTCGCCGAAGACGGCCCAGCGGTCGAGCGCGTCGCCCGTGCACTGGCCGCTCGCCGCGAGCAACCCGACGGCGAGCGCGGCGTCGAAGCCGGGACCGACCTTACGCAGGTGCGCGGGCGCGAGGTTGGCCGTGATGCGCCGGGCGGGGAACTCGAAGCGGGAGTTCAGGATCGCCGCACGGACGCGCTCGCGCGCCTCGCGCACGGCGGCGTCGGCGAGGCCGACGATGCGAAAGGCCGGCAGTCCCGGGCGGATGTCGACCTCGACCCAGACGGGGCGCGGATCGACGCCGTCGATCGCGAAGGTGACGACGCGGGCGAGCATGCCGGCCACGCTACGAGCCGATCTGTTGCGCCAGACACGTGCTTCGCAACGAATCTCGAGCGGTCGCGCCTGCACCAAAACCGCTGCAAATCGACGCAAAGCGCGGGACGAGCACCGCAACGGCGGCCGTAGCTTCCGCCGGCATGTCGAACGACCTGCGTCACCGCCTCGGCCGCGTCGGGGAGCAACTCGCCGCCGAGCATCTCGAGCGGCGCGGGCTCACCGTCCTCGCGCGCAACCACCGCACGCGCTGGGGCGAGATCGACCTGATCGCGGCTGACGCGCAGCGCATCGTCTTCTGCGAGGTCAAGACGCGCCGGCTCGGGGCGGCGAGCCCGTTCGAGGGGCTGCGCGAGGCGCAGTGCCGTCGCCTGCGGCGCATGGCCGCCGCGTGGCTCCAGGCGCGGGATGACCGCCCGCGCACGCCCGAGCTGCGCTTCGACGCGATCGGCGTGACGATCGACGCGCGTGGGCGGCTCGTGGCGCTGGAGCACCTCGAGGGCGCGTTCTGACCGACGCGCCTGCGGGCCGCGCCGTCAGAGCGTGAGCTGCTGGTAGGCGATGCTCTGGAACGAGCGCCGATGCAGCGGCGAGACGCCGAGGCGCTCGATCGCGGCCCGGTGCTCCGGCGTCGCGTAGCCGACATGGCCGGCGAACTCCCAGCCGGGGTGCAGCGCGTCCGCGCGGCGCATGTAGCGGTCGCGCGTGACCTTCGCGATCACCGACGCGGCCGCGATCGCGGCGCTCGTCGCGTCGCCGCCGACGACGGCGCGCTGCTCGTGGCCGACGGCGCCGACGCGGAAGCCGTCCGTCAGGCAGACGCAGCCGTCGCGCGCGACACGCCGCAGCGCGTCACGCAGCGCCGCGAGGTTCGTCTTGTGCAGGCCGCGGCGGTCGATGCCCGGCGCGCAGCGCGAGACGACGGCCACGTCGGCGGCGAGCCGCAGAATCAGCGGGTACAGCTCCTCGCGGCGCGCCTCAGTCTGCTGCTTGGAGTCGTTGAGCGCCGCGAGCACCCGCACGTCCGCCGGCCGCAGCCGCTCGTAGTCGAACAGCACGGCGGCCGCGACGAGCGGACCGGCGAGGCAGCCGCGGCCGGCCTCGTCGGCGCCTGCGACGAAGCGCGCGCCGAGCGCGCGGTCGAACGCGAACAGCTTGCGGGCCGGCGGGCGCGGTCTCGCTCTACGTCTGCGCGGAGGGCTGGCGGTCGCGCTCATCGAGCGAGTTCTACCGCGCGGGGAAGATGGCGTGGCGCGCACCCGGGTTCGGCCTGCTGTGAGCGCCGGATCGGCGTGCCTGGCAAGGAAGCAGGGAGCGTGGCCTGCACACGCAGGCGAGCGACTGATGACGCCGCCAGGCACGCCGAGGCGGTGCTCAGAGCAGGCCGAACTGCTTGGGCGGCCAGTAGCTGAAGAACGCGTCCCCGATGATCCAGCTGCGTGGGACGGGTCCCCAGTAGCGACTGTCGTCGGAGGCGCCGCGGTTGTCGCCCATCATGAAGTAGTGGCCCGGCGGCACGGTCACCGCGCCGAGGTTGCAGTCGGGCCCGCCGCCGCACGCGCGGATGTACGGTTCGCGCTGTTCGACGCCGTTGCGCACGACGTGGCCGTCGCGGACGGCGATGCGGTCGCCGGGGAGGCCGACGACGCGCTTGATGAAGTTCTGGTCCGAGCGCGTGGCGGTCGGCCTGTCGCAGGGCCGGCGGCTGCCCGGCCCTTCGTAGAACGGTCCCTGACCGGCGTTGCCGCACTCGTTCGTGTCGGCACCGCGCGGCGGGTGGAAGACGACGATGTCGCCGACGCCGGGCGCGCCGAAGCGGTTGCCGATGCGGTTGACGATCACGCGCTCGCCGACCGCGAGCGTGGGCTCCATCGAGCCGCTGGGAATGCGGTACGGCTTGACGACGAACGCCTGGACGACGAGTGCGATGCCGAGCGCGACGGCGACGACGAGCACGAGCTCCAGCAGCGAGCCGGCGCCCGACTTGCGCTTCACTCGTCGGCGGAGTCGGATGCCTCGGCCGGGGCCTCGGCCTCGGCGGGCGCGTCAGTCTCGGCGGAGTCGGCTGCGGGAGCGTCGGCGACCTCGGCCTCGGGCACAGCGGGCGTCTCGACCTCGGGGGCCTCCGTCGCCGCGTCGGCGGCGAGCGCCTCGGCGTCGGCGATCTCCGGCTCGGCGGCCTCGGGCTCGTCGGGCACCGCCGCGTGCAGCAGCTCGCGCTCGACGACCTCCTCGGGCCCGATCGAGCGGCGCTCGCGCACGCGGGCGCGCTTGCCGACGCGGCCGCGCAGGTAGTAGAGCTTCGCGCGCCGCACCTCGCCGCGGGCCGCCACCTCGATCTTCTCGATCTTCGGCGAGTGCAGCGGGAACGTGCGCTCGACGCCGACGCCGAACGACTGCTTGCGGACCGTGAAGGTCTCGCGCACGCCGTGGCCCTGGCGCTTGATGACGACGCCCTCGAAGACCTGCGTGCGGCGACGCGTGCCCTCGATCACCTGGAAGTGGACGCGGACGCGATCACCCGCGTCGAAGGAGGGAAGGCGGCGCAGTTGCGCGCGCTCGAGACTTTCGATGACCGTGCTCATAGCGTAGAAGTGGCGGCCTCGTGGCCGCCGGCTGCGCAATGGTAGCGGAGACGCTCAGCGGGGGGCGTCGTGACCGGGCGGGTCCGCGCCGGACGAGGCCGGATCGGGATGCGGAGCGCGCCGGGCGTGCCGGGCGGCGTCATGGGCGTCGCCCGGCACGGGCGGCGTCGTGCGCGTCGCGCTCGGCCCGGGCGCGCAGCCGGCTCTGCTCGCGGCGCCACTCCTCGACGCGCGCGTGGTGGCCGGACAGCAGGACCTCCGGCACGCCCCAGCCACGCCACTCGGCCGGGCGCGTGTAGTGCGGATACTCGGGCGCGCCCTCGAGCGCGGCGCTGTAGGACTCCTCCAGCGCCGAGTGCTCGTGGCCGAGCGCGCCCGGCAGCTTGCGCAGCACCGCGTCCGCGACGACCATCGCCGCCAGCTCCCCCCCGGCCAGCACGTAGCGGCCGATCGAGACCGACTCGGTCGCGAAGTGCTCGACGATGCGCTCGTCGAAGCCCTCATAGCGCCCGCACAGCAGCGTCAGCGCCGGCTCGGCCGCCAGCTCGTCGACGAGCGCGTCGTCCAGCAGGCGGCCGCTCGGCGCGAGCGCGATCACGCGCCGACGCGCGCGCAGCTCGACCGGGTCGATGTCGTAGCGGGCGCGCAGCGCAGCCTCGACGACGTCGACGCGCAGCACCATCCCGGCGCCGCCGCCGAACGGCATGTCGTCGACCTGCCCGCCGGTCAGCGGCGTCGTGTCGCGGTAGTCGACGCAGTCGAGCGCGTGGCCGTGCGCGAGCACGTTGGTCACGTGGCGCTGGTTGCGGAACCAGTCGAACGCCTCGGGGAAGAGCGTGAAGACGTCGATCTGCATCAGGCGCGTGCGGTGGCGGCGCGGCGGGCGATGGCGGAGCGGCGGGGGCGCGGGGTCATCTCTCCCCCAGGAACGCGAGGTCGATCTCGATCCGCCGCGCCTCGACGTCGACCGAGCGGACGGCGTCGTGGATCAGCGGGACGAGCAGCTCGCCGCCGGCGCCCGCCGGCCGCGCGACCTCGAGCACCTCGCAGGACGGCAGCGCGAGCAGGCGCCGGACCGTGCCGACCTCGCGCGCGCCGTCGTGGACGGCGCAGCCCTCCAGCTCCTCGGGCCACCACTCGTCCTCCTCCAGCTCGGGCGCCTCGTCGGCCGGCACGAGCAGGTCGCGGCCGCGCAGCGCCTCCGCCTGGGTGCGCGTCGTGCAGCTCGCGAGCCGCAGGATCGGGTGTGCGTCGGTGCCGGCGCGGCGGACGATCTCGTCCTCGCCGTCGCCGACGAGCAGCCGGCGGCCGGCGGCGAGCAGCACCGACTGGGGACGGGTCACGTGGAAGCTGCCGTCAAGCCCGTGCGGTCTGCCGACCCGGCCCGCGTGCAGCAGGTCGTCGGCCACGGCTCAGTCGACGATGTCGACGAGCACGCGGCGGTCTTCCTTCACCGCCGCCGCCTTCACGACGAGGCGCAGCGCGTTGGCGGTGCGGCCGCCGCGGCCGATCACCTTGCCGTAGTCCTCGTCGGCGACGGACAGCTCCAACACGAGCGTGCCGTCGTCCTCCTCGAACTCCTCGACCTGGACCTCGCCGGGCTCGTCGACGAGCTCGCGGGCGAGGTACTCGAGCAGCTCCTTCATCACGCAGCCGGCGGGACGGAGGGCAGGGCGATCAGTTGATGCCCTGCGTCTTGAGCAGCTTGGAGACGGTCTGCGACGGCTGCGCGCCGTTCGCCAGCCAGTGGCGGACGCGCTCCTCGTCGAGCACGATCGTCGACGGCTGCGTCTGCGCGTTGTAGTGCCCGAGCGTCTCGAGCACGCGGCCGTCGCGCTTGGAGCGCTGATCGGCGGCGACGACGCGCCAGATCGGGTTCTTGCGCCCGCCGACGCGGGTCAGACGAAGTCGTACTGCCACGGGTTCCTTTCGCAGTTTCGGTGAAGACCGACGAAGGAGAGTACCGACTCAGCGCGCCTGGCGCATGAGTGCCCCGATGTCCGGCGCCTTCCCCTGCGACATCGCCTTCATCAGCTTCTGCATCTGGCCGAACTGTCTGATCAGCGCCTTCACGGCCTGCACGTTCGTGCCGGAGCCTCTCGCGATGCGGATGCGACGCGAGCCCTTGATGACCTCGGGATTGCGCCGCTCCTCCGGCGTCATCGACAGGATGATCGCCTGGATGCGGTCGAACTCGCGCTCGTCCACTCTCATCTTCGAGAGCTGGTGGCCGCCGAGGCCGGGCAGCATCCCGAGCAGGTTCTGAAGCGGGCCGAGCTTGCGGATCTGGCGCATCTGGTCGAGGAAGTCGTCGAGGCCGAACTCCGACTTGCGGATCTTGCGCTCCAGCTCCTTCGCCTGATCCTCGTCGAACTGGCGCTCCGCCTTCTCGATCAGCGTCATGACGTCGCCCATCCCGAGGATGCGCTGCGCCATGCGGTCCGGGTGGAAGCGCTCGAACTGGTCGAGCTTCTCGCCGGTGGAGGCGAACAGGATCGGCTTGCCGGTGACGGCCTTGACGCTCAATGCAGCACCGCCGCGCGCGTCGCCGTCGAGCTTGCTCATCACGACGCCGTCGAACTGCGCGACCTCGGCGAACTGCTCGGCGACATTGACGGCGTCCTGGCCGGTCATCGCGTCCACGACGAGCAGCACGTTCGTCGGCTTCGTGACGCGCTTGATCTCGGCCAGCTCCTGCATCAGTGCCTCGTCGACGTGCAGGCGGCCGGAGGTGTCGACGATCAGCACGTCCTTGCCCTCGCGCTCGGCGCGCTCGCGGGCCCACTTCGCGATCTCGACCGGGCTCGCGTCCGTGCCTCTCTCGTAGACGTCGGCGCCGACCTGGCCGGCGACCTTCACGAGCTGGTCGACCGCGGCCGGGCGATAGACGTCGCAGGCGGCGACGGCGACCGATGCTCTGTGCTGGTCGCGCAGGTAGCGGGCGAGCTTGCCGGTCGCCGTCGTCTTGCCGGAGCCCTGCAGCCCGGCCACCAGGATCACCGTCGGCGGGCTGGACGCGAACGCCAGCTCGCGCGCGGCGCCGCCCATCAGCTCCGACAGCTCCTCGTTGACGATCTTGACGACCTGCTGGCCGGGGTTGAGCTGGCCGATCACGTCGCTGCCGAGCGCGCGCTCCTTGACGGCGGAGGTGAACGACTTGACGACTCTGAAGTTGACGTCGGCCTCGAGCAGCGCGAGGCGGATCTCGCGCATCGCCGCGTTGACGTCGTCCTCGGTCAGCGTGCCCCGCCCGCGCACGTCGGCGAGCGTGGCCTGCAGCTTCTCGGCCAGGGAGTCGAACATGGACGGTCGAGGTTAGCTGGCGGGCGCGCGGCGCGCGGGCTATGCCGGCGGAGCGGGTGGCAGCGGCGCGTCGCCGCGTCTGACGAACGCCTGCCCGAGCCCCTCGAGCGCGCGGGTCACCTCGGACGGGACCATGTAGATGGTCGCGCCCTCCCCCTGGGCCATCTTCGGCAGCGCCTGCACGAACTGGTAGCTGAGCAGCTCGGCGTCGGGGCGGCCTTCGTGGATCGCTTGGAAGACGGTCTGGATCGCTCTCGCCTCGCCCTCCGCTCTGAGGATCGCCGCCTGGCGCTCGCCGGTCGCGCGCAGCACGGCCGCCTGCTGCTCGCCCTCCGCCGTGAGAATCTGCGACTGCTTGACGCCCTCGGCGGTGAGGATCGCGGCGCGGCGGTCGCGCTCGGCGCGCATCTGCTTCTCCATCGCCTCCTGGATCGTCCCCGGCGGGTCGATCGACTTCAGCTCGACGCGGTTGATGCGGATCCCCCACTTGCCGGTCGCCTCGTCGAGCACGACGCGCAGCTGCGAGTTGATGTTGTCGCGGCTCGTCAGCGCCTGCTCGAGCGTGAGGCCGCCGATCACGTTGCGCAGCGTCGTGACGGTCAGCTGCTCGATCGCCTGCAACGGGTTGGCGACCTCGTAGGTGACGGACTTCGCGTCGGTGATCGTGAAGTAGAGGACCGTGTCGATCTGCACGACGAGGTTGTCCTCGGTGATGACCGGCTGCGGCTGGAACGAGACGACCTGCTCGCGCAGGTCGACGAGCGGGCGGACGCGGTCGATGAACGGCATGACGATCGTCAGGCCCGGGTTGAGCGTCCGGCTGTAGCGGCCGAGCCGCTCGACGACGCCGGCCTTCGCCTGCGGGATGATGCGGATGGTGCGGATCGCGACGATCAGCACGAAGAAGGCGACGACGACGAGCACGATCAGTGCGGCCATGGGGGCTCCCTCTACCTCTACTCGCTCACGAGCGCCGTGGCGCCCCGGATCTCAATGACCTGCACGGGCGTGCCGGCCTCGATGACGCTCTCCTCGTCATAGGCGCGGGCGGTCCACACCTCGCCGTCGATTCTCACGCAGCCGACGCCCTCGTCGTTCGCGATGCGCTCAAGCACGATTGCGCGGCGCCCTATCAGCGCCGCCGTGCCGGTGCGCAGCTGCGCGGGCGTTCTCATGTGCGCTCGCGCGATCGGGCGCACGACCCACAGCATCAGCAGCGACACGACGATGAAGACGGACCACGAGCCGACGGCGCCGCCGCCGATCGCTGCGACGAGCGCCGCGATGAGCGCGCCGACGCTGAACGGCGCCAACACGAACGTCGTCGTCAGCACCTCGCCGATGCCGAACGCGACCGCCACGAGAATCCAGATCACCCACGAGTCCATCTCTGGATTCGAGAATACTGCTGTGAGCGGGCGATTCAGCCGAGCAGCGCGCGGGCGAAGTCGTCCGCGTCGAACGGGCGCAGGTCCTCGAGCTGCTCGCCGATCCCGATCAGCTTGACCGGGATGCCCAGCTCGCGCGCGATCGCGAGCGCGATGCCGCCCTTGGCGGTCCCGTCGAGCTTCGTCAGGACGATCCCGTCGACCTCGACCGCCTCGGAGAACAGCTTCGCCTGGCGCAGGCCGTTCTGCCCCGTCGTCGCGTCGACGGTGAGCAGGACCTCGTGCGGCGCCTCGGGCAGCTGCTTCGCGACGACGCGGCGGATCTTCGCCAGCTCGGCCATCAGGTTGTCCTGCGTGTGCAGGCGCCCGGCCGTGTCGATCAGGACGACGTCGGCGCCGTCGCGCACGCCCTGCTGGACCGCGTCGTAGGCGACCGCGCCGGGGTCCGCGTCGGGCGCGCCCTTCACGAACGCGACGTCGGCGCGCTGCGCCCACTGCTCGAGCTGCTCGACCGCGGCGGCGCGGAACGTGTCGGCGGCGCCCAGCACGACGGATTGGCCCAGCTCCTTGCGCAGGTGCCAGGCGAGCTTGCCGAGCGAGGTCGTCTTGCCGGTGCCGTTGACGCCGGCGACGAGGATCACCGTCGGCTTGGCGGTGAGGTCGATCGTGTCCTCGCCCGTGCGGGCCGCTTCGGCCAGCAGCTCCGTGAGGCGGGCGCTGAGCTGCTCGCCGCCGGTCAGCTCGCCGGCCTGTGCCTCCTGCTCGAGCCGCTCGACGATCTCGGCCGTCGTGCGGGCGCCGACGTCGGCCATGATCAGCGCCTCCTCGAGGCGCTCCCACGTCTCGTCGTCGAGGTTCTCGAACAGCGTCGCCTGCAGCTCGCTCGTGAGCGCCTCGCGCGTCTTGCGCATGTTCTCGCGCAGCCGCCTGAAGAAGCCGCGGCGCTGCTCCTGCTGCTCGGGCGCGTCCTCGGACGCGGTGACGACGCCGCCGTCACCGATGATGAAGAGGTCCGTCCAGTCACGTGCCATCGCGATCGGCGACGATACCAGCGTGTCGTCGCCCTCCATCGTGATCCGCCGGGTCAGCGCCGACGCGCCCGAGGCGGCCCGGCTGCTGGCCGAGTACGAGGCCGAGCTGATGGCGCGCGGGCGGCCGTTCTCGCCGTTGGACCCCCCGGCCGGCAGCGGCGGCAAGCGCGTCGAGGTGCACGAGATGGAGCCGCCCGGCGGCACGTTCCTGGTGGCGCTGGAGGACGGCGAGCCGGTCGCCTGCGGCGGACTGCGGACGCTCGACGCGGCGGCGCGAGTCGGCGAGATCAAGCGCATGTACGTGGTGCCGACGGCGCGGCGGCGGGGCCATGCGCGGCGGCTGCTGGCCGAGCTGGAGGCGTGTGCGCGCGAGCTTGGGCATGCGCGCCTGCGACTCGACACGAACGCGGCGCAGCCCGAGGCGCTGGAGCTGTACGCGGCGACCGGGTACGCCGAGATCGACGACTACAACGGGTCGCCGACGGCGACCCACTGGTTCGAGAAGGCGCTGGGCTAGGCGGCGGTCGCCGGCTCTTGGGCCGGCTGCGCGGGCGGGAGCTTGCGGCTGATGACCTTCGAGATGCCGTCGCCGCCCATCGAGACGCCGTAGAGGCTGTCGGCCGCCTCCATCGTGCGCTTCTGGTGCGTGACGACGATGAACTGCGCGCGCTCGGCGTACTTGCGCAGCAGCGTCAGGAAGCGGTCGATGTTGAGGTCGTCGAGCGCGGCCTCGACCTCGTCGAGGATGTAGAACGGGCACGGCCGCGCGAGGAAGATCGCGAACAGGAAGGCGAGCGCGGTCATCGACTTCTCGCCGCCCGACAGCAGCGACAGGCGCTTCATCGACTTGCCGGCCGGCGTGATCTCGATCTCGACGCCGAGCAGGTCGTCCTCCTCGCGCTCCTCCAGGTCGGCGGCGGCGTCCGCGTCGTCGGCGGAGGCGGCCGCGTCCGGGTCGGCGTCGGCTCTCGCGCCGCCCAGCACCGGCCGCGGACCGGCGTCCTCGCGCACGAGCCGCAGGCGCCCGCGGCCGCCCGGGAACACGTGCTCGGCCAGCTCCTCGAAGTTTCTCGCCGCCGCCTCGAACGTCGCCTCGAACGTCTCGCGGATCTGGCGGTCGGTGTCCTTGATCAGCGTGCCCAGCTCGCGCAGCGCCGCTTCGAGGTCGGCGCGCTGGCGCTCCAGCTCCTCGACGTGCGCGACCGCCTCCTCGTACTCGTCCTGCGCGAGCGGGTTGACCGGCCCGAGCTGCTCGCGGCGGCGCTGGAGGCGCGCGATGCGGTCGGCGAGCTGGGCGCGCTCCTCCTCCGGCAGCGGCTGCTCGGCGGGCTGCGGCTCCAGCCCGAGCGGCTCGGCGAGCGCTCTCAGCTCGGCGTCGGCCTCCGCCATCCGGTCGCGTGCCTGCTGCGCGCGCACCTCAGCGCCGGTGACGGCCTCGCCGTCGCGCTTGAGGCGGCCCTGCAGCTCGGCCTCCTCGCGCGCGCAGGCGCGCAGCTCGACGGCGACGTGCTCGCCCGCCTGGCGGTGCGCGGCCAGCTCGGCGTCGAAGACCTCGACGCGCGCGGCGATCGCGGAGGCCGCCTCGGCCAGCACCTCGACGAGCCGCTCGGCGCCGGGGACGAGCGCGCGCTCGCGCTGCAGGCGCTGCTCGGCGGCGGCGATCCGCGCGGTGCGCTCGGCGCGGTCGCGCTCGGCGCGCTCGGCGAGGCGCCGCTCGGCCGTCAGCTCGGCCTCGATCTGCGCTCTGCGCACGGCGCCCGGACCTTCGTCGCCGGCGGAGCGGCGCTGCTCGATCAGGCGCACGACGCGCGCCTCCTGCTCGGCCGCCTCGTCGTGCGCGCGCACGGCCGCGCGCATGGAGGCCTCGGCCTCGTCGCGGGCGCCGTCGGCGGCGCTCACGGCGGCGAGCAGCCCCTCGACGTGCTGGGCCGCCTCGTGCTCGGCGCGCGCCGCCGCCTCGCTCTCGGCGACGAGCTGGTCGCGGCGATTGCGCTCGGCCAGCACGCGCTCCTCGCCGCCGGCGGGGACCTGACGCAGCTCGCCCCAGGCGCCGATCCAGACGCGGCCCTCGCGCGTGACGGCGGTGCCGCCGAAGTCCTCGCGCACGTCGGCGACGTCACCGACGACCCATGTGTCGGCGAGCAGCGCGGACGCGAGCGCGAGCGTGTCGGCCGGGCCGCGCACGTGGTCGAGCAGCCGCTCGGCGTCGGGCGTCGGCGGCTTCGAGGGCGCGGGCGACTGCGTCGCGGAGGCGGTCACGAGCGCGGCGCCACCGTCGCGCCCGGCCCGCTCCAGCAGCTCCGCGCCGGCCGCGCGGTCGGCGACGACGGCGGCGCGCAGGCGGCCGTCGAGCGCGGCCGCGAGCGCCAACTCGTAGCCGCCGGCGACCTCGAGCGCGTCGGCGAGCGCGGGCGCGCCGCCGGGCGCGCCGGCGTGGGCGCGCAGGAAGTGGTTCGCGGCCGCCAGCTCGCCGCCCACGCGCGCCGCCTCGCGGCGCGCCGCCTCGACCGCGCGCTCGGCCTCGCGCCGTCTCCCCCGCGCCGCCTCGGCGGCCTCCTCGGCCGTCGCCAGCTCGGCGCGCGCCGCCGCGGCGGCGGCGTGCAGGCGCTGCGCCTCGGCCGCGGCGGCGGCGCGGCGCTGCTCCAGCTCCGCCAGCTCGCGCTCCAGCGCCGCTCTGCGGTCCTGCT
This sequence comes from Actinomycetota bacterium, assembly GCA_018268595.1. Classification (GTDB taxonomy): domain Bacteria; phylum Actinomycetota; class Thermoleophilia; order Solirubrobacterales; family Solirubrobacteraceae; genus Conexibacter. Next base: position 117,018 of record JAFDWH010000019.1, on the reverse strand, counting down.
CCAGCGCGACCAGCTCGGCCTCCAGCGCGGCGACACGGTGGGCCGCGTCGGCGTCGGGCACGTCGGCTGCCGCCTGCTCGCGCAGCGTCTCGAGCTCGGCCTCGTGGCGCACGAGCCGCTCGCCCAGCGACGAGACGGTCGTGCGCGCGGCATCGAGCCGCATGCCGACGCGCTCGCCGGCCGAGCGCGCGCGGTAGGCGCGCTCCGACAGCTCCTCGCGCTGCTCGCTGCGCGCGGCGAGCGCCTCCTCGGCCGCCTCACGGCGTCTAGCGACGGCGGCGAGCGCCTGCTCGGCCTCCGCGCTGCGCTCGCGCGCGGCGCGCGCGGCCGCCTCCGCCTGCTCCAGCTCGAGCCGGCTGGCGCGCAGCGCGTCGCGGCCCAGCTCCCAGCGCGCCTCGAGCGTCTGGCGCTCCAGCCGCGCGTGCAGCTCGGCCGCTTCGGCCTGGCGCTTGAGCGGCCGCAACCGCGAGCGCGCCTCGCGCTCGACGTCGAGCGCGCGGTCGAGGTTGTCCTGCGTGCGCGCGAGCTTGAGCTGCGCGCGGCGGCGGCGCTTGCGGTGCTTGCCGAGCCCGGCCGCCTCCTCGATCAGCAGGCGCCGGTCGCGCGGCTTGGAGGTGACGATCGCCTCGACGCGGCCCTGCGAGACGACCGAGTGCGCCTCCTTGCCGAGGCCCGTGTCCGACAGCAGCTCCAGCACGTCGACGAGCCGGCAGCGCGCGCCGTTCAAGCGATACTCGCCGTCGCCCGAGCGGTCGAGCCGGCGCAGGATCGAGACCTCGGAGAAGTCGAGCCCGAGCGTGCCGTCGGAGTTGTCGAGCACCAGCTCGACCTCCGCCTCCTGACTCGCCTTGCGACCGTGGCCGCCGCCGAAGATCACGTCCTGCATCGTCTGGCCGCGCACCGCCAGCGGCGACTGCTCGCCAAGCGCCCACAGGACCGCGTCGGTGACGTTCGACTTGCCCGAGCCGTTCGGGCCGACGATCACGCTGACGCCCTCGCCGAAGGACAGCTTCGTGCGGTCGGGGAAGGACTTGAAGCCCTTGAGGCTGAGCGACTTCAGGTGCATCGGAGGTGCCTCACTCTCCCATGGCCTCCAACGCGACGCGAGCGGCCTCCTGCTCGGCGTCCTTCTTCGAACGTCCCTGGCCGCGTCCGACCTCGACGCCCGCGACGCTCGCCTCGACCGTGAAGACGCGGTCGTGCGGCGGCCCCTGCTCGTCCGTCACGGTGTACGCGACCAGCTCGCCGCGGCGCGCGAGCCGCTCCTGCAAGGCCGACTTGAAGTCGACCGGATGCTCCAGCGCCTCCTCGACCTCCGGCGCGAACGCGTCCACCACGGCGGCGGCGGTCTCCTCGTACCCGAACGCGAGGTAGCAGGCGCCGATCACCGCCTCGATCACCGACGCCAGCACCCGCTCCGTGCGAACCAACGCGTCCGCGTTCTGCCCCGTCCCGTCCGGCGCCGCCGCACGCAGCCGCTCCGGCATCCCGATCCGCTCGGCGACCGCCATGCAGGAGCGGCCTGAGACCGCCTGCGCGCGGATCTTCGTGAGCCGGCCGGCGCCGAAGCGCTCCGCCTCCAGGCGCGGGTAGAGGTGCGTCGTGACGGCGAGCGACAGGACGCTGTCGCCCAGGAACGCGAGCCGCTCGTACGAGTCCGAGCGGCGCTCCGTCCACGACGAATGTGTGACCACCTGCCGGGCGAGGTCGTCCGGCAGCCGATCGAGCAGTTCCGCGAGGGCGCTCAGCGGTCAGGGCCTCGGCTCGCGGTCGTCGGTCGCGACGGCGGACGAGGTCATCACGAAGTCGACGGCCTGGCCGACCGTGAGGATCTTCGCCGCCTGCTCGTCGGAGATGCGGATCGCGTACTGGTCCTCCAGCTCCTGGACGAGCGTGTAGAGGTCGAGCGAGTCAGCCTCCAGGTCCTCGCGGAAGCGCGTCCCCTCGCCGATCTGCTCGGGGTCGATCGCCAGCTCGTCTGCGAGGTGCGCGCGCACGCGCTCGAGGACCTGCTCGCGGGTCATTGCGCCGGGACGCTAGCCGGCGCCTCGGACGGCGGCTCCCCGGCGGCGGCCGGCGCGCCGCGCAGCGCGCCCGCCTGCTCGAGCGCGGCCAGCGTGCGGCCGACGACGTCCTCGCGCACGCCGCGCGCGGCGACGTCGATCGCGCGCGCGAAGCCGGTGCGCGAGAAGCGGCCGTGCGCCACCACGCCGGTGCGGCGCAGGCCCAGCATGTAGGCGCCGCCCGCCAGCTCCGGGTCGATGTCGTCGCGCAGGCCGCGCAGCGGGCCGCGCAGCAGCAGGCCGCCGACGCGCCCACGCGGGCTCGCCGTCGCGACGTCGCGGATCGTGCGCATCAGCTTCGCGGAGACGCCCTCCATCAGCTTCAGCGCGATGTTGCCGGTGAAGCCGTCCATCACGACGACGTCGGCGACGCCTTCGGTGATCTGCGTCCCCTCGACGTTGCCGACGAAGTTGAGGCGGCCGCGGGCGCTGCCGGCGAGGCGCTGATGCGCGGCGACGACGTCGGGCGTGCCGCGGTCCGGCTCCTCGCCGTTGGACAGCAGCGCGACGCGGGGGTCGCGCACGCCCAGCACCGCCTGCGCGAACGCCGCGCCCATGTAGGCGAACTGGACGAGATGCTCGGGCCGCACCTCGACGCTCGCGCCGACGTCGAGCAGCAGCACCGGCGCGCCCGGGACCGGCATCGCGATCGCAAGCGCCGGACGGTGGACGCCGCGCGCCCGCTTGACGTGAAACAGGCCGGCCGCGAGCGCGGCGCCGGTCGAGCCGCCCGACACGAGCGCGTCCGCGCGCCCGTCGGCGACCGCCTTGGAGGCCAGCACGATCGAGGCGTCCGGCGTCGAGCGGACGGCGAGCGCGGGATCCGGCGCCTTCGCGATCGACACGGGCGCGTCGATCACCTCGACGCCGCCGGGCGTCGGCCCGATCGCGCCCTTCGGCCCGAACAGCAGCACGCGCACGCCCTGCTCGGCCGCGATCGCGGCGCCGGCCGCGACCTCGGCGGGACCGAGGTCCGCGCCGTTCGCGTCGACGGCGACGGTGATCGGCGGCACGAGGCGGTGCGCCCGGGGTCTAGGCGTCGTCGCCGGAGGCGGCGACCACGTCACGCCCGGCGTACGTGCCGCACGTGGGGCAGACCCGGTGCGGCATGCGCGGGCTGTGGCACTGCGGGCACGCGTGGATCGACGGCGCCGAGATCTTGTGCTGCGAGCGGCGCTTGTTCGTGCGCGCGTGGGATTGCTTCTGCTTCGGGACGGCCATGAGATCGTGCAGGCTACCAGGCGACCTGCGCAGGCGGCGCGCCGGAACGGCGACGCGCCCGCTACAGCTCGAGCTCGCGCAGCTTCGCCCAGCGCGGATCGGGCGCGGACTCGTGGCGGTGATCCGGCCCCGCGGCGTTCAGGTTCTCCCCGCACACCGGGCACAGCCCGGCACAGTCCTCGCGGCAGATCAGCTGCGGCGGCAGAGCGAGCGCGAGCGCGTCGCGCGTCCAGGCGGCGAGGTCGACCTCCTGCTCGGTGACGTACGGGCTCTCCAGCTCCTCGCCCCCGCCCGGCTGGTCGAACTCGCGCGCGTCGATCGCGAAGCGCGGCGCGGCCGGCTCCAGGCAGCGCATGCACGGGCCCTCCAGCGCCGCCTCGAAGCGCAGCCGCAGCGCCCAGCCCTGGTGGCTCGTGCGCGAGACGTCGAGGCAGATCGGCACCGGGGAGGGCGTCACCGCGTACCGCTGCCCGCCCAGCTCGAACGGCTCGACCGGCTCGGACAGCTCGAGCGAGCGCGCCTCGCCCGCGGTCAGGCGCAGCGCGGCGAGGTCGAAGCTGTCGGCGCGCGGGCGCATGCCTCGCAATGTAGCGAGGCGCGGCGCTACGCCAGATCGCGCTTGAGGACCTTGCCGGTCGCGTTGCGCGGCAGCGCGTCGACGAACGCGATCTCGCGCGGGACCTTGAACGCGGCGAGGTTCTGCTTGACGTAGCCCTTCAGCTCGTCCGCGTCGGCGCTCGCGCCCTCCTGCAGCACGACGAACGCCTTCAGCCGCTGCCCCCACGCCTCGTCGGGGACGCCGACGACCGCGACCTCGCGGATCGCCGGGTGGCCGGCCAGCAGGTCCTCGACCTCGCCGGGGAACAGGTTCTCGCCCCCGGAGATGATCATGTCGTCGTCGCGCCCGTCGACGAACAGGCGGCCGGCCGCGTCGAAGTGGCCGACGTCGCCGGACGACATCAGCTCGCCGATCGTCGCCTTCGTGTCGCCGCCGGTGTAGCCCTCGAACGGGAAGCCGCTGGCGACGAAGATGCGGCCGGTCTGGCCGAACGCGACCTCGCGGTCGTGCTCGTCGAACAGCTTCACGACCGTCCCCAGCGGCGGTCTGCCGGCGGTGCCCGGGGCGGCGCGCAGGTCCTCCGGCGTGGCGATCGTCGCCCACGCGACCTCGGTCGAGCCGTAGAGGTTGTAGAGCACGTCGCCGAACTGGTCCATCACGCGCGTCGCGAGCGGGCCGGGCAGCGCCGAGCCGCTGACCGCGATGATCCGCAGCGAGGAGGTGTCGTAGCGGTCGAGCGTCTCCTGCGGCAGCTCGAGGATCCGCTGCAGCATCACCGGCACGACGACGAGCGCGGTCGCGCGGTGGCGGGCGATCGCGCGCAACGTCCCCTCCGGGTCGAAGCGCCGCCGCAGCACGAACGTCGTCGCGAGCGGGACGCCGAGCGTGTAGTTCGCCAGGCCCCAGGAGTGGAACAGCGGCGCCGCGATCATCGTCCGCTCGCGTGCGTGGTAGGGGATCTTCGACAGCAGCGCGGCGGCCGACGAGAGGCCCGCGTGGCTGCGGCGCGCGCCCTTCGGCGTGCCGGTCGTGCCGGACGTGAGGATCACGACGCGGCCGGGCTCCTGCGCGGGCGGGACGCCGGCCGGGTCGCCGGCGGCGATCAGGTCCTCGAGCAGCGGGTCGGCGGCGGTCCCCTCCCCGTCGTGCCAGGCGATGAAACGGCGGTCGATCCCGCTCACGTCGCCGAGCAGCGCGGCGAACTCCTCGTCGTAGACGATCGCTCTCGCGCCCTCGCGCGCGACCACGTCGGCGAGCTGTGGCCCGGCGAACATCGTGTTGAGGTAGAGCGCGTGGGCGCCGAGCCGCGAGGCGGCGACGGTCGCGTCCATGAAGCCGCGGTGGTTGCGGCACATGATCGCGATTCCGTCGCCGGGACGGACGCCGTGCGCGGCGAACGAGGAGGCGAGCGCGTTGGCGCGGCGGTGCAGCTCGCCGTAGCTGAGCGCGCCCAGCTCGTCGATCACGGCCGTCTGGTGCGGCGCTCTGGCGGCGGTGACGGCGACCGCGCCGCCGGAGCTGGTCCCCCAGCGCAGCAGCGAGCGGCCCGCCTGCACGAGGCGGTCGGGGCGCGTCGGCTCGATCAGGCCGGCGCCGAGCAGCGTCTTGGCGACGCGGGTGTGGTGGAGGAGCTTGTCTGCGGGTCCGGGCACGGGCGGTATTCCAGCACGAAGGCGAATGGTGACGTGCCAGTCACTTTCACCGTGACGCCGTCACGGCGCGGGCAGCTCGAGGCCGGGCGGCAGCTCGCCGCGGTCGACGAGCGCGTGGATCTCGGCGACGCGGCGGGGGTTCAGCCGCACGTGGCGCTGGTGGACGCTCGTCTTCTCGACCAGCAGCCCGGCGTTCACGAGCCGTTCGCCGATCGCCAGCGCCAGCGCGCGGTCGTGACCGGCGAAGCCGCGCGCGAGATGCGCGATCTCGGTGTGGTAGCCGCCCCACTTCCCCATCCCCATCAGCCGCTGCAGCATGCGGCGCGCGACGCGCAGCGACGGGTCGGCCTCCGCGTGCGGCCGCGCGACCTCGGGCGTCGGGTCGAGCACCGTCAGGACCGCCTCCTCGTGCTCCTCGATCGAGCGCGCGTCGGCCGGCCGGCCGCCGAGCCGCGCGACCGTCTCCGCGATCCGCAGCGGGTGCAGCTCGCCGATCGGCGGACGCAGCTCGCCGACGAGGTCGCCGAGCGCCGTCGTCGGCAGCGCGTACGCGCGCGCCTTGAGCCGGTCGACGTCGGCGAGCGACTCCTCGAACGCCTCGACCGCCAGCTCGACCGCGACGAGCACGTCGTCCGCCGCGACCGGGAACGCCAGCGTCAGCCAGCCCTCCCACGCGCCCGCTTGCAGCTGCAGGTCCTGCGGCGCGCCCGCGGCCATCGCCGCGGCCCCCTCGACGAGCGCGCCGACGACGAGCGCGACGAGCGTCCAGGCGCGGTCGTTGGCCGCGTTGGGGTCGGCGCGCAGCGCCGGGTCCGCGGGCGCGACCGCCAGCAGCGCCTCCCCGAAGGCCGCGACCGCGACCGGGACCGGCGTGCCGTAGCCGGAGCGCGGCAGCGACAGCTCGTCGGCGCCGTCGGCGAGCGCGTCGAGCAGCTCGGCGCGCAGCTGCGCCGCGCGCTCGCGCGGCGCGCGCAGGCCGCCGGCCTCGGCCAGCACGCTGCCGAGACGCGTCGTCGGGAGGTCGTTCGAGGCGGGGATGGCGTCGAGAGGGCCGCGCGGCAGGAGCGCGCCGAACCCTACGAGATCGTCCGCCGTCCGGGGTCGGGTTCGCGCGGGGCGCTAGGAGACGTCTGCGGTCTCTTCCTTGCCCTGCAGGCGCTCGCGACCACGCTGGACGGCCGCGATGAACTTCGAGAGGTTGACCTCGAGCGTGTTGAGGATCTCGTCGGCGTAGTCCTCCGCGCCGAGCCGGATCTCGCGCTCGCGGGCGCGCGCGTCCTCGATGATGTCCTCGGCCGCGCGTTCGGCCTGCTTGGTGACCTCCTCCTCGGAGATCAGGCGCTCCTGGCGCTCGCGCGCCTCTCTGACGATCCGCTCCGCCTCGCGCTTGGCCTCGGCGAGCATCTCCTGACGCTCCTTGACGATCCAGCGCGCCTGCTTGATCTCCTCGGGGATCGTCGCGCGCATCTGGTCGAGGATGTCGTAGATCTCCTCCTTGTCCACGCGCACCTGGTCCGTCAGCGGGACGGGCTTGGCGTTGTGGACGAGGTCGTCCAGCTTGTCGATCAGAACCAGGACGTCCATCGGAACCTCTGTTTCGTCAGCGGCCGAGCTCTTCCTTCAACCGGGAGGCCACATAGTCTGGCACGAGATCGTCGATGTTCCCGCCGAACGTGGCCAGCTCCTTGACGCCGCTGGAGCGCAGGAAGCTGTACTGCGAGGAGGCCATCAGGTAGACGGACTCGATCTCCGGCGCCTCGCGGCGGTTGAGCTGGTGCATCTCCAGCTCGTACTCGAAGTCGGAGATCGCGCGCAGGCCCTTGACGATCGCGCGCGCCCCCACGCCCTGCGCGAACTCGACGACGAGGTTGCTGAACGGCTCGGCGCGCACGTTGCCCATGTGCGCCGTGGCTCTCTCGACGAAGCTGATGCGCTCCTCGGTCGAGAACAGCGTTCTGCCCTTGCGGACCGGCACGTTCACGACCGCGACGACGACCTCCTCGAACAGCTTCGAGGCGCGGCCGATCACGTCGAGGTGGCCGTTCGTGATCGGGTCGTAGCTGCCCGGGCAGACGGCGATGCGGTTACTCAGTTCGCTCATGGGTTCGGATCAGGGTGTCGCCGTAGCGGCGTTCGTCGGTCAGCGGCAGGTCGGGATCGAGGTCGAGCGGCATGCGGCGGTCGCTCTCGCTGACGACGCGGCCGCCGGGCGCGAGCACGGCGGCGATCAAGGGCGAGAGCTCGCGTCCCAGCTCGGCCGCGAGTCGGTATGGAGGGTCGAGCAGCACGAGATCGTATTCGTGACCGGCGACCCGTGCGCTGCGGAGGAACGCGCGCGCGTCCTGGCGGCGGACGTCCGCCTGTGCGGAGGTGAGGCCGAGCGCGCTCGCGTTCGCGCGGATCGCCTTGATCGCGGCGGGCCCGTTGTCGACGAGCGTGACGCGGGCCGCGCCGCGCGAGAGCGCCTCGAGCGCGAGCGCGCCGGAGCCGGCGAACAGGTCGAGCACGGCGAGGCCGTCGAGCGGGCCGAGGCGCTGGAAGAGCGCCTCGCGCACGCGGTCGCTCGTGGGCCGCGTGGCGCTCCCGGGCGGCGCGCTCAGGCGGCGCCCGCCGTAGCGTCCGGCGACGATCCTCATGCCGCCACGGCGGCCGTCGCGGCGGGGCCGTAGGCGGCGTCGAGCGCGTGCGCGAGCAGTGCGTGCTCGGGCCGCTCCAGCTCCGGGTCGGCATGCAGGATCGCCTCCGCGCGCCGGCGCGCGCGGTCGAGCAGCAGCTCGTCGTCCGGCAGCTGCGCGATCCGGAACTGCTGCAGGCCGTGCTGGCGCACGCCGCCGATCAGCTCCCCCTCCTTGCGCAGGCGCAGGTCGATCTGCGCCAGCTCGAAGCCGTCGCGGTGCGCGGCGAGCGCCTTCAGGCGGGCGGAGTCCTTCGCGCCGAACAGCAGGCACAGCGACGGATGCCGACCGCGGCCGATCCGCCCGCGCAGCTGGTGGAGCTGGCTGATGCCGTAGCGCTCGGCGTCCTCGACCAGCATCACGGTCGCGTTCGGCACGTCGATCCCGACCTCGATCACCGACGTGGCGACGAGCACGTCGGCGCCGCCGGCGGCGAACGCGGCCATCGCCTCCTGCTTCTCTCTGGGGCGCAGCTGGCCGTGCATCAGCACGACGCGGAAGTCCTTGAACTCGCTGTCGCGCAGCCGCTCGAACTCGGCGCGCGCGGCCTTCGCCTGGAGCGCCTCCGACTCCTCGACGAGCGGGCAGACGACGAACGCCTGACGCCCGGCGCGCAGCTCCTCGCGGATGCGCTCGTAGGCCCGCGTGCGCTCGCGCTCGCCGCTCGCGACGTACGTCTCGATCGGCTGGCGCCCGCGCGGCAGCTGCTTCAGCACCGTCTGCTCGAGGTCGCCGTACTGGACGAGCGCGAGCGTGCGCGGGATCGGCGTGGCGGTCATGTGCAGGACGTGCGGGGTGAGGCGGTCGCCGCCGCCCGGGTCGGCGGGCCCCTTCGCGTCGAGCGCGGCGCGCTGGCGCACGCCGAAGCGGTGCTGCTCGTCGACGACCGCGACGCCGAGCCGCGCGAAGCGCACGTCGGGCTCGATCAGCGCGTGCGTGCCGACGACGAGGCTCAGCTCTCCGGACGCCAGCTTGCCGAGCACGTCGGCGCGGCGGGCGGCGGTGGTCGAGCCGGTCAGCAGCGCGGCCGGGACGGCCTCCCCCGGCATCAGCGCCTGGATCGTCGCGAAGTGCTGCTCGGCGAGCGTCTCGGTCGGGGCCATCAGCGCGCCCTGCCAGCCCTGCTCGACCGCGCGCAGCAGCGCGAACAGCGCGATGACGGTCTTGCCGGAGCCGACCTCCCCCATCAGCAGGCGCTGCATCGGGTGGCGTCGAGCGAGGTCCTGGTCGATGTCGGCGAGCGCGTTGGCCTGGTCGTCCGTGAGCGCGAACGGGAGGCCGGTGGTGAGCCAGCGCTCCGTGAGGGTTCGTTGGGCATCGAGGGGAGGCGCCTTGGCCGCCCGCTCGCGCCGCGCGCGGCGGCGCAGGAGCGCGAGCTGGGTCAGCAACAGCTCGTCGAAGGCGAGGCGGCGGCGGCCGCCCTCGGGATCCCCCTCGCTGCCGGGGAAGTGCAGCGCGCTCAGCGCCGCCGGGCGGTCGGGCAGGCGCTCCTGTGCGCGGATCGCCGCCGGCAGCGGCTCCAGCGTGTCGGCGATCGCGTCGCGGTGCTCCTGGACGAGCGCGAGGATGCGCGTCGAGTCGATCCCCTCGCTCGCCGGGTACTGCGCGACCTGCGCCTCGGCGGCGACGTGCAGGTCCGTCGGGGCGTGCGCGGTGACGGATATCCGTCCCTGCGGATCGGTGCGGACGGTCAGCAGCAGCCGCGTCGCCGGCGGGTAGCGCTGCACGAGCCACGGCTGGTTGAAGAAGGAGACCCGTGTCGAGCCGGTGTGGTCGGCCACGGTCGCCTCGACGCGCGGCTTCATCCCGCGGCGGCGGACCGGCTTCGAGGTGATCGTGCGCACCTCGACGAGCAGCGTGGCCGTCTCGCCGCGCTGGAGCGTCGCGATCGTGCGCGCCTCTCCCCGCGCACGAGGCAGGTGCTCCAGCAGGTCGCCGACGGTGTGCAGGCCGAGCGTGTCGAGCGCTCTGGCCGCTCTCGGGCCGAGGTCGCCAGGGAGCGGGCGTTCGAGGCGGGACGGGCGCGGGAGGTGGACCGGCGCGCCGGCGATCTCGGCCGCGCCGGCAGGCTCGGCGCTGGCGAATTGCAGGGGCATCGAGGGGGCGGCCATCGGCCGCCCAACTATGCCCGGCGGGGCGGTCGAGCCGAGCACTGCAGCTTTTGCCTCGCTATGCGGGGTCAGAGATGCAGTGATCGGGCTACTCGGCCGACAGCAGCCACCAGTAGGCGGGCTGCCCGCCGGCGACGACCTCGAGCTCGGCGCCGTCGGAGAGGGCGGCGACGTCGGCGTGGGCGAGCGGGGCGCCGTCGCCGCTGAGGCACGTCACCAGCTCCGACTCGTCGGCGAGCGCGGCGAGGACGGAGCGCAGCGTGTCGGCCGGCTCGCCCCATGCGACCAACTCGTCGCCGACGAACCCGACGGCCTCGCCGACGCGGAAGCGGCCGTTGACGTCGTCCCGTGCGGCCGGCGCGACCGCGCCCGTGCGGACTCGCTCGAGCGCGCCCGCGAGCGCGGCGGCGTTGGCCTCCGCGCCCTGCGCCGGGTCGAACGCGACCGCGGCCGCGAGCCCGGCCTGCTGCGAGTGCGAGCGCACGACGTGGACCGTCTTCTCCGACAGCTCGGCGGCGCGCTCGGCCGACATGAAGACGTTCGAGCTGTTCGGCAAGACGACGACCTGCTCGGCGGGCACCGCGTGGATGCCGGCGAGCAGCTCGTACGTCGACGGGTTGAGCGTCGCGCCGCCGTCGAGCGTGTGGAAGCCGAAGCCCTCGAAGAGCCCGCGGATGCCGTCGCCGGAGACGACCGCGAGCGCGCCGCAGGCGGCCGACGTGGCCGCGCTCTCGGTGGCCGCGGCGAGCTTCGCGTCGCGCTCTTGCACCTGCTGGTGCATGTCGGCGACGTCGAGGTGCGAGACCGCGCCGGCGCCGTCGAACAGCGCAGTCGCGGCGTCGGGGTCGTCGGTGTGGACGTGCACCTTGAGCGTCGTCTCGTCGCCGACGACGAGCACCGAGTCGCCCATCCGCTCGAGCGCCTCGACGAACTCGCGCGCTCTCAACCCGCTGCCGGTGACGGCGAAGTTCGTGCAGTAGCGGTAGGTCGAGGACTCGTGCTGCGGATGGGTGACCCGCGCAGCCCGGTGGTGCGCGACCTCCGGCGGCTCGCTCCCGCGCAGCGCGGCGATCACGCCGGCGAACAGCACGGTCAAGCCGTAGCCGCCGGCGTCGACCACGCCGGCCTCGCGCAGCACCGGAAGCAGCTCGGGGCCGCGCGCGACCGACTCCTGGCCGGTCTCCAGCGCGCGCTCCAGCACGTCGGCGATCAGCGTGTCCTGCCGCTCGTCGCCCGCGCTGCGGTCGAGCCGCGTCTCCGGCATGTGCGCCAGCTCGGAGGCGATGCGGCTCGCCATCTCGCGCACGACGGTCAGGATCGTCCCCTCCGCCGGCTCGCGAACCGACCCGTACGCCTGCTCGGCCGCGCGCGCCATCGCGGCCCCGATCAGCACCGGGTCGACCAGCTCGCCCGGGCGGCTCGCCAGCTCCTCGGCCGCGCCGCGGATGAGCTGCGACAGGATCACTCCGCTGTTGCCGCGCGCGCCGAGCAGCGCCGCGCGGGCAACGGATCTGACGATCTCGTCGCGGCCGATCTCGTCGAGCGTGCGCTCCTGCGCGGCGGCCCCGAGGCGGTCCAGCTCCTGCAGCACGGCACGCAGCGTGAGCGCCATGTTGTCGCCGGTGTCGCCGTCGGCGACCGGGAAGACGTTCAGCTCGTTGACCTCGTCGCGGCGCGCCTCGAGCTGGGCGAGCGCGCCCTCGACGGCGGCGCGGAAACGGAGAAGGCTTGGATCGGACACGGGCGCCGGAGACCGTAGCGCCTGGGGGCGACGAACGGGAGGCCGGCGCCGCGACGGCGCGGCGGCTCGCCTACGCCTTCGTGACCTTGCCGGCCTTCAGGCAGCGCGTGCAGACGTACACGCGGCGCGGCGCGCCGGCCACGTCGACGCGGACGCGCTGGAGGTTCGGATCGAAGCGGCGCTTCGTCGCGACTCTCGAGTGGCTGCGGCTCTGCCCGAAGGCAGGACCCTTGTTGCAGACGTGGCAGACCTTTGGCATGGCTCGGGCAGTATACGCAGGCTCGCCGCGCGGGCGCGGCGCCGTCAGGAGACGCTGAAGCCGGCCGCGCGGGGGCGCTTGCTCAGCTCGTCCTTGATCGCCAGCGACGCGAGCACGGCCTCGGCCGCGTGCACGCCGGAGTCGCGCTTGCCGCCGCCCCGCACGCGCGCCAGCGCCTGCTCCATCGAGTCGACCGTGAGGACGCCGAAGCCGACCGGCACGCCGGTCGCGAGCTGCACCTGCTGAATCCCTCGCGCCGCCTCGCCGCAGACGTAGTCGTAGTGGTCGGTCTCGCCGCGGATCACGGCGCCGAGCGCGACGATCGCCGCGTAGCGGCCCGACTCGGCCGCGTACTTCGCCGCCAGCGGCAGCTCGAACGCGCCCGGCACGTCGTAGACGTCGACCTCGCCGTGCGGGTCGAGCACCTCGCGCGCCCCCGCGACCAGCTTCTCCGCCAGCTCCTCGTAGAAGCGCCCGACGACGAGCGCGAAGCGTCTGTCAGCCATCGCGGCGCTCCTCCTGGATCAGCTCCTCGTCGAGCGGCAGGCCCTGGTGGTGCAGCGTGTGGCCCATGCGGTCGCGCTTGGCGCGCAGGTACGCCTCGTTGTGCGGGTTCGGCGTCGGCTGGATCGGCACCTGGCCGGTGACCGCCAGCCCGTAGCCCTCCAGGCCGATGATCTTCTTCGGGTTGTTCGTGAGGATGCGGATCGAGGAGAGGCCGAGGTCGACGAGGATCTGCGCGCCGATGCCGTAGTCGCGCAGGTCGGCCGGCAGGCCGAGCTTGAGGTTGGCGTCGACCGTGTCGAGCCCTTCCTCCTGCAGCTTGTACGCCTTCAGCTTGTTCAGCAGGCCGATCCCCCGTCCCTCCTGCGCGAGGTACAGCAGCACGCCCGCGCCGGCCTCCTCGATCATCGCGAGCGCCGACTCGAGCTGCTCGCCGCAGTCGCAGCGCAGCGAGTGGAAGACGTCGCCGGTGAGGCACTCCGAGTGCACGCGCACGAGCACGTCGTCGACCGCCGAGACGTCGCCCTTGACCATCGCGACGTGGTGCTTGTCGTCGACCAGCGAGCGGTAGCCGACGACCTCGAAGTCGCCGAACGCGGTCGGCAGCGCGGTCGAGACGACGCGCTCGACGAGCCTGTCATGGCGGCGCCGGTAGGCGACGAGGTCGGCGACGGTGATCATCTTCAGCCCGTGCCGGGCGCAGTAGCCGACGAGGTCGTCGACGCGCGCCATCGTCCCGTCGTCGTTCATGATCTCGCAGATCACGCCGGACGGGTTGAGGCCGGCGAGCCGCGCGAGATCGACCGCCGCCTCCGTCTGGCCGACGCGCTCCAGCACGCCGCCGCGCTTCGCCTTCAGCGGGAACACGTGGCCCGGCTGCACGACGTCCCGCGGGCGCGAGCCGGGGTCGATCGCGACCTGGATCGTGTGCGCGCGGTCGTGCGCGGAGATGCCCGTCGTGACGCCCTCGCGCGCCTCGATCGAGACCGTGAAGGCCGTCTCGAACGGCGACTCGTTCTTCGCCGCCATCAGGTCGAGGTCCAGCTCGTCGCAACGCTCGGGGGTGAGCGCGAGGCAGATCAGGCCGCGCCCCTCCTTCGCCATGAAGTTGATCGCCTCCGGCGTCGCGAACTGCGCGGCGAGTGTGAGGTCGCCCTCGTTCTCGCGGTCCTCGTCGTCGCAGACGACGACCATCTTGCCCTGGCGGATGTCCTCGATCGCCTCCTCGACGGTCGCGAACACGGCTCTCGTCTCCTGCCTCATCGCGCCACCAGCTTCTCGACGTATTTCGCGAGCACGTCCACCTCCAGGTTGACGGTTCGTCCGGGCGCGGCAGCTCCGAGGCTCGTGCGCTCCAGGGTCTCGGGGATCAGGGAGACGGTGAGCGACTCGTCGTCGACGGCCGCGACGGTGAGGCTCACCCCGTCGACCGCGATCGAGCCCTTCTCGACCACGTATCGCAGCAGATCCGGCGCCGCCGCGATCCGGATGCGGCGCGCGAAGCCGTCCGGCGCGACCTCCGCGACGGTGCCGAGCCCGTCGACGTGGCCCTGCACGACGTGGCCGCCGAGGCGGTCGTGCGCGCGCAGCGGCAGCTCCAGGTTCACCTGCGCGCCGGCGCTCGCCTGCGCGAGCGAGGAGCGGCGCAGCGTCTCGTTCATGACGTCGGCGGCGAAGCGCTCGGGCGCCGGCGCGACGGCCGTCAGGCAGACGCCGTTGACGGCGATCGAGTCTCCCTCGGCCAGCTCGGACGCGAGCGGCGTCGCGATCGCGAGGCGCACGCCGTCGTCCGTCTGCTCGACGGCCTCGACGGTGCCCAGCCCCTGCACGAGCCCCGTGAACATCACCACTCCCTCAGGCGCGCGGAGACGAGGATGTCGCCCGCGACGCACTCGCACTCGAGCGTCAGCGCGCGCACGGCGTCGGCGATCGTCTCGACGCCCTCGCCCTCGAGCGGGTCGCGCGCAGTGCGCCCGCCCAGCACGAGCGGCGCGAGGAACAGCCGCAGCTCGTCGATCTCGCCGGCGTCGAAGAACGCGCCCGCCAGCCTCGGGCCGCCCTCCAGCAGCATCGAGCTGACGCCCGCCGCGCCGAGCTGGTCGAGCGCCGACTGCACGCGCGCCTGTTCGTGCTCGCCGGTCGCGACGATCACCTCCGCGCCGTGCGTCTCGAGCGCGTCGGTCGCCGAGCGCGGCGCCGCGCGCGAGACGACGACCGTCAGCGGGATCTCCGGCGCGGCGGCGACGAGCTGCGAGTCGAGCGGCAGGCGCGCGGTCGCGTCGAACACGACGTGGCGCGGCTGGCGCGCCACGTCGGGCAGGCGCGCCGTCAGCTGCGGGTCGTCGGCGAGCGCCGTGCCGATCCCGACCGCGACCGCGTCGCATTCGGCGCGCCAGCGGTGCGCGCGGCGGCGGCTGTCCTCGTTGGAGATCCACTTGGAGTCGCCCGCGCGCGTGGCGACCTTGCCGTCGAGCGTCATCGCCGACTTGAACAGGACCCACGGGCGGCCGGTGCGCGCGAGCTTGCGGAACGGCTGGTTCAGCAGGCGGGCGCGCGCGGCCAGCTCGCCGTCGGCGACCTCGACGTCGATCCCCTCGTCGCGCAGGATGCCGAGCCCGCGCCCGGACGCCTTCTCCGTCGGGTCGTCGGAGGCGACGACGACGCGGCGGATGCCGGACGCGACGATCGCGTCGGTGCACGGCGGCTGCTTGCCGGTGTGGCAGCAGGGCTCGAGCGAGACGTACAGCGTCGCGTCGCTCAGGTCCGACCCGGCGGCGGCGCGCAGCGCCTCGACCTCCGCGTGCGCCTCGCCGTAGGCGGTGTGCCAGCCCTCGCCCAGCACCGTGCTCTCGCGCGCGATCACCGCGCCGACCAGCGGGTTCGGGCTGACGCGCCCGCGCCCCTGCGCCGCCAGCTCCAGCGTGCGCGCGAGGTGCAGGCGATCCGTCTCGGTCCCCAACGGCATGTCCGTGAGGATACGCGGCACGTCAGCCGCAGACCCCGCCGCGCAGGCGGTGCACGACGATCAGCGGGCCCGGCCGCGCGTACGCGAGCGGGTAGTAGTCGAACGACCAGTCGAAGTTGAAGCGGGGTGCCGTCGCGCCGTCGCGGTAGGGCGTGAAGCGCGCGACGGTGTCGGCGCGGCGGCGCAGCGCGGCGTAGTAGGCGAGCGCCTGCGGCACCTCCCGCGGCTGCACGTACGCGCGCGAGAACTGCGTCGAGCCGGTCACGACCCAGCAGTAGCCCTGCGCGACGTACGCGTCGATCAGCGCGGGGCGCAGCGTGCGCTCGTACTTGTCGACCTTCACGAAGCGGGTGCGGCCGTGCGGCAACGGCCGGCCGGCGTCGTCGACGTCGGCGCGCGCCGTGTCCCACAGGCGCCAGCGGCCGCCGCCCGGGGTGGCGGGGTCGGCGCGGTCGGGGTCCTCCAGCCAGCGCGCGGGCACGAACGGCTCGATCACGACCTTCGCGCCGGCCGGCACGTGCGCGAGCAGCCACGTGCGCGCGCTGCCGCGCGTGTCCGGGCGCGCGAGCACCCGGTCGACGTGCAGCGAGGCGACGAGCCCCTGCGCCAGCAGCGCGAGCGCGACGAGCGCCGCGGCAGGCGCCGCGAGGCGGGGCGCGCGGGTGGCGAGCGCGCGGGCGAGCGCGACGCCGGCGTACGCGGCGAGCAGGATCGCGAGCGGCAGCACCGGCAGCAGCCAGCGGCCGAAGTAGCGCTCCTGCGCGCCCATGTAGAGGACGTACAGGAACGGCGCGGGCAGCAGCACGAGCGCGAGCCGGCGGTCGCGCGCCAGCAGCCGCAGCGCTCCGCCGAGCGCGGCCAGCGCCGGGACCCAGCCGAGCCCCCACGTCAGCGACCACAGGTAGTAGACGATCCCGTTGCGCTGCGTGAGGCCGAGCTTGGCGAGCTCGTCCGCGCTCGTCAGGCGGCGCTGTCTGGCGACGCCCGCGTGGAACGCCTCGAAGTCCAGCAGCGCGTACGGGTTCGCGAGCAGGAAGCCGGCGAGCGCGGCGGCGCACGCGGCGGCCGCCGGCGCGAGCAGCACGCGGCGCAGCGGCTCGCGCTGCCCGCGTGCCGTGACCGCGACCGCGGTCAGCAGCGGCAGCAGCACGATCCCTGCCGTGTACTTCGTGCCGGCCGCGAGGCCGGCGCCCAGCCCACCCAGCAGCGCCGCCTTCGTGCCGCCGCCGCGCAGGACCAGCGCGGCGCCCAGCAGCGCGAGCGTCGCCGGCGCCGTCGCCGGCACGTCGTTGAGCGCCAGGTGGCTGTAGAAGACGGGCAGGAACGCGACCGCGGCGAGCGCCGCGGCCAGCAGCGCGACGGCGCGGTCGAACAGGCGCGCGCCCGCGAGGTACAGCAGCCAGACCGCCGCGACGCCGAGCAGCGCGACCGTCGCGCGCGCGATCAGGAAGACCTCGGAGGGGTCGCTCAGGTACGCGTGCGCGACCGCCCCGCGGCCGCCGAACCAGACCGCGTAGATCGCGTACAGCAGCTCGGTGTAGCCGGGCGGGTTGAGGAAGTAGCCCGGGTCGAGGTCGTGGCCGAAGAAGCCGATCGCGACGGGGACGAAATGCCCCTCCTCGTCGGCGTTGTAGGAGAACGGCAGGCCGTGCCCGATGCCCCACAGGCGGAGTGCGAGCGCCCCCAGCAGCACGCCGGCCAGCGCGAGGGTCGTGCGGTCGGGGCGGCGCATGGAATACTGCGGCGCGAGTCTAGACCACGCGGTCGACCTCGCCCTGCCATGAAGCTGATCATCCAGATTCCCTGCTTCAACGAGGAGCAGACGCTGCCCGGGACGCTCGCCGACCTGCCGCGCGCGGTCGACGGCTTCGAGACGGTCGAGTGGCTCGTGATCGACGACGGCTCGCGCGACCGCACGATCGAGGTCGCGCGCGCGAACGGCGTCGACCACATCGTCAAGCTGACGAACAACAAGGGCCTCGCGGCCGGCTTCCAGGCGGGGCTCGACGCCGCGCTCAAGCTCGGCGCGGACGTGATCGTCAACACCGACGCCGACAACCAGTACGACGGGCGCGACATCCCGAAGCTCGTCGCGCCGATCGTCGCCGGGCGCGCCGACATGGTCGTCGGCGACCGCCAGGTCGAGCAGATCGAGCACTTCTCCCCGCTCAAGAAGTCGCTCCAGAAGCTCGGCTCGTGGGTCGTGCGCCAGGCGTCCGAGACGACCGTCCCCGACACGACCTCCGGCTTCCGCGCCTACAACCGCGAGGCCGCGCTGCAGATGCAGGTCGTCTCCAGATTCACCTACACGCTCGAGACGATCATCCAGGCCGGCAAGCAGCTCGTCGCGGTCGACCACGTCCAGATCCGCACGAACCCGAAGACGCGCGAATCGCGCCTGTTCCCGTCGATGGGCGCCTACGTGCGCCGCAACGCGATCTCGATCTTCCGCATCTACGCGCAGTACGAGCCGCTGAAGGTGTTCTGGGGCGGCGCCGTCCTGATGGGACTGCTCGCGCTGGGCGTGTGGGTGCGCTTCCTCGTCGCGTACATCGGCGGCGAGGGCGCCGGCCACGTGCAGTCGCTGATCCTCGGGGCGGTGCTGTTCATCGCCGCGATGCTGCTGGGCGCGCTCGGCGTGATCGGCGACCTGCTGGCCGCGCAGCGCACGCTCTCGCAGCGCACGTTCGAGCGCGTGCGGCGGATCGAGCTGGCGCTCGGGATCGCGCCGTCGCACTACGAGCGCGGCGCCGAGAGCAGCGAGGACAAGCTCAAGCGGGAGACGATCGAGGTATGAGCGCGACGCACGCGACCGAAGCCGTTCCGACCGGCAACACGTTCGACAAGTACGGCTCGACGAACCCCGTCGTGCGGCGGTTGATGGCGAACTTCGAGGGCACGCTCGCGCAGCTGTTCGCGCAGGCGGCGCCGCAGTCGGTGCTGGACGTCGGCTGCGGCGAGGGGGTGCTCACGCACCAGTGGGCGGAGCAGCTCGGCGAGCGGCGGATCGTCGGGATCGACCTCGACGACGAGAAGCTGAAGGCCGAGTGGGCCACGCGCCAGCGGCCGAACCTCGAGTACCGCACGATGCTCGCGGAGAACATGCCGTTCGTCGACGGCGAGTTCGACATGGCGTGCGCGATCGAGGTGCTGGAGCATGTGCCCGACCCTGCGCACACGGTCGCCGAGATGGCGCGCGTCGCGAGACGGCACCTGCTCGTGTCGGTCCCCCGAGAGCCGCTGTGGCGCATGCTGAACATGGCGCGCGGCGCGTATCTCTCCGACCTCGGCAACACCCCCGGACACGTCAACCACTGGTCGAAGCGCTCCTTCGTGCGGCTGCTCTCGCAGCACGGCGAGGTCGTCGAGAAGCGCTCGCCCTTCCCGTGGACGATGCTGCTTGTCCGGCTCGGCACCTAGCTCGACGAGCGCGGACGCCGCCGGCCGGCCGGCCGCCGCGCCCGACGGGGGCGGCGCGCGCTCGTACGGCTCCGGCGCGCGCATCCTGACGGTCGGGATCGCCTCGACCGGCATCTTCACGTTCCTCTACCTCGCGCTCGCGAGCCATCAGCTCGACTCGACCGCCTACGGGCAGGTGAGCCTGCTGTGGTCGGTCATGTACGTGATCCTGTGCGTGATCTACCGGCCGATCGAGCAGCTGCTCTCGCGCACGATCGCCGACCGCCGCGCGCGCGGGCTGGAGGGCCATCCGCTGCGCGTGCCGGCGACGATCCAGCTCACGTTCGCGCTGCTGTTCCTGGCCGTCGTGCTGCCGCTGCGGCCGCGCATCGAGGCGCACCTGTTCAGCGGCCAGAGCGCGCTCTACTGGATCCTCGTCGTCGGCGTGCTGGCCTACGCCGGCAGCTACTTCGCGCGCGGCTGGCTCGCCGGGCACCAGCGCTTCGGCCTCTACGGCGGGCTCGTGTTCCTCGAGTCGACCTCGCGCTTCCTGTTCGCCGTCGCGGCCGTGATCGGGATCACGTCCGGCCAGACGGCGATCGCGACCGGCATGGCGGTCGCGCCGTTCGTCTCGCTCGTGGTCGTGCCGTTCGCGTTCGGGCATGTGCAGGCGCAGACGCACCGCCCGTCCGTCTCCGAGCGCGAAGCGCCGGTGATCGACGCGGCGGGCGAGGGCCCGGCGCACGCGGACGTCGAGGAGGCGGTCGCCGACCTCTCGATCGCGCGCGGCTCGCGCTTCGCGGTCGCCGTTTTCGCGATCATGCTCGCCGAGCAGGCGCTGATGAACGCCGCGGTGCTGATCGTCAATGCCAAGACGACGGCCGCGCTCGCCGGCTTCGTCTTCAACGTGCTGATGATCGTGCGCGCGCCGCTGCAGCTGTTCCAGGCGATCCAGACCTCGATCCTCCCCCACCTCACGGCGATGACCGCGCAGGGCAGCGAGCACGAGTTCGCCGCGGCGGTGCGCAAGACGGTGCTCGCGATCGCCGGCTTCGCGGGCGCCTGCGCACTCGGCCTGCTCGCGATCGGCCCGGCCGTGATGACCGCCGTGCTGGGCGACAAGGGCTTCACGTACCAGCGCGGCGGGCTCGCGCTCGTCGCGATCGGGATGGGCTTCCACCTGATCGCCGGCACGCTCAACCAGGCCGCCCTCGCCCGCAACCGCGCCGCCCTCGCGGCGGTGGCGTGGCTGCTGAGCGCGGCCCTGTTCGTCGCCTGGATGCTCTCCCCGATCGTCGCCGACGAGGTGCTGCGCGTCGAGACCGGCTACTTCGGCGCGACGTTCCTGCTCAGCGGTCTCTTGCTGGGGTTGTACCGGCGCGGTTAGGGCTGGCCGCCGGTCTCCGGTCGCCGGTCGCACGCCAGGTAGACGAGCGTCGCCGGCGCCACCAGGACGATCGCGAGTCGCGCCGGCGTCGGGAGCGGCACCACGGCGACCGCGCCGGCGACGACGAACAGGATGCCGAGGATCTCCCCGGCCTGCCTGCGGCGCATCAGCACGAGGCCGAGGCCGAGGCACGAGACGAGGATCGACGCCAACAGCGGCGCGAGCTGCGTCTCCGGATCTCCCAGCAGCCGTGCGGCGAGCAGGCCGAGCACGTAGCCCTGCGTCAGGACGCAGGCCGGAACATGCTCGACCGCTCGCCGCGTGGCCCTCACGCTAGAAGAAGAACCCGATCGGCGAGCACTGCACGCCGGTCAGGATCGCGTTGTGCACGTTGACGCCCTTCTTGGAGATCGTCCAGCCGTAGCAAGCGGCGTACATGACCCCACCGCCGCCGCGCAGCCCGACCTTGACCGCGATCTTCTCGATCCAGCGGAAGAGGCCGGCTCCGGTTGGGTCCACGAGGTTCATCGGGTTCTGGCCGACGTAGCCGTACAGGTTCGCCTGCGTCAGATCCGAGTCGTGGCGGAGCGGGTCGATCGAGGTCCAGCGCCCGGTCCGCGGATCGTAGAAGCGGGCGCCGAAGTGGTAGAGCCCGCTCGAGCCGACCGACTGGCCGCCGGCGAAGCCGGCGAGCGCGACGGGGCCGCTTCCGCTGGTGGTCGAGGTCCCGTCGGGGTCGTAGCCGTACGTGCGAACCAGCGCTCCGGTGTCGTCCGTGAGGCCGATCGTCGAGCCGACGTTGTCCCCGGTGTACCAGCGCTTGTTCGTGCCGTCGTTCTGGCTCACGACCGCGTTGGTGTTGGGGTCGCGCACGATGCTCGTGACCGTTCTGCCGTCATCGCTGCGGCTGAAGCCGAGCGCGTTGTCCTGCAGCGCGGTCGAGCCGAAGGCGCTGAGGGCATCGTTCGTGCGCGACAAGAAGCCGAGGCTCGTTCTGTCGACGCTCGCGAGCCGGCCGTAGCGGTCCCACGTGAGCGTGTTGTCGCCGGTGAGCTGCTGGCCGGCGGCGTCGTAGGTGAACGTCGTCGCGCCGCCGGGGGCGGTCGCGCAGTCGTTCGAGGATGTGCCGACGTAGCGCCAGCACAGCTGGTTGGCCGCGTTGTACGCGTACGTCGTGGTGGTCGTGCCTCTGCCGGTCTCGACTTCGCGCGTGAGGCGGTTGCCGGCCTTGTCGTAGGCGTAGCGGTACTCGGTCACGAGCGCACTCGATCCGTCCTCCGTGCGCGCCTTCAGCAGGCGGCCGCTGTTCTCCGTTCTGTCGGCGTAGGTGTACGTCGTTCTGTTGCCGGCCTCGTCGAGCATCGTCTGCACGAGATCGGTCTGCGTCGAGCCGTTGAGGTAGCTGTAGCTGCGCTCCTGCAACGTCGCGCTCGATCTGTCCTTCAGCAGCACGTCGGTGATCTTGCCGGACAGGTCGCGCTCGACTCGCTGGGTCGTCGAGCCCGGCAGCGTCGCCGTGCGCACCGTGACCGCGCTTCTCGCGTCCGGGTCGGTGTAGGAGTACGTGACGGTGTCGGTGCCGCCGCCCGGCTTCGGGGAGACGGTCGAGGTCACGCGGTCGACGTCGTCGTAGCCGTACGTGACCGTGCCGGACTGGTCGATGATGCTCGTGACGTTGCCGTTCTTGTCGTAGCCGTACTGGTTGTAGGCCGCTCCAGGCAGGTCCTCTTCGGTCTGCCGGTTGAGCTTGTCGTACGTGTAGCTCGTTCTCGACCCGCCGGAGTCCTCGCGCGTGGCCAGGTTGCCGTTCGCGTCGTACGTGTACGCGATCCAGCTCCCGTCCTCCGCCTCGACTCTCGTGATCCGGTCGAGCCCGTCGTAGCTGTACGTGAGCGTCTCCCCGCGGCCGTCTGTGACGGTGTCGACGCGGCTGAGCGAGTCGTACGTGTACTGCGTGGTGCCCAGCGTCCCGGGTGAGCTGACGCTCGGCGGCGTGACCTCTCTGAGGTTGCCGCTGGCGTCGTACGAGAACGACGTTCTGTGTGACTCGCCGTCGGTGAACGAGGCGAGCGTGCCGTTGCCGTTGTACGTCAACGTCGCCTGGTTGCGCGGCGTCGTCGTGTCGTCCTTCACCGACGTCAGGTTGCCGGCATTGTCGTAGTCGAAGTACTGGTCGACGCCGTTCGCGTCCGTGGTGCTCTGCACGCGGTGGTCGCGCAGCGGGTCGTTCGTGTTGCTCGCCGCCGACCAGTACGACACCGTCTGCTGCTCGCCCGACGGCTGCGCCGCTCTGGTGAGGTCGTTGTTGGCGTTGTAGTCGAGGTCCGTCGTCGCCGGGTTCGCGGTGTCCGCGTAGTCGGTCATCTGGTTGTGGTCGAGGTTGCTCGTGAACGACTGCGTCGTCTTGCGCCCGAGCGCGTCGAACGTGCTGGTGACCTGGCCGAGCGCGTTCCAGCAGTACGTCGTCGTCTTGCTGCGCGGGTTCGTGACGACCGTCTTGCCGACGTCGCCTCTCGCGCCGCACGGGCTACTCGCGCTGCTGTACGCGAACGACGTGACGACGTCGTTCGAGCCGCCGTCGACCGTGCGCGTGACGCTCGTCACGCGGTCCGAGCCGTCGTACGCGACGTGGATCGCGTTGCCGCGCGCGTCGGTGATGAGGTCGATGTTGTCGCTTCTGTCGAACTGGTACTGCGTGACGTTCCCCTCCGGGTCGGTCACCGACGTGAGCTTGCGCCCGGTCAGCGAGTAGCCGTATCTCCACGCCCGCCCGCTCGGATCCTGGATCTGCGTGATGTCGCCCGAGCCGTTGCGGCTGACCGCGATTCTGCGGCCCTGCGAGTCGACGATCTGGGACAGGCGGCTCGACGTGTAGTCGAAGTGCAGCGTGTTGCCGTTCGGGTCGACGATGTCGGTCACGAACGTGTTCTGGCCGGAGAAGAATCTGTAGACGAGGCCGCTGCGCAGGAACGTCAGCGCGTAGCTGCCGTCTCTGTTTCTGACGAGTCTCGCGTTCGCTCCCGGCGGCGCCTCGAAGCTGCCGTCGGCGAGCTTCTTGAAGCGCACGTGCGTGCCGCTCGGGCCGTAGAAGCACATCGACTCGGTGCTGTCGCACTCGAGCAGCGTCACGTCCGTGCCGACCGACAGGCGATTGCCGAAGCCGAGCGCGCCGGTCCAGTCGTCGGTCGAGTTGAACGCGCGCTCGAGCGACAGGTCGAGGCCGGTGCCTCTGATCTCGAGGTCGCGCGAGCTCAGCAGCATGTTGCCGCCGGCGGGGTTGACGGACAGCGTCTGACGGTCCGACAGCGCCTGCGTGTCGAACGTGTAGTCGTCCTGCCGCCCGGTGCGCGGGAAGTAGGTGATGTCGATCCCGGGCCGCGTCGAGCCGCCGAGGACCTCGTTCGAGTCGAATCTCGTCGCGTTGACGCTGGCGGAGCCCTGGTCCTTCAGCAGCACCCCGTAGTCGGGGTAGCTGCCGTCGAGCCACTCGCGCACGAGGTCGGTGACGTTCCAGCCGGTCCAGTCGTTGACGACCGGCGCCGCGGAGGTGTCCTCGGGGCTGGCGGCGACGTCGCCGCCGGCGCTCGTCCAGCTCGTCGCTCTGTCCGCGTTGTTCCAGGTCACGTCGGCCGACCAGTCGCGTGTGACGCGGTACGCGTCGATCGGCGACGTGCTCGTGCCGGACTTCGCGCTGGCGTGCGCCCACAGCGTGGCCGACAGCACGTTCGCGGCACTCGGGACGGCGTTGGCGACGTCGAACCACAGCAGCGCGCGGTGGTCGTGCAGCGTCGTGCCGTTCTCGTGTCCGACTGTCAGCGTCGTGGAGCTGCAGTTGGCCGTCGTCGGCGTCTCCTGGTCGATCGTGCAGTCGCCGACCGGGTAGGCGTAGACGCTCGGGTCGATCGTGACCGGGAAGGCGCGGTCGTCGGCGCGCAGCCAGCGCGGCGCGACGGCGACGCGCACGACCCAGTCGGCGCCGTCGCGCTGTGCGCGCATCGTCACCGCGCCGTCCGGGGCGCGGTCGCCGGAGGCGTCGACCGCGAACGGCGCGGCGAGCGTGAACGCGACGCCGCCGTGCGGGCCGACCGCCTCGACGCTGCCGTCGGCCGCGTCGCGCAGCAACAGCCCGTCGCTGAGCGAGACGTCGAAGAGGTAGGAGGCCGGCGCGCCAGCGTCGGCCAGCACGAGGTCCTCCTTGAGCTGCTGGGCCTGCGAGGTCCAGCGGGCGGTGACGCCGTCGGCGACGCCGCTGAAGGTGGCCGAGGAGCCGTCGACCGTCGCGGGGACGTCGTCGCCGCGCAGGCGCATCGCGATCCAGCGACCGTGGCGCGCGACGCGCACCGGGCCGTCGCCGAGGCTGGTCGGGATCTGGATCTGGAACGCGTTGGCGCGATTGACCCAGCTCGACCCCTCGCGCTCGAGGCGCGGGTCGATCGGCTGCCAGTTGCCGTCGGCGTCCTTGAAGTTGACCGGCCCTGCCGAGACGCGCGCGACGTGCATGCCGTTCGGCGCGACGTACGTGCGCGAATTGGCCGTGCGCAGGCTGGGGATCTCATGCCCGCCGCGGAACGGCGCGGTGACGTCCATGCGCGGCGGCCCGCCGCCTGGATCCGCGGCGGACGCGTCTCCGCGCCCGCCGGCCAGCGCCCATGCTGCCGCGCCTGCCAGCGCGACCGCGATTGCAAGCATGAGCAGCCGCAGCCGCCGGTGCACGGTGGTCCCCATTCGCACTCCTCGATCGGCCCGCGCGCGACCCGCACGAGCGTTGATTGCTAAGGGAATCCTAAGCGGCGTAGCGGACGGTTTGTCAAATCAATTCGTCCAAATTTGATTTAGGCCAACGCTCGTCGGAAAAGCGCCAATCCAGGCGATCGAGCGCATAACGACTTCTCAACATCAAGGACGCCGGCGTTGAATTGCCGGCCGGTCGGCCAGCCAGGACAGGGCCGCCCGTCGCCGAGCGGCTCGAAGCCGCCCGGCGGAGAGAACGCTTACTCGTACGCGAGCGCCTGCAGCACGTCGAGCCGCGCGGCGCGGCGCGCGGGCCAGATCGCGGCGACGACGCCGAAGAGGGCGGCGAGCAGCAGCAGGACCACGAGCTGCACGATCGGGATCGAGATCGTGAAGCCCTCGCTCTCGAGCGGGATCGTCACCAGCACGGCGAAGACCGCGCCCAGCACGACGCCGAGCACCGCGCCGATCTGCGCGGTGATCACCGCCTCCCAGCGCACCATCTGCTTGACCTGCCTGCGCGAGGTGCCGATCGCGCGCAGCATGCCCAGCTCGCGTGTGCGCTCGTGGATCGTCAGGAACAGCGTGTTGAGGATCCCGAACAGCGCGATCAGCAGCGTCAGCGCGAGCAGCACGTAGACGAGCGCGAGCAGTCTGTTGACCTGGCCCTTCTGGTCGGCGACGAACTCGCTCTCGGTCTGCACCTTGAGGCTCGGGTACGCCGCTCTCATGATCCGCTCGGCGCGCGTTCTGACCGCCTTCACGTCGAGGCCCGGGACGGTCGTCGCCATCAGGAAGGCGCTGCCGGGAACGTTGAAGTCCCGCACGACGACGGCGTTCGGCACCGTCAGGTCCGCGAGCAGGTTCGCCTTGTCGTCGTAGATGCCCGTGACGGTTGCGGTCAGGTGCGCGCCGGTCGGCGAGGTGAGCGCGAGTCGCTGCCCGACGCGCACGCCGTTGCCGTCCGCCCATCTCTTCGAGACGACCGCCTGGCCGGGCGCGAGCCCGGCCAGCGTGGCGGTCGAGCCCTGCTTCCAGTCGACCTTGAAGACGTCGTCGATCGTCGCGGGGTCGACGCCGGTGACGGTCGGTCTGCCCTTGCCGGCGACGATCGCCTTCGTGAAGCGGATGCCCGACACGGTGCCGACGCCCGGCACCCCGGCGAGGGCTCTGGAGGCGGACGCCGGGACCGGCTGGAAGTTGCTCGTCTGCACGATCAACTGGCCTTTCAGGCCGACGTTCACGGCGTCTGCGATCGACGCCTTCAGGCCCGCGGCGAAGATCGTCACGAACGCGACGAACGCGACGCCGATCATCAGCGCGGCGGACGTCGACGCCGTGCGGCGCGGGTTGCGCGAGGCGTTCTCGCGCGCGAGCCGGCCCGACACGCCGCGGAGGCGCTCGACCGGCAGCCCGACCGCGAGCGACAACGGCTTGACGATGTGCGCGGCGAGCAGCCCGACGCCGATGAAGATCACCGCCGCGCCGGCGCCGACGAGGCCGGCGGCGCCGCCGCCGCTCGCCGAGCCGAACAGGCCGAGCAGCACCAGCACGACGCCGAGCAGCGCGACGGCGCCCGCCAGCGGCGTGCGCCAGCGCGCCGTGCGCCCGCGCGGCAGGCTCGCGGCCGCTTGCAGCGCCGCCATCGGCGGGACGCGCGTCGCGCGCAGCGCCGGCGCCAGCGCCGAGAGGAGCGTGATGACCGTCCCGATCAGCAGCGACACGATCACCGTGCGCGACTCGATCACGGTGCCGGCCGACGGCAGGTCCGCGCCGAGCGCCTTGAACAGCCCCTTCAGCCCGGGGGCGATCACGAAGCCGGCGAGCAGGCCGACGAGCGACCCCGCCAGCCCGATCAGCAGCGCCTCGCCGATCACCGCGCGCAGCACCTGCCGGCGGTTCGCGCCGATGATCCGCAGCAGCGCGAACTCGCGCACGCGCTGGGCGACCGTGATCGAGAACGTGTTGGCGATCAGGAAGGCGCCGACGAACAGCGCGATCCCCGCGAACACGAACAGGAACGTGCGCAGGAACTTGAGGTTGTCCTTGATGTCCTGCGAGTCCGATCTCGCCTGCTGCTGGCCGGTGCGCACCGTCGCGACTCTCGCCGGCAGCACCGCGCGGATCGCCGCGGCGAGCTGGTCCGGCGTGGTGCCGGGCTCGGCGGCGACGTCGATCGTCGTGAACTCGTCGTGTCTGTTGAGCAGGCGCTCGGCGACCGGCCGCGTCACGAGCGAGATGGCGGCGCCGCCGAGCGAGTTGGCGTCGCCGAACTTCGCGATCCCGACGAGTCTGAAGCGCTCCTGCGGTCCCTCGCCGGAGAGCCGCACGCTGTCGCCGAGCTTGAAGCCGGCCTTGTCGGCGCTGAACTTGTCGAGCGCGACCTCGCCCGCCGTGCGGGGCGCGTGCCCGTCGACGTACACGAAGGGGTCGAAGCGCTTGGCCGGCACGTCGAAGATGAACATCGGCGGGCCGCTCGTGACGATCGGCTTGTCGTGCTTGTCGTAGATCTGGCCGATGCCCTGCACCGCGCCGGACGCGAACGCGACGCCCGGGACGCGGCGCACCTGGTCGAGCACCGACGCGGGCAGCGGATTCGGCGCGACGGACGCCTGGTCGTTGCCCGTGCCGAACAGTCTGGCCGGCGTGACGACGACGTCGACGCTCTTGTTGGCCGTCTGGAAGACCTCGTCGAAGGCGTGGTTGATCGTGTCCGTCAGCAGGTACGTGCCCGACACGAGCGCGACGCCGAGGACGACTGCGAACGCCGTCAGCGCGGTGCGCAGCTTGCGTGTCGCGATGCCCCGCAGCGAGAGCGCGAGCATCAGCCGACCGTCCGCATGAGGTCGTGGACCTCGTCAGCGGAGCCGGCGTGGCCGTCGTGCACGATCTTGCCGTCGGCCAGCACGAGGATGCGGTCGGCGATCGCCGCCGCGTTCGCCTCGTGCGTGACCATCACGACCGTCTGGCCGAGCTCGTCGACCGACTGGCGCAGCAGCCGCAGCACCTCGGCGCTCGACTGCGAGTCGAGGTTGCCGGTCGGCTCGTCGGCGAACACGACCGCCGGCTTCGAGATCAGCGCGCGCGCCACCGCGACGCGCTGCTGCTGGCCGCCCGACAGCTCCGACGGGTGGTGCGTCAGCCGGTCGCGCAGGCCGACCGTGTCGATCAGCCGGTCGCGCCACGCGGCGTCGACGTCGCGCCCGGCGATCTTCAGCGGCAGCTCGATGTTCTCCTGCGCCGTCAGCACCGGCAGCAGGTTGAATGACTGGAAGATGAAGCCGACCTTGTCGCGGCGCAGCTCGGTGAGCTTCTTGTCGTCGAGCGTGCTGAGGTCGACGCCGTCGATCGAGACGCTGCCGCCGGTCGGCTTGTCGAGGCCGGCGAGGCAGTGCATCAGCGTCGACTTGCCGGACCCCGACGGGCCCATGATCGCCGTGAAGGCCCCCTGCGGCAGCTCGAGCGAGACGCCGTCGAGCGCGTCCACGGCCGCCTCCCCCTCGCCGAAGCGGCGGCGCAGGTCCACGGCGGTCACGATCGGGGTGGGGGTCACGGGCGGATCCTTTCGCTCTCTGCGCGATCTGCGCCGCGCGCGAGAAGCTCCGTGCGCCCCGCGCGCTACGCGGCGCCGGCGGCCGTGGCGATCTGCGCGTAGGCCGCGGCCGGATCTGCGGCGCCGAAGATGGCGGACCCGGCGACCAGCAGCCTAGCGCCCTGCTCGGCGCATGGTCCAGCAGTCGTGGCGTCCACGCCGCCGTCGACCTCGATCGCGACGTCGGCCGGCAGCAACTCGCGCAGCCGCGCGAGCTTCGCGAGCGAGGAGCCGATGAACGGCTGGCCGCCCCAGCCCGGGTTGACGGACATGCAGAGCGCGAGGTCGAGCAGCTCGCCGACGTCGGCGAGCGCCTCCACGGGCGTGCCCGGGTTGATCGCCGCGCCGGCCGCGCAGCCGGCCTGCTTGACCGCCTGGAGCGCGTAGTGCAGGTGCGGCGTCGCCTCGGCGTGCACGGTGATCAGGTCGGCGCCCGCGCGCGCGAACTCGGCGACGTGGCGCTCCGGGCGCTCGATCATCAGGTGGACGTCGAGCATGCCGCCCGCGTCGTGGACCTGGTCGGCGAGCGCGGAGACGACGAGCGGGCCGATCGTGATCGGCGGGACGAAGTGGCCGTCCATCACGTCGACGTGGATCACGCGTGCGCCGGCCTCCATGACGGTCTGGACCTGCGCGCCGAGGCGCGCGAAGTCGGCCGACAGGATCGAGGGCGCGACGCGGCGCGCGTGCAGCAGGTCCGAGGCGGTCATCGCGCCGCGAAGTGTCGCCGATGCGGCGGCGCGAACGCGCTCAGACCTGCGTGAGCATCGACGCTCTGCAGTGGTTGCAGGTGAGGATCGCCGTGCTCGACATCCGCACGATCGTCGAGTGCTCGCCGCAGTTGGGGCAGACGGACGACAGCTCGTAGCGGCGCAGGCAGTAGACGCAGCGGTAGCGGCCCGGCATCGTCGTCGGGCGCAGCCACGGCTCGTGGCAGCCCGGGCACTCCGGGCCGAGGTCGACCTTCCGCTCCGTCTGCTCGGTCATGCCCCGGCTCTCCGCATCGGTCGGTGATATCAGACCTCGCGGCGCAGGCGGGCGTAGAAGAAGCCGTCGGTGCCGTCGCGGTGCGGGAGCGTGCGGCGGGTCGCGCCGTCGAGCGCGAAGCCGTCGCGCGCGGCGAGGAAGCGCTCCACGACCCGCTCGTTCTCGTGTGGCGAGATCGTGCACGTGCAGTAGACGAGCGCGCCGCCGGGCCGCAGCGCATCCGCCCCCGCGGCGAGGATGCGGAGCTGCAGCTCGGCCAGCTCGGCGATCGCCTCGGGCCGTGCGCGCCAGCGCAGGTCGGGGCGCCCTTGCAGCGTGCCGAGGCCGCTGCAGGGCGGGTCGACGAGCACCGCGTCGAACGGGCCGTCGTCGCGCGGGACGGCCGCGTCGGCGGTCTGCACGCGGACGATCGAGTCGGCGCGCAGGCGCTCGACCGTGGCGCGCAGCACGGCGGCGCGTCTCGCGTTGCGCTCGACCGCGACGACCTCGCCGCCGCGTCCGACGAGCGCCGCCAGGTGCGTCGCCTTGCCGCCCGGGGCGGCGCACAGGTCGAGCACGCGGGCGCCGGGCGGCGGCGCCAGCAGGCGCGCGGCGCTGATCGCGGCGCGCGACTGGGCGACGAGCGCGCCCGCCGCCCACAGCGGGTCCGTGCTGGGGTCGAGCGGCGAGTCGAGCAGCAGGCCCTCGGGCAGCGGGACGCCGTCGAGCGCGGCCGGCGCCGGCCGCGTCGCCACGCCGCGCTCCGCCAGCTTCGCCGCGACCGCCGCCGGCTCGGCCGCAAGGGTGTTGACGCGCAGCGCGCCCTCGGCCGGCTCGTTGACGGTCGCGAGCAGCGCGCGCGCATCCTCTGCGCCGAGCGCGTCCCACCACAGCGCGGCGAGCCAGTCGGGGACCGAGTGGCGCAGCGCGGCGCCGTGCGGCGACGCGTCGTCGAGCGCGGCCAGCAACGCCGGCCCGTCGCGCTGCGCCCGCCGCAGCACCGCGTTGACGAGCTTGAAGCCCGGCCCGCCGTCCGCCTTCGCCAGCTCCACGCTCTGGTCGACGGCGGCGTGCGGCGCGACGCCGTCGAGGAACAGCAGTTGCAGCACGCCGAGCCGCAGCGCGTCGCGCACGGGCGCGTCGAGCCGCTCGACGGGGCGGCCGGCGCACGCCGCGATCACGTGGTCGAGCGTGCGGCGCCGCTGCACCGCGCCGTAGGCGAGCCGCGTCGCGAACGCGCGCTCGCGCGCGTCGAGCCCGGCGCGGGTCGCCTCGGCCGCGAGCGCGCGGTCGGCGTACGCGCCCTCCTGCTCGACGCGCCGCAGCACCGCGGCGGCGACGCGGCGCGCGGGCGAGACGGCTTGAGCGGTGGCGCGCCGGGCGGTCACGGCCGAGATGGTCGCAGCCGAGGCCGCAGATACGATCGGCGGCGTGCACGCCGTGCTCGCCGCCGCGCTGCAACCGGTCCAGCAGGAGCACCTGCTGGAGGCGCGGCAGATGCAGGCGATGTCGTTCGCCGTGCACATCCCGCTCGTGTGCTTCGGCGTCGCGTTCCCGGCGCTCGTCGTGTTCGTCGAGTGGCTGGCGATGCGGACCGGCGATCCGGTGCACCGCACGCTCGCGCGCCGCTGGACGCGCGTGATGGTCGCGCTGTTCGCCGTCGGCGTCGTGACCGGCACGATCCTGTCGTTCGAGCTGGGGATGCTGTGGCCCGACTTCATGGCGACGTTCGGGTCGGTGTTCGGGCTCGCGTTCGCGCTCGAGGGCTTCTCCTTCTTCCTCGAGGCGATCTTCATCGCGATCTACGTCTACGGCTGGGACCGCCTCTCCCCCCGCGCGCACCTCCTGTGCGGGCTGCCGATCGTCGCGACCGGGCTGACCGGCTCGGCGATGGTGATCGCGGTCAACGGCTGGATGAACCACCCGGGCGGGTTCCGGCTCACGAGCGCCGGGGTCGTGACCGACGTGCACCCGTGGAGCGCGCTGTTCGGCAACGGCTTCTTCTGGCACGAGCTCGTGCACATGTACGTCGCCGCCTACATCGTCGTCGGCTTCACGCTCGCGGCCGTCTACGCGTGGGGCAAGCTGCGGCATGGACGCTGGGGGCGCTACGAGCGCACCGCGCTGGCGATCCCGCTCACGATCGCGGCCCTCGCGGCGCCCGCGCAACTGCTCGTCGGCGACTGGGCGGCGCGTGAGGTCGCCGCGCAGCAGCCGGTCAAGCTGGCCGCGTTCGAGGGGCTGCAGCAGACGACGAGCGGGGCGAGCGAGCACATCGGCGGCTGGTACCAGGCGGACAGCGGCGAGGTGAAGGGCGGGATCGCGATCCCCGACCTGCTGTCGCTGCTCGCCTACCACGACCCGCACGCGACGGTGCAGGGGCTCGACTCGGTCCCGCCCGACGATCGCCCGCCGGCGATCAACGCGATCCGCTTCGCGTTCCAGGCGATGGTCGGGATCGGGACGCTGCTGGCCGTCGTCGGCGTCGTCGTGCTGTGGGTGCGCTGGCGGCGCGGGCGGCTGCCGGAGTCGCGCTGGCTCTACCGCGCGCTGGTGCTGTGCGGGCCGCTGTCGCTCGTGGCGCTGCTGTGCGGCTGGGTCGTGACGGAGGTCGGGCGCCAGCCGTTCGTCGTGTACGGGGTGATGCGCACGTCGCAGGCGGTGACGGGCGCGGGCGGCGTCCCGGTCGGCTACGCGACGCTGGCGGCCGTGTACCTCGGACTGGCTGTGGCGGTGTGGTGGATCCTGCGCCGGCTCGCGCGCGCGCCGCTCGGCGGCCCCGGCGATCCGCAGCCGACCGGCGCCGCGGCCGGGGAGCCGTCCTGATGCTGCAGGCCGCGCCGCTCGTGCTGGCGCTCGTCGGCCTGGCGCTCTACGTCGTGCTGGGCGGGGCGGACTTCGGTGCCGGCCTGTGGCAGCTGCTCGCCGGCCGCGGCGCGCGCGGCGAGCGGATCCGCGAGCACGCGCACGCGGCGATGGCGCCGGTGTGGGAGGCCAACCACGTGTGGCTCATCTTCGTGCTGGTCGTGATGTGGACGTGCTATCCGGTCGCGTTCGGCTCGATCGTCTCGACGCTTGCGATCCCGCTGTTCGTGGCGGCGGTCGGGATCATCTTCCGCGGCACGGCGTACGCGCTGCGGGCGGGGACGTCCCGCGTGCGCGAGCAGCGTGCGGTCGACACGGCGTTCGGGATCGCCTCGGTGCTGACGCCGTTCGCGCTCGGGACGGTCGTCGGCGCGATCGCCGACGGCGCGGTGCCCGTCGGCAACGCCGCCGGCGACCTGTGGACGAGCTGGACCGGCGCCGTGCCGCTGACGATCGGGGTGATGGCGGTCGCGCTGGGCGCGTACCTCGCCGCGGTCTACCTCGCCGCGGACGCCGTGCGGCGCGGGACGCCGGAGCTGGAGCGGGCGTTCCGCGCGCGGGCGCTGGCGGCGGGCGTCCTCGCGGGGGCGCTCGCGGTCGCCGGGCTGCTGGTCGTGCGGGCCGACGCGCGCAGCCTGTACGACGGCCTCGTCGGCGACGCGCTGCCGGCGCTGGTCGTGTCGGGCGCCGCCGGGCTGGCGACGCTCGCGCTGGTGTGGGTGCGGCGCTACGAGGCGGCGCGCTACTCGGCGGCGGTGGCGGTCGCCGCCGTCGTGGCGGGCTGGGCGGTGGCGCAGCAGCCGGTGCTGCTGCCGGGCCTGACGGTCTCGCAGGCCGCGGCGAGCGACGACGTGCTCGTGGCGGTGCTGGTGTCGGTCGGCGCCGGGACGCTCGTGCTGGCGCCGTCGCTCGCGCTGCTGTTCACGTTGACGCTGCGCGGGCGGTTGGGCTACGAGGAGGACGGCGCCCCGGTCACGCCGCCCGGCCCGCTGCGCGCGCTGAGCGCCGCGCGCGCCGGGCTGCTCGCGCGCGTCGCGCTCGCCTGCCTCGTGCTGACCGTCGGATTCCTGACGCTCGCCGACGCCGGCTGGGCCCACGCCGTCGGCGTCCTCACGCTGTTCGCCGCGGTGGTGACCGGCTTCCGCGCGGCGCTACCGGTCGACGCGCCGTGAGCTGTGTCGGTTTAGGGGGTCCATACGACCCCCAAAAGGACACAGCTCAAAGCGAGTGGCCGCGCAGGTAGTCGGCGGCGGGCATCGCGCGCTTCCCGGGCGGTTGGACGAGCGTGAGGTCGAGGGCGCCGTCCGCGGTGGCCAGCACGAGCCGTCCTCCCTCGTTGCCCAGCCAGCCGGGCTGGTGCGCGACGGGCGCCGCGAGCTCGGCGCCCCAGACGCCGAGGTAGCCCGAGCCGCCCGGCAGCGCCAGCCGCGCGCCGACGTGCGGCGTGAGCGCGCGGACGGTGCGGGCGAGCTGCGCGGCGGGGTGCGCGAGCGGGTCGAGCACCCGATCCTCGGCGGAGATCTTCTCCGCATAGGTCACCGCCGACTCGTCCTGCTCCACGAACGACGGCCGCTCGTCCAGCGCCCGCACCAGCAGCTCGCCGCCCAGGGCGGCGAGCCGCGCGGAGAGCGTGCCGAACGTGTCGTCGTCGCGGATCGGCTCGCGCTCCACGAGGCACACCGGCCCGCTGTCGAGGCCCGCGGTGACGCGCATGATCGCGACGCCGGTCTCGGCGTCGCCGGCCATGATCGACCGCTCGATCGGCGCCGCCCCGCGCCAGCGCGGCAGCAGCGACGGGTGGACGTTGAGCATGTCGTGCGCGGCGAGCAGCTCGGCGCGGATCAGCGCGCCGAACGCGCACACGACGACCACGTCGGGGTCGACCGCGGCGATCCGCGCCCGAGCCGCTTCCTCGTTGACGTCGTCCGGCTGGATCACGCCGAGTCCGAGCGCTTGAGCGGAGCGCACGACGGGCGGCGAGGACAAGCGCTGCCCCCGCCCCGCCGGCCGGTCCGGCCGCGTCACCACGAGCGCTGGCCGGTGCGGCGAGTTCGCCAGCCGCTCGAGCACCTCGGCCGCGAAGTCCGAGGTGCCGAGGTAGACCGTCCTCACGCGGCCTGCTCGGCGGCCTCGCGCAGCAGCCGCAGGGCAGCCTTGCGCTGGTCGCGCGAGGTGCGGTCGAGGATCAGCACGCCGTCGAGGTGGTCGATCTCGTGCTGCAGCACGCGCGCCTCGAGGCCCGACGCCTCGATCGTGATCGCCTCGCCATGCTCGTCCTGCGCGCTCACGCGCACGTGCACCGGCCGCTCGACGTCGACCAGCACGCCCTGCAGCGACAGGCAGCCCTCCTCGACGGTGTCCAGCTCGTCGCCGGACCACTCGAGCACCGGGTTCACGACGGCGTTGACGGGCGAGTCCGGCTCGACGCGGTAGACCAGCATGCGCTGGAGCTTGCCGACCTGCGTCGCCGCGAGCCCGATCCCGAGCGCGTCCTCCATGATCTGGCCCATCGTCGCGATCTGCGTGCGCAGCTCGTCGTCGAAGCGGTCGACCTCGCGCGCGCGGCTCTTGAGCACCGGGTCGCCCCACTGGCGCACGAAGCGCAGCGCCGCCTGGCGGCGCGCGGCGACCTCGGGGTCGAGGCGGGACTCCTGCTCCTCGTCGAGCTGCTCGGTCTCGTCGGCCATGGCGGGAAGGTTAGGGCCTGTCCCGTTAGTTAGGAGCGCGAGTCGGAGGGAGCCGGATCGTGGATGCCGGACGCCGGGTGGTTGCGCAGCCAAGGCCGGCGGCCTTGGCAAGCAGCCGGCCGGCGTCCGGCGCCGCGAGACGGCTCCCCTCCGGCCGCGGGCCTACCGGGACAGGCCCTACGTCGAGCGCTACTGCGGATCGACGTCCGCGCTGAGCTGCACGCGGCGGCCGAGCGCCGAGCGCGCGACCGCATCGACGGCGCCGGCGACCGCGGCGATCGCCGGCCGCCGCCGCGCCGCCTTCACGACGAGCTGGCTGCGCTCGCGCCCGCGCAGGCGGAACAGCGGCGCAGGTCCCAGCACGAGCGCGTCCGCCGCGCCGATCCGCTCGCGCACCGCCTCCGCCGCAGCGGCGGCGTCGGCCGCCTCCTCCGCCGAGCAGGTGACGCGGATCAGCGACGCGAACGGCGGATAGGCGAGCGCGCGGCGGCGCTCCAGCTCGCCGGCGAGGAAGCCGTCGGCGTCGTGCCGCGCGGCGGCGGCGATCGACGGCGCGTCGGGCGAGAGCGTCTGCACCAGCACGCGGCCGTTCCCCTCCCCGCCCCGCCCGGCGCGGCCCGCGAGCTGCGCGACGAGCGCGAACGTGCGCTCCTCGGCGCGGAAGTCGGGGAAGCGCAGCGTCTGGTCGGCGTCGAGCACGACCCCGAGCGTGACGTCCGGGAAGTCGTGGCCCTTGGCGACCATCTGCGTGCCGACCAGCACGCCCGCGCGCGCGACGTCGAAGCGCTCCAGCACGCGCGCGACGGCGCCCTTCCCCCCGCGCGCGGTGTCGGCGTCGAGCCGCAGGATCGGGAAGTCCGGGTCGCCCAGCGCCTCTGCCAGCTCCGTCTCGATCCGCTCGGTGCCGGCGCCGTGGCGCGCGACGCTCGCCGAGCCGCACTGCGTGCAGGTCGTGGGGATGCGCTCGCGGTGGCCGCAGTGGTGGCAGGCGATCGCGCCCTCGCGCTGGTGCAGCACGAGCGCGACGTCGCACTGCGGGCACTCCCACACGTGGCCGCAGTGGCGGCAGGAGAGGAAGTTCGACCAGCCGCGCCGGTTGACGAGCACGATCGCCTTGCGCCCGGCGCGCCGCACGTCGCCGAGCGCCTCGCGCGTGACCGGATGCAGCGGGTGGCGCGCGTCGCGCATGTCGAGCACCTCGACCGGCGGCAGCGGGCGACCGTCGACCCGTCTGCGCAGGCGGATCCGCGCAAGCGCGTGCACCGATTCGGGCCGCGGCGTGGCGCTGCCGGCGAGCAGCACCGCGCCCGCGACGGCGGCGCGCTTGGCGGCGACGCGGCGCGCGTCGTAGCGCGGGTCGCCCTCGTGCTTGTAGGCCGACTCGTGCTCCTCGTCGACGATCACGAGCCCGAGCGCGCCCAGCGGGGCGAAGACGGCGGAGCGCGGGCCGACCGCGATGCGCGCCTCGCCGCTCGCCAGCCGCAGCCACTCGTCGTAGCGCTCGCCCTGGCCGAGCTGCGAGTGCAGCACGGCGACCGTGTCGCCGAAGCGCGCCTGGAAGCGCGCGACCGTCTGCGGCGCGAGCGCGATCTCCGGCACCAGCACGAGCACCGAGCGGCCGGCTGCGAGCGCCGCCTCCGCCGCCTGCAGGTAGACCTCGGTCTTGCCGGAGCCGGTCACGCCGTGCAGCAGGAAGCGGGCCGGCGCGTCCGCGGCCGGGGCGGCGAGCGCCGCGAGGATCGGCTCGAGCGCCGCGCGCTGCTCGTCCGTCAGCGCCGGCGCGTGCGGCGAGCGCGCCCCAACCGCCTGCACGAGCGGGCGGCGGCGCTGCGCGCGCGGCTCGAGCAGCAGCAGGCCGCGCGCGGCGAGGCGGCGCAGGCCGCCGTGGTCGGCGCCGGTCTCGGTCGCCGGCAGCGGCCCGTCGGCGGCGAGGCGCGCGAGCACGTCGCGCTGGCGCGCGGTCAGGCGCTCCGACGCGCCGTCCGCCAGCGCCGCGCGCCCCTGCGCGCTGACCTCGGCGACGAGCGCGGTGCGGGCGCGCACGCGCGGCGCGACGCCGCGGCCGGCCCCGGGCGGCAGCACGAGCTGCAGCGCGCGCGAGCAGGTCGAGCAGTACTCGGCGGCGATCCACCGCGCCAGCTCGACCAGCTCCGCCGGGATCGCCGGCTCGACGCGCGCGCGCGGCTCGGCGAGCCGCTCGTCGGGCACGTCCGACTGCGCCGCCCGCTCGACCACGACCCCCAGCAGCTCGCGCCCGGCGAACGGCACCGCCAGCAGCGTCCCGACGGCGACGTCGGCCAGCGCGGGCGGCAGGCGGTAATCGAACGGCCCGCGCAACGCGCGGGTGGTGGTGAGCGGCTCGACGCGGGCGATCGGCGGCATGCGGCGTCCCACAGTAGATGGCGACCGCGTCGTGACGTACGCTGCGTCACGTGCCGCGCGAACTGCACCAGGGCGAGCACGTCATCTTCGAGGGCCACCCGTCGTGGCGCTCGACGCTCAGCTTCTACCTGCGGTGGGCGCTGCTCGCCGTCGTGCCGCCGATCGTGGCCGTGCTGGCGGGCGTCTCGGTCGCGGACGGCGTTGGGATCTACCTCGCGCTCGTCAT
Source organism: Actinomycetota bacterium (assembly GCA_018268595.1). Lineage (GTDB taxonomy): Bacteria > Actinomycetota > Thermoleophilia > Solirubrobacterales > Solirubrobacteraceae > Conexibacter. The sequence goes on along the minus strand of JAFDWH010000019.1, from coordinate 79,033 downwards.
CTTGATCGTGCTGACCGGCTGGCTGCTGCGGCTGGCGACGCGCTACACGATCACGAACCAGCGGCTCACGATTCGTCGCGGCGTCCTCGCCAAGCACGTGCAGGAGACGCGCATCGAGCGGGTGCAGAACGTGAACACCGACCAGTCGTTCCTCGACCGCATGCTGAATGTCGGCAAGGTCGACTTCGACACCGCCGGCACCGACGACTCCGACTTCACGTTCCACGGCGTCGCCGACCCCGCGCGCGTGGTGCGCGCGGTCGACGACGCGCACCGCCAGCGCGAGGCGGCGGTGCGCGATCAGGCCGCGGGCGGGTTCTAGCGAGCTAGGAGACCGACGCGGCGTCGATGCCGGCGGCGGCGCGCAGCGCGTCCGCCTTGTCGGTCTTCTCCCACGTGAAGTCGTGGTCGTCGCGGCCGAAGTGGCCGTACGCCGCGGTCTTCTGGTAGATCGGCCGGTGCAGGTCGAGGTACTCGCGGAACGCGCCCGGGCGCAGGTCGAAGTGGTCGCGCACGAGCGCCTCGATCTGGCCGCGGCCGATCTTCTCCGTGCCGAACGTCTCGACCATGATCGAGACCGGGTGGGCGACGCCGATCGCGTACGCGACCTGCACCTCGGCGCGGTCGGCGAGGCCGGCCGCGACGACGTTCTTGGCGACGTAGCGCGCGGCGTACGCGGCCGAGCGGTCGACCTTCGACGGGTCCTTGCCGGAGAAGGCGCCGCCGCCGTGGCGCGCCATGCCGCCGTAGGTGTCGACGATGATCTTGCGCCCGGTCAGGCCGCAGTCGCCCATCGGGCCGCCGATCACGAAGCGGCCGGTCGGGTTGACGAGGAACTCCTTGCGCAGCGCGTGGGCGTCGTACAGGTCGCGCGGCAGGACCGGTTCGACGACGTGCTCCCACAGGTCGTCCTTGATGACCTCCTCGGCGCCGTCGCGGTGCTGGCTGGAGATCAGCAGCTTGACGATCTCGACCGGACGGCCGTCCTGGTAGCGGACGGTGACCTGCGTCTTGCCGTCGGGGCGCAGGTAGTCGAGCACGTCGGCCTTGCGCACCTCCGAGAGGCGCTTGGCGAGCTTGTGCGCGAGCGCGATCGGCAGCGGCATCAGCTCGTCCGTCTCGCGCGTGGCGTAGCCGAACATCATGCCCTGGTCGCCCGCGCCGGCGATGTCGAGGCGGTCCTCGTCGCCGGGCTGGTGGCGGCTCTCGTAGGCCGAGTCGACCCCTTGAGCGATGTCGGGCGACTGCTTGTCGATCGCGTTGATGACCGCGCAGGTGTTGCAGTCGAACCCGTAGGTGGCGTTGTCGTAGCCGATCCTGCGCACCGTCTCGCGCGCGATCTCGGGGATGTCGACGTACGTCTCGGTCGTGATCTCGCCGGAGACGACGATCAGGCCGGTGTTGACGAGCGTCTCGCAGGCGACGCGGCCGCCCGGGTCGGCGGCCATGACCGCGTCGAGCACGCCGTCGGAGATCTGGTCGGCGATCTTGTCCGGGTGACCCTCGGTCACCGACTCGGACGTGAACAGGAACTCGTTGTCGGAAAGCGTGGTCATGGGCTGAAAGTCGGCTCCGCGGTCGATTGGATCGGCCAAGAGTACCGGTGTCAGCCTGCGGCGGTGCGCGACCGGCGGGGATTGCTTCGCCCCTCCCCGCGGCGCTCCTTGCGCTCGACGAAGTCGACGATCAGCGGGATCCCTTCGAGCCGCCAGCGCTCGCGCAGCCGGTTCTCGATGAAGTAGGCGTAGTCGCGCGTGACGCGCTGGCGCGAGTTGACCTGGATCGAGAAGCGCGGCGGCCGCTCGCCCGTCTGCGTCATGTAGATCAGCTTCAGGCGGTGGTTCTGCTTGGCCGGCGGCTGGCGGATCTCCTGGATCTCGGAGAGGAAGCGGTTGAGCTGCGGCGTCGGGATGCGGCCGGAGGTGCGGTCGGCGAGCGCCATCGCCTCCTGCAGCAGGCGCTGCACGTGGCGGCCGGTGAGGGCGCTGGCGGTCAGCACGCGGGGACGCAGGCGCAGCTTCTGCGCGACGCGCGCGCGCTCGTGGTCGAGGTCGAAGTCGTCACCGCCGGTGAGGTCCCACTTGTTGAGGACGAGCGCGGTCGCACAACCGGACTGCATCGCCAGCTCGGCGACCCGCAGGTCCTGCGCGGTGACGCCGTCGGTCGCGTCGCAGATCACGAGCGCGACGTCGGCGCGCTCGGCGGCGCGGCGGCTGCGCAGCGCCGTGTAGTACTCGATCGAGTCGCCGACCTTCGCCTGGCGGCGCAGGCCGGCGGTGTCGACGAGGATCACTCTGCGGGCAGGCGGCCCGTCGTAGGTGAACGGCAGGTCGATCGCGTCGCGCGTCGTGCCGGCGACCTCGGACACGATCACCCGCTCGTCGCCGAGGATGCGGTTGACCATGCTCGACTTGCCGACGTTCGGGCGGCCGATCAGCGCGAGGCGGACGAGGTCCTCGTCTTCCTCCCCGGCGTCCGCGTCCGGCGGGACGGCGGCGGTGAGGCGGTCGAGCAGGTCGCCGGTGCCGAGCCCCTGCGCGGCGGAGACGGGCACCGGCTCGCCCAGGCCGAGCTGGTGGAACTCGGCCGCGAGCGGGATGTCGGCCGCGGTGTCGACCTTGTTGGCGGCGACGATCACCGGGCGCCCGTTCGCGGTGCGCCGCAGCAGGTCCGCCATCTCGAGGTCGCCCGGGCGCACGCCGGCGCGCGCGTCGACCACGAACAGCGCGGCCTGCGCGTCGGCGAGCGCCGCGCGCGCCTGCTCCTGGATCGAGCGCGCCATCTCGTCGCGGTCGTCGAGGTCGACGCCGCCGGTGTCGATCAACGTCACTCTGCGGCCGTTCCACTCGGTGCGCAGCTCCTTGCGGTCGCGCGTGAGGCCCGGCCGCTCGTGCACGATCGCCTCGCGCGACTGCGTGAGGCGGTTCACGAGCGAGGACTTGCCCACGTTCGGGTAGCCGACGACGGCGATCTTCATGACGGCGAGTATGTCAGCGGACGGCGTCGACCAACGCGGCGACGCGGGCGATGACCTCGTCGAGCGTGAGGCCGGTCGTGTCGAGCTGGACGGCGTCGGGGGCGGCGACGAGCGGGGAGTGCTCGCGCGTCGTGTCGCGCTGGTCGCGGATCGCCTGCTCCTGGAGGACCGTCCGGACGTCGGCGCCGAGCTGCGCGGCGCGGCGGCGGGCGCGCTCCTCGGGGCTGGCCGTGAGGAAGACCTTCACGGCGGCGTCGGGCGCGACGACCGTGCCGATGTCGCGGCCCTCGGCGACCCAGTCGCCGTGCGCGACGATGCGGCGCTGCTGCTCGACGACCGCACGGCGCACCGCCGGGTCGGCGGCGGCCCGCGAGGCGGCCTCGCTCGCCTCCGGCGTGCGGATCGCGTCCGTCACGTCGCGCCCGTCGCACAGGACCCGCTCCCCCAGCTCGATCCGCAGTTCCGGCGCGACCTCGGCCGGCGGGCGGTCCTGCTCGCGCGCGACCAGCCCGACGCAGCGGTACATCGCGCCGGAGTCGAGGTAGGTGAAGCCGAGCGCGTCGGCCACGGCCCGCGCGACGGTGGACTTGCCGGCCCCGGCGGGCCCGTCGATCGCGACGACCATGGCGCGGGAGGCTAGCGCGCGATCAGGCCGGCGAGGTCCGCGGCGAAGCCCGGATACGAGACCGCCGCGGCCTCCATCCCGTCGACCTCGACGCCCGCGCGCGAGGCGAGGCCGGCGACGGCGCCGAGCATCGCGAGGCGGTGGTCGCCGTGGGAGGCGATGCGGCCGCCGCGCAGCGCGCCCGCGCCGCGGCCTTGGACGACGAAGCCGTCGTCCGTGGCCTCGATCTCGGCGCCGAGCGCGCGCAGTCCCTCGACCACGGTCGCGATACGGTCGGACTCCTTCACGCGCAGCTCCTGCGCGCCGCGCACGACCGTCTCGCCTTCGGCGCAGCAGCCGAGCAGCGCGACGAGCGGCAGCTCGTCGATCGCGAGCGGGACCTCGTCCGCCTCGACGGTCGTGCCGCGCAGCGGGCCGTGCGCGACCTCCAGGTCGCTGACCGGCTCGCCGGCGGTGAAGCCGCCGGGCGGCTCCAGCTGGCCGCCGATGCGCGCGCCCATCCGCTCGGCGATCCGCAGGAAGCCGGTGCGCGTCCAGTTGACGTTCACGTTCTCCAGCACGACCCGCGAGCCGGGCACGAGCAGCGCGGCCGCGACGAAGAAGGCGGCCGAGGAGAGGTCGCCCGGCACGTCCACGTCCCCCAGCTCCAGCGCGTCGACCGGCGCGACGGTCACGCGCAGGCCGTCGCGCGAGAGCGGCACGCCTGCGCTCGCGAGCAGCCGCTCGGTGTGGTCGCGACTCGGGTGCGGCTCGGTCACCGACGCGCCCTCCGGCGTCGCCAGCCCGGCGATCAGCACGCACGACTTGACCTGCGCGCTCGCCACCGGCGACGCGTACGCGATCCCGTGCAACGAGCCGCCGTGGATCGTCAGCGGCGCGAAGCGGTCCTCGCGCGCGTCGATCCGCGCGCCCATCAGGCGCAGCGGCGCGACGACCCGGTCCATCGGGCGCGAGCGGATCGAGTCGTCGCCGTCGAGCGTCCACGTCCCCGCCGGCTGTCCGGCGAGCCAGCCGCAGATCAAGCGCATCAGCGTGCCGGCGTTGCCGACGTCGAGCGCGCCGTCGAGCGCGCGCGCGCCGCGCAGGCCGACGCCGTGCAGCGTGAGCTCGCCCGGCGTGCCGCTCTGCTCGACGCGCGTGCCGAGCGCCTGCACGGCGGCGAGCGTCGAGTCCGTGTCGGCCGCGTGCAGGTAGTTGCGCACCCGCACCGCACCCGACGACATCGCGCCGAACAGCGCGGCGCGGTGCGAGATCGACTTGTCGGCCGGGACGCGCAGCGATCCGCGCAGGCCGCCGCCCGGCGGGTCGAAGCGTGCCGTCGTCGCGGCGGCGCCGCCGTTCATGCCCGCGCCACCGGGAAGCCGCGCTCGGCGACGAGCGCCTCCGCACGCGCCGCCGGCTCCTCGCCGGCGATCCACAGCGCGACGACGCCCTCGCTGTTGTCGGGCGTCGGGTAGAGCGCCATGTCGGCGATGTCGATGCCGGCTCTCGCCAGCTCCAGCGCAAGCGTCGCGACGACCCCCGGCTCGTTCGGGACCGACACGCGCAGCTCGTGCAGCGGCCCGCCGGCGAGCTGCGCCTCGAGCAGGCGGCGGCGGTCGTCGCGGGCGGCGTCGTTCCAGGCGGTCACCGCGTCGGCGTCCGCCGCGGTCAACGCGGCGCGCACGTCCCGCAGCCGGCGCGCGACGTCGTCGATCCGCTCCACCAGGGCGTCGCGGTTGGCGAGGTAGATGTCGGTCCAGATCGCGCTGTTGGCGCCGGCGACGCGCGTCGCGTCGCGGAACGACGGGCCGGTGGCCGGGAGCCGGTCCGCCTCCCCGTCGCGGGCGAGCGCGCTCGCGGCCTGCGCGACGAGCACGTTCGCGAGCACGTGCGGCAGATGCGACACCGCCGCGAGCATCGTGTCGTGCGTGGCGGCGTCGATCGTCGCCGGCCGCGCGCCGAGCTCTCTGATCAGGCGGTGCAGCCGTTCGAACAGCACGCCGGTCGCGCCCGGCGTCGGCGTCAGGTACCAGGTCGCGTCCTGGAACAGGTCGGCGCGCGCATGCTCGACGCCCGCCGTCTCGGCGCCCGCGAGCGGATGGCCGCCGACGAAGCGCGGGTCGTCGATCGCCTCGACCACCGACCGCTTGGTCGAGCCGGCGTCGGTCACGACGCAGTCCGCCGGCGCGGCCGCCAGCACGTCGCGCACGACGTCGGGCAGCACGCCGACGGGCGCGCACACGAACACGGCCTCGGCGTCGCCGACCGCGGCCGCGAGCGAGTCGCCGGCGCGGTCGATCGCGCCCAGCTCCAGCGCGCGCTCCAGCGTCGCGCGCGAGCGGCTCCAGCCGCTCACCGACGCTCCGAGCCGCTCGCGCGCCGCGAGCCCGATCGAGCCGCCGATCAGGCCCACGCCGACGATCGCGATGCGCACGAGCGGCTGCGCTCCCTACGCCGACACCGCGGAGAGCCGCTTGCCGGCGACTGCAGCCGCCGCTTCGACCTTCGCCGCGTAGGCCGGGAAGTCGGCGGCGACGAGCTGCTGCGGGCCGTCGCAGATCGCCTCCTCCGGTCTCGGATGCACCTCGACGATGATCCCGTCCGCGCCGACCGCAGCCGCCGCGAGCGACAGCGGCTCCACCAGCGCGCGCCGCCCCGCCGCGTGCGAGGGGTCGACGATCACCGGCAGGTGCGTCAGCTCCTTCAGCACCGGCACCGCCGTCAGGTCGAGCGTGAAGCGGTAGGCCGTCTCGAACGTGCGGATGCCGCGCTCGCACAGCATCACCGCTTCGTTGCCCTCCTTGAGGATGTACTCGGAGGCGTTCAGCCACTCCTCCAGCGTCGAGGAGAGCCCGCGCTTGAGCAGCACCGGACGGCCGGCGCGGCCCAGCTCCGTCAGCAGCGTGTAGTTCTGCATGTTGCGCGCGCCGACCTGGATCACGTCGGCCACCTCCAGCACCGGCTCGAGGTCGCGCACGTCCATCAGCTCGGTGACGATCGGCATGCCGGTGCGCTCCTTCGCCTCGGCCAGCAGCCTCAGGCCCTCCTCGCCGAGCCCGTGGAAGGCGTACGGCGAGGTGCGCGGCTTGTACGCGCCACCGCGGTAGAGCGTCGCGCCCGCCCCCTTCACGACCTCGGCCGCCGTCATCACCTGCTCGCGCGACTCGACCGTGCACGGCCCGGCGATCAGCGCGAAGTGCTCGCCGCCGATCTTGCGCCCGCCGATCTCGAGGACGCTCGGCGCCCCGTGGCGGATCTGGGCCGAGGCGAGCTTGTACGGCTTGAGGATCGGCATCACCCGGTCGACGCCCGGGGCGCCGTCCAGCTCGAGCCGTGAGACGTGCTCGAGGTCGCCGATCGCGCCGATCACCGTCACCTCGGCGCCGGGAGATCGGTGCGCGCGGGCGCCGACCGCCTCGATTCGATCCATGACGGCCTGGATCTGCTCCTCCGTCGCGTCCTGCTTCATAACGATCATCTTCAGAAGTCCTCTCGAGCCTGGAAATCTAGGGAAAGTGCACCCACCCCGGGTCGGCGCCCGGTCTCAGAGGCTCCCCAGAGGGGAACGGCGGAGTCCCAGGCCGAGCGCCTAGATAAATCGCCAGGCGTAGTAGCGCCAAGAGCCACGGGAGTACGACGTGCGACCGGCGAGGCCGGCGGTGTCAGCGATCGTCGTGTGGCGGCTGTCGTCGGACATGGCGCTCGACGGATTCTAGACCAGCTCGCGCAGCGCGTCGAGGAAGCGGCGGTTCTCGGCCGGCGTGCCGATCGTCGTGCGCGCCCAGCCCTCGCGGCCGAGCGCGCCGCCCGCGCGGATCAGCACCTTGCGCTCGGCGAGGCCGTCGAGGATCTCCCGCTCGCGCGTGGCGTCGACGTCCCCGTTCGACCCGAGCGAGTGCCACAGGAAGTTCGCCTGCGCGTCGGCGACCTCAAGGCCCATGCCGCGCAGCTCCTCCTCCAGCCCGATCCGCTCGGCGATCGTCTGCTCGACGCGCCGCGTTATCTCGTCCTGGTGCTTGAGCGCCTCCTCGGCGGCGGCCTGCGCGAGCGCGTTGCAGAAGAACGGCTGGCGCACCTGCTCGACGGCGACGCGGAAGCGCTCGTCGCCGCACAGCGCGTAGCCGCAGCGCAGGCCGGCGAGCCCGTAGACCTTCGAGAAGGTGCGCAGCAGCACGACGTTCGAGTGGCGCCGCGCGAGGTCGAGCGAGGCGTCGGGGTCGTCGAGGACGCTGAACTCGCAGTAGGCCTCGTCGATCAGCACGCAGACGTTGCGCGGGACGCGCTCGACGAACGCGCTGATCTCGTCGAGCGGCAGCGCGGTGCTGCTCGGGTTGTTGGGGTTGCAGACGATCACGAGCCGCGTCGCGACGGTGATCTCGGCGAGCATCGCGTCGAGGTCGTGCGCATGCTCCGCGTTCAGCGGGACTCTGATCGCGCGCGCGCCGGTTGCCGCCGCCATGTGCGGGTAGACGCTGAACGACGGCCACGCGTAGACGATCTCGGCGCCCGGCTCCAGCAGCGCCTCCGCCGCGCTCAGCAGGATGTCGCACGAGCCGCTGCCTATCGCGATCTTGCCGGGGTCGTGGTCGTAGCGGGCCGCGAGCGCTCTGCGCAGCCGCATGTTCGACGGGTCGGGGTAGCGGTTGATGTTCCGCATCGCGCGATCGACCGCCTCCTGGACGCCGGACGGCGGCCCGTACGGCGCCTCGTTGGAGGCGAGCATCGCGTACTCGTCGCCCAGCGCGTAGCCGCCCGCCGTCGGGTAGGTCGGCAGGCGGCGGATCTTGTCGGCGAACTCGATCGACATCGGCCTTATTGTGCCGACTCGAGGTCGGCGCGGAGCGCTTTCGCCGCACGCAGGTAGACGTGCCGCGAGACGTGGTCGTCGTCGGCGTAGTAGTGCACCAGCACGCGGATCACGCGCGGCAGCGCGCCCGGCACCGGCACCTCGCGCGCGCACATCAGCGGCACGGCGCTCAGCCCCATCCGCCGCGCCGCGACCGCCGGGAACTCGGCGTCGAGGTCCTCCGTCAGCGTGAACAGGCAGGAGACGAGCGCGGCCGGCTCCAGCGCGTTGCGCGCCATCAGCTCGCGCATCAGCTCGTCCGTCGCGGCGAGGATCTCCTCGGCGTCGTTGTGCTCGACGGTGATGGCGCCGCGCAGCGCGAACAGTCGCATGGCGGGCGCGATTCTCGCAGGCTCGGCGTTCTACGGGGTGCGAGCGCGGACGGGCGCGGATGGCGGGCGCGCCGGCGGGCCCTAGCGTGCGGAGGGATGGCGGAGACGCCCGACCCGACCGAGCGCGTCGAGCGCCTGCTGCGCGACCTGCGCGCGACGCCCGCCGGCCTCTCCAGCGCGGAGGCCGAGCGGCGCCTGCTGCAGTACGGCCCGAACGTGCTGCGGCGGCGCGGCGGCCGGCGCTGGCCGCGCGAGCTGGCGCAGCAGTTCGTCCACCCGCTCGCGCTGCTGCTGTGGGCGGCGGCGGCGCTCGCGTGGATCGCGGGGATCGTCGCGATCGCGGTCGCGATCGTCGCGGTGATCGTGCTCAACGCCGCGTTCGCGTTCGTGCAGGAGCAGCAGGCCGAGCGCGCCGTCGAGGCGCTCGCGCGGTACCTGCCGGCGCGCGCGACGGTGCTGCGCGACGGGCGCGAGCAGGCGGTCGACGCCGAGCGGCTCGTGCCCGGCGACGTGCTCGCGATCCACGAGGGCGACCGCATCTCCGCCGACGCGCGCCTCCTCAGCGGCGGCGTCGAGGTCGACCTCTCGACGCTCACGGGCGAGTCGCTGCCGGCCTTCCGCGCGGCCGACTTCGCCGACACGCACATGCCGCTCTTGCAGGCGCGCGAGCTGGTCTTCTCGGGGACCGCCTGCACCGAGGGCGAGGCGCGCGCGCTCGTGTTCGCGACCGGGATGCATACGCAGCTCGGCCGCATCGCTGCGCTGTCGCAGCGCGTCGAGACGGAGGCGTCCCCACTGGAGGCGCAGGTGCGCCGCGTGGCGTGGCTGATCGCCGGTATCGCCGTCGCGATGGGAATCGCGTTCGTGCCGCTCGGCGTCTTCGCCGCCGGCCTGTCGGTCGGCGACGCGGTCGTGCTGGCGGTCGGGCTGCTCGTCGGCAACGTGCCGGAGGGGCTGCTGCCGGTGATCACGCTGGCGCTGGCGGTCGGCGTGCGCGACCTCGCGCGGCGCGGCGCGGTCGTCAAGCGGCTCTCGGCGGTCGAGACGCTCGGCTCGGCCGACGTGATCTGCACCGACAAGACCGGCACGCTGACGGAGAACCGCATGCGCGTGACGCAGGTCGACGCGGCCGATCCGCTCGCGCTGGCGCACGCGATGGCGGCCTGCAACAACGCGCGGCTCGCCGGCGGCGACGACGGCCCGATCGGCGATCCGACCGAGGTCGCGATGCTGGTCGAGGCCGTGCGGCTCGGCGCCCCGGCCGACGCCGACGCGCGGCTCGCGGGCCGGCGCCGCCAGTTCCACTTCGACCCGGTGCTGAAGCTGATGTCGACGGTCGACGCCGGCGCGGACGGCGCGCTGTGGGTGCATGCGAAGGGCGCGCCCGAGGCGCTGCTGCCGTGCTGCGCGCTCGCCGACGCGGAGCGCGCCCGGCTGGAGCGGCGCGTCGGCGAGCTGGCGGCGCAGGGGCTGCGGGTGCTCGCCGTCGCGCGGCGCGCGCTCGGCGACGGCGAGCCGGTGCCGCGGCGACGGGAGGACGCCGAGCGCGAGCTGCGCTTCCTCGGCCTCGTCGCGATGATGGACCCGCCGCGCGCCGAGGTCGCCGAGGCGGTCGCGCGCTGCCACGAGGCCGGGATCCGCATCGTCGTCGTGACCGGCGACCACGCGCTGACGGCCGCGGCGATCGCGCGCGCGGTCGGGATCGTGCGCGGGCCGGCGCCGCAGGTGGTCGGCGGCGCCGACGTCGACGCGCTCGACGACGCGGCGCTCGCGGCGCTGCTGCGCGCGCACGACGAGGTGATCTTCGCCCGCGCCTCGCCGGAGGCGAAGCTGCGGATCGCGCACGCGCTGCAGGAGGACGGCCACGTCGTGGCGATGACGGGCGACGGCGTCAACGACGCGCCCGCGCTGCGGCGTGCGGACATCGGCGTGGCGATGGGCCGCTCGGGCACCGACGTGGCGCGCGAGGCGTCCGAGATGGTGCTCGCCGACGACAACTTCGCGACGATCGTGACGGCGGTGGAGGCGGGGCGCCGCGTCTACGACAACATCCGCAAGTTCATCACGTACATCTTCGCCCACGCGACGCCGGAGATCGTCCCCTACGTCGTGTACGCGCTCGGGGGCGGCGCGATCCCGCTGCCGCTGACGATCCTGCAGCTCCTGGCGATCGACCTCGGGACCGAGACGCTGCCGGCGCTTGCGCTCGGCCGCGAGCCCGCCGAGCCGGGCGCGATGCGGCGCCCGCCGCGTCCCCGCTCGCAGGGCGTGATCCAGCCGCCGATGCTGCTGCGCGCGTGGCTGTTCCTCGGTGCGATCGGCGCGGCGCTCGCGATGGCGGGGTTCTTCGTCGTGCTGACGCGCGCCGGCTGGTCGCCGGGCGACCCGACCGGCAAGGGCACGGCGTTGCACCACGCCTACCGCCAGGCGACGACGATGACGTTCCTCGGGATGGTGATGGGGCAGGTCGGCACCGCGTTCGCGGCCCGCACCGAGCGCGCCTCGCTGCGCGCGATCGGGGTCTTCTCCAACCGGCTGCTGCTGTGGGGGATCGCGTTCGAGCTGGCGCTCGCGGCGCTGCTGATCTACGTGCCGGTCTGCCAGGAGGTGCTGGGGACGGCCGCGCTGGAGCCGTGGATGGTCGCGCTGACGCTGCCGTTCCCGCTCATCGTCTGGGGCGCGGACGAGCTGCGCCGTTGGGCGCTGCGGCGGCGAGCGCGGCCAGCTCCGTCGCCGTCAGGCGCCGCGACTTCCCCGGTCTGAGGTCGCCCAGCTCGAGCGGGCCGAAGCGGATGCGGACGAGCTGCTTCACGGGCCGCCCGACCGCCTCGCACATGCGCCGCACCTGGCGGTTGCGGCCCTCGTGGATCGTCAGCTCGAGCTGGTGCGGGGTGAGGCGGCGGACGCGCGCCGGCGCGGTCAGGCCGTCCTCGAGCTGGACGCCCTCGCGCAGGGCTTTCAAGGCCCGGTCGGTGATCGCCGGCCCGCCGAGCGTGGCGCGGTAGGTCTTCGGGACCTCGTAGCGCGGGTGCGTGAGGCGGTTGGCCAGCTCGCCGTCGTTCGTGAGCAGGATCAGGCCCGTGCTGTCCGCGTCGAGGCGGCCGACCGGGTAGAGGCGGCGCTCCTTCGGCACGAGGTCGACGACCGTTCTGCGGCCGTGCGTGTCGCTGGAGGTCGAGACGACGCCGGCCGGCTTGTGCAGCGCGTAGGCGACGCGCGGCTCGGCGCCCTTGACCGGCTCGCCGTCGAACGCGACGGCGCTGTGGTCGCCGACGTCGCGGGCGGGATCGGTGACGGTCGCGCCGTTCACGGTGACGCGACCCTCGGCGATCAGCTGCTCGGCGGCGCGCCGCGAGGCGACGCCCGCGTGGGCGAGGTACTTGGCGAGGCGCATCGCTGTCACTCTATGGGTGTGGATCTCGAACTGCTCGACCGCACGCTGGAGGCGCATGGCCAGCCTGCCTTCCGCGCCAGACAGGTGTGGGAGTGGCTGGCGCGCGGGGCGAGCGGCTACGAGGAGATGACGAACCTTCCGGCGGCGCTGCGCTCGGCGCTGGCGGAGGAGGTGCCGCTCTCGTCGCTGACGTTGGAGCACGAGGCGCATGCGTCCGACGGGACCGTGAAGGCGCTGTTCTCGACGGCGGACGGCCGCCCGGTCGAGGCGGTGTTGATGCGCTACCGCGATGGGCGGCGGTCCTTGTGCCTCTCCTCGCAGTCCGGCTGCCCTTTGACGTGCACGTTCTGCGCGACGGGCCAGATGAAGTTCGGCCGCAACCTGACCGCGTCGGAGATCCTCGACCAGGCCTTGCACTTCCGCCGCATGACGGAGGTCGACCACTGCGTCTTCATGGGCATGGGCGAGCCGATGATGAACCTCGACAACGTGCTGGCCGCGTGCCGTCGGCTGCCGGACGTCGGGATCAGCTCGCGCCGCACGGCCGTGTCGACGGTCGGGTGGATCCCGGGGATCCTGCGGCTGGCCGACTCGCCGCTGCCGCTGCGGCTCGCGCTGTCGCTGCACGCGCCGGAGGACGAGCTGCGCTCGCAGATCATGCCGGTGAACGAGCGCTATCCGCTGGAGCAGGTGCTGGAGGCGTGCGAGGAGTTCTACGAGGCCAAGCGCCGCAAGATCTTCGTCGAGTACGTGATGCTCGCCGGCGTCAACGACCGCTACGAGCAGGCGCTCGCGCTGGGCGACCTGCTCGACGGGCGGATCTACAAGGTCAACCTGATCCCGTACAACCCGACCGGCTCGGTGTACGAAGGCTCGGGGCGCGAGGCGATCGCGGCGTTCCGCGAGGCGCTGGAGTCGCGCGGCGTCGAGGCGACGGTCCGGCTCACGCGCGGCCGCGACATCGACGCGGCGTGCGGGCAGCTGGCGGCGAAGGCCGCGGCGGCGTGAACGCGGTCGCCGCTCGCATCGCCGAGCGGCGGGTGGTGGCGATCCTGCGGTGCGCCGACCCGGTCGCGGTCGGAACGGCGGTCATCGAGGGCGGCGTGGACGTGGTCGAGGTCCCGTTGAACGTGCCGGGGGCGCTCGACGCGATCTCGTCGTTGTCTGCCATGCCGGGCGCGTTGGTGGGCGCCGGGACGGTGATGAGCGCCGCCGACGCGCGCGCCGCGCTTGACGCCGGCGCGCGCTTCCTGCTGTCGCCCGTGCTGCGGCCGGAGGTCGTCGAGGCGGCGCACGCTGCGGGCGCGGCGGCTGTGCCCGGCGCCTTCACGCCGACCGAGGTCGACGCCTGCACGCGTGCAGGGGCGGACCTTGTGAAGCTGTTCCCCGCCGACCGGCTCACCCCGGCCGACCTGCGGACGCTCTTGGCCGCGCTGCCCGACGCCCGGCTCCTCCCCAGCGGCGGGATCTCCGCCGCGAACGCCGCTGCGTGGCTCGCGGCGGGCGCGGTCGCCGTCGGCGTCGGCGGCGCGCTCACGCGGGAGCCCGAGCGAGCGCCCGAGCTGCTCGCCGCCCTCGCCGGCTGATCACTGCGTGTTTTGCCTCGCATAGCGAGGCAAAAGGCGCAGTGGTCGGGCTCAGGCGATCGGGATGACGGGGGCGGGTGGCGGCTCAGCCGCTTCCTCCCCTTCGTGGCCCCCGGCGGGCGCCTCGGCAACCCCGGCGTCCGAGCTGGGCTCAGCCTCGCGCCCCTCCGCCGGCGCCGCGGCGGCCGGGACGCCGAGCCGCGCCTCGCCGGCTCTCAGCAGCCGCTCGCGGATCGAGGCGGCGACTTCGGGCGTCGGGTCCCATGCCGTCACGTCGGGCAGCCCGCTGAGGTCGGTCAGGCCGAACAGGCGCAGGAACAGGTCCGTCGTGCGGTAGAGGACCGCGCCGAACTGCGAGCGGCCGGCCTCCTCGATCACCCCGCGCTCGATCAGCGTCTGCGCGGCCGACTCGGCGTTGACGCCGCGGATGCGGGCGATCTCCGGCCGCGAGACCGGCTGCAGGTAGGCGACGATCGCGAGCGTCTCGGCCTGCGCCGGCGTCAGCGGCGGCGTGCGCGGCTTCGCCAGCAGGCGCCGCGCGGCGTCCTCCGCCTCCGGGTGGGAGGAGAGCTGCCAGCCGCCCGACAGCTCGCGCAGCACCAGGCCCCGCGCGTCGGCGTCGAGGGAGGCGGCGAGCGCCTGCAGCGCCTCGACCGCCTCGTCCTCCTCGATGCCCACCGCGTCGGCCAACGCGGCGGCCGGGAGCGGGTCGGGCGCGAGGAACAGCAGCGCCTCCAGCGTGCCGGCCAGCTCGATCACGCCACCACCTCGGCATGCTCGTCCACCGGGTCGGGCTCGACGTGCGGCGTGCGGATCTCCTCGGCGCCGGTGATCGCGCCGGCGACGTCGGGCCACGGCCGCTCGGCGAGCGCCTCGACGGTGATGTCGGCGAACGGCTCGTCCTGCTCCCACGTCGCCTCGCCGCGCTTGTACAGCTCGAGCAGCGCCCAGATCGTCACGGCGACGGTGACCCGGTCGGCTCTGGCGACCGCCTCGTCGAACGAGAAGCGGCCCCGGCGCAGCAGCGCGCGCAGGTGTCTGAGCCGTTCCACCACGGTGACTCTCTGGATCGTCACGTGGTGCAGCGAGATCTCCGGCGGCATCCGCAGGAGGCCGCCGAGCGCTCTGCCGAGCAGCGCCGGGTCGTAGACGGCCTCCGACTCGTCGAGCGAGCTGCGGCGCAGCGCCGGGGGCAGCGGGGCCGAGCGGAAGCGGTAGCCGGACTGCTGCTCCAGCAGGCGCTGGAGATGCTCGGCGGCGCCGCGGTAGCGGTGCGCCTCGAGCAGCCGCGCGAGCAGCTCCTCGGCCGCCTCGCCGGGCTCCAGGTCGAGCAGCTCCTGCTCCTCGCCGGGCAGCATCAGGCGCGACTTCAGCTCCAGCAGCGCGGCGATCAGCACGAGGAACTCGGTCGCCAGCTCGAGGTCGAGCTCGCCCTTCGCCTCGAGGAAGTCGATGTAGGTGACGACGACGTCGGCGAGGTCGACCTCGAGCAGGTCGACCTCCTCGCGCAGGACGAGCGTCAGCAGCAGGTCGAACGGCCCCGCGAAGACGTCGAGGTCGAGGTCCAGGTCGGCGGCGCGCACCGCGAGAGGGTAACGCGGGACCCGGCGGTCGACGGCCATGTGGCCGTCGCCGCCACCCGCGAGTAACGAGCGGGGCGGTCGTGCGCGGGCGGGCGGCGCGTCAGCCGACCGGGCCGACGCCCATCGCGCGGCGCACGTCGACCAGCACGGGCGCGGCGATCGCGCGCGCCTTCTCGGCGCCCTCGCGCAGCACGCGCTCGAGCGCCGGCTCGTCGGCGCGCAGCGCGTCGTAGCGCTCGTGGACCGGCTGCAGGCGCTCGACCACGGCCTCCGCGACGGCCGCCTTGAAGTCGCCGTAGCGGGACGCGGCGTGCGCGCGCTCGACGTCCTCGAACGATCTGCCGGTCACCGCCGCGAGGATCTCGATCAGGTTCGAGATGCCCGGCTTGTCGGGGCGGCGGACGATCTCCGCACCGGAGTCGGTGACGGCGCGCTTGAACTTGCGCTCGATCGTCGCGGCGTCGTCGAGCACGTAGACGGTCCCCTGCTCGGTGCCGCCGGTCGTGGACATCTTCCGCGCCGGCTCCTGCAGGTCCATGATGCGCGCGCCGATCTCGCGGTAGACGCCTCTCGGGACGACGAGCGTCTCGCCGAAGCGCGCGTTGAAGCGCTGCGCGATGTCGCGCATCAGCTCGACGTGCTGGCGCTGGTCGTCGCCGACGGGGACCGTGTCGGCGCGGTAGGCGAGCACGTCGGCGGCCATCAGCACCGGGTAGGTGAAGAGGCCGGCGGAGGCGAGGTCCCGCTGCGCGCCGGACTTCTCCTTGAACTGGTGCATGCGGTTGAGGTCGCCGAACGCGGTCACGCTGGAGAGCAGCCACGCCAGCTCGCTGTGCTCCAGCACGTCGCCCTGGCGGAAGAAGATCGCGCGGGCGGGATCGATCCCGGCGGCGAGCAGGATCGCGGCCGTGTCGTAGAGCCGCTCGCGCAGCTCGGTCGGGTCGTATCTGACGGTCGTCGCGTGCAGGTCGACGATGCAGTAGATCGCCTCGCCCTGATCTTGATGGTGGACGTACTGCTCGATCGCCCCGATGAAGTTGCCGAGGTGCTTGCGCCCGGTCGGCTGGATGCCGGAGAAGATCCGCACGGCGGCGCAGGCTACCGGTCGAGCGTCACCGCCAGCGTGTCGAGCGGGTGCAGCTCGCCCTTCGCCAGCGCCTCCGTGCGCAGGTGCGCGATCGCCTCGTACTCGGGCGAGCCGACCATCTCGAGGAACGCCTGCCGGCTCGGGTACTCGACGAGCGCGACGAGGTCCCAGCGCTCGGCGCCGAGCAGCGCCGGCGCCGCATCGCCCGCGTAGACGACCCGCCCGCCGACACGCTCGAGCAGCGGCGCGACCGCGGCGCCGTACTGCTCGTAGCGCTCGCGGCCGCCGTCGGGCGCGAACGCGAGCAGGTTGAGCATCGTGACGGGGCCGTCGCCGCCGGCGGCAGCGGCGCGCTGCGCGAAGGCGGCGAGGCCCTGCTCGTTCGGCGGCTCGGGGAGCGTCGTGACGTCCATCGCGGCAGGGCCTCCTGTGTGAGATCGGACACAGTCCGGGCCGGACTGTCGCGACACTGTATTGACTTTGGTTCAATCGGACGATGAGCGCGACGATCGAGCAGGACACCACTCCCGCCCCGCGCCTGATCGGCGAGGCGCCTCCCTCCCCCTCCGGCCCCGCCCCTGAGGACGGTGCGCCGCTCAACCTCCCGCCGGCGCTGGACGGGTCGCGCGCGCTGACCGCGGTGCGCGTCAGCGTGCGGCAGATCCCGCTGCTGTTCAGGGCGCGCCGAGAGCTGGGCGACACGTTCGCGCTGCGCGTCCCCGAGCGCCCCCGCAACAGCGACGAGCGGATCTACTTCCTCAGCCACCCCGACCACGTCAAGTCGCTTTTCACCAACCCGGACCTGGCGCCGTCGGCGACGTCCGACTCGCCGCTGCGCCCGATCGTCGGACCGAACTCGGTGCTCACGACGATCGGCCCGGCGCACATGCGCCAGCGCAAGCTGCTGCTGCCGCCGTTCCACGGCGAGGCGGTCGAGCGCTACACGCAGATGATCGCCGACGTCGCCGAGCGCGAGATCGGCGCCTGGCCGCTGCACGAGCCGTTCGCGCTCGGCCCGCGCATGCAGTCGATCACGCTCGACGTGATCATGGCCGGGATCTTCGGCGTGCCGGACGGGCGGCCCGCGCCGGGCACGCCGGAGCACGGCCTGCGCCGGATGATCCTGCGGCTGTCGTGGCTGACGGCGACGCCGGTCGGCATGGCCGCGGAGCTGATGAACGCCGGCCGCGCCGAGCCGGTCGGCCTGACGAAGCGGCTGCTGGCGCGGCTCGACCGCTACCTCTACGCCACGATCGCCGCCGCCCGCGCGCGCGACGACGCGCAGGAGCGGACGGACATCCTCTCGCTGCTGCTGGCAGCGCGCGACGAGGACGGCCGGCCGATGAGCGACGCGGAGCTGCGCGACGAGCTGCTGACGCTCGTGCTGGCCGGCCACGAGACGACCGCCAACTCGCTCGCGTGGACGTTCGAGCGGCTGCTGCGCAACCCGGCCGCATACGACCGCCTGCGCGAGAGCGTGCGGGCACAGGAGGCCGAGGACGACGGCTGGCTGGAGGCGACGATCCACGAGACGATGCGCAACCGACCGGTCGTGCCGATCATCGGCCGGCGCGTGCAGGTCCCGTGGCAGCTCGGCGAGCACCGCGTGCCGGCGAAGAGCCTGACGCTCGTCTCGATCGCGCTGCTGCACCACCGCGAGGACGTCTACCCCGACCCGTTCAACTTCCGGCCCGAGCGCTTCCTCGGCGTGAGACCCGGCACCTACACGTGGATCCCGTTCGGCGGCGGCATCCGCCGCTGCCTCGGCGCGACGCTCGCGATGGCCGAGCAGCGCGTCGTGCTGCGCGCGATCGCCCGTCGCACCGACATGGTCGCACCAGACCCCCGCCCCGAGCGCGTGCTGAACCGCAACGTCACGATGATCCCCGCGCGCGGCGCGCGGGTGCTCGTGACGTCGCGTCAGCCGTGAGCCTGCGGCCGGGGCGCGGGCGCGCCCCGGCCGCTCGGGCTCGTCCGGCGGCTACTGCTGGTGCAGCGGAACAGCCACGTTCACGAACGTGTTCGCGTTGGCGGGGATCGCCGGTGCGTTCTGCGTCCAGATGCCGAAATGGACGTCGCGGATCGTGTTGCCGCGCACGACCACGCCCTTCAGCTTGGTGACCGCGCTGAAGATCAGGATGCCGGTCGTGTCTCTCACGCCGGCGTCGGGATCGCCGCCGAGCGCGTCGTTGCGCAGGCGGTTGCCGACGATCTTGTTGCCGTCGAGGTCGTCGCCGGGCGCGTGGCTGTGGAGCGTCACGCCGGCGAGGTTGTTGCCGTTGGCGACGTTGTGCGAGACGACGTTGTCGTAGACGCCCGTGCCAGGGCCGGCGCCGGCGAGCAGGATGCCCGCGCCCTCGCCTCTGAGCCCGTTGTCGTTGCTGACGTTGCGGCTGATCAGGTTCGCGTAGATGCCGCCGACCTTCGGCTTGCGCCTGCCGTTCTGGACCGCTCTGTCGTTGTGGCCGGCGATCGTGATGCCGCAGTCGAACGGGTTGTCGACGACGCGGTTGCGCGCGATCAGGTTGTGCGCGGTCGGGCCCAGCTCGTCGGTCAGCAGGATTCCGCCGCTGTTCTGCGTGACGCGGTTGCCGACGACCTTCGCGTGCGTGACGGACATCAGGTGCAGCCCCTCGCCGCAGTCGCCCGGAATCTGGCCCTGCGGGGCGCACTCGCCGGTCGGTCTCGGCGCGGCCGCTCCGAGGTCGTTGTCGCGCACGACGTTCCCGACGATCGTCACGTGCGAGGTATGGGTCGCGAGGACGCCCTCCTGGTCGGCGTGCTCGACGACGAAGCCGCGCACGACCGTGCCGGCGGCGCCGCGGCCGCTCAGCACGATGCCGTTCTGCTGGCCGGTCGCGTCGACCGTGGCGCGGCCGCGCGCGACGAGGCTCAGGCGCTTGGAGATCGTGACCTGCTCGGCGTAGGTGCCGGCGCGCACGACGACGGTGGCGCCTCGGCGCGCGACGGCGACCGCGCGGCCGATCGTCCGGCACGGCGCCGCCTTCGTGCAGCGGCCGGCGTCGTTGCCGCCGGGCGCGACGTAGAGGACCTTGCCGGCGTGCGCGTGGCCCCTCCCGTGGCCCTTGCCGACGGGCTTCGCGGACGCCGTGCCGGTGAGGGCGACGGCGAGCGCGAGGCCCGCGGCCGCGAGCGCGCGGCCGGGGTGGATCGAGCGTGATGCTGCGTGCATGCGGAGCGCTCCTCGGACGGCGGGGCGCCGGATGCGCCCCGCGGGGGAAAGGGTCGTGATGCCCAGGAAACGCCGCGCAGGCGTCGCGATTCGGCGCGAAGACGTCAGCAGTCAGCGCGCCGACGCTCAGAGCGGCTGGCGGATGACCGGCTGCTTGGCCGCGCGCGCCTCGTCCAAGCGCCGGACCGGCGTGCTGTACGGCGCGTTGCGGGCAATCTCGGGGTCCTCGGCCGCCTCGCGCAGGATCGCGGCGACGATCTCGGCGAAGCGCTCGAGCGTCTCCTTCGTCTCCGTCTCGGTCGGCTCGATCAGCAGCGCCTCGTCCACCAGCAGCGGGAAGTAGACGGTCGGCGGGTGCACGCCGAAGTCGAGCAGGCGCTTGGCGAGGTCGAGCGTTCTGATCCCCAGCTCGCGCTTCATCGGCGCGCCCGACAGGACGAACTCGTGCATGCAGAGGCGGTCGTACGCGACCGGCAGATATTCGGCGACGCCCGCGCGCTTGAGCAGCGCGAGCAGGTAGTTCGCGTTCAGCACCGCCACCTCGGACGCCTCTCTCAAGCCCTCGGCGCCGAGCGAGCGGATGTAGGCGTAGGAGCGCACGAACACGCCGTAGTTGCCCTGGAAGCCGCGCAGCTTGCCGATCGACTTCGGCCGCTCCTCGTCGAGCAGGAAGGCGGCGCCCTCGTCGTCCTCGCGGCGAATGACCTGCGGGCGCGGCAGGTACGGCTCGATCCGCTCGGAGACGGCGATCGGGCCGGCGCCGGGGCCGCCGCCGCCGTGCGGCTGCGTGAACGACTTGTGCAGGTTGAAGTGCACGATGTCGAAGCCCATGTCGCCGGGGCGCGTGATCCCCATGATCGCGTTGAGGTTCGCGCCGTCGTAATACAAGGTCGCCCCCACCCCATGCACGATCTCGGCGATCTCGGCGATGTTCGGGTCGAACAGGCCGAGCGTGCTCGGGTTCGTCAGCATCAGGCAGGCGACCTGCTCGTCCGCCTTCGCGCGCAGGTCGTCCACGTCGACGCCGCCGTCGGCGTTCGTGCCGACCTTGACGACCTCGTAGCCGGCCATCGTGACGGTCGCCGGGTTCGTGCCGTGCGCCGTGTCGGGGGTGAGGACCTTCGTGCGGTGCTCGCCGCGGTCCTCGTGGTAGGCGCGCGTCAGCAGCACGCCGGCCAGCTCGCCGTGCGAGCCGGCGGACGGCTGGAGGGAGACGTGCGGCAGCCCGGCGATCTCGCCCAGCGCCTCCTGCAGGTTCCACATCAGCTCGAGCGCGCCCTGCGCGCGGCGCTCGTCCTGCAGCGGGTGCAGGCGGGCGTTGCCCGGCAGCGCCGCGACGCGCTCGTGCAGCTTCGGGTTGTGCTTCATCGTGCACGAGCCGAGCGGGTAGAAGCCGGTGTCGAGGTCGAAGTTGCGCTTGGACAGGCGGTGGTAGTGGCGGACCAGCTCCGGCTCGGACACCTCCGGGAGCCGGGCGGGCGCGCTGCGGCGCAGCCGCGCCGGCAGCAGCTCGTCGAGCGGGCGCGCCGGCACGTCGAGCGCGGGCGCGACGAACGCGCGGCGGCCCGGCTGCGAGCGCTCGTAGATCGTGCGCTGGTCGTCCGCGGGGGCGGTGGGCGCGGCAGGCGTCATGCCCCCACCCCCGCCGGCGCGGCGCCGCGCTCGGCCGCGAGCGCACCCGCGAGCGCCTCGGCGAAGCGGTCGATCTGCGCGCGCGTGCGGCGCTCGGTCAGCGCGACGAGCAGCCCGTCCGCGTGCTCCGGGTACGTGCGCCCCAGCCGGTAGCCGGCGTTGATCCCCTCCGCCGCGAGCCGCTCGACGACGGCGTCGACGTCCACCCCCGGCAGCCGCAGCGCGAACTCGCGCACGACCGGCTGCTCGTGCAGCGGCTCGACGCCCTCGATCGCACACAGGGCCTCGCGCGCGTAGGCCGTCCGCTGCAGCAGCAGCTCGCCCAGCTCCACCAGCCCCTGCCGGCCCAGCCAGCCGAGGTACACAACCCCAGCGAGCGCGTTCAGCGCCTGCGCGGTGCAGATGTTCGAGGTCGCCTTCTCGCGCCGGATGTGCTGCTCGCGCGTCTGCAGCGTCAGCACGAAGCCGCGCTTGCCGTCCACGTCGACCGTCTCGCCCGCGATCCGGCCCGGCAGCTTGCGGATGTGCTCCTGCGCGGCGGCGAAGAAGCCGAACGACGGGCCGCCGAAGTCGAGCCGGTTGCCGAGCGTCTGCCCCTCGCCGACGGCGATGTCGACGCCCTGCGCGCCGGGCGGCTCCAGCACGCCCAGCGGGATCGGGTCGCACGCGCAGATGACGATCGCCCCGACCGCCTTCGCGGCCGCGGTCAGCGCCGCCACGTCCTCGACCGCGCCGAGGAAGTTCGGCTGCTGCAGCACGACCGCGGAGACGTCGTCGGACAGCGCCGCGGTGAGCGCCTCGAGGTCGGTCGCGCCGTCGCGCAGCGGCACCTCCTCGACCGTCTGCCCGTAGCCGCGCGCGAGCGTCGTCAAGGTCTCGCGCGAGTGCGGATGCACCCCGCGCGAGGCCAGCACGCGCGGACGGCCGTTCGTCAGCTTCGCCAGGTAGGCCGCCGCGCCGACCGCGCTCGGGCCCTCGTAGACCGACGCGTTCGAGACGGGCAGGCCGGTCAGCTCGCTGATCGCCGTCTGATACTCGAACATCACCTGCAGCCCGCCCTGCGAGATCTCCGGCTGATACGGCGTGTACGGCGTGAGGAACTCGCTGCGCGAGGTCAGCGTGTCGATCAGCGACGGCACGTAGTGGTCGTACATGCCCGCGCCGAGGAAGGAGATCTCGTCCTCGCAGGAGACGTTGCGCCCCGCCAGCTCCTTGAGGTGCTCGTAGACCTCCTGCTCGGCCATCCCGGCCGGCAGCGCGAGCGGGCGGCCGAGCCGCAGCGCGGCCGGGACGTCGGCGAACAGCTCCTCGACCGAGGCGACGCCGATCGCGTCGAGCATCGCGCGGCGGTCGGCGTCGGTGGCGGAGGTGTACGTGCTCATCTGCGGATGCTCGTGGCGGGTCGGCGGGTCAGCCGAGCTGGGCCTGGTAGGCCGCCGCGTCCATCAGGCCCTGCTGCTCGCCCGCGTCCGCCAGCTTCACCTTCACCATCCAGCCCTCGCCGTAGGGGTCGTCGTTGATCCGCTCCGGCGCGTCGGCCAGGTCGGCGTTGACCTCGACGATCTCGCCCGACAGCGGGGCGATCACGTCGGAGACGGCCTTCACCGACTCCACCTCAGCGTAGCTCTCGCCCTGCGTGACCTGCACGCCGACCTGCGGCGGGTCGAAGAAGACGACCTCGCCGAGCGCGTCCTGCGCGAACCAGGTGATCCCGAACGTGGCGGTCTCGCCGTCGATCTGCGCCCAGTCATGCTCGGGGTGGTAGAGCAGCCCGTCGGGGTAGCTTGCGTCGGCCATTCACGCTGCCTTTCTGTAAAGCGGCTTGTCCGCGACCACCGCGGGACGGACCTTGCCGCGCACGTCGATCTCGATCTCGGTCGCAACGACCGCGCGCTCGGCCGGCACGTACGCCATCCCGACCCCCACGCCCAGGCAGGGCGAGAGCGTCCCGCTCGTGACCTCGCCGCCGCCCACGACCGCGTTGCCCTGCCGCGGGATGCCCGGGCCGGTGAAGGCGAACGGCACGAGCCGCTCGGCCGGGCCGGCCGCGCGCGCCGCGGCGACCGCCTCGGCGCCGACGAACCCGGTCGCCTCCTTGCAGCACCAGCCGAGCCCGGCCTCGATCGGCCCGCGCGACTCCATCAGGTCGTTGCCGTAGAGGTGGAAGCAGGCCTCGAGCCGCAGCGTGTCGCGCGCGGCGAGGCCGGCCGGGACGACGCCGGCGGCCAGCACGGCGTCCCAGATGGCGGGCGCGCCGGCCGGGGCGCACAGCAGCTCGACGCCGTCCTCGCCGGTGTAGCCGGTCCCGCACACGAGCGCCGGCACGCCGGCGACGGTCAGCTCGGCGGTGTGGAAGCGGGCCGGCAGCGGGCCGTCGGCGAGCGGCGCGAGCAGCTCGCGCGCGGCCGGCCCCTGCACCGCCAGCATCGCGTAGTCGTCGAGCCGGTCGGCCAGCTGCACGTCGAAGCCGTCCGCGTGCGCGCGCAGCCACGCGAGGTCCTTCGCGTGGTTGGCGGCGTTCGTCACCGTCAGGAAGCGGTCGTCCGCCAGGCGGTAGGTGAAGAGGTCGTCGAGCACGCCGCCGTCCTCGCGGCACAGCACGCTGTACTGCGCGCCGCCGACCGCGATCTGCGAGACGTCGTTCGACAGCATCCGCTGGAGGAACGCGAGCGCGCCCGGGCCGCGCGTCTCGACCTCGCCCATATGCGAGACGTCGAACACGCCGGCGCGCGCGCGCACGGCGAGGTGCTCCGCTCTCACGCCCGCGTACTGCACCGGCATCTCCCAGCCGGCGAACGGCACGAGTCTCGCCCCGGCGGCGACGTGGCGGTCGAACAGGGCGGTGCGGCGGAGTGTGTCGGAGGGGGCGGCGACCACGCCGGCAACCTAGCAACGGGGGCGGCCGGGCCGCCCCGTGGCCAGGGCGGCCCGGCCGCGCCCGTCTAGGAGATCGTGAACGGGTTGCTGTCGGCGCTCAGCAGGCCGTCGGTCACGTGGAACACGTAGTTCGTGCCCGTCTTGTTGACCTTGCATCTGCTGAACGTCGTGACGCCGCCCGCCAGCACCTGCTGGCAGCCGCCGACCGAGCCGCCGCCGGGGCCGGTCACCGAGGCGACGAGCGTGCCGCTGTAGCCGGTCGCGACGTTGCCGCCGGCGTCGAACGCGGTCACCACCGGCTGCGGGTTGAGGTCCGCGTTTCTCGCCGCCCCGCCGGGCTGCGTCGTGAAGACGAGGCTGGCCGCCGCGCCGGCCGTGACGTTGAAGGCGGCGCTGTCGACGCTGAAGGTGCCGTCTCTGGCGCGCAGCACGTACGCGGTGCCGACCTTGTCGATCTTGCAGCCGCTGAAGGTCGTGACGCCGCTTCTGAGCGTGCCGGAGCAGCCGCTCAGCGCCGCGCCGGTCGTGCCGCCGCTCTGGATCGCGAGCGTGACCGTGCCGGCGTAGCTCGTCGCCGTGTTGCCGGCCGCGTCCTGCGCGGTGACGACCGGCTGCGTCGTGAACGCCGTGCCGCCCGTCGCGCCCGCCGGCTGCGTCGAGAAGACGAGTCTCGTCGCGGTGCCGGCCGCCACGTCGAAGGCCGAGCTGTCGACGCTGAACGTGCCGTCTCTGGCGCGCAGCACGTAGCCCGTGCCCGACTTGTCGAGCTTGCAGCCGGTGAAGGTTGTGACGCCGTTTCTGAGCGTGCCGGCGCAGCCGCTGAGCGTCGCGCCGGCGGTCCCGCCGCTGGCGATCGCGAGCGTGACCGTGCCGGCGTAGCCGGTCGCCGTGTTGCCGCCGGCGTCGAGCGCGGTCACGACCGGCTGGCTCGGGAAGGCGGTGTTGCTGACCGCGCCGCCGCCCGGCTGCGTCGTGAAGACGAGTCTCGTGGCGACGCCCGCCGTCACGTCGAACGCGGCGCTGCTGACGGACAGCGATCTGTCGCTCGCCTGCAAGACGTAGGCGGTCCCGACCTTGTCGATCGCGCAGCCGGCGAAGCTCGTCACGCCGTTTCTGAGCGTGCCGGAGCAGCCGCTGAGCGTCGCGCCCGTGGTGCCCCCTCTGGCGATCGACAGCGCGACCGTCTGCGCATAGTCGGCGACGGTGTTGCCGCCCGCGTCGCGCGCGGTCACGACCGGCTGGGTCGTGAAGGCGCTGCCGCCGGTCGCGCCGGCCGGCTGCGTCGTGAAGGCGAGCTGGGTGGCGACGCCGTAGGCGACGGTCGCTCTCGCGCTCGCGCTCGTGCGCGTCCACGTGCGCCAGACCGCGGTCACCGTGTAGCTGTGCGTGCCGGCGGCGAGGCCGCTGTCGGTGCAGCTCGTCGCGCTCGTCGGCGCGCCCGAGCCGGCGCACGTGCCGCCGGCGGCGCCGCCGTCGCGCGTGACGTAGTAGGTGACCGTCCCGCTGTCGGGCGCGAGCGCCGCCGACCAGCTCAGCGAGACGCTGCCGGCCGCGCCGAAGCTCGCGTTCGTGATCGCCGGCGCCTGCAGCGCGGTGACGCTCGCGCTCGCCGAGCCGGTGCCGGAGGCGGTGAAGTAGGCGGACGCGCCGACGGCGAGCGCCAGCAGCGCGACGGCCGCGGCGGCGAGCGCGATCAGGGGGCGGCGCGCGCTCACGAGTGCGCGCTCCCGCTGTAGGAGAAGGAGAAGACCGCGCCCTTGCAGGCGTCCTGGCTGGTCGCGAGGTTGCGCATCGCGACGCTCGGCGCGCTGACGCCGCCGGACGGGAGCGTGACGCTGCCGTTGCCGGGCACGGTCAGCGGGTTCGCGCTCGACACGTTCGACTGCGTGACCTGCAGGTTCGTGGGCCCGTCGCAGCCGGCTCTCGTGCTGCCCGGTTGGATCGTCACGGTGAGGCTCGTGACGAGGATCGGGTCCGCGTTCGGGTTCGTCACTCTGAGCGCGAGGCTCGTGGAGGCGCCCGGGAACAGCGATCTGGCGGAGCCGCCGGCGATCGCGAACGGCTGGCCGACGGTGGCCGCCGTCACTCTCCAGCCGTACTGCACGGCGCCGCTGCGGTTGCCGGCCGCGTCGACCGCGCGCACCGAGAACGTGTGGCTGCCGACCGCGAGGCCGCTGTACGTCCTCGGGCTCGCGCAGGCGGCGAACGCGGCGCTGTCGAGGCGGCATTCGAACGTCGCGCCCGCCTCGGCGTCGGTGAACGCGAACGTGGCGCTGCTCGAGGGCGACGGGTTGGGCGGCTGCTGCACGAGCGCCGGCTTCGGCGGCGCGACCGTGTCGATCGTCCAGCTGTAGGAGGTCGCGGGGCCGCGGTTGCCGGCGGCGTCGAACGCCCGCACCATGAACGTGCGCAGGCCGTCGCGCAGGTTGCGCTCGGTGACGGGGTCCGGGCACGTGCCCCAGTCGTGGCCGTCGACTCTGCACTCCCACTTCACGCCGGCCTCGGCGTCGGTGTAGGCGAACGTCGCGGACGTCTGGTTCGTGATGCTCGGCGGCGCCTGCGTGATCTGCGGCGCCGGCGGCGCCTGCGTGTCGACCGTCCAGGTGCGCGTCGCGGCGTCGCCGACCTGGCCGGCTCTGGTGCGCTCGCGCACGCGGAACGTGTGCGCGCCGTCGCCGAGGCCGCTGTACGACTTCGGGCTCGTGCAGGCGGCGAACGCGGCGGCGTCGAGCGCGCACTCGAGCGTGTCGCCTCTCGCGCCGGCCGCGAACGCGAACGTCGCGCTCGTGGCGCTCGTGGTGCCGGAGGGGCCGGACGTGATCGAGGGCGTCGCGACGGAGGGGCCTCTCGTCGCGGCGACGGCGAGGCCGCCGGCGGCGGCGAGCGCCAGCAGGACACCGAGCAGCGTCAGCGACCGCTTGGCCGTGGCGCTCTTCGCTGTCCGTGTCGTGAAGGGGTTGCGCATGCGTGCGTGCAATGGGATCGGGTCGTGGGAGCCTCGGTAGCGCGCGCCCGCGTCCGTGCGGGCGCGCGCTTCCGAGCGGCGGCGAAGGGGCGTCGTCCTCAAGCGCCCCTGTCGGCGTCCAGCGCTACTGGATCGCGGTGTTGTCCACCTTGAGGTGCAGCGTGGGCGCGCCGTTCTGGCAGGCGTCCTGGTTTCTGCCGTTGTCGGCGAATCTCAGGGTCCCGCTCGCCGTCACGGATCTGCCGGCGTCGATCGACTGACCGACCGAGACGTCGGCGAACGTGAACGCGGAGGCGTCGCAGCCGACCGGCAGGCCGTCGACGCCGGTCGTGCCGTATCTCGTGTCGGCGACGACCTTGTCGACGCTGACCGCGGTGTCGGCCGACGAGTTGGTGATCGTGAATCTGACGGCCGTCGAGCCGCCCGGGTAGAGCGTGTCGGGCAGCGTGACGTCGGTGATCGTCACGCCGCTGTCGGCGCCGACGGTGCCGGTGCCCGAGCCGGTGCCCGAGGCCGTGAAGTACGCGACGGCGATCCCGGCCACGGCGAGCGCCGCGAGGGCGACGACGGGGACGAGGATGCGCTTGCGCATGAGCTTCCGCATGAGAGCCATGCTCCTTTCGTGGTAGCCACCAGGAGCGGGTCTCTGCTCCCTGCGGCGGGTTCCTTCCGCTGGCTGTGGAGCTTGCTGGCAGGGCCTTGACCGCTCAATGGTCCGCACGGGCGTTTTTGCGTTCATCCGCGTGAACGCTGCGCGCGTTCCGCCGCAGAACGCGAGAGAGTTGACGGAGATGACCGCCGCCCCGCGCGACCAGCCGATCCGCGTCCTGCTCGTCGACGACCACGACGTCTTCCGCCACGGGCTCGCTCAGCTGCTGGCCGACGAGGGCCTCGACGTCGTCGCCGAGGCGAGCGGCGGCGAGGCGGGCGTGCGGCTCGCCGCCGAGCTGACGCCGGACGTCGTGCTGATGGACCTCTCGATGCCCGGGATGGACGGGATCGCGGCGACGCGCGCGATCGCCGCCGCCGCCGCGCCGGGCGCGCCGCGCGTCGTGGCGCTGACGCTGTCCGACGACGACGAGGCGATGCTCGAGGCGCTGCTGGCGGGCGCCGCCGGCTACGTCGTGAAGGACGCGACGCTCGAGCAGATCGTCGCCGCCGTGCACACCGCCGCCGCCGGCGACGCCGTGATCCCGCCGCGCGTCGCGCCCGAGGTGCTGCGGCGGCTGCGCGCCGCCGCGCCCGCCCAGCGGGACGGCGCGCCGGCGGTCGAGCTGTCCGAGCGCGAGCTGGAGGTGCTGCGGCTGATCGTCGACGGCCGCGACAACGCCGCGATCGCAGCCGAGCTGTTCATCAGCCCGAACACCGTCAAGAGCCACGTCGCGAGCATCTTCGCCAAGCTCGGCGTCGACAGCCGCCTGCAGGCGTCAGTGCAGGCGCTGCGGCGCGGGCTCGTCGTCTGAGACGAGCCGCGGCGAGCCGCGCCGCGCGCGCAGCGTCCGCAGCAGCGTCCGCAGCTCTCGCTCCTGCGCCGCGATCGCCAGCTCGCGCGAGCTCAGCTCGAGCGCCCGCTCGCGCATCCGCCGCCGCGCGCCCTCCAGCGCCAGCGCGGAGGCGTAGCCGTCGATCAGCAACTCCTCGACCCTGTCGTCCCCCAGGTCCGGCGCGGCGCAGCGCTCGCGCAGCTCGGCCGTCAGCCGGGCGGCGGTGGCGAGCAGCGGGTCGTCGGGCTCGGGTCGGGACACGGGCCGGACGATCGTCCCCGACCGACCGCCGGCGCGCCATCGCCCGCGCGGGCGCTTCGCCGTTCAGGCGCGTGAACGACTACGCGCCGTAGCCTTGGCGCGCAGCGCGTCGAGCAGCTCGAACGCGCCGCGACGGTCCTCCACGCGCAGCTTGCGCAGCACCGTCGAGACGTGGCGGCGCACCGTCACCTGGCTCACGCCGAGGCGGGCGGCGACGTCAGCCGTGGTCGCGCCGCCGTGCAGCAGCTCGAGGATCTCCCACTCGCGCGGCGTCAGCTCCGCGCCCCCGCGCGCGAGCGGCACGCGCCGGCGGCGGCGCCCGCCCAGCTCCGCCACGATCCGCCCGACGAGCGGGCGCGGGATCGCCGCCTCGCCGGCCAGCACGCCCGCGAGCGCGTGCGGCAGCCGCTCGGGGTCGACGTCCTTCAGCAGGTAGCCGACCGCGCCCGCCTGGATCGCCGCGAACAGGTCCTCCTCGTCGGCCGAGACGGTCAGCATCGCGATCGCCGTGCCCGGCAGCCGCGCCGCGATCTCGGCCGCCGCCTCGATCCCGCCGCCGCCCGGCATGTGGACGTCGAGCAGGCACGCGTCCGGCCGCTCGCGCAGCGCCGCCGCGACCGCCGCCGGGCCGTCCGCCGCCTCCGCGCAGACGACGAACCCGCCGCGCTCGAGCGCCGCGCGCACGCCCGCGCGCGCGGCGGCGTGGTCGTCGGCGATCAGGACACGCCGCGCGCGGCCCGGCTCGCCGCTCACGGCAGCGTCACCTCGACCTCGGCGCCGGCGCCCGGGGCCGAGCGGACCTGCAGGCGGCAGCCGACGGCGGCGGCGCGCTCGCGCATCGACGTCAGCCCGAACGAGCCGTCGGGCACGCGCGCGGGATCGGGGTCGAAGCCGCAGCCGTCGTCGCGCACGCGCAGGCGCGCCGGCGGGCCGGCCTGCAGCTCGATCGTCGCGCAGCGCGCACGGCCGTGGCGGGCGGCGTTCGCGAGCGCCTCGCCGACGATCCGCGCGAGCGCGTCGCGCACCGGCGGCGCGACCTCGACGTCGGCGTCGGCCTCGATGTGCACGTCGAGCTCGAGCCGGCGGCCCAGCTCGCCGCCGATGCGCGCGAGCAGCGCCGGCAGCGGCTCGTCGAGCGGCGCGCGCAGCGACGAGATCGCGGCGCGCGACTCGGCCAGCGCGCGCTCGGCGGCGCCCAGCAGGCGGTCGGTCTCGGGGCCGGGCCGCTGCGCCTGCAGTCGCCGCACCTGGGCGAGCAGGTAGAGCACCTCCTGCGCGACCCCGTCGTGCAGCTCGCGCGCGACGCGGCTGCGCTCCTCGGCGGCGGCGAGCCGCGCGCGGTCGTGCTGGTAGTCGCGGATCTCCGCGACCGCGCCGAGCGCCAGCACGAGGTACGCAGCGAGCGACAGCGCGTCGCCGGCGTAGAACCAGTTGACGTACAGCGACGGCACGAGCAGGTAGTTGAGCCACGCGAACGCGAGCAGCGTCACGCCCCAGGCGAGCGGCAGCGAGAGGCGGTCGGGCCGGCGACGCGCGCGCAGCGCGAAGCCGGCCGCGGCGACCACGACGAGCAGCAGGCAGGCGCCCTTCAGCGTGACGGACGCCGGGCTGCCGGCGAACGGGCCGAAGTCTGGCGCGTGCGTAGCGGTGGCCGGCGGCAGTTGCGGGTCGAGCGCGGCGAGCAGCAGCGCCAGTGCGGCGAGCGCGGCGACGCTCGCGAGCACAAGCACGCGCGCGGCGTGGCGCGGGCGGGCGAGCCGGCGGCCGGCGGCGAGGCCAGCGGCGGCGAGCAGCGCGGCCGCGACGACGCGGCCGGAGACCGGCGTCCACGCGAGCGGGCCGTGCGGGCTGCGGCCGGTCGCGCTCTGGATCGCGCTCGTCAGCAGGTTGACGGCGCCGAGCACCGCGAACGAGACCGCCAGCAGCAGCTCGGCGGCCAGCGGCGCGCGGCGGTAGCGGCCGGCCGCGAGCAGCGCGACCAGCAGCGCCACGAGCGCCGCCGCGGTCGCGATCTGGACGTGCAGCGCCGGACGCTGCGGGCCGTAGCGCAGGCCGGGCGAGGCGACGACGAGGGCGGTCGCGCCGACGCCGGCCGTGGTCGCCAGCAGCAGCCCGAGCGGGCCGCGGCGGGTCCACGGGGCGCGCGGCGGCGGCACGGGCGAGCGCCCCCCGTCCGCGTCGCGGAACACGAGCGTGCGGCCAGCGGCGGCCGCGCCCGCGCGACGGTCGAACGTGCGGATGGAGCTCACGGCGTCGGGATCGCGTGCGGTGACATGGCCTTCAGCCTTCTCTTCGGCGCATCGGCGCAATCGCTCGACCCCTGCAAGCGGTCTGGTGACCGCCCCCGCGCGGCGCCGCGGCCGTCCGCGTGGCGATCTGCCGCTCTGGTACGTTGCACTCCATTCAGGTGCGCCGACCCGTCTCGGCGCGAAGCACGGGGGACTGGGGGATCGGTGTCAGCAGCGGAAGCGGCCGTTCGCGGGCGCGCGCGCAGCGCCGTCGCACTCGTCGCCGCGGCCGTCGCGCTCGCGCTCGGGGCCGCCGGCTGCGGCTCGGTCGACCCACCCGCCGCCCACCACGACTGGCCACTGCCGAACGGCGACCTCGCGAACACGCGCCGCGTCAGCGGACCGATCGACGCCTCCTCGGTCGCGCAGCTCGGCCTCGCCTGGATGCACCCGATGCAGGCCGGCGTCACCGCGACGCCGGCGGTCGTCGACGGCGTCGTCTACGCGCAGGACATGGCCTCGAACGTCTACGCGCTCGACCTCAGAAGCGGCAGGCTGCTGTGGGAGCACGACTACGCGAGCGTCGACAACGGCCCCAACGGCGTCAGCGTCGGCGACGGGCGCGTCTACGGCACCACCTCGGAGATCGCCTTCGCGCTCGACCAGAGGAGCGGGCGCGAGCTGTGGCGCCGCTCGCTGATCCGCAAGCCCGACGAGGGGATCGACATGGCGCCCGGCTATCACGACGGGACCGCCTACATATCGACGGTCCCCGCGATCGGCGGCGTGATCAGCACGCTGTGGGCGCTCGACGGCGCCACCGGCAGGGTCAGATGGAGGTGGGAGCAGGTCCCGCGCAGCCTCTGGGGCAAGCCGGAAGTGAACGCCGGCGGCGGCATGTGGCATCCACCGGCGTTCGACGAGCACGGCGGCCTCTACGTCTCGGTCGCGAACCCGGTGCCGTGGCCCGGCACGCCGGAGATGCCGTGGGGCACGAGCCGCCCCGGGCCGAACAGATGGAACAACTCGATCGTCAAGCTCGACGAGGCGACCGGCAGATTCCTGTGGGGCACGCAGGTGCTGCCGCACGACGTGTACGACTGGGACCTCCAGTGCCCCGTCATCCTCGCGAGGGCCGGCGGTCGCGACGTCGCGATCACCGCCGGCAAGATGGGCTTCGCCTACGCCTTCGACGCCGCCGACGGCAGGCTGCTGTGGAAGCGCTCGGTCGGCCTCCACAACGGACACGACGACGACAACCTCGCGGCGATGCGCGGCGACCTGTCCGTCTTCAGGTACGGCGAGCGGATCCTGCCCGGCGACTGGGGCGGCGTGCAGACGCAGCTCGCCTCCGACGGCAGGACGGTCTACGTGCCGGTCAACAACCTCTACGTCGTCTACCACGGGCAGGAACTGCCCACGCAGCAGAACCTGATGGCGGGCACCGGCGAGGTCGTCGCGCTCGACGTCGCGAGCGGCCGCGTGGAGTGGGACCGCAGACTCCCCCACTCCGTCTACGGCGCCG
The DNA here is from genome assembly GCA_018268595.1 of Actinomycetota bacterium. Taxonomy (GTDB): domain Bacteria; phylum Actinomycetota; class Thermoleophilia; order Solirubrobacterales; family Solirubrobacteraceae; genus Conexibacter. Next base: position 46,456 of record JAFDWH010000019.1, on the reverse strand, counting down.
CGGCGATCTCGAGCGACGTCGTCTTCACGACCACCTACGAGGGAACGCTGTGGGGGCTGAGCACGAGGACCGGCGCGGTGCTGTGGAAGACGGCGCTGCCGGCCGGCTCCGACGGCCCGGCCGCGATATCCGGCGACACGCTGCTGACCGGCGCCGGCATCAGGCTCCGGCCCGAACAGTCGGTGCAGCTGCTCGCGTTCCGGCTGGGCGCCGGCGGCGCGCCACGCTGACCGCCGCGGGCAGACGCCCGATTGCCCGACGCACCAGCGGGTAGATCGACCTCCGACCCTGCGAGAAGGAGGACTTCCGTGTCAACCGGAGCGATCATCGCAATCGTCGCTGGTGCCGTGATCCTGCTGATCGTGCTCGCGCTGCTCGTGCCACGCATGCGAAACCGGCGCCGCCGCCGGCAGCTCGAGGCGCGCCGCGGCGAGCTCGCGAGCCAGCATCGCGAGGTTGCGGCCGAGCAGCAGGCACGCGCCCGCGCCGCGCAGAGCGAGGCGAAGCGCGCCGAGGCCGAGGCCGAACTGCACGAGGCGCGCGCGGAGCTGCACGACCAAGGACTCGCCGACGACGAGATCCGCGGCGACCAGGGCGCCGACGCGGACGCGGAGTCGCCCGCGCAGCAGACGCGCTAGAGGATCTCGAGCACCCGCTCGACCGGCCGCGCCAGCACGGCGCGGCCGCCGTTGACGACGATCGGGCGCTGCAGCAGCTCCGGCCGCTGCGCCATCGCCGCGACGATCGCGTCCTCGTCGCCGGCGGCCGCCAGCTCGGCGGCGCCCTCCTCGCGCATCCGCAGCGCCGCGCTCGCGGGGATCCCCGCCTTCGCGAGCAGCGCGCGGATCTCGGGCTCGCTCAGCCCCTCGACGTGGTACTCGACCGTGTCGAAGTCGATTCCGCGCTCGGCCAGCAGCGCGGCGAGCTTGCGGCACGTCGTGCAGGTGCGCTTCTCGTAGACGGTGATCGCCATCGGCGCGAAGCGTATGTCACGCACGCGACACGCGCCGGGTCGGCGCCGCTCAGGCGGACGCCGCCGGTGACGTCACGGAAGCGAGCGGCGCGGCGCCGCTGATCAGGTCCGCCGCGCGCTCGGCGATCGCGATCGTCGGCGCGTTCGTGTTGCCGCGCGGCACGACCGGCATCACGGACGCGTCGACGACGCGGAGGCGCTCGAGCCCGTTCACGCGCAGCTGCTCGTCCACCACGCTGCCGATCGCGCACGTCCCGACCGGGTGGTAGATCGCGAACGTCGTGCGGCGGGCGTGCGCGCGCAGCGCCTCCTCCGAGTCGTCCTCCGGCACGACCATGCCGGTCGTGCAGTACGGCGCGATCGCCGGCTGCGCGCCGATCTCCAGCATCAGCCGCAGCGCCGCGACCATCCGCTCCAGGTCGCGCTCGCTCGCGTAGAAGTCGTTGCGCACGATCGGCCGCGCGGTCGGGTCGTCGGAGGCGAGCCGCACGCAGCCGCGCGTCTCCGGCGTCAGCAGGCACGGCGTCACCAGCATCCCGTGCCCCTCCGGGTCGGCCGTGCCCTCCTCCAGGATCTGCACCGGGATGGCGTGGAACTGCACGTCGGGCGCGGGCACGCCCGGCTCGACGCGCACGAACGCGCCGGCCTCCGCGAGGTTCGAGGCGAGCGGCCCGGTCTGCGTCGCCATGAACTGCTCGAGCGCGGCCGGCTCGCGCGCGAGCAGCAGGCTCTCCGGCTCCTCCGTCCCCCACACCGCGTACGTCGCCGCGTGGTCGGACAGGTTCGCGCCGACGGCCGGCTGGTCCAGCACGACCTCCAGCTCGCGCAGCCGCAGGTGATCGGCCGGGCCGACGCCCGACAGCATCAGGAGCTGCGGCGAGTTGTAGGCGCCGGCGCACAGGATCACCTCGCGTGCGGCGCGCAGCTCCTGCACGTGGCCGAGCTGCGAGGCCGCGACGCCGACCGCGCGCGTGCCCTCGAACAGCACGCGGTGGACGAGCATGTGCGTCAGCACGGTGAGGTTCGGGCGCGAGGTCGCCGGATGCAGGTAGGCGGCCGCGGCGCTCGCGCGCAGGCCGCCGCGCTGGGTGACCTGGTACATGCCGGCGCCGTCCTGGCACTCGCCGTTGAAGTCGTCGTTGCGCGGCAGCCCGGCCTGCACGGCCGCCTCGACCCACGCACGCGAGATCGCGTTGCCGGAGCGCTGCTCGGAGACCGGCAACGGCCCGCCGGCGCCGTGCCAGTCGGACGCGCCGCGCTCGTTGTCCTCCGCCTTGCGGAAGTACGGGAAGAGGTCGGCCCACGACCATCCGGGAACGCCCCAGTCGTCGTAGTCGCGCGGGTTGCCGCGGATGTAGACCATCGCGTTCGTGGAGGAGGAGCCGCCGAGCACGCGCCCGCGCGGGAGCGGGATGCGGCGGCCGTCGCAGCGCGGCTCGGGCGCGCTGAAGTAGTTCCAGTCGAGCTCCGTGCCGGCGAGCTTCAGGTAGCCGAGCGGGACGTGGATGTTCTGGTTGGCGTCCGGCGGCCCCGCCTCGAGCAGCAGCACGCTCACGTCCGGGTCCTGCGTCAGCCGCGCCGCGAGCACGCAGCCCGCCGAGCCGGCCCCGACGATCACGTAGTCGTACATGGAGCGATTCGACAGGAGCCCGCACCGCGCGTCAACCAAGAACCGGCGCACTGTCCGCCGGGTCGGTTAGGACTCGCGCATGAACGACCCCGTCAAGCTGGTCGTGACCGACGACCTCCAGCGCACGCGCGCCTCGGTCTGCTTCCGGATCGTGCTGGCGATCCCGCACTTCGTATGGCTGGCGATCTGGGGCATCGCGGTCTTCTTCGTCGTGATCGCGAACGGCCTCATCACGCTGATCAAGGGCCGCTCGCCCGACGCGGTGCACCAGTTCCTGTCCGAGTACGTCCGCTATGCCGTGCACGTCCAGGCGTACGTCAACCTGATCGCCGACCGCTACCCGGGCTTCAGCGGCCACCCCGGCTATCCGATCGACGTGCGCTTCGCCCCGTCGCAGCAGCAGAACCGCTGGACCGTGCTGTTCCGGCTCGTGCTGGCGATCCCGGCGCTGCTCGTCACCGCCGCGCTGATCGGCGGCACCAGGGTGCGGGCCCAGTGGACGCCGGGGTCGCTGCTCGCGACGGTGGCGGTGCTCGGATGGTTCAGCTCGCTCGTGCGCGCGCGCATGCCGCGCGGGATGCGCGACGCCGGCGCCTATGCGCTCGCGTACGTCGCGCAGGTGCTTGCGTACCTGTTCGTCCTCACCGACCGCTACCCGAACAGCGATCCGCTCGTCGCGTTCGACGACCTGCCACTGCCGGAGGACCACCCGATCTCCCTGGAGGTCGACGACGACCTGCGCCGCTCGCGCCTGACGGTCTTCTTCCGGGCGCTGCTCGCGGTCCCGCACCTGATCTGGCTCGCGCTCTGGGGGATCGCAGCGCTGCTCGCCGCGATCGTCGCCTGGTTCGCGGCGCTCCTCACGGCGCGCGTGCCCGACGGGCTGCACCACTTCCTCGCGGCGTACCTGCGCTACCAGACGCACGTCACCGCGTACCTGTTCCTGATCGCCAACCCGTTCCCGGGCTTCACCGGCGCGGCGGGGAGCTTCCCGGTCGAGCTGGTCGTCGGGCCGCGCGAGGCGCACAACCGCTGGAGCGTCCTCTTCCGCGCGCTGCTCGCGCTTCCGGCGCTGGCGATCGCGAGCGCCTACGGGCTCCTGCTTGCGACCGCCGCCCTGCTCGGCTGGTTCGCCGCGCTCGTGCTCGGGCGCATGCCGATCGGGCTGCGCAACGCCGCGGCGCTCGCGCTGCGCTACAGCGAGCAGGTGAACGCGTACCTGCTGCTCGTCACCCCGCGCTACCCGTACAGCGGCCCGACCGCCGCACCGCAGCCGAGCGCCGCGCCGTCGCCGTACCTGCCGCCGGATCCCCACGCGGCCGTGACCGTCGGCGCGTGAGCGCCGGGGCGCGACGGGCGCGCGACGGCCTCGGCCGACCGCGCCCGCTCGCCGTCGTCGCGCTCGTCGCCGGGGCGCTGCTGTGGGCGCTGGCGGCGCGGGCGCTGTGGCACACGACGATCCCGGACGGCATGCGACTCCCGCACGCCGACCCGCACACCGCGTTCGGCGCGGGCTTCCTGCGCCGTAGCGCCTCCTACGAGCGCTTCCTCGCGATCGACGCGCTGCTCGGCGTGGTCGTCGCGTTCGCGGCGCTCGTCGTCTACGCGCGCCGCGGACAGCGGCTGACGGCGGAGTCGGCGGCCGGGCCGATCGGCACCGGGATGCTGCTCGGCATGCTCGGGCTGGGGATCGTGTGGCTCGCCGAGCTGCCGTTCGACCTCGCCGCGCTGTGGTGGGAGCGCCGGCACGACGTCGTGCACGTCGGCTACGTCGAGCACGTCGTGAACGGCTTCTTCGGGCTGAGCGGGCCGTTCGCCGCGATCTCGCTCGCGCTGCTGCTCGCGATGGGGCTCGCGCGCGTGCTGCGCGGCTGGTGGTGGGTCGCCGCGGCGCCGTGCTTCGCCGCGCTTGCGCTGCTGCTGGGCTTCGTCTCGCCGTACCTGCTGACGATCGACAGCGCGCCGCTCGACCAGCGCCCGGGGACGGCGCGGACGGCGGCCGACGCGCGTGCGCTCGCGCGCCGCGAGGGGGTGCCGGACACGCCGGTCTTCGTCGACCTCGTGCCGGATCAGCCGAACGCGGCGGCGGTCGGCCTCGGGCCGACGCGGCGCGTGGTCGTGCGCGAGAGCCTGCTGAGACGCTTCGACCGGCGCGAGGTGCGCGTCGTGCTGGCGCACGAGCTGGGGCATCTCCAGCACCGCCACACGCTCAAGTCCGTCGGGTGGCTGGCGCTGTTCGTGCTGCCGGCCGCCGGCGTGGTCGCGCTCGCGACGCGGCGCCGCGGCGGCCTGGCGCGGCCGGAGGCGGTGCCGGTCGCGCTGCTCGCGCTCGTCGCGTTCGGCGTCGCCGCACAGCCGCTGCTGGCCGCGACGACGCGCCGGCTGGAGGCCGAGGCCGACTGGGCCGCGCTGCAGACGACGCACGACCCGGCGGGCGCGCGGGCGCTGTTCCGCCACCTGGCGACGGCGACGATCACCGACCCCGACCCACCCGTGTGGCGCGCGCTGCTCGGCGACCACCCGACGATCATGCAGCGCATCGAGCTTGCGTCGGCGTGGGAGGCGCGCGCCGGCCAGCGCTGAGCGCAGCGAGCGGCGGTCAGCAGGAGGGCGCTACGCCGACTCGCGCTCCGGCATGCCGATCTCGCGCTTGAGGATCTTGCCGGTCGGGCCCTTCGGCAGCTCGGGCACGAGCCACACGTGGCGCGGGTACTTGTAGGCGGCGACGCGCTCCTTCACGAACGCCTGCAGCTCCTCCGGCGTCGCCTCGGCGCCCGCCTTCAGTGCGACCGCGGCGCCGACCTCCTCGCCCAGCTCGGCGTGCGGCACCGCCACGACCGCCGCCTCCGCGATGGCCGGGTGCTCGTAGAGCACCTCCTCGATCTCGCGCGGGTAGACGTTGTAGCCGCCGCGGATGATCATGTCCTTCTTGCGGTCGACGATGAAGAAGTAGCCGTCCTCGTCGACCTTCGCGAGGTCGCCGCTGTGGAACCAGCCGCCTCTCATCGCCTCGGCGGTCGCTTCCGGCCGCTTCCAGTAGCCCTTCATCACGTTCGGGCCCTGGATCACGATCTCGCCCACCTCGCCGACCGGCAGCTCCCGGTCCTGCTCGTCGACCACTCTCATCCGCACGTCGCGGATCGGCGTGCCGATCGAGCCCGGCTTGCGCTCGCGGCCGGGGTGGTTGAAGGAGGCGACCGGCGACGTCTCGCTGAGACCGTAGCCCTCGAGGATCTGGGTGCCGAACTGCGACTCGAACGCGCGCAGCACCTCGACCGGCAGCGACGCGCCGCCGCTGATGCAGACGCGCAGCAAGGACGTGTCGGGCCGCTCGCCCGCCGGCACGGCGAGCATCGCCGTGTACATCGTCGGCACGCCGAGGAACACGCTCACGCGGTCGCGCTCCATGATCTCAAGCGCCTTGGCGGCGTCGAAGCGCGGCAGCAGCGTCAGGCACGCGCCCGCCATCAGCCCCGCGTTCATCGCAGCCGTCTGGCCGAAGCTGTGGAACAGCGGCAGCGCACCGAGGATCACGTCCTGCGGGCTGAGCTGGATCAGCGTCTCCAGCTTCGTCTTCGCGTTGACGTAGAGGTTCGCGTGCGTCAGCTCGGCGCCCTTGGGCCTGCCGGTCGTGCCCGACGTGTAGAGGATCACCGCCGTGTCGTCGTCGGCGACCTCCGCGACCGCGGTCTGCGCCGGGGCGGCGCCGATCTGCGCCTCGAAGCCGGGCGCGACCTCGACCAGCTCCGCCCCCGCGGCGGCCGCGCCCGGTCGCGCCTCCGCGGCGAAGTCGCCCCACGCGAACAGCAGCCGCGCGCCGGAGTCCTCCAGGTAGTACGCGACCTCGCGCTCCTTCAGCAGCACGTTCATCGGCACGACGACGCCGCCGGCGCGCAGGATCCCGTAGTAGACGACCGGGAAGTAGGGCACGTTCGGCAGCATCACGCCGACGCGGTCGCCCGGCTGGAAGCCGTGCTGCGCCAGCAGGCCGGCGAGATGGGCGCTCGCCCCGTCGAGCTGCGCGAACGTCAGCTCGGCGTCGTCGAGCTTGATCGCCGTGCGCCCGGGATGGCGCGCGGCCGAGTCGGTCAGCAGGCTCGCGAGGTTGCGGCCCATGGCGGGTTCCTCCTCCTCAGGACGATCCCACGCCGCTGAGCGTGCGCGCCGGGGCCTCGCCCCACAGCTGCTCGAGCCGGTAGAAGGCGCGCGTCTCGGGCGTGAAGACGTGGACGACCACGTCGAGATAATCCATCAGAACCCAGTGCGCCTGCGGCAGTCCCTCGACGCGGCGCGGGAGCAGGCCGTGCTGCTTCTTCATGCCCTCGTGGATGCCGTCGTGGATCGCCTTCACCTGCCGGTCGCTGTTGCCGGAGCAGACGACGAAGTAGTCGGCGTAGCCGAGAACTCCGCGCAGGTCGAGCTCGACGACGTCGACCGCCTTCTTGTCGGCCGCGAAGCCGGCGATCGCCTCCGCCAGCGCGGCGCCTTGCAACTCGTCGCTCATGCGCGGTACCAGTCGTTGCGGTCGATCGCGTCGGCGACCGCGTCGGGGACGAGGTAGCGGATCGGCCGCCCGGTCGCGACGCGCTCGCGCACGAGTGAGGACGAGACGTCGATGCGCGGCATGTCGAAGAAGCGCACCCGCTCGGCGCTCGCGCCGCGCAGCGCGCGCAGCTCGCCGCGGATGTCCTCGCGCTCGGACCCGGCGCGCTCGGCCACTGCGAGCGTCGCCAGCTCGAGCACGGCCTCGGGCTCCCGCCACGTCGGCAGGCTGCGGGCCATGTCACCCCCCACGATGAAGGTCAGGTCGTCCTGCGGGTCCTGGTCGTGCAACGCCTTGAGGGTATCGACCGTGTAGGACCGTCCCGCGCGATCGAGCTCCAGGCGGGAGACGGCGAAGCGCGCGTCGTTCCCGATCGCGAGCCGGCACAGCTCGTGGCGCGCCTCCGCGCCGGGGTCGGCGGCGACCTGCTTGTGCGGCGGCTCGGCGGCCGGCATCAGCACGACGCGGTCGAGCGCGAGCTGCGCGTGCGCCTCCTGGGCGCAGACGAGGTGGCCGATGTGCGGGGGGTTGAACGTGCCGCCGAGAATGCCGAGCTTCAACTGCGCACCTGTCCGGTGCCCTCGACGAGGTACTTGAAGGTGCACAGCTCGCGCAGGCCGATCGGGCCGCGCGCGTGCAGCTTCTGCGTCGAGTTGCCGATCTCGGCGCCCATCCCGAACTCGCCGCCGTCGGTGAAGCGCGTCGAGGCGTTGACGTAGACGCAGGCGGCGTCGACGCCGAGCTGGAACGCGCGCGCGGCGCCGAGGTCCTCCGTCACGATCGCCTCGGAGTGACCGCTTCCATATCGGTTGATATGCGCGATCGCCTCTTCGACCGAGTCGACGACGCGCACGGCGAGGATCAGGTCGAGGTACTCGGTCGCCCAGTCCTCCTCGCCGGCGGCGCTGACGGGGATCTCGCCCTCATGGTCGCGCGCGTGCGCGGCGGCGCGCTCGTCACAGCGCAGCTCGACGCCGACCGTGTGCAGCGTGCGCAGCGCGCGCGGCAGGAACTCGGCGGCGGCGTCGGCGTGCACGAGCAGCGTCTCGGCGGCGTTGCAGACGCCGGGGCGGTGGACCTTCGCGTTGAGCGCGATCGCCTCGGCCGCGTCGAGGTCGGCGTCGGCGTCGACGTAGACGTGGCAGTTGCCGGAGGCGGCGTAGATGACGGGGACGGTCGCGACCGCCTTCAGCGCGTTCTTCAGCCCCTCGCCGCCACGCGGGAAGATCAGGTCGACGACGCCCTCCTGCGTCGCCAGCTCGGCCAGCTCCTCGCGCCCGCCGCCGGCCAGCAGGCCGATGGCGCCGTAGGGAACGCCGGCCTGCGTCGCCGTCTCGGAGGCGATGCTCGCCAGCACGGCGTTCGAGTGCAGGGCGGTGGAGGAGCCGCGCAGCACGATCGCGTTGCCCGACTTGAGGCACAGCGCGGCGGCGTCGATCGTGACGTTCGGGCGCGCCTCGTATACGACTGCGACGACGCCGAACGGCACGCGCACGCGCCGCACGTCGATCCCGTTCGGCAGGCGGTGGCCGTCGATCGTCTCGCCGACCGGGTCCGGCAGCGCGGCGATCGCGCGCGCGCCGTCGGCGATCGCGGCGATGCGGGACGGGTCGAGCGCGAGCCGGTCGAGCAGCGCGGAGCCGATGTCGTTGGCGCGGCCGGCCTCGAGGTCGCGCGCGTTCGCCTCGAGAATCTCGGGCGTGCGCGCGACGAGCGCGTCGGCGATCGCGTGCAGCGCCGCGTCCTTCACGCGCGTGTCGAGCGCGGCGAGCGGCGCGGCGGCCGCCTTCGCGGCGCGGCAGACGTCGGCGACGGCGGAGGTCGTGTCGGCGGCCATGCCGGAAAGCGTAGCGGCGGACGGCTCGCGGCCGGGTCCGGTCAGGCCAGCACGAAGTGGTCGCGGTGAATCGCCTCTTCGTCGCGGTGCGGCAGCAGCTCGCGCGCCGCGTCGGTCTTGAGGCCCATCACGCGCCGCAGGTCGGCGGCGCCGCAGCTCGCGATCCCCTTGCCGACGGTCGTCCCGTCGTGCACGACGTCGACCGCGTCGCCCGCCTCGAACTCGCCCTCGACGGCGACGACGCCGACCGGCAGCAGGCTCGTGCCGCCCTCGCGCAGCGCGCGCGCGGCGCCCGTGTCGACGCGGATCGTCCCGTGCGCCGGCTTGGCGTACTTGAGCCACAGCTTGAAGCTCGAGTAGCGCGCGGCCTGCGGCGCGAAGCGCGTGCCGATCGCCTCGCCGGCCGCGGCGGCGGCGATCGCGCCGGGCGTGCAGCCGTTGGCGATCACGGCGGGGATGCCGGCGGCGGTCGCCATCTCGGCGGCGACGACCTTCGAGCGCATCCCGCCGGAGCCGTGCGTCGTCGTCGTCTGGCGGATGTCGAGCCCCTCGAGCGCCGCGAAGTCCTCGACGAGCGCGACCGGCGCGGCGTCCGGGTCGAGCCGCGGGTCGGCCGTGTAGAGGCCGTCGGTCGAGGTCAGCAGGATCAGCAGCTCTGCGCCGGTCAGGATCGCCACCTGCGCGGCGAGGAAGTCGTTGTCGCCGAACGTGATCTCGTCCGTCGCGGTCGTGTCGTTCTCGTTGACGACCGGGACGACGCGCCAGTCGTGCAGCGTGCGCAGCGTCTGGCGCGCGTTGAGGTAGTGCCGGCGCTCGCCGCTGAGGTCGTGGAACGTCAGCAGCACCTGCGCGCTCGTGATCCCGTGCCCGCGCAGCAGCTCGTCGTAGACGGCGTACAGCTTGCCCTGGCCGACGGCGCTCGCCGCCTGCAGCTCCTCGATCTGCGTCGGCCGCTCGGCGAAGCGCATCACGCCCATCCCGCGCGCGATCGCCCCGCTCGTGACGATCACGACGTCGCGCCCGGCGCGGTGCAGCGCGGCCGCCTCGTCGCAGACGTGCCGCAGCACGTCCGCGCGCGGCTGGCCGGCGTCGTCGGCGACGATCGAGGAGCCGAGCTTGATGACGACCGGACCCATGGCGCCGCAGCTTACGAGGGATCGAGCTCGAACTCGACGCCGCCGATCTCGACGTCGTCGCCCGGCTCGAAGCCGGCGTCCTCGAGCGCCTGGATCACGCCGATGCGCTTCAGGCGCCGCTCGAGGTGGGCCATCGCCTCCTCGTTCTCGAGGTCGTAGCGCAGCACGAGCCGGTCGATCCCCTCGCCGAGCACGCGGAAGCGGCCTTCGTCGAGCTGCTCGACCTGGAAGCCGCGTCTCGCCGCCGGCCGGAACACCTGATGCTCGGCGAGCCCCTCGACCTCGGGCAGCTCGGCCGGCGGCGCGAGCGGCACGTGCGCCAGCAGCAGGCCGCGCAGCTCGTCGAGCCCTTCCCCCGTCGCGCTCGAGGTGCGCACGACCGGCACCTCCGGGCCGAGCCGCTCGGCCCACTCCGCCGCGGCGGCGGCCGCCTCCTGCGGCGTCACGAGGTCGACCTTCGAGAGCGCGAGGACGCGCGGCAACGCAGCGAGGCGCGTGTCGTGCGCGGCCAGCTCGCGCTCGATCGTCGCGTGGTTCGCGACCGGGTCGGAGCCGTCGATCGGGGAAAGGTCGAGGACGTGGACAAGCAGCCGCGTGCGCTCGACGTGCGCGAGGAAGTCGTGGCCGAGGCCGGCGCCGTCGCTGGCGCCCTCGATCAGGCCGGGGATGTCGGCCAGCACGAGCTGGCGCTCGTCGGCCTCGATCGTGCCGAGGACCGGCTCGAGCGTCGTGAACGGGTAGTCGGCGATCTTCGGCTGCGCACGCGTGAGGCGGGACAGCAGCGAGGACTTGCCCGCGTTCGGCAGGCCGACGAGCCCGACGTCGGCGAGCAGCTTGAGCTGCAGCTCGATCCAGGCCTCCTCGCCCGGCAGCCCGCGCTCGGCGAAGCGCGGCGCCTGGCGCGTGGCGGTCGCGAAGTGCTTGTTGCCGCGACCGGGCGAGCCGCCCTTCGCCACGACGGCGCGCTGGCCGGGCGCGACGAGGTCGTGGCGCGTGCCGTCCTCGAGGATCGCGACGGTGCCCGGCGGGACGTGCACCTCCAGCGGCTCGCCTTCGGGGCCGAAGCGCAGCGCGCCTCTGCCGTGACCGCCGCGTCTGGCCTTGAAGTGCGCGGTGCGGCGAAAGAACTGCAGGTCGCGCAGCGAGTCGTCGCAGACGAGCAGCACGTCGCCGCCACGGCCCCCGTCGCCGCCGTCCGGGCCGCCCTTCGGCACGCGCGACTCGCGCCGGAACGACATGCAGCCGTCGCCGCCGGCGCCGGCTTGGACGTGGATGCGGGCTCTGTCGGACAGCATGCGCGCCACAATCCTGACACTCGCCCGCCTCCCGACGACTGGAGCCCCGCATGGCCGACCCCGTCTTCCTGATCACCGGCGCGTCCAGCGGCATCGGCGCCGCGACTGCGCGAGCGGCCGCGCAGGCCGGCCATCGCGTCGTGCTGGCAGCGCGCTCGGCGGACAAGCTGGAGGCGCTCGCCGCGGAGCTGGGCGGCCCAGAGCGCGCGCTCGCGGTCGCGTGCGACGTGACCGAGTGGGACCAGCAGCAGGCGATGGTGTCGCGCGCGCTCGACGCCTTCGGCCGGCTCGACGTCGTCTTCGCGAACGCCGGCTTCGGCGCCAGACGCGGCTTCCTCGAGGAGTCGCCCGAGTTCTGGAAGTCGATGGTGCTGACGAACGTCTACGGCGCCGCGCTGACGATCCGCGCGACGATCGAGCAGCTGCGCGCCTCGCGCGGGCACCTGCTGCTGACCGGCTCGGTCGCCGGCCGCGTCGCGCTGCCGGGCTCGCTCTACTCGTGCACGAAGTGGGCCGTCACCGCGATGGCGCAGGCCGCGCGCCAAGAGCTCGACGACAGCAGCGGCGTGCGCGTCACGCTGATCGAGCCGGGCATGGTCGCGACGCCGTTCTTCGAGAACGACGTGTCCGCCTGGGCGCTGCCGCCGGAGGCGATCGCCGACGCCGTCATGTACGCCGTCTCGCGCCCGAACACGGTCGACGTGTCGGACATCATGGTGCGGCCGATCCTGCAGCCGAGCTGAGGCGCCGACCGCAGAACGCGAACGGCCCGCCGAGGCGGGCCGTTCGAAGCAGTCTGTCGTGCGCTCGCGCCTACTCGGCGGCGGCCGTCTCGGCCGGCAGCACGCTGATCACGCGGCCACGGCGGCCGGTCGTGAAGGCGACCGTCCCCGCGCTCTTGGCGAAGATCGTGTCGTCCTTGCCGATGCCGACGCCGTTGCCCGGCTTGAAGCGGGTGCCGCGCTGGCGCACGATGATCTCGCCGCCGGTCACGGTCTGGCCGGCGAACACCTTCACGCCGAGGCGCTTGGCGTTCGAGTCGCGGCCGTTGCGGGAGGAGCCGAGCCCCTTCTTGTGTGCCATTACTCGCTCGCCTCCTCGGAGCCGGCCGCCGCAGCGGCGGGCGCGTCGCTGGTGCTGGCGGCTCTCGCCGCTCTTCTCGCCGCGCCGAGCTTGATGCTCGTGACCTGGATGCGCGTGAGGTCCTGGCGGTGGCCGGTGCGCCGCTTGTAGCCGCGCTTCGGCTTGAACTTCACGATCCGCAGCTTCGGCCCGCGCTCATGGCTCAGGACTCTCGCCTCGACCTTCACCTTCGCGAGGTCGGCGCCGTCGACGATCTGGTCGTCGCCGCGGTACAGCAGCGGCTCGAGCGCGACCTTCGCGCCCTCCTCGGCGGTCAGCTTCTCGACGAGCAGGGACTGGCCCTCCTCGACCCGGTACTGCTTTCCGCCTGTCTTCACGATTGCGTACATGGCTTCTATCTACGACTCGGCCTGGGCACGGGAACGGCGCCGACCGCCTCGCCGGCCGCGGCGCCGAGCGGCGGATTCTACGTCATCGTCGCCCTCGGGCGCGGCGCCGGCCTCCTCGCGCTCCAGATCGGCGGGGCCGTTGCCGTTCGCAACGAGCGTCGCGACGGCCGCCGTGCGGCCGACCTCGTCGATCCGCACGAGCCGTTTCTCGCCGACGTGGCGCCCGCCGCCGGTGACGGAGACGATGTAGCCGTCGATCTTCGCGACCGCGTCGTCGACGTTGTACATGTGCGGCTCGACGATCGTGACAAGCACCTCGTCGCCTTCGCGGAACGGCAGCGCGCGCTCGGCGACGGCGTCGCGCGTGCCCTCCATCGTGATTCTGAAGTGGTCGAGCGGCAGCCCCTCGGAGCCCTCGAAGTGGAACCACTTGCCGGTCTGCTGCTCGAGCTGGCGCAGGATCTTCGCGCCGTCGCGCGTGAAGACGGCCGACACGCGCGGGTTGACCTGCAGCAGCAGGGCGTCCGCCTCGATCGCTCTCGTCAGCTCGCGCAGTCTGCGCTCGAAGGAGATCGCGATCGTCTCCTCGGAGCGGATCACGCCCTCGCCCTCGCACGTCGGGCAAGGCCGGGTCATGATCTCGCGCACGCCCTCGGTCACGTTCTGGCGCGTCATCTCGACCAGCCCGAGCGGCGAGATCTCGACCACGAACGTCTTCGTGCGGTCCTCGTCGAGCGACTTGCGCAGCGTCTTCAGCACGGTGTCGCGATTCTTCGCGCGCGCCATGTCGATGAAGTCGATCACGATGATGCCGCCGATGTCGCGCAGGCGCAGCTGGCGCACCGCCTCCTCGGCCGCCTCGAGGTTCGTTCTCGTGATCGTGTCCTCGAGCCGCGCGCCTCTGCCGCGGCCGATGAACGAGCCGGTGTTGACGTCGATCACGGTCAGCGCCTCGGCGTAGTCGATCACGAGGTAGCCACCGCTCGGCAGGTCGACGCGGCGCGAGAGCGTCCCGGCGATCTCTCTCTCGACGTCGTAGCGCTCGAACAGCGGCGCGTCCTCCTGCCACAGCTCGACGCGGTCGACCAGCTCCGGCGCCGTGCGCGTGAAGAACGACACGAGCCGTTGGTGCTGCTTCTCGTCGTCGACGATCGCGCGCTCGAAGTGCTCGCTGAAGATGTCGCGCACGACGCGCACGGACAAGTCCGCCTCCTGGAAGACGAGGTCGGGCGCCTGCGTCGCCTCGACGCGCTTGTCGAGCACCTCGTGCAGCTTGAAGAGGTACTGCAGCTCACGCTCGAAGTCCTCGCGTCTGGCCCCGAAGGCTGCTGTCCGGATGATCGCGCCGCCGCCCTGGAGGTCGAGTCTCGCCGCCTCCTTGCGCAGGCGGTCGCGCTCCTTGTCGGGCAGTCTGCGCGAGACGCCGACGCCCTCGCCCTGTGGCGAGTAGACCATGTAGCGACCGGGGATCGCGAGCTCCATCGAGAGCCGCGCGCCCTTCGTCTTGAGCGGGTCCTTGACGACCTGGACCGTGATCTCCTGCCCGGGTCTGAGCAGGTCGTGGATCTTCTGCCCGTCGCCCTTGCCGCGCCCGCGCTTGGGCGTCTCGACGCCCGGCAGCACGATCTCGTCGACGTGCAGGAAGCCGTTCTTCTCCAGGCCGATGTCGACGAAGGCGGCCTCGAGGCCCGCCAGCACGTTGTCGACCTTGCCCTTGTAGATGTTGCCGACGATCGAGCGGCCGCCGCGGCGCTCCAGGTACAGCTCGGCGACGCGGTAGCCGGCGGCCGGGTTCCCGGCTCTTCTGCGGCGGCGTCTGCCGGGTCTGGGCGCGGCGGCGACCTGTCCGGTCGCCTCGAGCAGCGCGACGCGGGTCTCCCCGCGGTCGACGCTGACCAGCACTTGCTTCTTCACAGTGGTTGCCTTCTCATGAGAGGACGAGCGCTCGTCCCTTCGACGTCTGCGCGATCCGTCCTTGGACGTGGATCGACTGCAGCAGTCCGAGCGCGAGGAACGTTGTCAGATACGAGGCGCCGCCGAAGCTCATCAACGGCAGCGTGACGCCGGTGATCGGCATGATCCCGATCGTCATCCCGACGTTGACGAACACCTGGTACATCAGCATCGCGAGGACGCCGCCGGCGATCAGCGCGCCGAACAGGTTCTTCGCCAACGTGACGATGCGCAGGGTGCGCCAGATCAGCAGCGCGTAGAGCGACAGCACGAGCGCGGCGCCGGCGAAGCCGTACGTCTCCCCCACCACGCTGAACACGAAGTCCGTGTGGTGCTCGGGGAGGAAGTTGAGCCCCGTCTGCGTCGCGTGCGCGACGCCCCGGCCGGTCTTCTCGCCGGAGCCGATCGCGATCAGCGACTGGTTGACCTGGTAGGTCGCGTTTCTCGGGTCGTGAGAAGGGTTCACGAAGCCCGTGAGACGCTCGACCTGATACGGCTGAAGCACGTGCACGCCGGCCGCCGGGGCGACCGCCAGCACGAGCACCGTCGCGACGGCGAACAGCCCGATCAAGCCGCCGAGGTGGCGGCCGGGCGTGCCGGCGACGAAGAGGATGGCCAGCGCGACCGTCACGTAGACGAGCGCGGAGCCGAGGTCCGGCTGGATCATCACGAGCGCCGCCGGGCCGAGCGCGAGCAGCATCAGCCGCGCCGTCGTCTCGCGCTCGTCGAGCCGCCGCACGCGGTCGACCACGAACGCCGACAGCGCGACGATCAGCAGCAGCTTGCCCAGCTCGGACGGCTGGAACTGGAAGAACGGCAGGCTGATCCAGCGGCGCGAGCCGCGGGCGACCGAGCCGAGCCCCAGCACGAGCAGGTTCAGCCCGATCAGCGCGCCGTAGACCGGCAGCTTGAACTCGCGCAGGCGCGAGTAGTCGAAGCGCGTCAGCGCCAGCATCAGCAGCACGCCGACGACCGCGTAGCCGGCCTGACGCTCGAAGAAGTACAGCGGCGAGCCGGGGATGTCGTTGCGCGTGGCGCCCTTGATCGTCACGAGCGAGCAGGCGATCAGCCCGAGCGTCGCGAGCAGCAGCCACGGGTCGAGCAGCAGCCGCGGCCCGCGGCGGGCCGTGATCTGCTCGACGCTGCGCTGGATGGGGGTCGGCGTCGCGCTCACAGCGTGTGGCTGCTCCCCGCGATGACCTGCTTTCTGACGCCGAACCACTGCGACAGGATCAGCCGCACGGCCGGCGCCGCGGCCTCCGCGCCGAAGCCGCCGGACTCGACGGTGCAGGCGACGACGATCGGTCTGACCGGGTCGGGCACGTACGCGACGTACCACGACTGGTCGGCTCTGCCGGTGAACTGGGCGGTGCCCGTCTTGCCGTAGACCGGCTTCGGGAACGTGCCCATCACGTCGAACGAGGTGCCGCCGGACTCCTGCGCGGCGGCGTGCAGGCCGTCGCGGATCGCCTGCAGGTCGGTGTCCGGGATCGCGACGCGGCGGGCGGGGCGCGGCGCGATCTGCTGCAGCACTCTGCCGGCCGGATCGGTGATCTGGAGGCCGACGTGCGGGCGCACGACCGTGCCGCCGTTCTCGATCGCGGCGTAGGCGACCGCGAGCTGCAGCGGCGTGGCGAGGAAGTCGCCCTGGCCGACCGCCAGCGAGGTGTTGTCGCCCTCGCTCCAGGAGCGGTTCGTGCCGTCGGCGAAGACGCAGCCGGACGGGTAGGCGCGGCGCGCGGCGCGCGGGCGCTTCTGGAAGGCGCGCACGCATCTCGCCTGCAGGCGGTTGCGCGAGTCGCGCCAACGCGGCGTCGGGATGATCCCGCCGACCTCACCGCCGAGGTCGATGCCGGTCGGGTTGCCGAAGCCGTATCTGCGCGCCCAGTCCTGCAGCGCCCCGCCGTTCGGGTGCGTCGTCGGGTCGGCGTTCAGTCTCGCGCCGAGGTCGTAGAAGAACGTGTCGACCGACACCTGCAGCGCCTGGCGCAGCGACACCGGGCCGTAGGAGACGCCGCCCGCGTTTCTGCGCACCAACGCGCCCTCCCGGAACGTGCCGGTGTCGTCGTAGACGGTCCCCGGCGTGATGATCCCGGCGACCAGCGCGGCCGTCGCGGTGACGATCTTGAAGGTCGAGCCGACCGGGTAGGCGGCGCTGATCGCGCGGTTGATCAGCGGGTGGTTGGTGCCGTCGCCGAAGTTGACGTCGTAGGCGTGCTGCGAGAGCGGTCTCGCGAACAGGTTCGCGTCGTAGCTGGGCGCCGAGCCCATCGCCAGCACCTCGCCGTTGCGCGGGTCGAGCGCGACGAACGCGCCGCCCTGCGACGGGTTGCCGTTGCCGTTCGCCAGCTCGATGCCCTTCGCGAGCGCGGCCTGGCCTGCTGTCTGCAGCCCGAGGTCGAGCGACAGCCGGAGGTTCGCGCCCTGCGCCGGCGCGCGCGATCTGAGGTAGCCCTTGGCCTCGCCGAGCGCGTCGACCTGCACGCGCGTGGCGCCGTCGCGGCCGCGCAGGTAGCGGTCGTACGTGTACTCGAGCCCGGACTGGCCGACGATCGTGCCGCCTCTGACGCCGCGGAAGTGCTGCTGCTTGAGCTGCCCGCCGCCGACCTGGCCGACCGTCCCGAACAGCTGCGCGCCGACCGTCTTGTACGGGTAGGAGCGCAGGAAGACCGGCTCGATCGAGACGCCGGGGAACTGCTGCGCGCGCTCGGCGAGGACGAAGCCGACGTCGCGCGCGAGGTCGATCTTCACCGTCACGTCGGCGTACGGCAGGTTCCAGACGCCTCTGCGCACGAGGCAGTCGAGCTCCATGACGCGCACCACCTCGGTGCCGACCCGGCATCGGCGCGGGCGCGGCGACATGCCCAGCACGCCGCTGAGGGTCGTCAGCTCGCGCCGGCGCGCGGCGGGCGCCTGCGGCAGCTTCGGCGGCGAGACGACGACCGCGACGGCGCGGCGGTTCTCGACCAGCGGCGTGCCGTGGCGGTCGATCATCTCGCCGCGCGGCGCCTGCACGACGACGTCGCGCACGCGGTTCGTCGAGGCCTGCGCGAGGTACTGGTCGCCCGACAGCACCTGCAGGAACCACAGGCGGAAGAAGACGATCGCGAACAGCGCGAGCGCGATCCCGCCGAGGATCGCGACGCGCAGCGCGAGCTGCGGGGTGATCGGCGCGCGGCGGTCGTCCGGCGGCGTCAGCCCCGTCATGTCAGCGGCCGGCCGAGGGTCGCTGGAGCGGGGAGAGGCCGCCGGTCGTGTACGCGCGGCGGCGGCGCCGGCGCGGGTCGTCCGGCAGCGAGCCCTGCACGACGCGCCGCACGAGCGCGTAGATCGGCAGCGCCAGCAGCGCGCCGACGAGGATCGTCACGACGAGCTGGCGCAGCAGCAGCCAGCTGACGGGCGCGCGCACGCCGAGCATGAACTGCATCAGCGAGAAGCCGACCGTCGCGAACGCGGTCGCGGCCGCGCCGACGGCGAGCGGCACGAGCCCGTGCGCCGGGTCGCGCAGCTCGCGCAGGCGACCGGCGCAGTAGCCGATCGCGATGTACAGCAGCGAGGTCACGCCGAGCGTCTGCACGAGCGCGACGTCCGCGAACAGGCCGACGCAGAAGCCGAACACCGCCCCCGGCAGCGAGCCGGCCAGCAGCCCGGCCGACGCGACCACGAGCGGCGTCAGGTCGACCGAGACGCCGAAGACCGTCACCTGCGAGACGGCCGCGATCTGGATCACGACCGTCAGGAAGCCGAGCGCGGCGAGCCGCAGCGGCAGCTGGTAGCTCTCCAGCCCGGTCACGGCCCCACCTGCGCGCGCGCGCCGGACGCGCCCGAGGCGCCCACGAGGATCTGCACGAAGTCGAGGTGGCGCAGGTCCGCGATCGGCGCGACGTGGACCTGCTGGTCGCTCGCAAGCTCCTCCGGGTCGGCCTTCGTGACGCGGCCGACCGGCACGTTCGGCGGGTAGAGCGACTCGAGTCTGCTGGTGCGGAAGCCGGCGGTCACGACGATGTCGTCCACGCTGACGGCGGCGCGGCGCGGCAGCAGCTGGACGAGCAGGTCGAGCGGATCGCCGACCGAGGGCTTCAGCAGGCCCGTGTCGCCGGCGGTGTTCAGGACCTTCACCGAGACGCTGGAGCTGGGGTCGGTGATCAGCGTCACGAAGGACGAGTCGGGCGCCACGAAGCTGATGTGGCCGACGAGCCCGCCGTCGGCGACGACCGGGTCCCCCATCCGCACGCCCGCGCCGCTGCCGGCGTCGACCTGCAGACGGTCGAGCAGCAGGTTGTTGGCCGGACGGCCGATCACGCGCACCGTGCGCGTGTCGTAGCCCTGCAGGCTGTTCTGGTCGAGCGCGAGGTCGCGGCGCAGCTCGGCGTTGTCCTGCAGCGCGACCTTGTAGCCGACGACCTGCTGCAGCAGGCTGTCGCGCTGCTTCCTGAGCTGGTCGCGCTCCTTCTTCGCGCGCGCGGTGTCGCCGAACCAGCCGAACAGGTCGCGCACCGGCTTGAGCGCGCGGCTGGCGCCCTCCTGCACCGGCGAGAGCACCGCCACCACGCCCCGCTGCACGCTGTGCAGCGGGCTCCCGGCCGACTCGCCGAAGTAGGCGGTCAGGAGGATCAGGGAGACGACGACGAGCAGCGCGAGCACTGCCCGCCGGCGGCGGACTTGCTTGTCGTACACGGTGTGAGTGACCTCAAGGCTCGTTGCTCCCGCGGGGCGATCAGTAGCGCCGCCGGCGGTGGTTGCGCGAATTCTTGCTCGACCGGTGGATCGCCTCGAACTCCTCGAGCGAACGACCCGACCCGACCGCGACGCACGTCAGGGGAGATTCCGCCAGGTGCGCCGGCATCTGCGTCTCGTGGCGCAGGCGCTCGTCGAGCCCCTGCAACAACGCGCCGCCGCCCGCGAGCATGATGCCGCGGTCCATGATGTCGGAGGCGAGCTCCGGCGGCGTGCGGTCCAGCGTCTCCTTCACGGCGTCGATGATCTGCGAGATCGGCTCCTCGAGCGCCCCGCGGATCTCCTCGCTCGTCAGCACGACGGTCTTCGGCAGGCCGGAGACCATGTCGCGCCCGCGGATCTCCGCCTGGACCTCTTCGTCCATCTCATACGCGGAGCCGATCTCGAGCTTGACCTCCTCGGCCGTCTGCTGCCCGATCAGCAGCTTGTACTCGCGCTTGACGTAGTTGATGATCGCCTCGTCCAGCTCGTCCCCGCCGATGCGGATCGACTGCGACACGACGATCCCGCCGAGCGAGATGACGGCGACCTCGGACGTGCCGCCGCCGATGTCGACGACCATCGAGCCGGTCGGCTCCCCGACCGGCAGCCCGGCCCCGATCGCGGCCGCCATCGGCTCCTCGATCAGGTACGCCTGCCGCGCGCCGGCCGACAGGCACGCCTCCTCGACCGCGCGCTTCTCGACCCCCGTGACCCCGGAGGGCACGCACACGACGACGCGCGGATGCGCCCAGCGGTTCTGGTGCACCTTCTGGATGAAGTGACGCAGCATCTCCTCCGTCACCTCGAAGTCGGCGATCACGCCGTCCTTCAACGGCCGGATCGCCGAGATCGTCCCCGGGGTCCGGCCGAGCATGCGCTTCGCCTCGATCCCGACCGCGTGCACCTCGCCGCTGCGCGAGTCGACCGCGACGACCGAGGGCTCCGACAGCACGATCCCGCGACCGCGCACGTAGACGAGCGTGTTGGCGGTCCCGAGATCGACCGCCATGTCGCGGCCGCCGAACCCGGTCAGGTAGGTGAAGAAGCCCATGCGTGATCGAGAGGGAGGCTGAGCGAGGGGTGCTGGCGCGCCATGGCACGCGCCATTCGCGGGGGCCTTCGCTCAGCGCCGGAGTGTAGCGGACGGCGGCGTCCAGACCAGCCTGCAACGCGCCTGTCGTTGGCGCGAAGACGCTGCAAATCGCGGCCTCAGGGGGCCGCGTGCAAGATGCCTGGCAGGAGTGCGAGCAGCGCCTGGACGGGCAGTCCGACGACGTTCAGGTAGTCGCCCTCGATGCCGGCCACGAGCGCGGCGCCGCGCCCTTGGATGGCGTAGCCCCCGGCGCGCTCGCGCCACTCCTCGGTTGCGAGGTACCAGTCGAGCGTCGCCGCGTCGAGTTCGCGGAAGGCGACGCGGGTCGTCGCGGAGGCGGTGCGGGTCGCGCCGCCCTCGACGACCGCGACGCCCGAGACGACCTCGTGCGTCCGGCCGGACAGGCGCTCCAGCGTCGCCCGCGCCTCGGCCGCGTCGGCCGGCTTGCCGTAGAGCGCGCCGTCGAGCGTGACGACCGTGTCGACTCCCACGACCACTGCGCCTCTTGCCTCGGTATGCGAGGCGAAAGACGCAGTGCTCCCCGCGACGGCGAGCGCCTTGCGGCTGGCGTTCGCCACGGCGACCTCGACCGGGTCGCCGTCGAGCAGCTCCTCGGCGTCGCTCACCACGACGGTGAAGGCGACGCCGAGCTGCTGCAGGATCGCCCGCCGCTGCGGCGAGCGCGATGCGAGGACGAGGTGCGTCAGAGGCTCGGGAAGAAGATCGCGGCCTCGCGCGCGGCCGACTCGTTCGAGTCCGAGCCGTGGACCATGTTCTGGCCGACCTCGAGCGCGAAGTCGCCGCGGATCGAGCCCGTCGCCGCCTCCAGCGGGTTCGTCGCGCCGATCACCTGACGCGCGGCCTTGACGGCCTCGTGGCCCTCCAGCACGGCCGCGACGAGCGGCCCGGACGTGATGAAGTCGACGAGCTCGCCGAAGAACGGGCGCTCCTTGTGCTCGGCGTAGTGCGTCTCGGCGATCTCTCGCGAGAGCTGCTGCTGCTCCAGCGCGACGATGCGCAGGCCCTTGCGCTCGAAGCGGGCGAGGATCTCGCCGGTCAGGCCGCGCGCGAACGCGTCCGGCTTGACCAGGATGAGGGTCCGGTCCACGGGGTTCTCCTTCTGAGGGTCAGGTGACGGTTGGCCGCTGGGGCGGCCGAGATCCTACGAGGTCGGCTCGGGCGCGCTCTCGGGCGGCGCCTCGCTCGGCTGGCGGCGCCTGCGCCGCGACGCCGTCGACTGGCCCGGCACCTCGGCCTCGCAGTACGGGCACAGCTTCCACGTCGGGTCGAGCGGTCTGCCGCAGCTCGCGCACGGGTCCTTGAGCTTGCGCAGGCAGCTCGGGCAGCGCAGGAAGTCCTTATCCACCTCGTAGTCGCAGTGCGGGCAGAGGTGGTAGCCGTACTCGGCGAGGCGCGCCTCCGCCGCCTGCATCTCCAACTCGCGCTCGCGCACGTCCTCGAGGAACTCCGGCGGACGCACGATCAGGTACACGAACGTGCCGACGTACGGGAACAGCGAGGCGGCCGTCGCGCACGCGACGAGCATCGAGTCCTCCACGCGGCGGCGGGCGTCGGCGTACGTCCAGTAGACGAGCGCGAGCCATACGACCACGAGGCAGAGGATCACCAGGTTCACGACCAGGTTGAGGCCGCTGCTGTCGATCCCGAAGATCGCGAGGGGAAGGTGCATCGGTCGGCGAGTGTAAACGGTCGGCCTACAGGAACATGCGCCCGAAGGCGTAGCCGATCGCGAAGAAGATCAGGATCACGACGGCCACGACGGCCGCCACGAGCCCGATCATCGGCAGGAAGCGAGGGCCGTCGCCGGGTTCCATCAGATGGTCGATTCCATGAGATTCGTGGATGCGGCGGGTGCGATGGGTGGATGCTGGGCGACGCATGGTGTCGAAGCCAATGCTGGCGGCATTGGCGAGACGCCGTGTGGCGTCCAGCGCCACCCAGCGTGACCGTCGCGCCGCGAGATCATGGGATCGACCATCTAGAGCATCGAGGCGCTGCGCTGCCCGGCGGGCGCGAGCAGGTCGGCGACGAGGTAGATCGAGCCGGTCGCGAGCACGACGCCGCCGGCGCCGGCCAGCTCGCGCGCGCGCGCGAGCGCGCGGCGCGGGTCCCCTTCCAGCTCGGACGGCGGCCCGTCGAGCTGCGCGCTCAGCGAGGCGAGCGTCGCCGGCGGCAACGCGCGCGGATTGCGGCTGCGCGTGAAGACGACGTGCGCGGCGTTTGGCAGCAGCACGCGCAGCATGCCGGCGGCGTCCTTGTCGTCCAGCACGGAGACGACCGCGACGAGCCTGCGGCCGGCCGTCAGCTGCGGAAGCGACTCGGCGAGCGCGGCGACGCCGTCGGCGTTGTGCGCGCCGTCGAGCAGCGTCAGCGGCTCGTGCGCGACGACCTGCAGGCGGCCGGGCACCGTCACGGCGGCGGCCGCGGCGCGCACGCGCGCCAGCTCGGCGCTGCGGCCGGTCGCCTGCAGATATGCCTCGGCGGCGGTGCGCGCGAGCGCGAAGTTGCGGCGCTGGAAGGCGCCCGGCGCGGCGACCTCGACGCCCGGGTCGACCGGCGCCTGCACGAGCCGGGCACCGTGGCGCGCGGCGGCCGCGTGCGCCTCCTCGAGCGCGTCCGGGTGCAGGCCGGCGCCGACCACGAGCGTGGCGCCGTCACGCACGACCGCGAGCTTCTCGCGCGCGATGTCGCGCACGGTCGGGCCGAGCCAGCGCGTGTGCTCGAGCCCGACGCTCGTCAGCACCTGCACGGTCGAGGGGATCACGTTGGTCGCGTCCCAGCGCCCGCCGAGTCCCGCCTCGACCACCGCCACGTCGACCTCGCGCGCCGCCAGCTCGGAGTAGGCGGCAGCCGTCAGCGCCTCGAACTGCGTGACGCGGTCGTCGGACGGCTGGCGGCGGTCGACGAGCGCGGCGGCGTGCGCGGCACGCTCGACGGCGCGCGCGAACGCGCGCGGCTCGACGTCGCGGTCGTCGACGCGGATGCGTTCGGCGAACGAGACGAGGTGCGGCGACAGGTAGGCGCCGACGCGCAGCTCGTGCCGCTGCAGGATCGCGGCGAGCATGCGCGTCGTCGAGGACTTGCCGTTCGTGCCGACGACGTGGATCGTGTCGTAGCGGCGCTCCGGCTGGTCGAGCGTCGTCATCAGGCGGCGCATGCGGTCGAGCCCGAAGCGCATGCCGAACAGCTCGAGCCCGAGCAGGTAGCGCTCGGCGTCCGCGAGCGACCAGCCGCCCGGCGTCACAGCGCCTCCAGCTCGGCGCGCAGCTCGGCGAGCTTCGCCCGCTCGGCCTCGACGACGGCCGGCGGCGCCTTCGCGACGAAGCCCTCGTTCGCGAGCTTGCCCGCGCAGCGCGCCACCTCGCCCTCGAGCTTGGCGCGCCGCTCGGCCAGCTTGCGCTCGGCCGCGCCGAGGTCGACCGCGTCGCTCGCGTGCACGACGACGGCGCCGCCGGGGATCGCGATCGTGGCGGCGTCCTGCGCGTCGGTCCCGTTCGCGCTCGGCGCCAGCTCGAAGCGCGCGAGCCGCGCGACGTGCGCGGCCGTCTCGTCGTAGCCGCCCGCCTCCAGCCGCGCGGGGATGCGCGCGGCGACCGGGGCGCCGACGCCGTCGCGCCAGCCGCGCAGCGCCTGCACGGCGGCGATCGCGTCGCCGAGCGCGCGCTCGGCCTCGGGATCGCGCGCGGTCGCGTCCGCCCCGCTGACCTGGCGCGCCGCCAGCAGCCCCTCGGCGCCCGGCACGAACGACCAGATCTCCTCGGTCACGAACGGGATCACCGGGTGCGCGAGCTGGAGCGTCTCGGTCAGCACGTGCAGCAGCGTCGCGTCGAGGTCCGCGCGCTCCTCGCCCTCGGCCTCGTAGAGGCGCGGCTTGACCAGCTCCAGGTACCAGTCGCACAGCTCGCCGTAGACGAAGTCGTAGAGCGTCAGCGCGGCGTGCGAGAAGTCGAACGCGGCGACGTGGGCCTCGAACGTCGCGCGCGCGGCGGCGAGGCGGCTGACGATCCAGCGGTCCTCGATCGCGCGCGGCCTGCACGCCGCCCGGGCGTCGGGGTCGATCCGCGTGAGGATCAGGCGCGAGGCGTTCCACAGCTTGTTCGCGAGCTGCTCGCCCTGCTGCACCTTCTCGGCGCTGTAGCGCACGTCCTGGGAGGAGGACATCGCGAGCAGGCCGAAGCGCACGCCGTCGGCGCCATGCTTCTCGATCTCGTCGAGCGGGTCGATCCCGGTCCCGAGCGACTTGCTCATGCGCCGGCCGTCGGGCGCCTGGATCACGGAGTGGATGTAGACGTCGTCGAACGGGACGTCGCCGGCGAACTCGAGCCCCATCATGATCATGCGCGCGACCCACAGGAAGAGGATGTCGCGCGCCGTCGAGAGCACGTCGGTCGGGTAGAACGCCTTCAGCTCCGGCGTCTGCTCGGGCCACCCGAGCGTCGCGAACGGCCACAGCGCGGAGGAGAACCACGTGTCGAGCACGTCCTCGTCCTGGCGCCAGCCGTCCCCCTCGGGCGGCGTCGCGCCGACGTACGTCTCCTCCCGCTCGCCCTCGCCGCGGTACCAGACGGGCAGCCGGTGCCCCCACCACAGCTGGCGCGAGACGCACCACGGGCGGATGCTCTCCATCCAGTCGAGGTAGACGCGCGCCCAGCGCTCGGGATGGATCCGGACGCGGCCGTCCTTGACGGCGGCGATCGCCGGCTGCGCCAGCTCGTCCATGCGCATGAACCACTGGAGGCTGATGAGCGGCTCGACGCGCTCGCCGGAGCGGTGGGAGAACGGCACCTCGTGCTCGTAGGGCTCGGCTCTCACGAGCCGGCCCTCCGCGCGCAGCGCCTCCACGACCGCAGCCTGCGCCTCGCTGACGGTGAGGCCTGCGAAGCGCTCGCCGGCCGCGGCCGTCATGCGCCCGTCCTCGCCGATCACGGTGATCTCGGGCAGGCTGTGACGGCGGCCGATCTCGAAGTCGTTCGGGTCGTGGCCGGGCGTGATCTTGAGCGCGCCGGTGCCGAACTCCGGCTTGACGTAGTCGTCGGCGACGATCGGCAGCTCGCGCCCGACGAGCGGCAGGATCGCGGTCCGGCCGACCAGATGCTTGTAGCGCTCGTCGGACGGGTTCACGGCGACGGCCGTGTCGGCGAGCATCGTCTCGGGACGCACGGTCGCGACCGTGATCGTCTCGCCGTCGGCGTCCTTGATCGGGTAGGCGACGTAGGTCAGCGAGTCGACGACCGTTCTGTTCTCGACCTCGAGGTCGGAGATCGCCGAGCCCGAGCCCGGGTCCCAGTTGACCATGTAGTTGTCGCGGTAGATCAGGCCCTTCTCGTAGAGGTCGACGAAGACCTTCAGGACCGCGTCGTGGTAGCGCGCGTCGAGCGTGAAGCGCTCGTCCTCGTAGTCGAGCGAGGCGCCGAGCCGCTGGAACTGCTCGATGATCGTCGAGCCGTACTGCTCGCGCCATCTCCACACGCGCTGCTCGAACGCCTCACGGCCGAGCGCCGTGCGCGAGGTGCCCTCCTCGGCGAGCTGCTTCTCGACCTGCTTCTGCGTCGCGATGCCGGCGTGGTCGGTGCCGGCGATCCACTTCGTGCGCTTGCCGCGCGCGCGGTGGAAGCGGATCAGCACGTCCTGGATCGAGCCGTTGAGCGCGTGGCCCATGTGCAGAGCGCCGGTGACGTTCGGCGGCGGCACCGCGATCGAGTAGGTCTCCCCCGCGTCGCCCTCGGGCTCGGGGTGGAACAGGCCGGAGTCGAGCCAGCGTCTGACGATGCGCGGCTCCACCTCCGCAGCCTCGTAACGGGTTCGCTGCTCCAGCGTCGACATGAGGCGCAAGTGTATGGCGAAATCGCGCGAGCGCCTGCGCACGTGGCGATCCCAGGCATCCTGAGCGCGATGCACGTATATGCTGTAGATGCGATATTTTTTCTGTGCGATGCTGACAAGCATGTCTCCTTCCGTCCTCGTGCGAGATGCACGCAAGCGCGCCGGCCTCACGCAAGCCGAGCTGGCTGAACGCGCGGGCGTGACCCAATCGGTCATCGCACGGCTGGAGCGCGGCGGTGGCAACCCGACGTTCCTGACGCTCGAGCGTGTGCTGCACGCGGCCGGCCACCGGCTGGAGCTGAACGCGGTGCACCAGGGCCTCAGAACAGTCGACGAGACGCTGATCGCACAGCAGCTCGCGCTGTCGCCGGGGGAGCGGATCCGGGCGCTCGACGCGCACCTGGCCACAGCCGACGTCCTGCTCAACGCGAGAGTGCGCCGCCGTGAGCAGCACGCCTAGCCTCCAAGCCACGCCGCTGCTGCGGCGCCTCATCGACGCGGGCGTCGACTTCGTCGTGATCGGCGGCGTCGCGGTCTTCCTTCAGGGCTACCCACGGCTCACGAAGGACCTCGACATCGTCTACGCCACGAACGCGGCCAACCTCGAACGGCTCGGCGAGGTGCTCGCCGAGCTCGGCGCGCGGCTGCGCGGCATCGACGACGACGTGCCGTTCGCGCCCGACGCGCGTACGCTCAAGCGCACGACGATCCTCACGCTCGACACGCCCCTCGGCAGCATCGACCTGCTCGTCGACCCGGCGGGCGCCGACCGCTACGAGGCGATGCGCGACCGCGCCGACATCGTCGCTCTCGACGGCGTCGAGTTCCGCGTCGTCTCGGTCGACGACCTCCTGTCGATGAAGCGCGCGGCCGGCCGGCCGCAGGACATCGCCGACATCGATGCACTGCTCACCGCCCAGCGCGTGCGGCGACGCGTCGAGTCCGGCGAGAGGTGAGCCGCGCCGGCGTACCGGCAACTGTGGAAGCGCGGGCGAGCCGCGCGAGCGCTTAGGCCGACTGCTCGCTGAGGTCGCCGTCGTCGTCGGCGGCGTCCGCCGCAACGGCCTCGGTGACGAGCGTGGGCGGGTTGCCCTTCTCGATCGTCTCCTTCGTCACGACGCACTTCTTCACGTCGCGGCGGGAGGGCAGTTCGAACTGCACCTCCAACAGCACTTCCTCGATGATCGAACGCAGTCCGCGCGCGCCGGTCTCGCGTTCGAGCGCCTTGTCGGCGACCGACACGAGCGCCTCGTCGGCGAAGACGAGCTCGATCCCGTCGAACTGGAAGAAGCGCTGGAACTGCTTGACGAGCGCGTTGCGCGGCTCGGTCAGGATCGTCATCAGCTCTCCGCGCGAGAGCTGGTGCACCGCCGACATCACCGGCAGGCGGCCGATGAACTCCGGGATCAGGCCGTACTGCACGAGATCCTCGGGCAGGCAGTGCTCGAAGATGTTGCCGTGGTCGATCTCGACGACCTCCTCCATCGCGGCGCCGAAGCCGATGCCCTGCTTGCCGATGCGCCGCTCGATCACGTTGTCGAGCGCCGCGAACGCGCCGCCGCAGATGAACAGGATGTTCGTCGTGTCGATCGTCAGGAACTCCTGGTGCGGGTGCTTGCGCCCGCCCTGCGGCGGCACCGACGCGGTCGTCCCCTCGAGGATCTTCAGCAGCGCCTGCTGCACGCCCTCACCTGACACGTCGCGCGTGATCGACGGGTTGTCGGCCTTGCGCGCGATCTTGTCGACCTCGTCGATGTAGATGATCCCCGTCTCGGCCTTCTTGACGTCGTAGTCGGCCGCCTGGATCAGCTTCAGCAGGATGTTCTCGACGTCCTCGCCGACGTAGCCGGCCTCCGTCAGCGCGGTCGCGTCCGCGATCGCGAACGGCACGTTGAGGATCCGCGCGAGCGTCTGCGCGAGCAGCGTCTTGCCGCAGCCGGTCGGACCGAGCAGCAGGATGTTCGACTTCTGCAGCTCGATGTCGTCGTCGTCCGACTGCAGCATCTGGACGCGCTTGTAGTGGTTGTAGACCGCGACCGAGAGCGTGCGCTTGGCTTCCTCCTGGCCGACGACGTACTCGTTCAGCACGTCGTAGATCTGGCGCGGCTTCGGCAGGTGCTCGAGGTCGAACGTCGGCGGAGCCGTCAGCTCCTCGTCGATGATCTCGTTGCAGAGGTCGATGCACTCGTCGCAGATGTACACGCCCGGGCCGGCGATCAGCTTCTTGACCTGGCGCTGCGACTTGCCGCAGAAGCTGCAGAGGAGCTGTTCGTTGGAATCGGTTGGGCGTGCCATCTCGCTCTCCCAGTGGTCGGCAGATGCCGACCACGACCTTAGTGCTGGGCGATCACCCGGTCGATGATGCCGTAGTCCTTCGCCTCCTCGGAGCTCATGAAGTAGTCGCGCTCCGTGTCGCCCTTGACCTCCTCCACCGGCTTACCCGTGTGGTGGGCGATGATCTCGTCGAGTCGGCGGCGGATGTCGATGATCTCTCTCGCGTGGATCTCGATGTCGGTCGCCTGACCCTGGAACGACGAGCTGACCTGGTGGATCAGGATCTTCGCGTTCGGCAGCGCCATGCGCTTGCCTCTCGCGCCGCCGGACAGCAGCAGCGCGCCCATCGACATCGCGATGCCGACGCAGATCGTCTGCACGTCGGGCTTGATGAACTGCATCGTGTCGTAGATCGCGAGGCCCGCGTACACGGAGCCGCCCGGCGAGTTGATGTAGAGCGAGATGTCCTTGTCGGGGTCCTCCGACTCCAGGTGCAGGAGCTGGGCCACGATCAGGTTCGCGATCTGGTCGTCGACGGGCGTGCCGAGGAAGATGATGCGCTCGTTGAGCAGGCGGCTGTAGATGTCGAACGCACGCTCACCGCGCGACGTCTGCTCCACGACCATCGGTACCAGGGGGCTCATAGTCCTCGCTTTGTTTCGCTTCCTCGGCTCGAATCCTGCCGGCGCGGAGCCGAGTGCGTTCAGCCCGTCCGGGTGCGGCGAGTCTAGCAACCGCCCTGCGGCGTCTTGAGGGGTGCGAGGGCGGGCGCGAAGCCGCTCAGGCGCTTCTGGCGGCCGCTCTTGCGGCGGCTCTCGCTCTGGCTCTGGCGGCCGGTCTTCTGGCCGCTCCGGCCGCTCTCGTGGCGGCTCTCGCAGGTCTTCTGGCGGCGCTCGCGCGTCTCTCGCCGGCCGCGGCGCCCGGCGCCAGCGGCTTCGCTCGCTCGACCAGCAGGTCCATCGCCTTGCGCGTGGCGACATCGTCGCGCAGCGCGTCGAGCGTGCCGGCCTTGCGCACGCGCTCCAGCAGCTTGGCCGGCTGCTGACCCTCGCGCGCGGCGGTCGGCGCGAGCGCCTCGGCCAGCTCGTCGTCGCTCGGCTCGATCGCCTCGGCGGCGACGACCGCGGCCAGCACCGCCTCGCGCTTGAGCGCGCGCTCGGCGTCGGGCTTGGCCTCGTCGAGGATCTCCGTCTCCGTTCTGCCGGAGATCTGCAGGTAGGCGTCCTTCGACAGGCCGCGGTGGCTGAGCGAGTGCAGCATCTGGTCCCACAGCTCGATCGCGCGCGCCTCGACGAGCGCCTCGGGCACCTCGACGGTCGCCCGCTCGACGACCGCGTCGAGGACCGCCTCGCGGAACTCGGACTCGACCGCTCTCTCCTCCTGCTCGGCGATCCGTCTGCGGACGTCCTCGCGCAGCTCGTCGAGCGTGTCGAAGCCGGCGGCGTCGGCGGCCAGCTCGTCGTCCAGCTCCGGCAGCACTCTCTCGCGCACCTCCTTAACGGAGATCGCGAACTGGGCCGGTCTGCCGGCGAGGTGCTCGGCGCCGTAGTCGTCGGGGAAGGTCACGTCGATCGTGCGCTCGTCGCCGGCGGCGGCGCCGACGAGCTGCTCCTCGAAGCCGGGGATCAGGCGGCCGCCGCCCAGCTCGATCAGCTGGTCGTGGCCCTCGCCGCCCTCGAACGGCTCGCCGTCGATCGAGCCCGTGTAGTCGACGACGACGAAGTCGCCCTCGCCGGCGGGGCGCTCGGCCGTCTCGAGCTTCGCGAGGTGCTCGCGCAGATGCTCGAGCTCCTGCGCGACACGCTCCTCGTCGGCGTTCGCCTCGCGCTTGCCGACCTCCAGCCCGAGGTAGTCGCCCAGTCTCGCGGCCGGGCGCACGCCGATCTCGAACGAGAACGACAGCGGCTTGCCCTCCGCCGGCGGGTCGCCGAGGTCGAGCTTCGGCTCGCCGATCGGGACGATCTTCGCCTCGCCGAGCGCGTCGGCGTACCAGCTCCCGATCGAGCTGCGGATCGCCTCGTCCAGCACGTACTCGCGGCCGACGCGGCGGATGAAGACGGGCGGCGGCACCTTGCCCTTGCGGAAGCCGGGCACGCGCGTGTCGCGCGCGAGGCGTCTGGCGGCCTGCGCGAGGCGCTTCTCGACCTCGGTCGCGGGGACCTCGGCGTCGACGCGGACGCGCGACTCGGGCAGCTCGGTGACGCTGGTCTTCACGGGGGAGGCCATCGGGGGCGGCGAACGATACCGTGGCGACGTGCGCTCGCGACTTGCGCCCCGCCTGCTGACCGGCCCGCTCGCGTTCTTCGTCGCGGGCGTGCTCGACGTCAGCGCGGCGTGGGGGCGCTGGGGGCTGCAGGAGCTGGCGAGACGGTTGGCGCGCCGCGCTTCGCGGTAGGTTTGCGCGCCGTGAGCGTCACCGACGAGCTGCTGCGCAACAACGCCGCCTACGCCGAGCGCTTCGGCCACGGCGAGCTGAGATCGCGGCCGGTCAAGCCGGTCGCGGTGCTCACGTGCATGGACGCGCGCATCGACCCGCACCGCATGCTCGGGCTGGCGGAGGGCGACGCGCACGTGATCCGCAACGCGGGCGGCGTCGCGAACGACGACGCGCTGCGCTCGCTCGTCGTCTCGCAGCGCAAGCTCGGCACGCGCGAGGTCGTCGTGATCCTGCACACCGACTGCGGGATGCGCACGTTCGCCGAGGACGCGTTCGCGGAGGAGCTGGAGGCCGAGACGGGCGTGCGGCCGGCGTGGCAAACGACGAGCTTCAACGAGATCGAGGCGGACGTGCGGCGCGCCGTCGCGCGCGTGCGCTCCTCCCCCTTCCTGGCGCACGTCGACGCCGTGCGCGGCTTCGTCTACGAGGTCGAGACGGGGCGGCTGCGCGAGGTCGCCGACGCCTGAGCGGGCCGCGCGGACGCCGGCACGACGCGAGGCCGGCGCGCTGGGCAGCGCGGCCGGCCTCGGTCTCCCCGTGTGCTGTGTGGCGGGTGCGCGTGCGCGTTATCTGACGAATTCGCGCACGCCGGCGAAGACGGTGCTGTTGGTCGTCAGCCCCGTGTGGGTGACGCAGCCGGCTTCGGTGTTCGTCGCACCGGAGAGCAGCACCGATTCGTCCGGGTTGATGATTTCGTCGCAGCTCGACCACCAGGTGCCGTAGTTGACGGTGCCCGGGGTCTCGTCGCCTTCGTTGAGTCTCGTAAGGAAGGTCGAGCCGATGCGCATCTCGATGCACGATTCTTCGAAGCAGAGGTTCGCGGTCGTGGTGCCGTGGTTGGGCCCGCCGAGCGAGACCCAGTCGTCGACCTTTTCGGTCCCGCCGAGGTTCTTCAGGTAGTAGCGGGTGTTGAGGCCACCCATCGAGTGGCTGATGATGTCGACCTTCGCGGCGCCGGTCCTGCTCCTGATTTCTTCGACCTTTCTGGCCACTTCGCTCGCCGTTCTGACGTTCGACTGGGAGGTGTTGTATCTCCAGTTGTTCAGCTCGGCTCTGGTCCAGCCTTCTCTTTCGAAGTTTCTGATCATCGTGGACCAGAGCGATTCGCTCTCCGACCATCCGTGGACGAAGAGGATCGGGTCGTGCGCCATGGCGCTGGTTGCTGCGGGCGCCAGCAGCGCGACCGTCGCGAGCGCGACGGCGAGCAGGGTCTTGCGCATCGTGTGTCTCCCCCTTTGTCGTTTCACACGTGCGGTGGACGACCGTAGCCGCGATGCGCCGCCCTGTCGTCGTGCACGCGCACGATCCTGAACGGTGGCGTTCGGTGGATCGACCGAGGTATGGTGCGCCAGTGGCCTGAACGCCAGCAGCGCTTCGCCAGCCATCGCGAGGTGGCGGACCTCGTCGCGCGCATCGGGCGCTCGGAGGCCGCGCGCGAGATGCTGACGGAGCTGCGCAAGCAGATCGCCAGCTACGAGCGCCTCTCGGCCGAGCTGTCCGAGTCGGACGTGCTGCACACGTGCGAGCGCAACCTGCGGCTGTGGCAGCAGTGGCTCGCCTCGGGTGGCGAGCCGGAGCCGGCCGCGCTCGAGGACCTGCGCGCGTCGGTGCGCGCCCGCGCCGACGGCGGCGTCCCGCTCGAGGACCTGCTGCACGCCTACCGCATCGCCGGCCGGCTCGGCTGGCAGATCCTGCGCCGGCACGCGGCGCCCGGCGAGCAGCACGTGCTGCTCGACGCGGCCGAGCTGCTGATGCTGTTCATCGACGCGCTCTCGGAGGTCGTCACGCAGACCTACCTGGCCGAGCGCGAGCGGCTCGTCTCGGAGGAGGAGCGCGGCACGCGCGCGCTCGTCGAGCGGATCGTCGACGGCACGCCGCTGAGCACCGAGGAGCGCGCGCTGGCTGCGCGCCTCGACGTGCCGCTGCGCGACCGCTACGTGCCGTTCGCGGCGGCGATCCCGGGCGCCTCGCCGCGCCGGCACGCCGCGCTGGCGGCACGGCTGCGCGGCGAGGGCCGCCTGGCCGTGACGGAGGGCGACCGCGTCTTCGGGCTGGCGCTCACCGCGCCGGCGGTCGAGGACCTCGGCGAGGGCCCGCAGGCGCTGCTGGCGCGCGCCGACGAGACGCCGCGGGCCGCGCTCGCGTGCGCGCGCGAGGAACTCCAACTGCTCGTCGACCACGGCCGCAGCGCGGGCTTGAGCGGCGTGCTGACACCGGCCTCGCACGCGCTCGAGCTGCTGCTGGCGCGCTCGCCGCGCGTCGCGACCGCGCTCTGCGAGCGCGTCCTCGACCCGCTCGTGCGGGGCGGCGAGGGCGCCGACCTCGTGCACACGCTGCGGACGCTCGTGCACTGCGGCTTCGACCGCGCGCGCACGAGCCGCGCGCTGCACGTGCACCGCAACACGCTCGGCTACCGCCTCAACCGCATCGAGCAGCTCGCCGGGCTCGACCTCGCGCAGCCGCGCGACGTCGCGTGCGTGTACCTGGCGCTGGCAGCCGAGCAGCGCGCGGCGTGAGCGCGGCTCAGGGCCGCCGCGCGAGCCCGATCGCCTGCGGCGCGACCGGCAGGAACGACGGCAGCGACTCCGGCCGCAGGTCGCGGTGGCGCTCGAGCGCGAAGCCGGCCGCCTCGATCGCGGCGACCGTCGCGCGCGCGGTGTGGCAGCCGCCGAACGCGCGCGGCCAGAAGGTGCGGTCGACGAAGCGCTGCGCACGCGCCATCCGCGGCGTGCCGGCGCGCACATGCTCGAGGTAGCGCAGCTCGCCGCCCGGCTTGAGCACGCGCCGCAGCTCGGCGAGCGCGCGCGCCTGGTCCGGCACCGTGCACAGCACCAGGCAGGCGACCGCGGCGTCGCACGAGGCGTCCTCCAGCGGCAGCGCGTCGGCGACGCCGTCGAGGACCGTGACCGGGACGGGCGCGTGCGCGCCGGCCGCCTGCGCCTGCTCGCGCAGGTACGCCTCCGGCTCGACCGCCACGACCTCCGTGACGCTCGGCGGGTAGTGCGGGAAGTTCGCACCCGAGCCGGCGCCGAGCTCGATCACGCGGCCGCTGACGCCGTCGAGCAGCTCCTCGCGCATGGCGCGCAGCTCGGCCGGCTCGTTGCGCTCCAGCACGTGCGTGTAGAAGCGCGCGAACAGCGGGTGGTGGACCGGCGCGCTCACGGGCTCACCCGGCCGTCTCCGCCGCGGGCGCCGGGGCGGGCGCCACGCCGTGGGAGACGACGAAGTCGCGCCGGCGCACGAGCGCGAGGCCGGCCAGCGCGCCGGCGAGCGCGATCACGGCGCCGATCAGCAGGATCTCGTTCAGCGAGCTGGCGAACGCGGCGTGCAGGCCCTCGCCCGCCTGCCGGTGGCTCGCGAGCGTGTGCTGGAAGACCGCGCCGAGCGCCGCGATCCCGATCGCGAGCCCGACCTGGCGGCAGGTGTTGTTGAAGCCGGACGCCATCCCCGCGCGCTCGTGCGGGACGACGCCGATCGCCGTCGAGGCGATCGCTGGGTTCGCCGTCCCGATGCCGACGCCCGCCAGCACGAAGCCGGGCAGCAGCGCCGTCCAGCTCGAGCGCGCGTCGAGGCCGCTCATCAGCGCCAGCCCGGCGGCGACGAGCAGCAGCCCCGCGAACAGCAGCACGCGGACGGGCATGCGCACGGTCAGCCGGCCCGCCAGCGGCGCGGCGACGAACGACACGAGGCTCACCGGCAGGAAGCGCAGCCCCGCCTGCAGCGGGTCGTAGCCAAGCACGTCCTGAATGTAGAGCGTCAGGTACAGGAACATCGCGAACATCGAGGCGGCGAGCGCCAGCGTCACGAGCGAGACGCCCGCGAACGCCGGCACGCGCAGCAGCGACAGATCGAGCATCGGCCGCTGCTGCAGCCGCTCCACCAGCAGGAACGCGGCCAGCAGCAGCGCCGCGCCGGCGAGGCAACCGACGACCTCCGTGCTCCCCCAGCCGGCGTCGTTGCCCTGCGTCAGCCCCAGCACGAGCAGGAACAGCCCGGCCGAGAAGGTGACGAGCCCGAGCCAGTCGACGCGCGTCGCGTGCGGGTCGCGCGACTCCTGCACCTTCGCGAGCGTCAGCGCGAACGCGCCGACGCCGATCGGCACGTTGACGAAGAAGATCCACTCCCAGCCGACGCCGGTCGTGAGCGCGCCGCCGACGACCGGGCCGACCGCCACGGCCGCGCCGATCACCGCGCCGTAGACGCCGAACGCGACGCCGCGGTCGCGCCCGTGGAAGGCGCTCGCGATCAGCGCCAGCGAGGTCGCCAGCATCGTCGCGCCGCCGATCCCCTGCACCGCGCGCGCGACGTTCAGCATCGCCGCGCCGCTCGACAGCCCGCACGTGAGCGAGGCAGCGGTGAAGATCACGAGCCCGATCGCGAACATGCGCCGCCGGCCGACGCGGTCGGCGATCGAGCCGGCCGTCAGCAGCAGCGCGGCGAGGCTCAGCGCGTAGGCGTTCACGACCCACTGCAGCTCGTGGAAGCTCGCGTGCAGCTCGCGCTGGATGTCGGGCAGCGCGACGTTCACGATCGTGATGTCCATCAGCAGCATGAAGATGCCGACGCTGACGGCGATGAGCGTCCACCACTTGCGCTCCATCGAACCGACGATAGCGTCGGCGCGCGTTTGCCCGGCGCCTCACCGGGCAGACCCCGGCCGATGCTGGAGCTCTACCAGGCCGAGTGGTGCCCGCACTCGCACCGCGTGCGGCAGCGCCTGACCGAGCTGGGCGTCTCGTTCGTCGCGCGCCAGGTGCCGGCCGACCCGGCCGACCGCGAGGAGCTGCGGCGCAAGACCGGCAGCGACGAGATCCCGGCGCTGATCGACGACGGCGAGGCGGTCGCCGGCGACGCCGACGCGCTGATCGCGCACCTCGACCGCACGCACAGCGAGCGCTCCGACGCCGACGCGCACCGGCGCCAGGCGGAGCTGCACGCCGGAACGCAGGGCGCGGGGCGCTGAGCGCGGCGGCGCCGGCTTTGCCGACTCTTGCCCGTGGCCGCCATAGCCTGCCGCCGGTGGCGCGCGTTCCCTTCCCCCCTCGCCGGGCCGCGGTCTGGTGCTGCGCAGGCGCGCTGCTCGCGCTCGCCGGCTGCGGCAGCGCCGGCGCGGGCACGGCCGGCACGGGGGTGCGGCGGGCCGCGGCGGCCGTGCAGGCCCGCCGGGTGCCGGTGGCGCTGCGCGTGACCGCCCGCACCACGCTGCCGGCGCCGGTGCAGCTGCCGGCGCTCGCGGTCGCGGGCGGGCGACTGCTCGCGGCGGGCGGGCTCGACGCGGCCGACGCCTCCGTCGCCGACGTGGTCGCGGTCGCGCCCGGGCCGCCGCGCCGCTTCGCGCAGCTCCCGGCCGCGATCCACGACGCCGGCGCCGCCGGGCTCGGCGAGCGCCTGCTCGTGTTCGGCGGCGGCTCCGCGAGCGGGCCGACCGCCGCGATCGACGCGGTCGGGCGCGACGGCCGCGTGCGCGCGGCCGGGACGCTGCCGGCGCCCAGCTCGGACCTGGAGGCGGCGCGCATCGGCGCCGCCGTCTACGTCGTCGGCGGGTACACCGGCAACGTGCCGCTGCGCTCGATCCTGCGCTTCGCGCCCGGCCGGCCGGTGCGGCAGGTCGCGACGCTGCCGCACCCGCTGCGCTACGCGGCCGTCGCCGCCGTCGGCGGGCGGCTGCTGATCGCCGGCGGCACCGACGGCGTGCACGCGCGGCGCGAGCTTCTCCGCTTCGACCCCGCAGGCGGCGGCGTGCGCATGATCGGCACGCTGCCGGCACCGCTCGAGCATGCCGCGGGCGCCGCGCTCGGCGGCGTCTTCTACGTGCTCGGCGGTCGCGGCGACGCGCTCGCGAGCCAGCGCCGCGCGATCCTCGCGATCGACCCGGCGAGCGGGCGCGTGCGCGCCGCCGGATGGCTGCCGCTCGCGCTGTCGGACCTGAGCGCGGCGACGCTCGGCGCGCGCGTCTGGGTCGTCGGCGGTCGCGACGCGGCCGGACGCGTGCACGACGAAGCGTGGGAGCTGGCGCGGTGAGCGCCCGGCGGGCCACCCGGGGCGCGCTCGGCGCCCTGCTCGCGGCGCTCGCGCTGGCCGGCTGCGGCGGCTCCGGCGGCGGCTCCGCCGACGCCGGCACGGCCGCCACCCGCGCCGCGACCCACACGACGACCGCCGCGCAGCACGCCGGCGCGTTCGCGCCGCTGCGGCCTGGCCGCATCCCGCCGCTGCTGTCCGCCACGAACGTCTACGCGGCCGAGCGGCCAGGCCTGCTCGCGGCCGCCGCCGTGCACGCGCGTGCGCTCGTGTACGTGCCGAACTCGGACGACGGCACGGTCGACGTGATCTCCCAGCGCAGCGGCCGGATCGTCGCGCACTTCCCGGTCGGCAAGCTGCCGCAGCACGTCACCCCGTCGTGGGACCTGCGCACGCTGTGGGTCACGAACGACCTCGGCAACAGCCTCACGCCGATCGACCCGCTGACCGGCAGACCGGGCAGGCCGGTCCCGGTGCTCGACCCGTACAACCTCTACTTCACCGCCGACGGGACGCGCGCGATCGTCGTCGCCGAGGCGCACCGCGTGCTCGACTTCCGCGACGCGCACACGATGCGCCTGCGCCACCGGCTGGCGGTGCCGCAGTGCCCGGGCGTCGACCACATGGACTTCACCGCCGACGGGCGCACCGCGCTCGTCTCGTGCGAGTTCGGCGGGCGCATGATCGTCGTCGACCTCGTGCACGAGCGCGTGCTACGGACGATCCCGCTGAGACCGAGCGCGATGCCGCAGGACGTCAAGCTCTCGCCCGACGGCCGCGTCTTCTACGTCGCCGACATGGCGTCGAACGGCGTGTGGCTGATCGGCGCGCGCGACTGGCGCGTGCTGCGGCTGCAGCCGACCGGCCTCGGCGCGCACGGCCTCTATCCCAGCCGCGACGCGCGCACGCTCTACGTCACCAACCGCGGCGAGGGGACGATCACGCTGATCTCGTTCCGCACGCGGCGGCCGTACCGCACGTGGCGGATCCCCGGCGGCGGCAGCCCCGACATGGGCGGGCTGTCGGCGAGCGGGCGCGTGCTGTGGCTGAGCGGCCGCTACAACCGCGAGGTGTACGCGATCGACACGCGCAGCGGCCGCCTCGTGCACCGCATCCCCGTCGGCGCCAGCCCGCACGGGCTGGCGGTGTGGCCGCAGCCGGGCCGC
Organism: Actinomycetota bacterium; assembly: GCA_018268595.1. Classification (GTDB taxonomy): domain Bacteria; phylum Actinomycetota; class Thermoleophilia; order Solirubrobacterales; family Solirubrobacteraceae; genus Conexibacter. Next base: position 8,066 of record JAFDWH010000019.1, on the reverse strand, counting down.
TACTCGATCGGCCACACCGGCATCCTGCGCTGAGCGGCGGCGCTGCTACGCAGCGCCGGCGTGCTGCGCCGCGAACGCGCGCAGCGCCTCGCGCGCGCCGCCGACCTGCGGGTCGCCGTGCGCGAGCAGCAGCACGTCGAACTCGAGCGTCTCGGCCAGCGCGAGGTAGGCCGCGGCGAGCCCGCGCTTGACGCCCTCCGGGTCGGCGCCGAGCAGGAAGTCGGGCACGAACGCGAGCTGCCCGTCGTCGTCGCGGATGACGCCGTCGGCGACCGCGAGCGCCCCGCCCCCGCCCGCGAGGTGCAGCGCCGCCTCCTCCGGGCAGATCGCCGCGACGCGGTGCGCGACGACGCCGGGCGCCAGCTCGTCGCCGAAGCGGAAGCCCTGCACCGGCACCGGCGCGTCGTGCAGGTCCCACAGGCCCGCCTCGTGGCAGTGGACGGTGCAGCCGAAGCGCTCGACGAAGCGCGGCGCGTGGCGCAGGTGGTGGCGGTTGACGAGCACGATCCGCTCCGGCGGGCCGTGCTCGGCGAACCAGTCGAGCCCCTCCCCCGGCAGCATCGGGTCGATCAGCGTGCGGCTCGGCTCGTGGTAGGCGGAGTGGACGGTGCGGCCGATCGTGTCGCGGAAGGCGGTCCAGTGCCACAGGCCGGGCGCCAGCTCGTCCATGCGAGCGCTTCTGCCCGCGGGCGCCGGGTCCGAACCGCCGCTCATGCGACGCGCCGGATCGTCGCGCGTGCGCGGCGCCCCACGGCGTCGCCCCAGTCCTCGTCGCCGAGCCGCGCGGGCGCGGTCGTGGCGACGAAGTCGGCCAGCACCGCGGCGAGGCCGGCAGGGTCCTCGAGGTTCGGGAAGTGCGCGGCGCGCGAGAGCAGCTCGAAGCGGCAGCCGGGGATCGCGTCGCGGGCGGCGAGGCCGTGCGCGACTGGGATCGTGCGGTCGCGCTCGCCCCACACGATCATCGTCGGCGTGTCGCTCAGCAGGTAGAGGCGGTCGCGCGCGCTGACGCGCTGGCCGTGGCGGTCGATCACCGCGCGCAGCGTCTCGAGGAAGGCGCGGCGTGCGCCCGCTTCCCCCAGCGGGCGCAGTGCGCGCGCCACCGCGTGCAGGTAGACGCCGTTCGCGTTGCCGCGCTCGCGCAGGCGCGTGCCGGCGCCCGTGAGCGCGTCGACGAGTCGCGGCTGGGCGGCGAGTCGCAGCAGTAGCGCCGAGCCGGGCAGCGCCGCGCCGCGCAACAGCGGGCTGACCTCGGAGCCGAGCCCGCCGCTGGAGACCAGCACGAGCCGCTCCGTGCGCTGCGGGAACTGGTAGAAGAACTGCATCGCGACGCCGCCGCCGAGCGAGTGGCCGACGATCGTCGCGCGCGCGACGCCGAGCGTCGCCAGCAGGTCGCGGATGCTGGCGGCGTGCGCCCCCAGCGAGTAGTCGCCGCGCGGGGTCGCCGAGCCGCCGTGGCCGATCAGGTCGGGCGCGATCACGCGGTGCGAGCCGGCCAGCCGCGTCGCGACCGCCTCCCAGTGGCGGGAGGAGTTGATCATCCCGTGGATCAGCACGATCGCCGGGCCCTCGCCGGCGACGCGGTACGCCGCCCGGTGCCCGTGCAGGTCGACCTCGTGCGCCTCGAACGGGCCGGCCGCGTCCATCCGCAGACCGTAGGCGATCGGCCGGCTGTCCCGCAACGGGCGGCCGCCGGCCGGTACGCTCGCACGATGGCGAAGCGGAAGCGCGAGAAGCAGCGCTGGAGTGACCTGCCGCCCGCGCGACGGCGCGCGATCGTGGTGGCCGGCGTCGCGCAGGTGACGCTGCAGCTGTGCGCGCTGATCGACCTGCGCCGCCGCCCGGCTGCGCGCGTGCGCGGCTCGAAGCGCCTGTGGGCGGCGGCCTCGTTCGTCAACTGGCTCGGCCCGCTCGCCTACTTCGCGTTCGGCCGGCTCCCGTAAGGCGCCGCGCGCTGGCCGCCGTGCCGGACGGGGCAGGCGCTATGGTCGCGCGGCAGATGCGCCCGAGCGAGCCCAGCTCCCGCCCGCCGGACGCCGGCGAGGCCGTTGACGCCACGCGACGCACGCGGCTCGCGAACGAGCGCACCTACCTCGCGTGGTGGCGCACCGGCCTGACGGCGCTCGCCGTCAGCATCGGCACCGGCCGCGTCGTGCCGGCGCTGACGCGAGGTCCGCACTGGCCCTACACGGTCGCGGGCGTCGGCTTCGCGCTGCTCGGGACGGTCCTGATCGGCTACGCGACCTACCGCCAGCGCCAGGTCGAGCGAGCGCTCGCACGCGGCGACTACGCGCGCCCGGACGACCGCGTCGTCGCCCTGCTCACGCTCGCCGGCGTCGCGCTCGGGCTGCTGGTGCTGGGGATCGTGGCCTTCGAGGGGTGAGACGATCGCTTACGCCGACGAACGCCTTCGTCCGAATCTTGAGGCCCGCGCCCGCGGAGATCGGTTCCGTCCGCGGCCTTCGGCACCACAGCGCTTGAGTCGCGCCCCCGCCGGTTCTTAGGGCCACGGCAATTCGAGCGCCTGCGCGACCGTGCTGAGCTTGACGATCAGCCGCTGCTGATCGTTCGGTAGGCGTTCGAAGTCGTGGGCGACAGAGAAGTTGGCGGCGTTCTCGTCGATCGCGTCGACCACGACCACCCGACCGCCGGCGGCACGCGCCGCAGCGACGATCACCGTCAACGCCTGTACGAGTAGCTCGGCGCCCAAGCCGCGGCCATGGAGCCGCTCATGCAGCGCGAGCTTCGCCAACAGGATTGCCGGGATGCGAAGCGGAGCGCCTCGGCCTACGCGACGTGGCGCCTGCTCGCGCTCCAACAGGTACGGCGCGATCGCGAAGTAGCCGACGACCCGTTCTGAGCGCTCCTCGAGCAGGAGATAGGTGCGTGTGCCCTGCCGAGTTGCGTGCTGCGCATGCTCGCGCAGCCAGGTGTCGAGCGCTGGCTGTCCACAGGAGAAGCTCGCGAGGTCGTACCCGTCGGCGAGCGGCGCGATCCGCAGGCTCACGCCTCGATCTGCTTGCGCGCTCGCGCTCTGCGAGCCGCCCGCGCGAGCCTCGGCGCCTCCTCGGCCGTGTCGAGCGATGCCACGAGCCGATCGAAGTAGTCGCCCGGGACAACGGTAGAAGCGCGTTCGCGCACGACGACCTCGGCTCGGTCCAGCGCGGCGAGCACCACGAAGGCAGACACCGGCTCGCCCGCAAGCGCGGCGGCCTGCTCAATCTGCTTGCGCTCCTCGTGCGTGAGGCGAGCTTCGAGACGATCGGTCTTTGTCGCAGCCACAGCAGCTCCTCTGTCCGTACAAATGTACGGTAGCAGAGCTTCGGCCAGTGGTACGTCGGCCTCGAAGGCCTCCGGCCGGCGGGCGATCCGTGGCTTGCCTCATGCCAGCGGACCCGCTGCGAGACCTCCGTCTTCGAGAGGGTGAGCGAGGGGACTCGAACCCCCGACCGCCTGGACCACAACCAGGAGCTCTACCAGCTGAGCTACGCCCACCACGGGTCCTGACGGACTCTACCAACGGGTGTGGTGGGGCGCCGTGCTGGAACGCGTCCCGTCCCCGCAGCGCGCCGGTGCGCCGGGCTCGTTGGCAGCCGCGCGCAGCCGGCCTAGGCTCGGCCGATGGCGATCGCGCGCGAGCAGACGCCAGCGGCGGCCCCCGGAGGCCGCGCGCCCGAGCGCGCGCCGCTCGTGTTGGCGACGCTGATCCTCGTCGCCGGCGTCGCGAACCTCAACCTCGCCGTCGCGAACGTCGCGCTGCCCGAGATCGCGAAGGACTTCGACGCCGGCCAGACCGGCCTGAACCTCGTCGCGGTCGGCTACTCGCTCGGGCTCGCGGCCTCGGTCCTCTACCTCGGCGCGGTCGGCGACCGCTACGGCCGCAAGCTGATGCTGATCCTCGGCACCGCGCTGGCGATCCCCGCCTCCCTGCTGGCCGGATTCGCGCCCTCGCTGCCCGTCCTGTTCGGCGCCCGCCTGCTCGGCGGCGTCGCCGCCGGCCTCGCCTTCCCGACCACGCTCGCGCTCATCACGGCGCTGTGGTCGGGCGCCGGCCGCACGCGCGCGATCGCGCTGTGGTCCGGGATCGGCGGCGCGATCTCGGCGCTCGGCCCGCTGCTGTCGGGCGCGCTGCTCGAGCACTTCGCGTGGGGCTCGGTGTTCCTGATCACGCTGCCGCTCGCGTTCGTCGCGCTCGTGCTGGCGGTCCGGCTCGTGCCCGCGCACGTGAACGAGACGAGCGACCCGGTCGACAACCTCGGCGGCGTCCTGTCGGTCGTGCTGGTCGCCGCGCTCGTGCTGGCGATCAACTTCGCGCCGGTGCCGAACCGCGGCGCGCTCGCGCTCGGGCTCGCCGCGATCGCGCTCGCCGCCGGCGTCGCGTTCGTGCTGCGCCAGCGGCGCGCCGCCAACCCGCTCTACGACCTCGACGTGGCGCGCCGGCGGATCTTCTGGGTTGCCGCCTGCGCCGGCGTGATCGTGTTCGGGACGCTGATGGCGGCGATGTTCGTCGGCCAGCAGTTCCTGCAGAACGTGCTCGGCTACTCGACGCTCGGCGCGGGCGCCTCGATCCTCCCCGCCGCCGTGCTGATGGTGCTGGTCGCGCCGCGCTCGGCGCGGCTCGTCGAGCGCCACGGCGCGCGCGTCACGCTGCTGGGCGGCTACGTCTTCTGCCTGCTCGGCTTCCTCACGATGCTGCTGCTGTGGAGAGAGGGCATCGCGTACTGGAAGGTCTTCCTCGGCTACGCCTTGATGGGGATCGGCGTCGGCCTCGCCGGCACACCGGCCTCGCACTCGCTGACCGGCTCGGTGCCGGTGCGGCGCGCCGGGATGGCGTCGGGCACGGCCGACCTGCAACGCGACCTCGGCGGGGCGATCATGCAGTCGATCCTCGGCGCGCTGCTGACGGCCGGCTACGCGTCCGCGTTCGCCACCGAGATCGCCGGCTCGCCGAACGCCGCGCAGGTCTCCGACCAGGTCCAGACGCAGCTCGAGAAGTCGTTCGCGTCCGCCGCCGACGCGGCGCAGCAGTACCCGGCGCACTCCGACCAGATCGTCGCGGCCGCCAAGTCGGCGTTCATCTCCGGTGACCAGTGGGCCTACACGGCCGGCATCGTCGCCGTGCTGCTCGGCGCCGCGCTCGTCTACCTGCGCTTCCCGAAGCGTGACGACGAGCGCGCGCTGCTGGCGCGCTACGAGGCGGAGGACGCCGCGGCGGCGCCCCCCGCCTGACGCCTACCTGCCGGCGTTGTCGGCGACGTATCTCGCGACGGCGGCGATCTCCGCGCCCGACAGCGTCCCGCCGAACGAGGGCATCCCGCCGCCGCCGTTCTCGACCTGCTGCTGGACGGTGCCCGCGTCGGGCTTGAGGTCGTCGAGGTTGGGACCGACGGCGCCGTGCGCGTTGGCCGCCGCGAGCGTGTGGCAACTCGCGCAGTTGCCCGCGAACAGCTTCGCGCCGTCGGGGCCCTTCGCCGGCGCGGTCGTCTTCGTGTTCGGGGCGGACTGCGTCTGCGTCTGAGTCTGCGCTTGCGTCTGGGTCGCCGGCGGCGCGTCGCGCGTGCCCGCGCTGTTGGTGTCGCCACCGCCCCCGCCCCCGCCGCAGCCGGCGAGCGCGGCTGCGAGGAGCACGACGGGGATCGCATGGATCGGTCTCATCTCACGCACCGCCTTCCGCATCGGAGTCGAGGTCGAGTTCGCCGTACAGCCTCTCAAACCCTCGCGCTCACGCGTTCACCGCCGACAGCAGCCACAGGCCCAGGCAGGTGAAGCCGACCATCACGGTCAGCATCCAATACTGCGAGCGGACCGCCGCGCGCCGGTCCTCCGCGAACACGGCCAGCGCACGGTCGTGCGCGAGCACGAGCCCGGCGACGTGGCCGGCGACGAGCGCCGCGACCTGCACGTACCAGATCCCGGTCGGCGAGATCAGCGTGTAGTCGACCTGCGTGTTCGCCGTCCCGAGCAGGTTCGCGCCGGTCCCGAGCGGGTCCGAGGCGAGGTAGATCAGCGCCTGACCCTGGAAGACGAGCAGCGAGAAGTAGTGCGCGAGCGCGTAGGCGAGCGCGATCGGCGCGAGCGTGTGCGCGAACGCGCGCGCGAGCTCGCCCGCGTCGCGGCGCGGGTCGAGCGTGCGCATGCCGCGGATGCCGAGCTGGTACAGGCCCGCGACCGCCGCCAGTGCGACCGCCAGCCCGACGCTCGCGGCCAGCTCGCTCGCGACCGTCAGCGACGCGCCGAGGTCGCCGAAGCGGTCCTGCAGCCACGGCGCGACGTCGACCCACAGCACGCCGTTGGAGGCGCCGTCGAACGTCGTCGAGCCGATCAACGCGACGAGCACGGCGACCGTGCCGGGCAGCGGGTCGAGCCGCGGCAGCCCGCTCAGCGGCGCGCGCACGCACAGCTCGCGCCCGCGCGTCTCCCAGATCGACAAGCGCGAGCAGAGGTTGAACCAGACGCCGAACGCGTCGGCGCGCTCGCTCCACGTCCGCTCGCCGTAGACGCTCATGCCGACCACCTGCACGAAGCCGTACGCGAGCGCGAGCGCGCCGAGCGTCGCCGGCACGTCCTTGTCGACGTAGACCAGCTCGACCCACGCGAACGCGACGAGCCCGACGGCCGCCGGCCAGCGTCCGAGCCATGCCGGGTAGGCGAGCGGCTCTGCGTCGAGGCTCGTATGCACGCGCCGCGCCGCGCCGGCGATCCAGCGGTAGAGCGCGCGCCACGGGCTGAACAGCGCGAACACGTCGCCGAGCAGGACGCTCAGCACGGGGACCCCGACCCAGAAGGCGACGTAGATCGCCGTCGGCGCGAGGTTCGCGGTCGGCACCGTCGTGCCGGCGAAGGCGGCGTAGAGGACGACGCCGTAGAGCGCCACCCCGACCAGCCCGCACAGCGTCCGCACGCCGGGCGGGATCGTCAGCACACGCCGCAGCCGCGGGCGTTGCAAGCGCGGCGCCGGCCACAGCACGCCGAGCGCGACGAACGAGGCGATCAGCACGATCGCCGCCGCCCACGCGAACAGCCACTGCGGGATCGGCAGGTCGGCGCTGCCGGAGATGCCGTGCGCCTGCGCGGCGGCCGGGGCGAGCGCCCCGGCGGCGAGCAGCGCGGCGGCGAGCAGCGCGGCGCGGCGCCTCACGACGTCCCCGCCCGCTCGGTGCGCCGCCGCCGCTGCACGAGCGCGACCGCGCCGAGCGCCAGCAGCACGAGCAGCGCGAGCGAGGCGACGGCCGCGGTCGGGAACGACGAGCCGCCGCCGGGCTCGCCGACCCACGTCAGTGTGCCCAGCACGTCGCCGGCCTGCCCCGCCACGAGCAGCGGCACGCGCCAGTCCTTCACCTTCGTCTCCTTCGCGGTGTCGGTCACCTGCGGCGGCACCGGCCGGGCGCGGTAGTTGATGCGCGGGTCGTGCCACTGGTAGCGCCCGGCTCTGTCGACCGTCACCCAGTCGGGGCCGGCGCTCGCCGCGCCGCCGCCGCCGGCCGGCGCGGGCGCCTCGGCGCCGTGCGCGTGGCCGGCGTGCGCGAGCAGCGGCGTGACGCTCGCGGACAGGCGCGCATCGGCGCGGTCGCCGCCCTGGCCGTGCGGGCCCGACGGCGCGTTCTCCCCCACCGCCAGCGACGAGCGCGCGTTCACCTGCACCGTGCCGTCGGCCTGCAGCCGCGCGTACGGCTCGCCCTTCAGGTCGAGGATCGTGACGTCGCGGCCGCTCGCGTTGACGACGAGCAGCGCGTCGTCATGGTCGAGCACCTGTGCGCTGAGGCCGTCGGTGCGGGGGACGATCGAGCTGACGACGGAGCTGTAGTGCGGGTCGCCCTCGTGGGCGGAGGCGGGCAGCGCGGCGAGCGCCGACAGCAGCGCCGCCGGCAGGATCGCCTTGCGGAGGATGCGGGACATGGGACTCCTTGCGGGAACGATGCGGTGTCGCAGCGCCGGGGGCGGCGACACGCACGGTCGGTCCCGGGCTACGCGGACAGCAGGGGCGCGACCGCGCGGCGCGGCGGCGCACGTCCGGCGGCGGCGCCCGCGAGCGGCGCACGCCGGCGGCGCGCCGGGGCGAGCGCGGGACG
>JAFDWH010000018.1 GCA_018268595.1 Actinomycetota bacterium | reverse complement strand
TTCACCGCAGCACGCACATCAAACCCCAACACCACCGCACCCAACCGCCGCGCCGTCGCGATCGCCTGCAACCCCGCCACACCCGCACCCAACACCAACACCGTCGCCGGACGAATCGTCCCCGCAGCCGTCATCAACATCGGAAAAAACCGACCCAACTCCTGCGCACCCAACAACGCCGCCCGATACCCCGCAATATTCGACTGCGACGACAACGCATCCATCGACTGCGCACGCGAAATCCGCGGCACCGCCTCCAACGCGAACGCCGTCGCGCCTGACGCCGCGAGCGCGCGAACGCCCTCACCGTTCGTCAACGGCTGCAAAAAACCGATCAGCGTCGAGCCACTCCCCAACCGCACGACCTCGTCCGCAGCCGGCGGCGCCACCTTCACCACCACGTCGGACTGCCAGATCCCCGCCACGTCGTCCGTCACCGTCGCCCCAGCCTCCTCGAAGGCGGCATCCGGGATCATCGCTCCACCACCGGCACCGCGCTCGACTGCGACGCTGTGACCGGCACCAACCAGCTTTCTCACGACCTCCGGCACGAGCGCCACACGACGCTCGCCCTCCGCGGTCTCCTTGGGAACTCCGAGTCTCATGGTCGGGAATCTTTCCAGTCCGGCCGCTCCGAGGTCGTCAGACTCCCACCGCACCATGGTCGGAGGCCCCCACGATTGGAGATTCGAAGCATGCGCGTCGTAGTCGTCGGCGGCGGAATCGTCGGCCTCGCGACCGCCCGCGTGCTTGCGCGCGAGCGGGGCGACGACGTCGTGCTGCTGGAGAAGGAGCCGCGCCTGGCGCTCCACCAGACCGCGCGCAACTCGGGCGTGGTGCACGCCGGCATCTACTACGAGCCGGGCTCGCTCAAGGCGCGCCTGTGCCGTCGCGGCGTCGCGCTGCTGCGCGGCTTCTGCCGCGCGCATGAGATCCCGTACGACGCCTGCGGCAAGCTCGTCGTCGCGCTCGACGAGTCCGAGCTGCCGCGACTCAACCGCCTCGAGCAGCGCGCCCGCGCCAACGGCGTCCCGGGCCTGCGGCGCCTCGACGCAGTGCAGCTCCGCGATGTCGAGCCGCACGCGGCGGGCGTCGCGGCGCTGCACTCGCCCGAGACCGCGATCACCGACTTCCGCGCCGTGGCGCTCGCGCTCGCGGACGAGCTGCGCGCCTGCGGCGGCGTCGTGCGGACCGGCGCGGAGGTCGTGCGCGTGTGCCCGGGCCGCTCCGCACGCGCAGCCGCCGTCGTCGAGCTGGCCGGCGGCGAGGAGCTGCGCGCCGACCGCGTCGTCGTGTGCGCCGGCCTGCACGCGGACCGCCTCGCGCGTCGCTCGGGCGAGGACGCCGCCCCGCGGATCGTGCCCTTCCGTGGCGAGTACTGGGCGCTCGCGCCGGAGCGCCGCTCGCTCGTGCGCGGGCTGATCTACCCGGTGCCCGACCCGGCGCTGCCGTTCCTCGGCGTCCATCTCACGCGCACCGTCGACGGCTCGGTGCTGATCGGGCCCAACGCGGTGCTGGCCGTCGCGCGCGAGGGGGCGGCGCGCAGGGCCGCCGGCGGCCGCGACCTTGCGGAGACGCTCGCGTGGGCCGGCACGTGGCGCCTGCTGCGGCGCCACTGGCGCGCCGGCGCCGGCGAGCTGCGACGGTCGCTGTCGAAGCGCGCGTTCGTCGCCGCAGCGCAGCGCTACGTGCCCGAGCTGCAGCCGGCCGACGCGGTGCCCGCGCCGTCCGGCGTGCGCGCACAGGCCGTCGACCGCGACGGCGCGCTCGTCGACGACTTCCGCATCGGCGGCGACGGGCGCGTCGCGTGGATCCGCAACGCCCCCTCGCCCGGCGCCACCTCCTCGCTCGCGATCGCCGAGGAGATCGTCAGCCGGCTCGACCCGCAGGCGTAGCGACGCGCGCGCGGCCGGCACGCACCACCACCCCCCGACGCCCGCCTACAATGGGCGACCGGTCCCCGGGGGACTGGTGTATCGGTAACACGGCGGTCTCCAAAACCGCAACGCCAGGTTCGATTCCTGGGTCCCCCGCTCGTTGGCCCGGACGCTTCGGAAGCGGCCACTGCGGCCGGTATCCTGAGCGTATGGCCGATCCGCGCGACATAGAGCTCGTCTTCGCTCCGCAGGAGGAGGGCGGCTACCACGTCTACGCCCCGGACCTTCCGGGCCTCCACTCTGAGGGCGACACGTTCGACGAGGCGATGGAGAACGCCCGCGAGGCGCTCGAGCTCTACGTCGAAGGCCTGCGCGAGGTCGGACGCTCGCTCGACGCCGGTGTCGTCCGCCGGCGGGTCTCCATTCCGGCGTGAGCCCTCGACTTCCGGTCGTCTCCGGCCAGCAGCTGATCAGGGCGCTGGAGCGCTCCGGCTGGGAAGTCTCCCGCCAGCGCGGCAGCCACGTTCGTCTACATCACCCCGACCGCCGCATCTTCCTAACGGTGCCTCTGCACCGGGAACTGAAGCGCGGGACGCTATCCGGCATCCTGGCCGATGCCGGGCTCAATGCAGACGACCTGCGCGACTTGCTGTGACACACGACATGGATTACCGCCACGAACGGTTCGACCCGCCCGAGGGCGAGGTCGACAGGGGTCTCTGGCAGGTTCACTTCCCTCTCGACGCCAGTGACAAGGCTGCGTTCCAGCGTGCCGCGCCAGTGGTGGTGCCAGCTGAGCGCATGCAGTTCCACACGGACGTTACGGAGGGAACTGACGGCGACACGACGTTCGCGATCCGGGTCCACGCATCGAGACGCGATGAAGCCCTCGACGAGGCACAGCACCTGGTTCGAAAGATTCGCAGCGAGGCAGGGTTGCCCTCTGCCGCACCAGAGCCGACTGGATACATCTCCCCTTGGTGGCAGTCGAACTCGATTGGAGCGCACATCGGCGCCGAGGCTCATGAGCTTCACAGACAGCGACGCCACGAGCTGGCCGTAGTGCGCATTCAGACCGCGTGCGAGCTGCACATCGCCGAGGCCGTTGGCCGCCTGCTCGCCGAACACCCATCGAGACTCGAGGCCTCCAAACTGATCCGGCGTCCGATGACGCTGCGCGACGAGCGCTCGCGGGCGGTGATGCACCTCCTCACTGGACGCCGAATCGAGCAGGAGCCATGGTGGCCGGAATATCGGCAGCACCTGGACCGCCGGAATGCTGTCGTGCATGACGGCGTCGCCGTGACATATGAGGACAGCGTGCGTTCGATCGAGGTGAGTCTGCAGCTGCGGCGATGGCTCTTGGAGATCCAAGGCGTCGATCTTTCCGACCTTGACGCCGATCTCGACAGCGCGAGCTGACCGGCACTCGGTGGTTCTGTCCCCGCAACTGTCCCTGCGCCAAGCGATTCGCGACCACAATGCACCGAATCGTCGATACAAGCAAGCCTCCAAAACCGCAACGCCAGGTTCGATTCCTGGGTCCCCCGCTGTCGGCGGTCAGCCGCCGCGCCGTGGTTATACTCCGGGTATGAAGACGGCCGTCTCGATTCCGGACGACCTGTTTCGCCGGGCCGACGAACTCGCCAGCCGCATGGGCAAGAGCCGCAGCGAGGTCTATCGCGAGGCACTCGCCGACTACGTCGCACGACGGGACCCTGCTGCTGTGACGCGCGCCCTCGACGAGATCGCGGACGAGCTCTCGGTTGAGGAGCGCGCATTCACCGCAGCCGCCGCTCGCCGCACGCTCGTGCAAAGCGAATGGTGATCAGCCAAGGCGACGTCTGCTGGGCGTCGCTCGACGACCCGGTCGGCTCGTCGCCCGGATTTCGCCGACCCGTTGCCGTCGTGCAAGGCGACACCTTCAACGCAAGTCGCATCGCGACCGTCGTCGTGGTGCCGCTCACCAGCAACGTGCGCCTGGCCGCCGCACCCGGCAACGTCCTTCTGACCGCTGGGCGCACCGGTCTACCGAAAGACTCGGTCGCGAACGTCTCGCAGATCGTCACCGTCGACCGCTCGCTGCTGACCGAGCGCGTCGGACGCCTCGTCGCCGGAGACCTACAGCTCGTCCTCTCCGGGATCGACCTCGTGCTCGGACGGGACTGAGCCGACGGTTCTGTCCCTGCCGCTGTCCCTGCGCCCAGCGATCCCCGAATACAGCGCGACGAAGCGTCGCATACAAGCAAGCCTCCAAAACCGCAACGCCAGGTTCGATTCCTGGGTCCCCCGCTCTGCGGCGTCCTAGACATGCGGACGACGTCCGCGCGTGCGACGCAGCTCGATGGATTCCGAAGCTCCCTGACGCGAGTCGCGCAGGACGAACACGCCTCCGACGACCGGCACCGCGGCGACTGAGCCGTCGGTGTGGACGAGCGCCGCGCGCGCGCCGTCGGGGGCGATGCCGACGAGCAGTCGCGTCGGCGGGCCGGCGTGGGTTGGTCCCGCCGAGGGAAAGGAGATAGTCCCCAAGCCGTGCTGCAAGACCTCCCGGGTGCTCGCGCAAACCGTCACTATTCCCGGTGTCCCCGGGACCTCGGAGAGGATGCAGAGCGAGCCGATGCCGGGAGCCAACCAGTAGCTGCCCGGCACCATCACGGGGATCCGCTGGGCCATCGCCCGATTTATGGCCGCGTCTTCCGCGTTCGGGAGATGCCCGAGGCCCTTTGGAAGCCCCTCCGGCCGTGTGCGCAGGAGCGCGAACTCACGCCGCTGCGTGTGCGAAAGCCGCTCGAGCATGCGCGGCGCATGCTCGACGGTCCGGGCGCGAGGCTCGGCGCCGCCGGGCGCCGCCGAGCCGCACGACGCCGGCGCGGCGGCCGCAAGCAGGATGAGCAGTGAGCTGGCGCAGTTGCGCCAGCTCACCGTCCTCTTCGTCATCACGGACGTCCTAAGCAAGGAGCCGTCGCTCGATCACGACGCATCCGCCCATTCCACCCTGGTGTTGTTCGAGGAGTTGCCCATGATCCGCGGGGTGCGGAAGGCGGAGGACCCGATGTTCCATTCCGCTGCGAACGCCGCGCCCGCCGAGCAGCCGCCTCTTCCTATTTCGTTGTAGCCCACGCAGACGCCCGTGGTGGTACCCCTGCCGCTGACGATCTGGAAGGTGCGGGAGGCGCCGAAGCACGTCTGTATGCTGCTGATCGTCGCGCCGCCGCAGAATTCAGAGGCTGAAGCAGATGCCGATGCGAACGCGAGCGCGGCCAGCAGCGTCGCCAGGCTGGCTGCGAGCAGCGCGAAGCGCCGCCGGTGAGTGCGAGTCATGTCTCGTTCCTTTCGTAATTGATGTGTTGGGTGACGTCGTCAATCGGAGGTGAAGGGCCCGACATGTGCCGGAGCCCTCCGACCCGGGATCAGGTGCAGATCTGGCCTGTTATCGAGGGTTCGCCCGCACCGAGTATTATCGATGAGTTCGGAGCCACACTGCCTCGTTCAGGTATGTTTATGCTGTGGCTCGTGCGGTTCCACACTGTCCGCAAGTTCGAGTTTTCGGCGTGAGTGTGACAACCGGTGCCGGCGCCCCACCAGGAAAAGTTGCCTTCGTAGTTCGCCAACGCCCAGACACAGACTCTGCCTGCTTCGTTGCACTGCGACGATGACGCCGAGGCCTTGGGGGCTGCCATGAGCAGCGCCCCAGCGATCAATGCGAACGCGACCAGCGCGCTCAACAGCGCCTTCCGCGCGACCGGAACGGCATGCATGTATGAACCTCCCGCTATGGGTTGGTGACAATTGGAATACGAATGAGAACCCCGGCCTAAACCGTCGCCCATGAACTAAGACGACGCCCCCAGCTCGGCGGGACCGCACCGAATTCCGGTTGCGACGCTAGCAAGCTATGGCGCGCATCTCAGCCGCGGGTGTCGGAGTCCAAACTTCAGGCGCAGCAGCAAGGGTCACACCCGGCGACGAGCAGGCACGCCTCGTATCCCAAGCATGCGGACGATTATCGGTTCAGCGGGGAACGAGCGGATCCCGGGAGCAGAAGGTGGCATGTCGGCGCTCGCCACGAAGCTGCGGTGACCGGTTCCGCATGCTCAGTGGGTCGGCACATCTCTGGATGCGCGCGACGTGGTGGTGCGCCGACTGCCGCCAGAAGGTCGAGTCGTGCTGCGAGGGCGGCGGCTGCCCGAGCATCGCCGAGGCGCTGCCGCCCCCAGCACCGCCCGCTCAGGAGATCCACTCCGCCAGCTCGGGCAGCGTCTCGAACACCGCCGCGGCGCCGGCCTCCTGAAGCTCCGCGCGGCCGAAGCCGCCGCACAGCACCGCCACCGGCGTCATGCCGGCGCGGCGGGCCGCCACGCAGTCCCAGCTCGCGTCGCCGACGACGAGGACGGCGCCGGGGTCGATCCCGGGCGCCGCCTGCTCGCGCGCGAGCGCCAGCACGTCGGGGGCCGGCTTCGTCGTCTCCACGTCCGAGGAGCTGACGATCGCGTCCGGCAGCCCGTCGGCGTCGAGCAGCCGCAGGTAGTGCGCGATCTCATCGCCGCGGCCGGAGCTGGCGAGCGCGATCCGCCAGCCGCGCTCCTTGCAGACGGCCAGCAGCGCGTGCGCGCCGTCGAGCGGCCGCACCTCGCCGATCAGCTCGGCGTAGAGGTCGTGCTGCCGCGCGCGCAGCGCGTCCCCCTCGCGCCGCTCGACCTGCTGGCCGACGAGCTCGGGCACGAGCCGATCCCCGCCCTTGCCGATCGAGCGGTGGATCCGCCACATCGGCACGACCAGCCGCCGCTCGCGGAACGCCCGCTGCCACGCGATCGCATGGTGGTAGACGCTGTCGACGAGCGTGCCGTCGACGTCGAAGATCGCGAGCCGCTCGCCGGGCACGCTCCCCGCCTACCCCGGCCGGCGCGACGGCAGTCGCGCGCCGGCCGCGCCGAGTGCGGGTGGAGGGATTCGAACCCACAGTGGCCTCTACCTGGCCACCGGCTCCTAAGGCCGGCGCGTCTACCGTTTCGCCACACCCGCAACTGCACCGTAGCTGAGCGGCGGGATTGTAGGCTCTGGAGTCGATGGAGCCCGGTTACGTGATCGAGCGGCCGAATCGCGAGAAGGCGTCGTCGAAGACGACCCGGGCGATCGTCGTCGGGCTGCTGCTGCTGTCGGCCGCGCTGATGCTCGGCGTGATGCTCGGCGGCTGGTCCGCGCTGCAGAGCGCCGCGGCGCTGCAGCTCGCATACGTGATCGTCTACGTCGTGATGGCGTACTACGTCGCGCAGTGGAACCGCGGACCGCTGCCGGTCGCCGCGGCGCTCGCGATCATCCTCGGGATCTTCGCCGTGATCGCCGGGCCGGAGTGGTTCCAGCGCGACAAGACGGGCTTCTCGACGCCCGACTCGGTCTTCGGCTCGACCGGCCTCGACTCGGCCACGCTCGGCACGATCACGCTGCTGCTCGTGCCGCTGCAGGCGCTGCTGATCTTCTTCTCCATGCAGGGCTTCCGGCAGGACTGGCACGTCGAAGTCGAGCGTCCCGTCGGCCGCCTCGACCGCGGCGCGCGGGCCGTCTAGGGCACCAGCACCAGCTTGCGGTGCGCGCTGCGCTGCACGCGCTCCCACACGTCCGCGACCGCGGCCAGCGGCAGCCGCTCGACCTCGACCGCGATTCGCCCGGCGACGGCGTGCTCGACGAGCGTGCGGTACGCGGCGCGGCGGACGTCCGGCGGCACAAGGAAGTTCAGGTAGCCGAGCAGCTCGAGCTGACGGCCGCGGATCGACGCCGACGGGAACGTCGCGTCCGCGCCTGCCGACTGCCCGAGCTGCACGAGCCGCCCGCCGACGCCGAGCGCCTCGACCGCGGCCGCGGCGGGCGCGCCCCACAGCGGGTCGTGCACGACGTCGACGTCGCCGCCGGCCGCCTCGCGGAACGCCTGCGTCAGCGCCTCGCCCGACTCGACCGCGCCGAGGTCGACGACGGCGTCCGCGCCGAGCCGCCGTGCGCGCTCCAGCATCTCGGCGTCGCGGCCGGCCGCGACGACCTGGCCGGCGCCGAGCAGCTTCGCCGCCTGCACCGCGAACTGGCCGACGACGCCGGTCGCGCCCAGCACGAGGACCGTCTCCCCCGCGCGCAGTCGCGCACGCCAGGCAAGCGGCAGCCAGCCGGCGAGCCCGGCGATCCCGAGCGCAGCCGCGACGCCGTCGTCGATCGCGTCCGGCAGCTCGATCGGCGCGCCGGCGGCGACGAGCACCTGCTCGGCGAACGCGCCGAACGGCGCGACCGGCGCGTCGAAGTACACGCGTCGCCCGTCCCCCGCGATCCGCCCCACGCCCTCCGTCCCGACGACCGACGGGAGCGGCGGCGGGCCCGAGATGTACGCGCCGGACGCCTTGCGCACGTCGACCGGGTTCACACCCGCGACCGCGACCTCGACGACCGCCTGCCCCTCACCCGCGACGGGCTCCTCGAACGACTCGTAGGCCGGCGTCGCGCCGAGCTGGTGCAGGACCGCGGCGTGCATCGGCCCGCACGCTACCCGGTCCGCGCCCGCGAAGCGGTGCCAGTGGGGCGAGCGGGATTCGAACCCGCACGTCCTTTCGGACAGTCGCTTTTGAGGCGACCGCGTCTGCCATTCCGCCACCGCCCCGGTGACGGAACCAGTCTACGGCGCGGATCGCTCAGCCGACGAGCGCGAGCAGCTCGCCGGCCAGCGCCGGGGGCGCCGCCAGCAGACCCGCCGACAGCCCGTCGGCGGGCGGCAGCTCGTGCAGCTCCAGCCCGGCGCGGGCGCACAGCAGCGCGCCGGCGGCGACGTCCCACGTCTTCACGCCGCGCTCCCAGTAGGCGTCGCAGCGGCCGAGCGCGGTCCACGCGAGGTCGATCGCCGCGCTGCCGCCGCGGCGCACGTCGCGCACCCGCGGGAGAACGCGTCCCAGCACCTCCGCCTGCCGCGCGCGCACGGCCGCGTCGTAGGCGAAGCCGGTCGCCACGAGCGCGACGTCGAGCGTCGCCGCGCGCGGCCGGGCGGCGACCGACGTGGAGATCGGCGCGCGGTTGCGCAGCACGCCGCCGGAGCGCGTCGCGCTCAGCTCCTCGTCGCGCAGCGGGTCGAGCACGACGCCGGCGAGCGTCGTCCCGTCGGCGTCCTCGGCGGCCACGCTGACCGACCACTGCGGGTAGCGGAAGAGGTAGTTGACGGTCCCGTCGAGCGGGTCGACGACCCAGCGCACGCCGCTCGGCGCGCCTGCCGCGAGCGTCTCGCCGCCCTCCTCGCCGAGGATCGCGTCGCCAGGCCGCCGCTGCGCCAGCAGCGCACGGATCGCCGCCTCGGCGGCGCGATCGGCGTCGCTGACCGGGTCGGTCGCGCTCGTCTTCGTCGCAAAGCCCTCGACCGCGTGGTCGTAGCGGTCGAGCAGCTCGTCCGCGGCAGCGCGCGCGGCGGCGCACGCGACGTCGAGCAGCTCCTCCTCGAGCGCCGCGCTCACGCCGCCAGCGGCGGACGCCGATCGGCCCACGGCCGCGCCACCTCGAGCTGCGCCGCGAGCGCGAGCAGCGTCGCCTCGTCCTGCGGGCGCCCGACGAGCTGCACCGCGAGCGGGACGCCGTCCGCGGTGAAGCCGGCCGGGACCGACGCGGCCGGCTGGCCGGTGATGTTCCACGCGGGCGTGTAGGGCGTGTAGCGCCCGACGCCGTTGAACGTCCAGATCGCGCCGCGCCCCTCATATCTACCGATCGGCAGCGGCAGCCCGGCGGTGCCCGGCGTCAGCAGCACGTCGTGGTCGGCGAGCAGGCGGTTGAGCCGCTCGGCGGTGGCGGCCTCGTGGCGGCGCGCCCGCGCGACGAGCGCGTCCGGCAGCAGCCGCCCCATCCGCGCCATCGCGCGCGTGCGGCGCTCGAGCCGCCGCGGGTGCGCGACCGCGGCCGCGTCCTCGGCGATCCCCCGCAGGTAGCGCGGGACGAGGTCCCCGAGCAGGTCGCCGTAGGGGACGCGCACCTGCTCGACCGTGTGGCCGAGCGAGCGCAGCAGCGCGACCGTCTCCTCGAAGCCGGCGCGCTGCTCCGTCGCGAGCGGCGCGAACAGCGCGTTGTTCGTCGCGCAGGCGATCCGCAGGGTGGGCGGGTTCGACATCCCGCGCTCCGCCGCCTCCACCCACGTCCCGGACGGATCGCCGTCGAGCCGGTCGGCGACGACGTCCCACCACAGCGCCGTGTCGCGCACCGAGCGCGTCACGCAGCCGACGTGCGTGAGGCCCTGCCACGTGATGTCGTACGGCGCCGTGGGGATGCGCCCGCGCTGGCCTTTGAGGCCGAACAGCGCGCAGCAGGAGGCGGGGATGCGGATCGAGCCGGCGCCGTCGCTCGCGCTCGCCGCGCCCACCAGTCCCGCCGCGACGGCGGCCGCCGAGCCGCCGCTGGAACCGCCCGGCGAGCGGCCGGGGTCCCACGGGTTGCGCGTGATGCCCCACGTGGCGGACTCGGTGAACGGCCACTGCATCAGCTCAGGCACATGCGTCTTGCCGAGCACGATCGCGCCCGCGCCGCGCAGCCGCCGCACGACCTCGGCGTCCTCGCGCGCCGGCCGGTCCTCTGCGGCGCTGCCCTTGCAGGTGACCTCGCCGGCGACGTCGGTGTCGTCCTTGATCAGGACCGGGACGCCGAGCAGCGGGCGCTCCTCGCCGGCGGCGCGGCGGGCGGCGGCCTGGTCGGCCTCCGCGAGCGCGCGCTCGGCGAACACGACGCGAACCGCGTTGAGCTGCGGGTCGATCCGCGCGACCCGTTCCAGGTACAGCTCCACCAGCTCGCGCGGCGAGACCTCGCCCGCGCGGATCAGCTCGGCCTGACGGGCGATGCCTGCGAAGGCGAGGTCGGTGCGCTCCATGGCGCGGCAGCGTACCGGGAGCTGGGGCGTCAGCCGAGCACCGGCATGACCTTCGACGCCGGACGCACGGCCATCGCGCGCGGCGCGGCGAGCCGCTCGAGCATCACGGCCGTGTCGGCGAAGGCGACGCCGGTCAGGTGTCGCTCGCGCGCGGCGAAGTCGGCGACGATCGCGGTGACGGCCCGCTCGTAGGCGTCGCGGTCGCCGTGCGCGAGCGCGTGGAGCGCGTCGGCGGTGCGGCCGAACGCCGGCTCCTCGGCCGCGCGCATGCCGTCGATCGCGGGCAGCGCGGCTTCGTCGTCGCCCTGGATCAGCGCGGCGAGCGCGAGCGCGTAGCAGGCCGGCGGCGAGTCGCACGCGTCGCCGAGCTGCGCGCGCGCGTACGCCGCCGCATGGCCGCCGTCGCCCCACAGCACCGACGCCTTCAGCATCCCGACGAGCCGCCCGAACGCGCGCGGGCCGGCCGCCTCCCACGACTGGCGGTAGCGCTCGGCGGCGTCGCGGAAGGCGGTGCGGGAGCGCGCCAGGTCGCCGCGCAGCAGCGCCTGCTGCGCGGTGCGCTCCAGCGCGATCGCCTCCCGCAGCAGCTCCTGGTCGTCCATCGCCCGCCGACCGTAACAGATGTATGTGGTAGACGACCGATGTATGGTCGGAAGAATGAAACGACTGCAGATCCACATCGAAGAGGAGCTCGACGACGCGCTCGCCGTCGCAGCCGCGCAGCAGGGAACGTCGAAGGCCGCGCTGATCCGCGAGGTCGTCGCAGAGCGGTACGGGTCCGCCGCGGACGGGCGAGCGGCGCTGCTGCGCATGGCGGGCATGCTGAAGGGCGGCAGCCCAGACGACTCCCTGTCGATCGACGCCGTGGTGTACGACCGCCCGTGAGGTTCGTCGACACGTCGTTCTGGATCGCGCTGCTCTCGGAGGAAGACCGCCATTACGCGATGGCGCAGGCGTTGATCGGGAGAAGAGCGACCGGACCACTGCTCACGAGCAACCACGTCGTCGGGGAGACTTGGACGTGGATACGACGCAGGTTCGGGCACGAACGAGCCGTCGCGTCCGTCCGCGCCATCCGCGCCGTCCCGACCCTCACGGTCGTCCACGTGGAAGCGGAGGTCGAGGAGGACGCGTGGCGCTGGCTGCGCCGCCGCGACGAGCGCGAGTACTCGTTCATCGACGCGACCAGCTTCGCCGTGATGCGGCGGCGGCGGATGCGCGAGGCGCTCGCGTTCGACGGCGACTTCAGCGCCGCCGGCTTCGTCGAAGTGCGGCCCTGAGGCGGCGCTACGGCCGCTCGCCGCGGCCGCGCCGCGAGGCCCACAGGCTGCCGGACCCCGGCCCCGGCAACGGCTCGGTCGGCGCGTCGCCGGGCCGGCCGCCCGGGCCGGGCGGCTCGGGCGGCAGCTCCTGCCGCGGGCGCAGGCCCGCCGCGACGGCGACGCCGCCGAGCAGCATCAGCACGAGCGGCCAGAACCACAGGCTCGCGCCGCCCGCCGCGGGGATTCCCGCGAGCGCGACGAACACCGCCAGCACCAGCACGCCGAGCCAGCTCGGCCCCGGCTCGCGGTCGACGCTCCCGTAGGCGAGCAGGCCGAGCCCGGCGGCCAGCAGCACGAGCTTCCAGCCGCCGCCCGGCACGCTCCACGGGATCCCGAAGAAGTTCAGCGCCGCACCCGGCACCGGCGTGAAGGTCGTCACGGCGGCGCCGAGGAACGTCACACCGAGCGCCAGCACCGTCACGCCGGCCGCGTCGATCAGGTACACCGACTCGCGCCGCTGCCGCTCGCGCCGCGCCAGCGCGGCCAGCACCAGCGCGATCGCAAGGCCCAGCAGCACCCAGCGCGTCGCGCCCGGTCCTTTCGGCGCGAACGCCCACGCGACGAACGAGACGGCCGCGACCACCCCCGCGAGCGCCGCCAGCAGCGCGCACACGGCGCTGCCGCGGCCGCGCGCCACCCACGCCGCGGCGATCGCCGCGACCGCGAAGATCCACGTGCGCGAGCCGGCATGCAGCAGCGGCGCGTCCGCGCCGAGCAGCTCCGCGACGCGCACGAGCGCGAGGAAGCCGAGCAGCAGGCCCGCCAGCAGCAGGACTTCCTGGTAGGCGCGCGGCCGTTCCCCTTCGCGCGGCGCGAGCAGGCCCATGCCGAGCACGAGCGCGCACGCGAGCAGGTCGAGCACGACGAACGGGCCGAGGCTCCAGGTCGCGTGCAGGCGCACGTTCACGAGCAGCACGCCGAGCGTGAGCGGGACGGCGCCAGCGGCGATCAGGTCGCCGCGGTGCGGATGAGGCGTCAGCACCGCCAGTCCCCTGCCGGCAGCGGCGCGCAGGTCGTTCGCGTCGGCCATCGGTGCCAGCCTAACGCGGCCCCGTGGCGGCGGCTGCACGTTCCCGTACCATCGCGACGATGGCCGACGGCGAGCCCGGCACCGCCCCGCAACTGCGCGCCTCCGACGCCGAGCGCGAGCGCACCGCGACGCTGCTGCGCGACCACGCCGGCGCCGGCCGGCTGACGCCCGAGGAGCTGGACGAGCGGCTCGACGCCGCCTACGCCGCCCGCACCGTCGGCGAGCTGGAGACGCTCACGCGCGACCTCCCCGACGCCCCGCGTCCGCCGGCGCCCCGCGCCCGCGCGCTCGACCGGCCCGGCGTGCGCGAGCGCGTCGTGCACGCGGTCGGCCTCGTCGTCCTCGTCAACGTCGCCTGCAACGTCGTCTGGCTGGCGACCGGCGCCGACGGCTCGTGGTGGCCGAAGTGGGTCCTGCTCGGAACCGGCCTGCGGCTCGCGTTCCAGCTCTGGGGGCTGCTCGGCCCCGGCGCCGCGCACGACGAGGCGCGTCTCGGCCGCGGTGGCGTGCGCCCGCGCGACGGGCGCTAGCCTCGACCGCCACGCCCACGCCCACGCGACCGAGACCGGAGGCCTCCATGGCGCTCGTCGAGACCGAGGACCGCGGCGCGGTCCGCCACGTGATCCTCAACCGCCCCGAGAAGCGCAACGCGATGCACGGCGAGCTGGTGCTGGCGATCGGCGCGGCGCTGAAGGAGGCCGCGAACGCGCCGGACGTCCACTGCGTCGTCGTGCGCGGTGCCGGCGCGATGTTCTCCTCCGGGATGGACTTCGGCGCGCTCGGCGGGCTGTCGGAGACGCCGCAGCACCTGCGCGCGTTCCGCCGCGAGGTCCTGGAGGCGTGGAACGTCGCCGAGGAGATGACGAAGCCGGTCGTCTGCCAGATCCACGGCGGCTGCATCGGCGGCGCACTGGAGCTGGCGCTCGCGTGCGACCTGCGCACGATGGCGGCCGACGCGCTGATCGGGATGCCGGAGACGCGCGTCGGCCTGATCCCCGACGTCGGCGGCTCCTCGCGGCTGCCGGCGGTCGTCGGGCTCGGGCGCGCAAAGGAGCTGATCATGACCGGCAAGCTGATCGGCGCGGAGGAGGCCGAGCGGATCGGGCTGGTGAACCGCGTCGCGCCGGCCGAGGAGCTGGAGGCGGCCACGCAGCAGCTGGTCGACGAGCTGCTCGCGTGCGCGCCGCTGGCGGTCGGGCTCGCGAAGCGCGTGCTGGACGCGGCCGCCAAGCCGGCGCTCGCCGCGACGCTCGAGCAGGAGGTCGCCGCCCAGCAGCTGTGCGCGCAGTCGGAGGACTTCGCCGAGGGGGCGCGGGCGCTCGCCGAGCGGCGCCTGCCGCAGTTCGCCGGCCGGTAGCCTCCGCCGCCGCATGTCCGTCTCCCCCGTCACGATCGTCGGCGCGACCGGCGACCTCGGCTTCGGCCTCGCGCTGCGGCTCGCCGCCGCGCAGGTGCCGGTCACGATCGGCTCGCGCGACGCCGGCCGCGCGCAGGAAGCCGCCGAGCGGGTCGCGGCCGCGGTGCCCGGCGCCCACGCGCGCGGGCTCGCGAACGCCGAGGCGGCCGCCGCCGCGGACCTCGTCGTGCTGTCCGTCCCGTTCGCCAGCCAGGCGGCCACGCTCAGATCGATCAGAGCCGCCTTGCAGCCCGGCACCGTCCTGCTCGACGTGACGGTCCCGCTCGCGACGGCGGTCGGCGGGCGCCCGACGCGCACGCTCGGCGTGCCGCAGGGCTCCGCCGCGCAGCAGGCGGCGGAGCTGGTCCCCGACGGCGTGTCTGTCGTCGCGGGCCTGCACACGGTCGCTGCCGGACACCTCGCCGACCTCGGCCACGCGTTCGACGAGGACGCGCTGCTGTGCGGCGACGACGACGCGGCGAAGCAGCGCGTCGCCGAGCTGATCGCACGCATCCCCGGCCTGCGCCCGGTCGACGCCGGCCGCCTCGAGCTGGCGCGGATCGTCGAGCAGCTGACCGCCCTCACGATCGCGATCAACGTGCGTCACAAGGTCACCGCCGGCATCCGCATCGCCGGCCTGCCGGCCGCATGACCGCGCCGGTCGTGCTGCTCGCCGGCGGCACCGGCGGCGCGAAGCTCGCGCGTGGGATGGCCGACGTGGCCGGCCCCGACGCGCTCGTCGTGATCGCCAACACGGCCGACGACGTCGAGGTCCACGGGGCGCACGTCTCGCCCGACCCCGACCTCGTCACGTTCCACCTCGCCGACCGCATCGACGAGCGCGGCTGGGGGCTCGCCGGCGACACGTTCCACGTGATGGACGGCCTCCGCGCGCTCGGGCGCGACGTGTGGTTCAACGTCGGCGACCGCGACCTCGCGATCGGGATCGAGCGGGCGCGGCGACTCGCGGAGGGCGCGCGCCTGACGGAGGCCATCGCGGAGCTCGGGCGCGCGTTCGAGATCCCCGGCCGCGTGCTGCCGATGTGCGACGAGCCGGTCCGCACGCGCGTGCGCGCGCACGGGCGCGACTGGCCCTTCCAGGAGTGGATGATCCTCGGCAGCGGCGCGGGGCCGCTCGACGACGTGACGTTCGCGGGAGTCGACGACGCGAGACCGACGCCGGAGGTGCTCGACGCGCTCGCGCGGGCGCGGGCGATCGTGATCGGGCCGTCGAACCCGGTCGTCTCGATCGGGCCGATCCTCGCGCTGCCGGGGATGCGGGCGGCGCTGCGGGCGGCGAGCGCGCCGGTCGTCGCCGTCAGCCCGATCGTCGGCGGCGAGGTGCTGAAGGGACCGACCGCCGCGTGCCTCGCGTGGGCCGGCCAGCCGGCGAGCGCGGCGGGCGTCGCGGCCGTCTACGGGGACCTGCTCGACGGGCTCGTCGCCGACGAGCGGCTGCCGGAGGGGACCCCGCTGCCGCTGCTGGAGACCGACCTGCTGATGGCCGACGCGGCGGGGCGCCAGCGGCTCGCGCGCGAGACGCTCGCGTTCGCGACCGCGCTCGGCGGCTGACGCGGATACCGTACGGCGCCTCATGCAGACCGTCGCGATCCTTCCGGTCAAGCGCTTCGCGAGCGCGAAGCGGCGCCTCGAGGGCGCGCTCGCGAGCGGCGCGCGGCGCGCGCTGGCCGAGGCGATGTTCACGGACGTGCTGACGGCGCTGAGGCGCGCGCCGGCGATCGACGAGATCCTCGTCGTGAGCGCCGACCCGGGCGCGCAGCGGATCGCCGAGGGCTACGGCGCCCGCGCGCTCGACGACCCGGCCGAGAGCGGGCAGGACCAGGCGGTCGTGCGCGGCGCCGGCGTCGCGCGCGAGCTCGGCGCTGCGCAGGTGCTGTGCCTCGCGGGCGACACGCCGCTGATCGACCCGCTCGCGCTCGAGACGCTGCTCGGCAAGCCGCGCACCGCCGAGCGCTTCGTCGTCGTGATGCCGGACCGCCACGGCACCGGCACGAACGGGCTGCTGCTGTCGCCGCCGGACGCGCTCGAGCCGCGCTACGGCCCGGGCAGCTTCGCCCGCCACCTGGAGCTGGCGCAGGCCGGCGGCGTGCCGGCCGAGGTCGCGGAGATCGCCTCGATCGAGCTCGACGTCGACACGCCCGACGACCTCGCCGCGTTGCAGGAGCGGCTGGCCGCGAGCCGCGGCGGTGCGGCGCACACGCGCGGCATGCTCCACCAGCTCCAGCGCACCCGCGCGCTGGGCCGCTGATGCTGAGCGCGGAGGCGCTCGCGGGACTGCCCGAGATCGCGCCGGGCGCGGACCTCGCCGCGCTGATCGCAGCGCACGCCGAGCTGCGCGACGGCGACGTCGTCGTGGTCGCGCACAAGGCGGTGTCGAAGGCGGAGGGGCGCGTGCGGCGGCTCGCCGAGGTGACGCCCGGCGAGCGCGCGCGGGAGCTGGCCGCCGCGCACGGCAAGGACCCCCGCCACGTGCAGGTCGTGCTCGACGAGACGGCCGAGCTGCTGCGCGCGGAGCGCGGGGTGCTGATCTGCGTCACGCACCACGGCTTCGTGTGTGCCAACGCCGGCGTGGACGCGTCGAACGTTGCAGAGCCGGAGACGCTGATTCTGCTGCCGGAGGACCCGGACGGCTCCGCGCGGCGCCTGCGCGCGCGGCTGCGCGAGCTGACCGGCGCCGCGCCCGCGGTCGTGGTCACCGACTCGTTCGGGCGCGCATGGCGCCACGGGCAGGCCGACGTCGCGATCGGCATCGCCGGCCTCGCGCCGCTGGAGGACTGGCGCGGGCGCACCGACAGCCACGGGCGCGAGCTGCGCGCGACCTGGATCGCGCTCGCCGACCAGGTCGCGGGCGCCGCCGACCTCGCGCGCGGCAAGGACTCGCGCCAGCCGGTCGTGGTGGTGCGCGGCCTCGAGCGCCACGTGCTGCCGCCCGACGACGACGGCCCAGGCGCCGCCGCGCTCGTGCGCCCGGCGTCCGAGGACCTGTTCCGCTAGCGACCGGCGCGCCGACGTGCGGCCCGTTGGTACGTTCGCGCGGCGATGGGCCCCGAGGACGCGCGCTTCCCGGCGGTCGGCGAGAGTGCCGGGCACTACGAGAGCTTCTACCTGAAGTGCGGCGACGCCGCGAGCCGGCGCGCGCTGTGGCTGCGCTACACGGTCCACAAGCGCCCCGGCGCGGCGCCGGTCGGCTCGCTGTGGGTGACGCTCTTCGACGAGCAGGGTCCCCATGCGGCGAAGGTCTCGCCCGCGCCCGAGGAGCTCGTCGCCGATGACGGCCGCGATTGGGTGCAGATCGGCGACGGGCGGATCGGCCCCGACGGCTGCTCCGGCTCGATCCCCGACCTCGCGACGTGGGAGCTGCGCTTCGAGGGCGGCGAGCCGCCGTTCCCGTACCTGCCGAGAGCGTGGATGTACCGCGCGAAGCTGCCGCGCACGAAGGCGCTGAGCCTGCGTCCGGCGATCCGCGTGAGCGGCACCGTCACGGTGAGAGGCCGCACCATGGCGGTCGAGGAGTGGCCGGGGATGATCGGCCACAACTGGGGCGCCGAGCATGCCGAGCGCTGGATCTGGCTGCACGGGACGGCGTTCGACGCGCAGCCGGACGCGTGGATCGACGCGACGATCGGCCGCATCAGGATCGGCCGCTGGACGACTCCCTGGGTCGCGAACGGCTGCCTCTCGCTCGACGGCGTGCGCCACCGCCTCGGCGGCCTCGGCCGCACGCGCGCGGTGCGCGTCGCCGAGCAGCCCGAGCGCGCCGCGTTCACGCTCCCGGGCGACGGGATCGTCGTGCGCGGCGAGGTGTCAGCGCCGCGCGCCGACGTCGTCGGCTGGATCTACAGCGACCCGGCACCGGGCTCGCAGCACCACACCGCGCACTGCGCGATCGCCGACATGACGCTCACCGTCGAGCGCCCCGGCCACCCGCCGCGTGCGCTCACCGTCCGCGGCGGCGCCACCTACGAGCTGGGAATGCGCGAGCACGACCACGGCATCCCGCTGCAGCCGTTCAGCGACCCGTGAGCGGGCCACTGCGGATCTCTGCATCCCATGGATGTACAGATCCGCAGTCCTCGACGGGTTGCTACTCCGCCAGCGCCGTCCCCATCGCGTGGAAGCCGCCGTCGACGTGGACGATCTCGCCGCTGATCGCGCTCGACCAGTCCGACAGCAGGAAGCAGATCGTCTTCGCGACCGGCAGCGGGTCGGTCACGTCCCACCCCAAAGGCGCCTGCTTCCCCCACGCCTCGGCGAGCCGCTCGAAGCCGGGGATACCGCCGGCAGCGACCGTCTTCAGCGGTCCGGCGCTGACGAGGTTCACGCGGATGCCGTGCGGGCCGAGGTCGCGCGCGAGGTAGCGCGAGGTCGACTCCAGCGCCGCCTTCGCGACGCCCATCCAGTCGTAGATCGGCCACGCCACGGTCGCGTCGAAGTCGAGCCCGACGATCGAGCCGCCACGATCCATCAGCGGCAAGAGCGCCGCGCCGAGCTGCTTCAACGACACGGCGCTCGTCTGGAACGCGGTCAGCGCGCTCGCCGGCGGCGTGTTGAGGAAGTTCCCCCCCAGCGCGTCCTCGGGCGCGTAGGCCACGGCGTGCAGGACGCCGTCGACCCCGCCCCACCACTGCCGCAGCTGATCCACCAGCGGCCCGTAGTGCCCCGGCTCGTTGACGTCCAGCTCCAGCACCTCGGGCGTTCTCGGCAGCTTCGCCGCGGCGCGCTCGGTCAGCCGTCTCGCGCGGCCGAAGCCGGTCAGCACGATCTCCGCGCCGCAGCGCTGCAGCTGCTCGGCGGTCGCGAACGCGATCGAGTCCTTCGTGATGACGCCCGTGACGAGGACGCGCTTGCCGGCGAGGTCCACCACGGTCACGCGATGAAGGCGCCGGCGCGCCGGTCGTCCATCGTCGAGAGGGCCCACGCCAGCCGGCGCCGCGTCTCGTGCGGCTCGATCACCTCGTCGACGAAGCCCGCAGCGGCGGCGACGTCCGCGCCGAGGTGCTCCTCCGCGTAGGCGGCCGCCAGCCGCGCTCTCTCCGCGACCGGGTCGTCCGCCGCCGCCAGCTCGCGCCGGTGGATGATCCCGACCGCCGGCTGCGCGCCCATCACGCCCAGCTCCGCGTTCGGCCACGCGAACACCATGTCGGCGCCGAGGTCCTTCGAGTTCATCGTGATGTACGCGCCGCCGTACGCCTTGCGCAGCACGACCGTCACGCGCGGCACCGTCGCCCCCGCGAACGCGCGCACCAGGCAGGCGCCGAAGCGGATCACGCCCGCCTGCTCCTGGCGCGTGCCGGGCATGAAGCCGGGCGTGTCGACCAGCACGACGAGCGGGATCCCGTGCGCGTCGCACGTCTCCACGAATCTCGCGCCCTTCTGCGAGGACTCCGTGTCGAGCACGCCGCCGAGGAAGCGCGGCTGGTTCGCGATCACGCCGACCGACCGCCCGTCGATGCGCGCGAACGCGGTCACGATCGAGCGCGCCCAGCGGGGCTGGATCTCCAGCAGCGAGCCGCCGTCGACGATGCCGGCGATCGCGTCGCGCACGTCGTAGACCTTGCGCGGGTCGTCCGGCACGGCCGCGCCCGGGTCGGCCAGCTCCGGCTCGACCGCGAGCGTGCGCGGCAGCCCGGCGCCGCTGTGCTGCGGCAGGTAGGACAGCAGCCGGCGCGACAGCAGCGCCGCGGCGCGGTCGTCCTCGACGACGAGGTCGCAGACGCCGTTGCGCTCGTGCACCTTGTGGCCGCCCAGCTCGGCGGCGCTGACGTCCTCGCCCATCACGTCCTTCACGACGCCCGGGCCGGTGAGGAACATCGCCGCGTCCTCGGTCATCACGACGAAGTCGGTCAGCGCCGGCGAGTAACAGCCGCCGCCGGCCGAGAGGCCGCCGATGATCGAGATCTGCGGGACGATCCCGCTCAGCGCCACGTTGTGGCGGAAGATCCGCCCGTAGCCGCCGAGCGCCGCCGTTCCCTCCTGCATGCGCGCGCCGCCCGACTCGATGAAGCCGACGACCGGCACGCGCGAGCGGCCGGCGAGCGACAGCACGCGGTTGATCGTGTCGGCGTGCGCCGCGCCGAGCGAGCCGCCGAGGTAGCCGGCGTCCTGCGCGTAGCAGGCGACCGGGCGCCCGTCGACGCGCCCCAGCCCGCCGACGACGCCGTCGCCGGCGCGGGCGCGGGCGCCGAGCTTGGGCGACAGCACGCCCGAGCGGACAGGCTCGAACGTGCCGGTGTCGCACAGCAGCTCGAGCCGCTCGTGCGGCGTCAGGCGCTCGCGCGCGGTTTCGACGGCGGCTGTTGCGCTCATGCGGCTGCGACCCCCTCGAGGCAGAGAACGACGTTGTGACCGCCGAACCCGAACGAGTTCGACAGTGCGATCGGGCGCTCGGCCTTCGGCTCGAGCGGCCGCGCGGTCAGCGGGACGAAGTCGAGGTCCAGGGCGGGATCGGGCTGCTCGAGCCCGAGCGTCGGCGGCAGCACCCGCTCGCGCATCGCGCCGAGCGTCGCGATCGCCTCGACCGCGCCGGCCGCGCCGAGCAGGTGCCCGATCGACGACTTCAGCGACGAGACCGGCGTCGCGCGCGCGACCTGCTCGCCGAGCGCGAGCTTGATCGCGGTCGTCTCCGACGCGTCGTTGAGCGGCGTCGAGGTGCCGTGCGCGTTGACGTAGTCGACCTGCTCGGCCGTGCGGCCGGCGTCGCGCAGCGCGATGCGGATCGCCTCGGCGGCGTGTCTGCCCTCCGGCTCCGGCGCGGTCAGGTGGTAGGCGTCGGAGGTCGAGCCGTAGCCGAGCACCTCGCCCAGCACGGTCGCGCCGCGGGCGGCGGCCGCCTCGGCCTCCTCGAGCAGCAGGATGCCGGCGCCCTCGCCCATCACGAAGCCGTCGCGGCGGCTGTCGAACGGCCGCGAGATCCCGCTCGGAGAGAGCGCGCCGGCCGCCACGAACGAGGCGCGCGCGAGCGGCGTCAGCGTCGCCTCGCCGCCGCCCGTGAGGACCGCGTCGGCGTCGCCGTGCTGGATCATCCGCGTCGCGACGCCGATCGCGTGCGAGCCCGCGGCGCACGCCGACGCGACGCTGAACGACTGGCCGCGCAGGCCGTAGCGCATCGACAGCGTGCCGGCGCCTGCGTTCGGCATGAACAGCGGGACCGACAGCGGCGAGACCGCTCTCGGGCCCTCGTCGCGCAGCAGGTCGTGCTGCGCCTCCAGCGAGCCCAGCCCGCCGATGCCGGTCGCGAGCACGCACGAGATGCGCTCGGCCGCGTACGGCAGCTCGTCGGCCCAGCCGGCCTGCGCCAGCGCCTCGTCGCCGGCCGTCATCGCGAAGTGCGCGAAGCGGTCGGCGCGGCGGATCTCCTTCTTCGACAGGTGGTCGCCGGCGACGAAGTCGCGGCACGCGCCCTCGCCGTCGGCGATGCCGCTCTCGCCCGCGACCCAGCGTCGCAGCAGCACGTCGGCGCCGACACCCAGCGGAGTGACGGCACCGACGCCCGTGATGACGACGCGACGACGGCTCATTACGCGGCCCGCGCCACCACGAGCTCGATCGCGTCACCGACCGTCTTGAGGTTCTTCATGTCGTCGCCCTTCAGCTCGACGCCGTAGTCGTCCTCGACGATCTGCGCCAGCTCGACGAGGTCGAGCGAGTCGATGTCGAGCTCCTCGAACGTGGCGTCGCGGGTGACCTGCTCGATGTCGGGGCCGAAGCTGGCGAGCGCCTCGACGATGCGCGCCTCGACGGCCTCAGGGGTTGCGGTGGCCATGTGGATGGTCTCCTTGGGTTGGGTTCTTGTCAGGCGGCCATGCCGCCGTCGACGGACAGGACGGAGCCGGTCACGTAGGACGCGGCGTCGGAGGCGAGGAAGCGGACGCAGGCGGCGACCTCGTCCGGCGTGCCGGCGCGTCGCGCGGGGATCGCGGACAGCAGGTCGCCGTTCAGGTCGGCGGTCATGTCGGTCTCGATCAGGCCGGGCGCGACCGCGTTGACGGTCACGCCGCGGCGCGCGACCTCGGCCGCGACCGTCTTCGTCATCGCGATCAGTCCGGCCTTCGAGGCGGCGTAGTTCGACTGCCCCGGGTTCGCGCGCAGGCCGACGACGGACGCGATGTTGACGATCCGCCCGTAGCGCGCCTTCAGCATCGGGCGCACGGCGCGGCGCGTCGTGCGGAAGGCGGCGGTCAGGTTCGTGTCGAGCACGAGGTCCCAGTCGCCGTCGCAGATCTGCGGGGCGAGCCCGTCGGCGCGCACGCCGGCGTTGTTGACGAGCACCAGCACCGGGCCGAACGCCTCCTCCAGCGCCGTGAAGTGCGCATCGATGCGGTCGCGGTCGGCGATGTCGCCGCCGAGCGCGAGCGCGCGACCGCCGGCCGCCTCGATCTCCGCGACGACGGCCTTGGCGGCGTCGACGGAGCTGCTGTATCCGATTCCGACGGCCCAGCCGTCGGCCGCCAGCCCGCGCGCGATCGCCGCGCCGATGCCGCGCGACGCGCCCGTCACGAACGCGCAGCCCGCGGGCCGCGAGGTCGCCGTGTCCTCACCCATCTCCTCGTCCCCATTCGATCAGCGCGCCGCCCCAGGTGAAGCCTCCGCCGAACGCCGCCAGCAGCACGCGCGCGCCGTCGTGCAGGCGCCCCTCGTCGTAGGCGTGCGCGAGCGCGTAGGGCACCGAGGCGGCCGACATGTTCCCGACCCGCTCGATGCAGTCGACGACGCGCTCGGCCGGCAGGCCGAGCCGCTCCCCGACCGTGCTCGTGATGCGCCCGTTCGCCTGGTGGTAGACGAACAGGTCGATCTGCTCCAGCGTCAGCCCCGCGGCCGCAACGACCTCCTGCGTGATCTCCGCCATGCGGTTGACGGCGTGCTTGAAGGTCGCATGCCCGTCCATCTCGATCTTGCCGCCGTCGTGCGCGAGGTAGAGGAACTCGGGCGACTCGGCGTCGTGACGAAGCAAGATCGGGCCCACCCGGCCCGCGGCGGCGGCCGTCGGCGCCAGCACGACCGCGCCCGCGCCGTCGGCGAACAGCATCGCCGTCTGCTTCGAGTCGTGGTCGAGGATGCGACTGAGGACTTCCGCGCCGACGACGAGCACGCGCTCGGCGCGCCCGCTCTCGACGTGCGCCGCGCCCGCCGACAGCGCCGTGAGGAAGCCGGTGCAGGCGGCGTTGACCTCGATCGCGCCGGCGCCGGCGGCGCCCAGCTCGTGCGCGACGCGCGCCGCCGCGTTCGGCATCCGCTCGTCGCCGGTGAGCGTCCCGACGACGACGAGGTCGATCGACGCGGGCGCCAGTCCGGCGCGCTCGAGCGCCTGGCGGCCGGCCGCCGCGGCGATCTGCGTCAGCGACTCGTCGGGCTCGGCATGGCGGCGCTCGCGAATGCCGGTGCGCGTGTAGATCCACTCGTCGGTCTTGCCGATCCGCGCCGCGACCTCGTCGTTGGCGACGCTGCGCCGCGGCAGGCTCGCGCCGACCGACAGGACCGCGGCGCCGCGCAGGCCGCGTGCGGCGGCGGCCCGCTCGGCCACAGGCGCGCCGTCAAGCATGCGCGCCCTCCAGCAGCTGCTCGGCGGTGAGCGCCTCGGCGTCCGGGACGGTGCGCTTGACGAGGCCGGTGAGGACCTTGCCGGGCCCCGTCTCGACGAAGCGCTCGACCCCCTGCGCGCGCAGCGCGAGCAGCGTCTCGCGCCAGCGCACGGGCATCGTCAGCGCGTCGGCCAGCCGCGCCCGCATGTCGTCGAACGGCCCGGTCGTGATCGAGCTGAGGACGGTCACGGCGGGCGGGCGGAAGTCGATCGCCGCGAGCGCCGCCTCCAGCTCGGGGCGTGCGCCGGCCATCGCGGGCGAGTGGAAGGCGCCGGTGACCGGCAGCGGCACCGTCCGCAGGCCCTGCTCGGCCGCCGCCTCGCCGGCCGCCTCGAACGCGTCCTTCGCGCCCGACAGCACGACCTGGTTGGGCGCGTTGTCGTTCGCGACCGTCAGGCCGGCCGCGTCCGCGATCGCGGGCGCATGGTCGGCGGCGCCCTTGCCGAGCAGCGCGAGCATCGAGCCGTCGCCGGCGCGCTCGCCCGACTCCTGCATCAGGCGCCCGCGCGTGGCGACGAGTCGCAGCCCGTCCTCGGCGGACAGCGCGCCGGCCGCGACGAGCGCGGCGACCTCGCCGAGCGAGTGGCCGGCGTAGGCGACGGCGGTCGCGTCCGCCTCGCGCAGCCGCTCGAAGCCGACGACGCTGGCGCAGTAGATCGCCGGCTGCGCGAAGCGCGTGCCATCGTCGACGCGCGCGAACGGGTCGTCGCCGACCACGTCGAGCGCGAGCGCGAGCAGGTCCGGACGCGCCGCCGCGACCTCGTCGCGCATCTCGGCGGTGTGGCTTCCTTGGCCCGGGAAGAGGAAGGCGGTGGACGGCGTCACCGAGGGCATCGTTCGACACCGCTCCGCGCATCACTACCTATGGAAACGCGCGCACCCCCCGCATGGGGGGCGACCTCAGCCCAACAGCCCGATGCGCTGCGCGCGCTGCACGGCCTCGGCGCGGTTGCGCGCCTTCAGCTTGCGGTAGAGCGCGCTCGTGTGCTCCTTGACCGTGTGCGGCGAGAGGTAGAGCTGGGCTGCGATCTCGCGGTTCGTCGAGCCGCCCGCGATCAGCGCGAGCACCTCCTGCTCGCGCTGCGACAGCAGCGTCGTGGGCTGGTCGGACTGCGGCGGGAACATCGTCATCCCGAGGCCGACCATCCGCACCGCCATCGCGACGTCGTGCGCGCCCCAGTCCTTCGAGACGAAGCCGGACGCGCCGGTCGCCTTCGCCGCCTGCGGCGAGATGCGCCCGGCGCCGGAGATCAGCAGCACGCGCGTGTCGGGCGACTGCGCGCGGATCGTCTCGCACAGGTCCGCGCCCGACTCGCTCCCCAGGAACAGGTCCACGAGCGCGACGTGCGGGCGGTAGCGGCTCGTCAGCTCGAGCGCCTCCTTCGCGTTGCGCGCCGCGAGGCAGCGCTCGACCCACGACTGCTCGCCGAGCAGTTGGCGGAAGCCCCAGTGCACGACATCGTGGTCGTCGACGACGAGCACGCGCAGACGGCGCTCCTCGTTCACGCGACCACCTCGCCGTCGCCGCCGACGGGCACGACGAGCCGCACCCGCCAGCCGGCCGGGTCGCTTGCCTTGTCGGCGCCGAACTCGACGAAGCCGCCGTGCTGGAGCGCCTCGAACGAGGCGAGGCGGAGCCCCATGCCGGCGCCGACGCCGGCGTCCCCGCCGACGCCGTCGTTGCGCACCTCCAGCGAGAAGGTGTCGTCGTCGTGCTGCACGACGACGTCCACGCGCCGCGGCTCGGCGTGCTTGGCGGCGTTGCGCAACGCCTCGGCGAGCACCGACTGGGCGACGCCCTCCAGTCGCGGCGGCACCTCCACTCCCTCCGGCCAGTCGGTCCGCACCGGCAGGCCGGTCTGCTGCGTCAGCCGCACGATCTCCGCGCGCAACGTCGTGCCGGTCTCGTGCGCGACCGGCGCGAGCGGCCGCTCCAGCGCCGAGCGCAGGTCCGCGAGCGCCTCGACCATCTCGGTGCGGCAGCGCTCGCGCTGCTCGTCGGTCAGCGGCTGCTGCGCGCTGAGCACCAGCGAGACGCCGAACAGCCGCTGCATGACGCGCTCGTGGATCTCGCGCGCGAGGTCGATCCGCTCGCTGAGGCGTCGCGTGCGCTCCTGCTGGCGCGTGGCGCGGCGCGCGGTCGCGGCGAGCGCGGCGGTCTTGCCGAGCGTCCACATCAGGTGGCGCTCGCCGTCGGCGAGCTGGAAGTCGCCGCCGCCGCGGTCGGCGGCGATGATCCCGTACCGGTGGCCGGCGGCCGCGAGCGGCGTGCAGACGAGCGAGGTGATGCCGAGCAGCGCCGCGTAGTCGCGCGGGACCTGCTGCTCGATCGCGTCGGAGTGCACGACGATCACGCGGTCCTCCGCGAGCGCGCGCTGGGCGATCGGCGCCTGGTCGAGCGTCGGTCGCAGCGCCGCGAGGCGCGTGTAGGAGATGCCGTGCGAGCCGACCGCGCGCACGCGCTGACGGCCGACGTCGTAGAGGAAGATGGCCGCGCGCCGCATCGTCGTGAGGCGGCAGATCGCCTCGCAGATGCGGTGGTAGAACTCGCTGGAGGTCGTGTCGCTCTCGATCTCCGACAGGAGGTCGACGAATACCTCGAGCGGCTCGACCCCCGCGAACAGGCTCGTCTCACGTGCGGGAGACGCCGGATTCGCAGTGCTCACAGCCCTCGATCGTACGCTCCGGCGCCGCGCGACCGCCGGCCGCCGCGGGTCCCCGACCCCCCGTCCGGGGGGTGCTACGCCGCCGCTGCGGTGAGCGGGTGCGCGGCGCGGATGTCGTAGAGCGTCGTGCGCTCGGCGGCGGGGCGGCCGGCGGCGTGGGCGGCGGCGATCAGCTGCGGCGGGTCGAGCTTGACGCCGTGGTAGGAGCCGGCGAGGCGGCTGATCGACTCCTCCATCAGCGTGCCGCCGAGGTCGTTGACGCCCCAGCGCAGGCTCTCGGTCGCGGTCTCCAGGCCCAGCTTGACCCAGCTCGCCTGCACGTTGCGGATCGCCTTGCCGAGCGCGAGGCGGAAGACGGCGGTGTGCTTGAGGCTCTCCTCGCGCGTGATCTCCTGCACGCCGTGCGTGCGGCCGAGCAGCGTGTGGAACGGAATGAACGACAGCGGGACGAACTCGGTGATCCCGCCCGTCCGCTCTTGCAGGGTGCGGATCACGCGCATGTGCTCGGCCAGCTCCCACGGCTCCTCGACGTGCCCGAACATCACCGTTGAGGTGGAGCGCAGGCCGGCGGCGTGGCTCGCCTCGATCACCTCGACCCAGCGCGCGACCGGCAGCTTGTTCGGGCTGATCCGCTCGCGCACGCCGTCGTGCAGCACCTCCGCGGCGGTGCCCGGCGTCGAGCCGAGCCCGGCCTCGCGCAGGCGCGCGAACAGCTCGTCCAGCGGCAGCCCGGAGACGTCCTGCATGTGCGCGATCTCCATCGGCGAGTAGGCGTGCAGATGCAGCGCAGGCGCGACGCGCTTCGCCAGCGCCAGCCATCCGAGGTAGTCCTCGAGCGTCCAGTCCGGATGGATCCCCGACTGGATGCACAACTCCGACGCCCCATACGCGACCGCCTCCTCGACGCGGCGCACGAACTCCGCCTCGTCATGCTCGTAGGCGTCCGGGCTGCGCTTGCCCTGTCCGAACCCGCAGAACGCACAGCCGACGACGCAGACGTTCGAGACGTTGATGTTGCGGTTCACGACGAACGTGACGGTCTCGCCCGCCAGCTCCGCGCGCAGCTCGTCGGCCGCCTGGCGGATCGCCTCGACCGCCTCCGGCCGCGTCTCGGCGAACAGCGCGGTGAGCTGCTCGGGCGTCAACCAGCGGCCGTCGCGCGCCTGCTCCAGCGCCGGCCCCACCAGCTCCGAACGGATCGCGAACGGCGCCTCGCGCCGCCCGCTGCCGCGCCGCGGGATGAAGCTCCAATAGCGCGCCTTGACCGTGTCCAGCACCCCCTGCGCCACCCACTCGGCGTCGAGGTACTGCGGGTAGACGCACAGCCGCTCCGTCAACGCGAACCCGTCCGCGGCGAGCCGCTTGCGCACCTGATGCGGGCTCGGGAACGGATGCTCCGGGCTGATGTGGTCGCCGTTCTGCGAGAGCCCGCCGAGGTCGGTCGCGCCCGCGGCGACCAGCTCCGGCCACCACTCCGCCAGGTTCGGCGGCACCTGGATTCCCACGTCCGGCATCAGCTCTCGCGCGACCGCGATCAGCCGCTTCATCCCCTCCAGGTCGACCGGGCCCGCGCCGCCCTGCGCCCACTCCGGCAGCGGCACCTCCGGCCCCTCGCGCAGGCCGGTGCGCCAGTAGCGCTCCGCCGCCGCCGTCGCGATCTCCCCCGGCTCGCGCCCGTAGTAGCGCTCGTGCGGCACGAAGTTCTGGAGGATCACCTCCTGCAGGTGGCCGTGCTCGGCGTGCACCGCCGCGAGCGCCTCCAACGCCGCGACGCGGTCCGCCTCCGTCTCGCCGATCCCGACGAGGATCCCGCTCGTGAACGGGATCCGCAGCTCGCCCGCCCAGCGGATCGTCTGCAGCCGCAACGCCGGATCCTTCGTCGTCGAGCCCTGATGCGCGACGAGGTCCGGCCGAGTCGACTCCAGCATCAGCCCCTGCGACGCCGTCACCTCCCGCAGCCGCGCCAGCTCCTCGCGCGACAGCGCGCCGAGGTTCGTGTGCGGCAACAGCCCCCGCTCCAGCGCCCGCTCGCAGCACCACACCACGTAGCCGACGAAGTCCTCGAAGCCCAGCTCGCCCAACCGCGCCCGCACGCCGGGGTGGTGCGCCGGATCGTCGCCGGTCAGCACGAGCAGCTCCTTCACCCCACGCCGCGCCGCGCCGTCGACCAGCGCCTCGACCTCCTCGGGCGCGTGCAGGTGCGCTCTGTGCGTCTGGAACGCGCAGTACTTGCAGTGCGAGACGCACGTCCGCGACAGCGACAGCGTGACGTTGCGCGAGAACGTGACCCGACGGCGCATCCCGCCGCAGTCTAGAGCGGCCCCGTATGCTCCCCGGCCGATGCGCCGGCTCCTCCCCCACCTGGCGACGCTGCTCGCCCTGCTCGCGGGCGCCGTGCTGCTCGCCGCGTGCGGCGGCGGCTCCGCCGGCGACGCGCGGCCGAACGCCGACGCGACGCTGATGCTCGACTTCACGCCGAACGCGGCGCACGCCGGCATCTACTCCGCGATCGCACGCGGCTACGACGACGCCGAGGGCGTGCACCTCACGGTGCGCGTGCCGGGCAGCTCGACCGACGCCGTCAAGCTGCTGCTCGCCGGCCGCACGCAGTTCTCGGTGATGGACATCCACGACCTCGCGCTCGCGGGCGCGAGAGGGCGCGACCTCGTCGCGGTCATGTCGATCGTCCAGCGGCCGCTCGCGGCCGTGCTGGCGGCGCCCGACGTGAAGACCCCGCGCGACCTCGAGGGCAAGAAGGTCGGCGTCACCGGCCTGCCGAGCGACGACGCCGTGCTGCGCTCGGTCGTGACCGGCGCCGGCGGGGACTTCGCGAAGGTGCAGCGCGTCACGATCGGCTTCAACGCGGTCCCGGCGCTGCTCGGCGGCAGAGTCGCCGGCGCGACCGCCTTCTGGAACGTCGAGGGCGTCGCGCTCAGAAGCGCGCGCCCCGGCATGCACGACTTCCGCGTCGACGACTACGGCGCGCCGCCCTATCCCGAGCTGGTGCTCGTCACCACGCGCGCGCGGCTGCGCGAGGACCCGGCGCTCGTCCATGCGACCGTGCGCGCGCTCGTGCGCGGCTACGGCGTGACGCTGCACGACCCCGCGAGCAGCCTGAACGACCTCGCCTCGCGCGTGCACGGCCTCGACCGCAGAGCGCTCGAGCGCCAGCTCGACGTGCTGCTGCCGGCGCTCTCGCCGCCGGGCGGTCGCGTCGGCGGCCTCGACCCGCAGGTGCTGGCGCGCTGGGCGCGCTGGGAGGCGAGATTCGGGATCGTCGCGAGCCCGCCCGACGTCAGACGCCTGTTCGACACGCAGGTCGTGCCGGACGCGGGCGCGTCGAGCGACGACGCGGCGTAGCCACATGCGGTCTGCACCCCTCAGAGGGGTGCGGATTGACAGGCATCGATCCGGTGCGTCGCCTGCGGCGTCAGCCTCTGCGCATCAGCAGCCGGTTCGCACCGCGCTGCGTCGCGCGCCGCACGAGCCCGGGCGCGGCGATCCGCAGCAGCGCCGCGAGCCAGTACGCGCGCGGGACGTAGCGCTCCGCGCGACCGCCGGGCCCGGCGTCGAGGATCGCCTCGGCGACGCGCTCCGGTCTGGAGACCGCCCAGCGCGTGAGCGAGCGCTCGACGAGCATCGTCTGCGGGAAGCCCTCGGTCGCGACGAAGCCGGGCATCACGAGCCCGACGTGCACGCCGTGGACCTGCTCCTCCAGGTGCAGCGAGTCGGTCCAGCCGGTGAACGCGAACTTGCTCGCGCTGTAGGCGCCGCCGCCGGCGCGCCCGACGCGCCCCGCCGTCGAGGCGACGTTGACGATCGCGGACGGCGCGCTCGCGCGCAGCAGCGGCAGCAGCGCCTCGGTCAGGCGCACCTGCGCGTCGAAGTTGAGCGCCATCGTGCGGCGCACGTTCTCCCAGCCACCCTCGCCGAAGGGGGCGTTCCAGGAGGCGCCGGCGTTGTTGACGAGCAGGTCGAGCCGGCCGCCGTGCTCGCGCTCGACCGCCGCGCGCACGCGCGCGGGCGCGTCCGCGTCGGTCAGGTCGACGGCGACGACGGTCGCGCCGCCGATCTCCTCGGCCAGCGCGCGCAGGCGCTCCTCGCGCCGCGCCACCAGCACGAGCCGAGCGCCCGGCTCGGCGGCGAGCCGGCGCGCCGTCGCCTCGCCGATCCCGCTGGAAGCTCCCGTGACGACCGCGATCATGCGCGGGAATTCTGCCGAACGCCGGGCGGTCGATGCGCTACTGCGCGCGCAGCGTGCGGAACTCGCTGCGGACCGACTCGGGCCGGCCCCACATCTGCGTGACCTCGACGCGGCCGCTGCGCACCTCGCGCACGGCCAGCTCGCCACCGATGCCGGCGTCGTCGAGCAGTCTCAGCGCACCGTGCACGGCGGGCACGGCGGCGGCGTGGCCGAAGCGGTGCGCGACGAGGATCCGCCAGTGCCAATCGTGTCTCGAGTACGGCTGCGCGTTGCACGTCACGAGGTAGACGGCGGCGTCGACGTAGCGCGACTCGTCGAGCAGGCGCAGGTCGAGCTCGAGGTCGGTCCAGTCGCCGGGCAGCGAGTCGACGATCTGGTGGAAGGTGTCGGCGAGCGAGGTCGGCATCGGCGTCGCGGGAAGCGTAGCCGGCTCAGCCGGCGAACGTCTGCCAGAGCAGGAACACGTTCAGCGCGATGATCGCCGCCGCCACGAGCGACGCCACGGCCGTCGTGACGCGATGGTTCGCCAGCTCCCCCATCACGTCGCGCCGGCGCGTCAGCCAGATCAGCGGCACGAGCGCGAACGGGATCCCGAACGACAGCACCACCTGGCTGATCACGAGCGCGCGCGTCGGGTTCAGCCCGACGGCGAGCACGACGAGCGCGGGCGCCATCGTCACGAGCCGTCGCAGCGCGAGCGGGATCGTGCGCGAGATGAAGCCCTGCATGATCACCTGGCCGGCGTACGTGCCGACGCTCGAGCTGGCGAGCCCGGAGGCGAGCAGCGCGGCCGCGAACGCGAGCGCCGCCCCGCCGCCGACGAGCTGCTCGAAGCCGGAGTAGGCGCCCTCGATCGTCTCGACGCCGGCCAGCGCGGAGCCGTGGAACAGCGAGGCGGCGATGATCAGCATCAGCATGTTCACGACGCCCGCGATCGCCATCGCGATCACGACGTCGAGCCGCAGGAAGCGCAGCAGGTGCCGCCGCTCCCGCTCGTCCTGCGCGGGGATGCGCTCCTGCGTGAGCGCCGAGTGCAGGTAGATCACGTGCGGCATCACGGTCGCGCCGAGGATCCCGCACGCGAGCAGGACCGAGTCGCCGCCGTGGAAGCCGGGCGCGAACCCGGCGACGGCCGCGCCCCAGTCGGCGCCGACCTGCAGCGTGTCGTAGAGGAAGCCGAGCAGGATGATCGCGAGCATCGCCCCGATCGCCAGCTCGAAGCGGCGGTAGCCGCGCGCCTGCAACGCGAGGATCGCGAACGCGACGACAGCGGTCATCAGCCCGGCGACGAACAGCGGCACGCCGAACAGCAGGTTGAGCGCGATCGCGGCGCCGATGAACTCGGCCAGGTCGGTCGACATCGCGATCACCTCGGCCTGCGCCCACAGCCCCCACGAGGCCGGTCGCGGCAGGTGGTCGCGGCACAGCTCCGGCAGGTTGCGGCCGGTCGCGAGCCCGACCTTCGCGGACAGCGTCTGGATGAGCATCCCCATCAGGTTCGCCGCCAGCACGACCCACAGCAGGACGTATCCGAACTGGGCGCCGCCGGAGATGTTCGTCGCGAAGTTGCCGGGGTCGACGTAGGCGATCGAGGCGACGAACGCCGGGCCCAGCAGCGGGAGCACCGCGCCCAGGCCCCGCCGCGAGCGGATGCGCTGCAACGCGCTCGGGGGCGGCAGCGCGACAGCGGCCTCGGAGCTCGTCGGCGTAGGCGTCACAAGAATGATTGTGGCATATCTAAACCAGCGATGGCTATGCTCGCGAGACGATGCCCGCGAGCGCCCAGCTCACACCCGCCGATCGCGCCGTGCGCGCCGGATGCGGCCTCGTCGACCGCTCCGAGCGCGGCAAGCTCGCGTTCACCGGCAGCCAGGCGAAGGCGTTCCTCCAGGGGCAGGTGACGAACGACGTCGAGGCGCTGGCGCCGGGGACCGGCTGCTACGCCGCGCTGCTGAGCCCGAAGGGCAAGATGCTCGGCGACCTCCGCGTGCTCGACCTCGGCGACGAGCTGTGGCTCGACACCGAGCGCTCCGCGCTGCAGGGGATCTTCAACGTGCTGCACCGCGCACAGGTCGGCTACGACGCCGAGCTGCACAAGCGCACGCTCCAGCAGGGGCTCGTCTCGCTCGTCGGCCCGCAGGCGCGGGGCGTGGCCGGCGCCGAGTCGCTGCCGCACGCCGAGCATGCGAACGCGGCGGTCGCGGTCGACGGCGTCGCCGCGCGCGCCGTCGCGACCGACCTCGGCGTCGACCTGATCTGCGACGCCGGCGACACGGCCGCGCTGATCGCCGCGCTGACCGCGCGCGGCGCCGAGCCGGTGCCCGAGGCCGCCGCCGAGGTGCTGCGCGTCGAGCGCGGGCGCCCGCGCTACGGCGTCGACCTCGACGACACGACGATCCCGCAGGAGGCCGGCCTCAACGAGCGTGCGGTCTCGTTCGGAAAGGGCTGCTACACCGGCCAGGAGACGGTCGCGCGCCTCTTCTACAAGGGCAAGCCGAACCGCCACCTGCGCGGCCTGCGGCTGTCGGCGCCCGTCGCGAGCGGCACCGAGCTGACGCTCGCGGGGAAGCCGGTCGGCCGCCTCGGCAGCGTCGCCGACTCGCCGGTGCACGGCCCGATCGGCCTCGCGCTCGTGCGCCGCGAGGCGGAGCCGGGCGCGACGCTGCACGCCGGCGAGGCGACCGCGACGGTCGTCGAGCTGCCGTTCTCCGGGTGACGTCGCGCGGAGGCGGTCGCTGGCGATCGCCGTAGCGTGCAACGCCGTGCCACCACTGTCGTGTGGTGACCGCGACCCCGGGTAGGATGATCAGTGCCGGGGTCACCGTCGAAGGAAGGAGGCGCCCGATGACCACATTCGCAGCCGACCACGACACGAGTCGCCTGCTCGAGCAGCTCGACGAGCGCACGCGCACGGCCTGGGAGATCTACCGCACGAGCACGTCCGCGCTCGCGGGATCCGACTACGAGGAGGCCGAGCTGGTCTCCTGGGAGCAGCTTCAGCGCGAGCTCGAAGAGCTCGCGGACGAGCGCGAGCGGCTGGTCGCGACGGCCGCCGCACCGCATGCCGACGACGCGGCCTGACGTCCGGAGGCCGCCTCGCGGCGGCGACGCGCCGGCCGCGTCCGCGCGGCCGTCGCCGACTCGCCACTGACTGGCCGGTCAGCTAAGGTTCCCGCGCAAGCGGCGTACGGGGGTGCCGTCGGACGACGATTCGGTGGCCCACGGCACCGAGAGACGCAGAGGGAGACCCACAGCCACGATGCGGACGCGGAAGCTCGGAGCGCTCAGCGCCACGGCGCTCGTTCTCGCCGGCCTCTCCGCCGGCTGCGGCTCCGGCGGCGGCGCGTACGCCAACGCCGACCGCCCCCCCGCGCCGATCTCGATCTCGATCGCGGTCACCGACACCCGCGTCCAGCTGTCCCCCACGCACGTCGGCGCGGGCCCGGTGCTGCTGCTGATCGCCAACGAGAGCCGCCGCTCGCGCGACGTCACGCTCACGGCAGCCGCCGGCGCCGGCAGATCCTGCGTCGCGGGCGCGGCCTCCAGCGGCCCGATCAACCCGCAGGGCGCGGCCACGATCAAGCTGCCGCTCGTCGAGGGCGCCTGCGCGGTCGGCGTCGCCGGCGGCGGCGTCCCGCCCGCGCGGCTGGTCGTCGGCCCGCAGCGGCAGAGCGCGCAGCAGGACCTGCTGCAGCCGTAGCCCCCTGCCCGTCCGCGCGGCGGACTAGCGTCCGCGCCGATGCACGTCCTCGACAGCGTCGACGAGCGCGCGATCGACGAGCTGACCGCGCGCGACGAGTTCTTCTGGCTCGACCTGCTCGACCCGGCCGACGCGCAACTCGCAGCGCTCGGCGAGCGCTTCGGCTGGCATCCGCTCGCGCTGGAGGACATGCAGCACTTCAGACAGCGCCCGAAGCTCGACCGCTACGGCGACCAGATGCTGATCGCGTTCTACGGCGCGCACGCGAGCGAGACCCTGTCGGCCGACGCGCCGCAGCTCGTCGAGGTGCACATGATGGTGAGCGGGAGCTGGGTCGTGAC
Source organism: Actinomycetota bacterium (assembly GCA_018268595.1). Lineage (GTDB taxonomy): Bacteria > Actinomycetota > Thermoleophilia > Solirubrobacterales > Solirubrobacteraceae > Conexibacter. Next base: position 46,162 of record JAFDWH010000018.1, on the reverse strand, counting down.
GGTCCGCCGGCGCGCGTGTGCCGAGCTGGACGAGCTGCGCCGGCGCGTCGCGAGCGACCAGTCGACCGACGAGGAGCTGGTCGTCTACCGGATCTTCGACGCGCTCACCGACACGTTCTTCCCGGTGCTGGAGCGGATCGACGACGAGATCGACGAGCTGGAGGACGCGATCGTCCTGAGACCGACCGACGAGCAGCTCCAGCGGGTCTTCCAGCTCAAGCGCCGGCTCGTCGTGCTGCGCCGCGTGATCACGCCCCAGCGCGACCTCGCGGCTCGCACGATCGGGGAGATCGCCGAGCTCCCCGGCCTCGAGACCGGCACGCGCGACTACTTCCGCGACGTCTACGACCACCTGATCCGGATCTCCGACCTGATCGACTCCTACCGCGACCTGCTGACCGGCGCGATGGACGTCTACCTGTCGACCGTCTCGAACCGCCTCAACCAGGTGATGAAACAGCTCACGCTCGTCGCCACGGTGTTCCTGCCGATCACCGCGCTGACCGGCTTCTTCGGCCAGAACTTCGGCTTCCTCGTGCGGCACATCACCGGCCCCGTGTCGTTCTTCGTCTACGGCGTCGGCGGGGCGCTGCTGTCGATCGCGCTCCTCTACGCGTGGTTCCGGCGTCAGCGCTTCTTCGACTGAATAGGCGACCCTCCTCGCATCAGTACGATGCGGGCCTTCCGACTTCCCAAAACCGACTTTGCAAGAGGTGCCGTTGTGGCTGTCGATGTGAGCCAGGTCGCTACCGTCGCGACCGAGCCGGGCGAGCTGCCCGAGACGATGACCGCGTGGGTGATCCGCGAGGAGCGCCTCGGCGAGCCCGTGGACGCGTTCCAGCTCGAGGAGATCGAGACGCCGCAGCCCGGCGCCTTCGAGGTCGTCGTGCGCGTGATGGCCGCCGGCGTGAACTTCAACAACGTGTGGGCCGCGCTCGGCGAGCCGATCTCCGTCATGCGCTACGGCGACCACCCGCAGTACGGCCACCACATCGGCGGCTCCGACGCCTCCGGGATCGTCTGGAAGGTTGGCGACGGCGTCACGCGCTGGAAGGTCGGCGACGAGGTGGTGATCCACTGCAACCAGGCCTCCTACGAGGACCCGGAGGTCCACGGGCTCGACCCGCTCGCCGCGCCCTCGCAGCGGATCTGGGGCTATGAGACGACGTGGGGCTCCTTCGCCCAGTTCACGAAGGTGCAAGCGCAGCAGCTCCTGCCGAAGCCGAGACACCTGAGCTGGGAGGAGGCGGCCTCGTACGGCCTCACCTACTTCACCGCCTACCGCATGCTGATGGACCAGGCGAAGCTCCAGCCTGGCCACCGCGTGCTGATCTGGGGCGCCGCCGGCGGCCTCGGCGTGTTCGCCACGCAGCTCTGCAAGATCGCCGGCGCGCAGTCGGTCGGCGTGGTGTCGAGCGCGGAGAAGGGCGAGCTGATCAAGCAGCTCGGCGCCGTCGACTACATCGACCGCAACGACTTCGTCGGCATGATGCGCAAGGGCGGCGAGGACAAGGACGCCGAGAAGGCGCGCTTCAAGGAGTCCAAGCGCTTCTGCAACGCGGTCGAGGAGAAGCTCGGCGGCGCGCCCGACATCGTCTTCGAGCATGTCGGCAGAGCGACGTTCCCGACCTCGGTGCTGTGCGTGAGACCGTTCGGCAGAGTCGTCATCTGCGGCGCCACCTCCGGCTACCAGCTCGACTTCGACGTGCGCTACCTGTGGATGCGCCAGAAGCAGATCATCGGCTCGCACTTCGCGAACGCCTGGGAGGCGCTGAAGGCGAACGAGCTGATCGAGCACTCGCTCGTGCGGCCGGTGCTGTGGCAGACGATGGGCTTCGAGAAGGTTGCCGAGGCGCACCAGCTCCTGCGCGACAACAAGCACCTCGGCAAGATCGCGATCCTCGTGGGCGCGACCGAGGAGAACCAGGGCAAGACGGCCGAGGGCCCGGGCGCGATCCGCGCGGAGGTCGGCGCGTGAGCGTCCGCCCCGCCACCGCACCGCCTCGCCCCCGGTCCGCTCGCTAGGATCCCCGCCGATGGCCGGAGTCGTTCACATCCCCTGGTACGCGACGCTGTTCCGCGGCGACAGACTCGCCGCCGCGGTGACCGAGGTCGCGGCTACGTCGATCCGCTACGGCGCGACGCAGTACCGCGTTCACCGCTCGCTCGACGACGCCTACAGAATCACCCAGATGGTGTGGTTCGAGTCGAAGCTCGACTGGGAGCGCTACTGGGAGGGGCCGGAGATGGTCGCCTTCCGCGCGCAGAACAGCAACCGCTACCAGGTGCCGGTCCTCTACGTCTGGCACGACGAGATCGCCTTCGACGTGATCGCGCAGGCGCCGGCCGAGCAGCCGGCGCCGCTCGCCGCCAGCCCGACGCTCGAGTAGCGCCGCTCTAGGCGTCGAACGCGCCCTCGACCCGCAGCGCCAGCTCCAGCTCGAAGCGGCGCTGCGGATCGTCGAGCTGCTCGCCGAACAGCTCGCGCAGACGGCTGAGGCGGTAGCGCACCGTCTGCGGATGCACGTGCAGGCGCTCGGCGACCGCCTGCAGCCGGCCCTGCTCGGCGAGCCAGGCGGCGAGCGTCGCCGTCATGCGGGCGCGCGGGCCGGCGGCCAGCCGCGCCAGCGGCGCGAGCCGCGCGCGCACCAGTTCCTGCGCGAGGCGGCGGTCGCTGCGCAGCAGCAGTGCGGTCGCGTGGTCGGCGCTGTCGAGCACGCCGTGCGGCGGCGCGGCGCCCTCGGCCGACAGCTCCAGCACCGCGCGGGCGCGCGCGAGGCTGAGCGCGCTGTCGCCCCACGCGACGGCCGGGCCGAGCGCCGCCACGTGGCGCGGCCCGACCGCGTGCTGCAACTGCGTGCGCAGGCCCTCGCGCGCCGGGTCGGGCAGCAGCGCGCAGACGACGTCGCCGACCGTGTCGACGATCGCGTCGGCCGGCAGGCGCGGCGCGATCCGCTCGCTCTGCGCCTCCGGAAACGCGAACGCCGCGAGCGCCGCCGGCAGCCGCCAGCGCGCCGCGCGCGCCACCTCCTCGACGTCGAGCGGGTCGGCCGGCGGGTCGCGTAGCAGCAGGCGCGCGAGCCGCTGGCGCTGCGCGCGCAGCTCCCCCGCGGCGGCCGACTGCTCCAGCGCATAGCCCTCGGCCGACTTCGCCGACAGCTCGTCGATGTAGGCGAAGATCGACTCCGCCAGCAGGTAGAGCGTCTGCGGCTCGAGCCCGGCCGCGACGCCGGCGGCGGAGAAGCGGCGCCAGGCGACGCGCGCGCCGACGCGGTAGGCGGCCAGCAGCACGTCGAGCCCGCGGCCGGCGCGCACCTCGCCGCGGCCGAGGTCGACGTACACGCGCGAGCGCGGCATCGGGCCGCCGGCCTCGATCCCGTCGATGAACTGGCGCAGCGCCTCCTCCACCCCGACCACGAGGCCGCGCCCGAACGGCCCCTCCAGCGGACGCGCGTAGGCCGGCACCTCGACGCGGATCGCGGCGATGATCTCGCGCGCGAGGTCCGGCAGCTGCGGGCGCATCGCGGCGACGGCGTCGGCCGGCAGGCGCCGCCACGGGCGCGGATCGAACAGGTCGGGTGCGGGTTCAACCATTCTTGTGGAAAAGCTACAACTTTTCCCGGTCAAGACGTGGCCGGCAAACGAGGACAACAACCGCTTTGCGTCGTAGGCTCCAAACCATGACCCGAGCGCACCGCATCTCCAACCTCGTCGCCGTCGTCCTGCCCTTCGTCGCCTTCCTCTCCGCGATCGTGCTGCTGTGGAACAAGGCGATCCACTGGCAGGAGCTTGCGATCTTCGCCTTCATGTATGCGATCACCGGCTTCGGCATCACGATCGGCTACCACCGGCTGTTCACGCACCGCGCGTTCGAGACCTCGCGACCGGTGCGCCTGCTGCTCGCGATCTTCGGCTCGATGGCCGTCGAGGGCGACGTCATCACGTGGGTCGCCGACCATCGCAAGCACCACGCGTTCGCCGACGAGGAGGGCGATCCGCACAGCCCGCACGTCGACTTCGAGGACGGCTTCCGCGGTGCGGTCAAGGGCCTGTGGCACGCGCACGTCGGTTGGATGCTCGGCGACAAGACGCACGGGCGCGCGTCGGCGCGCCGCTACGCGCCGGACCTGATCGACGACAAGCCGATCCGCTGGGTCAGCCGCACGTTCCTCTTCTGGGTCTACATGACGCTGCTCATCCCGTTCGTGCTGGGCTTCGTGCTGAGCGGCTTCTCGCTCGTCGGCGGCCTGCTCGCGCTGCTGTGGGGCGGCTTCGTGCGGATCTTCCTGCTGCACCACATGACGTGGTCGATCAACTCGGTCTGCCACTTCTTCGGCCGTCGCCGCTTCGAGACCGACGACGAGTCGCGCAACGTCTTCTGGCTCGCGCTGCCGTCGCTCGGCGAGGCGTGGCACCACAACCACCACGCCTTCCCCACCTCGGCCTTCCACGGGCTGCGGCGGCTGGAGCGGCTGGCCGACCCGAGCGGCCTCGCGATCGCCGCGATGGAAAAGCTCGGGCTCGTCTGGAACGTCGTGCGCGTGAGCCCCGAGCGCCAGGCCGGCAAGGCGCTGGCGCAGGGCGCGTAGCCAGGCCTCAGACGGAGGCGTGCGCGAGGCTCGGGATCCGCCCGACGGCGACCGAGCGGCGCAGGTAGCAGAACCACGTGATGCCGGCGAACAGCACGTAGGCGGCGAGGAAGCCCCACAGCGCCGGAATCGACCAGTCGGCGTGCGCCTGCGCGATCGCCAGTCTCTGCGCGGGCGTCTCGGCTGCTCTCACGAGCGTCGAGACGCCGAGGCTCGCCTGCCGCAGGGCGACCTGGATCAGGAACCCGCCGAAGGCGCCGACCGCGCCGGCGATCCCGATCACCGCAGCCGCCTGGCGCTTGAACGCGAGCGCCGTCTCGCGCGGGTCGAGCCCCTGCTCGGCCGCCGCCCTGCGCCCGAGCGCGCCGAAGATCGACGGGATCATCCGGTAGGTCGACCCGTTGCCCATCCCGGCGAGCAGGAAGATCGCCATGAACGCGCCGAAGAACAGCGCGAAGCTGTGCGCTCTGACGCCGACGATCGCCGCCAGCGTCGTCGCGCCCATGCCGACGAACGCGACGAGCGTCACGCGCGCGCCGCCGACGCGGTCGGCCAGCCAGCCGCCGAGCGGCCGCGCGACCGAGCCGACGAGCGCGCCCGCGAACGCGAGCCCGGCGAGGTAGGTCGCGATGAACGGATGGCCGCCGAGGAACTCCGGGAAGGTGTTCTTGATCACGAGCGGCAGCGCGAACGAATAGCCGATGAAGGAGCCGAACGTGCCGACGTACAGGACCGACATCACCCACGTCTGCGGCTGCTTGAGCGCCGTCGCGTAGGCGCGCCCGTCCGCTCTGGCCTGCGTGAGGCTGTCCATCCGCAGCCACGCGCCGAGCGCCGCGACGACGACGAGCGGCAGCCACACGAGCCCGGCGTAGGCGAGGTGCACCTCGTGCACGGGCAGCTTCACCGCGGCGGCCGGCACGCCGACGACGATCACGAGCGGGACCAGCAGCTGCGTGACGGCGACGCCGAGGTTCCCGCCGGCCGCGTTGAGGCCGAGCGCGAGGCCCTTTCCGCCCTCCGGATAGAAGAACGAGATGTTCGCCATCGAGGAGGAGAAGTTGCCGCCGCCGACGCCCGCGGTCGCCGCGCACGCGAGCAGGATCCAGAACTGGGTGGCGTGCGGCTGCGCGGCGAGCCAGCCGCTCGGCACGACGAGCGCCACGAGCAGCGCCGGGATCAGCAGCAGGGAGGCGCTGATCGTCGTCCACGCGCGCCCGCCGAAGCGCGGCACCGCGAACGTGTAGGGGATCCGCAGCGCCGCGCCGATCAGGTTCGGCACCGCCGTCAGCCAGAACGCCTCTGAGAGCGACAGCGCGATCCCGACGTTGCCGAGGTTGATCACGACGATCGTCCACAGCACCCAGATCGAGAAGCCGAGGTGCTCGGCGAAGATCGAGAGGGCAAGGTTCTTTCGCGCGATCTTCCTGCCTGTCGTCTCCCAGAAGCGCTCGTCCTCCGGGTTCCACTCGTCGATCCAGCGTCCTCGGGTCATCGCTCCTCCGTGGTGTCGGCTCATCGTGCCGCCACGCTAGGGCCGAGCTGCGGGCCGCTCCACGGCGCGAGGGCGGAGATTTCGGGCGCTCGCTTTCGCCACAGGGCGAAAAGCGAACCGACGGGTTCAGTTTCCTTCGGATGACATCCGGACGAGAATCGCCTGCAGATCGAGCGATTCGAGCGGAACGCCGTCCTCCAGCGCGCGGCGAGCGACGGCGGCCGCGAGTCCCAGCAGGCCGGCGGCGGCGGCGTGCGCTTGCGGAACGCCGCGGCGCTGCAGCTCGTCGCCGAGGCGGTTCTCGACGCGCCGCACGGCCTGGCGCGCCTGCGCGTGGCGTCCTCCGAACAGCAGGAGGAAGCCCGCCGGCGAGTCCTCTGCGAAGGCGAGGAAGCCGGCGACGCCGCCGGCCCGGTGGAGCTGCTCCAGCAGCCGCTCGGCCTCCGCGTCCACGCACAGTTGCACCAGCTCCTCGCGGCTGCCGGCCATGCGGTAGAGCGTCGGCTTGGCGACGTCGAGGCGGCGTGCGATCGCCGCCATCGTGGCGCCCTCTGCGCCGGGCGCGGTGAGCGCCGCGGCGGCGGCGCGGAAGTCGAGCTGCTTGCGCGGTCGCGGCACCGCCCCATATTGAACCAGGCGGTTTCGATTGCGACACAGGGATGCACGCCGCTCCCCCGCTTTCGACACGCGGCGGTACGCGTCGCGCCAGACCGCGGCCAACCTGTTCGGCCATGAGCGGAATCCTCGTCGTCGGCGGCGGCATCGCCGGTCAGTCGGTCTGCGAGCGGGTGCGCGAGCGTGACCCGCGCGTGCCGCTCGCGCTCCTCTGCAAGGAGCCGGAGCTGCCCTACGACCGCGTCGCGCTCTCGCACCTGCTCGCGGGCGAGACGACGCGTGCCGAGCTGCAGTTGCGCCCGCACGAGTGGTACGCCGACCACGACGTCGACGTGCGGCTCGGCGCGGCGGTCGCCGCGCTCGATCTCGACGACGGCGTCTGCACACTGGCTGACGGCGCGACGCTGGCGTTCGAGCGCGTCGTCCTCTGCACCGGCTCCGACCCGCTGCTGCCGCCGCTCTCCGGGATCGACCTGCCGGGCGTGCTGGCGTTCCGCGCCCCCGGCGACTGCGACGCGATCGCCGCACGGGCCCGCACGGCGCGGCAGGCGGTCGTGATCGGCGGCGGGCTGCTCGGCCTGGAGGCCGCGCGCGGGATCGCCGGGCTCGGCTGCCCCGTGACGGTCGTCCACCTCGTCGAGCGCCTGATGGAGCGCCAGCTCGACGACGGCGCCGCGGCCCTGCTGCTCGACGCGATGCGCGAGCTCGACGTCGAGGTGCGGCTGGAGACGCAGACGGCCGCGCTCGTCGGCGAGGAGGCGGTGAGCGGGCTGCTGCTGGCGGACGGCAGCCTGCTCCCCGCCGACCTCGTCGTCGTCTCGATCGGGATCCGGCCGCAGGTCGCGCTCGCACGCGACGCCGGGCTCGCGGTCGAGCGCGGGATCGTCGTCGACGACGCGATGGCCGCAAGCCATCCGCGCGCGCTCGCGGTCGGCGAGTGCGCCCAGCACCGCGGCGTCGTCTACGGGCTCGTCGCGCCGATCCACGAGCAGGCGGCCGTCGCGGCGCAGACGCTCACCGGGGGCGCTGGCGCCTACGCCGGCTCGGTGCACGCGGCGAAGCTGAAGGTGATGGGCGTCGACCTCGTCGCCGTCGGCGACGCGAGCGGCGCGCGCGAGGTCGTCGCGGCCGACGCGGCATCGCGCACGTACCGCAAGCTCGTCGTCGACGCGGACCGCCGCGCGGCCGGCGCGATCCTGCTGGGCGACACGCGCGGCCACGAGCTGCTGCTGGAGCAGGTGCGCCGGCGCGAGTCGGTCGAGGACCTGCTCGGGCTGTTGGCGCAGGCGAGCGAGGCGAGCGCCGCCGACCTGCCCGACACCGCGCAGGTGTGCAACTGCAACGGCGTCTGCAAGGGCGAGATCGTCGGCGCGATCCGCGCGCAGGGGCTGGGCTCCACGCAGGAGGTCGTCGCCGTCACGCGCGCCGGCTCCGGCTGCGGCTCGTGCAAGGGGCTCGTCAGAGAGCTGCTGGCGCTCGAGCGCGGCGGCGCCGGCGAGGAGCCCGCCTACCTGTGCCCCTGCCGCAAGCAGACGCGCGAGCAGCTCGCCGCGCTCGTGCGCGAGCGCGAGCTGGAGTCGGTGAGCGAGCTGACCGCCGCCTGCGGCGCGGGCCGCGAGTGCGGCGCCTGCAAGCCGGGCCTCGCCTACCTCGTCTCGCAGGTGCAGGAGAGCCGCCACCGCGAGGAGCGCCACGCGCGCTTCATCAACGACCGCGTGCACGCGAACATCCAGAGCGACGGCAGCTTCTCCGTCGTCCCGCGCATCCGCGGGGGCGTCACGACGCCCGACGAGCTGCGCCGCATCGCCGACGTCGCCGAGCGCCACGACGTGCGCATGGTGAAGATCACCGGCGGCCAGCGGATCGACCTGCTCGGCATCAGGAAGGAGGCGCTCCCGCGCGTGTGGGAGGAGCTGGGGATGCCGTCGGGCCACGCCTACGCGAAGGCCGTCCGCACGGTCAAGACGTGCGTCGGCACCGACTTCTGCCGCTTCGGCCTCGGCGACGCGATCGCCGTCGGGATCGAGCTGGAGCGCCGCATGGAGGGGCTCTACACGCCGCACAAGGTCAAGTCGGCGGTGACCGGCTGCCCACGCAACTGCGCCGAGGCGTACGTGAAGGACATCGGCCTCGTCGCGATCGAGGGCGGCTGGGAGCTGTACGTCGGCGGGGCGGCCGGCGCGAACGTGCGCAGAGGCGACCTGCTCGACACGGTCGCCGACGACGAGGCGGCGATCCGCCTCGCGCTCGCCTTCCTGCAGCACTACCGCGAGCAGGCGGAGTACCTGGAGCGCACGTACACGTGGGTCGAGCGGGTCGGGATCGAGGCGGTGCGCGCGGTCGTGCTCGACCCGGCGCGACAGGCGGAGCTGCTCGAGCGCTACGCGATCGCGAAGGCCGCCGCCGACCCGGACCCGTGGCTCGAGCGCCGCTCGCCGGTCCACCCCAAGCAGTTCGCCGAGCTCGACAGCGAGCCGCAGCCGCTGACGCCGATCGACGTCGTGCTGGAGGCGGCGAGATGAGCGCGCTCATCGACGGGACGTGGGTCGCGGTCGGCCGCGCCGCCGACGTGCCGCTGTGGGAGGGCCGGCGCGTGACGGTCGACGGGCGCCGGGTCGCGATCTTCCGCACCGAGGAGGGCGTGCACGCGGTCAGCGCCGACTGCCCGCACGCCGGCGGCCCGCTGCAGGACGGGCTCGTCGCGGATGGCTGCGTCACGTGCCCGTTGCACGGCTGGCGCTTCGACCTGCGCAGCGGCGCGCGGATCGGCGCGGACGACGGCGCGCTGACGCGCTACGAGGTCGTCGAGCGCGACGGCGAGCTGCTGCTGAACCTGGAGTCGGCAGGGGGGCCCGCCTCCGCCGGCCACATGGCCGGCTCCGGCACCCCTGGCGCATGAGCGCCGGCGCGACGCGCACCACGTGCCCCTACTGCGGGGTCGGCTGCGGGCTCGTCGCGAACGTCCGCAACGGGCGGCTCGCCTCGGTCGAGGGCGACAAGCTGCATCGCGTCAACCGCGGCGCGACGTGCCGCAAGCCGCTGCACCTGCCCGACGCCGTCCACGCTGCCGACCGTGCTGTCACGCCGCTGCTGCGCGACCACGTCGACGAGCGCTGGCGCCCGTCGACGTGGCGGCGCACGATCCCCCTGCTCGCGAAGCGACTGCAGGCGATCGTCGCCGCGCACGGGCCGGACGCGATCGCCTTCTACGTCTCCGGCCAGTTGCTGACGGAGGACTACTACGTCGTCAACAAGCTCGTGAAGGGCTTCGTCGGCACGAACAACGTCGACTCCAACTCGCGCCTCTGCATGTCGAGCGCCGTCGCCGCCTACAAGGAGACGTTCGGCGCCGACGGCCCGCCGGCCTCCTACGCGGACCTCGAGCGCGCCGACTGCATGCTGCTGCTGGGCTCCAACACGGCCGCCTGTCATCCGATCGCGTGGGCGCGCATCCGCCGCCGCCGACAGGAGGGCGCGACGCTGATCGTGCTCGACCCGCGCCGCACGCCGACGGCCGCGGCGGCGGACCTCCACCTCGCGCTGCGGCCGGGCAGCGACCTCGCCGTGCTGAACGCGATGGTCCACGTGATCGCACGCGAGGGCCTGGTCGACGAGTCGTTCGTCGCGACGCGGACGGAGGGCGCCGAGCAGGCGCTCGCGGCGGCGGCCGAGTGGACGCCCGAGCGGGCCGCCGCGGAGAGCGGCGTGCCGGCGGCGCTGATCGAGCAGGCGGCGCACGCGTTCGCGTCCGCGCCGCGCGCGCTCGCGCTGTGGTCGATGGGCGCGAACCAGTCGAGCGTCGGGACGTTGAAGAACCGCGCGCTGCACAACCTCTGTCTGCTGACCGGCAACCTCGGCCGACCCGGCACCGGGCCGTTCTCGCTGACCGGGCAGCCGAACGCGATGGGCGGCCGCGAGACCGGCGGCCTGTCGAACCTGTTGCCCGGCTACCGCTCGGTGTCGGTCGCGGAGGACCGCGCCGAGATGCGCAAGCTGTGGAGACTGCCGGCCGACCTGCCGGGCATCTCCCCCGAGCCCGGGATCGCGGCGACCGAGCTGGCCGACGCGCTGCACGCCGGCCGCGTGAAGGCGGTCTGGATCGTCGCGACGAACCCGGTCGTCTCGCAGCCCGACGCGGAGCGCTTCGCCGCCGGGCTGCGCCGCGCCGAGCTGGTCGTCGCGCAGGACGCCTACCACCCGACCGAGACGACGGCGCTCGCGCACGCGCTGCTGCCCGCCGCGCAATGGCCGGAGAAGGACGGCACGATGACGAACTCCGAGCGCGGCGTCTCGCTCGTGCAGCGCGCGCTGCCGCCGCCGGGGCTCGCGCTGCCCGACTGGGAGATCTTCGCGCGGCTGGCGCGCGCGTGGGGCTTCCCGGACGCGTTCGCGTGGAGAGCGGCGGCCGAGGTGTTCGACGAGTTCGCCGCGACGACCGCCGGCCGGCCGTGCGACATGAGCGGGCTCTCGCACGAGCGCCTGCGGCGCGAGGGCGGCGGCATCCAGTGGCCGTGCCCGGCGCGTGCGGAGGGGCGCGAGGCGCATCCCGGCACGGCGCGGCTCTACGCGTGGGGGAAGCTGCCGACGCCGAGCGGCAGAGCGCGCCTCGGCGCGACGCCGCACGCCGCGCCGGTCGACCGTCCGGACGCGTCGTTTCCGCTGCTGCTGAGCACCGGCCGCCTGCCCGGCCAGTGGCACACGATGACGCGCACCGGCAAGTCGCCCGAGCTGGCCGGGAGCGACACCGGCCCGTTCGTCGAGCTGCACCCGGCCGACGCCGCGCGCGCCGGCGTGCGCGGCGGCGCCGCCGCGCGGCTCGTCTCGCGTCGCGGGGTCGCGAGCATGCAGGTGCGGATCGTCGACACGCTGCCGGAGGGCGTCGCATTCGCGCCCTTCCACTGGGGCGCCCTGCACCTCGCAGCCGGCGAGACGCCGCTCAACGAGGTCGTCAGCCCGGCGCTCGACCCGATCTCCCGCCAGGCCGAGCTGAAGGCGACGGCGGTGCGCGTCGAGCCGCTGAAACGAGCCCGCCCGCCCTCGCGCCGCGCGCTGGCGGCCGGCGGTCGCACGCTCGTGGTCGGCGGCGGGATGGCCGGCCTCGCGGTCGTCGAGCAACTGCTCGCGCACGGCGCGGACGGCCGCGCGCTGATGATCGCCGGCGCCGAGCCGAGCCTTCCGTACGACCGCATCCGCCTGTCGGCGGCGCTCGCGGGCGAGATGCACCCGGCGGAGCTGGTGCTGCGCGACGCGTCGTGGTTCGCCGAGCGCGGCGTCGAGCTGCGCAGCGCCGTCCGCGTGAGCGCGCTCGGGCTCGGCGAGCGCTGCGCGGAGCTGTCGGACGGCAGCCTCGTCGAGTACGACCGCGTCGTGCTGACGACCGGCTCGCAGCCGGCGCTGCCGCCGATCGCCGGCCTGTCGCGGCCCGGCGTGCATCCGTTCCGCTCGCTGCGCGACGTCGCGCGGATCCTCGACGGGCTCGGCAGCGGACGGCGCGCGGTCGTGATCGGCGGCGGCCTGCTGGGGCTGGAGGCGGCGCGCGGCCTGCAGGCGCGCGGCATGCGCGTGACGGTCGTCCATCTGGCGCCGCATCTGATGGAGCAGCAGCTCGACCCGCTCGGCGCGGGCCTGCTGCAGCGGCGCATCCGCGAGCTGGGGATCGACGTGCTGCTGGGCGCGTGCACGACCGAGTTGGCGGGCGCCGCTGCGTCCGACGACGACGCGCCGGTCGCCGCGGTGCGGCTCGCCGACGGCCGCGAGCTGCCGGCCGAGCTCGTGGTCGTCGCGACCGGCATCCGCCCCGACGTGGAGCTCGCGCGGGCGGCGGGGATCGAGGTCGCGCGCGGGATCGTCGTCGACGACGAGCTGCGCACGAGCGACCCGCGCGCGTGGGCGGTTGGCGAGTGCGCCGCGCATCGCGGCGTCGTCTACGGGCTGTGGGCGCCGCTGCTGCGTCAGGCGAAGGTCGCGGCGGCGGTGATGAGCGGGCGGCCGGCGGCGTTCCACGGCGCGGTGCCGGCGACGACGCTGAAGGTGATGGGCGTCGACCTCTTCGCGGCGGGGCGCGCGCAGGCGGCCGACGGCGAGGAGGAGCTGCTGAGCCTCGACACGCGGCGCGGGCGCTATCGCAAGCTCGTCGTCGCGGACGACCGGCTCGCCGGCGCGGTCCTGCTCGGCGACCTGAGCGAGGCGGTGACGCTGCGGCGGCTCGTCGAGGAGCGGCGGCCGGTGCCGCCCGAGCTGCTGGAGGCGGCGCCTCCCGCCGGCGCCGGCGCGGCGCCCAGCGTGAGCGGCGTCGTCTGCTCGTGCGCAGATGTGACGCGCGAGCAGATCGAGCAGGCGATCGCCGCCGGCGGGCTCGAGCGCGTGTCGGCGGTCGCGCAGGTGACGGGCGCGACGACCGGCTGCGGCGGCTGCCGCACCGAGGTCGAGCGGATCCTCGCGCAGCACGGTCGCGAGACGCTGCGCGACGTGCGCGCCGCGCGCGCGGGGTAGCGCCGCACCGCACCTCCGGGCCATCTGGCGGGTTGCCTACCCTGTCGTGCCCGTGCGTCCCCGCGCCATCCTGCTGACCGCGCTCGCCGTGTCGCTGCTCGCCGCGGCGCCCGCGAGCGCGGGCGGGCTCGTCCAGCTCGACGGGCCGGTGCTGCGCTTCACCGCCGACGACCTCGAGCCGAGCAACGTCACGATCGACGACGTCGGCGGCGTGCTGACGCTCGACGACGACGCCAGCCGCATGACCGTCGCGCTCGGCAGCGCCTGCACGCTCGACGCGACCGGCTACCACGTCACGTGCCCGGACGCCGGGATCGAGCGGATCGAGGTGCAGCTCGGGCTGCTGGGCAGCGACGTGCGCATCCGCGCCGACCTGCCCTCGACGATCAGAGGCGGCCCGGGCGACGACCTGCTCGTCGGCGGGCCGGCCGAGGACGTGATCGACGGCGGCGGCGGGCAGGACATCATCGCCGGCGGCGGCGGCGCGGACGTGCTGAGCGGCGGCCCGGGCGAGGACCTCGTCACCTACGTCGACCGCATCGCCCCCGACGGGACGCTGCTGCCGCGCCGCACCGCGGTGCGCGCCCAGATCGGCCGGCTCGACTGGAGCGGCTCCGGCGACGAGCGCGACACGATCGAGCGCGACGTCGAGCAGCTGCAGGGCGGCGCCGGCAACGACCGCTTCTCGCTGCGCGACGGGCGCGCGACCGAGGTCGCCTGCGGCGGCGGGCGCGACACCGTCACGGCCGACCCGCGCGACGTGGTCGACATCGACTGCGAGCGCGCGAGCGTCGCGCCGCCGCGCGGCGGGACGCGCCTGACGGTCGCGACGCTGCCGTTCCCGTTCCCGAGCGTGAACGACCGCGCCCGCGGCACGATCGCGGTCGAGCCGCTGCTGCCGCTGCACGGCGGCGCGATCCCGCTGCGCGTGAGCTGCCCGGCGGGGCTCGGCCTGCTCGAGCTGGTCAGATCGGACCCGTGCACGGGGCGCGTGCGCTTCACGCGCGGCGACGGCGCCCCGATGGGGACGCAGCGCGTGCGGATCCCGCGCGGCGGCACGATCGGCCTGCGGCTGCCGCTGCGCTCCTCGCGCGCGCTCGCGCGCCGCGCCGCCGGCCTCCCCGTCGTCGCGACCGCGCTGCCGAGCCGCGGCCACGTCGTGCGCTCGCTGATCTTCCGCGTGCGCGGCTGACTCAGCAGGACTCCAACGGCGCCATCGTGAGGCCGGCGTCGCTGAGCTGCTCCCAGTACAGCTCGGCCGGCTCCTTCTGGCCGGTCCACACGATCGCCTGACCGCTGTGGTGGATGCGGTCGGCGAACGCGTAGCCGCCGTCGAGGTTGACGCCCGGAATGTAGCGGGCGAGCGTGTGTGCGACGTGGTCGAACGTGTTGTGGTCGTCGTTGCGCACGATCACGCGCCAGTGCCCGCCGAGGCCGGAGCCCGGGCCCTGGACGCGCGGAAGCTCGATCGTCTGGGACATCGGCTCGCAGGGTACCGCCGCAGGCGCGCGCGGCCACGCCCGATCGGCTACGCCGACCCGACGGCCGACGCGCGCTCGGCGCGCTTGCGCCAGTAGCGCTCGAGGCCGAGGTAGATGTGCTCGGGCGGGACCGCCGCGCCGTAGGCGGCGCGCAGGAAGCGGTCGCCGGTCGTGTCGACGCGATCGCGGACGGCGGCGGCGACCGTCGCGGGACCGGCGTCGCGCGTGAGCTGCGCCAGCTCGTGCAGCGAGGCGCGCACCGCCTCGAGCTGCTCCCCGACCTCCGCGACGCCGCCGAAGTGCGTCAGGCCGAGGCTGGCCGGACGCCACGCGCCGACCAGGTCGAGCGAGCGGTCCCACGCCTCGACGTCGACGTCCGGCGGCGGGGTCGGCGCGATCGTCACGTGCGCGGGCGGGATGCGCACGCCCGCCATGTCGCCGACGAACGCGCGCCCGGAGTCCGCGTGCAGGTAGCAGACGTGGTGCGAGGCGTGGCCGGGCGTGTAGGCGACGCGGAAGCCGCCGGCCGCGCCGAGCGCGAGCGTCTCGCCGCCGGACAGCGCACGGACGCGCTCGGCCGGCACCGGCAGCACCTCGCCCCACAGCGCGCGCATGTTGTCCTCGCCGTAGAGGCGCCCGGCGCTCGCGAGCAGCTTCGAGGGGTCGATCACGTGTGGCGCGCCGCGCTCGTGCACGAAGACCTCGAGGTCGGGCCAGCGCGCGAGGAGCGCGCCGGTCGCGCCGGCGTGGTCGAGGTGGATGTGCGTCAGCAGCAGCGCGCGCGGCTCGAAGCCCGGCCCAAGCGCCTCGAGCAGCGTCGCGAGCGACGACTCCGGCCCCGGATCGACCAGCACGTCGCCGACGCGCCAGCAGCAGATGACGCGCTCGATGCCCTGGAAGCGGACGTCGATCGCCTCGGCGGAGATGGGATTTACGCGACCTTCCACGTATCTGCACCTTACAATCGGGCGCATGAGCGACGACGCCCGGTCCCCCCACCGCCTGCCCGAGCCCGACCGTCCGTGGATGATGCGGACCTACGCCGGCCATTCGACTGCCGAGAAGTCGAACGAGCTGTACCGGCGCAACCTCGCGAAGGGCCAGACGGGCCTCTCGATCGCGTTCGACCTGCCGACCCAGACCGGCTACGACGCCGACCACGAGCTGGCGCGCGGCGAGGTCGGCAAGGTCGGCGTGCCGATCGCGCATCGCGGGCAGATGAGAGCGCTGCTCGACGGCATCCCGCTCGACCAGATGAACACGTCGATGACGATCAACGCGACCGCCGCGTGGCTGCTCGCGCTCTACATCGTCACGGCCGAGGAGCAGGGCGTCAGCCCCGAGCAGCTCCAAGGCACGACGCAGAACGACATCATCAAGGAGTACCTCTCGCGCGGCACGTACGCCTTCCCGCCCGGCCCCTCGATGCGCCTGATCGCCGACATGGTCGCCTACACGGTCGAGCGCGTGCCGAAGTGGAACCCGATCAACGTCTGCTCCTACCACCTGCAGGAGGCGGGCGCGACCCCGGTGCAGGAGATCGCCTACGCGATGTCGACGGCAATCGCGGTGCTCGACGCGGTCAGAGCGCGGGTGCCGGCCGACCAGATGGGCAAGGTCTTCAGCCGCATCTCGTTCTTCGTCAACGCCGGCGTGCGCTTCGTCGAGGAGCACGCGAAGCTGCGCGCGATGGGGATCCTGTGGGACGAGCTGGGGCTGAGCCGCTACTCGGTCGAGGACCCCAAGCAGCGGCGCTTCCGCTACGGCGTGCAGGTGAACTCGCTGGGGCTCACCGAGGCGCAGCCGGAGAACAACGTCCAGCGGATCGTGCTTGAGGCGCTGGCGGTCACGCTCGGTCGCGACGCGCGCGCCCGCGCGATCCAGCTGCCCGCCTGGAACGAGGCGCTGGGCCTCCCCCGCCCGTGGGACCAGCAGTGGGCGCTGCGCCTGCAGCAGGTGCTGGCGTACGAGACCGACCTGCTCGAGTACCCCGACATCTTCGAGGGCTCGGTCGTGATGGACGGGCTCGTGAACGAGCTGCTCGAGGGCGCGCGCGCCGAGATGGCGATCGTCGCCGAGCACGGCGGCGCGGTCGACGCGGTCCCCTACATGAAGGCCGCGCTGGTCGAGTCGCACCGCGAGCGGATCCGGCGGATCGAGTCGGGCGAGCAGAAGGTCGTCGGGCAGAACGTCTACACCGAGACGGAGCCCTCGCCACTGACCGCGGACGGCGACGGCGGCATCCTCGTCGTCGACCCCGACGTCGAGCGCCATCAGCAGGAGGCGCTCGCCGCCTGGCGCGCCGCGCGCGACCAGGCGGCCGTGGACGCCGCGCTGGCCGAGCTGGCGCGCGTCGCGCAATCCGACGAGAACGTCATGGCGGCGACGATCGCCGCCGCCCGCGCGGGCGTGACGACGGGCGAGTGGGCCGCGGCGCTGCGCGACGTGTTCGGCTCCTACCGCGCGCCCACGGGCGTCGGCGAGGCCGTCTCGATCGGCGACGAGTCGCTCGAGGAGCTGCGCGACGAGGTCGAGCGCGTGTCCGAGCAGCTCGGGCGCCGGCTGAAGATCCTCGTCGGCAAGCCGGGCTTGGACGGCCACTCGAACGGCGCCGAGCAGATCGCGGTCGCCGCGCGCGACGCGGGCATGGAGGTCGTCTACGAGGGCATCCGCCTGACCCCGCAGCAGATCGCCGCCTCGGCGCGCGACGAGGGCGTCCACGTCGTCGGCCTGTCGATCCTGTCGGGGTCCCATCGAGAGCTGATCCCGTCGGTGATCGCCGCGTTGCGGGAGGCCGGCGTGGGCGAGGTGCCGGTCGTCGTCGGCGGGATCATCCCGGTGGCCGACGAGGCGCCCTTGCGCGAGGCAGGCGTCGCCGCCGTCTACACGCCGAAGGACTTCGACATCACGCGGATCATGCGCGACGTGGTCGCCCTCGTCGCCGAGCGCAACGGGGTCGCTGCCACTTCGGCCTGAGCCCGTTTGCCGTGGCGGCGTCCCGCTTCCCTCCCGGCTAGCGTTCCGCTCATGAGCGACCTCGCTGCACGCCTGCGCGACGGCGACTTGTCCGTTGCCCCGGCCGTGCTGAACCTCGTCGAGAACCGCGCGCCGGCGGCGCAGGCGGAGATCGCGGAGCTGTTGGCGGACGTGTCGCCGGCCGCGCTCGGCGGCGAGGCGGCGGGGCACGTCGTCGGCGTGACGGGTCCTCCCGGGGCCGGCAAGTCGACCTTGCTCTCGCAGCTCGTCGCGGGCTGGCGTGCGCGCGGGCTGTCGGTGGCAGTGCTGGCGGTCGACCCGTCGTCGAAGCGGTCGGGCGGCGCGCTGCTGGGCGACCGTGCGCGGATCGAGTACGACCCCGCCGACCGTGCGATCTTCATCCGCTCGATGGCCGCCGGGGACCGGCTCGGCGGGCTCGCGCCCGCCACGCGCGCGGCCGCGCACGCGCTTGCGGCGGCGTTCGACGTCGTCGTGATCGAGACCGTCGGCGTCGGCCAGTCGGAGACGGAGGTCGCCGAGGTCGCGGACACGGTCGCGGTCGTCGTGCAGCCCGGCTCGGGCGACGTGCTGCAGTTCCTCAAGAGCGGGATCATGGAGATCCCCGACGTGCTGGTCGTGACGAAGGCCGACCTCGGCCAGGTCGCCACCTCCGCGCGGCGCGACCTGCACGCCGCGCTGCGCTCGCTCGGCGCGCGCGACACCAGAGTCGTCGCGGTCAGCTCGCTCGCGCCGCCACAGGGAATCGACAGACTGCTCGACGCGATCGACGCGCACCGCGACGCGAGCGACGTCGCCGCCCGCCGCCTGCGCGCGCGCCGCCTGCACGCGCTCGCCGACTTCACCGCCGAGCACGGCGCGCGCGGCCTGCGCGCGCTCGGCGGACGCCGCGCCGCCGAGCGCTGGCTGGAGCGGCAGGACCCCGGCCTCGACGTACCGGCGCTCGAGCGGGCGCTCGCCGAGCACGCAGGCGTCGTGTGAGCGCGCCAGAATGCCGACCGTGCTCATCGACCTGCTGATCCTCGTCGCGACCTTCGCCGTCGTCAGCGCGCTCGCCGGCCTGCTCGGCGCCGCCAGCCTCGGCACCGCCCTGGCGTTCGGCACGATCGCGTTCGCGGCCGTGCTCGTCGGGCTGATGCTGAAGCGCGACTGAGCCGGCCAGCCGGCGCTGCCTGGCCGCACAGCCAGTAGGGTCCAGCGCATGACCGCCGTGCCGCTGCCGCAGGTCGAAGGGATCTCCCATCGCGACGTGCACGCGAACGGCCTGCGCTTCCACGTCGCGGAGGGCGGGCCGCCGGACACCGCCGGGCTGCCCGTCGTCCTGCTGCACGGCTGGCCGCAGCACTGGTTCATGTGGCGCGACGTGCTGCCCGCGCTTGCGGCGGACCGGCGCGTGATCGCGCCCGACCTGCGCGGGCTCGGCTGGAGCGACGCGCCGCGCTCGGGCTACCGCAAGCAGCAGCTCGCCGACGACGTGCTCGCGCTGCTGCGCGAGATGGGCGTCGAGCGCTTCGACCTGATCGGCCACGACTGGGGCGCCTTCGCCGGCTTCCTCGTCTGCCTGACCGCGCCGGAGCGGGTCGGCCACTACCTCGGCTGCTCGATCCCGCACCTGTGGCCGCCGGCCGAGCGCCCGTCCGTGAGACGGCTGCTGACGCTCTGGTACCAGGTCGCGCTCGGCTCGCCGCTGCTCGGCGCCGCGCTCATGCGCCAGGGCGAGTTCACGCGCCGCGTGTTGAGAGGAGCCCGCGCGCACGGCCGCTACACGGACGAGGAGCTGGCCGCGTTCGTCGACGTGCTGCGCGAGCCCGACCACGCCCGCGCGACGCAGCAGTACTACCGCACGTTCCTGCTGCACGAGCTGCGCCCGCTCGTCTCCGGTGCGATGAAGGAGCGCACGCTCACGACCCCGACGCGCCTGCTGTGGGGCCGGCGCGACCCGATCCTGCAGGGCGCGCACGCGACCGGCGAGCACGAGCGCTACGCACCCCACACGACGATCGAGTGGGTCGACGACACCGGCCACTTCCTGCCGGAGGAGCGTCCGGAGCTGGTCGTGCAACGGGCGCGCGAGCTGTTCGGGACGCCATAGGATCCGCACACATGGGACTCGGCTGCTTCGTCTCCACCGGCCGCTCGCTCGAGCAAGCCGTCGCGCGCGTGCAGCGCGCCGAGCAGCTCGGCTACGAGGCGGCGTACGTGACGCACATCGCCGGGCGCGAGTCGCTCACCGTCGTGACCGCGTACGCGCTGCGCACCGAGCGCATCCGCGTCGGCACGGGCGTCGTGCCGATCTACACGCGCACGCCGGCGACGATGGCGCAGACCGCCTGGACGATCGACGACCTCGCCGACGGCCGCCTCAACCTCGGGCTCGGCGTCTCGCACCGCCCCGTCGTCGAGGGCTGGCACGGCCAGACGATCGACAGACCGGTCGCGGAGATGCGCGAGTACGTCGCGATCGTGCGGGCAATCCTGCGCGGCGAGCAGCCGCCGACGGCGTCGCCCGACGCGCCGGCCGTCAAGTGGCGCACCGGCTTCCAGCTCGCCGGCCTCGACCCGCGGCCCGACGTGCCGATCTACGTCGCCGGCCTCTCCCCCGGCATGCTGCGCCTCGCCGGCGAGGTCGCCGACGGCGTGATCCTGTGGCTGTGCACGCCGCCGTACATCCGCGACGTCGTGATCCCGGCGGTGCGCGAGGGCCGCGAGCGCGCCGGCAAGTCGCTCGACGGCTTCGACGTCGTGGCGGCCGTGCCGGCCGCGGCCGTCGAGGACCCCGCGCAGGCGCACACCTCGATGCGCCGTGAGCTGCTCCCCTATTTCGGCCTGCCCTTCTACCGCGCGATGCTTGAGCGCTCCGGCTTCGGCGAGGAGATCGCCGCGTTCGACGCGGCTGCGGCCGGCGGGGACGGCGACGGCATGCAGCGCGCGATCTCCGGGCAGTTCCTCGACACGCTCGCCGCGATCGGCGACGCCGACGCGGTGCGCGCCGGCGTCGAGCGCTACCGCGCGGCCGGCGCCAGCTCGCCCTGCATCGGGCCGATCTCGCAGACCGACTTCGACGCGACGCTCACGGCCGCGGCCGGCTGAGCCTGAGCGCGGCCTCGATCGCCGCGCGGAACTCGTCGATCCCGAACGCGCCCTCCAGCCGCGCCGCCACGCGCCCGTGGCGGTCGATCGTGAACAGCCACGGCTCGCTCGTCAGCCCGTAGGCGCGCAGCTGCGGGCGCAGCCCCTTCGACGGGTCGTTGTCGACGTAGACCTCGTTGTGGATGAACGCGACGCGGTCGCCGTAGACGGTCGCGAGCTGGACCGCCTCGTCGGTGACCGGCCCGCACACGCGCGATCTGCACAGCGCCGGCGTCGCGAACAGCAGCGCGACCGGTCTTCTGCCCAGCACGTCGGCGAGATCGACGCCGTGCAGTCTGTCGGGCGGGACGCGCGTGTCGATCGTCGCCGCGTCGCCGCCGGCGGACGCGAGCGTCGGCGTGTGCACGCGCGGTGCCGGGTCGCCGACCGCGGGCACCGGCGAGTGGCGCCGCACCGTGACGGCGGTCGCGCCGCCGAGCAGCTTGCCGCCGGCGCGCGTGACGGCCAGCACGAGCCAGCTGCCCGGCCCCGGCAGCTCGACCTCCGCGTGATAGACCGCCGGCACGTCGTCGCCGGCCGCCGTCTGGCTGCGGAACGCCGGCCGCACCAGCAGCGAGTCGGCCGGCGCCAGGAACGGCCCGCGTGCCGGCGCCCCCTGCCCGCGCGCGACGTAGACGGCGGTCTTGCCGAACAGCAGCGTGCCGTCGCTCCCGACGAGCCCGAACGCGAGGCGGTTGCGGCCGGGCACGTAGTCGCTCGTCGCGAGCGCGACCTGCGGGCCGCCGCCGTCGAGCGCGTCGGCCAGCCGGCGCAGGCTGCGGCCGCCGGGCGCCGGGAAGTCGGCCGCCGCCGGGCGCTCCGCGCGCGCGACCGCGGGCGGCGCAGGCGGCGGCGTCGCGTTCGGCGAGGACGCCCCGCCGCCGCCCGACCCCGCGCCCCCGCACCCGGCTGCCGGGATCGCTGCTGCAGCGCAGGCGAGCGCGAGGAACGCGGTGTGGATCGGCAGGCGGGGCATACGCTGTAGACGCCGGCGGCGTCCACTCCTTCCCGCAGGCTACGCGCTCGTCCAGCCGGACTCGCCAACGCGGTCGAGCAGCCCGGCGGCGGTCAGCAGGTCCTCCGGCGCGTTGACGTTGAAGAACGCGCGCTCGTCGGCGACGTCGAGGACGCACGGGTCGAGCGCCGCGACCGCGTGCGTGAGCGACGGCAGCGGATCCTCCCGCAGCGCGGCGGCGAGCGGGCCGTAGGCGGCCGGCGCGTAGCGCGCCAGCAGCGGCTGCAGCCGCCCGGCGGCGCGCGGCACCAGCGCGCGGGCGCCGGCAATGTCCGTGCTGACGAGTCGCTCCAGCAGCCCGAGCCCCACGAACGGCATGTCGGCGGCGCACACGAGCACGTCGCGCGCGAGGCCGTCGATCTCGGAGGCGGCGCCGGCCCCCTCCAGCGCGTGCACGATCCCCGCCAGCGGGTGGCGGGGCTCCGCCGGCTCGATCCAGATCGGCACGCCGGGGAGCGGCGGCAGGGCGCTCCCCTGCTTGGCGACCACGACGACCTCGGCCAACACCGTCTGGAGCGCCGCCAGCGGGTAGCGCACCAGCGGCCTGCCGTGCAGCTCGACGACCGCCTTGCCGCCGCCGATGCGGCGCCCCGCGCCGCCCGCGAGCACCACGCCGATCGGATCGCGTGAGTCGCCCATCGCGCTTCGGAGCATAGAATCAGAGGCGATGGAGGGCTCAACCGACCAGGAGACCGTGCGCGCCTGGCTGCGCTGCTACCGCTGCTGGTCGCAGAACCTCGAGGTGCAGGTGCACTACGAGGGGATCCACCGCATCGACCCGTCGACCGGGGAGCGCGCCGAGGTCGTCGACGAGCTGCAGGAGGCGGTCGTGCAGTGCCTCGACTGCATGCACGACCAGCCGCACCTGGGCTTCCACAACGGCCGCGTCGAGCCGGTCGAGGACCGCTGGGAGCGGATGGTCGCCGGCACGCCGTGGGTCGCCTCGTGCACCGTGACGGTCGATGCCGAGGAGGTCGAGACGTGCTCCGGCCCGGAGGCCGGCGACGCGCTCTCCTACGCGGCCTTCGGCGACCACGGCACGCGCGAGTTCTTCACGCACGTGCGCTTCCACAAGCACGACGACGACCAGATCGTCGTGCACCTGCTGGTCGAGCTGTACGCCCGCTCGGCCGAGGAGGCGACCGACGTGCTCGAGACCGCCGCCCGCGGCATGCTCGCGATCACCTCGCTCGCCGAGGAGTCGCGCCCGCCGGCGTCGAGCAGCGACGACGTGCACTGAGGCGCGGCGGGGCGCGCCTCACCCGGCGAACGCGGCGCGCGCGACGGCAGCAGCCGTCGCCTGCGGCGCCATCCCGCTCCGCCCGCGCAGCACGTGATGCGTCGCCGCTCCCGCGCGTGGGGTCCGACGCGCTGGACCGTGTCCCCGACGACTGCCAACATTCGGCCGATGGAGCAGCAGCAACAGCAGGCGCCCGTACCACGCGTGCCTGCCGTCGTCGATCCTGTCGATCCCGCACGCGTCGCGCGCCTCCGCCGCGACCGCGCCCTCACGCCGACGCAGCGGCTCGACAAGTTCGCCGCCCTCTGCCGTCAAGCGGACCTGCTGCGCAGCGCTCGTCGTCTCCCATGACGCTGCCCGATCTGCGAGCGCTGCTCAGCTCACTCGTCGAGGCCGACGTGGAGTTCGTCGTGATCGGAGGGATCGCGCTCGTCCTGCAGGGAGGCATTCGAACCACCGAGGATCTCGACATCGTCCCGGCTCCCGATCCGGCCAACCTCGATCGACTTTGTCGACTGCTGCAGGCGCTGGATGCGAGGCTGCTCCTCAACACGGCGAGGCACTTCGGCCCGAGCGAAGCGCAGCTGTTGAAACAGGGGAGGAACGTGAGCCTCTCAACCCCTCTCGGCGACCTCGACGTTGTGCGCAGACTCGCGGGGGTGCCCGCTTACTCAGCGCTCGCGGCTGATGCCGATCGCTACGAAATCGACGGGAACCAGCTGCAGGCCGCTTCTCCGCAGCAGTTGATCGCGATGAAAAGCGTTCGCGGCAGCGCACAGGATCAAGCAGATATCGAGACGCTGCAGATCCTGGAACAGAGCGATCGCGCCTGACGCCCGCGAGCGGGTCCGTGCCCCGGCGTACCAACCCGCCGGGGCGCGGACCGAAAGCCCGAGAGCGGCTTACGACGCCGCGTTCAGCCGCGACTCGAGCGCGTCGAGCTGGGCGGTCATCTCGGCCGGCAGTCTGTCGCCGAACTTGTCGAGGTGCTCGCGCAGGGACGGCAGCTCGGCCTTCCACTCCTCGACGCCGACGCGCAGCAGCTCGGCCATGTCCTCGGCCGTGACGCCCTCGAGCCCGTCCAGCGGCAGCGCGCCCTCGGCGGGCAGCAGACCGATCGGCGTCTCGACCGCCTCGGCGGTCCCCTCGCAGCGGCCGAAGATCCACGCCAGCACGCGGCTGTTCTCGCCGAAGCCCGGCCACAGCCACTTGCCGTTGGCGTCCTTGCGGAACCAGTTGACGTAGAAGATCTTCGGCAGGACGGCGCCCTCGCGCCGGCCGATCTTCAGCCAGTGGGCCATGTAGTCGCCCATGTGGTAGCCGGCGAACGGCAGCTGCGCGAACGGGTCGCGGCGCAGTCTGCCGACGGCGCCGGCCGCTGCCGCGGTCGTCTCGGACGCCATCGTCGCGCCGAGGAACGTGCCGTGCTCCCAGTCGAACGCCTCGTGCACGAGTGGCACGACCGTCGAGCGGCGACCGCCGAACAGGAACGCGTCGATCGGCACGCCGGCGGGGTCCTCCCACTCCGGCGCGATCGCCGGGTCCTGGGCGGCCGGGACGGTGAAGCGCGCGTTCGGGTGCGCGGCGGGCGTGCCGGACTCGGGCGTCCAGTCGTTGCCGTGCCAGTCGATCGCGTGGGCGGGCTGATCGTCCGTCATGCCCTCCCACCAGATGTCGCCGTCGTCGGTCTTGGCGACGTTGGTGAAGATCGCGTTCGCGCACGCCGTCGCGAGCGCGTTCGGGTTCGTCTTTTCGCTCGTGTTCGGCGCGACGCCGAAGAAGCCGGCCTCGGGGTTCACCGCGTACAGCCGTCCGTCGGGGCCGAATCTCATCCAGGCGATGTCGTCGCCGATCGTCTCGACCTTCCAGCCGGGCAGCGTCGGGATCAGCATCGCGAGGTTCGTCTTGCCGCACGCGGACGGGAACGCGCCCGTGACGTACTTCACGACGCCCTGCGGGTTCGTGAGCTTGAGGATCAGCATGTGCTCGGCCATCCAGCCCTCGTCGCGCGCCATCACCGACGCGATCCGGAGCGCGAAGCACTTCTTGCCGAGCAGCGCGTTGCCGCCGTAGCCGGAGCCGTAGGACCAGATCTCGCGCGACTCCGGGTAGTGGACGATGTACTTCGTCTCGCTGCACGGCCACGAGACGTCCTCCTGCCCGGGCTCGAGCGGTGCGCCGACGCTGTGCACGCACGGCACGAAGTGGCCGTCCTCGCCGAGCACCTCGAGCGCGCCGGCGCCCATGCGGGTCATGATCCGCATCGAGACGGCGACGTACGGCGAGTCGGTCAGCTCGACGCCGATGTGGGCGATCGAGGAGCCGAGCGGGCCCATCGAGAACGGCACGACGTACATCGTGCGCCCGCGCATGCAGCCATCGAACAGGCCGTTGAGCGTCTCGCGCATCTCGGCCGGGTCGCACCAGTTGTTCGTGGGACCGGCGTCGTCCTCCCGCTCGGAGCAGATGAACGTGCGGTCCTCGACGCGCGCGACGTCGGTCGGGTCGGACAGCGCGAGGTACGAGTTCGGACGCTTCGCGTCGGACAGGCGCTCGAACGTGCCGGCGTCGACGAGCGTCTGACAGAGACGGTCGTACTCCTCCGCGGAGCCGTCGCACCAGTGGATGTGGTCGGGCTGCGTCAGGGTTGCGATCTCGTCGACCCAGGCGCGCAGCTTCGCATGGCTCGTGGGCGGGGCGGTGTCGGTGATGCTCACGTGATCTCCCTCGTGGCGGTCGCGGGACATCCGCGGGATTGTTCCATCCCGGACGGAACGGCGCTTCCGCAATGCAGACATCGCGCAAAGGCGGCCGGTTCCGGCCGCCGTCGCGCGAAACGCCGCATCGGCGCCGATCCGATGTTTCTACCCGGCGGCTCCGGGGTTCTTGCGCGGCACCAGCACGAGCCGCTTGAACTCCGCCACCAGCACGCCGTCCTGGTTCAGGACGCGCGTGTGGACCTTGACGACCCCGCGGTCCGGCTTCGAGGACGACGGCTTGACGTCGAGCACCTCGGTCTCGCAGAACAGCGTGTCACCGTGGAACACGGGGTTCGGGTGGCTCAGCTCCTCCGTCGCGAGGTTCGCGATCGCCTTGCCGGAGACGTCGGAGACGGACATGCCGAGCGCGAGCGAGTAGACGAGCGGGCCGACGACGACGTTTCTGCCCTGCTGCGACTGCGACGCGTAGACGTCGTTGATGTGCAGCGGGTGGTGGTTCATCGTCAGCAGGCAGAAGAGGTGGTCGTCCGCCTCGGTGACCGTCTTCGCGGGCCAGTGCTTGTAGACCGCGCCGACCTCGAACTCCTCGAGGTAGCGGCCGTAGGTGTGGGCGCCGGACGCCTCGCGCGTCGCCTGGTCGGTGTCGACGCCGTTGATCGTGTCGCTCATGTGTTCTGGACCGTCCTGCGGTTCGGAATGCGTAGGGATGACCGCGAAGTGTGCCGTCTTCGCGGCGGCCGTGCGTCGCGTTGACTGCGGGGTCAATACGATTTGCGCGACCTTCCACGTAATCGCCCACGACACCGAGAGACCCTGTGCGCAACCCACGAGACTTCGCGAAGCCGCTCGCGGTCGGTGCGCCCGACCCGATCCTGGACATCCCGTTCAAGCCGTCGCGGATGATCCACTTCTTCGACGCCAGCAACGAGAAGATGGCGGCGAAGGTGCCCGACATGGCCAAGCAGGCCGACATCCTGCTCGGCAACCTCGAGGACGCCGTCCCCGTCGACCGCAAGGAGGCCGCCCGCGAGGGCCTCGTGAAGGTCGGCCGGGCCGTCGACTTCGGCGACACGCAGCTGTGGACGCGCGTCAACAGCCTCGACTCGCCGTGGGTCCTCGACGACCTGCTCCGCCTCGTCGGCGAGATCGGCGACAAGCTCGACGTGATCATGGTCCCGAAGGTCGAGGGCGCCTGGGACATCCACTACGTCGACCGCCTGCTCGCACAGCTGGAGGGCAGATTCGGCGTGCAGAGACCGATCCTCGTGCACGCGATCCTCGAGACGGCGCTCGGCGTCGCGAACCTCGAGGAGATCGCCGCGGCCTCGCCCCGCATGCAGGGCATGAGCTTCGGCCCGGCCGACCTCGCCGCCTCGCGCCGCATGAAGACGACGCGTGTCGGCGGCGGCCACCCCGGCTACCGCGTGATCGAGGACCCGGACGCCGACAACCCCGAGGCGCCGCGCGCGAGCTACCAGCAGGATCTGTGGCACTACTCGATCGCGCGCATGGTCGACGCCTGCACGGCGACCGGAATCCTCCCCTTCTACGGTCCGTTCGGCGACATCTCCGACGACGCCGGCTGCGAGGCGCAGTTCCGCGCCGCCTTCCTGATGGGCTGCGTCGGCGCCTGGTCGCTGCACCCGCGCCAGATCGCGATCGCCAAGAAGGTCTTCTCGCCGGACCCCGACGAGGTCAGGTTCGCCAAGCGCGTGATCGAGGCGATCCCGGACGGCCGCGGCGTGCACATGCTCGACGGCAAGATGCAGGACGACGCGACCTGGAAGCAGTGCCAGGTGATGGTGAGACTCGCCGAGATGCTGGCTGCGAAGGACCCGGAGCTGGCCGAGGCGTACGGGTTCGAGACGGTGGGAGTCTGAGCATGCGCTTCTTCGAGTACGAGTCCCGCCAGATCGTCAAGGCGGCGGGCATCCCGGTCAGCGCCCACGGCTTCGCGAGAACGCCGGAGGAGGCGCGCAGAATCGCCGAGGAGATCGCGGCGCCCGTCGTGATCAAGTCGCAGGTCCTCACCGGCGGGCGCATGAAGGCCGGCGGCGTGAGATTCGCCGACACGCCCGAGGAGGCGGCGCGCGAGGCCGAGTTCGTGCTGGGGCTGGAGATCAACGGGCACATGCCGCGCGGCGTGCTGGTCGACTCCAAGGTCGCCGTCAAGCAGGAGTTCTACGCCGGCGTCGTGTGGGACGGCATCCGCAAGCAGCCGGTGATGCTGTTCTCCGACATGGGCGGGATCGACATCGAGGAGGTCGCCGAGACCCACCCCGACAGAGTCGGGCGCGGCCACTTCTCGAACCTGACGGAGGTGTCGGACTACGAGGCGAAGCAGGTGATCGCCTCAATCGGTGTCACGGGCTCCGCCCTGACTCGCGCTACTCCGATCCTCGCCCGCCTCGCTCGCCTGTTCGTCAGACACGACATGACGCTCGCGGAGATCAACCCGCTCGCGCTGCTCGAGGACGGCAGATTCGTCGCCGTCGACGCGCACATGGACATGGAGAACGAGGCGCGCGGCCGCCAGCAGACCCTGCTGAAGGCTTTGGGCGTCGGCGACGAGGAGACGCGCCAGGCGCGCGAGGCGACGCCGTTCGAGCTCGCCGGCGAGGAGGTCGACGCGCAGGACCACCGCGGCGTGGCAGGCAACGTGACCGAGTTCGACGGCAACCTCGGGCTCGTGATCGGCGCCGGCGGCGGCTCGCTGACGCTGTTCGACGCGGTCCGCGCGCACGGCGGCAAGCCGGCGAACTACTGCGAGATCGGCGGGAACCCGTCGGTCGCGAAGGCGTGCGGCCTGGCGAAGCTCGTCTTGCAGAAGCCGGGCGTCGAGAAGATCGCGGTGATGATGTCGATCGTCTCCAACACGCGCGTGGACATCGTCGCGCGCGGCGTCATCAAGGCGTGCCTGGAGCTCGGATACGACCCGGCCGAGAAGATCGCGATCTTCCGCATCCCGGGCGCGTGGGAGGACGAGGGCTTCAAGATCTTGAAGAAGTACGGGGTCGAGTACTGCGACCGCTCGGTGTCCATGCACGAGGCCGCGCGTCGCGCGGTCGAGAAGATCCAGGGAGTGGCGGCATGAGCATCCTGATCGACGAGACGACCACTTTCATCGTCCAGGGGATCACCGGCCGCGAGGCCGTGAACTTGACCCGCGAGTGCCTCGACTACGGCGCCGGCGCGCAGATCGTCGGCGGCGTGACGCCGGGCCGGCTCGGGCGTGATGTCCACGGCGTGCCGGTCTTCGACACGGTCGCGCAGGCGGTCGAGCACCACGGCGGGCCGATCGACGGCTCGGTCGTGACGGTCCCCCCCGCCTTCACGAAGGACGCGGTGCTGGAGGCGATCGCGAACGGCATCAAGCTGGTCGTGATCGTGACCGAGCGCATCCCGCGCCGCGACGTCGCGCAGATGGTCGAGTTCGCCAAGCAGCACGACGCCCGCATCATCGGCCCGAACTGCCTCGGGATCATCGTCCCCGACGTGATCAAGATGGGCGGCATCGGCGGCCCGGCGAAGGACGCCGCGAAGGCGTACACGCCCGGCTCCGTCGGCGTCATCTCCCGCTCGGGCGGCATGACGACCGAGATGTCCTCCACGCTGACGGCGGCGGGGCTCGGTCAGTCGACCGCGGTGTCGATCGGCGGCGACGCGATCATCGGCTCCTCCTACGCGGAGCTGATGCCGCTGTTCGAGGCCGACGAGCAGACCGAGGCGATCGTCATCTACACCGAGCCGGGCGGCCGCATGGAGGCCGAGCTGGCGAAGTGGGTGACGGAGAACGACTCGCGCCTGCCGATCGTCGCCTTTATGGCCGGCCGCTTCATGGACGAGATGCCGGGCATGAGCTTCGGCCACGCCGGCACGATCGTCGAGGGCAAGGCCGACACGGCCGCCGAGAAGATCGCCCGCCTCGCCGAGGCCGGGATCGTCGTCGCCGAGGAGATCTCGCAGATCCCCGACATCGTCAAGAGCAGAATCGCCGAGAGGAGCGCCGTCTGATGCCCGGCACGTTCATCGACGTCGACGTCGATCCCGCCGTCGCCTCCGATCCCGCCCTGGCGGCGAAGCTGACGGAGGTCTGCCCGGTCGACATCTACGCGACCGGCGGCGAGGGCGGCACGCTCTCGATCAACGAGGGCAACCTCGACGAGTGCGTCCTCTGCGGCCTCTGCATCGACGCCGCGCCGGCCGGGACGGTGCGCGTCGTGAAGCTGTACGACGAGGGCGCCGTCCTCTCGTCCTGACGCAGCACACGGCCGCCTCGGCGACGGGTCGAGGCGGCCGGCGCGTCAGCGTCTGACGAGGTTGTGGACCTCGAACACGTCGGGCTCCCCGGCCTCGATCCCGACGTCGGCGAGCACGGGCATGAGCTGCTCGCCGAACGCCTGCCACTGCTCGCGGGAGTCCCAGATCTCGCTGACGCGGAGGCGTCCCTCCTCGCCGAAGCAGATGTGGTAGTCCATCCCATCCGGCGGAAACAGCCCCTGCTCGCGCAGCCGCCGTACGGACTCGTCGTACTGCTCCTGCGTCAGCGACGCCGGCGTGAAGCGCACCACGATGCTCATCGCGTTCCTCCTCTGAACGGTGTAGTGCCGTTCTACCCAGGATGCGCGAGCGGCAGATACGCGTCCGGCCGCCGCGTTCTCAGGAACGGGAACAGGTCGAGCCAGTCGCGCCGCTGGTCGAGATCGAGGTCGGCGACGAGGACGGCCGGGCGGTCGCGCGGCGCCTGCACGAGGATGCGGCCGTAGGGGTCGCTGACGAAGCTCGACCCGTAGAACGTCAGCGGTGGCCCGCCGTCGGCCCGCGCCTCCGTCCCGATGCGGTTCACCGCCACCATGAACGTCCCGTTCGCGATCCCGTTCGCGACGATCACGCGCTCCCACAGCGGCTTCGTGTCGAAGCCCGGATGGTCGGGCTCGGAGCCGATCGCGGTCGGATAGACGATCACGTCGGCGCCGGCCAGCGCGTACGCGCGCGCGAGCTCAGGGAACCACTGGTCCCAGCAGGTCGGGAAGGCGAGCTGCGCCTCCCCCAGCCCGACGACCGGGAAGGCGTCGCTGCCCGCCGGGCCGGGCCGGAACCAGCGGTCCTCGTGATACCCGGCCGTGACGGGGATGTGCAGCTTGCGCGTGCGCGCGACGAGCGTCCCGTCCGGCGCGACGCAGATCGCCGTGTTGAAGCCGCGTGGGTCGCTCGGACCGTCGTCGGCGCGCTCGTACAGCGACGCGTGCACGTGTGCGCCGGTCTCCGCCGCCATCCGCCGCGCGAACGCGGTCGTCGGGCCGTCGGGGATCGCCTCCGCGCGCGCCAGCGCCTCGGGCGTCGGCGCGGCGTCGACCGCGAAGTACGGCGAGAGCGTCAGCTCCTGCAGGCACACGAGTCGCGCGCCCCGCTCGGCAGCGATGCGGATCGCGTCGGCGAGCGCGGCTTCGTGCGCGACCGGGTCCTCGTGCCAGCGGTGCTGCACGGCGCCGACGCGGAAGCTGCCGCGCTGCGGCTCCGCGACGCGCGCGGGCGAGTCGGGCGGCGAGCCCGTCGCCTCGATCAGCTCGATCGCGCTCACGCGAGCGAGTGTAGGTCGCGCGGCCGTCGGCTCAGGCGAGCTGCAGCTCGGCCTCGACCTCGGCCTCGACCGGCGCGGCCTGCGGTCTCGGCGAGCGCAGCACGAACAGCGACAGCAGCAGCCCCACGACCGTCGCGCCGGCGCCGAGCGCGAACGCGAGGTGGTAGCCGCTCAGCTGCGCGGCGACGTGCGAGGCGCCGTCGGCGAGCCGCGCCGTCGTGCGGTGCGCCGCGAGCGCGCCCAGCAGCGCGAGCCCGAGCGCCGCGCCGAGCTGCATCGCGACGTTCATGATCCCGGAGGCGATGCCCGCGTCGCGCGGGGGCACGTCGGCCATCGCGATCGTCAGGAGCGGCACGAACGACGAGCCGCCGCCGAGCCCCATCACGACGAACGCGACCAGCAGCAGCGGCGCGTACGGCACGTCGGCGGACGCCGTCGCGAACAGCACGAGGCCGGCGATCAGCGTGCAGACGCCGACGATCAGCACCGGCCGCGGCCCGAAGCGCTGGATCAGCCGCGCGACCGGGCCGAGCGACAGCGCGGCGACCGTGAGCGTCATCGGCAGGAACGCGACGCCGGTCCCGAGCGGGCTGAGGCCGCGGATCTGCTCCATGTAGAGGGCACCGAAGAAGAAGACGGCGAACATGCCGGTGAAGACGAACGCCCGCACGGCTGCCGCGACGGCCAGGCCACGCACGCGGAACAACTGCAACGGCAGGATCGGCTGCGCGATCCGCGCCTCCAGCGCGAAGAAGCCGACCAGCAGGGCGAGCGCGGCGCCGCCCCAGCCGAGCGTCTGGGGCGAGCCCCAGCCGTGCTGCTCCGTGCCGACGATCGCGTAGACGGCGAGCATCAGCGCGACGGTCACGAGCCCCGCGCCGAGCCAGTCGACGCCGCCGTCGAGCCCGATCGTCTCGCGCTCGTCGATGCACGCGCGCCCGAGCAGCAGCGTCGCCGCGCCGATCGGCACGTTGATGAAGAAGATCCAGTGCCAGTCGACCGACTGCGCGATCAGCCCGCCGAGCAGCAGCCCGACCGAGCCGCCGCCGACGGCGACGAACATGTAGACGCTCATCGCCTTCGCGCGGTCGGCCGCGTCCGGGAACTCGCTGACGATCAGCGCGATCGTCACCGAGAACGCGACCGCGCCGCCGATCCCCTGCACGAAGCGCGCGGCGATCAGCAGCCCCTGGCTGTCGGCGAAGCCGCAGGCGATCGAGGCGAGCGTGAAGAGGGCGACGCCGAACAGGAACACGCGGCGGCGGCCGACGAGGTCGCCGACGCGCCCCGCGACGAGCATGAAGCTGCCGAACGTGACGAGGTAGGCGTTGACGACCCACGTCAGCGCGGCCTGGCTGAAGTGCAGGTCGCGCTGGATCTCGTCAAGCGCGACGTTCACGATCGTCTGGTCCAGCACGACCATGAACTGACCCAGGCAGACGACCGCGAGAGCGATCCAGGCGCGGCGGGAGGCGTGCGTCGCTGATGCCAGGACCTTCATCGATGGTCACTGTAGCAAAGATCATCGCCACGCTTATGATGATCCTCTCACCGTGCTAGAATCAGTCGGGCAATGGGCACCGTCCATGCACCGGGAGCGATGGTCCTGCTCACCCGCCTCGCGAAGGTCGTCTACCGGCGCAGCAGCGAGGACCAGCTCGGCATGCGCCCGCGCTGGTATGTCGCGCTGTCGTTCATCAACGACCACGACGGCGCGCCGCAGCAGGCGCTCGGCGAGGCGCTCTGCGTCGACGCCAACAATCTCGTGCTCTTGCTGAACGAGCTGGAGGCGGCCGAGTACGCCGAGCGCCGCCGCGACCCGCTCGACCGTCGCCGGCACCTCGTCCACGTCACCGCCAAGGGCCGCCGCGCGCTCGACCGCGCCGAGCAGGCGCAGGAGGCCGTCGAGGCGGAGGTGCTCGCCGCGCTCGACCCCGACGAGCGCGCCACGCTGCGCGACCTGCTCGCGCGCGCGCTCGACAAGGCCGGGCCCGGGCCCTGCTGATCGTCAGGCCGCCGCGGCGGGAACCTGCAGCGTGATGCAGTGCACGCCCCCGCCGCCGAGCGCGAGCACTCTCCCCGGCACGCCGACGACCTCGCGGCCGGGCAGCAGCGCGCCGAGACGCCGGAGCGCGTCGGCGTCCATGTCCGCGTCCTGTTCGCCGAGCGGCACGATCGCCGCGCCGTTGCAGAGGTAGAAGTTCGTGTAGGGGATCGCGACGACGCTGCCGTCGGTGCGCGTCGTGCGCGGCAGCAGCTCGAAGCGCTCGACGGCGACGCCGGCGGCCGCGAGCCGCCGCGCGCTCTCCTCCGCGCTCTCCGCGTTCGGGTCGTCGGCGGTCGGCGTCGTCTGCAGCAGCGCGCGGCCGGGCGCGAGGAAGGCGCACACGTTGTCGACGTGGCCGTCGGTGTCGGCGTCCTCGACGAGGCCGCGCTCGAGCCACACGATCCGCTCCGCGCCGAGCTGCAGGCGCAGCTCCGCCTCGATGTCCTTGCGGTTCAGCAGCGGGTTGCGGTTCGGGTTCAGCAGGCACTGCTCGGTCGTGACGAGCGCGCCCGCGCCGTCGACCGCGATCGAGCCGCCCTCCAGCACCATCGGCGACGGGAAGCGCTCGATCTCGAGCTGCTCCAGCAGGCGCTCGGCGACGGCGGCGTCGCGCTCGTAGGGCGCGAACGCCTCGCCCCAGGCGTTGAAGCGGAAGTCGACGCCGTGGCGCCGGCCGTCCGGCCCGGCGACGATCAGCGGGCCCGAGTCGCGCAACCACGAGTCGTCGAGCGGCAGCATCGTGACCTCGACGTTCTCGCCCGTCACGCGCCGGCGCGCGTCGTCGACGTGCGCCGGGTCGGCCACGAGCGTGACCGGCTCGAACGCCGCGACCGCGGCGACGACCTGCGCATGCACCTCCCGCGCCGCCTCGATCGTCGTCCCGCGCCACGCCTCCTCGCGCGCGGGCCACGCGATCAGCGTGCGCTCATGCGGCTCCCACTCCGCTGGCATCCGCAGCCCGGCGGGTCGCTCGCCGCCGTCCATGCGGGCAGGGTAGCGCCGCGCGATCCGACCGCCGCGCCCACAAGACTTGCGCCATGCCTCATCGCCTGCTCGGCGCCCTGCTGCGCGAGGTCTACGACGTCGCGCGGGCGCGCACGCCGACGCACCGCCACCTGCGCGACCGCGTCCTCGCGATCGCGCTGCTGTCCGTGCTCGTGAACCTCGTCTGCGCGCTGCTCGCGCTGCTGCTGGAGCGTCATGCGCCGCAGACGCAGGTCAGAACGTACGGCAGCGCGCTGTTCTGGACCTCGACGCAGCTGCTGACCGTCTCCTCCTCGATCCAGAACCCGATCACCGACGGCGGCCGGGTGCTCGACGTCGTGATGGAGCTGTACGCGGTCACCGTCGTCACGTCGCTCGCCGGATGCTTCGGCGCCTTCTTCCACCGCCGCGGGCGCGAGCGCGACGAAGCGGAGCGGCTGGCGAGCGCGGCGAGAGCCGCGGGCTAGCATCCACGCGGGCGAGTCGGTGGGTGCTCCTGAGGGTAGCGTCGCCTCCATGAACCACGACCCACACGATCGCGACACATCAGAGGCGGCCGAAGACACCGAGCGGGAGCCGGGCGCCAGAGGCGGCGACGAAAGCCCGAGTGCGGACCGCCCCCCCGCGGCACCGGCCGACGACGGCACGCCGCTCGGCGACACCGACCAGCACAGCGACGTGCCCAGCGACCCCGCGGCCGACCGCGGCGACTGACGACGCTGAGCGCGAGGCGCGCGGCGCGTCAGCCGCGCGCCTTGCGCGTGCGGGCGCGCTCGTCCTGCTTCTCGACGACGTTCGCGATCAGTCTGATGATCTGCTCGATCCCGGTGACCTTCGCGTCGCCGTGCTCGAACGCGGCGCGCCAGTGCTTGATTCTGCCGTCGACGGCCAGCTCGTTGAAGTGCGAGCGGGAGACGGTCAGGCGCACCTTCGCGTCCGACGCGATGTCCTTCGAGATCTGCGGCCCCGGCAGCTCGACGCGGTAGAGCTGCACGTCCCCGCGTCCGCGCAGCTCCAGCCCGACGACAAGTCTCAGCGACTGCAGGGCGGGGACCTCCGCGAGGAAGTTCCGCACGCCCTGCTCGATCAGCGCTCTGGTGTCTGAGGCGGAGGACAGGAGGACAGCCTAGATCTTGTGCCGCTCGAGCAGCTTGCGGCCGATCACCATGCGCTGGATCTCGGACGTGCCCTCGCCGATCAGCAGCAGCGGCGCGTCGCGGTAGAGGCGCTCGATCTCGTACTCCTTCGAGTAGCCGTAGCCGCCGTGGATGCGGAACGCCTCCTCGACGCAGAAGCGGCCCGCCTCGGAGGCGAACAGCTTCGCCATGCCGGCCTCGATGTCGGAGCGCTCGCCGGCGTCCTTCATGCGCGCCGCGCGGTTCGTCAGCAGCCGCGCCGCGTCGACCTGCGTCGCCATGTCGGCGAGCTTGAACTGGATCGCCTGGTGCTGGGCGATCGGCTTGCCGAACGTCTTGCGCTCCTGCGAGTAGCGCAGCGCCAGCTCCAGCGCGCGCTGCGCGATCCCGACGCCGCGCGCGGCCACGTTCACGCGGCCCAGCTCGAGCGCGTCCATCATCTGCGGGAAGCCCTTGTTGAGGCCGGCCTCCTCGCCTCCGATGATGTTCTCGGCCGGGCAGCGGTAGCCGTCGAACACCAGCTCGGTCGACTCGACGCCCTTGTAGCCCATCTTTCTGAGCTGCGGCGGCACGTTGAGGCCCTTGTACGGCCCCGTGTTCTCGGAGACGCCGCCCTCCTTCTCGGCGATGAAGCACGTCATGCCCTTGTGCGGCTTCTCGGCGTTCGGGTCGGTGCGCACGAGCACGAACACGAGGTCGGAGCGCAGGCCGTTCGTGACCCACATCTTCTGCCCGTTGATCTCCCACGTGCCGTCGTCCTGCTTCTTGGCGGTCGTCTTGATCGCGGCCACGTCGGAGCCCAGCTCCGGCTCGGACAGCGAGAAGGCGGCGCGGATCTCGCCGGTCGCCATCCGCGGCAGGTACTTCTGCTTCTGCTCCTCGGTGCCGAACTTCATCAGCAGGTAGGAGCCGATGAAGTGCGTGTTGACGACGCCCGAGATCGAGATCCAGCCGCGCGAGAGCTCCTCGACGATCATCGCGTAGGTCGTCAGGTCGAGCCCCATCCCGCCGTACTCCTCGGGGATCGTGACGCCGAACAGGCCGAGCTCCTTCATCTGCTCGACGATCGGCTCGGGGAAGGCGTCCTCGTGGTCGTAGTGCTCGGCGTTCGGGATGATCTGCTCGTCGGCGAACTGCCGCACCATCTCGCAGATCGCCTGCTGCTCGTCGGTCTTGTCGATCACTGCCGCCATGGGGTCTTGTCGCTCCGGGTCCGGGAAACGTGGAATGTCTCGCAAATCGCCCGTCGAGGATACTTCCCGGCCGTGAACTTCGCGCGCGATGTGGTCGACGCCGCGCCCGCCGATCGGCTCGCGCTGGTCGAGCTGGCGCGCGACGGCGCGCGCCGCGAGTGGCGCTTCGGCGAGGTCGCCGACCGCGCCGCCCGGCTGGCCGGCACGTTCGCCGCCCACGGCGTGGGGCGCGGCGACATCGTGATGACGCTGATCGGCAACCGGCCCGACTGGGTCTGCGCGATGGTGGCGTGCTTCCGCATCGGCGCGGTCGT
The DNA here is from genome assembly GCA_018268595.1 of Actinomycetota bacterium. Taxonomy (GTDB): domain Bacteria; phylum Actinomycetota; class Thermoleophilia; order Solirubrobacterales; family Solirubrobacteraceae; genus Conexibacter. The sequence continues at coordinate 9,137 of JAFDWH010000018.1, read as the reverse complement.
GCTGCCGTGCACCGAGCAGCTGCGCGCGAAGGACCTGCGGCTGCGGCTCGAAGCGGCGCAGCCGGCGCTCGTGCTGGCGGACGAGCGCAACGCGGGCGAGCTGGCGGCGGCGGGGGCGGGTGGGGACGGCGTCACCGTCCTGACGATCCCCGACGAGGCGCTCTACGCCGCCGCGCCGGCGCCCGCGGTCGAGCTGGGTCCGCTCGACCCCTGCCTGATCACCTTCACGAGCGGCACCGCCGGCGAGGCGAAGGGCGTCCTGCACGGTCAGCGCTACCTCGCCGGCCAGCACGTGCAGGCGGAGCATTGGCTCGACGCGCGCCCCGGCGACCTCGTCTGGTGCACGGCCGCGTCGGGTTGGTCGAAGTCCGCCCGCAACGTCTTCATCGCGCCGTGGATCCGCGGCGCGGCCGCGCTGTTGCACGACGCGCGCTTCGACCCGCACGAGCGGCTCGACCTCGTCGCGCGCGAGCAGGTGAACGTGCTGTGCATGGCGCCGACCGAGTACCGCGTGATCGCCAAGCGCGCACAGCCGCGTCCGGTGCCGGGGCTGCGCGGCCTCGTCGCCGCCGGCGAGGCGCTCAACCCCGAGGTGCTGCGCGCCTTCCACGACGCGACCGGCTTGTGGATCCGCGACGGCTACGGCCAGACGGAGACCGGGCAGATGACCGGCGCGCCGCTGCACGAGGCGGTCCGCCCCGGCTCGATGGGCCGACCGCTGCCGGGCGTGAGACTGTGGATCGACGACGGCGAGCTGGTCGCCGACCCGGCGACCGTCCCGACCTTCTTCCTCGAGTACCTGGGCGACGAGCCGCCGCCCGCCGGCGAGCCGTGGCGCACCGGCGACCGCGTGCGCCGGGACGACGACGGCTTCCTCTACTTCGAGGGCCGCGCCGACGACGTGATCATCTCCGCCGGCTACCGCATCGGCCCGTTCGAGGTCGAGTCCGCGCTCGTCGCGCACCCGGCGGTCGCGGAGGCGGCCGTCGTCGCCGCGCCCGACGAGGAGCGCGGCGCGATCGTGCGCGCGGTCGTCGTGCTGCGCGACGGCGCGGTGCCGTCCGACGCGCTCGCCGGCGAGCTGCAGGAGCACGTCAAGACGACGACCGCGCCGTACAAGTACCCGCGCCGGATCGACTTCGCGGCGGACCTGCCGAAGACGTCCTCCGGCAAGGTCCGCCGCGCCCTGCTGCGCGAGCAGGGTTAGAAGCCGCGCACTACCTGAGCGTCATCACCGGCTCGCCGCCGGCGGTCAGGCCCGTGCCGGTGCGCGTGCACGTGCCGCCTCTCGGCGTCCCGGCGTTGTAGGCCTGGCGCAGGCAGTTGCGCAGCGCCAGCTGGCCCCAGTAGTTCGGGTGCAGGTCTTCTTGGATCTCGTAGACGCCGAACAGCGCCGAGACGGTGCGGATCTGGTTGACCCACTCGGTCCTGTCGACCGCCCCGGCGTTTCTCCACGACGTCAGCCCTCTCTCCTCCAAGAGCCCGACCGTGCTCTCGCACAGCCGCCGCGAGTTGAACGCCGAGCCGAGCAGCATCGTCCTGACGTTCGTCAGTCCCGTTTCGGCGGCGGCGTTGTGCACCGCTCCGTCGATCCTCGGCAGCGCCTGTTCGTTGGCCCAGTTGGCGTCCGCGTTCCAGAAGCCGCAGCCGCCGACTTCCTGGCGTTCCCAGCCGGCCTCTTCGTAGCGGAAGCCGGAGCCGTTGGGCAGCGGCGACTCGTAGTCCTGGACGATCACGGAATACATTTCGTCTCTGTAGCCGGCTTCGACCATCGCTCTGTGCACGTTGAGGATCGCGTTCTTGGTCGCGGTCGTCTTGGCGGCGATGTTTTCGGCGGTGAAGTTGGCCGTCACTTCGGAGTCGTCGTTGCAGTGGTTCTGCCACCACCACGGCGAGGTGAGCCAGTCGGTCAGGCAGTCCTGCACGATCGACGCGAAGTTGAAGTCGTTGCCGCCGATCGAGAGCGCGACCATCTTCACGTTGTGCGTTCTCGCGTATTCCTCCAGCATCAGCGCCTGGCCTCTGTTGCCTTCACTGCTGTAGAAGTCGATGCCGGGCTTGAATTCGCCTTCGCCGCCGAAGTGCGTCGAGGTCGTCGCGCCCGAGCAGGCGAGGTTCGTGCTGTTGACGCCGCCGCCGATGTGGATCTCCGCCGATAGCGAGCGGTGGCAGCCAGCGATCTTCTCGGCCGTGTGCGATTCGTTGTCGTAGTAGGCCGTCGAGCCGAGCGCGTCGATCCAGCTCGGTTCTTCGTTCGTGTTGCCGGCCCAGCGCCCCGCCTCGCCGGAGATGTACGAGTCGCCGAGCGAGGCGACCGACGCGGTCCCCACGCCGGGCCCGTCGGCGCGTGCCCCGGTCGCCCACGCCATCGACGCGATCGCCGCGGCGACCGCGAGCGTTGCTGCCCGTCTCATCGAAGCTCCCCCTTCGATCGTGCGTGAGACGGTCTCCCCCGCCGCCCCTGCGCGAGACCAGCCTACTCCGATCCTGGCTGGCTGGCCAGTTCAGGCCGGGACCGGCGGCGCCGGCTCCCGGGGAGGCGGCGCCTGCTCGCCCGCGCGCGGGATGCGGCTCATCGCGTGCTCCGCCAGCGCGGTGATCGTGAGGCTCGGGTTGACGCCGACGTTGGCGGGCACCGCGGCGCCGTCGCACACGAGCAGGTTCTCGTAGCCGAAGACGCGCTGGCCGGCGTCGACGACGCCGTGCTCCGGATCGGCGCCGATCACCGCGCCGCCGAGGATGTGCGCGGTCGAGGGGATGTTCAACAGCGCCTCCATCACGCTCGACTGCGCGATCCCGCCGGTGCGCTCGGCCAACCACTCGGCCGCCTCGTTGGCGACCGGGATGAACGTCGGGTTCGGTCTGCTCGCGTCCTGCTCGGTCTGCAGGCGCACGTCGCCCGAGCGCGTCAGCTTCGGCCGCAGCGCGATCGCGTTGTCGAGCGTCTGCATCACCAGCACGATGATCGTGCGACGCGACCAGCCCTGCGGCCACAGCGCCTGCGCGAACTTGACCGGATGGCGCACGATCTGCGCGAGCAGCTTGAGCGGCCGCGTCACGCGCGTGCCGTCGCCGACGAGCAGCGTGTAGAGCGTCGACATCGAGTCGCCGGCCTCGCCGTAGGTGACCGTCTCGATGTGCGTGTACGGGTCCGGGTAGATCGAGGAGCTGATCGCCACGCGCCTGGTCAGGTCGTCCGGGTAGTCCGGCGGCACGGTGACGGCGAGGATCGCCTCGCTGTTCGTGCGCACCAGCTCGCCGAGACGGTGCGAGATGCGCGGCAGCGAGCCGGTCAGCCGGCAGCGCTGCAGCAGTCTGTTGGTGCCGAGCGCGCCGGCCGCCACGACCACCCCCCGCGCGGTGATCGTGCGGCGGTCGCGGTTGGGGAGGATCCCGGTTGCGACGCTCGTGACGGCGTAGCCGTCGGAGCCGTCCTCGGCGCCGAGCGGTCGGATGTCGACCACGGTGCGGTCGGGCGTCACGGTGACGCCGCGCCGCTCCGCCAGGTGCAGGTAGTTCTTCACGAGCGTGTTCTTGGCGCCGTGCGGGCAGCCGACCATGCAACGCCCGCAGGCGATGCAGCCGGTGCGCTCCGGGCCCTCGCCGCCGAAGAACGGGTCGGGCGAGGTCACGCCCGGCCCCTCGCCGAAGTACACGCCGACCGGCGTCTTTCTGTACGTCTCGCCGACGCCGAGGTGCTCGCCGAGCTGCTTCAGCAACTGGTCGGCGGGATCGTCGGCCGGCGTCTGCACGACGCCGAGCATCCGCTGCGCCTCCGCGTAGTGCGGCGCCAGTTCCTGCTCCCAGTCGGCGAGGCCGGCCCACTGCGCGTCCTGGAAGAACTGCGACGGCGGCACGTAGAGCGTGTTCGCGTAGCCGAGGCTGCCGCCGCCGACGCCGCAGCCGGACACGACCGAGATGTCCTTGAACGTCGAGACGCGCATGATCCCCCGCATCCCCACGCGCGGCGCCCAGAAGTATCTGCGCAGGCTCCACGTGGACTTGGCGAAGTCCTGGTCGCGGAAGCGCCGTCCGCACTCCAGCACGGCGACGCGGTAGCCCTTCTCGGCCAGTCGCAGGGCGGAGACGCTGCCGCCGAAGCCGGACCCGATGACGAGCCAGTCGACGTCGAACTGACGGGCGCTCTGCTCCATCCGCGCAGACGCTAGCAGGGAAGGTGACGGGTGCGTCACGATTGCGCGCAGGCGCGACCCGTGCGCGGCGGCTACGCTCAGCCGCGGCATGGCATCGCGTCCCGTCATCGGCATCTGCACCGCGCTCGAGCGCGCGCAGTGGAGCGTCTGGGACCAGCGCGCCGCGCTGCTGCCGACGAACTACCTCGACGCGGTCCGCCGCGCCGGCGGGATGGCGCTGCTGCTCGCGCCCGACTCGGCGCTCGTCGACGCGCCCGACGAGGCGCTCGACCTGATCGACGGGCTGCTGCTGATCGGCGGCGCCGACATCGACCCGGCCAGCTACGGCGCCGACCTCGACCCGGCGACCGTGAACCCGGTGCCCGAGCGCGACGCGTTCGAGCTGGCGCTCGCGCGGCGCGCGATCGAGCGCGGGATCCCGCTGTTGGGGATCTGCCGCGGCATGCAGCTGCTGAACGTCGCCTTCGGCGGCACGCTGCACCAGCACCTGCCGGACCGCTACGGCCACCACGACCACCTGAGGGCGCGCGGCTCGTTCGACGGCGCCGACCACGACGTGCGCCTCGTCCCCGGCTCGCGTGCGGCCCAGGTCGCCGGGGAGCAGCTGCACGGCACGAAGTCGCACCACCACCAAGGCGTCGACCGCGTCGGCGAGGGGCTCGTCGTGACCGGCGTCGCGACGATCGACGGGCTGCCGGAGGCGCTCGAGCTGCCCGGCGAGCGGTTCGTCCTCGGCGTGCAGTGGCACCCGGAGGCGGACGAGCGCAGCCGCGTGATCGGCGGGCTCGTCGAGGCGGCGCGCGCCTACCGCGCAGTCGCGACCTCGTAGCTCGCCTCGCGCAGCCGCTCCAGCACGGCCTGCGCGTGCGCGCGGTCGCGCGTCTCCAGCACGAGCTGCACGGCCGACTCGCGCACGTGCAGCGCGACGCCCTCGCGCAGGTGCACGACGTCGAGCAGGTTCGCGCCCGCCGCGGCGATCAGCCCCAGCAGGCGCCCCAGCTCGCCCGGGCGGTCCGGCAGCGTCGTCGTCAGCACGAGCCGGCGGCCGGCGATCGACTCGTGCCGGCGCGCGAGCGAGGCGAGCAGGCCGACGTCGACGTTGCCGCCCGACAACACGACCGCCGTCGTGCCCTCGGCCGCGGGCGCGACGACGCCGCTCAGCAGCGCCGCGACGCCGACCGCGCCGGCGCCCTCGACGACCAGCTTCGAGCGCTCCATCAGCAGCACCATCGCCTCCGCCACGTCGTCCTCGGCGACCGTCACGACCTCGTCGACCCAGCGCTCCAGCAGCGGGCGCGTCAGCTCGCCGGCGTGCTTGACGGCGATCCCGTCGGCGATCGTGGTGGGATGCGGCGCGATCCGCACGCCGACCACGCGCACGTCCGGCCGCAGCTGCTTGACGGCGATCGCGACGCCGCTCGCGAGCCCGCCGCCGCCCAGCGGCACGATCACGCGCGCGAGCTGCGGCACCTGCGCGGCCAGCTCCAGCCCGACGCCGCCCTGCCCGGCGACCACGTCCGCGTCGTCGAACGGATGGACGAACGCGAGCCCGGCGTCGGCGGCATGTGCGCGCGCGGCCGCGACCGCGTCGTCGACGCCGCCGGGCGTCAGCCGCACGTGCGCGCCGGCGGCGCGGCACGCCTCGACCTTCGTGACGGGCGCCTGCTCGGGCATGAAGATCTCGCACGGCACGCCGTGCTCGCGCGCCGCGTACGCGACCGCCCGCCCGTGGTTCCCGGCGCTGCCGGCGACCACGCCGCCGCGCGCGGCGTCGCCGAGCGCGGCCAGCTTCGCGAGCGCGCCGCGCAGCTTGAAGGAGCCGGTGCGCTGCAGGCTCTCCGCCTTCAGCGCGACCGCTCCGCCGACGCGCTCGCTCAGGTTGCGCGAGCTCAGCACCGGCGTCTCGCGCACGACGCCGGCGCCGGCGGCCGCCGCCGCGCGGATGCGCGCGAGGTCGACCGCCGCACTCCCCATCGTCAGTCCGGCAGCGCGACGACCGCGTCCATCTCGACGCGCGCGTCGAGCGGCAGGCCGGCGACCGCGACCGCCACGCGCGCCGGCGGGTCGCTCTCGAAGAACGAGCCGTAGACCTCGTTGACCGCCGTGTAGTCGGCCATGTCGCGCAGGTAGATGGTGACCTTGACCGCGTCCCCGAGGCTCGCGCCGGAGGCCGCGCAGACGGCCTGCAGGTTCTCGAGGCAGCGGCCCGCCTGCGCCGCCGCGTCCGCACCGACGAGCTCGCCCGTCTCCGGATGCAGCGAGACCTGTCCCGAGCAGAACAGCAGGCCGCCGGTGCGCACGGCGTGCACGTAGGGGCCGACCGCCGGCGGCGCGCCGTCGGCGTGGACTGGATGACGGTGGTGGGACACGGGGCTCCTCTCGGTGACGCTGTGCGCCGCACGCTACCGCGCGGACGCGCGGGGTAACGTCCCGCCAGATGCCGAATCGCCTCGCCGACGAGACCTCCCCCTACCTGCTCCAGCACAAGGACAACCCGGTCGACTGGCAGCCGTGGGGCGAGCGGGCGCTCGCGGAGGCGCGCGAGCGCGACGTGCCGCTGCTCGTCTCGATCGGCTACTCGGCCTGCCACTGGTGCCACGTGATGGAGCGGGAGTCGTTCGAGGACCCCGACGTCGCCGCGTACATGAACGAGCACTTCGTGTGCGTCAAGGTCGACCGCGAGGAGCGACCCGACGTCGACGCGATCTACATGGACGCGGTGCAGGCGATGACCGGCCACGGGGGCTGGCCGCTGAACGCGTTCGCGACGCCGGACCAGGTGCCGTTCTACGCCGGCACCTACTTCCCGCCGGTCGGCCGCCAGGGACTGCCGGGCTGGCGCCAGCTGCTGGAGGCGATCGCCGAGGCGTGGCGCGAGCGTCGCGCGGAGATCGAGCGGCAGGGCGCGCAGATCGTCGAGCACCTCGGCGTCAGCGCGCGCATCGAGCCGGACCCGGGCGCGCCGGAGCCGGGCCTGTTGGAGACCTCCGTCGCGGCGATCTCCGACCGCGAGGACCACGTCCACGGCGGCTTCGGCGGCGCGCCGAAGTTCCCGCAGGCGAGCGCGATCGAGCTGCTGCTCGCGCGCCACGACGGCGGCGATGAGCGCCCCAACCCGGCCGAGCCCGCGCTGCGGGCGCTGCGCGCGATGGCGCGCGGCGGCATCTACGACCAGCTCGGCGGCGGCTTCGCGCGCTACGCGGTCGACGCCGCGTGGGTCGTCCCCCACTTCGAGAAGATGCTCTACGACAACGCGCTGCTCGCGCGCGCGTACCTGCACGGCTGGCAGATCGGCGGCGACCCGCTGCTGCGCCAGGTCTGCACCGAGACGCTCGACTGGGCGCTGCGCGAGATGCGCGGACCGGAGCGCGGCTTCGCGTCCGCGCTCGACGCCGACAGCGAGGGCGTCGAGGGCAAGTTCTACGTGTGGACGCCCGACGAGCTGCGCGCCGCGCTCGACGACGAGCGGCTCTACGACGTCGCGGTCGCGCACTGGGGCGTGACGGAGCAGGGCAACTTCGAGGGTCGCTCGATCCTCGTGCGCGCCGGCTCCGACGACGACCCGCCGGAGCTGCCCGAGATCAAGCGGAGGCTGATGGCGGCGCGCGACCAGCGCGTGCGGCCGGGGCTCGACGACAAGCGGCTCACGTCGTGGAACGCGCTGATGCTCGCCGCGCTGGCGGAGGCCGGCGCTGTGCTGGAGCGGGCCGACTACCTCGACGCGGCGCGCGCGTGCGCCGACTTCCTGCTGCGCGAGCTGAGCTGCGACGACGGGCGCCTGCTGCGCACGTGGAAGGCCGGCCGCGCGCATCTCGCCGGCTACCTGGAGGACCACGCGTTCCTGCTGGAGGCGCTGTTGACGCTGTACGAGGCGACGTTCGAGCCGCGCTGGTTCGCCGCCGCGCGGGCGCTCGCGGACGTGACGATCGCGCGCTTCGCCGACGACGAGCGCGGCGGCTTCTTCTCGACCGCCGACGACCACGAGCGGCTCGTCGCGCGCCGCAAGGACCTCGAGGACACCCCGATCCCATCCGGCAACGCGGCGATGGCGCTCGGCCTGCTGCGGCTCGCGCGCCTCACCGGCGAGGACGCCTACGAGCAACGCGCGCGCGGCACGATCGCGCTGCTGCATCCGATCGCCGCGCGCCACCCGCTCGCGTTCGCGCACCTGCTGCGGGCGATCGACTTCCTGCTGGCCGACGACGTGCGCGAGGTCGCGATCGTCGGCGACCCGGCGCAGGCGGCGCCGCTCGCGCGGACGGTGCGCGACGCGCTGCGCCCACACGTCGTGCTGGCCGGCGGCCCCGGCGACGACGACGGGGAGCAGGTGCCGCTGCTGGCCGGGCGCACGCCGGGGCCGGACGGCCGCGCCGCCGCCTACGTGTGCGAGCGCTTCGCCTGCCGGGCGCCGGTCACCGAGCCGGACGCGCTGGCCGCGCTGCTCGACTGACCGGGCCGCGCCCGCGCGAGCCGCTGGCTACCCTCCTGGCCATGTCCACTTCCCCCCTTCGTGTCGCCGTCGTCGGGTCCGGTCCGGCGGGCTTTTACGCCGCTGAGCAGTTGTTGACCGCCAGAGACCTCGACGTGACCGTCGACATGTTCGAGCGGTTGGCGACGCCGTGGGGGCTCGTGCGCGCGGGGGTGGCGCCGGACCATCCGAAGATCAAGGCGGTCACCCGGCGGTACGAGAAGACGGCCGGGCTGGAGGGCTTTCGCTTCTTCGGCAACGTCGAGGTCGGCGGCGAGCTGCCGGTCGAGGAGCTGAAGACGCATTACCACGCGGTGATCTACGCGTTCGGCGCCTCCGGCGACCGGCGGCTGGGGATTCCCGGCGAGGAGCTGGCCGGCTCGCACTCCTCGACCGAGTTCGTCGCCTGGTACAACGGCCACCCCGACTTCGCCGATCACGCGTTCGACCTGAGCGCGAGGACGGCGGTCGTGGTCGGCAACGGCAACGTCGCCTTGGACGTCGCGCGGATGCTG
>JAFDWH010000017.1 GCA_018268595.1 Actinomycetota bacterium | reverse complement strand
TTCACCGCAGCACGCACATCAAACCCCAACACCACCGCACCCAACCGCCGCGCCGTCGCGATCGCCTGCAACCCCGCCACACCCGCACCCAACACCAACACCGTCGCCGGACGAATCGTCCCCGCCGCCGTCATCAACATCGGAAAAAACCGACCCAACTCCTGCGCACCCAACAACGCCGCCCGATACCCCGCAATATTCGACTGCGACGAGAGCGCATCCATCGACTGCGCACGCGAAATCCGCGGCACCGCCTCCAACGCAAACCCAGTCACACCCGACGCAGCCAACGCACGCACACCCACACCATTCGACAACGGCTGCAAAAAACCGATCAGCACGCTATCGCTGCCGAGGCGCACGACCTCCTCGGCGTTCGGCGGGGCGACCTTGGCAACGACGTCGCTGGTCCAGACGGCGGTGAGATCGTCGGTGACGGTCGCGCCGGCGTCGGCGAACTGACTGTCGGGGATCATGGCCTCAGCGCCCGCGCCGACCTGCACGAGCACCTCATGTCCGGCGCTCGTCAGCTTTCTGGCGACCTCGGGCACGAGCGCGACGCGACGCTCTCCTTCGACGGTCTCCTTGGGGACTCCGATTCTCATAAGCGCGGGAACCCTACCGGCCGGACTGGCGGCCCGGAGCCACCGGCAGGACCCGCCGCGACAGCGCCATCACCGCGTACGACGTGACCCACACCGGCGACTGTGTGCTCGTGCGCGAGTAGCGCACCGCGCCGTTGGCGCCGACGAGCGAGCGCAGGTATGCGAGCGGCGTCGACGAGCCGCCGCGCCGCACGGCACCGGGCGACACGCCGGCCGCGAGCAGCCCCTGGACCGCCCACGCCGTCGACTGCGCGTTCGAGCTGCCGCCGCGCTGCTGCGGGAAGCCGCCGTCGGTGTTCTGCACGCGGCGCACGTACGCCGCGCCGCGTCGCAGCGCGGTCCGCCGCCCGCCGAGCGCGCGCAGCGCCTGGAGCGCCGCCGCCGTGTCGTCGACGTCGCTCGCGAAGCCCTTCGCGAGGAAGCCGAAGCCGCCGTCGCCGTTCTGCTGGCGCGCGAGCCAGGCGCCCGAGCGACGCAGGACCGCCGCGTGCGGGCTGGTGCCCGCCGCGCGCAGCGCGAGGATCGCGAACGCGGTCAGGTTGACCTGTCCCAGCACGGCGCCGTCCGCGCCGACGCGCCGCGCGAGCGACGCGACGAGGTTCTGGTGCGCGAACGAGCGCGGCGAGCTGCCGGCCGCGGCGAGCAGCAGGATCGTCCGCTCGAGATCGCCGATGCCGGTCGCGCCCGCGTTGGTCGTGAGCCCGTGCGCGTGCGCGCGGGTCCAGCCGATCGCGCGCCGGACGGCGGCGCCCTGCCCGCGCTGGGTGGCGAGCGCGATCGCGGCCCAGCCGGTGTAGAGCCCCGAGGCGCGCCCGCCGGGCGTGGGGCCGAAGCCGCCGTCGGCGTGCTGCGCGCGCGCGAGGTACTGCGTGGGCGTGGCCGCGCCGGCCGGCGCCGCGCCGGGCCCCGCGAGCGCCAGCGCGCCGACCGCGAGCAGCGCGACGGCGAGCGCCGCCGGGTGCGGCTGCCACGTGAACGACAGGCGCGTGCGGAAGCGCCGCAGCGTGCGCACGAGCGCCGGGCCGAAGGCGAGGAAGAAGACGACGTTGCCGGCCGCGTGCGCAAGGTCCCACGGCAGCGAGGTCCCCTGGTAGACCACGAAGCGGTGCCACAGGTCGCCGCTGCCGGCGAACGTCACGACGCTGCCGAAGTTGACGATCGCGCCGTAGAGCAGGCCCGCGAGGCCGCACGCGAGCGCGAGCGGCAGGCGTCCGAGCCGTCCCCCGCTCACCGCCGCCAGGCCGGCCCCGCCGACGGCGACCGCGCCCCACGCCGCCATCTGCCACGGCGTCCACGGGCCCTGCGTGAAGAACAGGTTCGAGACGAGCGCGGTGACCGCGCCGACTGCGAAGCCGGGCGCACCGCCGAACACGTAGCCGGCGAGCAGCACGACGTCGGTCGTCGGCTTGACGTTCGGGACGGGCGCGAACGCGATCCGACCGAGGACGGCGAGCGCGGCGAGCGTGCCGACGAGCGCGAGCACGCGCGCGGACGGGTGCGAGCGCTCGTACCAGGCGAAGCCGCCGGCGAGGGCGAGTGCGAGCAGCAGGAACGAGGCGAGTTGCCAGCTCATCGGCGATGGACCTCCGTGGGATGCGGGTGGGAAGCGGGCGGGGCGGCGGCCGGCCACGCGGCGGCGGGTGCGACGGCCGGCGATGCGGCGGCCGGCCACGCGGCGGCGGCGTCGAGTTGCGCGCGCACGAGCGCGGCGCCGGCGTCAGGGTCGAGCGCGCCGCCGGCGCCGCGCAGGATGCGGGCGGTCTCGGTCGCGAAGTACCAGCCGCCGGACAGCACCTCGGCGGCGGCGCCGTCGGCGATCGGCGCGCCGTCGGCCAGCAGCACGACGCGGTCGGCGACGAGCGCGGCGAACTCGGGGTCGTGCGTGGCGACGAGCAGCGCCGTCCCGGTCGCGGCGAGCCGGCCGAGCAGCACCGCGAGGTCGGCCTTGTGCGCACGGTCCATGCCGCGCGTCGGCTCGTCGAGGCACAGCAGCGCCGGCGACGCGACGTCCTCCCCGCCCAGCACGATCGCGAGCGCCAACCGCTGCCGCTCGCCACCGGACAGGTCGCGCGGATGGCGGTCGCGCAAGTGGGCGAGGCCGACGGCGGAGAGCGCGTCGGGCTGCGCCTCGTCACCGACGCGCTCGTGCACGAGATAGTCGTTCGGGTTCTGGAGCAGGAGCGCGACGCGGCCGCTGGCGGAGACCTTGCCGCGCGTGGGCGACGCAAGGCCGGCGACATGGCGCAGCAACGTCGACTTGCCCGCGCCGTTCCGGCCCATCAGCGCCACCCGCTCGCCCGAAGCGATCGAAAGATCCACACCGCGCAAAATCGGCATCGAGTGACGCGGCTCGACCCAGACGCCGCGCAAGCGGAGAGCGGGTGCAGCGGCCGATCGGGCGGGTGGCGGTGAGGATGCACGCGCGCCGCCCGGAAGGGCGGCGCGCGCGCACCCGGAGCCGACAGGACCCGCCCGCAGCGCGGCTGGGCCCTCAGGCGGGAGCGCCGAATGCGCACGGAGAACAGCCCGAGCCTGCTTCACCCCCACCGGCGGCGGCCCCAGACCAGCGGACGCGAGGAGACGGGCACCGGGCGTCTCCAACGCGGGAGCGGCATCGTGAGCCCACGCGAGGAACCCGGCAGGGTCGGCGTCACAGGCGACCCGCCCGTCGACCATCGCCACGACCCGATCGGCAGCAGACAGGCAGCGCTCCAGGCGATGCTCCGCGAGCAGGATCGTCGTCCCCCACTCCTCGTTGAGCCGCCGCAGCAGCCCGATCAGCTCGTCGCCGGCGACCGGGTCGAGCTGTGACGTCGGCTCGTCGAGCAGCACGATCCGCGGGCGGCCGACCAGCGCCGCCGCGAGCGCGACGCGTTGCAGCTCGCCGCCCGACAGCGCGTGCGTCGGGCGCTCCAGCAGGTGCGCGATCCCGAGCGCGAGCGACGCCTCCTCCACCCCGCGCGCGATCGCCGCCGGCGACTCGCCGCGGTTCTCCAGCGGGAACGCCAGCTCGTTGCGGACCGTCCCCATCACGACCTGCGTCTCCGGGTCCTGGAACAGCGAGCCGGCGACGGCCGCCAGCTCGCCGGGGCCGTGCGCGCGCACGTCCATCCCGGCGACGTGCGCCGCCCCGCTCACGGTCCCCCCGTGCACGTGCGGCACGAGCCCGCTCGCGAGCCGCAGCAGCGTCGACTTGCCGCTGCCGGAGCGGCCGGCCAGCACGACCAGCTCGCCCTCCTCGACATGCAACGTCACGTCGTCGAGCGCGGGCGCGTCCGCGCCCGGGTAGGCGTACGTCAGCCGCTCGAGCGCGAGCGCCGCGGTCATCGCCGCCCCCATGCGAGCGCGAGCGCCGCCGCGCGCGGCTCGATCCCGCGGCGGTCGAGGAACGGGACGAGCGGCAGCAGCAGGAGCGCGCCGGACAGCAGCCACGTGCCCGCGCCCCAGCCGCCGTGCACGAGCGGGTACGCGTCGAAGCGGGCCACGCCGCCCAGCCGCGCGCCGACCGTCAGCGCGAGCAGCAGCGCCGCCACGAGCGCGAACGCGACGTCGTGGCGCGACCAGGACGCGCGCACGCGCGGCGGCCGCCGGGCGGTCCCGTAGCCACGCACCTCCAGCGCCGCCGCCACGTCGACCGCGCGGTCGAGCGCGCCGGCCGCGACCGCGCGCACGAGCGCGACGCGCGAGGGCGCGACGCCGGCGCGGCAGCGCTGCGCGTCCGCCATGCGGCGCCCGTCGCGCTGCAGCACCGGCACCATCCGCGTCGCGAGCGTCGCCGTCAGCGCCGAGCGGAACGAGACGCGGCGGAACAGCCGCAGCACCTCGTCGGGGTCGACGACGGCCGCGTACAGCGCGCAGCAGAGGATCAGCGCGAGCGCGCGCAGGCCCAGCACGCAGCCGTACACGAGCGCCTCCAGCGTCACGTCCACGCGGCCCAGCACGGGCGCCTCGCCGAGGCGCGCGATCACGGTCAGGCCGTTGCGCGTGACGAGCGGGTTCAGCAGCGCGATCACGAGCGTGAACGGCAGCGCCAGCAGCAGCGCGCGCGCGAGCTGGCGCCCGGCGCCCGCCGCGCAGCCGGCCAGCAGCGCCGCCAGCGCGACCGCGCCGAGCACCGGCGGGCTGTCGAACAGCAGCGCCGGCAGCGCCAGCGCCGCGCACAGCGCGCAGCCGACCGCCGCGCGCGCGGCGTGGAGCGGGCTGGCGCTCCGGCTGGCGCTGCGCAGCGGCATCAGGGCACCGTCGGCAGCCCGATCGCGTGGGAGCCGTCGAGCGCGAGCGCGAAGCGGCGCGCGAGCGTGCGCTCGTCGAGCGCGCGCGCCGCCGCCGCGACCCCGGTCAGGTCCGTGCCGGTGATCGTCCACGTCGGCGCCTGCTGCTCGAAGCGCGTCGCCGCGACGAGCCCGGCGCCGGCGCGCAGCGTGCGGACCGGCTTGCCGGCGGCGTCGAGCAGCTGGAGGCTGCTGCCGCCGCCGGCGAAGCGCGCGTAGACGCCGCTCGCCGCCGACCCGCGGTCGATCTGCTCGAGCGCCTGGTCGGCGCGCAGCTCGCTCCAGCGCCCCACCAGCACGCGCACGGTTCTTTCGCCGACGCCCGTGCCGAGCGCCTGGCGGCCGGCGATCACGCCGGCCGCGCCGAGCCGGTCGGAGACGGTGGCGCAGGCGGCGTCGGCGTCGTCCGCGCACTCCAGCACGACGGGGTAGCGCTTCCCGCCGGCGCCGTGCGCGAACGGCTCCGGGAACTGGCCGACGACCGCCGGGATGTGCGGCGTCGCACCCCAGTCGTGCCGGTCCCACCAGATGCGGTCGCCGTCGTGCAGCTGCACGTCGGCCGCGCCGACCTCGCTCTCGACGCCGTTGACGTAGATGAACCAGTCGACCGGACGGCCGCCCTCGCGACCGCCGGACAGCCCGTCGATCGACTGCACGAAGCCGCCGCCGTAGCGGGTCTTCACGTCGAAGCTGCGCTGCAGCAGCCGCATCGCCGTCTCGGAGGACGGCAGGTCCTGCGCGATCCGCGCCCCCACCTGTCTGGCGCCGAAGTCACGCGTGACGAGCATGCGCGCCCCGGTGCCGCCCTTGCCCGCGCCGAGCCCGCAGCCGGCGAGACCGGCGACGAGCGTCAGCGCAAGGGCGGCGAGCGCCGCGAGGCGGAGGCGCGGGCGCGGCATCGCGCTAGCCCGCCACCGTGAAGCGGACGTGCAGCACGCGGCGGTTGCCGGCGCCGTCCGTCGCGATCGCGTCGAGCCGGTAGCTGCCGGCGCCGAGCCGCTGCGGCAGCAGGAACGACCACGTCGCGCGGTCGCCCGCGTCGAACGGCGCACGCGGCGCGCGCGCACACGGGCGGAACGCGCCGCGGTCGGCGTCGAAGCGCGTGCAGCGGCCGTCGAGGCGGCGCGTCAGCCGCAGCGTCACGCTCGCGCCCTCGGGGTCGCGCGCGGTCCCGCGCAGCACGCGCGGCGCGTGCGCGGCGTCGAACGCCTGCCCGTCGGCGATCCCCTTCAGCGTCAGCGCCGGGGGCGTGCGGTCGGCGCTGCCGCAGCGGCCGCCGTGAGCGCCGCGCACGCAGTGCAGCCGACCCGACGGCACGTCGCCCGCGTGCGTCGCGCGCAGCGTCGACTGGCCGAGCCGCAGCGCGACGGTCGCGCGGCCGTCGGCGCCCGTTCTGACCGCCTGGGCGCCGCCGGCGACGGTCGCGCCGGCGACCGGCGTGCTGGTGCCGTCGCCCTTCAGCAGCACGACCTTCACGACGACCTTCGTCCCGCGCGGGCGCACGACCTGCAGCTCGAGCGGCAGGTTCGTGCAGCTCGAGAAGTCGGGCGTGGAGGTGCAGAGGAACTCGAGCACCGTGTCGCCGGCCTGCAGCTCGGTCCCGCAGACGCCCTTCGTGGACAGCTTGCCGTTGAGCCAGAAGGCCCAGTACGCGCTGAAGTCGGCCGGTCCTCTGACGCCGTCGATCGCGTCGACCGTGAAGTCGCCGAAGGAGTCGAACCAGGTGCCGCTCCAGCCGCCGTGCGTCGCCTGCCACAGCGCGCCGCCGGCGCTCGTGCCGGAGCAGCCGTGCGCGCCGTCGGGCTTGACCTGCGCGCGCGTGGTCGTGACGGTCGCGTCTGCCAGCGTTCTGCCGGGCGCCTCGGCGCGCACCGAGACCTTGGCCGGCGCGCCGGCGTGCGCGACCGGCGCCACGAGGCTCGCCGCGGCGAGCGCTCCGACGACCGAGCCGATGATCCTACGAGGCATATGCAGCCACCCCTTTCCGCGAGGGCGTATGGAACGTGCGGTCGGGGGCCTGGTCTCCTGGCTCTCGGGCCTACTCTCCGCGCCTTCCCGGGCGGCGGTGCCGCCCAGTGGCTGCGCAGTCGTGCTGCGCGTGCGGGGAGCGTCCCCGATGACAGTGGCGGGTCCGCGCCGGATTCGCACCGGTCTTCCCATCGCCACCGACCTATGGACGAGCGGATGCTATCGCGGGCGTCACGCGAATCGCGTCGAGGCTCGTCGTAGACTGCGACAGGATGACCGTCAACCTCACGCGCATCTACACGCGGCACGGCGACAGAGGCGAGACGCACCTCGGCGACATGAGCCGCGTGCCGAAGACGCACCCGCGGATCGAGGCGTACGGGACGATCGACGAGCTGAACGCGCACCTCGGCGTCGCGCTCACGAGCGCCGGGATGCCGGAGCGCTACGTGCCGTGGCTCCAGCACGTCCAGAACGACCTGTTCGACGTCGGCGCCGACGTCGCGGTGCCGCACGGCGGCGACCGCACGCGGCTGCGCGTCACGCCGGAGCAGACGACGTGGCTCGAGCAGCGCTGCGACGAGGTCAACGCCGACCTGCCGAAGCTGAGATCGTTCGTGATCCCCGGCGGCACGCCCGCGGCGGCGCAGCTGCACGTCTGCCGCACCGTCTGCCGCCGCGCCGAGCGCGCGGCGATCGCGTGCGGCGAGGACGAGGTCGGCGAGCAGGTCGTGCGCTACCTCAACCGCCTCTCCGACCTGCTGTTCATCCTCTCCCGCGGCGCCGTCGAGGGCGACGAGCCGCTGTGGGAGCCGGGCCGCTTCCGCTGACACAACCGGCGCATCGCGTGAACGCGGTCAGGTAGGTTCGCCCCTGCACGAATCGAGGCATTACGCCGGATTGGGGGAAATCGGGGGATGCGCCTTCCGCTCTGCTGTGCCGCGGTCGTGGTCGCGCTTGTGATCGCCGGCTGTGGAAGCGACTCGGGCTCGAGGACGAGCACGAGCGCCCAACAGACCACGACGGGGTCCTCGACGACGAGGGCGCCGGCGCAAAGAGTCCTGCACTACATCACGCGCGAAGCGAAGCCGAGGAACCCCGGCCCGCACCCCGGCGCGAGGGTCGACCAGCTCGTCGTGAGGGAAGTCAGAAGAGGCGTCGGCCCCCCGATCCGCGTCGGCGACAAGGGGATCTTCGAATTCATAGCGACCGACTGGGTCACCGGCAGACCGCTCGAAGAATCGTGGCACAGAAGAAGACCGTTCGAAACGCAGATCGAACACGGCGTCGTGATCGACGGCTGGTGGCAAGGAATCCCCGGCATGAGGGTCGGCGGCCGCCGCCAGATAATCGTGCCGCCGAGCCTCGGCTTCACGACCAACCCGCTGCTCCAGAAGGCGACGACGTACTTCGACGTCGTGCTCGTGCAGATCACCCCGGCGACGCCGCCCGGGCTGGCCGCGCCCAGCAGCAGCGGCTGAGCTGAGCCGCACGGACGGGCCGATCGGCGCACCGCGCGCCGCCGCCTGCCAAGGTGCCCGGCGATGGCGCGCGGAACGATCGTCTCCGGCCGCACGGCGGTCATCACCGGCGCGGGCTCCGGCATCGGGCGCGCGATGGCGCAGCGGCTCGCGCGTCACGGCTCGCCCGTGGCGATCTGCGACTGGAACGAGGACGACCTGCGCGAGACAGCCGAGACGATCGCCGGCCCGGTGCTGGCGCGCAGACTCGACGTGCGCGACCGCGGCGGGCAGATGGCGTTCGCCGCGGAGGTGCGCGAGTGGGCGCCCGCGCCGCTCGGGATGGTCTTCAACAACGCCGGCGTGACCGTCTCGCAGACCGCCGCCGACGCCGCCCACGAGGACGACGAGTGGGTGATCGACGTGAACATGTGGGGCGTCATCCACGGCACCCGCGCGTTCCTGCCGATCCTGCTGGAGCAGGACGCCGGCGCGATCGTGAACGTCTCGAGCGTGTTCGGGCTGATCGGCTTCCCGACGCAGAGCGCGTACTGCGCGTCGAAGTTCGCGGTGCGCGGCTACACCGAGTCGCTGCGCGCAGAGCTGCGCGCGACCGGCGTGCGCGCCGTCGCGGTCCACCCCGGCGGGGTCAACACGAACATCGTCGAGCACGCGCGCTTCCACGTCGACGACCGCGGCAACAGAGACCACGAGGTGCTCAAGCGCGACTTCAGAAGAGTCGCGCGCACCTCGCCGGAGAAGGCCGCGCAGATCATCCACGAGGGCGTCGAGCGTGGTCGCGGACGCATCCTCGTCGGCCCCGACGCGGGCTTCCTCGCGCTGCTGACGCGCGTCGCCCCGGTGCGCTACCAGGACGTGCTGGAGCGGCTCGAGCCGCTGATGCGGCGCTAGCCTCCCGAGCGGGATGGCGAAGGCGAAGAAGCGGCTCACCCCCGGAACCGAGCTCAAGCCGAAGCGGAAGTGCTGCAAGTCGCGGCCGCGCTGCAAGCGCTGCCCGGTGACGCTGGAGCGGCTGAAGGCGATGGGCTTCGCCGAGCGGCGCACGGCCGACGGCCGCTACGTGGTCGTCGCGCGCGTGCCGAAGCGGGAGCTGAAGGAGGCGCGGCGCAAGTAGCCGCCCGCGTCAGGCGACGCGGATCGTCTCGCCGGCCGCCTCGACGACGTCGCCGCGCCGCAGCTGGCGGCCGCGCCGCTGCTCCGGCTCGCCGTTGACGCGCACGGCGCCATCGGCGAGCAGCTCCTTCGCGTCCGCGCCGGAGTCCGCCAGGTCGGCCAGCTTCAGCAGCTGGCCGAGGCGGATCGTGTCGTCGCGGATCGGGACCTCGCGCATGCGGCGGCGGACGATAGTGGGAGATGGCGCGAGTCGACTCGACCGCCCCTACGCTCGACGGCAATGACCAGCGACAACCTCGCACCGTTCTTCGCCGACGCCGAGTTGTCCGGGGAGACGGTGCGCGCGCGCAGAGCAGCAGAAGATCTGTTCGAGGAGACGCGCCACCACGTGCAGACGTCGATCGAAGGTCGGCTCGCGGCCTACCGGAGCGTGCTCGACGATCTCGGCGAGCTGCTGCGGATCCCACTCGACACGTCGGTTCTCGACCTGACCGCGGACACGCGCTGGACCGCCGTCTGGCAGGTGAGCGCTCGCACGATCTCGATGACCTACGGCCTGCTCGCCCAGATCGAGGCGGGCTTGGGCGAGGAGTGCTTTGCGACCGCACGGGCAATTCACGAGGCCAACCTCCTGATCCAGGTGTTCGTCGATCCCGAAGAGACCAGTCTGTTGCGCCAGTGGCTCAGAGACGTCCCGCCGAAGCCCTCCACGATCCGCAAGGCGATCGAGCGCAGCGACAGACGTGAGAACGCGCGACGGCAAACAGCAGGAGAGGAGGGATTCGACAGTCGCCGGGAGCTGTTGGAGGCGCTCTACCGCGGGCTGTCCTCAAGTGCGCACCTGCAACGGTCATCGACACAGCGCGGCGTGTCGGTGACGCGGCGAACGCTCGTGGTCGGGCCCGACCCGGACTGGGGTGTGCGTGCCTACCACACCGTCTGGGCCGGCGCGGTCGTGTGGGAGGTCGTCAATTACGTGATGCTCGGTCAAACCGTCGCCGGAGGGAGCGCGCTCATGGAGCCGATCGCAGACGCGTTCAACGCGCGCCTGGAAGCCGCTGACGAGGAATTCCCGATTTCCGAGGAACACGAGCGATGGCAGGCGGTCGAGATAGGCAGGGTCGAAGGCGACTGAGGCCTCGACGCGAGACCACCCGAATCGCAAGCGCATATCGACTCGAACGGGAAGGGCTCGGCGGGCAATAGAGCGCGGCGGCGGCTCAGGCCGCGTGGCCGCCGACCGGGTTCATTTCCACGCCGTCGTCGCTCCGGGTACGGCGCGGGCTCTCGTCCGGACGACCGTCACCGTGACGGCCGCACGACCGACGGTAGCAGCGCGGGGCTCGAGCTAGCCGGCCCACCAGTCGCGCCGGCCCTCGACGTCGTCGCGGGGAGCGTCGCCGAGATTCGGCGCGCCGATGACGAGCAGCTCGAGGCCGTCCGGGCCGGCCTCGTAGCCGCGCCACGTGCCGGGCCCGACGCGCACCGCGTCCCACGCCTTCAACGCGACGATCTCGTCGTCGAGCTTCATCCGCCCGCTCCCGCGCAGGACCACGTACACCTCCTCCTGCGTCTTGTGCGTATGGCCATACGGGAAGCGATAGCCGGGCGGGACTCGCTGATAGCCCAGGCCGGACTGCTCGAGCCCGAGCGCCGCGGTCGCCAGGCGGAACTCCAGGTCCGGCGCACCGTCGAAGTTGGCGCCGACGTCTTCCAATTCCTTGATGTTCCTGAGTGTGAAGGGCACGGGGCAAACCTATCGGCCGCTCCGCCGCATGGGCGCGGCGGCGAGCCGGGACCCGTGTCAGGAGCGAGCCGTCGGCGCGATCGCGACGATCGCGTCGATCTCGACATGCACGTCCTTCGGCAGCGCGGCGACGCCGATCGTCACGCGCGCCGGCGGCGCGTCGCCGAAGAACGCGGCGTAGGCGTCGTTGATCTCCGCGAAGCGCTCCAGCCGCGTCGTGTACACCGTCATCCGCAGCGCGTTCGCCAGCTCGGTCCCAGCGGCGCGACAGACCGCCTGCAGGTCTCCAGGCAGCGCGTCGTCTCGGCCGCCGGCGAGTCCGTCACCAGCGAGCCGTCCGCCGGGTCGAGCGGCAGCGCACCCGAGCAGTAGAGCGTGTCGCCGTGGCGGATCGCCTGGCTGTACGGGCCGATCGCAGCGGGCGCGTCAGCGGTCGAGACGTGCGTGCGTGCGGTCGATGCGGTCATGCCGCCTCCTGTCCATGTTGTCGGAGCACCTATTCCTCGCTCTGCGCGAAGGCATGGGGGTAGTCGCGGCGCGCAGCCTCCTCGGTGACGTACCCCTCGCGGACATCGTGAAGGACGGCTTCCGGATCGCGCTCGCTCGGCGGGCCGAACCCACCGCCGCCCCCGCTGCGGTACTCGGCGACGGCTCCGGCCGGAAGCTGCATCCCGGGAACCTTGAACACGTCCTGCACGGTCCCGTCGGGCAAGAGCACGCTCGCGCTGTTCGGGCGGCCGTCGCCTCCACCGCGCAGGCCCCACGGCGGTGACTGCGTGCGCTCGAGCAGGACCATGAGCACCTGGGGGTCGCGGGCGCGATACCGCCCGCGAACGCCCAGTCCGCCACGGAGACGTCCCGCGCCGCCCGTGTCGGGGATGAGCTCGAACCGCTCCACCACCACGTGGCCGGTCAGCTCCTGGATCTCGGCCGGAATCGTCGTCAGGCCGGAGAGGGCTATGGAGAGGAGCGGCGTGGTCATGTCCCCGCGTGCGCTCGCACCCATCCCGACCGCGTGCATGGCTGCCACCAGCCAGAGCCCGTCGCGCTCGTCGCTGCCCCACATCATCATGCCGCCGTGGAAGCCGTTGTCCGCCGGGACGATGTCGGGCAGCGTATCGGCGAGCGCCCGGTGCACGAGGCCGATGGCATACGTCCCCGCCCAGCCGTAGAGGAAGATCGGCGCGGGTGCGATCGGCTCGAAGATCGATCCGGGTCGCGTCTTGACGTCGATGGGCCGGAAGTACCCCCCGTTCACTCCGCCCTCGACCCCGGCCAGCGTGGCGACCGCGACGCAGACCATCCCGACGCTGACCGCGGCGGGCGAGTTGACCGGTCCGCGCTGCTGGTCGGCGCTCTCGCTCAGGTCGATCGAGATCTCGTCGCCTCGGACGTCGACGACGACTTCGAGCGGGACGGGGACCCCGGGGTCGACCGCGTTGTCGTCCAACGCGCCGCTCGCGCTGTAGCGACCGTCCGGCACGCCGGCGAGGAAGTTGCGCACGACGCGCTCGCCGTGGTCGAGGATCCGCTCCACCGCCGCCTCGAAGCGCGTGCGGCCGAAGCGCTCGAGCAGGCGGTTGAGCTCGCGCAGCCCGACGCGCGCGCTGCCGATCTGCGCGTTCAGGTCGCCCGCGAGCACCTCCGGCGCCCGCGAGTTGGCCAGGATCGTCCGGTACAGATCCTCGTTGCGCACCCCCGCCGAGTAGATCCGCACCCCAGGAAAGATCGTGCCCTCCTGAAAGATGTCGGTCGTATCCGTGCAGTACGGAGCCTTGGCGCCGATGTCGAGATGGTGCGCCTTGATCACCGCATAGCCGACCAGCTCCCCCTCGAAGAACCCCGGCACGACCACGACCGCGTCCTGCTGATGCGAACCGATGTCATAGCCATACGTCGAGAAGACGACATCACCCTCACGCAACGCCTCCGGACCACCGACCCGCCCCACCATCGCCTCGATGCAGAAGCCGAGCGTGCCCAGAAAGCCCGGCATCGCCTTCGCCTGAGAAAGCAGCCGGACCTCGCGGTCGTACAGCGCGGCGCCGAAGTCGAGGCCGTCGTAGATCGCCGGCGAGAACGCGCTGCGGCAGAGGCTGACGCGCATCTGCTCGGCCGCAGCCTCGAGGCCGTAGCGAATCACCTCGGTCGTCACCGGATCGGCCCCGCCGTCGCGGTCGCTTGCCAGCCGAACGGCCACCGTCTGCTCAGCGGTCATCGTGATCCTCCTCAGTCGCGATCAGCAGCGCTCCGCGCGGTCCGACGCGAACCGTCCAGCCGGCGTCGACGTACGTCGTGGTCGTCGGCTCCAGCACGATCAGCGGGCCGGCGGTCGGCTGCTCGTCCAGCGCCGCGCGGTCCCGCACGACGAACTCGACGCGCTCGCCGCGCGAGAACGAGTAGGCGTCGCATGTCCGGTCCGGTGCCGCTCTGACGTCCCGCACCGGCGTCCCCCAGTCGACCTCGGGCAGGGCCTCGCGCAGCGTCGCGCGGACCGCCACGATCTCCACCGGCGCCTCGAGCGCATGCCCGAAGGTCGTCTCGTACTGCGCCGCGAACGCCTCGGCCAAGGACGCCGCGGCGCTGTCGGGCGACGGCTGGGGCCACGGCACGGTCAAGCTGTGAAGCTGTCGGAGGTAGCGCAGCTCGAGCGCCACGTCGAAGGACGTGCCGTCTCGATCGCCGCTGCCGCCGCTGGCCGCGACCCGCTCGTCGAGCTCGCGGCGCAGCCCGCCGAGCGTCGCGTGCGCGGCCGCGACGCCGGCCGCGTCCAGCGGGTGGATCAACGACGCGGAGGCGGTGCGCGTGACGTCCTGCCCCAGCAGGCCCCAGGCCGAGAAGTTCCCCGCATGCCGGGGGATGACGATCGACGTCATGTCGAGCTCGCTCGCGATGATCGTCGCAAGCATCGGACCGGCGCCGCCGAACGAGATCAGCGCCGCCTCGCGCTGATCTTCGCCCTGCTCGATCGTGACCGACCGCACGGCACCGGCCATCGCCGCTCCCGCGATGGTGATCACCCCGCTCGCGACCTCATCGCCCGACAGGCCCAAGCCGGCGGCGAGCTTGTCGATCGCGCGCCGCGCCGCCGGGATGTCGAGGCGCAGGCCCCCCGCAAGCTCCCCGAACCCCAACATGCCGAGCACTGCCGCCGCATCGGTGGTCGTCGGGCGCGTCCCGCCGCGCCCGTAGCAGACGGGCCCCGGCACAGCCCCCGAGCTCGCGGGCCCGACGCGCAGCAGCGCGCTGTCGTCGACATGGGCGATCGAGCCGCCTCCAGAGCCGATCGACCGGACGTCCACCCAGGCCGTCTGCAGCGGCAGGTCGCCGACTGCGCCCTCGTATCTCACCCGCGGGCGCCCGTCGACGAGCAGGCACGTGTCGAAGCTCGTCCCGCCGACGTCCGCGGTGATCGCGCGCGCGAACCCGAGCTCGCGAGCCAGGTCGCCGGCAGCCACCGCTCCGGCGACGGGCCCCGACATCACCGTCTCGAACGGTCGTGCCTCTGCCTCGGCGAACGACATCGATCCGCCGCCGGATCGCGTGATGAGGCTCTCGCCGCCGAACCCGTCGTCGCGCATCCGGTCGTCGAGCCGCCGGAGGTAGCCCGAGACGGCGGGCCGCACATACGCGTCGACGACGGTCGTCGCCGTTCGCTCGAACTCGCGCATCTCGCGCGAGACGCGATGCGACAGCGTGATGGGCCCCTCGAACCCCAGGCGCCGCAGCGCCTGCTCGGCCTCGACTTCGTGCGCCGGATGGGCATACGCGTTGAGGAAGCTGATCGCGATCGCCTCCGCGCCCTCGGCGCGGAGGCGCTCGAGCGTGCGTGCGACGTCGTCCGCGTCAAGCGGTTGCTCGATCGTGCCGTCCGCGAGGATCCGCTCGTCGATCTCCATGCGCAGCCGACGCGGCACCAGAGGCGGTCTCGGCTGGTGGTGGAGGTCGTACATCGCCTCCCCGCGGGTGCCGCGCCGCAGTTCGAGCACGTCGCGAAAGCCCTTGGTCGTCATCAGCCCGACACAGGCGCCCTTGCGCTCCAGGAGCGCGTTGAGTCCGACCGTCGTGCCGTGCAGGAAGTACGCGGCTCGCGCCACGGCGTCGTCGGCGAGCGCCTCGGCGATGATCTCCACCACGCCGACGTCCGGCGCCTTCGGCGTGGTCGGACGCTTCGCGACGCGCATCGCACCGTCGTGTTCGTCGTAGAAGACGAGATCCGTGAAGGTCCCGCCGATGTCAACACCGATCCGCGTCGCCATCTACTCCTCCTGTGCTCGGCGATGGAGACGGCGTGCGCGCTCCGACACCCTTGATTGCAAATTCTCGGTACGACACGTGCTCGATCTCGCGCTCGAGGTCAGGATGCCTTGCGGCGCCGCACGGCCCGCCACAGGCGACGACTGCGCGCTCGGAGCAGCCCGACGACGTAGCCGAGCGCCATGACCCCCACCGGTGCGCCGAACATCAGCTCCTCCACCGGCACCCCGCCGATGTGCCCGAACGGCACGCTCACGTCACTGCCCGGCCGGCGCACCCGTCGGTGAGGCCTCCAGCAGCTCGCGGATGCGCTGCGCCACCTCCGCGGCCGGCACCGCGTCGCCGACGTGCGTCAGGAACCGGCCATCCGGACCGAGGACATAGGTGATCGCAGTGTGGGGCATCGTGTAACCGTCCGGCGCGTCCGGGTCTTCGACGCGTCTCGCGAAGACGCGGAACGCGGACCTCACCGCTGCGATCTGCTCAGGCGTCCCGGTGAGGCCGGTGAAGCGGGGAGCCGTCCGGGCGAGGTACTCCTTCATCACCGCCGGCGTGTCGCGCTCCGGGTCCACTGTCACGTACAGCGGCCTGATCCGGTCAGCCGCCGGTCCGAGTCGATCGAGGACGTCCGTCAGCCGGGCCAGGGCCCGCGGGCAGACCATCGCGCAGTTCGTGAAGCCGAAGAACAGGATCACGTGGCTGCCGCGATAGTCCCCCTCGCTGACCCGCCGCCCGTCGTGGTCGACCAGGTCGAACCGCGGCTGACGCGGGACGCCCGTCATCGCGGCGACCAGCTCGGCACCGTCAGGACGAGCTCATGGCCCCCACCGTGCGGACAGTCGATGCGGATGAGGTCATCTCGCCGGCACGCCAGCTCAGGCTGCTCGCGTCCGTCGACCGTGAGCTCGAACTCCGTGACATTGGAGACGTCGAGGTGGGCATCCTCCCCATCTCCTCCGCGCCGCGCCGCGTGGATCGTCAAGCGCCCGGTGCCGCGGTCGAAATCCGCACGCGTGAGATCCACCGCATCACCGAGCTCCACCACGAGCGGCTCGCTGAAATGGTCGCGATCCCATGGCTCGTTGTACAGGCCCCACAGGCCGTCCGGCACGTTGAGGCGCGCGTACCCGATCAGGATGTTGCCGGTGATCGGGCCGAGCAGCGTGAGGTTGCCGTCGGCGTCCTCGCGCGTGTCGTTGCGCGGGTAGTAGAGCGCGCCGTCGCTCCACGTGGGGTTCATGTAGCGGTCGGCGTGGGCGAGCAGTCCGTTCAGCGTCTCCGTGTCACCCATCTCGGAGGCCCAAGCAGTGACCCAGCCGAAGTCGGCGCCGTCAGCCTCGATCGGTCGCCCGTTGAACTCGAGCTCATCGGTCTTGACGGACAGCGTGCCGTCGTCGCCGGGCACCAGGAACTCGGAGACCTGGCGCCGGTAATGCTCTCGCACGAAGTCGCGGTTCCACGCATTCATCATCGCGCCCAGCCACGCATCCATATGCGGCGCCTTATGGGCGTTGTCCACGACGGTCTTGGTGTCCTCCGTGATGAGGATGCGGTAATGCCCGTTGTCGTCCAGACGGCCGTAGTCGCTCCACGCCCGCTCGTAACCCGCGACGACCTCCTCCGCAATCGAGCTTCCGGTGGCGATGTCGTGCATTCGGAAGCCGATGATCGCCGGCTGGTTGCATACCTGGAACACGCAGTTCGGCTCGCACGCGACGCCCAGATAGCCGTTCTCGACCATCTGCCAGTAGATCCGATCGGTAATCGACTGCTCGTCGTAGTGGAAGGTGTGCGGCCCACCACCCCAGGAGAAGGAGAAATGGTCCAGCGTCAGCGAGTTGGGTCGGGCATAGCGGTCATCGTCGAACAGGACCTGATACATCGAGACCATCGATTGCAGGTATGCGCTGTACATGATGTTGTCGCGCGCAACCGGATCCCACTGCTCTTGCAATTGATCGACGAGGTGAGCATTGAATGGCCCGCCGCCACGACTGACGTCGCGCCAATACAGCCAGACCTCGGGCAGGAGCATCTTCTCGATGAGCCGCTCGAACGTCGGCTTGAACACAGCCGGAGCGTTCGGGAGCCGATGACGATGGGCAAGCGCGAGCGCCCATGCACCAAACGCCAGCTGGAACCGAAACGCGCCGAAGTCGTCCTGCGCCGTCACACGGGACTCCATCCCAGACCAGTCGTTGCGCAACTGCTTCGACAGCGCCTCGATGCGCCTGATGTGTCCCAGTTGCGCTCTGTCGAGGCCCTGGGTCGCCGCACTGGACGATTCCACCTGCAGGCTCATGCGAACTCCTCACCACGAGATCAACAAGTATTTTGTCCTATATCCACAGTATACTGGACGTCGGGTCGGATCGCCACCGGCGCAGGTCGTGCCCCGGTGGCGATCCCGCACGGCCTGGCTAGCGCGGGCTGGTCCGCACCCAGGCATCGAGGCCGACCGCGGCGAGGATGATCCCGCCCTGCACGATGCGCTGATAGGTCGCGTCGACGCCGATGAGGTTGAAGCCGTTCCCGATCAGGGCGAGCAGCAGCACGCCGACGACCGTGCGCCAGATCGTGCCTTCGCCACCGGCCAGGCTGGCGCCTCCGAGGATGACGCCCGTGAGAGCGTCGAGCGCGAGGTTGAGGCCGCCGGCGTCCGCCTGTCCCGTCGAGATGCGCGATGCGACGATGATCCCGGCGAGCGCCGCTGAGACCCCGCTGAGGATGAACGCGACCATGCGCACGCGGTTGACCCCGATCCCGGAGAGCCACGCCGCTTCGGGATTGCCGCCCACCGCGTAAACGAAGCGCCCGAAGACCGTGCGTGACAGCAGGAGGCTGCACGCGATGATGAAGACGGCGGCGATCCAGACCGTGTAGGTGACGCCGAGGAGCTCGCCGTTGCCGATGTCGCTGAACCCGGTCGACGTCACTGCGATCAGGTTGCCGTCGCTCAGGAGATAGGCCACGCCGAGGATCATCATCATCGTGGCCAGCGTGGCGATGAACGGATTGATCCGTCCGACGGTCATCAGCAGCCCGTTGAACAGGCCGCACGCGGCGCCCGCACCGATGCCGGCGGCGACCGCCAGCGGGATTCCGACGTCGTCGACCAGCAACGCCACCACGACGCCGGCAAGTCCGAAGATGGACCCGATCGAGAGATCGAACCCACCCGACGCGAAGACGATCGTGGCTGCAGCGGCCATGATCAGCGTCGGCGACCACTGCGACAGGATGTTCAGGAGGTTCGTCTTCGACAGGAACGCGTCGCTGGCGAAGCACAGGACGACGAACAGGATGACGAAGCTCACCACGATGCCGTAGTCGCGCACCGCGGCCAGCCGCATCCGCGACTGCGCGGGCGTGGCCTCGGCCGCGACGTCCACCGCTGCGTCGACGGTGCTCATGCCTGCGCCCCCGCGGGCTCGGACCCGAACGCGGCCGCCACGACACGCTCTTCGTCGATCTCGTCACCGCTCAGCGTGGCGTCGAGACGACCGGCGCGCATGACGCAGACGCGGTGGGACAACGAGAGCACTTCTTCCAGCTCCGATGAGATCAACACGATCGCCATCCCTTCTGCCGCTAGCGCGACGATGAGGTCGTAGATTGCTCGCTTGGCACCGACGTCCACGCCGCGCGTCGGCTCGTCGGCGATGAGCACGCGCGGCGGCCGCAGCAGCCACTTGGCAAACAGCACCTTCTGCTGGTTGCCGCCCGAGAGGTCGCGGACGGGGGCCCCGATACTGCGCGTTCGCACGTCCAATCTGGCGGCGATCTCCTCGACCGCACGCCGCTCGCGGCGAGGGCTGATGGCACCCCACGTCGAGAAGTCGGCCAGGTGCGGCAACGTCACGTTCTCCGTGATCGAGCGTCCGAGCACGAGACCCTGGGTCTTGCGCGACTCCGGCAGGAGCGCGATGCCCAATCGCTTCGCGTCCGCCGGAGAGCGAGGCGTGACGACTTGCCCGTCCAGCTCGATCGTGCCGGCGGTGCGCCGCATCGCGCCGATGACCGCGTGTGCGAGCTCGGAGCGCCCGCTCCCGACGAGGCCCGCGAAGCCGAGCACCTCGCCGGCGCGCACCTCGAACGAGACGTCGTGAATCGCACCGCCGGCGCTGACCCCCCTCACGCGCAGCACCTCGGGGGCGTCGGCGGGCACCGGGCGGCGCGGCGGGAAGGCTCGGTCCAGCGAGCGCCCGATCATCTTGCTGACCAGGCCGCTCTCGGTCTCCTCGCCGGCGGGTGCGGTGTCGATCACGCGGCCGTCACGCAGCACCGTGATCGTGTCCGCCAGCTCCAGCACCTCTTTGAGGAAGTGCGAGACGTAGACGATCGTGGTGCCGCGCTCGCGGAGGGCTCGCGTGATCCCGAAGAGCTGCTCGGCTTCATCGCGCGTCAGCGCGGCGGTCGGCTCGTCCATCACGATGAGCCGGGCGCCCCGTGCCAGCCCACGCAGGATCTCGACCTTCTGCTGGTCGGCGAGCCGCAGCTCGGCCACCAGCGCGTCCGGGGGCAGCGCGAAGCCCGCCCGCTCGACGAGCTCCTCGTACTGCTCTCGCAGGCGGCGCCGGTCGATCTGGCCGAGCCTCGCCGGCGGATGCCCGAGGAAGACGTTCTCCTCCACCGAGCGCAGCGGGACCAGGATCACCTCCTGGGCGACGATCGTCACCCCGTCGGCGAGCGAATCGCGCGGCGACCGGTATCTCCGGGGCCGCCCGTCGACGATGAGCTGGCCGCTGTCGGGTGCATGGACGCCGGCCATGACCTTGCCAAGCGTCGACTTGCCCGCGCCGTTCTCGCCGACGAGCGCGTGGATCGTCCCCGCTCTGATCGTGACCGATACGTCCTGCAGGGCCCGCACCACGCCGAAGCGCTTGTCGACGTGCTCCACGACGACCGTCGCGCCGGTTTGCGACGCTCCGCGCGCCTGCTCCAGCAAAGTCGCGTTCTTGCCGTTGTCAGTCGTCATCACAGTGCTCTCTTGAGAAATCGGGACATGTTGGTGCTCAGGACGGCCTCGATCTGAGCGTCGCTCAACGAGCGACGCCGCAGGGCTTCGGCCAGCCGCGCGTAGTGCTCGGGACCCTCGAGTCCGTCCAACGGCGCAGTGATGTCGAGATCGGACGGGAAGCGATCCGCGATGTCCCTCGGCAGCTTCACCAATCCGGTCCGCAGCAGGCGCGTCATGAAGTCGCCGCCGATGCCGACGTGCTGCTCACCGGCCACGTCCATCGCATGGACGACGTGGTCGACCATGCGGTCCACCGAACGGTCGTGCAGATCGATCAGCGGAGGGACGGCTGCGATCCCGACCATGCCGCCCGCGGCTGCGAGCGCCCGCAGCTGGTCGTCGGTGAGGTTGCGCGGGATGTCGCGCAAGGCGGCGCAACCGGTATGGCTGCAGATCACCGACCCGCCGCCGTCGGCCACCAGCTCGAGAACGCCGTCGAAGGTCCCTCGGGACGCGTGTGCGACGTCCATGATCACGCCGCGCTCGATCATCCGCCGGGTGAGCTGGCGTCCGAAGGCGCTCAATCCGCCGCCGGTCGGCTCGCCGGTTCCGTCGGCCGCCGCATTGCGCATCTCCCACGTGAGACCGACCATGCGCACGCCGAGATCCACCAGCAGCTCGGCGAGTGCGACGCTGCGCCCGATCGCATCGACGCCCTCGAGCGCCAGCATGAGCCCGATCCGCCCCGACTGCGCCGCGGCGTCGAAGTCTGCCGCCGTGCGGACCATCACGACCTGGTCCGCATTCTCGCGGCACGCCTTGTGGAAGGCCGCTGCTTGGTGCAGGACCTGCTCCAGGAGACTGCCGCGAGCCAGCGGATCCGCTCCCATGGCGCACACCTGCACGTCCACCTCGCCGGCACGCAGCGCTTGCAGCCAGTGGCCGGCGAACGGGTTGGGTTCGTCCTCACGCAACCACAGCTCGATCAGCAGGTCGCTATGTGCGTCAACAATCATGCTCTCTCGCACTCGTCAAGTGTGGAAGCCGGTGCCCCGGCGGCTCTCCGCCGAGGCACCGGCCGATCGCTCGCATCGCGCGTCGATCTACGACTCCGTCAACCGGTGTACTCGCCCGCGAAGTGCGTCTTCTCGATGTTCTCCCGATTCATAATTGGGGGGTAACCGCTTTCCCGAACTGAGAACACCTGCTTCGGCTCGGTTTCCTCGCCTCTCATCGCCTTGTCGAGCAGGCCGAGCGCGATCTTCATCTCGTCTTGCGGGACCGAGGTGATCGAGGACACCCACAGCCCCTCGCGGATCCGTTCGATGCCGTTCTTCGTAGCGCCCGACCCGACGATGCGGATGTCCCCGGGCCCCATGCCGATGGTGCGGCCAGCGTTCTTGATCGCCACCTCGGAGCCGAACAGGATGGGATCCGCAGCACCGATGACATCGACGTCGGGATGTGCCTGCAGGAGGTCCTGCGTGGCGGAGAGGCCCGCGTCGCGATTCTGGCCGCCGTCCACGACGGGCAGGAACTCGATGTTCGGATGCTCGGCGACGACCTTCTTCATGGCGTCGATCGCGAGGGACTCGAACGGGATGCCGGGTGCCACCGACAGGTAGGCGACCTTGCACGGCGCTTCGACGCCTCTGCACGCCGCCACGTACTGCTGACCGAAGCTGCGACCCGCTTCCGGCGGCGGCGTCCAGACGACGCCCGCGGTGTCGGGGTTCACCGGAGCTCTACCCGTGTAGTCGTTGGAAAAGGGCAGTCCAACGGCGACGACGTCGATGCCAGCCGCCTTGGCCTCCTTGAGCAGCGGCACGAGCGTCGCGCCGTTCAGCGGCAGGATCGCGAATCCGTCGAGCTTCCCCTGGGCGATGATGTCCTGGACCTGCGCGTACTGCTTCTGAGGATCCACGCTGCTGTCGTAGACCTCGATGCGGGCGTTGTGGGTGCGGCCCCACTCCTTGGCCGCATCCACCATGCTCTTGTCGTACGGGGACACGGGAGAAGCGAGGACGCCGACGCGCCGCTCCCCTTGAGCGGTCGCCGACTGGGTCTTCGTTCCCTCGCCAGCGCTACCGCAGCCCCAGGCGCTCACGGCGAGCGCGAGCACTCCCAGGACCGCCAACAGACGTTTCACTCTCACAGCTCTCCTCCTCCGTGACCTAAGGCCGGTCGTTCCTGTGGAGACGACGAGCCTCGTCGCGACGCTCCGACAAGCCATCGCGATCGAGACCCGCAAGGCTCACTCGCCATCCGCAGCAGCAGAATTCTGCGGATCTCCACCAGTATACTGCACGCTACTACGGGAAGCAACTCTGCTGTGCAGTATTTCTTCCAACTTCTGCAGAATATTGACTACGGAGGCCGGAATGCCGAACGGGACGCAACGGGCAACGGACATCGCCATCGTCGGCGCAGGCATCACCGGCCTGTCGATCGCCTGGCATTTGGCAGACAAGGCGTCTGTGCGCGTCTTCGACGGGTCGGGCGTCGGGTCGGGGGCCACCGCGATCCAGCCGGGCGGCGTGCGCCAGCAGTGGGGCACGGAGGTGGCCTGCCTCATGGCACGCGAGGCGCTCGCGTTCTACGCCGAGATCGGCGAGCGCCTGCAGCCTGCGGTCGACCCGGCGTTCCAGGCCTGCGGCTACCTGTTCGCGTGCCACACGCCGGAGGAGCTCGCCGTGCAGGCCAAGAACGTCGCCCTCCAGAACCGGGTCGGGATCCCGTCCCGCTTGATCGGGCCGGACGAGGCCGGGGCGCTGGTGCCGGGCCTCGACCCGTCGTCGCTGAGCGGAGGCGCGTGGTGCGAGAGCGACGGGTACTTCGACCGCCCCCAGGCAGTCGTCGCGGCGTTCGCGGACGACATGCAGCGGAAGGGCGCCACCATCGTCGATCGTCACGTCGAGCGCCTGGAGCACGACGGATCGGGTTGGCGCCTCGTGCTCCGCGGAGGCGAGTCGACGCAGGCGCAGGCGGTCGTCGTCGCCGCGGCCTACGACAGCCCGGCTCTGCTCGCGCCGCTCGGGGTCGCGCTGCCGATCACGCGCGCATCGCGCAGTCTGTTCTACAGCGATCCCATCCGCGAACGCCTGCTCGAGCCCCTGGTCGTGTCGCACGAGCGCGGATTCGCCGCCAAGCAGCTCGCCGACGGATCGGTCCTGGCCGCCGACCTCAGTGCGGGCACGGTCCCCGGCGAAGGGAGAGAGGTCTGGCACCGCCGGGTGCGCGCCACGATCACCGAGCTGGTGCCGATCCTCGAGTACGTCTCGTTTCCCGTCCTGGTCGAGGGCTTCTACGACGTCACGCCGGATCGCCAGCCGATCTTCGGCGAGATCCAGGACCACGACGGCCTCTGGATCGCCGCGGGCCTCAACGGCCGCGGGCTGATGATGGCGCCGGCCGTGGGCCGTCTGCTCGCCGACAGCATCCTGGGCGAAACGGCGGATCCCACGCTGGACTCGCTCACGCTCGCGCGCTTCGACCAGGACGAGCTCGTGCACGAGGCGCAGGTCGTGTAAGGACCCGCGAGCATCCCGCGGAGAGCCCACTCAGACCTCCAGTATTCTCCTTAACGGTGACGTCATCTGCCGACACCACCGGGGAACGCACGACGTCGGCACCGCCGACGTTGGGCGGAAGGCTGCACGCATTGCGGCAGGCACGTCGCCTCTCGCTCGGGGAGGTGGCGGCGCAGACCGAGATCTCGGCGTCGTTCCTGTCGCTTGTGGAGAAGGGGCGCAGCGACATCACCCTCGGCCGCTTGACGCGGCTCGTGGACTTCTACGGGATCTCGATCACCGACCTGCTTCCGAGCCCCGACGACGAGGCGCCGGACATCGTCCGGAGCGACAACGCACGCTTGTTGCACTCGCCCGACGAAGGCATCGACATGTACGTCCTCGCCTCCGGCACCGACCGCGCGATGATGGCGATGCTGCTCGTGATCGCGCCCGGAGCCGGGCTCGCGGAGCCCGGGCACCATCGCGGCGAGGAGTTCGTGCACGTCCTGGAGGGTCGCCTGCGACTCGAGGTCGAGGGCAGCGAGTCGCGTGAGCTGGCTGCAGGCGACAGCGCCTACTACCAGAGCGGCCGCCGCCACGTCTTCCGCAACGCGAGCACGAGCGACTCGCTGCGGCTCATCTGCGTGGACTCCCCGCCGGCGCTCTAGCTGCGCCGGCGCGAATCACCGACCCGTTTGCCGGGTGCCGGAGCACTCGAACGTCGGGGCTCGTCAGACGTCCTTCGGAACCCGCTTCGCGTACCGCGCAACGCTGCCTATCGTTGCTCGCAAGGCATCTCGACGCACCATCACGCAGCCGATGCACGTCAACGACAAGAGCTTCCGCCGGGTCTTCTCCCACCTTCCGACCGGCGTGACCGTGGTCACGGCCAACGGGGCGGCCGGACCGGTCGGCATGGCTGCGAACTCCGTCGTCTCGGTATCCCTCGACCCGCCCCTGGTGCTGTTCTGTCCGGCGAAGTCGTCGTCGACCTGGCCACAGATCCGATCGGCGGGCGCGTTCTGCATCAACGTCTTGGCGGTGCATCATGAGGAGGTCACGCGGAGATTCGCCGCCAGGGGAGCCGCTCGGTTCGACGGCGTCGCGTACGACACCCACCCTGCGGGCCCCCGACTCACGGACGCGGTTGCATGGGTGGCTTGCGAGTTGCACGACGAGCACGACGCGGGCGACCACACGATCGTCGTGGCTCGGGTGATCGACATCGAGGCCCGGCGTCCCGTCGTCGAGCCGCTGGTGTTCTGCCGCGGCGCCTACGGGTCCTTCCGGCAGCTCGGCGCAGGCTGACGGACGATGGACGTTGAGCTCGCACCCGTGCGCAGCCTCCGACCCGGCCACGTCATCGAGCTGCCGGACGGGCCCGCCGAGGTTCTCGGCAAGCCGTTCCTCGGCCAACGAGGTGCCTCGGCCTTCGACGCGTCCACGTTGTTCTGGCGCGTGCGAATCCGTCCCGCCGGCGAGGGCTCCCGCCCGTCGTACGCCACCTGGGACATCGACGAGCAGGTAGCAGTCCGCCGGCGCGGCGACCCGGTGACCTGACGCCGGGTCGCCGCGCCGCTAGTCGACGAGCTCGGCTGGGCGCTGCACGAGGGCCTTGACGGTCGCCAGCAGGGCGTCGACCTCCGCGGCGGTGTGGTAGTGGAAGATGCCCACCCGCACGGCCTCGCCGTAGGGGACGCGCTCGTGCAGCCCAAGGCAGTAGAAGGTGTCATGGGCGCCGACGCAGAAGTCGCGCGCGACGAGCTCGTCGGCCAAGGCGCCGGCCGCCCAGCCGTCGGCGGTGAGCAGGAAGGTGGGCACTCGGCCGTCCATCGTGCGGCGTCCGATCACGCGCACGCCGGCGGGCAGGCCGGCGAGGAACTGCTCGCCGAGCGCCCGCGTGTGCTCGAGCGTCGCTTCGAGGCCGCCGATCGACTCGAGGTAGTCGACCGACGCGACGAATCCGGCGAGCTGCTCGTAGGGTTGCGTGCCGGTCTCGAACCGGTGCCCCACGGGCGTGTCGCTGGCCGGCGCGACCTTGTACGGCCGCCAGCCCGCCAGCAGATCCCCCCGGCCGAACGCGAGGCCCAGATGCGGGCCGCAGACCTTGTAGGGCGAGCACAGCAGGACGTCGGCCCCCACGGCTGCGACGTCGATCGGCTCGTGTGCGGCGTAGTGGGTGGCGTCGACCCAGGCGAGGGCTCCCGCATCGTGCGCCATGCGGCAGATGCGCGCAGCGTCCGTCACGGTGCCCACGGCGTTGCAGGCCCACGGGAACGCGACGATGCGCGTGCGCTCGCCGAGCTGCGCCTCCAGGTCCGCGAGATCGACCGTGCAGTCGGATGGGTCGATGTCGACCTGGCGCACGACGATGCCGACGTCGTGGGCCAGCTCGCGCCAGGGCGCGACGTTTGCGTCGTGGTCGAGACGGGTGACGATCACCTCGTCCCCGGCACGCAGGGTGCGTCCCACGGCGCGCGACAGGGCGAAGTTGAGACTCGTCATGTTCG
The DNA here is from genome assembly GCA_018268595.1 of Actinomycetota bacterium. Classification (GTDB taxonomy): domain Bacteria; phylum Actinomycetota; class Thermoleophilia; order Solirubrobacterales; family Solirubrobacteraceae; genus Conexibacter. The sequence continues at coordinate 117,014 of JAFDWH010000017.1, read as the reverse complement.
CTCCGAACACGACTTCGTCCGGCGAGCACCCGAGGAACCGCCCGCCGGCGGCACGGGCGCGCGCGACGACGTCGGCGACACGCACGCTCGTCGCGAAGCTGCCGCCGAGGTTGGCTGCTGCATCGCGCATCGTCTCGTCGACCGCGGCGCGGACCGCGTCGGGAACCTGCGTGCCGCCGGGCGCGTCGAAGAAGGCAAGCCTGCCGTCCAGCGAGGCGAACTGACGCCGGGCAGCGTGGACGTCGAAGGCGCCGGTCATGCGGCGGGCTCGGTGACGACCGCGTCGATCTCCACCTCGACGAGGCAGCCCTCGGGGATGAAGCCGCCCACGTACAGCGTCGTGTTGGCCGGGTCGATGCCGGCGAACAGATCGCCGTGTACCTCGGCCGGCCCGCGCCAGTCGGCGTCGGTCGCCAGGTAGATCCGCGTGCGAACGACGTCCTCGCGACGCGCCCCGAGTGCGGCCGCCGCCTCGAGCGCGCGCTCGAGCGCCGTGCGGGTCTGTGCGCCGGCGTCACCCGCATGGAGCGCGACGCCGTCCGCGTCGAGCGCCGCCGTGCCGCTCACGGCCACGATGTCGCCGGCGCGCGCGGCGCGTGAGTACGCCGCCAGCTCCTCGAACGCGCCGCCGCTTCTGACTCGCTGCATCAAGCCTCCTGTTCCACGTCGGCGCACCCCGTTCATTCAGTGTACTGCCGTTTTCATGCAGAATACTGTGGTGTGACTCAGGAGGCGCTCCTCCGGGCGCCGAGCGCCTCGGCGAACTTGATCTGCGCCAGCGTTGCGCGCTCGAGCTCCGCGAGGTCGATCGACTCGTTGCTCGAGTGGATCCGCGATCCGTCGTCGGCCGCGCCCCAGAAGACGAACTCGGCGTTCGGCAGCGCGGTCGCGAAGGCATCGATGATCGGGTTGCCGCCACCCACGCCCATCACCACCGCGGGCGTGCCGTAGGCCTCCGCGAGCGCGTCGCGTGCAGCCGTCTCCGCCGGTCCGCCCGACTCGAGCCGGATGCCGCGTGCGAGCTGGAGCGTCCGGACCTCCACCTCGACCCCCCACCGAGCCGCGGCACGCAGATGCGCGCCGATCGCCTCGACCGCCGCCGCGGGATCCTCCTGCGGCGCCAACCGCGCGCACAGACGCGCCCGAGCCGAAGGGACGAGCGCGTTGCCGGCCGAGTCGACCGCCGGCGCGTCGAGCCCGATCGTGTTGATGGACGGGGCGCAGTAGAGCTGATCGGCAAGCGTGCCGCTGCCGATCAGCTCGACCCCGTCGAGCATCCCGGCACCCGCCCGGACCCACGACTCGTCGACCGGCGGACCGTCCCAAGCATCCCGACGCAGCCCGTCGACCGCCACGCTTCCGTCGGGACGGTGCAGCGACGCCAACATCCGCATGAGCGCGGTGAGGGCGTCGGGCACCGGCCCGCCGAACACGCCGTTGTGCTGCGGCGCCGCGAGCGCACGGACCTCGACGTCGAGGACGGCGCCGCCGCGCACCGAGCTGTAGAGCGTGGGCTGACCGCGGCGCCAGTTCCCCGCATCGGCGACGACGATCACATCGGCGGCCAGGCGCTCGGCGTGTTGGCCGAGCACCGCGCCGAACGAGCTGCGACCGCTGTCCTCGTCGCCCTCGATGACCACCTTGACGCCGACCGGCGGCCGGCCGTCGAACGCGCGCAGCAGCGCCGCGTGCATCGCAATGCCGTACTTGTCGTCGGCCGTGCCGCGACCGTAGAGGCGCCCATCGCGCTCGACCGGGTCGAACGGATCGCTCGACCATTCCTCGAGCGGACCCGGAGGCTGGACGTCGTAGTGGGCGTACAGCAGCACAGTGGGAGCGCCCGCCGGCGGCGGAACCGCGCCGTACACCACCGGCGCTCCGCCCTCGACGTCCAGCAGCTCCACGTCTCTCAATCCGGCCGCGCTGAGGATGGCGGCCGTCGTCCGGGCCGCCTCAAGCAGCGGCCCGGTCGGATACGAGTCGAGCGAGATCGAGGGGATGCGCACGAGGCGCTCCAGATCCGCTCGCACCTGGGCGATCACGGCGGCGTGGTCCATGACTCAGCCGTTGTACTCGCCCCGGAAGCCGCTCTGCTTGACGGCCTCCTTGGTCATGACAGACGGATACTTGCTGTCTGCCACCGGATCGAGCCCCTTCGGCGCCGTGAGCTTGCCCGAGATCGCGTCCTCGAGGATGGTCAGCGCCTGCGTCATCGTCTCGACCGGGAGGGCGATGTGCGTCGAAGCCCACGCGCCGTCCGCGACGCGCTGCACCCCGTCCACCGTTCCTCCGCTGCCCACCAGGCGGACGTCGCCCGGCCCCGTCCCGATGCTCTTGCCGGCCTTCTTCAGGGCGACCTCGGCCCCGAACAGCGCCTGGTCGGAGGACGCGATCACGTTGACGTCCGGGTGCGCCTGCAGCAGGTCCTGGGTGATGCCCACGGTCGGCCCGCGCTGCGCCATCGTCGGGCCCATCTGCGGCAGTACGGTGATGTTCGCGTGGCTCTTGAGCGTCTGCTCGTAGGCGTTGTACAGGGCCGTCTCGGCGGGCAGGGTCGGCGAAACCGACAGGTACACCGCCTTGCAGGGGTCGATCCCCTCGCACGCGGCGGCGACCTGTCTGGCCAGGATGTCGCCGACGTTGACCAGCGGCTCCCAGACCAACCCGTCGAGCCCTGGCACCTTCGGATCGGTGCTGGCGTAATCCGTGCTGAGCGGGGTGCTGACCGCGACCGTGGCGATACCGGCCTTGTGGGCCTGCGCCGCGAGCGGCGCAAGCGAGGGTCCGTTCAGCGGCGCGATGACCATGCCGTCGAGCTTGCCCTGCGCGATCGCGTCCTGGATCTGCGCAAACTGCTTCTGCGGGTCGAAGCCCGGGTCGTAGACGGTGACCTTGGCTCCGTTCTTCGCGGCCCACTCGCGAGCGGTCTCCGTCTGCTTCGCGAAGAACGCGTTGGCTTGTGTCGCGAAGACGCCGATGTTCAGCGGCTTCGTGCTTGCCGTCGTGCCGGCTCCTCCGGCGGCCTTCGTCTTGTCGCCGGAGTCGGAGCTCCCACATGCCGCCAACGTCATGGCGACTGCGAGCGCACAGAGTCCTGCGAGAACCCGTCCATACATGGTGTGGTCTCCTTCCGAGAAACCGAGAGGCTCTAGGGTCGGGCGGTCCTGGCCCACGCATCCACGCCGACGGCGGCGAGGATGATGGCGCCCTGGACGATGCGTTGATACGTCGCGTCGATGCCCAGCAAGTTGAAGCCGTTGCCGATCAAGGCGAGGAGCAGCACACCGAGCCCGGTGCGCCAGATCGCGCCCTCCCCTCCGGCGATGCTCACACCGCCGAGCACGACGCCGGTGACGGCGTCGAGCGCAAGGTTCAGGCCGCCGGCGTCGGCCTGACCGGTCGAGACGCGAGAGGCGGCGAGCAGGCCGGCGAGCGCGGCCGACGTGCCGCTCAGCACGAACGCGATCACGCGCACGCGATTCACCCTCACGCCCGACAGCCAGGCGGCCTCGGGGTTGCCGCCGACAGCGAACGCGTAACGGCCGTACAAGGTGCGCGAGAGGAGGAAGCCGCAGCCGCCGACGAACAGCGCCGCCACCCAGATCGTGTAGTCGAGACCGAGGAAGGAGCCGGTGCCGAGCTCGGTGAACCCCGGTTCGGTGACCGAGATCAGATTGCCGCCCGTCAAGACGAAGCCGATGCCCAGGATCATCATCATCGTCGCCAGCGTCGTGATGAAGGGGTTGATCCGCCCATACGTCGCCAGGAGTCCGTTGATCAGCCCGCACGTCGCGCCAGCGCCGAGGCCGAGCAGCATCGCCGGGACGACGCCGACCTTGTCGGCCAGGAGCGCCGCGATGACCCCGGCGAGGCCGAAGATCGAACCAATCGACAGGTCGAACCCGCCTGCGACGAACACGATCGTGCTCGATGCGGCCATGATCAGCGTCGGCGACCACTGGTCGAGGATGTTGAGCAGGTTCGTCGTCGTCAGGAACGCGTCGCTCGAGACCGACAGCACCAGGAGCAACGCCAGGAAGCTCGCGACGATGCCGTAGTCGCGCAATGCCGCGAGCCGCAGCGAAGTCCGCGATCGGCCGGCGGCGGCGATCGGGGTCGCGGTATCGGGAACGCTCATCGCCCGCCTCCTGCCTCGTCCGACCCGAACGCGGCCACCATCACCGCTTGCTCGCTCACGTCGCCGCCGTCGAGCGTGGAGACGATCCGCCCGGCCCGCATCACGCACACGCGATGGGCGAGCGCGAGCACCTCCTCCAGCTCCGACGAGATCAGCACGACGGCCATGCCGTCTCGCGCCAAGCCGACGATCAGGTCGTAGATCGCGCGCTTGGCCGCGATGTCCACGCCGCGCGTGGGCTCGTCGGCGATGAGCACCCGCGGTGGCCGCAGCAGCGCCTTCGCGAAGAGCACCTTCTGCTGATTCCCACCCGAGAGCGCGCCGACCGGCGTGGCGACGCTGGGTGCGCGCACGTCCAGACGCGTCGCGACCTCCGAGGTCACCCGCCGCTCCCGGCGACGGCTGACGACGCCGAACCGCGAGACATGCCGCAGGTGCGGCAACGCCACGTTCTCGGCGATCGAGCGACCGAGGATCAGCCCCTGCGTCTTGCGCGACTCCGGCAGCAACGCGATCCCCAGGCGCGTCGCGCCACCGGGCGAGCGCGGCGCGATCGGCCTCCCGTCGAGCTCGACGCTGCCCGCCTCGGGCCGCAGCGCCCCGGAGATGGCGAGCGCGACCTCCGACCGCCCGCTGCCGACGAGGCCGGCAAAGCCGAGCACCTCACCGGCACGCACCTCGAATGACACGTCGTGGATCGCGTTGCCGGCGCTGAGCCCGCGCACACGCAGCACCGCGGGCGCCTTGTCGGGGACCGCGGGCCGCGGCGGGAACGCCGCGTCGAGCGATCGCCCGATCATCTTGGCGATCAAGCCCGCCTCCGTCTCCTCGCGCGCCGGCGCGGTGGCGATCAGACGGCCGTCGCGCAGCACCGTGACGGTGTCGGCCACGGCCAGGACCTCCGTGAGGAAGTGCGACACGTACACGATCGTCGTGCCTTGGTCGCGAAGCGCGCGGACGATCGCGAGCAGCTGCTCGGTCTCCTCCTGGGCCAGCGCCGCAGTCGGCTCATCCATCACGATCAGCCGTGCTCCCCGGGCCAGCGCGCGCAGGATCTCCACCTTCTGCTGGTCGGCCAGCCGCAGATCGCCGACCAGCGCATCGGCTGGCAGCACGAACCCGGCCTGCTCGACCAGCGCGTCGTAGCGCCTGCGCAACGCGTGACGATCCAGGCACCCCAGCCGGCTCGGAAAGTCGCCCAGCACCACGTTCTCGGCGACGGACCGGCGCGGCATCAGGGCCAGCTCCTGGGCGACGATCGTCACGCCGTCCCGCAGCGCGTCGTGCGGCGATCCGTAGCGTCGGCGCCGGCCGTCGACGATCACCTGGCCCGCGTCCGGCGCATGGACCCCGGCGATGATCTTCCCGAGGGTCGACTTGCCCGCGCCGTTCTCGCCGACGAGCGCGTGGATCGTGCCGGGCTCGACCCGAACGGAGACCTGATGCAGTGCACGCACGGCGCCGAACGTCTTGCCGACGTTCTCCAGTGCGACGGCCGCCCCGGACGGTGCGCCTTCCTCAGCCGCGTGCCGGGCCCGGGGCGATGTGGTGAGCGTCCGCATTCCGCGTCCCCGGCTAGCGAGGTTCGGAGAACGCGTGCGGGTAGTCGCGCCGCGCGGCCTGCTCGGTGATGTATCCGTCGCGCAGGTCGGCCCGCACAGCTTCGGGGTCGCGCTCGCTCGGCGGGCCGTAGCCGCCGCCACCACCGGTCCGGTACTCGAGGATCGTCCCGGGCTCCAGCGGCAGCGAGGTCACCTTGACGATCTCGCGCTCGGTGCCGTCGGGCAGCCGCAGCAGCGCCCCGTTGGGGCGTGCATCCTGGCCGCCGTGCAGGCCCCACGGGGGCAGCTGCGTGCGGTCCAGCAAGCCGATCAGCAGCTGAGCGTCGCGTGCGCGATACGTGCCCTCTACGCCGAGCCCTCCGCGGAAGCGCCCGGCACCGCCGGAGTCGACCGCGAGCTCGAGCCGCTCCACGACCACGTGGGAGCCGAGCTCCGACACCTCGACCGGATTGGTCTTGAGCCCCGACACGGGCATCGACAGCAGCGGCGTGGTCATGTCGCCGCGTGCGCTCGCGCCCATCCCGACGGCGTGAGCCATCCAGACCATCCAGAAGCCTCTGTCGCCGTCGACGCCCCAGGTCGCGAATCCGCCGTGGCCGCCGTTGTCGGCGGGGACCGCGTCCGGGACGGCGTCGGCGAGGGCGCGATGCACGAGCGCCATCGCGAAGGACCCGGCCCAGCCGTACAGGAAGATCGGTGCGGGCGGGGTCGGCTCGAGGACCGAGCCCGGCCGGGTCTTGATGTCGATCGGGCGGAACCACCCCTCGTTGACCGATCCTCCTCTGCCGACGAGCGAGACGATCGCGACGCGTGTCTGCGAGACGGTCATCGCGCGCGGCGAGTTGACCGGTCCGCGCTGCTGGTCGGCGCTCCCGGTGAGGTCGATCGAGATCTCGTCGCCGCGCACCTCGATGTCGACGTCGAGCGGCACCGGGATGCCCGGATCGACCGCGTTGTCGTCCATCGCCCCTTCGGCGCGGTAGCGGCCGTCGGGAACGGTGCGGAGAAAGTCGCGCATGACGCGCTCGCCGTGGTCGAGGATCCGCTCCACCGCCGCCTCGAAGCGCGTGCGGCCGAAGCGCTCCAGCAGGCGGTTGAGCTCGCGCAGGCCGACCTGGGCGGCGCCGATCTGCGCGTCGAGGTCGCCCGCGAGCGCGTGAGGCGCGCGCGAGTTGGCCAGGATCGTCCGATACAGGTCCTCGTTGCGCACCCCCGCCGAGTAGATCCGCACCCCAGGAAAGATCGTCCCCTCCTGAAAGATGTCGGTCGTATCGGTGCAGTAGGGGTCCTTGGCGCCGATGTCGAGATGGTGCGCCTTGATCACCGCATAGCCGACCAGATCGCCCTCGAAGAACCCCGGCACCACCACGACCGCGTCCTGCTGATGCGAACCGATGTCATAGCCATACGTCGAGAAGACGACATCACCCTCACGCAGCGCCTCCGGACCACCGACCCGCTCCACCAGCGCCTCGATGCAGTAGCCCATCGTGCCCAGGAAGCCCGGCATCGAGCGCGCCTGCGCGAGCAGTCGGACATCGGCGTCGTACAGGGCCGCCGCGAAGTCCTGCGCGTCGTAGATGACCGGCGAGAACGCGGTGCGGCAGAGGTTGACGCGCATCTGGTCGGCCGCAGCCTCGAGGCCGTAGCGAATCACCTCGGTCGTGGCGGGGTCAGCCACCATCGACGAACCGCGCTCGGCGGCCGAGAGGTCGGCGGTGCTCATCGCCCTTCCTCCTTCCGGGCGACAAGGAGCGCCCCGCTGGGATCGACACGAACGGACCAGCCCGCATCGACGTAGGTCGTGGTTGTCGGCTCGAGGACGATCATCGGCCCGTCGCCCGGCTGGCCGATCAACGCGGCGCGGTCGCGCACGACGAACTCGACGCGCTCACCGAGCTCGAAGGAGTAGGCCTGATGCACGCGGTCCGGCGCAGCCTCGCCGCCGGCGTCCCGGTCGGTCGACGCGTCGCGCTCCGGCAGCGGCTCGCGCGACGTGAGCCGCACGGCGACGAGCTCGACCGGTGCCTCGAGCGTGTGGCCGAAGACCTTCTGGTACTGAGACGAGAACGCCTGCGCCAGCAGGGCCGGATCGTCGCCGGGAGACGGCTCGGGCCAGGGCACCGTCAGGGTGTAGTACTGGCCCAGGTAGCGGAGCTCCAACGCGGGCTCCAGCGTCCGCGCTCCGGCCGCGACCCGATTGCCCTCCGAACGCTCTTCCAGGTCACGACGCAGATGGCCCACGCCGTCGCAAGCTGCCGCGATGGCGTCGGCGTCCAGCGGCCGGATCATCGACACCGACGCGGCACGGGTGATGTCCTGGCCGAGCAGGCTCGCCGCCGAGAAGTTGCCAGCATGCTTCGGAACGACGATCGAAGCGATGTCGAGCTCCCGCGCGATCACCGTGGCCAGCATCGGGCCCGCACCGCCGTAGGCGATCAGTGCCGCGTCGCGTGGGTCCTCGCCCTGCTCGAGCGACACCGACCGCACCGCGCCCGCCATCGCCGCCGCGGCGATCGCAATCACCCCGCTCGCGACGTCGTCGCGATCGAGGCCCAGCGCGTCGCCGATCCCGTCGATCGCTCGCTCGGCCGCCGGGATGTCGAGCCGCAAGCCGCCTGCCAGCTCGCCGAAGGCCAGCATCCCCAGGACGGCTGCGGCGTCGGTGGTCGTGGGCTGAGTGCCACCTCGGCCGTAGCAAACCGGTCCGGGGACCGCGCCGGAGCTCTGCGGCCCCACGCGCAACATCGCGCTCTCGTCCACGTACACGACCGACCCGCCGCCGGAGCCGATCGATCGCACATCGACCCACGTCGTCTGCAGCGGCAGGTCGCCGACCTCGCCCTCGTACTTCACCAGCGGCCACCCGTCCACCAGCAGGCATGTGTCGAAGCTCGTCCCGCCGACGTCCGCGGTGATCGCGCGTGACAGACCGAGCGCGCGCGCCAGGGCGCCGGCTCCCACCGCACCGGCGACCGGACCCGACATCACGGTCTCGAACGGCCGTGCCTGCGCCTCGGCGAACGTGATCGACCCGCCGCCGGATCGCGTGATCAGCCCCTCGCCGCCGAACCCACTGTCACGCAGCCCGTCACCGAGCCGGTCCAGATAGGAAGAGACCGCCGGACGCACGTAGGCGTCCACCACGCTCGTCGCCGTACGCTCGAACTCGCGCACCTCGCGCGACAGCCGATGCGACAACGTGATCGTGCCCTCGAACCCCAGCCGCCGCAGCACGCGCTCGGCCTCCAGCTCGTGGGCGGGGAACGCGTAGGCATGCAGGAAGCACACCGCGATCGCTTCGACGCCCTCGGCCGCGAACAGCTCCAACGCCCGCGCGACGTCGTCCTCGTCGAGGGGCCGCTCGACCGTTCCGTCAGCCAAGATCCGCTCGCCCACGCCGAGGCGCAGACGGCGTGGAACCAGTGCAGGCTGCGGCTGATAGTGCAGGTCGTACATCGCGTCGCCGCGCGTGCCGCGACGCAGTTCCAGCACATCGCGAAACCCGGCGGTCGCGAGCAGTCCGACGCGTGCGCCTCTGCGCTCCAGCAGCGCGTTGATCCCGACCGTCGTGGCGTGCAGGAAGTACGCGGTCCGGGCCAGCTCGTCGCCCGTCACGGTGCTGCCTACGACATCCATGACTCCGGCAGCCTGGCGACCCGGCGTCGTGGCGCCCTTGGCCACACGCGTCTCACCAGTGGCCTCATCGAAGAACACCAAGTCGGTGAACGTCCCACCGACGTCCACACCGATACGCGTCGCCATCGCTTCTCTCTCCTCAACGTCAACGACCGGACGCTCGTCACGCAGCCATCGCCGCCACACGAGTCGCGACAGACACTAGATCCGGGCCCTCGCGGAGGTCGCCCAACATTCGTAGGAAATGGCGGCGGCGATCAGCCTCACAACGTCGTGCGTCGGACGCGACGGCTGCCCCACCGGGGGAGGCGAACCCGCACCGTGGAGCCCGACTCCGCGGCAAGCTGCACCTCGAGCTCGCCCCGCAGCTGACCTGCGCGCTCCGCCAACAGGTCGAGGCAGCCGCGGCCACCCGCGCGCCCGCCGCCGGGCGGCATGCGCTCGACGCCATCGTTCTGCACGCTCAAGTCCACGAACGCGTCTCGGTAGCGCAGGCTTGCCGCGACCAAGGTCGGTCTCCCGCCGCGATCGATCACATGCTTGCGGACGTTGCGGAGCGCCTCGACGAGCGTGTCCAGCAGCAGCCGCTCGCGAAAGTCGCCGAGCGGCTCCGGGTCGCCGGAGCAGGCGAACCTCGCCTCGATCCCGGTCGCGGCCCGGAACGCACGGACCTCTTCGTCGAGCAACGCCGGGAGCGACAGCGACGGCGGAACGCGGTTCAGGCGAGCGAGCGTGGCGTGGAGATCGCGCCGCCCGTCGCCCGCCAGGGCCCTGATCGACCGCATCGCGCGTTGGTAGGCGGCCACATCGTCGCCGTCGAGTGCGGCATGCGCCTCGGCGCCGATGGCGAACAGCGTCTGCGCCACGGTCTCGTGGAGCTCCATGCCGAGCCGCTGACGCTCGCGGATCCGCACCAGCTCGGAGCCGGGCTCCTCGGCCGCATGGGCCGCGTCGGCCATCTGCGCCGCAAACGCCATGTCACGATCCCCTCGGCGAGCGGCGACCGTCGGACGGTCTCAGCAGGCCGGCGCGCGTGGCGAGGGCGACAGCTTCGAGACGGGATCTCGCTCCGAGCTTGCGCAGCAGGCTGGTGACATAGCCCTTGATCGTGTGCTCGGAGAGGAACAGCCGGTCTGCGATCTGGCGGTTCGACAGTCCGTCGCCCAGCAGCGCGAGCACGGAGCGCTCCCGCCGCGTCAGGCGGCCGCCGTCGCCGTCGCGCAGCTCCTCCGTCAGGCGCAGCGCCAGCCGTCCCGCGATCCGCGGCGCGATCACCGTCTCGCCTGCCTCGACGCGCGCGAGCGCGGTGGCGATGTCGGAGGTCTCCGCATCCTTGAGGACGCAGCCCCGCGCGCCCTCGGCCAGGCACTCGCAGATCAGGTCGTCGTCCTCGAAGGCCGTGCAGATCAGGATTCGCGTCGTCGGGCTGACCGACGTGATCTCACGACACAGCGCGCTCGTGCCGCGAGGGGTCGGCAGGTGCAGGTCGAGGATGACGAGATCCGGCGCGAGCCGGCGCAACTGCCGCAGCGCGGTCTCCCCATCGCCCGCTTCCGCCACCGCGAATCGGCGCGGGGCATGATCGAGCAGCCGGCGAAGCCCCTGCCGGGCGAGTGGGTGGTCGTCGACGACGAGGACGCGTGTCGCCCCGTCCGCCGCCCCCTGCAGGTCCATGCGATCCATCGTGATGCGAAGATAGACGTGAGACGCCCTACTTTCTTCCGACATTCGTCGCACGAAATGCGAGGTCGGAACCTCACGGTGTCGGCCTATACTCGTCCGCGATGCAAGACCTGCAGGAAGTCGCCGACGATCTCTTCGATCGGCTCGGGCGCCCCGTCACCATCGACGATCGTCATGGCCGCCTGCTCGTTCACAGCTCGCACGCGACCGGCACGGACGAGGCGCGCGAGCGGTCCATCCTCGCGCGGCGCGTGTCCGACGAACTCGTCGACTGGACGCGAGCGCGAGGCGTCGAACGTGCGGCGGGGTCCACGCTCGTGCCAAACAATCCGGAGCTCGGGTTCAGCGCACGTCTGTTCGTTCCGCTGCGCTGCAAGGCCCTCATGCTCGGCTACTTGAGCGTCCTCGACATCGATGGCACGATCGCGGACGGCGACGTCGAGGTCTACGAGAGCGCCGGCACGATCGCGGCGGCGATCCTCTACCGCGAGCGGCTGCTGCACGAGGTCGAGCACGCCCACGAGCGGACGCTCGTCCACGACCTGCTCTTCGGCGAAGCGGACGCGTGCGAGCGCGCGTCCGAGCAGCTCGTGCGCGAGGGCCTGCTCACGACGCTCCCGGTCGCGGCGATCGTGCTGTGCTGGGAGGCCCCCGTGGAGCAGCTCGAGCAGATCGAGATCTCCGTCAGGCGGGGCCTCGCCCGTGCTCGCCGCACGCTGCCGCCCGGATCGTCCGTCGAGTTCGCGCGAGCCGACTGGGCCGTCCTGCTCGTCCATCCCGCTCGCCTCGGCGGCAGCGTCCGCGAGTTCGCACACCGCGCGGCGACGAGCGTCGCCGACGAGGACGGCGGAGCGCTCACCAGCGTCGACGCCGGCTTCGGCGCGGAGGTCGCCCGCCTTGTCGACGCGAGCACGAGTCACGAACAGGCGTTGCGTGCCCTGCGCGTCGCCGACCGCCTACCGCGGCTCCCGCGTCCGGTCGGATGGTGCGACCTCGGGGTCAACCGCATGCTCTCGCTCCTCTCGACCGACGACGACGTCCTCGCCGAGATCCCGACCTCGTTCCGCGAGCTGACCGGCGACCCGGAGCTGCTGCGCACGGTCGAGCGCTACCTCGAGCTCGGCGGCGACATCAAGGCCACGTCATCGCAGCTCTCGCTGCACCGGACGAGCGTCTACGCGCGACTCGAGAAGGCAGAGCGCATCGCGGGAGTCACGTTCAAGAGCGGCGAGGACCGGCTCGCGCTCCATCTCAGCCTGCGTCTGCTGCGCCTCAGCGGCGGCGTCGAGGGACCGGCGTCGGGTCCTGCGGGCTGAGACGCCGGAGCGCATCGACGACACGCTCGACGGCATCGAGGCAGCGCTCGCGTTGCGCGAAGGCCGCGTAGACGAGCCGGATGTGGTCCTCGCTGCCGAACATGCCGCCCTCGGTGACCATGACGTGCGCCTCGCGGAGCAGGTACTCGGCGACGGTGGACGCTCCGCCGTAGGCGGCGACGTTGAGCCAGACGCAGAACCCGCTGCGCGGTTGGACGTAGCGGAGCTGCGGGACGGTGTCGAGCAGCGCGCAGATCCGCGCCGCCCGCGCCATGTACTCGCGCCGGTAGGACTCGACGAACCCCGGGTCGCGAAGCGCCGCCACGGCCGCAGCCTGAGCAACGGTGTTCGGCGCACCGAAGACATGAGGCACACAGGAATGCAGTACATCGGTGATGTCCTCGGATGCCACGGCGTAGCCGATGCGGTACCCGGAGAGCCCCATGCCCTTGGACAGGGAGCAGATCACGATCGTGCGCTCGGCCATGCCCGGCAGCGCCGCGATGTCCGTCATCTCGTGTCCGTCGAAGACGAGCTCCTCGAACGCCTGGTCGCTGATCACGACGAGGTCGTTGGCGATCGCGAACTCGGCGAGCTGCTCGAGCGACCGGCGGCTGTACACCGTGGTCGTCGGATTGTTCGGGTTCGTGAGCAGCACGAGCTTCGTCCGCGGCGTCAGCAGCCGCTCGAACTCGTCCATGCGCAGCTCGAAGCCGTCCTCCTCCCGGGTCGGGACGGGCACGGTGACGCCACCCGTGAGCGCTCCCACCTCGAGGTTCGAGTTGAACGCCGGGATCGGGGTCAGTATCTCGTGGCCCGCCCCAGGCTCGAGGAACGGCCGGGCGCAGAACGTCAGCAGGGGGTCCGCTCCGGGCGAGACCGTGATGTTGCGGTCGGGATCGACCTCCAAGCCGTTCACGCGCGCGACCTTCTCGGCGATCAGCTCGCGCAGGTCACGCTCGCCGAAGGGCGTGCTGTAGTGCGCGCCGTGGCCGTCCAGACAGGCGACCGCCGCGTCGCGGACGTGCTGGGGCGTGCAGTCGTCTGGATCGAAGGGGTCGGAGACCGCCATCACCGCGACCTTCGAGGTGTCGACGACTGCGCCGGGGTCGTACACGGCCATCGCACGGCGACTCGCGTAGGCCGGCTCCATGAGATGACGCACCGGCGTCACACCGCCTGCGTCTCGACGATCGCCGCACCGGCATCCGCCAAGAGGTTGGGGTCGTTGGCCTGGTGCTGCGTCGCGCCCGCCATGTCGAGCAGCGTGTGTCCCAGCCGCCCGGGCCGGCGCAGCGCACCGGTTCCGCCCCATCCGTACGCGAAGCGCACCGCATCGGAGCCGACGCTGTGGGCGTACACGCACGCCTGGCTGAAGCGGTGGCCGAGCTCGGGCGTCACCGCCTCCTGCGCGGCAGCGACGTCGCCCGCGACGGCGGTGTCGCGTGCGAGCGCGCGGGCGGCGCGCACCGCGGCGTCGTGGTAGGCGAAGTCATGCTGAAAGAGCTGCTGGTCGACGACGCGCGGCCGGCCGGGGCGCGCCTTGCGGACGGCCAGCCGGCTGATCTCGTCGAGCGCCCGCCGGGCGATGCCCAGCGCCACCGCGGCGTTGCCGAGCAGTGAGACGGGCCGAATGCCCAAATGCCGGTAGGACTGACCGCGCTGCGGAACCGCACGACCGTCGAGCGGGTACGTGTGCTCCGCCGGGATCAGCGCATCGACGATCTCGAAGTCCTCGCTCGCCGTCGCCTCGAGCCCGTACACGTCCCAGTTGCCCAATCGCGTGACGTCCTCCATCGGGACGAGAAAGCCGAGCACCGCGGGCGGACCCGGAGCGGGCTCGACGTTCGGGTCCGGGGCTGCGACCTCGACCCAGGTCGACTGTGCGATGCCGGACCCGAACTGGAAGCGTCCCGAGAGCCGGTAGCCGCCCTCGACCGGCGTGGCGATGCCCACCGGCGCGCCGTAGCCGGCGATACGCGGCAGGGGGTCGCTGGAGAAGATGCGGCGTGCCGCGTCCTCGTCGGCGATCAGAGCGCCGGCGTTTCCGGTCGCCACGTTGATCGCCAGCACGTTCCAACCGACCGAGGCGTTGTGATAGACGAGCTCCTCGGCGGTTTCGAGCATGTCGAGAAGGCCTGCCCCCCCGCCGCCGAGCTCGGCGGGGACCTGCATCGTGAACAGCTCCTGCTCGATCAGACGCTCGACGAGCGGGGCCGTGAGCGTCCCCTGGGCCTCGCCGACCGGGCCCTCCCGGTCGATCAGCTCCCGCAGGGCACCGATCCGTCCCATCCAGTCGATCTTGCTGCTCGTCGCCTCGTTCATGTCATTGCCTCGTAGGAAGTCCGGGTCTGGTGCGGCGAGATGCCATCGCTCCTCACCCGTTTCCGGGCTTGCGGGCGACCTCGCGGACCATACGTCCCGCTGTCCGCGGCGCGAAGCCGTTTCGGAACGATTGGTGACGACCTCCGAACTTCGAAGGTCCGTGCCTGCGACAAAGGGACCGCGGATCGTCAGCCGCCACAGCAGCGAGGTCCGCAGGACCCCCCATCCGACCATGCGCCTTCACCCCTCGTCGCCGAGGGGATCGCCTTGCGTGACCAGACCTGATCGATCCGGCCGCCGCCGACGTGCAGGTAGAGCTCCCGCCGCGCACCACCGCGCTCGAACGACAGCGTCGCGCCGTCGCGATCGACGTCGAGCGCCACGGCCGCCACGAGCGACGGGCCGTCCAGCTCGTCGCGCAGCGGGTCGAAGACGCCGGAGACGACCGCCTCGGGCCCGAGCAGCTCCACGTCATGTCCGTCGTCGGCGTGGATGGCGACGCCGGGGGCGAACAGGCGCGTGGCCCAGCGCTGGAGCTCCCCGCGCTCCCATGCGATCAGCAGGCGGCTGGCCAGCGCCTCGTTCGGGATCGGCAGGTGCATGTCGTTCGCCTCCGGAGTGCCTCACACGCGCTGCACGACCAGCGTGTGCGCGCCGACCGTGGTGGCGACGACGATCCGGCCGTCGCGCGGAGGTCCGGCGTCGACGACCTGGCCGTCCAACTGCAGCCGGTACTGCGCTCCATCGAGCAGGTTCGAGATCGTCAGCGTCGTCGGCCGCCCCAGCGCCCGCTCGTCCGCGGACGTCACGGCGACGTTCAGCACGCGCTCGGCGCTGTCGTAGAACGCCTGACGCACCCGGACCGTCGGATAGTCCACGCCCTCCAGCGTGGGCTCGCGGAACTTCGCGGTGTTCGGATGCGTGTGCAGCGCCTGCCACTGACCCGGACGCTCCAGCACGAACGCCGGCATCACCCAGCCGTTGTACTGCCCGCGAGGCCAGCGCTCGTCCAGGCCGAAGCCGAAGGAGAACTCGCCGTGCTCGTCATCCCATGTCGGCTCGTAGCTTGCCTCTATCCATCCGCGCAGGGCGCTGTACGTCTCGCGGTCCCCCAGCTCGAGCGCGCATGCCGCGCCAAGCCCGGTGGCCGCGTTGGCATCGACGTCCATGCCGGGCACCGGCGAGAGGTACGCGGTGCCGTCGGGCTGCTCGCGCAGGAAGTGGCGGAGCATCCCTTCGTACATCCGCTCGAACAGCGGACGGTCGAGGCCGATCCCGTGCCACGTCACCGGCGCGTAGATCGTCGCCCCCTGCAGATCCGGCGCGTTGAGATGGAAGTCGATCCCCGGGTCGTAGTAGTTCGTCACCGACTCGATCGGACCGGTCTCGGTGCCGGCCTGGAAGTAGTGCCGACTGGCGTAGCGCTTCCAGTTGTCGTAGGCGTACGACAGGCTCGTCCCGTGCATCGTGTCGAACAGCCGGACGGCGGTTCCCGTCAGGTTGTTGCACCACGGGAAGATCTTGCCTGCCTCACAGGCGATGCCGGGCCAGAACTCGCGCCACTGCCTTGCGATCAGCTCGTTCAGCTCGCGATGGTCGTAACGGAAGACATGGTCCTCGTCGTAGACCACGTCGAACGGCCGGTCATAGCGATCGTCGCCCGACACGTAGGCGTACAAGGACAGCGCGAGGTTCAAATACCCCTTGTACATGAGGTTCTGCCCACCGCCGCGCACGGGGTCGGGGTCGTACTCGTAGCCGCCCATCCCGTTGCCGGCCCAACCTGAGATGTTGTACCGGCCCACCAGATCGGGCGGCAGGCCCGAAGCCCACTCCGGCGGGTACCGGTCGCGCATCGGATCGTCGCCCCGGTGCTCGAGCCACTCGTACAGCGCCCAGTACTCCAGGTACCGCTCGGCCATGTATCCGAGGATCCCGGTGTAGGTCTCCCGCCAAGCCGGCGTCGTCTCCGCCATCAGCGCGAGCGACCAGGACGCCCAGGAGATGTCGTAGCGCGGGAAGTTCCCCGACGGGGTGAAGGAGCGGTCGTCCCAGGCCTCGTGCGGAACGTCGTCCTTCGACCAGGTCCCGCCGAAGCCGACCTTGCGATGCAGGTACGCGAGCCACCCCATCGCCTCGTCGCTCAACGCGGGCACGCCTTGGACGATCTCGCGCAGCGACCGCACGCGACCGGCGAATCGGCCTCCTGTCCCCGGGCCCAGCGCGACGGGCTCGACGTCTGCCCCCTTCCACCATCTTCCGCGCGTGTGGGCTATCGCCACGGCCCTCGCCCCCCTACGGCCGCGCCCCGGGCGGTCCGAGGATGTCCATGCCGCTCTCGGCGGCGAGCGCGCCGAGCCGCTCGGCGTCGGCCGGCGTCGGCGGCGCCGGCGGGTCCGGGATGCGCGCCTCCTCGGCCGGTCTGGAGACCGCGCGCAGGAAGTTGTCGAAGCCCGCCGGCGCCAGCAGCACGAGCCAGCGCGCCGGCTCCGCCGACGAGACGCGATAGATGTGCGGCACGCCCTTGGGCAGCAGCGCGTAGTCGCCCGGACGCAACGTCGTGTGCGTCGAGCCGATCCACACCTCCAGCTCGCCTTCGAGCACGAGGAACGCCTCGTCGTCGTTGTGGTGAAGATGCAGCGGCGGCTCGTCACCGGGCGGTCCGTTCACCTCGAACAGCGTGTAGCGACCCTCGGTGTCCTCACCCGTGGCGAGCATCTCGACGTAATCGTTGAGGAACCAGTACCCCGTCCGCTCACCACCCCGGACGATCAGCTCACGGCTCGTGTCCTGTGTCTCGGCCATCTGTCTCTCCTTGTCGATGCTCAGCTGCCGACCGCCGCGCGGCGGTCGACCACGCGCCGGGCCTTGAAGACCTGCGTCTCGAAGCTGCCCGGCTCCTTCACGGCCACGTCCACGCGGACGGAGAGCGCCTCCTTGAGCCGGCGGCCCAGCTCGGCTCCGAGGCCGCTGGCGTCCTCCGCGGCGAGCGGCGCCTCCGACTCGACCTCGACGCGCAGCTCGTCCAGCTCGCCGCGGCG
This sequence comes from Actinomycetota bacterium, assembly GCA_018268595.1. Taxonomy (GTDB): domain Bacteria; phylum Actinomycetota; class Thermoleophilia; order Solirubrobacterales; family Solirubrobacteraceae; genus Conexibacter. Next base: position 99,310 of record JAFDWH010000017.1, on the reverse strand, counting down.
CTCCACGACGATCCGGTACTCCGGGCCGGTGCCGGGCGTCTCGCGCACGACCGCGTCGATCGCGCTCGGATACACGTTCGCGCCGCGGATCAGCAGCATGTCGTCGAGGCGGCCGTAGACGCCCTTCGGCAGGCGCGGGTACGTGCGCCCGCACGCGCAGGGAGCGTCGTCGAGCACACCCTCGTCGCCGAGCCAGAAGCGGATCATCGGCTGCGATCTGCGCCACAGGTGCGTGGCCACGACGCCGCCGGAGGTGCCGGGCGCAACCGGCTCGTTGGGATCGTCCTTGGCGACGATCTCGGTGAAGTTCTCGTCCTGGATCAGGTGGACGCCGCCGTCGGTGTGGCGGCAGCCGACGTTCGCGTAGAACGGGTACAGCTCCGACGAGGAGCCGGCGCCGAGGTCGATCACGTCGGCGCCCCCGAGCAACTCGCTCATCGACTGGCGTATCGCGGGCACGCTGCCGCCGGGCTCGCCCGCCACGATCACGACGCCGAGCTGGCTTCCGTCCAGGTCGACGCCGAGCTCCGCCGCCCGCCGGCCGAGGTGCAGCGCATACGACGGCGTCGCCACGAGCACGTCGACGCCGACGTCCGCGAGGAAGCGGACCTGCTGGTCGGTCGGCACGAGGCTGCCGACCGGCAGCACGCATGCGCCGAGCGCCTCGCACGCCTGCAAGAGGCCCCAGCCGCCGAGGAAGAGGCTGAACGGGAACGAGATCTGCACGACGTCGTCGGGACGCACGCCGGCCGACCACAGCGCCATGCACGAGACCTCGTGCGAGCGCTGCCAGTCGTCCGTCGAGATCCCGTAGAGCGTCGGTCTGCCCGACGTCCCCGACGAGCCCTGGATGCGCGCCAGCTCGGAGCGCTCCACGCCGAGGTAGGACCCGAACGGCGGATGCTCCGCCTGGTCGGCGACGAGCTGCTTCTTCGTCACCACCGGCACCTTGCGCGTGAAGTCCTCGAGCGACGCGACGTCCTGCGGCTTGAAGCCGTGCGCGTCGTAGTGGCGCCGGTAGAAGGGGACGTGCTCGTAGACGTACGTGAGCTGGTGCCGGACGCGCGCGAGGACGATCTCCTCGCGCCGCGCCGGCTCCATCGTCTCGCGCTCCGCGTTGAAGAAGCGCGGGTGCTCGGACTCGCGTCGCGCGACGCTGCGGCGCTCCGCTGCCGTCACGACGGGGCCCCCGCGGGCTCGCCGACCGGCGACAGCGGATAGCCGGAGCGCTCGGCCGCCTCCACGAGCTGCTGCTCGTCGTGGCCCGTGAGCTGCGCGAGGAACGAGACCGGGATCCGCGTCCCGTTGTCGCGCGCCATCTTGTGCAGCCGCAGCGCCTCGATCGGCGAGACGGCGTGGAAGTGCTTCAGCACCGACGCGGGCAGGTCGTCGATGCCGCGGCTGTAGAACTCGCCCGTCTTCAGACGCAGCCACGGGACCGACACCGCCGGCCCGTCGGTGTCCGCGACGACGTCGACGACCGCCGTTCTCCCGCTCGCGAGCGCGCGCTCCAGCGCCGGGCGCAGCTGGTCCGCGGAGGTGACGCGCTCGGTGTGGCAGCCGAGCGGCGCGAAGACCTGGTCGTAGTGCGTGTCCTCCGTGATGCCCCACGAGGCCATGCCCGGCTGGATGTCCTCCTGGACCAGCGAGCCGCCGCCCCACGAGCTGTTGTTGAGGATCACGACGACGGCCGGGATCTCGTAGCGCGCGAGCGTCTCCAGGTCCATGCCGGCGAGGCCGATGCCGCCGTCGCCGACGAGCGTCAGGACCTGCGCGCCCGGCCGCGCGACCGCCGCGCCGAACGCCATGCCGACGCCCTGCCCGAGCGCGACGCGCGGCCCGGCGTCGAGCACCTGGCCGGAGAAGCGGGCCTTGATCGCGTCCGTGAGGTAGAGCGACCCCTGGTAGGAGTCGTAGATGATCGTGGCGTCGGGGGCGACGGTCTCGCCGATCGCCTGCGCAAGCTCGTAGGTGTGGATCGGCGTGCGGTCGGCGTACTTCTCCGCGAGCTGCTGACGGCGCTCGCAATGGCGGGTCCGCGCACCGTCGAGGACCTCGGTCCACGCGTCGCGCTCGCGCTGGCCGTCGCCTTCGAGGCGATCGATCAGCTGGCGCAGCACAAGCCGGCTGGAGCCGACGACGATCTCGCTCGACGGCATCGCGTACCAGACGTCCTGCTGCGTCTCCTGGATCTGCACGTAGGTGACGTCCTGCGGCCACTCCGGCGCCTCGAACCACGAGTCGAGCTCGCCCGCCTGCAGGCCGACGACGCAGATCAGGTCGGCCTGCTCGAACAGCGGCTTGCGGTAGCCGCTCGTGAACGCGAGCGGATGGTCCTCGGGCATCGCGCCGCGCGCCGTCCGCCGCGCGCCCGCGGGCGCCTGCAGCAGCTCCGCGAGCCGCTGGTACTCCGACGCCCCGTCGGACCAGTGCACGCCGTCGCCGGCGATCAGCACGGGCCGCTCGGCGGCGCGCAGCAGCTCGGCGACGCGGTCCACGCGCGCCGGGTCGCCCTGCGTCTGCGGCAGCTCGGGCAGCCCGCCGGTCTCGCGGTACTTGAGCTGCGGCACGGGCGCCGGGGTCCACTGGTTGTTCAGCGGGAACTCGAGCACCACCGGGCCGGGCGGGTAGGAGACCGCGTCGACGAGCGCCTTGCGCATCCAGTACGCGTTCAGCTCGGGGTCCGTGCAGCGATGCGTCCACTTCGCGACCGTCTTGAAGGCCTCGGCGGCGTAACCCTCCTGGAGCGTCTCCAGCCCGTCGCCCGCGGTCCCGTGCTGACCCACGAGCAGCACCATCGGGCTGCGCGCGCCGATGCCCTGCGAGAGCGACGAGAGGCAGTTCGCCATGCCCGCGGACGCCGAGGCGAAGAAGACGCCCGGCTTGCGGATGGTGCGCGCGTAGGCGTCGGCGGCGAAGCCGGCCGCCTGCTCGTGGCGGAAGTGCCACATTCTCACCCCGAGCTGGCACGCCTCCTCGAGCACCGGGTTGATGTAGCCGTGCACGCCGAAGAGATCGGTCACGCCATTGTCAACCAGCGCCCGCGCCACTGCCCGGGCGCCTGTCAGGCCGCGGGTGGTCTCTTCGGTCTGCTGCTCCATCATCGAGTCCTTGCTTGTCGACATCACGAGGTCGCGACGATAGGCAAGCGGAGCGGCGATTCAGAGCGAGTTCAGAATGAAGTCTTGTCGCATTAGGCCTTCCTGCCGGTTCACTCCCCGAAGAAGGTATGACCCCGAAGCACGAGGGGCTCAAGCACCGAAGTTCTTCGCCTACACGATCCGTCGACCCGGAACTAGCGTGGCCCGGATGAACACCACAGGCACCGCAGACAGCGACGGGACGCACATCCACTACGAGGTCGTCGGATCGGGCGACCGGCCGCTGCTGATGCTGCCCGGCCTCGGCATTCCCGGGCGCGCGTTCGGACCGCTGCTGGAGCTGCTCGCGAGCGACCGGCGGGTGATCGTCGTGGACCCGCGCGGCAGCGGGGCCAGCGACGGACCGGACGCGCCCTACACGGGCGAGCTGGTCGCGCGCGACGCCTGCGCCGTCCTCGACGCGGCCGGCGTCGAGCGGGCCGACGTGCTCGGCCTGTCGATGGGCGGCTGCATCGCCCAGGAGCTCGCGATCCGTCACTCCGAGCGCGTGCGCTCGCTGGTGCTGCTCTCGACGCTGGCGCGTGCGGACGCCTGGTTCACGCGGCTGCTCGGCGTGCGACGCGCGGTCGCCGACGGGCTCGGACTCGAGGTCCAGCGCGACCTCGGGCTGTGCCTGCTGTTCTCGCCGGCCGCGTTCCGCGAGCACGCCGAGCTGGTGGAGCGGCTGGAGGCGACGATGCGCGCGAGCACGCCGAACGCAGCCGCCTACCTCCGCCAGCTCGACTTCTGCCTCGCGCACGACGCCGCCGAGCGACTCGGCGCGGTCCGTGCGCCGGCGCTCGTGATCACGGGCGAGCGCGACCTGCTGACGACGCCGTACCTGGCGCGCGAGCTCGCCGAGGCGCTGCCCGGCGCACGCTACGTCGAGGTGGCCGGCGCGTCGCACGGCCTGTGGCTGGAGCAGCCGCAGCGCGTCGCGGAGCTGGTCGGCGAGCTGCTCGCGCAGCGACCTCCGCGCTGAAGGACCCTCCAGCGCGGAGGTGGTGCCGTCAGGCGGCGCGCTCGAGCAGCAGCGCGATGCCCTGCCCGCCGCCGATGCAGAGGGTGACGAGGCCGAGCTCGTGGTCGGCGCGCCGCATCTCGGACAGCGCCTTCGCGGTGATCGCGGCGCCGGTCGCGGCGATCGGGTGCCCGAGCGCGATCGCGCCGCCGTTGGGATTCACGCGCGCCGGGTCGAGGTCGAGCTCGCGGATCACCGCGATCGCCTGCGCCGCGAACGCCTCGTTGAGCTCGATCACGCCGATGTCGGCGAGCGCCACGCCGGTGCGGTCGAGCAGCCTGCGCACCGCCGGGACCGGGCCGATGCCCATCACCTCCGGCGCGACGCCACACGTGGCGGCGCCGAGGACGCGCGCGAGGACGGGCGTGCCGAGCTCGCGCGCACGTTCTTCGCGCAGCAGCACGACGGCGGCCCCGGCGTCGTTCATGCCCGACGCGTTGCCGGCGGTCACCGTGCCGCCGTCGGGCTTGAAGAACGGCTTGAGCGCCGCCATCTGCTCGAGCGACGCGTCGGGACGCAGGTGCTCGTCGCACGCGAACGCGACCTCGCCGCGCTTCGTGCGCAGCGGAACCGGCACGATCTCGTCATCGAACCAGCCTGCCTCCTGCGCCGCGACGGCGCGGCGATGCGACTCGACGGCGAACGCGTCCTGCTGCTCGCGCGCGATGCCCATCTGCTCGGCCAGGTTCTCGGCCGTGACGCCCATCAGGACGTGATGGAACGGGTCGGTCAGCACGCCCATCACCGGGTCGACGAGCGGGGTCTCCCCCATCCGCGCGCCCCAGCGCGCCGCCGGCGACCAGTAGGGGCCGCGGCTCATCGACTCCGCGCCGCCGGCGAGCGCGACGTCGGCGTCGCCGACCTGGATCGCGTGCATCGCGGAGACGATCGCCTGCACGCCCGTGCCGCACAGGCGGTTCACGGTGAAGGCCGGGGTCTCCTTCGGAATCCCGGCGTTCATGCCGACGACGCGCGCCATGTACATGTCCTCCGGCGCGGTGTGGATGACGTTCCCGAACACGACGTGGTCGACCTGCTCGGGCGCGACGCCCGCGCGCTCCAGCGCCGCCCGCGCCGCGATCGTTCCGAGCTCGGTCGGCGGGACGTCCTTCAGCGAGCGCCCGTACGAGCCGATCGGCGTGCGCGCCGCAGCTGCGATCACCACGCCGGTTCCACGCGACTTCACTACCTCGGTCATCGATCTCGCTCCAGGTCAGTCGAATTCGGGGGTCCGCTTGGCCAGGAAGGCGTCGACGCCCTCCCGTCCGTCAGGTGCTGCGGCGAGCGCCGCGATCGTCGCCGCCTCGGCGGCGAGCTGCTCCTCGAACGACGTCGAGGAGGACTCGCGCAGCAGGCGCTTGGTCTCCGCCAGCGCGCGGCGCGAGCCGTGCGCGAGCGCGACGGCGACCGCCTCCGCCTCCGCGCCGAGCGACTCCGGCGCCACGACGCGGCTCGCCAGCCCCCACTGCTCGGCCTCCGCGCCCGTGACGACGCGGTTCGTCAGTGCGAGGTCGAGCGCGCGCGCCATGCCGATGCGCCGCGGCAGCAGCCACGACGCGCCGCAGTCGGGCGACAGTCCCGCGGCCGTGTAGGCGAGCCGGAGCTTCGCCGTGCTCGCCATCAGGACGACGTCGCCGCACAGCGCCAGGCCGACGCCGCCACCGGCGGCCGTGGCGTGCACCGCCGTCACGACGGGCACCGGCGCAGCCTGGAGCACCGCGATTGCCTCGTGCGCGGTCGTCGCGACCTCCGCCACGCAGGCGCCGCGGTCCTCGCTGCGCGCGAACTCGGACAGATCCCCTCCGACGCAGAACGCCCGCCCCTCGGCGGCGACGAGGGCCGCGCGGACCGTCCCCTCCTCGGCGCCGTCTCGGACGCGGCGCGCAGCCTCCGCGAGCCCCCGCGCCATCGCGAGATTCAACGCGTTGCCAGCCTCCGGGCGGGCGAGGACGACGCGCGCGACCGAGCCGTCGAGGTGCCAGCCGACGCTGTCGTGCAGCACCTCGACGGAGCGATTGGATTCACCCACAACATGCTCCGATGTATTTGTGTCTAATAAGGTCTGACGCCTGACTATTGCAGTCTCGCATAATCACGCGACCACTCGCCGGCGCTCACGCTCACGCTCTCGACCCACCGGCCCCTGTTCGCCGAGCACGAGCACGCCGACCGCATCGACGCCGCAGCGGAGGTCGCGTGCATCGTTCGCTCGACCCTGATGACCCGCCTTCCCATTCCAAACCACGGGCCTGCGTAGACCTCCACCGACCCCGAGGGCTCACCGGTGGAGCTGACGGCCGAGCGCTGGCAGCACATCCTGACCGGCCATCCCGACTTGGCGCCCCACCTCGACGCCATTTTGAGCTGCGTCTCCGCCCCGACGATCCCGGACGATCCGGCCGCGAAAGTCCGGCCGGGCCATGCACCGGTTCAGCGCAGTGCGCGCGATCGCCTCGCCGAGGCGATGACGCCGCAGCATGCGCAAGCAGTGGACGACTCAAGCACAGTCACCTCGCCGCCGCTCACCCGCCGGCGAGCGCGCCGGCGTAGACCTGCCAGGCGAGTGCGCTCTTGGCGACGAGGCTGAGGAGCAGGTAGACGCGCTCGGCGAACGCCGGATCCGCCCAGCGGCCACGCCCGCGGTACTGCAGCCACATGTTGACCGCGAACGTGTTGAAGAGCAGGAACAGCGTGATGAAGATCGCGACGACGAAGCCTGGGACGCCGTTGCCGTCGGTGGCGGAGACGACGAGCTGGGCGGCGATCGCGATCCATGGGACGGCGCCGATCACGCACCCGTAGACGAACGGCCGCCAGTCGACGTCGACGCGGTCGAGGTTCGTCTGCTCCTGCACGAGCCCGAAGAGGATCATCGCGGCGTTCGCGCCGAAGAGCGCGATCAGGGCGACGAGCTCGCTGACCCCGGCGAGCATCGCGATCAGCACGACCATCAGCGACGCGCTGACCGAGTACTCCCACCAGCGCGCCGGATTGATCCCGCGCGCGACGTTCGCCTCGTACCAGCGGCGCGGCCATCCGCCGCTCAGCGTGAGGTGGTCGATCGCGGCGAGCAACAGGAACGCGGCGACCAGCCAGTCGATCCGCACGCTGCCGAGGCTCGCAGAGCCGTAGTCGCCGGCCGCGGGCGGCCCGACCAGGAACGACGCCGTGATCGGAAGCGAGGCCCCCGTCGCGATCGCCAGCAGGACGACCGCCTGGAGCGCGTGCACCGAGCCGACGACGAGGTTCAGGCGCCGCAGCCGTGAGGTCGCCGCTGGGTCGAGCTGAGCCGGCGCTCGATCGGGCATACACCCAAGGTACCCCGCCCCCTGGAACGGGAAGTGATCGCCTCCCTGCTCGACACGCTGCTCGACCGCACGGTCCTCGCGGGCTACACGAACGTCGGCTACCGGCTGCGCAGGCGCATGTGGCGCGCGGGCGATCTTCGGCGGATGGACGGCGAGACGGTCCTCGTCACAGGCGCGACGTCAGGGCTCGGCCTCGCGGCCGCCGAGGCGTTCGCGCGGCTGGGCGCGAGCGTCCGGCTGCTCGCGCGCAGCGAGTCGCGCGGGGAGCGCGCGCGTGCGGCGGTGGTCGCAGCGACGGGGAACCGCGACGTGGGGGTGTGCGTGTGCGACGTCAGCGACCTGCGGGACGTGCGCGCCTTCGCGATGCGCTTCGCCGCGGAGGAGCCGCGTCTCGACGTGCTCGTCAACAACGCCGGCGTGCTGCCAGCCGAGCGCGCCGTCTCATCCGACGGCAACGAGCTCACGCTCGCGACGAACGTGCTCGGGCCGTTCCTGCTGACGAACCTGCTGATCCCCCTGCTCACGGCGAGCGCTCCGGCGCGGATCGTCAACGTCTCCTCGGGCGGGATGTACACGCAGCGGCTCCATGTCGAGGACCTCCAGTCCGCGCGCGAGGCGTTCCATGGACCGACGGCGTACGCGCGGACCAAGCGCGCGCTGGTGATCCTCACCGAGCTGTGGGCGCAGCGGCTCGCCGGCACCGGGGTGGTCGTGCACGCGATGCACCCGGGCTGGGCCGACACCCCGGGCGTCGCCTCCTCGCTGCCGCGCTTCCATCGCATCGTCGGCCCCTACCTGCGCAGCCCCAAGGAGGGAGCAGACACGATCGTCTGGCTCGGCGCCGCCGCCGAGCCCGGCCAGAGCTCCGGCGGCTTCTGGCACGACCGCAGGCAGCGGCCGACGCACCGCGTGCCATGGACGCGAGAGACGCCCGCGGATCGCGAGCGGCTCTGGCGCGAATGTGAGCGCCTCACCGGCTGGCACGCGCCTGCGATCCCGCCGCTTCCCCATGCGCACCCGTGAGGAGACGACGATGGCGCACTACACCGCAAGCATCGAAACCCCACGACCCCCGGCCGAGACGTTCGCGTACCTGAGCGACTTCTCCACGACGCAGGAGTGGGACCCGGGCGTCGTCGAGGCGCAGCGGATCGGCGACGCGCCGGTCGGCGAGGGGACGGAGTTCCGACTCGTGGCCGACTTCCTCGGCCGCAAGACCGCGCTCACCTACCGGATCGTCGCGTTCGAGCCGGGCAAGGCCGTCACGTTGCGGGGCGAGAACGCGACGGTCGTCTCGCTCGACCGGATCACGGTCGAGCCGTCCGACGGGGGCGCTCGGGTCACCTACGACGCCGACCTCGCGCTCAAGGGGCCGCTGTGGATCGCCGACCCGCTCCTCGGGCTCGCCTTCGATCGCGTCGCCGACCGTGCGCTCGAGGGCCTGCGCGCGACGCTCGGCACGCGCCAACCGACCCGGCTGCCGCGCCTGTCGGGCCGGAGCCTCGACGGCCACCACCACCGGCTGCCCGAGGACCTGCGCGCGCAGCACACGTTCCTGCTCGCCGCGTTCCGACGCGAGCAGCAGGCCCAGGTCGACGAGTGGCTGCCGTGGCTGGTCGACCTCGAGGAGCGCCGTGCCGATCTCGCCGTCTACGAGCTGCCCGTCCTCTCATCCGCGTATGCGCCGGCGCGCTGGTTCATCGACGGCGGCATGGCGCGGGGCGTGGGGACCGACGCCGCCCGCGCCCGGACGATCACGCTCTACACCGACGTCGGCAAGGTCGTGCGCGAGCTCGGCCTGTCCGGCACCGAAGCGATCGGCGTCCTGCTCGTCGACCGCTCGGGCCGCGTCCTCGCCCGCGAGCACGGCGGCTTCGACGACCACAAGGCGGCGCGGCTCGCCGCGGCCATCGAACGCCCGGGCGACGAGCCGGGAGGACCCTAGCGTGGCGCGGCGTGCGCTCGTGACCGGCGCGACCGGGTTCGTGGGCAGGCGACTGGCCGCGGCGCTCGCCGACCGCGGCTGGGAGGTGCGCTGCCTCGTGCGCGACCGGTCGCGCGCGCAGCGGCTCGCCGACCGCGGCTTCGAGCTCCACGAGGCCGACGTGCTCGACGCGCGAGCGCTGCGCGGAGCCGGCGCGGGAGTCGACGTCGCCTACTACCTGATCCACGCGATGGGGCGCGGGACCGCCCGCAGCGGGTTCGAGGAGCGCGAGCGGCGCAGCGCGCGGAACTTCGCCGAGATGGCCAAGCGGGAGGGCGTCGCCCGCGACGTCTATCTGGGCGGGCTGGGCGACCGCCCGCAGTCCGCGCACCTGCGCAGCCGCCACCGGACCGCGGAGATCCTCTCCGCCCTGGGGCCGCCGCTCACCTACTTCCGCGCCGGGATGATCGTCGGGGCCGGGAGCGAGTCCTACCGCACGCTGCGCTACCTGGTGCAGCGGCTGCCCGCGATGATCGGCCCCGCGTGGCTCAAGACGCCCACGCAGGCGATCGCGATCGACGACGTGCTCGCCTACCTCGTGGCAGCGCCCGACGTCCCCGCCTCAGCCGGCCGCGAGATTCAGATCGCCGGTCCCGAGATCCTCTCCTACGGCGAGATGCTCGACCTGATGGCGGACGCCCTCGGCGTCCGCCGCCGCCTCCGGCTGCCCGTGCCGCTCATCACGCCACGGCTGTCCTCGCTCTGGATCGGACTCGTCACCCCGGTCGACGCCGGAGTCGCCCGACCGCTCGTCGAGGGCCTCTCGACACCCACGATCGTCACCGACCGCTCGGGCGCCGGGCTCTTCGACGTCCACCCGATGCCGTTCATGGACGCGCTGCGCAGGGCGCTCGCCGAGGATCGCGACCTCCCAGCCCCGGCGCGGTGAGCACCCGGCCCGTCGCGCTCATCCCGGTCTGCGCGCGGCGGCGCGCTCAAACTGCTCGTCGATCCAGTCGTCGACGTCCTGCCAGAGCGCGTAGAGCCACCGGGCGCGAGCGGCATCTGCCTCGGGCACCGCTGACCGCGGCACCCGCGTGATCCGCACCCGCACCAGCAGCCCGACGAGGCCGCCGCGCCAGATGTCCGAGATCAGCCGCAGGCCGTCGAAGCCGTGATGGGCGATCACCACGACGTCGGCGTCCGACGCGCCGTCGAGCAGCGCGCCGACGCCGCCCAGGCGCGGCGCCAGCAGGTGCCGCAGGCGCTGGGCCCTGGCGGCCAGGTCCGCATCGCGCCCGGCGATGCGCGCGATCGCGCGGGCTCGGCGCTCCGGGGTGAAGCGCGTCCCCTCGGGATAGATCAGCACGCCCTCGCCGTGTCCGAGGTCCTGGGCGAGCGCCCGCACCCGCTCGAGCTCCTGCGCCTCGCCCGTTCCGCGGCGCACGAAGTAGTTCGGCAGCCGTCGCCCCGCGATGTCGAGGCACGGATCGGCGAGCAGCTCGCGCTTGAGCACATAGCGCAGGCGGATCCCGTGCGGGCGCGCGACGAGCTCCGCCGGCAGCAGGTTGTCGACGATGCTCGCGTGACGGATCAGCACGATCACCGGCCCCGGCGCGACCTGCTCGCCACCAGTGACCTCCAGCCGCAGCCCGAACAGCGCACGCACTGCGCCGAGCAACGCGCCGGCCCACAGCTGCTGCACACGCCAGGTCACCTCACGCAGCCACACGCCGCGCCGACCACCGAAGCTCGCCACCCACAACGCCGCCAACGCGGCGACGCCCACGACCTCCGCCGCGAGGTACACCCACAGGAACAGCACGAGCCGCGCGGCCGTCGGCGGCACGCCGAACGCCACCCGGCGCACCACGTCGACGATCACCGCCACCACGAGCAACACGGGCAACAACACCGTGACGGCGATGAAGGCCAGCACGCGCGGCGGAATCGTGCTCAACCGTCGCCTGACGGTCTCCGCGCGGGTCTCGCCAACGCCGCCCCGCTCCATCTCACCATTCTGCGCGATCCACGCAGCGACCGCTAGGTTCTCAGGCGGTGAGCACCACACGGACCCCGAGCGACCTCTGGCGGCGCGGGCAGCACGGCTGGCCGGCGAGCTACCCGGTCGTGCAACTCCCCAACGCCCCGCTGCTCGCCGCGCTCGGCGGATGGCTCGCCGCAGCCCTCACGGACAGCTCGACGCATGGATACGGGCGCGCAACCTTCTACACCGGCCTCGCGGCGTGGGCGTGGGAGGAGCTGACGGACGGCGCAAACCTGCTGCGCCGCGCACTCGGCGCGGCCGGCCTCGGCTACGTCATCGTCAACGTCGGCCGCGGACTCGGCGCATGACCGCGCCACCTGGCCACGACCAGGGGCGACACGGCTGATCGCATTGCTGGAGGAGCGTCCCAGCGACGCCACCTGAGCAGGGGCTCCGGGCGACGAGCTCACGTCGGCAGCTCGCCGTCAGCGACCCCGAGCGCATCGCAAGCGCTGCGGATGGCGCTCACCCGCCGCGAGCAGGGCGCTGATGTCGAGCTGACCCATCACAGCGACGCCGGCTCGCAATACACCGCTCAGACCTTCCAACAGGTCCTCGACGACCACCGCGTCCCGGCCTCGATCGGCACCGTCGGCGATGCCTACGAGAACGCGATGGCCGAGAGCTTCGTCGACACCTTCAAGACCGAGCTGATCCGCGACCGCGCCGCCGCGCTCGCCGTCGCCGAAGTCGGCGGACAGTCTGTCGAAGCGCGCGCGCAGATCGTCGAGCTCGGCGAACGGCTGCCAGCGCGCGAGGGTGCCGGTACGGGCCATGCGAATCACCTCCGGTGACCGGTCAGATCGAAGCCCAGCCCCTGAGGCCAGGCATCCTCGTGAATGCCGTCGGACGGCTGCCTCAATTCCAAACTGCGATCGCGACGACCCAAACCCGTCATCCGGCAGCGAAGATCGAGAACGCGTGGGGGTTGTATGGATCCACGAGCGTGAGCGGCGTAGCTACCTGCACGCGTCGGGGAAGCTTCTCTGCCCCGTGCGTCCACCGCTCGACCCATTGCTCGGGGTCGCCAGCGCCAGAGTCGTGGCTCTCCGTGAGGATGTCATCAAAGATGAGTCCGATCGCGTCGGCAATGGCGCTTGGATCGTCTACCGCAGCAAAGGTCGCAGTCACCTGTCCCGGGCCCACGAGTACGTGGATGACACCGTCGCGGACCACCGGATCGCGGTCGATCTCGTTCCAGAGGTCGACGACGTTCAAGTCTCGGCCGCCGACCAACCACATGGCATGCCAGAGGACTCCCTCCGTGCCGGAGATCCTCTCCCTCTTTGGCGCAGCTGCCCATGGCCGCACGCTGTAGGAAAGTCGGATGCGCACGTCGTATTGCCGATCGGCGTGCTTCAGCAGCCGACTGGCCGTCGGATGCTTGCCCCGCACCCAACTCTTTGCCAGAGGGTCATTGCTGTCATGGATCGGGCGCGTCTCGAGGTAGGACGCATAGAAGCGCCAGGCCCCGTCCTCCAAGTCGCGCAGCACCTGCTCGATGCGAGCAAGGTCGTCTTTGTGGGGCCGGCGGCAATGCGCGTTGCGGTTTCGAAGCTCGCGCAACACGTCAGTCGTCCCCTGCCAACGTCGCAGTGGTGGGAGCAGCGGCGCAAAAAGATCCCACTGCGCTTCGATCAGACCAAAGAGGTCTGCTACGTCGGCGTAGGCCAGGAGCTCGCCGGCATCCGCTGAGGCCATATAGGCGTTGGTTGCGTCGCCAGCGGCACGCTTCGGCGTCTTGCCTGACAGGTGCTCGCTCCACGCGCAACCGTACTTGGCACGAAGCTCCACATAGATCACCTCGCGCAGCCACGTCTCCAGCTGCCACCACCGGCCAAAGAAGGAGAGCGCTTCCGGTGGGACACCGGAAGCCAGCATCCGATCAAGATGAGGGACCCCGGGCTCGTCTTGCACACGGCCATTATCAAGATCTCGTGGTGTTTTCAGGGCGACGGCCGCGGCTCGAGGAACGCGGCGCAGCGCACGGGCGATATTGCGGAGCACCGCAGGGTGCCCGGTCCTCTTTTCTCCGGCTCGCGCGAATAGCGGCTGGGCGGAACGCAGACCGCTGCCCACCGCGCCAGCGCGCCGCGCGAACCATGTGCACACTGAGTGCACAAAACGGCACGAACCCCGCCCGACCTGCTCTCCAAAACGCAGAAAACCCCGCGATTTGCGGGGCTTTCTGGTAGTACCGCCACGGGGATTCGAACCCCGGTTTCCGCCGTGAGAGGGCGGTGTCCTAGTCCCCTAGACGATGGCGGCGCGTGGTCGCGAGGATAGCAAGCCGGTCGCGGGCGGAGTCGCCCGCGGCGCGCCGGGCCGGGCCTCGCGAGTGCGGCTGAGAGGACTTGAACCTCCACGGGGATTTGTGTGCCCCACACGGACCTGAACCGTGCGCGTCTACCGATTCCGCCACAGCCGCGTGGAATCGGGATCGAAGATACACGGTCGTGGGGCCGGCTGGCGGCGCGGGCCGGCGGGCCGGCGCAGGGCCGGCCGACGCGCCGGGCCGCGGCCACCCCGGGTCCGCCGCTTGCTCCGGCGGGTAGCGTCTCCTCATGCTCTCCGCCGCCTGGCCGCCGCTGCCGCCCTACGACCAGTGGGCGGCGACGTGCGACACGCTCCACGCGCACGCGCAGGTGCTCGGCAAGCTCGCCGTCGCGCTCGCGCCGCCCGAGCCGCAGCTCCAGCACGCCGCGCTGCGCCTCACCGCGCGCGGCTGGGAGACGCTCCCGCTTCCCGCGCCCAACCGCTCGGGCGCGTTCGTCGTCGCGCTCGACCTGCACACGCACCACGTCGTCGTCGAGCACAGCAGCGGCGCCGCCCGCCGCATCGCGCTGATGCCCGACCGCGCCGTCGGCTCCGTCACGCGCCGCGTCCTCACCGCCGTGCGCGAGCTGGCCGGGCCCGCCGTGGCGATCGACCCGAGACCGCAGGAGGTCCCCTGGAGCATCCCGCTCGACGAGGACGACGAGCACGCGACCTACGACCCGCACGCGGTCTCGACCTACTTCCAGTCCGCCACGCGCGCCGCGCTCGTGCTCGCCGCCTTCCGCGCGCCATACCGCGGCCGCTCGACGCCCGTCAACGCCTGGTGGGGCTCGTTCGACCTCGCCGTCAGCCTCTTCTCGGGCGAGCCGGCCGTGCCGCCGGCCGAAGACTTCATCACGCGCAACGCGATGGACGCGCAGGAGTTCGCGATCGGCTGGTGGCCCGGCGACGTGCGCTACCCGAAGCCCGCCTTCTACGCCTACGCGCACCCTGCCGGCGACGCCTTCCCGTCCGCGCCGCTCGCGCCGCCGCACGCGCGCTGGGACGTCGAGCTGGGCGAGTACCTGCTCGACTTCGACGTCGTCTCCGCGACCGAGGACCCGCACGAGGCGGCGCTCGGCTTCGCGCGCTCCGCGTTCGTGCACGCCTGCGCCGTCTGCGGCTGGGATCCGGCACTGGCCACTGTGGTCCCACCCGTCCGTTAGGCTCGCGGCGCCTCACGCGGGGAGCGCCTTCCGCGCCCGGCTTGCAACCGGGCCGCCCGGGCCGCCTCCCGACCGTCATCACGTGGAGCACAACCCGTCATGCAGCACAGAAGGGAGCTCGCTGTGAAGCTCGTGATCGGCATCGTCCGGCCCGAGAAGGCCAACGACGTGCTGGAGGCCCTCTATCGCGCCGAGGTGCGCGGCGTCTCGCTGAGCCGCGTGCAGGGGCACGGCGGAGAGCTCGACCGCGTCGAGACCTATCGCGGGACGACCGTGCAGGTCGGCCTGTCCGAGAAGGTGCGCTTCGAGATCGCCGTCTCGGACGACTTCGTCGACCGGACGATCGACGCGCTCTGCGAAGGCGCGCGCACGGGCGAGGTCGGCGACGGCAAGATCTTCGTCGTGCCGCTCGAGCGCGCGGTGCGGATCCGCACCGGCGAGGCCGACACCGCCGCCGTCACGCCGGTCGGGAGGTAGCCCGCGATGCACGGCCTGAGCCTCGCCGTGGCGGCCGCCAAGGTCGACACGGGCGACACCGCCTGGATGCTCGTCGCGACCGCGCTGGTGTTGATGATGACGCCCGCGCTCGGCCTCTTCTACGCCGGCCTCGTGCGCTCGAAGAACACGCTCAACACGTTCATGATGTCGATCGGCGCGATCGCGGTCGCGCTGGTGACGTGGGCGGCAGTCGGCTACTCGCTCGCGTTCGACGGCAGCGGCAGCCTGATCGGCGGCCTGCACAACGCGTTCCTGCACGACGTCGGCTTCGCGCCGCGCGCCGGCATGACGATCCCCCACCTCGTCTTCTTCGCCTTCCAGACGACCTTCTGCATCATCACGGTCGCGCTCGTCTCCGGCGCCGTCGTCGAGCGGATGCGCTTCGGCGTGTTCCTGATCTTCGCCGCGCTGTGGTCGGTCTGCGTCTACCCGGTGCTCGCGCACTGGGGCTTCGGCAACGGCTGGCTGATGGGCCACGGCACGCTCGACTTCGCCGGCGGGATCGCGGTCGAGATGGCGTCCGGCTTCTCCGCGCTCGCGGCCGCGCTCGTGGTGCGCCACCGCAAGGACTACGGCCGCCAGGCGCTGCTCCCGCACAACGCGGTCTACGTGCTGCTCGGCGCCGGCCTGCTGTGGTTCGGCTGGTTCGGCTTCAACGGCGGCAGCGGCTTCAACACCGGTCGCAACAGCGTGCTGGCGTTCACGAACACGCTGCTGACGCCGGCCTGCACGCTCGTCGTGTGGTTCCTGCTGGACCTGGTCCGCGGTCGCAAGGTGACGGCGATCGGCGCCGCCACCGCGATCGTCGTCGGCTGCGTCGCGATCACGCCGGCGGGCGGCTTCGTCAGCCCCGGCTGGGCGATGGCGCTCGGCGCGCTCGGCGCGCTGCCGAGCTACGCGATCATCGTGCTGCGCCCGCGCACGCGCGTGGACGAGACGCTCGACGTGCTCGCCGCGCACGGCACCGCCGGCTTCGTCGGGATCCTCTTCATCGGCTTCTTCGCGCAGAGAGCGTGGAACGGGATCTCCGACGGGCTCGTGTACGGCAACGCGAGACAGCTCCTGTGGCAGGCGCTCGCCGCGCTCGCGACGCCCGCCTACGCGTTCTGCGCGACCTTCCTGCTGCTGAAGCTGCTCGGCCTCGCGACGCCGCTGCGCACGAGCGAGCGCGAGGAGGCGATCGGGATGGACGTCACGCAGCACGGCGAGGAGGCGTACGCCTCCGGCGAGGGCGCGATCCTCGTCACGCCCGAGTCGGGCCTCGAGGGGCCGCGGCCGGTCGCGCAACCCGAGCCGGCCTGAAGCGAACCGGTCCGGACGGTGGCGGCGCGGGCGCGTCCAACGCCCGCGCCGCCGGTCCCCGCCCCGTCCGTCAGCCGTGAGCGCGCCGCCCGTGCGCTCTTCCTCGCGGCACGCCGACCGCAACCGTCAGCGGCCGCGAGCCGGCGCCGGCCGAGGCGAAGTCGCCGGTCCACTGCGCGACGAACGTCGTCGTGCCGCGCGGGACGCGCCAGCCCGTCACGAACGTCCCGTTCGAGGCGACAGAGACCGTCTGGTGCGTCCACGCGCCGGCGCCCGGCGCGCGCATCGAGACGGTCACCTGCGCGTTCGCGCCGGCCGGCCGCAGCCGCCCGGTGACGGTGATCCGCCCGGCCTTCGGCAGCTGCCGGCGGCGCGTCGCGAGCGTCAGCGCCGACGGGTCGCCGGCGACGCCGCCGGTGGAGCTGTAGAGCAGTCCGGCGTCGCCCGCGAGCAGGTACTCGACGCCGTCCCCGGCGGCGATCCCGCCCGGCTGGACCGGCGTGGCGACGACGAGCTGCGGCTGCCACGTCGCGCCGCCGTCCTCGCTGCGCAGCAGGCTGCCGCCCTGACGGCCGCCGAAGCTGCGCACGACGAGCGTCGCGGCGCGCGGCGAGTCGACGGCCATGCCGACGACCTCCTGCGTGCCGACCGCCGTCAGCAGTCTCCAGCTTCTGCCGGCGCTCGTCGTGCGCCACACGCGCCCGCTCGCGTCGAGCACCAGGCCCACGCGGGCGTTCGCGAACGACGCCTGCCGGATCGCGGGGCGCGTCCGCACCGGCCGCGGCAGCGCCGTCCAGGTGCGGCCGCGGTCGCTGCTGCGCACGAGCGCGGTCGGCCCCCACGCGAAGATCGCGTGCCCGCTGCGGGCGGCGGCGGCGCCGGTGAGGCGGGCGCGCAGCACGGCGCTCGCGCGCACCTGGCCGAACGTCTCGCCCGCGTCGTCGGAGCGGCGGATGCCCTGCGGCCCGACGACGAGCACGCTGCCGGCGCTCGGCGCGAGCAGCGCGCGCGGACGGCGCGTGCTGCCGGTGCCGAGCGTCTTCCAGGTCGCGCCCGCGTTGTCGGTGCGAAACAGGCCGCCGTCGACGTCGAGCGCGTAGCCGACCGCGGTCGTCGGGAACGCGACGTCGAGCAGGTCAGCCGTCGTCGGCACGTTGCCGGTGCTCCAACTGCGCCCGCCGTCGGTCGTCTTCGCGAGCCGGCCGTCGGCGCCCGCCGCGTACGCGGAGCCGTGCACGCCGCCGGGGCGCAGGACGCTGAAGCTGCCGCCGACGCGCCCGCCGACCGGCGCGAATCTGACGCCGGCGTCGTCGGAGACGACCGTCGCGCCGTGCTCGCCGGCCGCCGCGACGCGCGTCGCCGAGGCGAACGCGGCGGCGTAGATCGGGTCGCTCGAGGGCGTGACCGCCGTGCCGGGCGTGTTGCCCGCGTCGGTCGTGCGCACGAGCTGCGTGCCGGCCCCCGTCGTCAGCAGGCACAGCTGCTCGCCGGCGCAGCGGATCGAGGCGTAGTTGGGCGCGCCGGCGCCGAGGTCCTTGGGCGTCCACGTGGCGCCGCCGTCATCGGTCCGCAGCACGAGGCCGCCGCTGCCGACCGCGAAGCCGCGTCTCGCGCTCGCGAACCAGATCGCGGCGATCGTGCGCGCGTCGGAGGCGACGAGTCTCCACGAGACACCGCCGTCGAGCGTCTGGAACAGCTTGCCGCCGCTGGAGGCGTAGCCGGTCGAGGCGTCGAGGAAGGCGATCCCGCCCGGCTGCTGGAAGCCGCTGCCGGACGCCGTCGTGTCGGGGACCGCCGTGCGCGGCGCGAACTGCGTGCCGCCGTCGGTCGTCGCGAAGACGGAGCCGTCCGCGAGCAGCAGGTAGCCGGTCTGCGCGGAGACGAACGAGAGGTCGTGCAGCGCGACCTTGCAGCCGCTCTCGACCGCGCTGAAGCGGATCGCGGTGAACGTCGCGCCCCCGTCGGTCGAGCGGCGCGCGACGCAGCCGCCGCCGGCGAAGACGGTCTGGGCGTCGAGCGCCTGCACGACCGTCATGCCCTGGAAGGTGCCGACCGGCAGCCCGGTCCAGGTGGCGCCGCCGTCGCTCGTCTTCAGCAGCGTGCCGAAGTCGCCCGCGGCGTAGCCGGTCCCGCCGGCGAACGAGATCGCCCGCACCGTGTTGCCCTGCGGCAGCGGGTTCCCCCACTGCCAGCCGGACGCCCCGACCTGCACGTTGGCGCCCGCGGCGGCGGGCAGCGCCGCGAGCAGCGCGGCAGCGAGCGCCGCGCCGAGCGCGCGTTTGATCGACATCTGAATTGCCTCCCGGTCGTTGAGGGGTGCGACGTGTGATTCAACGAGCGCGCGGTGAGAAGTTGCGCAGTTGGTGGGTGACCGCGCCTGCATGACGCCGATGCGCGATCGGCATCGCGCGCGCGAAGGCCGCCAGGCGACGCCGCGCCTGAATCGTCGCGACAGGCGGCGCCCTGCGGGTCGGCCGGACCGCGCACGCGACCGCCCGGTCGGTGCGCGAACCCGGACGGTTTCGCCGTACTCCCCGGCGGCTAAACACCCGTGTGCCGCTGCACCCGCGCGGCGAACGCGACTGCTTACCGACGGAGAGGACCATGATGCGACGCGACCCGCCGACCCGCCATGGCCGCGCCGCCGACGCGCTGATCGCGAGCTACCTGCGCGAGCTGCTGCTCGACGACGGGTCGCCCGCCGACCTGCCCGGTTTGGACAGCACGATCCCCGCGAACCGTGAGGGCGAGGGCGCGCCGTTGGGCGTGCCGACGCAACCCACGGAGGCAGGGATCCAATGCGCCTTGGAATGACGATCCTGCGCGTGACGGTCGGCGGACTGTTCGCCGGGCACGGCACGCAGAAGCTGTTCGGCTGGTTCGGCGGGCACGGGCTCGACGGCACCGGCGGCTTCTTCCAGAGCAAGCTCGGGCTGCGACCGGGCAGAGCCCATGCGACGGCGGCCGCGCTCGCCGAGGCCGGCGGCGGCGCGCTGCTCGCGACCGGCTTCCTGACGCCGCTCGGCGCGCTGCTGACGTCGAGCACGATGGCGGCGGCGATCCGGCTCGTGCACAAGAGAAACGGCCTCTGGAACAGCGACGGCGGGGCCGAGTACAACCTCGTGCTGATGGCCGCCGCGTTCGCGATCACGGCGGCCGGCCCCGGCCGCTGGTCGCTCGACGCCGCGCGCGGGCGCGAGCAGTGGGGCGACGGCTGGGCCGTCGCGCAGCTGGCCGGCGCGCTCGCCGGCTCGGCGCTCGCGGTCGAGGCCGGCAGACGCCTCGCCGAGCGGGGCGCCACGGCCGAGGCCGAGCCGCAGCAGGCGCCGCCGCTCGACGACGCGCACGCGGACACGCCGGCCGCCGCCGACCGCAACGGGCAGCCCGCGCACGCGGCGGCGTAGCGGCGCCGCTACCGCACGGCCGCGCGCGGGCGCAGCGTCGCCTCCGCCTGCGCGCGGAAGTCGGCCGCCTCGCGCGCGGCGCGTTCGTCGCTCCAGCCGGCGTGGCGGACCGCCAGCTCGGCCGCCGCGTCGACCGCCTCGAGCCCGGCGTGCGCGCCGTAGCCGACGAGCGTGCGGCGCTGCACGACGTCGGCGAGCGTCTCGGCCAGCTCGGTGCGCAGCGCGAACACGACCTCCGCGCCGATCGCGCCGCTGTCCGGGTCGAACGGCTCGCGCAGCGCGGGCGCGCCGTCGGCGAAGTCGAGCGCCTCGGCCGCACGCGTGCCGTAGATGCGCAGCAGCCGGTCGGCCGTCTCGGGCGCCAGCCCGCTGGTGACGCGGAAGCGCTCGCGGAAGCCGTCGAACGGGTAGGCGGTCCCGCCCGGCAGCGGGAGCTGGTGTGTGCGGCACTTGTCGGCCTTGCGGCCGAGCTTGCGCACGGCGAGGTCGACGGTCTCCTGCGCGAGGCGGCGGTACGTCGTGATCTTGCCGCCGACGATCGACACCAGCCCCTCGACGCGCTCGCCCTCGGGCACGTCTCTGCCAGCGTGGTCGTGCACGACGTGGCTGCGCGTGATCGTGGCCTCGTCGCGCTCCTTCTCCTTCGCGCCGACGCCAGGCGCCGGCAGCGGCCGCACGCCTGCGTACGTGTAGAGCACGCGCTCCGCGGTCAGCTCGGCGCCGGGGATCAGGCGGTTGGTCTCCTCGATCAGGTAGGCGATCTCCTCGTCGGTCGCGACGACGTCATCGAGGTCGCCGTCGTAGCGCGTGTCGGTCGTGCCGATCAGGTACAGCCCGTTCCACGGCACCACGAAGTACGGCCGCCCGTCCCCGGCCGCCTCGGCGTAGACAGCCTCGCGCGGCGCGCCGGGGAACGGCTCGACGACGAGGTGGCTGCCCTTCGTGCCGCCGATCAGCGGGCGCTCGCGCGCCGCCACGCCGGCCAGCACGGCGTCGACCCACGGGCCGGACGCGTTGACGACGAGCGCGCCGCGCGCGCGGTAGTCGCGCTCGTGCAGCTCGTCGTGCAGCGCCACGCCGATCACGCGGTCGTGCGCGCGCTCGACGGCCGTCACGCGCATGTACGGCAGCACGACGGCGCCGAGGCGGCGTGCGTCGAGCGCGTTCTCCAACGCGAGCCGCTCCGGGTAGGCCGCCTGCGCGTCGTAGTAGGCGGCGGCGCCGCGCAGCCCCTCGGCGCGCAGGCCCGGCTCGCGCCGCAGCGCCTCGTCGCGGCTCAGCATGCGGTGGCGCTCCATCGACTTGTCGAGCGACAGCGCGTCGTAGGCCATCATCCCCATGCGGATCAGCGCCGGCCGCCGCTTGTGCTCCTCGTAGATCGGCAGCAGGAACGACAGCGGGTGCACGAGGTGCGGCGCGATGTGCAGCAGCGTCTCGCGCTCGCGCAGCGACTCGCGCACGAGCGGCACCTCGAAGTGCTCCAGGTAGCGCAGCCCGCCGTGCACGAGCCGCGTCGAGCGGCTCGTCGTGCCGGCGCCGACGTCGCCCTTGTCGACCAGCAGCACCGACAGGCCGCGCAGCGTCGCGTCGCGCGCGATGCCGGCGCCGTTGATGCCGGCGCCGACGACGATCAGGTCGAACGGTCGCTCGAAGGTGCGTGGTGGCAGGGGTGCGCGCATTAGTCTCCCGCCCTCCAATCGTAGGAGGAGCGTGGACGTTGTCGCGTTACGTGGCTGCAATCGACCAGGGGACGTCGTCGAGCCGCTGCCTGCTGTTCGACCGCGACGGGGCGGTCGCCGGGGCGGCGCAGCGCGAGCACGCGCAGCTGCACCCGCAGTCCGGCTGGGTCGAGCACGACCCGCTGACGCTCGTCGCGAACGTGCGCGCCGTGATCGACGAGGCGGTCGCGGCGGCCGGCGCGTCGGCCGCGGACGTGGCCGCGGTCGGGATCACGAACCAGCGCGAGACGACGGTCGTGTGGGAGCGCGCGAGCGGCGCGCCGGTCGCGAACGCGATCGTGTGGCAGGACGTGCGCACGGCGGAGCTCGTCGCGCAGCTGGCGGACGGCGACGCCGACCGGCTGCGCGCGACGACCGGCCTCCCCCTCTCGACCTACTTCTCCGGCCCGAAGGTGCGCTGGCTGCTCGACGCCGACCCGGCGCTGCGGGCGCGCGCGGAGGCCGGCGAGCTGTGCTTCGGCACGATCGACAGCTGGCTGATCTGGCAGCTGACCGGGGGCCCGGACGGCGGCGTGCACGTGACCGACGTGACGAACGCGAGCCGCACGCTGCTGATGGACCTGCGCACGCTCGACTGGTCACCGCAGGCGCTCGACCTGATCGGCGTGCCGCGCGCGCTGCTGCCGCAGATCCGCTCCTCCTCCGAGGTCTACGGTGAGCTGCGCGCCGGGACCGCGCTCGACGGCGTGCCGATCGCCGGCGTGCTGGGCGACCAGCAGGCCGCGCTGTTCGGGCAGGCCTGCTTCGAGCCGGGCGAGGCGAAGAACACCTACGGGACCGGCTGCTTCCTGCTCGTCAACACGGGCGCGGAGCCGGTCGCCTCGCGCGAGCTGCTGACGACGGTCGCCTACCGCCTCGGCGAGGCGCCGCCGGCGTATGCGCTGGAGGGCTCGATCGCGGTCGCCGGCGCGGCGGTGCGGTGGCTGCGCGACCAGCTCGGCGTGATCGGCAGCGCGGACGAGGTCGAGGCGCTCGCCGCGTCGGTCCCCGACACCGGCGACGTGTACGTCGTGCCGGCCTTCAGCGGCCTGTTCGCGCCGCGCTGGCGCGCGGACGCGCGCGGCGCGATCGTCGGCCTCACCGCCTACACGACGAAGGCGCACATCGCGCGCGCGGTGCTGGAGGCGACCGCGTGGCAGACGCGCGAGGTGCTCGACGCGGTGCGCGGCGCGGCTGGCATCGCGTGCGAGGAGCTGAAGGTCGACGGCGGCATGACCGTCGACGAGCTGCTGATGCAGTTCCAGGCCGACGTGCTGGGCGTGCCGGCGATCCGCCCGCAGGTCAGCGAGACGACCGCGCTCGGCGCCGCCTACGCGGCCGGGCTCGCGACCGGCGTGTGGTCCTCGCCCGCGGACGTGCGCGCCAACTGGCGCGCCGGGCGCCGCTGGGAGCCGCGCATGGACCCCGACGAGGTCGCGCGCCGCTACGCGCGCTGGCGCGAGGCGGTCGAGCGCTCGCTGAACTGGATCTCGCCCGCCCCGCCCGCCCGCTGACGCGCGGGGTTTCCGCCGGCGCGTCGGTGGGCAGGGGGCGACGCAAGCGACCGGAAGGAGCACCCGTGCTCACCATCACCGACACCGCCGCGGAGGCGATCCGCGGCATCGTCGCCGCGCCCGAGCTGCCCGAGGGCGCCGGCCTGCGGATCGCGACCGCGCCCTCAGCGGGAGACGCCAGCACGCTGGAGGTGTCCGTCGCCGAGACGCCGGCGGAGACCGACCAGGTCGTCTCGGAGTCGGGCGCGCGCGTGTTCGTCGAGGCGGACGCCGTCCCACTGCTGGACGACAAGCTGCTCGACGCGCAGATCGAGGGCACCCGCGTCGGCTTCATGCTCAGCGAGCAGCCGCCGCAGTAGCCCTCCCGCGCTCAGTCGAGCAGCAGCTTCGCGATCGCCGCGAGCCCCACGACCACGATCACCGCCCGCAGCGCCGGCGCCGGCAGGCGCCGGCCGACGCGCGCGCCGAGCTGGCCGCCGATCGCCGAGCCGACCGCGATCAGCGCGACGGCCTCCCACGCGACGTGCGCAGCGAGCGCGAACACGACCGCCGCGACGAAGTTCACGAGCCCCGCCAGCACGACCTTGAGCGCGTTGACGCGGTGCAGGTCGTCGTCGATCGCGATCCCGAGGATCGCCAGCAGCAGGACGCCCTGCGCGGCGCCGAAGTAGCCGCCGTAGACGCCCGTCAGCCACGTCGCGAGCAGCGCCGGCGCGCCGCCGTGGCCGTGCGCGTCGGCGGCGCGGCGGCGCGCGAGCCAGCGGTTGACGCGCGGCTGCACGATCACGAGCACGACCCCGAGCGCCACGAACACCGGCACGATCGCCTCGAACGCGGACGCCGGCAGCACCAGCAGCAGCACCGCGCCGGCGAGCCCGCCGAGCAGCGAGGCGGGCGCGAAGCGCAGCAGCCGCGCGCGCTGGCCGCGCAGCTCGCGGCGGAAGCCGTACGCGCCGGACACACTGCCCGGCACGAGCCCGACGTTGTTCGAGACGTTCGCCGTCAGCGGCGGGAAGCCGACCGCCAACAGCACCGGGAAGGTGACGAGCGAGCCCGAGCCGACGAGCGTGTTGATCGCGCCGGCCCACACGCCGGCGACGACCACGAGCAGCGCGTCAGGCGCGCTCATCCGGCACGTCGGCGAGGACGCCGAGCAGCTCGCCGACGCGGCACACGAGCAGGCGCTCCTCGTCGACCTCGACCCACGCGCCGGCGGAGGCCGGGAAGACGACGTGGTCGCCCGGCCGCACGGGCATTCTCACGCCCACGTGCCCCCACCAGTCGAGCCCCTCGCCGACCGCCAGCACGATCCCGTGCTGCGGCGGCGGCTCGTTCGTGCCGGGCGGGACGACGAGCCCGGACTCGCGCACGCGGTCGGGCTCGAGCTCCTTGATCACGACGCGGTCGAAGAGGGGACGCAGCTCGTGGCGCATGGCGCGCGAAGGATACGGCGCCGCACCGGCGGCGCGGACCCCGCGCGCGGGCGTCAGTTCGCGGTCGGCTGCTGGGGCTGGGTGCCGAGCGTGACGGTCAGCGTCCGCTGGGCGCCGCCCTGCGCGACCGTCAGGCGCACGCGATCGCCGGGCTTGTGCGCGGCGACCGCCGCGGCGAGCGCGCCGGCGCCGTCGACGCGCGTGCCGTCGAGCGCGACGATCGTGTCGCCGGCGCGCAGCCCCGCGGCCGCGGCCGGGCTGCCGGACGCGAGGCCGGCGACCTGCGCGCCGCTGCCGCTCTCGGCCGGCGCGAGCTGGACGCCGAGCCACGCGTGCGCGACGTGGCCGGTCGCCGCGAGCTGCGCGACGATCGCGCTGACGGTGTCGGACGGGATCGCGAAGCCGATCCCGACGTTGCCGCCCTGCGAGGAGCTGCCGCCGTTGAGGATCTGCGAGTTGACGCCGATCACGCGCCCGTGGTCGTCGAGCAGCGGGCCGCCGGAGTTGCCCGGGTTGATCGGCGCGTCGGTCTGGATCACGTGCGCGATCGTGAAGCCGTTGGGCGCGTCGATCTGGCGGTCGAGCGCGGACACGACGCCGCTCGTGAGGCTCTCCTGCAGCCCGAACGGGCTGCCGATCGCGTAGGTCGCGTCGCCGACCTGCAGGCGGCCTGAGTCGGCGAACGGCAGCGGCGCGAAGCGCGTCCCGCCGGCGCCCTGCACGCGCAGCAGCGCGAGGTCGGTCGACTCGTCGCGCCCCACGACCATGGCCTGGTGGGTCGCGCCGTCGCCGAGCTTGACGGTGACCGCGCTCGCGCCGTTGACGACGTGCGCGTTCGTGACGACGAGCCCGTCCTTCGAGACGACGAAGCCGGAGCCGGACGCGCCGCCCTGCGCCGTCTGCGCCGAGATGAAGGCGACGGAGCCCTTGGCGCGCGCGTAGACCTGCGTCGCGTCGAGCGCGCCGCCGCGGCCGGCGGCGACGGGGACGCGCGGCGCGGGGCTCGCTTCGATCGTCGTGGTCGTCGTGTGGCTGCCGGTGCCGGCGACTGCGACGACCGCGGCGCCGCCGGCGGCGCCGAGCAGGGCCGCGGCGCCGAGCGTCAGGAGGGCTCTGGGTGCGTGCATGGACGCATCGTGCGCGCCGACCCTGAAAGGCCGCCCAAGCGCGCCTAAGCGCAGCCGAAAAGCTCAGCGCAGCGCGCCGAGGAAGCGGTCGATCCGCTTGACGACCCGCTTCAGCGCCGTGAGCGACGCCTGCGGGTCGCCGGGCTGCTGAAGGCCGTGGTCGAGGCCGTCGAGCTGGAGGCGGTCGAGCATGACGTTGTCGGGGATCGCGTCCGCGCTCCACGTCGGGTCGGCGGTCGAGCCGACGAGCAGCGTCGGGCGCGCCGTGCGCGCGAGCGCCGCGACGATCCCCGCGCGGTCGAGCAGCGGCGTCAGCCAGATCGCGGGGAGCCCGCGGTCGGCGGCGAGGTCCGCGACGTCGCTGGAGAGCGACTTGCCGATCACCACCTCCAGCTCGGACGGCGGCGCGTGGTCCAGCGCCCGCGTCGCGCGGTCGCGCACCCACGCGAACGGGTCCTCCCCCGCCGGCGGCTCGTCGAGCAGCTCCAGCACGCCGAAGCCGCGCGCGACCGCGACCTCGCGCGCGAACCACAGCAGCGGCGCGCGCGTCGGGTAGCGCGCGCCCGGCAGCAGCACGACGCGGCGCGGCGCCTCCGGCCGGTAGATCGCGGCGGGGAAGCCGGCCGCTGGCGCGCCGCTCGACACGGTGCGGAGCCTACCCGCCCGGCGAGCGCTAGCGTTTCCGGTGCGATGGCGGCGTCCGAGATCGACCTCAGCCGGCTCCCGCCCGGCCCGACCGGGCCGAGCGCGCTCGTCGCGATGCGCTTCCTGCTGCGCGGGCCGCACTTCCTCGAGGCCTGCCGCGACCGCTACGGCCCGGTCTTCACGATCCGCCTCAACACCGGCCGCACGGTCGTGATCGCGGGCGACCCGGCGATCGCGAAGGAGGTCTTCCAGGGCAGCGCCGACGACCTCTACGCCGGCGCCGGCAATGTCGTCCTGAAGCCGATCCTCGGCGCGCGCTCGGTGCTGCTGCTGGACGGGCCCGAGCACCTGCGCCAGCGGCGCCTGATGCTGCCGCCGTTCCACGGTGAGCGGATGCGCGCCTACGGCGAGACGATGCGCGAGGTGGCCGAGCGCCACGTCGCGCGCTGGCCGGTCGGACGCGCCTTCGCCGTGCACCCGACGATGCAGGCGATCACGCTCGAGATCATCCTGCGGACCGTCTTCGGCGTGCAGGAGCGGGCGGACGTGGAGCGGCTGGCGGAGCCGATGAAGCGGCTGCTGAACTCGACCGACCAGCCGCTGCGGCTGCTGTCGCTCCAGTTCACCAGCTCGGCGAACGCGAAGCCGCGCAGCCCGTGGGGACGCGTGTACGCGCTGATGGCGCCGGTCGACGCGCTGATCCACGAGCAGATCGCGGCGCGGCGCGCGGACGCCGAGCCGCGCGACGACATCCTCTCGCTGCTGCTCGCCGCGCGCGACGAGGACGGCAACGCGCTGACCGACGCGGAGCTGCGCGACGAGCTGATGACGCTGCTGCTGGCGGGCCACGAGACGACCGCGACCGCGCTCGCGTGGACGGTCGAGCGGCTCGTGCGCACGCCGCGCGTGCTGACGCGGCTGCGCGAGGAGGTCGAGAGCGGCGAGGGCACGGACTACCTCGACGCGACGATCAAGGAGGCGCTGCGGCTGCGGCCGGTCGTGCCGGGCGTGATCCGCCAGCTCCAGCGCCCGCTGCGGATCGGCGGGATGGAGCTGCCGGCGGGCGTGCACGTCTCCCCCTCGATCTACCTGATCCACCGCCGCGCGGACGTCTACCCGGAGCCGTACGCGTTCCGCCCCGAGCGCTTCCTCGGCGAGGACGCGCCGGGCACGTACGAGTGGCTGCCGTTTGGCGGCGGGATCCGCCGCTGCCTCGGCGCGAGCTTCGCGCTCTACGAGATGCGGATCGTGCTGGAGACGGTGCTGCGGCGCGCGGAGCTCGAGACGACCGACGCGGCGTCCGAGCCGGTCAAGCGCCGCTTCGTGACGTACACGCCGCGCGACGGCGGTCGCGTGCGCGTGACGCGCCTGGCGCCGGCCGCTTCGCCGGCGCGCGTCGCGGTCTGAGGCGGCCGCGCCGCGTCCCTCCCGCCGGGACGCGGACGGGGCCGCCCCGAGGGACGGCCCCAAACGCAGCGCTCCTGCGAGCGGCACTCCGACGCTCGCTACATCTGTTGTACCAGAAACCTGAGTGCTGAGGAACTTTTTTCTGGGCCGCTAGAGACCGGCGGGGTGGCGGACGGTGAAGCCGTCGGCCGGCCGCGGCGCCGCCTGCCAGCGCGACGGGCGCGCGCCGCTCGTGTCGAAGCGCAGCCCGGCGACGACCATGTAGACGTGGTCGCGGTTCGCGTACAGCGTGATCCACGTGCCGGGCCCGGCCTCGCCGTAGGACATCAGGTCCCCCGACGTCGCACTCGCCGCGAGCAGGCCGCCGCCGTGCAGCGCGTAGCCGACCGAGCCCGAGCAGTCGTAGCCGCTGTCCTCCCAGCTCGCGTGGCCGCCGCCCCAGCGGTAGGGCAGCGAGGCGATGCGGTTGCCGGCGGCGATCACGGCCGCCACCTGCGCCGGGGCGCCGGCGGGCGGCGAGGCGGTGCCGTCGGCCAGCAGCGTCGCCGTCCCGGTCGGCGTGAGCGGTGCCGGGACGGGCGCGCGCCGCGGACGCGGGCGCGTGCGCCGGTGGCGATGCCGCCGCGGTCTGCTCGTCGCGCGCGCGCCGGGTGCTGCGCCGCCCGTGCGCTTCGCGGTCGCGGCCGGCGCGACGGCGTCCGCGGCCGCGCCGCCCGGTGCGGCGCCGCCGGTCGCGGCGTGCGCCGGCGCCGGCAGCGCGGCGAGCGCCAGCGCGGCGATCAGCGCCGGCGCCAGCGGGCGGATGCGAGCGGGAAGCGACACCTGTCGGATGGATCGGCGCGGCGCGCCGGTCGGTCGAGCCCTGCACGAAGCCGTTCAGCGCGGACGCGCGCGCTCCTGCCCGGCCGTCATGCCCCGAACGGAGCTGGCATGCCAGCGCTCATGCGATCCGTCGCGAGCGCCGACAAGGGACCCATGCCGGCCGTCTTCAGGCTGCTCCAGGCATCGCAGGGAGGAACGTCGTTCGAGGCGCGCGTGCGCGTGCTGGTGCTCGCGAGCTTCTACCTCGCGGGCGCGACGCTCGTGCTCGTCACGCTCGCGCTGCCGCGCTCCCCACAGGCGAGCGAGGCGGGGCTGCTCGCGATCGCGCTGAACGCGTACGCGATCGGCGCGCTGCTGCTGTGGCAGGCGCGGCGCGTGCCGCACCGGACGCTGGTCGCCGCGCTCGCGTGGGGCAGCGTGCTCGTCACCGGCGTCGCCTGGTGCTCGGGCGAGCACCCGAGCCCGCTCGTGCTGTTCTACCTGTGGGTCTTCCTCTACTCGGCCTACTTCTTCGACACGCGCACCGGCCTCGCGCAGATCGCGCTCGTCGGGCTCCTCTACGGCGGGCTGCTGCTGGCACGGCCGCCGGAGGCGGGCGCGGGCGCGTGGTGGATCGTCGGCATGGCGACGATGGCGATCGCCGCGATCGTCGTGCGCGTGATGCGCGCGCACGTCGAGCTGCTGATCGCGCGGCTGTCCGACGCCGCCCGCACCGACGCGCTCACGCAGCTGCCGAACCGCCGCGGCTTCCGCGAGCTGCTCGACCTCGAGCTGGAGCGCGCGCGCCGCGGTGGCACGCCGATGAGCGTGCTGGCCGGCGACCTCGACCACTTCAAGGACGTCAACGACCGCGCCGGCCACCACGTCGGCGACGCCGTCCTGCAGCAGGTCGCGACGCTGCTGCGCGAGGGCCTGCGGCAGATCGACGCGCCCGCGCGCATCGGCGGCGAGGAGTTCGCCGTGATCCTGCCCGGCAGCGACGCGCAGGCGGCGTTCGCGGTCGCCGAGCGGCTGCGCTGCCATGTGCGCGACGCGTTCGCCGACGCGACCGTCCCGCTCACGATCAGCTTCGGGATCGCCAGCCATCCGCAGCACGGCGAGACGGCCGCCTCGCTCGTGCGCGCGGCCGACGAGGCGCTCTACGGCGCGAAGGCGAGCGGCCGCAACCGCACCGTGATCCACAGCGCCGCGCTGCGCCAGCTCGCGCGCGAGGAGCGCGACGCGCGCGACGTCGAAGCCGAGCGCTACCTCGCGGTCGTGCTCGACCTCGCGGAGGCGGTCGACGTGCGCTTCAGCGGCAGCGCGCGCCACTCCGAGACGGTCGGCCGCTACGCCGAGCTGATGGCGCGCGAGCTGGGCCTGCCCGAGGGCCGCGTCGGGCGCGTGCGGCTCGCCGGGCTGCTGCACGACGTCGGCAAGGTCGGCGTGCCGGACGCGATCCTGCGCAAGCCCAGCGCGCTCACCGACGAGGAGCGCGCCGTGATCCTGCGCCATCCCGAGCTGGGCGCGCAGATCCTCGAGCACCCGTCGCTCGCCGACGTGCAGGCTTGGGTCGCCGCGCACCACGAGCGCCCCGACGGCGCCGGCTACCCGCACGGCGTGTCAGGCGACGCGCTGCCGCTCGAGGCGCGCATCCTCGCCGTCGCCGACGCCTACGAGGCGATGACGAGCGACCGCTCCTACCGCGACGCGATCGGCCACGCGCGCGCCCGCGACGAGCTGCGCCGCCACGCCGGCAGACAGTTCGACGCCGACGTCGTCGCGGCGTTCCTGGCCGTGCTCGACCGCGAGGGCGAGCGCGCGCAGGAGCTGCTCAACGCGGCGCCGTAGCGGCGTCGCCCCCGCCCGTGCGCGCCGCGACGACCTGCGCGAACAGGCTCGCGTAGCGCTCGAGGTGGCGGTCGCCGAGGAACTCGTCGCGCACGCGCACGTGCCCGTTGCGCGCCAGCCGCGCCGCCTCCAGCGGGTCGCGCAGCAGCCGCTCGATCGCCGCGCCGCAGGCGGCGAGGTCGTGTGGGTCGGGCAGCAGCAGCCCGTCCTCCCCGTCGCGGATCTGGTCGACGATCCCGCCGACCGCGCTGCCGACCACCGGCCGCTCCTTCCACATCGCCTCCGAGACGGTCAGCCCGAAGCCCTCCGCGAGCGACTTCTGCACGACGACGGAGGCGTGGCGCTGGAGCGCGTTGACGATCGCCGCCTGCTCGTCCGGGTCGGCCATCGGCATGCACGCGAGGTGCACGCGGCTGCGCGCGTGGTGCGGAAGCCGGCGCCAGCGGTCGATGCAGTCGCGCAGCACGGCGCCGCCCTCGGGGTCGTCGGCGACGCCCGTCACGACGGGGCCGGCCAGCAGCAGGTGCGCGCCGAGCGACGGGTCGACGTGGTGCGCGAACGCCTCCATCACGCCGGGCATGTCCTTGAGGCGATCCCAGCGCGAGACCTGCGCGACCAGCGGCGCGTCGGGCGGCGGGGGCGGGCCGGTCTGCAGCACGTCGGCGTGGCGGTTGATGCGGCCGGGCGAGCCGTCGCGGCGCGTGAAGCCGACGTGGGGACCGTCGGCCTCGCCGGCGAGCACGCCGACATAGACGAGCGCGTCGCGCACCTGCGCGGGCTCCAGCGGCTGGTTCTTGGCCGAGAACGGGTCGATCGACGGCGGGATCACGTGCACGCGCGCCGGGTCGGCCCACGGCGGGGCGAAGCCGGCGTGCGAGACGACGATCCCGTCGACCGGCTCGACGTAGCGGCGCAGGAACGCCCACGCGCGCTCGGTCCACTCGTTCGCGACGTCGCAGCCGATGTGGCAGCGCCACACGACCGGCACCCCGAGCGCGCGCAGCGCCGGCGCGAGGCCGGCCGGCTGGGGGTCGTGCAGCAGCACGACGTCGCCCGGGCGCACGAGCGCGCGCAGCTCCTGCGCGTTGCGCGCCGCGACCGCCTCGTAGTGTGCGCGCTCCGTCTCGCCGAGCGGACCGCCGTCGCCCGGCGTTCCGTAGATCCAGTTGTGGATCCGCTTCGTGATCGCGAAGAAGGCCGGGTCGCCGTCGATCACGAGCCAGCGCGCGTCGACGCCCGCGCCGCGCGCGTAGGCGAGCAGCGACTGCAGCAGCTCGGCCACGCCGCCGCCGGCCGCCGTCGAGTTGACGCTGACGACCGCGCGCCCTGCGAACAGCTCCCGCGCGCGCTCGGCTTCGGCCAGGTACTGCTCCATTCGCGCCGCGCCGATCAGCGGCTCCAGGCGCGCCGCGTCGATCGCCTGCACGGCGACCTCGCGCATCCGCCCGTGCCCCTCGACGCTCATCGTGGCGGGAGGATCGCACGCCGCGCCGCCGCGTTCATCCGGGGGAACCACCGCTCGGCGGCCGGGGTTCCCCGCCGCTCACGTAGCGACGCGCAGCGCGTGAAGCCGCCGCGCGGTCGCGCGCTTCCTGTCAGACCGGAAACAGGACTTAAGGCGTCTCCGGTCACGCACCGCCCCCGGCTGTCCGGCGTCCTGCCGGCCTCCGGACGGCGCCGCCGCGATCGAACAAGATGCGCAGGTGAGCCTCGACGACGACGTCGACCTGAAGATCGACCGACGGAAGATCGCCGTCGACTCCGGCATTCGCTATGCGCTGATCGCGCTCGCGATCCAGCCGTTCCTCGGGCGCCTTGCGGCAGGCAGCGCCGCGATGGTGGAGCAGGCGCTCGCCGACGCTCTGCGGCGCCCCGAGGCCGATCGCGGCGAGGCCGTGCGGGAGGTGCTGGCGGAGCGCAAGAGCACCTGGAGATGGACGCAGAACGCGCTGAGCTGGAGCACCGCGATGTTCCTCGCGGTGCAGGCGCCGGCCGGCGATCCGGTGCCGGGCATGCCGCAGGCGTACACGTGCCCGGTCGCCGGCGACGAGACGTGGTTCCGCCGCGACGCCGCACAGCCCGTCCCGCAGTGCTCGCTGCACCAGGTGCAACTGGAGCCGATCGGCCCCTGATCGCGTGCTCGCCAAGTTCTGGGAGGGCGTGGCCGACAGCGTCGGCGAGAGATGGGTGGCGCTCGTGCTGTCGCCCGCACTGCTGTACTGGGCCGCCGTCCTGCTCGCCTACCTCCAGCAGGCGCACGCCAAGGTCAGCACGGTGAAGACGTACATCAACGGCCGCACGTCGGCCGAGCTGGTCGCGCTCGCCGTCGCCGCCGCGCTCGTCGTGGTCGCCACGATGCTGCTCGTGCACCGCCTGCGCCTGACCGTGCTGCGCGTGCTCGAGGGCTACTGGCCGCGCGTCGCGAGACCGCTCCGCACGCTGCTCGTGTGGGTGTGGAGCAAGCGGATCGAGCGCAAGGGGGCGAGATACGAGGCGCTGCTCGCGCAGATGCCGCTGTCCGCCGCGCAGCAGTCGGAGGCTGCGCGCCTCGACGTGTGGCTGCGCCGCTTCCCGGTCGACCCCGACCGGCGCATGCCGACGCGGCTCGGGAACATCCTGCGCGCGGCGGAGGACCGCCCGCGCCAGCGCTACGGACTCGATCCGATCATCGTCTGGCCGCGCCTGTGGCTCGTGCTCTCCGAGGAGCGGCGCACGCCGTTACAGGAGTCGCGCGCGGCGCTCGACGGCACGATCGACGTATGGCTGCTCGGCGTCGCCTTCCTGCCATGGGTCGTGTGGGAGTGGTGGGCGGTGCCGCTGTCGCTGCTGGTCGCCTGCGCCGCCTACCTGTGGGCGCGCAACCCCGCCGAGGCGTACGGCGACCTGCTCGAAGCCGCCTTCGACGTCGCCCGGGTCGACCTCTACAGGTCGCTGCGCTGGCCGTTGCCCGCGAGCGCGGCGGAGGAGCTGGCGGCCGGCGCGCGTGCGACGGCCTATCTGTGGCGCGGCGAGGTGCCCGGCGGCGTCGTCTGGAGAGGCGACTGAGGGGCGAACCACTTCGCCGCGATCAGCTCGATCGTGCCCTTCGTGCGGACCGTCGTGGGGCCGAGCGCTGTCGCGAGCAGCTTGAGGTCGAGCGTCGTGTCGGCCAGCCCGGCGCACGGCAGCCAGTGCAGCTCGGCGCCCTCGAACACGAAGCGGTCGCCCGTGGGCGCGAGCGCGAGCGCCGCGCTGCGCGCGGCGGCGTCGGGGGCGTCGTGCAGCAGCACGACCTGCGGCTTGCCCTTCGAGGCGGCCAGCTCGTCCTCCGCGAACGGCGCGAAGGCGGCGATCGCGCGCATCTGCTCGGCGTCGCGCGCGAACACCGGCACGTCGTAGGCGAGCCGCTCGGTGAGCCCGGCCTCGAGCCGGCGGGCCGCGTCGGCCAGGCGCTCCCGTGCAGGCGCGGTGAGGATCACGTTGCCGCTCGCGCGGAAGGTCGCGACGTCGGTGAAGCCGAGCGCCTCCACGTGCGCGCGCAGGTCCTCGTTCGCGAGCCGGCGTCTGCCGAGGTTCATCCCTCTGAGGAATGCGACGAGGCGGAGCATCGCGGGCGGACCATAGCGCCGCGCCCGAGGGCGCGACCGCCGCGCCGCTCGGCGTCCCCGATCCCCGCCGGCCCCATGCACCGGATTCACGAATGTCACTTTGACCCCTCATAGCGAGGGCAAAGATGCAGTGATACGGGCGGGCCGCGGGTCGCATAGGCTGCG
This sequence comes from Actinomycetota bacterium, assembly GCA_018268595.1. Classification (GTDB taxonomy): domain Bacteria; phylum Actinomycetota; class Thermoleophilia; order Solirubrobacterales; family Solirubrobacteraceae; genus Conexibacter. The sequence continues at coordinate 64,936 of JAFDWH010000017.1, read as the reverse complement.
CTCGATGCGCGTCCCGCCCGTCGACCCGCTCGCGCCGCGCCGGCTGCGCAAGGCGCTGCTGGAGCCGTTCGCGCTCACGCGCGCCGGCCGCTGGTGGGTCATCAACGTCGCGCCGCGGATCGACGGCACGATCGGACGCGCGAGCGGCGGCCGGCTGACGTCGCTGCCCGGCATCCCGATGCTGCTGCTGACGCACACCGGCGCCAAGAGCGGGCGGACGTACGTCACGCCGCTGCTCTACTTCACGGACGGCCCGGACGAGGACGTCGTCGTGATCGCCTCGAACTACGGCCGCGCGCGCCACCCCGCGTGGCTCGCGAACGTGCGCGCCAACCCGGAGGTGCGCCTGCAGGCGCGCGGCCGCGGCGGTCGCTACCGCGCGCGCGTCGTCGCCGACGGCCCCGAGCGCGACCGCCTCTTCGGGCTCGCCAAGCAGCTCACGCGCGCGTACGCCGACTACGAGCGGCGCACGAGCGACGAGCGCACGATCGCCGTCGTCGTCTGCTCGCCGCTCGAGCCGGCGTCCGCCTAGCCCGCGAGCGCCGCGAAGCCCTCGCGCCAGGTCGGCCAGCTCGGCGTCCAGCCCAGCGCGCGCTTCGCCTTCGCGTTCGACGCGCCGCGGATCTCGCACATCAGCGCGACGACGTGCTCGCCGGCGAGCAGCCGCGCCGCCCAGCGCGGGACGCGGCGCGGCGGCTTCGCGCCCGCCGCGCGGGCGGCCGCGGGCAGCCACTCGCGCACCGCCGCCGGTTCGTCGTCGCAGACGTTGTAGAGCTCGCCGGGCGTCCAGCGCTCGAGCGCGGCGAGCGTCGCCGAGGCCGCATCGGCGACGTGGCAGAACGACCACACGCCGCCGCCGTCGCCGACGAGCGGCACCCTGCGGCGCCGCACCGACTCCCACTGCTCGCCGCCGGGCGTCATCCCGGTGCCGGGGCCGTAGAGGCCGCCGTAGCGCAGCGCGACGCCGCCGGCCTCGCTCACGGCGGACTCCAGGTGGCGGATCGCGGCGAGCGTCGTGCGCAGCTCGCGCGGGGGGTCGGGGTCGAGCGGATCGTCCTCCGTCTTGACCGGCCCGCCGACGCGCGCGTAGGGCCAGCCGGCGTAACTCTGCGCGACCACGCGCTCGACGCCGCTCGCGCGCGCCGCCGCGAGCAGGTGGTCGGTGCCCTCCGTGCGCAGCCGGTTCGTCTGCGCGAACGCGCGCTCGATGTGGCGCATGTCGCCGAGGCCGGCGAGCGCGGTCATCTGGTGGACGATCGCGTCCGGCTTCGCGGCCGCGACGGCGGCCAGCACGGCGTCGCGGTCGAGGCCGTCGAGCACGACGGGCTCGGCCCCGAGCGCGCGCAGCCGCTCCGCCTTCGCGGCGCTGCGCGTGGTGCCGGTGACCGTGTGCCCGTTGCCGATCAGGAGCGGGACCAGCGCGCGGCCGATCGCGCCGCTCGCACCCGCGAGGAAGACGTGCATCGCGTGCCCGACGGTAGCGCGCCGCTCCGCGCCCCGCGCAGATCGACGGGCAGCGCGTAGGGTGCATGGCGATGGAGATCGGCGTCACGAGCTTCGCGGACCTCGCCGCAGGCATCTCCCCCGCGCGGCGCCTGCGCGAGCTGGTCGAGGAGATCGAGCTGGCCGACGCGGTCGGGCTCGACGTGTTCGGCGTCGGCGAGCACCACCGCCCCGACTTCGCCGTCTCGGCGCCGGCCGTCGCGCTCGCCGGCGCCGCGACGCGCACCAGACGGATCCGCCTGACGAGCGCGGTGACGGTCCTCTCGACCGACGACCCGGTGCGCGTGCTGGAGCAGTTCGCGACGCTCGACGGCCTCTCCGACGGGCGCGCCGAGATCATCGCCGGGCGCGGCTCGTTCACCGAGTCCTATCCGCTGTTCGGCGACGCGCTCGACGACTACGACGAGCTGTTCGCCGAGAAGCTCGAGCTGCTGCTGGCGGCGCGCGCGTCCGAGCGCGTCACCTGGTCGGGCTCCGGCCGGCACCGCGCCGCGCTGACCGACGCCGGCGTCTACCCGCGCCCGCTGCAGGACCCGCTGCCGGTGTGGATCGGCGTCGGCGGCTCCCCGCAGTCGGTCGCGCGCGCCGGCCTGCTCGGGCTGCCGCTCGTGATCGCGATCATCGGCGGCGAGCCGGCCCGCTTCGCGCCGTTCGCCGAGCTGTACCGCGAGGCGCTGCGGCGCGGCGGCCACGACGCCGAGCAGGCGCAGATCGCGATCAACTCGCACGCGCACGTCGCACCCGACGCGCAGCAGGCCGCCGACGAGCTGTTCCCCGCCTACGCGGCGATGATGAACCGCATCGGCCGCGAGCGCGGCTGGCCGCCGCTCGTGCGCCAGCAGTTCGAGGCCGGCCGCACGCCGCGGGGACATCTGTTCGTCGGCGACCCACAGCAGGTGGCCGACAAGATCGTCGCCCAGCACGAGCTGTTCGGGCACACGCGCTTCCTCGCGCACATGGGCATGGGCGGCCTCGCGCACGACCAGGTGCTGCGCGCGATCGAGCTGCTCGGGACCGAGGTCGCGCCGCGCGTACGCGAGGCGCTGGCCGTCGCAGCATGAGCGCAGACGGCGCCGGGACGATCGCGTTCGACAGCGGTCCCGGCCGCTGGATCCTCACGATCGCGGTGCTCGGCTCGGGGATCGCGTTCCTCGACGGGACCGTCGTGAACGTCGCGCTGCCGGCGATCGGCAAGGACCTGAACGCGACCACGAGCCAGCTGCAGTGGATGCTCAACGGCTACCTGCTGTCGCTCGCGTCGTTGATCCTGCTGGGCGGCTCGCTCGGCGACCGCTACGGCCGCCGCGCGATCTTCACCGTCGGCGTCGCCTGGTTCACGCTCGCCTCCGCGCTGTGCGCGCTCGCCCCGACCGCCGGCGTGCTGATCGCCGCGCGGCTGCTGCAGGGCGTCGGCGGCGCGCTGCTGACGCCCGGCTCGCTCGCGCTGATCGAGAGCAGCTTCCGGCGTGCCGACCGGGCGCGCGCGATCGGCGCGTGGTCGGGGCTGACGGGCGTCGGCGCGGCGCTCGGCCCGCTGCTCGGCGGCTGGCTGGTCGACGCCGTCTCGTGGCGGGCGGTCTTCCTGATCAACCTGCCGCTCGGCCTGTTCGTGTGCCTGACGGCGCCGCGGCGCGTGCCGGAGACGCGCGACCCGACGGCGAGCGGGCGGCTCGACCTGCTCGGCGCGGGGCTCGCGGCGCTCGGCCTGGCGGGCACGACGTACGCGCTGATCGAGGCGCCCAACGGGATGACGGCCGCCGTGTGGACCGCCGCCGTCGCCGGCGTGCTGGCGCTCGTCGCGTTCGTCGTGCACGAGCGGCGCACGCCGAGCCCGATGCTGCCGCTGTCGCTGTTCGCCAACCGCCAGTTCAGCGCGGCCAACCTCGTGACGGTCGTCGTCTACGCCGCGCTCGGCGGCGTCTTCTTCCTGCTGGTCGCGTTCCTGCAGATCGCGATGGGCTGGTCGCCGGTCGCGGCGGGCGCGGCGTCGCTGCCGGTGACGGCGCTGATGCTGACGCTGTCGGCGCGCGCCGGCGCGCTCGCGCAGGCCGTCGGCCCGCGGTTGCCGTTGACCGTCGGTCCGCTGGGGATCGCGGCCGGGATGCTGCTGATGACGCGCATCGACCCGGGCGACACCTACGTGGCGAGCGTGCTGCCCGCGGTCGTCGTGTTCGGGCTCGGGCTGACGCTCGTCGTCGCGCCCGTCACGGCGACCGTGCTGGCGGCGGCGGAGGCGCGCCACGCGGGGATCGCGTCAGGCGTCAACAACGCCGTCTCGCGCGTCGCCGGCCTGCTCGCGGTCGCGGTGCTGCCGCTCGTCGGCGGCCTCACCGGCGACGCCTTCTACGACCCGCGCGCGATGACGGACGGCTTCCACACGGCGATGCGCGTGACGGCCGCGCTCGCCGCGCTCGGCGGCCTGCTCGCCTGGCTGACGATCGACCCGCACGTGCTGAAGCGCGACGAGGAGCTGCCCGAGTACGAGTGCCCCGTCTGCGGGACGCCGCTGCGGCCCGTCAGCCGTTCCCCAGCGGCGAGCCGCTGAAGAAGAAGAACCACACGTTGAAGACGAGCACGGCGGCGCTGACGCTCCAGACGACGACGCGCTCGACCGCGCTCGTGCCCTGTCTCGCCCGCGTGGCGTCGTCGCGCTCGGCGCGCATCGAGCGCATCCACGGCGAGACGCGGCGGTCCACGACGCGCCCGGCGGCGCGGTCGTAGCGCGCGTTGATGCGCGTCAGCAGCGCGGTCAGCGCCAGCACGAGCGCGATCAGCACGACCACGACGACGCCGACGGCAGTCATGCTGAGGCCGCTCGGCCCGGCGGTCTGGGAGCCGACCCACAGCGCGAGCAGCGGCGCTCCGGTCCAGATGTTGACCGTCACGAACGCCGCCGCGGCGGCGAGCGCGACGCGCTGCAGGCGCCCTCCCTCCATGCCGGGAGGGTACTGCGGGCGCCCTACGCCGCCGCCGGGCGCGCGCCGGCGGTCGGGAGCTGCGCGGCGATGCCGCGCGCCCAGGCGCTGATCGCGTCCCAATCGCGGCGGTCGCGCCACTGCTCGGGCGTGTTCTCGACCATCGACTGCTCGATGCGCCCGTGCGGCTCGGCCGGCACGCGCCCGCCGAACACGACGTGCTCGCGCGCGCCGAGCTGCTCGGCCTTGCGCATCGTGTGGCGCGGCTCGGTCCAGGCGTCGTTGTCCTTCGCCGGGTCGCCGACCGGTCCGGAGCTGAAGATCCACAGCGGCAGTTCCTCCAACGCGTGGCGGTGCTTGCGCAGGAAGTGGCGCGCGTCGCCGCGCCAGCGTCTCATGTAGACGGCGCTGCCGAGCACGACGGCGTCGTAGCCGTCGAGCGCGCCGACCGTCCCGGCCTCGGCGCAGTCGACCGTATGGCCGGGCTCGCGCAGGACGGCGGCGATCGCCTCGGCGATCTCCGCGGTCGCGCCGCGCTTGGAGCCGTATGCGACGAGCACCTTGGCCATGGCTTCAGCGTCGCAGCGTCCGCGCCGGCGGGCATCGGGAGTCTGGGCGCGTCGCGATCCGGGTGGGCTACGGATGCCCGCGCCCGGGGACACGAGCCATGATCGGTCGCATGACCGAGCCGACCCCCACCTCCATCACGACGGCTTCGCCGGACGGCGTCGCGCTCGACCGCGACGCCGCGCTCGCGCGGCTGACGCGTCACGCCACCGGCGGCGAGCTGACGCTCGACGAGTACGCCGCCTGCGCGGCCGCGATCGCCGCCGCGACGACCCCCGCCGCGCTCGAGGCCGCGACCGCGCCGATCGCGCGCGAGCCGCCCACGCCCGTCTCGACCCGCTCGCGCACGCTCATCGGGATCTTCGGCGGGACCGACCAGCGCGGCCGCTGGCGGCTTCCCCGCCACCTGCGGATCCTCGCCGTCTTCGGCGGCGTGTCCGCCGACCTCGGCAGCGCCCAGGTCGAGGCGCCGCTCTCGACGATCGCCGTGCTCGCCGTCTTCGGCGGCGTCTCGCTGACCGCCCCGCCCGGCGTCTCGATCCAGCTGTCGGGCGCGTCGCTGCTCGGCGGCAAGAGCGACAAGCGGCCGGTCGGGCCGCCGCTGCCCGGCTCGCCCGTGATCCACGTGCGCGCCGTCACGCTGCTCGGCGGCGTCGCGATCGACCAGCGCAAGGACAAGCGCGGTTCGGCGTAGGCGGTCTCCTCAGTCGCACTTCGACTTCGTCGCGTTGACGAAGCCGCTGACCGCGCTGACGGCGGCCGAGGCGTCGGAGGCGAGCGCGGCGATCTGCTGCGTCGAGGGGTTCGACGGCAGCGCTCTCACGTCGGTCGCGAGCTGCTCGAACGACGTTCTGATCGCGCTCGTCTCGCTCGGGAAGTCGCTCTTGGCCGAGGCGACGAGCGCGTTCACCTCGCTCTGCAGCTGTTTCAGCTCCGCCTGCAGCCCGCTCAGGCCGGCGGACGGGCTGAGGCTCGTGAGGCTCTTGACCGAGTTCTGGAGCTTCGTGCGGTCGGCGCAGTAGCCCGGCTTGCTGCTGCCGCAGCCGCTCGCGACGACGAGCAGCGCGCACACGAGCAGCGACGCGGCGAGCAGTCGGGGGGAGCGGCTCACGCGATCAGTGATGTCCGGATCGCTATGCGCGCGAAACCGGAGTGGGCGCGAGCGGCAGCCACACGCTGAAGACGGCGCCCCCGCCGGGCGCGTCCGCCGCCGCGACGCGGCCGCCGTGGCGGGCGACGACGCCGGCGACGATCGCGAGGCCGAGGCCGGCGCCCGCCTTGCCCTGCTTGCGCCCGCCCTCCGCGCGCCAGAAGCGCTCGAACAGCGCGGCCGAGTCGTGATCCGGGGGCAGGCCCGGGCCGTGGTCGCGCACCGCGAGCCGCGCCTCCTCCCCCTCCGCCGCGACGGTCACCTCGATCGGCGTGCCGGGCGGCGTGTGCACGAGCGCGTTGCGCAGCAGGTTCGCCAGCACCTGCGCGAGCTGGTGCGGGTCGCCCAGCACGCGCTCGTCGCGCTCGGGGGCGTCGAGCGAGATCGTCCGCTCGGGCGCGGCCGCGCTGGCGTCGGAGACGGCGTCGCGCGCGAGCGCCGCGAGGTCGACCTCGACGCGCTCGCCGACGCGCGTCTCGTCGAGCCGCGCGAGCGTCAGCAGGTCCTCCACCAGCACGCCCATGCGCGCCGACTCCTGCTCGATGCGGCGCATCGCCGTGTCGACCTCGTCCGGCTCACGCGCGGCGCCGATGCGGAACAGCTCCGCGTAGCCGCGGATCGACTGCAGCGGCGTGCGCAGCTCGTGCGAGGCGTCGGCGAGGAAGCGGCGCAGCCGCTCCTCGCTCGCCTTCTGGCCGGCGAACGCGCGCTCGAGCCGCTCCAGCATCGCGTTGAGCGCGAGCCCGAGCCGCCCGACCTCGGTGCGCGGGTCGTCCGGCTCGACGCGCTGCGACAGGTCGCCGGCGGCGATCGCGCCAGCCGTGTGCCCCATCCGCTCGAGCGGCAGCAGCCCGACGCGCACGACGAAGCGCGCCGCGAGGCCGAGCGCGAGCAGCACCGCCGCGATCACGAGCGCCTCGACGAGCAGCAGGCGGTCGAGCGTGCGCGCCGTCTCCGACAGCGGGATCGCGACGACGTTGACGCCGTCGCCGCGCGGGTCGGGCACGGCCAGCGCGCGGTAGTCGGTGCCGTTGCCACCGGAGACGCTGACGGGCCGCCCGAGCGCGAGGCCGGCGGGCAGCGACGGCCGGCGCGCGACCTGCGTCTCACCGTAGCTCTGCTGGACGGTCGAGGCGAGCACCTGCCCGCTCGCGTCGCGGTGCTCGCCGTAGGTGCCGGCCGGCAGGCCGAAGCCGGGGCCGCCCTCGCCCTCGCCGGCACCGGCGCCGTCGCCGCGCACGCCGGGCGGCGGGCCGAAGCGGCCGTCGAGCGCCGCCGAGACCGGGCGGATCGCGCCCTGCAGCTGCTGGTCGACGCGGTCGTAGAGGAACGCGCGCTGCTCGGCGTAGGTGATCCCGCCCAGCACCAGCAGCCCGATCGCGGCGAGCGCGAGGAGGCCGGCGACGAGGCGTGCGCGCAGCGAGTGCATCGCGGCGACCCGGCCTCAGCGCGGCAGCCGCAGCACGTAGCCGATGCCGCGCACGGTGTGGATCAGCGGCGGCCCGTGCTCGTCGAGCTTGCGGCGCAGATAGGAGACGTACGTCTCCAGCACGCGCGCGTCGCCGCCGAAGTCGTAGTCCCACACATGCTCGAGCAGCTGCTGGCGCGACAGCACGCGGCGCGGGTTGAGCATCAGGTACCGCAGCAGCCGGTACTCGGTCGGCGTCAGCTCGACCAGCTGTCCGGCGCGCGTGACCTCGTGCGCGTCGTCGTCCAGCTCGACGTCGGCGAACGTGAGGACGCTGCCGTCCACGCCGGCGGCGCCGGAGCGGCGCAGCAGCGCGCGCACGCGCGCGATCAGCTCCTCGAGGCTGAACGGCTTCGTGACGTAGTCGTCGCCGCCGACCGTGAGGCCGCGCACTCTGTCCTCCGTCGCGTCGCGCGCGGTCAGGAAGATGATCGGCACCCGTGCCCGCTCGGCGCCGAGCCGGCGAGCGACGTCGAAGCCCTCCATGTCGGGCAGCATCACGTCGAGCAGCATCACGTGCGGACGCGTGTCGCGCACCTTCGTCAGCGCCTCGGCGCCGGTGCCGGCCGACTCGACCTCGAAGCCCTCGAAGCGCAGCGCCATCGCGATCACGTCGACGATGTTCGGCTCGTCGTCGACGACGAGCACCCGCGTCGGACCGCTGCCGTTCTCGCCCATGCGCAGGATTCTGGCGGAGAAGGCTGGGAGATTCCTGGGAGCTATGCGAGCGCGTCGAGGCGTGCACGCGCCCACGCGATCGCATCGCTGGCCGCGCCGATGGCGGCTGCGCGATCGAGCGTCTCCTCGAGGTCGTCGTAGCGCGTCGTCACCGCCCACGGGCTGAGCCATTCGGACTCGCTCAGCCCCGCCGGAACCTCGACCCCGTGCATCCCGAGCGGCTCGACGAGGAACGTCAGGTCGTGCGTGCGCGGCGTCTCGACCTCGAGCGACGCGAGCGCGGCCTTCAGCGCCTTCTCCACCGCCTGCTGAGCGTGGAATCCGACCGCGTCGTCATGCGGATCGGGATCGGCGGCGAGCACGCGCGCAGCGGCGAGATCCGCGTCGGCCTTCCGCAACAGCAGCCAGGCGACGCCGACGTGCTCAGGTCCGGGCAAGCAGGCGACCCTCGCGCAAGGCGCGCTCGACCATCGTCCCGCGCACCGCCGCACGGCGCTGCGCCTTGGCCTCGTCCACGACAACGACGTCGATCGGCACTCCGAGGCCGCGCAGCTCGCGCCGCAGGCGCACCGCCTCGGAGATCGGGCTCTCGACCGCAGGCTCGATCACCAGCACGTCGAAGTCAGAGTCCGCGTCCGCGTTCCCGCGGGCATGAGAGCCGAACAGGAGTACGCGCGACCGGGGCGGCGCAGCCTTCGCAAGTCGCGCGCCGATCTCCTCGATCACCTGCGACGGCGTCATCCCAGGACGGTAGCCGATCGGCCGGAGGGCGCGAGCATGTTGCGACGGCTACCTCAGTCCCAGTCCGGCGCCCAGTCGGGATCGGCCGTGCGCAGGCGGCGCCCGGACAGCGCCGCGACCGCCGCGCGCTCGTCGTCGTCCAGCTCGAAGTCGAACACGTCGAGGTTCTCGGCGCGGCGCGCGTGCGAGGAGGCCTTCGGGATCGCCGCCACGTTCGGCTGGTCGAGCAGCCACCGCAGCGCGACCTGGCCGGCCGACTTGCCGTGGCGCGCGCCGATCTCGCGCAGCGTCGGGTCGTCGTGCACGAGGCCGTGCGCGAACGGCGAGTAGGCGGTCAGCAGCAGGTCGTGCTCGAGGCATTCGTGCAGCACCGGCCCCTGCGGCAGGTAGGGATGGAACTCGACCTGGTCGCAGAAGATCGGCGCCAGCTCGAGCGCCTCGCGCAGCAGCTCCGAGGGGAAGTTCGAGACGCCGATCTGCGCGGCGAGCCCCTGCTGGCGCAGCGCCTCCATCGCGCCGAGCGTCTTGCGCAGCGGCACCTCGAACGCCGGCCAGTGGAGCAGCAGCAGGTCGACGTGCTCGACGTGCAGGTCGGCGAGCTGCTGGTGGAAGACGCGCGTCAGCAGCTCCGGCTCGGCGTGCTCGTACCAGACCTTCGTCGTCAGCCAGACGTCCTCGCGCGGGACGCCGGAGTCGGCGAGCGCGCGCCCGACCCAGCGCTCGTTGCCGTACGCGCGCGCGGTGTCGACGTGCCGGTAGCCGAGCTCGAGCGCGTCGAGCACGCCGTCGTAGGCGTCCTCGCCCTCGACCAGCCACGTGCCGTAGCCGAGCTTCGGCACCTCCACGCCCTGCACCGTCACGGTGCGCGCCTGCGTCGCCTCGCGTGGCATCGAGAACGACCGTACCCCGGCGGCGCGCGCGGCTACCCCGCGTACGGCGTCCAGCGCGCGGAGGCGAACGGCCGCGCGCTCGCGTGCAGCGTCGCGGCGAGGCGCGGGGCGAGCCCGGCGAGGTCCGCGAAGACGGCGCGCACGAGCGTCTCGGCGTTCGCGCCGGCGCCGAGGGTCAGACGCGCCGCATGGTCGAGCGCCTGCTCTTGCGTGAGCGCAGTCGCGCGGCGTCGCTCGGCCTCGACGGCGGCGAGCGCGACCGGCGCGCCGTCCACGCAGAAAGCGCCCCAACGCGAGACGAACGCGAGCACCTCGTCGAATTGCTCGTCGGCGCCGTCGACCGCGAAGCGGGTGCGCAGGCGCCCGAGCCGGTAGCTCAGCTCCGACCACGTGAGCTGCGTGAACTGCGCCGGCGTGACCCACAGCAGCGTCGTCGCGACGGCGGTGCCGGGGCTCGGGAAGAGCGTCGCCGGCAGCGCGCCGTAGAGCGCCGGCTGGGCGGCATAGCCGACGTCGAACTCGTGCAGGCGCCCGCTGACGGCGAGCACCGTGCGGTCGGCGGGCGCGTCGAAGTGCGCGAACTTGCGCCGCAGCGTCTCCGGCGCCGCGTTCGAGCCGATCGCGAGCAGCGGCAGGCGCCCGGCGCGCGGCGCGGCGAGGCGCTCGATCAGCGCCTCGCGCTCCGCTCGCGGCAGCCCGCCGAGCGCGCGCACGCCGCCGTCGCCGTCGAGCAGGTAGGAGCCGGCCGGCCGCGCCCACGGGTAGGCGCACGCCGAAGCGAACGCGGCCGCGTTGCACGCGCGGGAGGGCACCGCCGCGACGAACGCGCCGACGTAGGCGCGGAAGCCGTCGTCGTCGAGCGCGAGCCGCTCGACCAGCTCCCGCTCGGCGATCGGCGGCGGCCATGGCGCGGGCATCGGGTCGATCGTAGCGGCCCGAGTGATGCGCATGATGCGCTAGCCTGAGCATCATGCGCACCACGCTCTCGATCTCCGACGAGCTGCTCGCGGCGGCGAAGCGTCGCGCGCGCGAGCGCGGACTGACGCTCGGGCAGGTCGTCGATGCGGCGCTCCAGCGCGAGCTGAGCGAGACCGCGGCGTCTGCCCAGGCGCCCGCGATCCCCGTCTTCCACGGCGGCACCGGCCCGCGCCCCGGCGTGGACCTCACCTCGAACCGCGCGCTGCTGGAGCTGCTCGACGAGGGCGTCGAGCTGGACGCGCGCCGCTGATCCGGTGCTGCTGCTCGACGTCAACGTCGTGCTCGCGGCGCATCGCGACGACCATCCCCATCACGGCACGGTGCGCGCGTGGTTCGACGCGATGGTGCGGGGCGGCGAGCGCTTCGCCGTCCCGCTGCTCGTGTGGGGCTCCTTCCTGCGCCTCGCCACGAACCGCCGTGTGTTCGAGATCCCGACGCCGCGCGAGGACGCGTTCGCGTTCGTCGACGCCGTGTGCGCCCAGCCGGCGCACCTCGCGATCGGCCCCGGGCCGCGCCACCTCGCGCTGCTGCGGCGTCTGTGCGAGGAGGCGGACGCGCTCGGCGACCTCGTCGCCGACGCGGCGCTTGCGGCGATCGCGCTCGAGCACGGCGCCGAGATCGTCACGCTGGACCGCGACTTCGCGCGCTTCGAGTCGGTGCGGCGTCGGCGCCCCGTCGCGGGGTAGACGCACAGCGATGCCCACGCTCTGGACGATCGGGTACGAGCGGCTGACGCCCGACGCGCTCGTGGCGGAGCTGGCGGCGGCCGGCATCGAGCGCGTGCTCGACGTGCGCCAGCGGCCGCAGTCGCGCCGGCCGGGGATGTCGAAGACGAAGCTGGGGCTGGCGCTCGGCCAGCACGGGATCGCCTACGAGTCGCGCCGCACGCTCGGCACGCCGCCTGACATCAAGCTGCTGTTCAGAAGCGGCGCGACGCGCCAGGCGCGCGAGGCGTTCCGCCCGCACCTGGAGCGCACCGCCGGCGCCGAGCTGGACGCGCTCGCGGCCGAGCTGGACGGGCCGGGCGCGCCGCGCACCGCGCTGCTGTGCCTGGAGGCCGAGCCGGCCCACTGCCACCGTCGCGTCGTCGCCGAGCAGCTGCGCGAGCGGCTGCCGGGGCTGCGCGTGGTGGACCTCTAGCGTCGCTGGCGCGGTCTGTCGGTCGGCCCGACGCGCTCGCGCAGCCAGCGCACGAGCGGGGCGGCGGCGTCGAGCTGCGCGCGGATGCGCGCGCCGGCCGCCGGTCGGTGGATCCAGCCGGCGAGTCTGTGCCGCTGCGAGACGGTCAGCGCGCGGCGGCGCAAGAGGTCGACGCGCGGATGGTCGGCCGGGTAGCCGCGCGGCGCGCGTCTCAGGTCGGGCTGGTTCAGGCTCAGGCCGGCCGCCTCGGCGCTCGCGATCGCGCGCGTCAGCACGGCGGCGCTGCGCCCGTCGGCGACCAGCCGCCGCAGCCGCTCGACCTGGTCGGGCGCCGGGTTGTGCAGGCCGGCGGCGACGAACAGCCCGTCGAGCGACAGCTCGACGTAGAAGCCGCCGGCGCCCTCGTAGCCGACCGCCAGCCCGAGATGCTCCTTGATCGGCGGGCCGGCGTGGAAGCGCGTGTCGTTCCAGGGGCGGAAGGCGTGCGCGCGCCCGAAGCCGGCGGCCTCCAGCTCCTCTCCCAGCGCCTTGGCCGGCGCGACCAGCAGCTCGTCGTAGCGCGCGCGGTTGGCCTTGAACCACTCGCGCTCGTTGTTGTCCTCCAGCTCGCGCAGGAACTCGAGCGCGCCCGGAGGGAAGCCGCGGAACTCGGACATGAGAGTTCGACGCTACTCGACCTGCAGCGCGCCGCGCCGCGGTTGGCGTCCTCCCGGGCCAGCTACGCCCAATCGCTGGCCCGCGCGCTACGCCGGCAGCCATCGTGATGCCACCGCGCGACAGCGTCGCTCCCGGTTCGCGTTGCGCCTAACCCCGCTGGCGATAGACACCACTAATTGGTAAGGGGCAGCGCTGCGCGGCCGGAGAGCCCCGCGGGGCCGACGAGCGCATGGCGCACATGGCTGGTTAGCGGCGAAGGCTCTGGTACGGCGGGAACATCGCCTGGAGCCAAAGTATTACTGGTGCGCCAGCCACGACCGACTGGCGCACCAATCAGGCTTACCTTATGATCGTATTGTTACCCCTAACGATGTCTTCTAGTACGGCTTCTGTTGTTTCTATCAGGAGGACGTCTTCGAAGAAGATATGTGGTTCGGTCGGCGGGAAAAATGCTGCACTGATCGAGCAGGTAGCGCCAGCTCTCAGGGTCCTTCCTCTGCAGCCGTTCGGATCCGTTATGGAGAAGTATCTCCCGGTTCTCATTCTTATTCCGCTGATCGTCGTCCCACTTCTGGATCCCGTCAGGGTCACGGTTCTCGTCCCTATGGTGCCGCCTTCTACCCTTCCAAATTCCAAGGGTAGCGGACTCACTATCACGCCATTCAAGCTGACAGTCGGAAGTCTTCTACTCGACGAGAAGGAGAGTTCGTTGAGACTGCACGAGCCTCTACCTAGTGATATGGCGCCTTCAAAGGGCACCCTACCAAAGAGATTGAAAGTGCCGGTAGAGTATTCCCATTGGGAACCTTCGATAAAGGTAAGACCAGTAAAGCCTTCCATCGTAAATCTATATAGGCAAGCACTTGATGAGGTTTCTACTAGGATCAGTGCTTCTTCGCCTTCGAAGCCGAGGTTCGAAACTCTGTCCGGTAGGGCACCCCCTATAATTCCTCCGTACCTAATAGCCCAAGGTCTTGCGGCTTCGAGTAGGAATCTAAGACTCCCACCGAAACAACTACCAAGTGTCACCCTAGAGATCTTAAGGGCAGTGCTTCCCCTATTCGGGAAACCTTCCGAGGGTGCTTCAGCCCCTAAGGTTACGTTACAGAGAACCTGGGGAAGGGTATTTTGCTTGATTTCGAGCGTCCCTGCGACTTCTATTGCTCTGCTCGCGAATCTCCACGTGGAGCTTGCGGCGACCCCTGCGGCTACGCCCATCACCGCTACGCTCACCCACAGCGCGACGCATCCCGAGAGCAAGAGCTTCCCCTGTCTCACGGTCGGCCTCCTCGTCATCGGGGGAGCCCCCTGCTCCCCCTAGTTCGTCCAGGGTGCCAGGGCACCAGAACACAGTCAATAGATACGCTTGTCTTCAGACACACGGGCTCTAGCCTCCTCGCGTGCGGGCGTCTGCATCGCGTCTTTGACTGCCATTGGCTTATGACCAAGCCGTTGGGGAGGTGTTCATCGGTCGTGAAGGTGATGTGGAGAGCGGCCAGTTGTTGGTACGTAGCCGGTTCCTGTCGTGCTCTTGCGCGTGGGCGGGCGTGATTGCGACGACTTGCCCCGGTTGGCTATATGGCCGCGGTGCAGCTCAAAGCCGAGCGACGATCGCCTTCCAGCAGTGCCATTGCTTGCGTCTGACCAGCGCCGCTAAGGCGCGCATGCGGATCAGCACCCGGCCGGCGTAGCTGTCGCTCGGGCGCTCCTGCGCGCTCGCGCAACGCAACCCGCTCGCCGGCGCTGGTGCTCCAGGGGAACGGGCGTCCAGCGCCGGCGAGCATCGGGCACGAGACGAGTCGGCCGTCGACTTGCGTGCGCCTGATGGCTCTCCGAGCGTGGGGGTGAGGGAGAGCCGCCCCGCGTGCGGGGGACGGGCCGAGCGCGGGCGGACGCAACGCGAGTTGGAGGGACGCGACTCATCAACGCCGTGATCCTCACGGGGCTGCGGTCCTCTTGGTAGACCGCTTCGTAGTCCGCTGCGTATACGTAGCGGACTGGCCTGTCCCGGTGGCGTACGCGAGGATGGCGGCGTGCCGCTCCTCTCCCTGGTCGACGTGACGTTGAAGCGCACCCGTGGGCGACGGCGTGAACGGGACCGCATCGTCCTGTGCGATGCCTCGCTCACGATCGACACTGCTGAGTGGGTCGCGGTCTGGGGCCTGCGCCGCTCGGGACGCTCGACCCTCCTCCAAGCGGCAGGAGGTCTGCTGCCGCCATCTTCCGGCGTCGTGCTGTTCGACGGCGTTGACTTGGCGCGACGACAGATGCTCGGAGCGACCGGCGGGATCGGCTACGGGTTCGTCCAGTTTCGCGCCTCGATCGCAACGTCTGCGCTCGCCCACGTCGCCGCTCCTGTCCTCAGCGAGCGCTCCCGCGCGGACGCCGAGCGCCGCGCGCTCGCGGCACTGCGGCGGACCGGCGCAGCGGACCGCGCGGAAGATGCAGTCGACGCCCTCAACCATGCGGACGCGGCGCGCGTGGCGATCGCACGAGCGCTCGTCACGGAGCCGGCGCTGCTCCTGCTTGACGAGCCGCTGGCCGGCATCCCACCGGCGCGTGCGGCCGATTCGCTGCTCGCGCTGATCGAGTCGCTCGTGCGCGACGACGGCATCGCCGTCCTGATGACGACGGGCGACGCAGCGGACCTCGCGGGCGTCGACCGTGCGCTCACGCTCGACGGAGGTCGACTGCACGGCTCGCCCACGCCGCCCCGGGCGCCGGTCATCCCCCTGCGTCGAGACACCGCTTGATGCGCAAGATCGCCAACAGTGGTCGAATCGTGCAGGGTCGGAGCGTTCCGGCCATCTGTCGGACCGCCTCCCGGTCACCCGGCTCTAGTGCAGAGACAGCCGAGAGGTAGAAGGCGGAGATCCCGGAGACGATCGTGGCGTGACGCGTGCCACGTCTCAAGTCCCGCGTGCGGCGGTCGGCGTCTCGCGCGATCAGCGCGAGCCGGCGTACGGCCTCCGCGTTCGTGGCGTAGTAGTCGATGTAGTTGCGGCTCCCCGCGAGACGATCGGATCTCTGGTCGGCGACGGCGTCGAGCAAGGTGCTGATGGCGCAAACAGCCGGAAAGTAGGCCCGCTCAACGGCGAGTGCGTCCTCTCCTGTCGTACTCGCATCGCCTGCCGCCGCGAACAGGGCGTGGAGCGCGAGCGACGAGGCGGCGCCGGCCGTCGCCTCCCACCACTCGTACGGGCCCGCGCGGGCCAGGGTCGCGCCCCAGGCGCGCAGTTGGAGGACGCCTGCAACATCGACAGCGTGCGTCCGCGTCTGCCCCTCGCCCACCCGCGCCGCGCAGCGGGCGAGAGCTGGCCGCACCGTGGCCTCAGCCGGCATCGCGCGCATGCGCGAGCGGAACGATGCGACGGCACGGTCGAGGTACCCGCCGTCATCCCGCCCACGTGTGGCAAAGGCGTAGTAGTCGACAGCCGGACGCTCCGGGAGGATCGCCGTGAGCAGCGCTTCGTGCAGCCGCAGCCCGTTCACGACGGGATCGCCGGAAGGCTGCTCGCTGACGGCGTCGAGGTAGTCGTACATGACCTGGAAGGCGACCATCATGCGAGCGGCGCGCCGCCGTTGTCGGAGCGGGACGAGCGTCGCGAACACGGCGGCCGCCTGCGCGTTGAGGTGCTCGTCGGCCAGCTTGGCCAGCGCCAGCCCTCGCAGGCACGGGTCGGGGATCGCACGCGCGTGCCCACGCCAGCAGGCAAGCTCACGCCGCACATGGCGCGCGACCGTCAGGTAGTAGCTCACGACCAGCCGCGCGACGGCCCACAGGTCCCCCACAGCGCTCATGGTCCCGCGACCCGCCCGGCGCCGCCCGGACACGCGGAGCCCCGCTCAGCACCAAGCGGTCATGCGCCCGGATCGAGTCCGACGTGCGGTGCCGTCCTTGCGACGAAGAACCCGGGGACGGCGGCGACGACGACAGCGGCGACCGACACGAGCAGACACAGCGCGATCGTCTGCTCGACCGCGAACGCGAACGGGGCCGGGTACCCGGTCGAGTAGCGCAGCCAGCGATCTCCGAGAAAGTGCCCGTAGACGCCGGCGGCGGCGCCGACGACACAGCTTGTGCCGAGGACCAGCGCCGACTCCCACAGCAGGGCTCGCCACAGCTTCTGCGAGCGCCATCCCATCACGCGCAGTTGCGCGAGCGCACCGCGATGCTGGTAGACCCCCGCGCCCATCGCGGCGGCGAGCGCCAACGCGGCGGCGAGCAGCAGCAGCGTCGCGATCTGGCCGAGCTGCGCCAGGCCGGCGCGAGCAATGCCGTCGGCGTGCGCCGAGCGCTGCCCGGCGGTCTGCACGAGCAGCGCCTTGCGGACCGGTCCCAGCGATCGCCGAATGCGACCTGCGACCGTGGCGGGGTCCGCTCCCTTGTCGACGTCGACCTCCAGAGCGGTCGTCGCCGAGGTCGACCACGCACGACGGTAGTCGCCGTCGCTCATGACGATCGCACCGGGTCCCCAGCCGAGGTTGGTGGTCGTCGCGGCCACGCGATAGTCGACCGTGCCGGTTGGCGTCGGCAGCTCGATCCGCCCGCCCGGCCGGATGCCGCGGTCGTCTGCGATCTGCTGGGAGACCGTGACCCACCCACCAGCCCGCACCTGCTCGGTCGCGGCATGCGTGCCATGGACGAGCTGGCTGCTGGGCACGATCTCGCGGTCGCCGTGGGGGCGCGCGATCACCCAGACGCGCCGGCGGCCGAGGTCGAGCAGGCCACCGCGGTAGGCGCGGACCGCCCGAACGCCGCTCACAGCCCCGACGCGCCGTTCGACGCCGGCGCCGTCGAACGGCTGGAGCGCCAGGTCGTCGCCCGGTTGCGCGATCCAGATGTCGGCGGTCCCCACGTAGCCCCGGTAGTCCGAGTACAGGCCGTGCAGCAGGTTGCGATGTGCGCCCTCGAGCCCGACCGCCCCGAAGACCGCGACGGCCCCGGTCGCGACGAGTCCGAGCGAGCGGAGCGACGTCGCGCGCAGCGACCGGATCGCCAGCGCGAGCGAGTTCAGGCGCCATCGGTCGGCGGGACCGTCGGACGCCTTGAGGACCAGCACGAAGCACACCGGCACGACCAGCACCATCGCGACAGCGGTCGCGATGATCCCCGCGATCGTCGCAGCGGGCTCCAGCAACAGCACGAGGCCCGCGCCCACGAACAGCAGGAGTCCGCAGGCGGCGAGCGCCCGGCGGGCCTGGGCGCCGACCGCATGACCGGGCTCGCCGGACTGCACGAGCACCTCGTTCATCGCCCGCGTGCGCCGCAGATCGAGCAGCGGCTGGGAGGCCGCGAGGCAGGTCGCGAGGATCCCCGAGCAGAACGCGACCAGCACGGCGCCCAGCCCGATGACCCGCTGCGTGCCGAGCGGGTACGCGAACGCGAGATAGCCGGGCGGGTCGTGTGCGCCGGTCTGCGAGAGGAGCCAGCCGGCGACGAGCCCTACTCCCGACGCCACGACACCGAGGACGATCGCCTGGAAGGCGAGGATCTGCGCCACGCTTCCGCGCCGGTAGCCCATGATCCGGAGATCGGCGACGAAGCGGCGCCGCTCGGGCACCGTCAGCAGCATCGCCGTGAACGTGAACAGCAATCCGACGAACGCGCTGATCCCCGCGAACAGGCTGGTCGACTGAGCGATCGGCGCCGTGGCCTGTTGGAGCGAGCGCAGTTCGTCGTCGACAGAAGCGACCGTCAGGCGGCCTGCCGCCAAGCGCGTCAGCTCCCGTCGGGCCAGCGCCTCCTGCCCCGGTCTCGCGGCGACGAGGATCCGCGTCACCCGCCCGCGCAGCCCGGTGAGGCTCTGCGCGTAGTCGAGCGAGACGACGCCGAGCAGCGCGCCTGACAGCGGCCCGATCGTGCCGTGATCGAGGACGGCGGCGACGGCTGTGCGGCGGACCCTGCCGCGCGTGGCGACCGTGACCTCCGGCAGCCCCTCGCGGACGCTCTCGTCGGTTGCGAGCCCGAGCGCGCTGCTGACCGACATCGGCAGCACGAGTCCGTGCTGGAGGAGCAGGCCGCCGAGCCCGATGTGCCGCGTCGCGATGCCGTCGAGCGACGGCAGATTCGCGTCGACCCCGGCCAGGTCGACCTGCACCTGCCGCGTGCCGAACGAGATCGTCGCGCGCTGGTCCAGCAGCGCAGACGCGTGCGCCACGCCCGGCAGCGCCTGGACGCGCGCGAGCGTGCGCCGATCGAACCCGCCCGCGTCGCGGGCGGCGAGCTGCAGCGTCGCGTCGCCCGCGAGCGCGTGCAGGATCTGTCGAGCCGATCCGGTGATGCTGCTGTTGGCGACCTGAACGGAGAACACGAGGGCGACGCCGACGGCGATCCCCAGACCGGCGAGCAGCTCCTGCACCGCATGGACGCGCAGGCGCTTGCGGTAGAAGTAGATCAGCGCGCTCGGCCTGACCATGACGCTACGCCCCCGAGGTCGTCTCATCGGCGAACGACACCGCCGCGTCGTCGCATTCCTCGATCTTCCCGTCGCGGAGCGTGTGCACGCGGTCGGCGATCTGCGCCGCCTGCGGATCATGCGTCACGACAAGCACAGGGGTGCTTCGCTCGCGGGCGATCTCGCGCAGGAGCAGCAGCACTTCCCGCCCGCGCTGCGTGTCGAGGCTCCCGGTCGGCTCGTCGGCGAGGATCAAGCGCGGCTCGTTCGCGAGTGCACGCGCGATCGCGACGCGCTGGCGCTCGCCGCCGGAGAGCTGCTCCGGCGCTGCCTCCAGGCGGTGCCCGAGCCCGACGCGCTCCAGCCACGGCGCGGCGCGACGACGCGCCTCGCCGATCCCCATCGGCTCGGCCAGCAGCTTGATCGCCGCGTTCTCCACGGCCGGCACCCCGCGCATCAGCTCGAAGTGCTGGAACACGACGCCCACGTCCCGAAGGCGATAGTCCGACGCCTCGCGGTCGCTCAAGTCGCCCAGGCTGCGCCCGGCGAACCGAACCGTGCCCCGGTCGGGTCGCAGCAAAGCGGCGGCGAGCATCAGGAGCGTCGTCTTCCCGGAGCCGCTCGGTCCGTAGAGCGCGACCATCTCCCCCGCGTCGAGGTCGAGCGTCACGTCATCCACGGCACGGACCACCTCCCCGCTGCCGGATGTGTAGTGCTTGACGACGTTCGCGAGCTGAAGCGTCACGCCGTCGATCCGCTCTGCTCCGGTCGAAGCTCGATCACGCGCGCCGGCTCGGGCCTGAGCGGTCCGCGCAGCGTGCCGTCGTCGATCGTCAGCGCGCGGTCGACGCCCGCGAGGTCGGCCGCCTCTCCCACCGTCATCAGGATCGCGACTCTGTCGCGCCGCGAGATCGAGCGAAGCAGCGCCAGGACGTCGTCCCGGTCCCGCGCCGGCGGCACGCCGATCGTCGGCTCGTCGAGCAGCAGCAGCCGCGGGCTCGTCGCGAGCGCCCGCGCGATCCCCACGCGGATCGCCTCGGCGTGATCGAGGTCGTTGGCGTCCAGCTCGGCGCAAGCGACCGCATCGACCCGTCTCAGCAGTTGGAGCGCCTTGGACTGGGCTGGGAGCACGGGCATGCCGCGCCCCATGAAAGGCGCCGCGACGTGCTCCAGCACGGAGTCTCCGATCACGCGGCGGAAGCACGTGTTCACGAGTGCGATGCCAGCCGGACGCCCGAGCGCGGGAGTTGCCGCGAGATCCCGCCCGTCGAACCGGACGACGCCCGCACTCGGCGGCATGACGCCACCGGCCACATGCAGCAGCGTGGAGCGACCGGAGCGCGGCAGACCCCAGACGGCGACGAACTCCGACGCGTCCAGCTCGAACGACACGTCACGCAGCGCGGGCCGCTGTCGCGGTCCGCCTCGACCGCCGGACGAGAGCTTCGACACCTCGTCGAGGACGAGCAGCGCCATCGTCCTGTCACGGCTCACGCGAACGCAGCTCGTCCCGCGCCCACGCGATCCAACGCAACGTCCCATCGACCATCGTCTGGCGCTCCTTGTCGAGCGCGCGCTCGACCAGATTGTCCGTCCGGACGCGCGGTACCGCCGCGAGCGCCATCACCGCATGCTGGTAGCGGTCGAGCAGGTACTCCACAGTCTCGACGTCCTCCGGCCGCGTCGAGGCGAACCGGATCAAGACCTCCTCGCGGATGCGCTTCGACGGGCGGATGCGCGCACGCAGCCAGGCTTGATACGCGCGCGCACCCCTCGCTGTCGCGCGATAGCCCTCGCGTTCGATGCCATGCTCGTCCTCGACGGACCACGGCTCGATCAGGCCGTCCTCCTCGAGGTCGTCGAGCGCCTTGTACATGTGCTGCGGGCGCGAGTCGAACAAGCCGTCGTAGCGCTGCTCGAAGCGGCGTCCGATCTCACCGCCGTAGCTCGGCCGCTCGATCACCAGGCTCAGGACAGCAGCGTTGACCGACGACCTCACCGCCTGCCTCCCGCCGCTGCGCGCATCTGCTTCCCCACCGATCGAAGCTCCAGCAAACAGTGCCGTTCAGCACACTATTCGACAGATCGTCACCAGCGCAAGGTGGTGTCGGTCGCCGCCGCATCACGGCGCGCTGCGTTATTCCCCCGCCCGCCCGCTCACGCCTCGCCGCGGTAGTAGTCGACCCCGCCGGCGCGCTCGGCGATCAGGTCCTCGTCGGGGTCGCCGGTGTAGACGCCGACCTTGCCGCTGTCGGGGTAGGCGGTCGCGGTCGGCAGCACGACGGTCGAGAACATCGCCACGCGCGCCGGCTGCTCGCCGTCGTTGCGCACCTGATGGGCTCCCGCCGGCCCGCGCGGGAAGAACGTCAGCGCTCCGGGGGCGAGCCGCTCGACGCCGTCGGGCGTGCGCACGGACGGCTGCCCGTCGAGCACGAGCAGCCACTCCTCCTCGCCGTACTCGTAGTGGTACGGGCAGATCGCCTGGCCCGGCGGCAGCTCGTAGATCGTGACGCCGGAGTCGGTCGCGCCGAGCCGCGGACCGAGTCGCGCCATCCCCGCTCGGAAGCCGTCCGGGTCGGCGGGGTCGTAGTCGAACGTCAGCTCGTGGATGCGGATGCTGTCCATCGCCGCATCATCGCGCGCGGCGCCATTCCGACTGCTGTGCTAGGTTTTCGGGCACCCTAATGAGGTAACCCTAATACGCAGGAAGGAGTCGGTACGTGAAGGCACGCATCACCACCCTGACCGCGCTCGCGCTCGCCGGGCTCGCGCTCGGCTGCGGCAGCAGCGACGACAAGGCCGAGGAGGCCGAGCACAGCGCGACGCCGCAGCAGGCGATCGCCGAGATCGGCAAGGTCCGCAGCGGCCTCGCGCAGGCGCTCGCGACATACGAGGCGGGCGACGCCGGCGCGGCCGACCGGCAGGTGGGCGACACGTACCTGCAGCACTTCGAGCTCGTCGAGGGCCCGCTCGGGCAGGCCGACCACGAGCTCAACGAGCAGCTCGAGGACACGATCCGCGAGCAGTTGCGTGCGCGCATCAGAGCCGACGCCGGCGCCGCGAAGGTGCGCGCGCTCGTGCGTGCGATCGACGCCAAGCTCGACGCCGCCGAGCGCGCGCTCGCGCACCAGTAAGGCCGCCCTAACTCGGGTGCCCTAACCTTTCCGCACGATGCTGCGCCTCCGCCTTCTCGCCGTCCTCCCGCTCGTCGTCGCGGCGCTGGCGCTGCTGCCCGGCGCCGCCGCCGCGAGACAGGACGCGCTCGAGCGCGGGCGGAAGGAGAACGCGATCGCCAAGACGCTGGTCGACCGCTCGCTCGCGGCGGCGAAGGCGGGCGACTACGCGCGCGCGTACACGCTCGCGCGCAGCGCCTACCTCGACCACTACGAGTACGTCGAGATCCCGCTGCGGCTGCGCGACCCGAACCTCGTGCTCGACACCGAGTTCAAGTTCGCCGACCTGCGCAACGACCTCCAGCGCCGGGCGCCGCTCGGCACGATCCGCGCCGACGTGCGCGACGTGCGCGCGGGCATCCTCGACACCGACCGCGCGATCGCCCAGAAGGGCGTCGCCGCGCCCGCGATCGCGTTCGGCTTCTCCTTCTCGATCCTGTTCCGCGAGGGCGTCGAGGCGGTCCTGCTGATCGCGATCCTGCTCGGCTCGCTCGCCGCCGGCAGAGCAAGCGGCTACCGCAAGCCGCTGTCGCTCGGCGTGCTGGGCGCGCTCGCCGCGACCGCCGCCACGTGGCTGCTGACGACGCTCGTGATCGACCTCGCGCCCGTCAACCGCGAGCTGCTGGAGGCGGCGACCGCGCTGCTCGCGGTGCTCGTGCTGGTGCTGGTGAGCTTCTGGCTCGTCGCGCGGATCGACCAGCGGCGCCGTATGGAGTTCATGCGCGCGCGTGTGGCGTCCGCGATCGCCGCCGGCAGCGCGGGCGCGTTCGCGGCGCTCGGCTTCACCGCCGTCTACCGCGAGGGCTTCGAGACGGTCCTCTTCTACCAAGCGCTGCTGCTGTTCGCCCAGGGGCTGGAGCTGTGGGTCGCGCTCGGCGCGCTCGCCGGCGTGGCCGCGCTGGGCGCGGTCGCGTTCGCGATCCTGCGGCTCGGGCGCACGCTGCCGCTCAAGCCGATGCTGCTGACGGGCGCCTCGATCCTGCTGCTGCTGAGCGTCGCGTTCGCCGGCAACGCCGTCCGCTCGCTGCAGGGCGCCGACATGGTGAGCGCGACGCCCGTGCACGCCGGCTGGGCGCGACCGCCGGTGTTCGTCGGGGAGCTGACGGGCGTCCACCCGACGCGCGAGAGCCTGCTCGTGCAGGCGGTCCTGCTGGCGGTCTTCGCCGCCGGCGCGCTGTGGACGTTCGCGTGGCTGCCGGCGCGCCGCCGGCGCCGGGAGCGGTTGGAGCCGGCGGTCCGATGAGCGCCGGGGCGCTGCGCGTCGGCGTGGACGTCGGCGGGACCTTCACGAAGGCCGTCGCGGTCGTTCCCCACCCGTTCGCGCTGCGCGCCCGCGCCGTCGTCCCCACGACCCACCACCACGCCGACGGCGTGACGGCGGGCGTCGCCGAGGCGCTCGCGCAGTTGTTCGCGGAGCTGGGCGACGACGCGCGCGCGGTCGAGCTGGTCGCCTTCTCGACCACGCAGGCGATGAACGCGCTGCTGGAGGGCGACGTCGCGACGGTCGGCGTCGTCGGGATCGGCCGCGCGCCCGACCTGCGCCCGGCGCGCAAGCGCACCGCCGTCGGCGACGTCGCGCTCGCGCCCGGCCGCGCGCTGCGCACGCGCCACGCCTTCCTCGACGCGACCGGCGGGCTGAGCGACGCCGACGTGGACCGTGCGCTCGACGAGCTGGTCGCCGCCGGCTGCACCGCGATCGCCGCCTCCGGCGCGTTCGCGGTCGACGCGCCCGAGGCCGAGCGGCTCGTCGCCGAGCGCGCGCGCGAGCGCGGGCTGCCGACGTGCGCCGGCCACGAGCTGTCGGGCGCCTACGGGCTCGAGCTGCGCACGGTGAGCGCCGCGATCAACGCCTCGATCCTGCCGCTGATGGAGCGCACCGCGCGGATCGTGCGCGACGTGCTGGAGGCCGCCGCGATCGACGTGCCGCTGCTCGTGCTGCGCGGCGACGGCGGCGCGATGAGCCTGGAGGCGTTCGGCCGCGCGCCGTCGCTGTCGATCGGCGCCGGCCCGGCGGCCGGTGTCGCGGCGGCGCTGCACGAGCTGGAGCTGACGAACGGGATCGTGCTGGAGTGCGGCGGGACCTCCTCGAACGTGTCGGTCGTGGACGGCGGGCGCACCGTGCTGCGCACGCTGAAGGTGATGGGCCGCCCGACCGCGATCCGCTCGGTCGACTCGTGGGTCGTCGGCGCGGCCGGCGGCTCGATGGCGCGCCTGAAGCGGCGCGGGATCGCCGAGGTCGGCCCGCGCAGCGCGCACGTCGCGGGCCTCCCCTACGCCTGCTTCGCCGAGGCGGACGCGCTGGAGGGCGCGACGCTGGAGCTGGTCGCGCCGCGCGCCGGCGACCCGGAGTCCTACGCGGCGATCCGCACGCGCTCCGGCGAGCTGCACGCGCTCACCGCGACCTGCGCGGCGAACGCGCTCGGGCTCGTGCCGGAGGGCGCGCACGCCGTCGCCTCGCGCGAGGCCGCGCTCGCCGCCTTCGCGCCGCTGGCCGCGCGCCTGCGCACGAGCGCCGAGGGCGCCGCGCGCGCACTGCTCGACGCGGCCGTCGCGAAGATCGCCGGGGCGGTCGAGGAGGCGGCGAAGGCGCACGGCTTCGGTCGGGACGTGCCGGTCGTCGCGCTCGGCGGCTCCGGTCCCGCGCTCGCCGGCGAGGTCGCGCGCGCGCTCGGCCGCCCGCTGCAGGCGCCGGCGCATCCGGAGGTGCTGTCGTCGGTCGGCGCGGCGCTCTCGCTCGTGCGCGCGGAGGTCGTGCGCAGCGCCGCCGGCGGCGACGGCTCGGTGACGGCGCAGGTCGCGCAGGCGGCCGAGCGCGAGTGCGTCGCGGCCGGCGCGGCGCCCGAGACGGTGCGCGTCGAGACGCGCTACGACGCGCAGGCGGGACAGGTGCGCGCGGTCGCGACCGGCGCGGTCGCGCTCGAGTCCGGCGCCGCCGGCCGCGCGCCGGTCGACGAGCCGACGCAGCAGCGCGCCGCGGCGCGCGCGCTCGGCGTCGCGGCCAACGTGCTGCAGCTCGTCGCGACGACCGACTACTACCGCGTCTACAGCGAGAACGGCTCGGGGCCGGTCGCGGTCGTGGACGGGCTCGGGACGGTGCCGCTCGCCGAGCGCGCGCGGCGCGTGATGACGGGCGCCAAGCACGACGTGCTGGCGGGCCTCGGCGACGCGGTCGCCGAGTCGACGCTGCAGCTCGGCGTCGGCGACGTGTTGCCGCGCGTCGCGCTCGTGTGCGGCTCGCGCATCGTCGACGCCTCCGACGCGCGCCGCGCGGAGGACATCCTCACGACCGCGCACACCGCGCTCGCCGACCACGACGGGCCGGCGGTCGCCGTCATCTGGCGCTGATCCGATGTCGCTCTACCGACAGCCGCGCGCCACACGCCCGCTCCTGCTCGCCGCGATCGCGCTCGTCGCGCTGCTCGTCGGCGGCGCGATCGGCTTCGCGCTCGGGCGCGGCAGCGCGCCGGAGCCGTCCGCGGGAGACGTCGTCGCGCAGCTGCGCGGCGAGCTGCGCCCGCTTGCCGCCGGCCTCGAGCTGCTGCCGACCGAGTACCCGCAGGCGCTCGCCGGCGGCGGCGAGTCGGCAGCCGTGACGGGCGACCTCGGGCGCATCCGCGACGCGCTGGCCGCCGCACAGGCGGACCTGCGGACGCTCGACCCGGCCGGCCTGCGCGACCTCACCAACCGCGTCGCCGCGCTCGAAGCCGCGATCCGCGTGAGAGCCGCCGCCGCGCAGGTGCAGCGCCTCGCCGCCGCCGCGCAGCAGGCGCTGGCGGCGGTGCCGGGCGGGCGCTAGCGTCCCCGGCGATGGGCCGCCACAGCTCCGCGCGCGACGCCGCCGATCCCCCGTATCCGCCCGACCTGCCGGACGACGCTCCGCCGCTGGCGCTCGACGCCGCGACGCTGCGCGAGCAGCGCGGCAGCTCGCTCGTCGGCGCCGTCGTGCAGCGCGCCGACCTCGGCGGCGCGAGGCTGCCGGGGCTGCGCCTGGTCGACGCGCGCCTCGACGGCTGCAACCTCGCGAACGTGGACGCGCGCGGCGCCTCGCTCGTGCGCTGCGAGCTGGTCGGCTGCCGGCTGACGGGCGGCGCTTGGGCCGAGAGCCGCCTGACCGACGTGCTCGTGAAGGACTGCCGCGTCGACCTCGCGGCCTTCACGAGCGCGACGCTGGAGCGCGTCACGTTCGACGGCTGCCGCCTCGCGCAGGCCGATCTGCAGGACGCCGACTGCCGCTCGGTGCGCTTCCTCGGCTGCGACCTGAGCGAGTGCGACCTGACGGACGCGCGCTTCCGCCGCTGCGAGCTGCACGGCTGCGAGCTGCGCGGCCTGCACAGCATCGAGCACCTGCGCGGCGTCGCGATGGCGTGGGGCGACCTGCTCGAGCTGGCGCCGGCGCTGGCGGGCGCGCTCGGCATCCGGCTGCTCGACGCCGACTTGGACGCGCAGTGATCCGCCCGGCCGACCCGGCGCGCGACGCGCCCGCGTGCGCCGCGATCTACGCGCCGTACGTGCTCGACAGCCCGGTCTCGTTCGAGGAGGTCGCGCCCGACGCGGACGCGTTCGCGGGCCGCATCGCCCGGACCGCGGCGACGCACCCGTGGCTCGTGTGCGAGCGCGGCGGGGAGATCGCCGGCTTCGCCTACGCGGCGCCACACCGCGAGCGCGCCGCCTACCGCTGGGCCGCCGACGTGTCCGTCTATGTTGCCCCGGCACACCAGGGCCAAGGCGTCGGCCGCGCGCTCTACGAGGCGCTGTTCGCGCGGCTGCGCGCCCAGCGGCTGCGGATCGCCTGCGCCGGCATCACGCTGCCGAACGCGGCGAGCGTCGGCTTGCACGAGGCGCTCGGCTTCGAGCTGGTCGGGGTCTACCGCGCGATCGGCTGGAAGGCCGGCGCCTGGCGCGACGTCGGCTGGTGGCAGTTGTGCCTGCTGCCCCTCGACCACGTCCCGCCACCCGAGCCGATGGCGCCGGACGCGGCCTGAGCGTCGATCACTGCAGCTTTCGCCTCGCATAGCGAGGCAAGATCCGCAGTGGTCCGCTCACGCGTCCGCCACGCGCCCCAGCAGCGCGACGGCCTCGGCGACCAACGCGCGCTCGGCCGGCGTCAGCTCGCGCTCCAGGGCGTCGCCGAGCCAGCCCTCGCGCCGGGCGCGCGTCGCGCGCAGCAGCTCCGCCCCGGCCGCCGTCAGCTCGACGAACCGGCGGCGCTTGTCGGCGGGGTCGGGGCGGCGCGTGACGGAGCCGGCCGCTTCGAGGTCGTGGACCGTCTGCGCCATCGACTGCGGGCGCATCCGCTCCGCCGCCGCCAGGTCGGACACGCTCGCCGGGCCCTCGCGGTCGAGCCGGCCGAGCACCGCGAGCTGCGGCGCCGGCGGGCCGGGCTCGCGGCGCAGCCGCCGTACCAGCCGCCCGATCGTCTCGCGCAGCTCGTGCGCGAGCAGCGCGCTCTCCGTCGTGGGCATCTCGGGAAATCTACAGGCTGCCTGTATATTCCTCCGCGGGGATGCGCAGCCGCCACCGCACAGCCGATCCGGACCGCTACAAGTGGATCGCGCTGTCGAACGCGACGCTCGCCGTGCTGCTCGCGACGCTCGACGGCTCGATCACGATCATCGCGATGCCGGACATCTTCCGCGGCATCCACCTCGACCCGCTCGTCCCCGCGAACTCCTTCTACCTGCTGTGGATGATCCTCGGCTACCTCGTCGTCACGAGCGTGCTGATCGTCAGCCTCGGCCGCCTCGGCGACATCGTCGGCCGCGTGCGCATCTACAACCTCGGCTTCGTCATCTACACGGCGGCTTCGCTGCTGCTGGCGGTCGACTGGATGAGCGGTCGCGCCGGCGCGACGTTCCTGATCGCGTTCCGCGTCGTGCAGGGGATCGGCGGCGCCTGCCTGCTCGCCAACTCGGCCGCGATCATCACCGACGCGTTCCCCGCCCACCAGCGCGGCATGGCGCTCGGGATCAACAACATCGTCGGCGTCAGCGGCTTCTTCATCGGCCTGATGCTCGGCGGCCTGCTCGCACCGATCGACTGGCGGCTCGTGTTCCTGATCTCGGTGCCGGTCGGCCTGTTCGGCACCGTCTGGGCGTACCGCAGCCTGCGCGAGCTGAGCACGCCGCGACGCGCGCCGATCGACTGGCCCGGCAACCTCGCGTTCGCGCTCGCGCTGATCTGCGTGATGGTCGCCGTCACCTACGGGATCCGCCCGGCCGGCGGCCACCCGACCGGCTGGAGCAGCGCACGCGTGCTGAGCCTGCTCGGCGCCGCGCTGCTGCTGCTCGCCGCCTTCGTCGCGATCGAGCGGCGCTCGCCGGCGCCGCTGTTCCGCCTCCCGCTGTTCCGCATCCGCGCGTTCACGTTCGGCACGCTCTCGACGTTCCTGTCGGCCGTCGCGCGCGGCGGCCTGATGTTCATGCTGATCATCTGGCTGCAGGGGATCTGGCTCCCCCAGCACGGCTACAGCTTCCACGAGACGCCGCTCTACGCCGGCCTCTACATGCTGCCGTTGACGATCGGGATGCTGCTCGCCGGACCGACCTCCGGCTGGCTGTCGGACCGCTTCGGCGCGCGCCCGTTCGCGACTGGCGGGATGCTGCTGGCGGCCGCCGGCTTCGCGCTGCTGATGCTGCTGCCGACTGACTTCGCCTACCCGCAGTTCGCGGCGGTCCTCGCGCTGATCGGCATCTCGATGGGACTGTTCGCCTCCCCCAACCGCGCCGCCGTGATGAACAGCCTGCCGCCCGGCGATCGCGGCGCCGGCGGCGCGATGAACCAGACGTTCCAGAACTCGGCGCAGGTGCTGTCGATCGGCATCTTCTTCACGCTGCTGGTGATCGGCCTGAGCGCGACGCTGCCGCACACGCTCGACGCCGGCCTGCGCGCGCACAACGTGCCGGCGGCGACGGCGCACGCCGTCGCGCAGCTCCCGCCCGTGTCGATCCTGTTCGCCGCCTTCCTCGGCTACGACCCGGTCGGCCACTTCCTCGGCGCGCACGTGCTGGCGGCGCTGCCGGCGCACGACCAGGCGACGCTGACCGGCCACGCCTTCTTCCCCGCGCTGATCGCCGGTCCGTTCCGCGACGGCCTGCACGCCGCCTTCGCGTTCGCGATCGTCGCCTGTCTGATCGCGGCGGCCGCGTCGCTGATGCGCGGCGGGCGCCCCGGCGCCGACGCGGAGCCGCTGCCGGACGCCGGCCGCGAGCGCGCCGTCGCGCACGCCGCGCCCTGACGACATGGGCGATCCGCGGGGCTTCTCCGACGCGCGCTGGTACGCCGTGCGACCGGCGGCCAATCGCAAGCCCGCGACGTATCGCTGCCCGCTCTGCGACGAGCTGCTGCCGGCGCTGAGCGCGCACCAGCTCGTCGTGCCCGAGGGCGACGCGCAGCGGCGCCGGCACGCGCACACGGCGTGCGTGCTGGCGGCTCGCCGCGCCGGCCGCCTCCCGCTGCGCGACGAGGTCGAGCCGCGCCGGCCCGGGCTGCTGGCGCGCCTGCTCGGGCGCGGCTGAGCGGGCCGCTGCGCGCCTCAGGTCGAGAGCGCGAGCGCGGCGTCATCGACCGGCTGAGCCAGCGCCACGCGGTCGCGGCCGGCGTGCTTCGCACGGTAGAGCGCGCCGTCGGCGGCGCGGAACAGGTCCTCGAAGGCGACCGTCCCGCGGGTCGAGGCGACGCCGATCGAGGCGGTCACCGCGAGCCCGCCGGGCCGCGCGCCGGCGAGCGCCTCGCGCACCCGCTCGGCCAGCTCGTGCGCGGCGCCGAGGTCCGCGCCGGGCAGCAGGATCAGGAACTCGTCGCCGCCGAGGCGGTAGATCAGCTCGAACGAGCGCAGGCTGCGCCGCATCACGTACGCGACCTCCTTCAGCACCGCGTCGCCGCGCTCGTGGCCGTGCTCGTCGTTGACCGCCTTGAAGCGGTCGACGTCGCACAGGACGAGCGCGATCGGCGCCCCCGACAGCGCCGCCTGCTCGACCAGCTCGGCGAAGCGGCCGGTCAGCGCCTTGCGGTTCAGTAGGCCGGTGAGCGGGTCGAGGATCGCCTCGGCGCGCTGGCGGATGTCGGAGCCCATCAGCACGAAGCAGCAGGCGGCGAGGCCGATCAGGCAGACGAACGAGGCGTCGACGAAGGCCGGGTCGTCGGCGTAGCGGGACGGGTCGACGGCGATCGTCGAGGCGAGCAGCACGACGGCGGTGAAGCCGGCCGCCGCCAGCACGCCGCGTCCGCGGAAGCGCGCGGCGACGCTGACGACGGAGAACAGCAGCAGCGGCTGGGCGGGGCTGCGCGGGCCGCCCGTCAGCGCGATCGCGACGCCGATCGTCGCCTGCGCGTTGACGACGGTCGCGAAGATCGGCCACTCGGGGTGCCGGCTGCGCTCGATCAGCGGGCCGAGCAGCAGGAAGTGGCTGACGACGATCCACGCCAGCGGCAGCGCGATCCACCAGCCGTACCAGGGCGCGGCCGTGAGCAGGCCGAGGCCCGCGGCCGAGAACGCGAGCGTGCGCGCCTTCGCGATCCGCGGCTCCATGTCGAGCAGCCGCTCGCGATCGGCCGGGGTTGGACACAGCCACGTACCCTGCGGGTCCATGGCCGACGTATCGGCGCGTCGGCGCTCATGCCTGAATCTTGTGCGTCAGCGCGTCCGACGCGTCACACGGGGCGTCTGGCGGTCGCTCTCGCAGCCGTGCGTCTCACGGCGGCGCCGCCGGCGCGCACGCCCGCGGCCAGGACCAGGTCGCGCTGGAGTCTGCCGAGGTCGCGCACCACGAGCGTGCTCGTCTTCGCGACGTCGCGGCGCGCGTCGCGCAGCAGCCGCGCGAGGTGTCTGCGCAGGTCGCCGGCGCCTCTGCCGAGGTCGCCGCGCAGCGACGCGAGGTCGACCTGCACCGCGTCGAGCGTCCCCGGCACGCGCGGCGGCGCGTCGGCGCCGCGCGCGGTGCGGTCGCGCGCGGCTCTCGCCGCTCTCCTCGACGCTCTGGGGGTCGCTCTCGTGGTCGCGGGCATCTCGCCGCCTCCTCTCGATCGGACGGTGCCGCCGACCGTACGACGCACGCATCGCGGCGCCCAGCGTCGCGCGCCGCACGTCCGCTGTGGAGGACTACGGACGCTGGGCGAGCATGCGCGTCACGTCGCGACGACGGGGCGCCGCCCGCTCAGCCGGCACGGCCGCCGAGCGCTTCCGGCAGCTGCCGCCGCGAGCTGATTCCGAGCTTGTCGTACGCCGCCGCGAGGTGCGACTCGATCGTCTTTACGGTGAGGAACAGCGCCTGCGCGATCTCGCGGTTCGTCCGGCCGGAGGCCGCCAGCTCGGCGACGCGCCGCTCGCTCGGGCTGAGCGAGTCGACGCCGATCGGCGTCCACCGCCGCACTCTCGCGCCGCACGTCCGCAGCTCGTCGTAGGCGCGCTTGGCGAGCGGCACGGCACCGCACGCGCGCGCCAGCTCGAGCGCCTCCGCCAACGGCTCGCGCGCCTGCCCACGCCGGTTCGCCCGGCGCAGCGCGGCGCCCAGATCGCACAGCGCGTGGGCGCGGTCGAGCCGCGCCGGCGAGCGCTCGAGCGTGCGCGCCGCCGCCTCCAGCAGCTCGAGCCCGGCAGCTCCGCCGCGCGTCAGCCCGAGCGACCGCTGCGCACTCGCGACCGCCGTCGGCGCGCCCCAGCGCTCGGCGTGGACGAGCTGCTCCTCGGCCAGCTCGCGCGCGCGTCGCTGCTCGCCGAGCGCGCTCAGCGCCAGCGCCGCGTACGAGCTCGCCGGCGTCATCGGATTGCCGGCGGCTCCCGTGCGCTCGAGCCGCTCCCGCAGCTCGAGCAGGTCGGCGGCACCGTCCTGCGTCGCGCCGCGCGCGAGCCGCAGGCGCCCGCGATCGAACAGCAGGGTCGCGAACCAGCCGCCGTCCGGGACGGCGCCGCTCATCCCCACCGCCTCCAGCTCGGCCTCCGCCGCCTCGAGCTCGCCGCGCTCGGTCAGGACGTTGACGAGCAGCGCGGTCATCAGGGGCGGGACCGCGATCGGACCCACCAGCCGCGCCGCGCCGAGCGCCTGGCGCACGTCCGCCTCCGCGGCCGCGAGGTCTCCGCGGATCCGCGCCACGCCGGCCCGCATGTACAGCGCACCAGCGTGGTAGAGCGTCGCGCCGGACCGCCGCGCGGCCTCGATCGCCTGCTCGACGGCGTGCTGGGCGGCGTCGAGCTCGTCGGCGAAGGCCAGCGCAAGGACGGCGTGCGACGGCGGCAGCAGGTCGGGCTGCTCGAAGAAGACGCGGCCGCCGTCGAGCGCCTGCCGCGCGAACGCGACGGCGCTCGACGCGCTGCCGTCCGTCATCGCCCACAACGCCTCGAACGCCGCCGCCAGCCGCCCGCCCGCGGACTCCGGCGCGAGCCGGGCGCGGTAGCGGGCGAGCCGCGGGCGCCCGGCGGCCGGCGGGAGCTGGAGGGTTGTCAGCAGGTGCGCCTCCAGGCGCATCGCGCCGTCGACGTCGTCCCGACGCGTCGCCTCTTCGACCGCTCGCTCGAGCAGCGCCGTGGCGTCGTCATAGCGTCCGCCCAGCAGCAGCCACAGCATCAGCTCGGGCGCCATGCGGACGAGCAGCGCCGGGTCGCGGTCCGTCTCCGCCAGCACGTCCGGCTCGGCGGCGACCGCGGTGGCGAAGTCGCCGGCGCGCGCGACGGCCGTGATCAACGCCTCCAGCAGGGCGGCGCGCCGGTCGGCCGGCGGCGGCTCACGCAGCGCCCGCGTGAGGTAGGCGACGGCAGACCGCGCGGCGCCGTCGGCGAGCGCCCGTCTCGCTGCCTCGAGCAGCGTCTCCGCCGTCGCGCGCGAGCCGCTCTCGGTGGTGGCGAGCAGGTGCGTGGCGATCTGCTCCGGGCTCGCGCCCCGCTCGCGCAGCAGGTTCGCCGCGCGCGCGTGCGCGGCGGCGCGCGCGCTCGCCGGCAGCTCTGTGGCGAGCGCGTTGCGCACGAGCGGATGGACGAAGCGCAGCGAGGTGCCGGCGTCGAGGATCGCGACGGCGCGCAGCTCGTCCGCCGCCGCGAGCGTCGCGTCCTCGTCGAGCTTCGCGAGCGCGGCGACGAGGCGATGGTCGCTGTCGTCGCCCAGCACGGCGATCGCCCGCGCGAGCGCGCGCGCCTGCGGAGTGAGCCGCGCGACGCGCGTCAGCACGGTGCGGGTGACGCCCTCGGGCGCCAGCTCGGGCACCAGGCCCGCCGCCGCGGCGACCGGCCTGACCGCCTGCGCGGCGAGCGTGATCGCCAGCTCCTGCAGCAGGAACGGGTTCCCGCCGGTCGCCTCGTGGCAGGCGGAGGCGAACGCGTCGTCGGGCGCGGCGCCCAGCTCGCCGGCGAGCAGCGCGGCCGCCGCGGCGCGGCTGAGCGCCGCCGGTGCGAGCCGCCGCGCGGCGGCGTCGGCCCCGATCTGCGCCAGCTCGGCGTGCACGTCCGGCTCACCCGGGCGGCAGGTCACGACGACCAGCGCCGGCAGGTCCTCGAGGCGCGGCAGCAGGAACGACAGGTAGCGCAGCGAGGCGGCGTCCGCCCAGTGCGCGTCGTCGATCGACAGCAGCAGCGGATGTCGCTCGGCGAGCGCGGCGGTCAGCCAGTAGAGCCCGTAGAGCACGGCGTACTCGTCGCCCGGCCCCGACGCGTCCCCGTTGCCCGCGGCGAGGCCGAGCGCCCCGCGCGCGGCGGCGCTCGCCCCCTCCAGCAGCGCGTCGCGCTCCTTCGCCGCCATCGCCACGAGGCCCGGCGCGAACAGCTGGCGCACGAGCGCGAACGGGAAGTCGCGCTCGAGCTCGGTCGCGCGGGCGCGCAGCACGTGCATCCCCTGCTCGGCTCCGATCCGGCGCGCCGCCTGCAGCAGACGTGTCTTGCCGAGGCCCGCGTGCGCCTCGACGAGCACGAGGCGCCCATTGCCGCGACGGCTCTGGCCGGCGAGCGCCGTCAGCTCGGCCAGCTCCTGCTCGCGCTCGAGCAGCGGCTCGGCCTCAGGGCCCGTTTCCGGGTCGAGTTCAGTGGCGACGCCCTGTGGCGCCCCCGGTGACATGCCTCCAGACTGCGATTGCACAAGAACTGGAGGATCGCATGTGCATTAGCCGGAGCAGGTTGGTTCAGCTGGTCGCGATCGCCGTGACGGCGCTCGCCGGGAGCTGCGCGGCAGCGGTCGCGCAGCCGGCGCAGCAGCTCAGCTTCTACTGGACCCACGCGGGCAGCACCAGCAAGATCGGGTTCCACTTCACGCTGCAGACGTACGACACGACGGGAGCCGTGCCGCCGCCGCTGACCGACTACTACGTGCGCCTGCCCCGGGGCGCCGCCGTGCGCAGACAGTTCGCCACCCCACGTTACGCCTGCGACGGCCCTGCTCTGCGCGACGCGATCAACGCGCGTCCGTCGGGAATCTCGTTCACACGGCAGATCGCGAACCTGCGCCCGTTCATTCGCTCGCTCGAGCACAGCAGATCGCGTGCCGACCGCGCGGCGCGCGCGAACGCAATGGTGTGCGAACGCGCACGGGTCGGCGACGGGACCGCGGAGATCGACGCGCGCCGGGTCACGCCGGTGCTGTCCGAGCTCCTGCCCGCGCATTTCGCCGTCTTCCTCAGTCACGGGACAGTGCCGGGCGCGATCATCGGCTTCACCATCCTCGGCGCCGCCGACGAGAGCTCACCGCTCGTGCGTCGCTACCCGGTCCTCGCGGGCGTGCACGCAGCGCTCCAGGGAAACGTCGTGAACGATCCGACGCCGGACGGGCTCTACGGCTACAAGCTGCTGCTGCCGAAGGGCCCCATCAACGGGCTGCAAGTCAGCATCGCGGAGGTGACTGCGACGATCCACGGCCTCACGATCAGGAAGGGAACGTGCCTGAAGCGCCGCACGGGCGGGCGCTGCGCAGCGCGAGCGCGCACGGACCTCAACTCCTTCGTGCTGCCGCGCTGCCCGCCCTCCGGCGAGCTGCATGCCCAGTTGTACGCCGGCTACGCGCCACCGACGCCGAGCGTCACGACGACGTTCGCGGTGGCCTGTCCGAACTTCACGCGGTGAGCGTCGGGTCCTGCACGTGGAACGGCGGCGTAACAAGGCCGAAGGCGCTCGCGCTTCCAGGTCGAACAGCGCGGCGGCGAGCGTCGGCCCGCCGACCTCGATGTCGCCCTCGTGCTCGCGTGCCGCGCCGCCTTCCATGTCTCACACTCCATACGCATGGGTATCGGCGTCGCCACGACGGTTCCCGTGGCGCGACGACGGGCGGGCGGGCGGGCGGGCAGCCGCTACGCTCATGTACATACATGGCTACGCACTTTGGAGTCCACCGCCCATGAGCACGATCGGCGTTCGGGACCTCGCGCGACACGCGAGCTCGATCATCAGCGAGCTCGAGCAGACCAGAGAGCCGGCGCTGATCACGCGCCGCGGACGGCCCGTGGCGTACATGCTGCCGGTCGACTCCGAGCAGTTCGAGGACTTCGTGCTCGCGCACGCGCCGGAGTTCGTCGAGGGCATGGCCGCCGCCGACGCGGAGCTGGCCGCCGGCGAGACGACCTCGCTCACCGAGGCGCGCCGCCAGCTCGAAGACGCGAGCTGATTCCGGCCCGCCGCCTTCCCCGATATATCGCGTCGAGCTCTCGGAGCGCCCGATGCGCGACTCGCGCCGCATCGACCACGGTCCGCGCAAACGGCTCCTCGACCTACTCGAAGGAGGGCTGGCAGCCGAACCGCAGCCGCCGAACCTCGACATCAAGGCGCTTGTCGGGCGCTCCCCTTGGCTGCGCCTGCGCCGCGGCGAGTACCGCGTCGTCTACCGCCCGCGATGCCGCAGCGCGAGTCCACTCGCTCGTTTGGGCGCAAAATCTACCTCGTCGAACTGCTCGACTCCCACAAGATCGAGGCGCCCGCAACCATCGCCGAGCCCAAATGGCTCAGCCCATGGGCGGTCACCACCCGCTACGACGCTCTGGACGACACCCTCGACCGCGATGCCGCGATCGATGCCGCCGCCACCGCAGTCGCCTGGGCTCGAACGGTCCTAAGCCAAGCATCCGACGACCGCGACTGAACCTCAGGTCAAACCTGTCGACCCTTCAACCGCACGGTTGAAAGGAGTCGGGGAGACAGGATTTGAACCTGCGACCGCCCGGCCCCCAGCCATATCAGGGCAAGATCACGGTCGCTACTATCCCTGCAAATACGGCATTTCTCGTGTCGTTGCGTGAGGTTGGCTTAGGTCAGAACGTGACATAGACATGACATGGGTGCCGTGGCACGATGATCGCCCATGGGCACGACGGCCAAGGCTTCGAGACCGAGACGCAGCAGAGGTCAGCGCCGACCCTACGGAACCGGGTCGCTCAAGCAGGTCGGCAGATCGTGGATCGGGACGTGGTACGCGCGCGACGGGCGCCAGGTGCGTCGCAAGGTCGGCGATGTGCGCACGCCCGGGCAGCAGGACGGGCTGACGATCACGCAGGCCGAGCGCAAGTTCGCCTCGATGCGCCAGAACGACCCGCCCCGCCGGCGACAGGCCGGCGACGCGCGCGTGACGATGAGGGAGGCCGGCGACGAGCTCGCCCGCACGCTCGTGCGCAAGAACCGCAAGAAGTCCCACCGCCTCACGGTCGCCTCCGACCTGCGCAACCACATCGTCCCGTTCTTCGAGAGTCAGCCGCTCGAGAGCATCGACGCCGACGACATCGAGCGCTACGTCGACGTCAAGCGCCGCACGCTCGCGGTCAAGACCGTGCGCAACCACCTCAACACGATGCACTCGGCCTTCCAGATCGGGCTGCGCAAGGGCTGGTGCCGCCACAACCCCGTCAAGCTCGCAGAGCGACCGGCCATCAAGAAGACCGAGACCCGCATCCGCTTCCTCACTCAGCCCGAGGTCGACCAGCTCGTCACCGCGACCTATCCCGACGACGCCTGGGGCTCGATCGAGCCGACGCTCTACCTCACCGCCGCGATGACGGGCCTGCGCCAAGGCGAGCTGCTCGGCCTGCGCTGGCGCGACGTCGACTTCCACGCACGCCGCATCCGCGTCGTCTCCCCCTACGTCCGCGGCGAGTTCGCCGACCCCAAGTCCGAAGGCTCCGGCCGCTCCATCCCGATGGCCACCCGCGTCGCCGAAGCACTCGAGCACCTCCACGCCCGCACCCACTACGGCCACCCAAGAGACCTTGTCTTCTGCCATCCCGAGAGCGGCAAGCCGCTCGACCGCTCCAAGCTCGTCCGGCGCTTCAAACAGGCGATTGACCGCGCCGGCGTACGACGCGTCACCTTCCACGAGCTGCGCCACACCTTCGGCACCCGCACGGCCGCCCACGGCGTACCCCTCCGCCGCCTGCAGGAGTGGATGGGCCACGCCGACGCCAAAACCACCCAGATCTACGCCCCCTACCAACCTGCCGAGAACGAAGCCGAGGTCATCGACCTCGCGTTCGCATGACTCGCCCACGCTCCGCCATATTCTTGTTGTCGTCCGCGAAGCCGTCACGCCGGAGGGCTTAGAATGAGGCCATGCTGACCGTCTCCCAAGCGGCCCGCCGCGTCGGCCGTGACCCCGCGACGATCCGTCGTTGGATCCATTCCGGCCGGCTTCGCGCCGAGCGCGTCGGCGCGCGCCATGTCATCAAGGAGCGCGACCTCTCCCAGGCCGCGCACAGCGACATGCTTCCGCTGCCGCCCGGATGGGATCGGATGGCCAACGGCGATCCGATGCCCGACATCGTCGCCGCCGTTCGACGCGCCCGCGCCGACCGCTAACCGCGTGCTCGCAGTCGACGCGAACATCGTCGTCGACTGCTGCCTGTCCGGACCCGGCTTCGATCTCCTCGGCAGACACGACCTCGTCGCCCCGCCGCTCGCGCGCCCGGAGGCCCTCTCAGCGCTGCACGAGATGGCCTGGCGCCGCGAGATCCCCGCGGACATGATCGATCTCGCGCTCGATCGCCTCGACGGCGCGCCGGTGAAGATCGTCGAGCCCAAGGGGTTGGCGCGCGAGGCGTGGCGCATCGCCGAACAGTTCGGCTGGAAGAAGACCTACGACGCCGAGTACGTCGCGCTCGCGCGGCTACTCGACTGCCGGCTACTCACGATCGACGGCCGTCTCCGCCGAGGCGCGGCTCGGCTCGGTTTCGTCGTTGGTCCCAGGGACATTTGAGGCTAGCGTCACCGCGCCTCAACTGAGCGCCGCACGTTGTGCGCGCTCGATCAGGTCGTCACAGCAGCCCTGAATATCGAGCTGAAAGCCTTGTGCGGTCTTGCGCGACGAAACGACTCTCGCGTACCTACCGTGCTTGGCGCAACGCGTCCTCTCCACGGCAGCTCGCACTTGGTCAGACGCCATCCCTTTGACCTTTTCCTCCATCCCCTTGAAGAACTGATCCTTGCTGACCCTCCGCCCATCGACGCGGTACTCCAAGCTAATGCTCACCTGTTCCTCCTGTTAGGTAGTAGATCGCAGTCATCTCCGAACGCATGTTCGCGCCCTGGTCGGACGCCATGACTGCCGCAACGACCAGTGCGGGACCGGGGCGTGGAACGTTCCGACCCGAGCACCGCTTGCCTCACTCCGCCTCGGTCTCCCAGCGGTCCGTCAGGGAATCACCCTGTTCGACCAGTCTTCTGTAGAAGGCAGCGCCGGCGCGGCCGACAGCAGCCACCCGCTCGTTCGGGTCCTTGATCCATTGCGCGAACTCCTTGCGACGGCTTTCCCAGCGCGGGACACGCGAACCACTCCAGAACTTCGGATCTCGGGCCTCAATGAGAATCTGGTCGATGTCAAGCGGCGGCTCGATCGCGAGCAGAGCTGCGGCACGAGCGCGGAACGCCCCCGCGCCCAACGCAAAATCCAGCACAACGGTCGCCTCGTAGCGCAGGCGTTCATCTTGGGACGCAAGCCATCGTGCAAGCCGTTCGGTGACCTGTCTCCCGTCATCGACCCATTTCAGGAAATCGCGCTGCGCCCCCTTGGCGATCCCGTGCTTGGGGGTTGCCTCGATCTCGTCCAAGACCCATGCAACGTCGGTAGCAGTCGCGCTGGTTCGCATTGCTGCGGCGAACTCGTCTGGCAAGCCGTCGATGTTGAGTGCCCATGTGATTTCTCGCGTGTCTTCAATCTCGCTCAGGTACTCGAGTCGAGCCCGAGCACAGTCGATTGGCAGCCGTGGCGCGGCCTTCGCCAGCAGCCTGAAGGCCTGGACAAAGTCATGGCCGTCGAGCCGGTCGCGGCGCACCGCTGCGAGGACAACCGCTCGTGCCTCCGACGCCTGCGCAGCAGTCAGCCCCACCAAGGTTTCATCCGGGTTAGATCGGTTGCAGCAGGAGAGCAGCATCGTCAGGTGCTCGATGTCGTCCGGCTTGGAAGCCAAGAGCCCAACGTCCAGTTCGGCAGCGCCGAGAGAGGTGCCGTGGGCGACGGCGGTGACCACGCTGTTGCGCACCGTGTCGCTATCGTCGGTCGCAAGGATTCGCAGGAGATCAAGACATCTATCGATTGTGCTGAGCCGCAGCGCAGCAGCAGCGAGAGCACGAATCTCAGCGTGCGGCGACCGCACTGCGAGCGTCGCTCGACGATGTGCCTTCGAGGTTCTATCGATCACGAGCGCAAGGGCGCCCGCTGCGGCGGAGACGAGCGGCCCAGGTCTGCAGAGCAACTCGTCGAGCCAGCGACCCATCCGCTCAGGGTCACGCTCCGCCGCTGCGTGCAGGCCATCGGCGATCACCCAAAGGACATAGCGAACCCCGGCTTCGTCAGTCTCGGTAAGCCAGCTCTCCCATTTCCGGAGCACCTGCATGCCATCCGCTGCCAGCATGAGCCGGTCTGCCAACGCAACAGCGCGCCGCTCGCGCGCATCGGGGTCATAGGACTCCTGCCTCCCGTGGAGCCGCGAGGCCAGGAGTTCGCCGTACTCCTCGAGTTCGGAGTCGTCGGGCCACAAAGACCCAAAGACGTCCTCGATGGCTGACCGAACGACGATCGACAAGTCATCGCCGGCTGCTGTCAAACGAGCACGGATGTCCTCGACTACCTCAGACGCGAGCGTTGCCATCCGTCTGTCAACTCTCACGCCGAACGGACCCTGGAAACCGCCAGCGGCATGCCGAAGGTTGTCGGTGGTGCGGATCGCTTTGAGCTGTTCGCGCACGGGCAGTACGGAAAGCACCTCGGCGAGCAGGCGTGCGCCCATCATGAGCACTTGTTTGGTCCACGATGACGCCGGCAAGCAGTAGCCATGCAGCATCACTCTCCGATCGTCCTCGGGCGACATGAACGATGTTGAGAACGTGACCGTCAGAAGCTGACGCACCGCAATGGCGACGGTTTCCGCAGTTCCCGGCTCAGCTCGGCGCTGCTTCCAGAACGAGAGCGTCAGATCCGCAAGGCCCTGTTGCACCCCAGCCAGCGTCTGCCCGTCGTTCGGCCCGCGGTTGACAGGAACACGCTCATAGATGGTCGTCAGATGCTCCTCAACGGTTCTGACGCTCTCGGGGTCCGGGTCTTCAGCGAACAAGGCAGCGGCAACCGCAAGCTGTCGCGGCCAGCCCTCAGAGAAGTCGGGCGTTCTCTTAAGCGCCTCGGAGGCGGCAAGCAAGGCCCGAGATCGTGCTCTTGCATCCTCTGGCAGGTGGGCCAATGCGTCATCGACAACGCGGACCGCAACCCACGGAAGTCCGGGTGCGAGCGACTGCACGCGCACGAGGGCGGATCCGGCGTCGCGTCTGGCGAGTACTCGCAGCGACTCTGCAACGTAGGCGGCATTCGGATCATCGACTGGGACGGGTGCGAAGGGCAGACCACCGAGTGCGGCGCAAAGCCGATCGGAGGCCGCCGGGGCAAGCGCGTCCCAGACGTGGCGGTACGAGAGAGCGACCGCGCGTCTTGGAGCGAAGAACGACGACCAAAGCAGATGCCCGGCAAGCAGATCTGGGGTAATGGCGAACCGACTGCCTTGTTGGCTCAGCAGGCCGCTGTCCGCGATGTCCAGCAGCATTCGCTTGAGGCGAGCAAGCGGAATATCTACAAGCTTTGCGACCGCCTCGACGAGCGTACCTTCCTCAACGTCCAGCCAGGACAACGCCGCGATGACGGCGAGCAGTTCCCCGAACTCATGTCTATCGCCCGCCTCCGAACGCATTTGGACCGTTCGGAGGAGGGAGCGTGCATGCTCGGCGAGAACCTCGTCTCGCCCCATCTGGTCGAGTGGTCTGCCTTTGATCGCCACGTCATGGGCGAGGAGCGCGATCAACGGATTGCCGCCGGCAATACTGACAATCACGTCGATCGCCCCTCCGTACTCCAGGGAAGGCTCCGCAGACCGAACCATGGCCGCGATCGACGCATTCGACATCGGAGTCAGCGTGATGGTTACGTCAGGTCCGAGCTGTCCGAAAGGACTCCCTTCGAGGGCGTCCTCGAGCCGCTGCAAGAAACCATCGCGTGCGACGAGGACGAGCGTCACGGGTCCCGAGCGACGTGCGAGCAGGCCGACCAGCTGTCGCAAATTCGTCAGTCGGTGCGCGTTATCAACCACGAGCACCAGGCGGTCGGTCCCTGCAAGCTCGGCAGGAAGCGTCCCGCCTGCGAGCAGAGAGCGATCATCCACGAAGAGGACGCGACGGTCGCCGAGTTCGTCCGCGGCAGCCAGAACCAGGCGAGTCTTGCCGATGCCCCCTGGGCCCATCACCGTGACGACGCGCTGCGAATCGATTGCAGCAAGCAGGCTTCTGAGGGCTCTATCTCGTCCGTGCAAGCGATCCACATGCGACGCCGTCGAGGCGAGGAGCGTTCGATAGACGCCAGCCTCAACGGCAACCGGTGGGGTCGGCGGACTCAGACCGAGGAGCTCCTCCCGAACGTGCAGCAGCTCGGGGCGGAGCAAGCGCAGCGCGAGCATACGTTGGTCGAATACTCGGAGTCGGAACCCGAATCTTCCTGGCGCCTCCTTCTCAAGCTCGTTCCGCTTGCGTGCGCCGGTGCGACGGTTGGTCGCCGAAATGACAGCATCCGGGAGAGGGTCGCCACTTCTTGTGAGTCCCTCCAGATCGGCGGCCACCTTCTGAGCCCAAGTCCGTTGCAGCGACGCCGTCACGACCAGTCTGTCGTCGTCCGTGCGGAACGACCCCGCGACAGCATCTCGCTGACGATCTCCAGCTCCACCGGTTGGTCGCAGCGACGGCTCCAAGCCTTGCAGCGCGAGAACCACCAGATCCTCGAACCGCCGATCGTCTGTCATCCCTTCGAGGGCAACCTCCGTCGCTCTGAGGGCGCCTGGAACAGTCGCGGCCGGCGGCATCCCAATCGCACCGTCGACGACGGGCCAGTGGGTTCTCCGAGAGGTGCGCTCCTGCCTTTCGCCGCGTGCCATTTCCTGCCTCCTCGATGCAGGAAAACAGTACATAGACAAGGCACGGCGACGTTGTCTCGTCCTCGCCGTCTTACCAGAAAAAGCCCTGATTTCCAGGGCTTTCCTTGATCGGGGAGACAGGATTTGAACCTGCGACCGCCCGGCCCCCAGCCGGGTGCGCTACCAGACTGCGCCACTCCCCGTGGTGCTATGTGTGCCAGAGCGGGCGACGGGAATCGAACCCGCCCTAGAAGCTTGGAAGGCTTCTGTGCAGCCACAACACTTCGCCCGCAGGCTTCGGGTCATGATACCCGCGCCGCCGGGGTGGTGGGCCGCGGCGGCGACCGGCCTACCGCCGCCCGGCCGACGGCGCGCCACCGCTGCAACCGCGCCGGCGCCGGGCCCCGGGGAGCCGCCTAGCCTCCGCCGCCCGACCGCCCCGGCCGGCCGCCGTCCGCCGGGAACTCGCGCAGCACCCACTCCGCCCCCACGAGCGGTCGCAGGAACGAGCGCCCGCCGGCCGTCACCCACTCCCCCGTGCGCGGGTTCACCGGCAGGTTGCGCTCCACCGGATACCACTCGTTGTGCGCGCGGATCAGCTCGTTCAGCTCGCGGTACTCGCGCGAGCGCCCGCGCTGCTCGGCGAACGCCCGCCACGCGCGCGCGAACCCCTCCGCGTCGCGCGCGTTCCGCGCCCGCAGCGCGCGCCGCTCCGCCTCCAGCAGCCGCCGCTCGCGCGCCAGCGCGCGGTCGATCTCGCGCACGCGCTCCATCCAGCGCGGTGGGTTGTTCGCCCCCGTCAGGTACGACTCGACCGAGCGCTGCGCGAGCCGCGCCCGCTCGCTCAGCGGTCTGCCGGCGCCGGGCAACCCCTCGGTCCGCTCGCGCAGATAGCGCTCGGCAGGAGTCGGCTCGGCCGCGGGATCGCGACGGGGGTCGCCCATGCCCTGTCACTCTAGGCGCCGTCGCATCCCAGACCCCGCCATCCAGGAGCACAGACACCATGACCGACGTCGTGATCGCGGGCGCGGCCCGCACCGCCATCGGCTCGTACGGCAAGAGCCTCAAGGACATCGCCCCCTCCGACCTCGGCGCGACCGCGTCGAAGGCCGCGATCGAGCGCGCCGGCATCGAGCCGCAGGACGTCGGCCACGTCGTGTTCGGCAACGTCATCCACACCGAGCCGGGCGACATGTACATGGCGCGCGTCGTCGGGATGAAGTCCGGCATCCCGAAGGAGACCCCGGCCTACACCGTCAACCGCCTCTGCGGCACCGGCGTGCAGGCGATCGTCTCCGCCGCGCAGACGATCCAGACGGGCGAGGCGCGGGTCGCGCTCGCCGGCGGCGCGGAGTCGATGAGCCGCGGCCAGTACTGGATGCCGGGCGCCCGCTGGGGCGCGCGCATGGGCGACGCGCCGCTGGTCGACGCGGTCGTTGGCGCGCTCACCGACCCGTTCGACCGGGACCACATGGGCATCACGGCCGAGCGCCTCGCCGAGCGCGGCTCGATCTCCCGCGAGCGCCAGGACGCGTTCGCGGCCGAGTCGCACCGCCGTGCCGCGACCGCCCGCGCGGAGGGCCGCTTCGCCGGCCAGATCGTCCCCGTCGAGGTCAAGGCCAGGCGGGAGACGAAGCTGTTCGACGCCGATGAGCACATCCGCGCGGAGGTCGACGCCGACGCGATGGCGAAGCTCAAGCCGGCCTTCAAGGGCGACGGGACCGTCACCGCCGGCAACGCGTCCGGCCTCAACGACGCCGGCGCCGCGGTCGTGCTGATGTCGAGCGACGAGGCGGAGCGCCGCGGCGCGCCGGTCCTCGGGCGCATCCTCGCCTACGCGTCCTGCGGCGTGGACCCGCGGATCATGGGGATCGGCCCCGTGCCCGCGACCCGCACGGTGCTGGAGCGCGCCGGCCGCTCGCTCGACGAGGTCGGCGTGATCGAGCTGAACGAGGCGTTCGCGGCGCAGGCGCTCGCGGTGATCGACGAGCTGGGCCTCGACGAGGCGAAGGTCAACCCGAACGGCGGCGCGATCGCGCTCGGCCATCCGGTCGCCGCGACCGGTGCCGCGATCACGGTGAAGCTGCTCGCCGAGATGGAGCGCGGCGGCCATGAGCTGGGTCTCGTGACGCTCTGCATCGGCGGCGGGCAGGGGATCGCGATGCTCGTCGGGCGCGACGCGTAAGCAACGCGCAGGCGACTCAGGCGGAGGGCGGCGCCGGGCGCCGCGCCTCCGTCGGCACGACGCCG
Source organism: Actinomycetota bacterium (assembly GCA_018268595.1). Classification (GTDB taxonomy): domain Bacteria; phylum Actinomycetota; class Thermoleophilia; order Solirubrobacterales; family Solirubrobacteraceae; genus Conexibacter. Next base: position 20,100 of record JAFDWH010000017.1, on the reverse strand, counting down.
TCGTCGTCCGCGAGCGTCGGCGGCGGCCACGGGCCGAACCAGTTGTCGCGCGCGCCGTCGAGCGTCACGACGCTCCCGCTGAAGGCGCGGCCGAGCGGCGAGGCGAGCAGCGCGACGAGCCAGGCGTGCTCGAGCGGCCGGCCGAGCCGCTGCAGCGGGACCGTGCGCGCCGCCCCCGCGCGCACGACGTCCGGGTACTTGTCGAGCGCCTCCGTCTCGAAGTGGCCGGCGGCGAGCGCGACGACCGCGATCCCGTCGGCCGCCCACCGCTGCGCCCACGCGCGCGTCAGGCCCTCGACCGCCGCCCGCGCCGCGCTCGAGTGCGTCATCCCCGCCAGCCCGTGATGCGGCGAGAGCGTGACGTTGAGGATCGTCCCGCGGCCGGCGGGGCGCATGACTCGCTCGGCCACCAGCTCGGTCATGCGCGTCGTGCCGCCGACGTTCAGGCGGAAGACCGCCTGCCAGCCCTTCGCCGCGATCGCCTCCGCGGGCACGAAGTACTGCCCGCCGGCGTTGTTGACGAGCACGTCGAGGCGGCCGTGACGCGCCAGCGCCGCGTCGACGAGCGCCGCCGCGGAGGCGTCCTCGCGCACGTCGCCGACGATGGTTGACGCGCGCGGCCCGATCTCCGCCGCCGCCGCGTCGAGCACCTCCGCGCGGCGCCCCGCGAGCACGACCGAAGCCCCGCAGCGCGCCAGCTCGTGCGCGGCCGCCTTGCCGAGGCCGGTGCCGCCGCCCGTCACCAGCGCGACCTGCCCGTCGAGCAGGCCCGGAGCGAAGATCGCCGACGCGTCGGCGGCGCTCATGCGCGCGCCGCGGTTCCGCGGGTCATCGCGAGCAGCCCGCCGAGCAGGTACAGCACGACGATCGCGAGGCAGGAGAACTTGACCGACGCGAACGCGGTCGCGACCGCCGGGCCGGCCGAGCCGCCGTGCCCGCCCAGCACGAGCAGCAGGAAGACGTCTTCGAGCGCGTCGCACGCCGCGCCGACGAGCGCCAGCGGCGCGACGTAGGCGCCGAGGCGGGCGAGGCCGTCGCGGCCCCGCCGCGCGAGCGCGTCGCGCAGCGCACGGACGGCGAGCCACAGGAACGCCCCGTACGTCGTCAGGTAGAGGAAGTCGAGCCACAGCGAGGCGCGCGCGGCGTCCCGCCCGCTGCCGCCCCACTGGCCGAGGATCTCGGCGGCGCGCGCGTGCGTGCGCGCCAGCTCGAAGCCGACGATCCCCGGCCCGCCCGTGTCGGTCATGCGGCGGTCGATCGCGGCCAGCACGACGAACAGCACGAGCGTCGCGATCCCCAGGGTCCACAGCGCGCGCCGGCGGGTCATGCGCGGCAGCTTCGCACGCGCGCGCTGCCGCGAACGCCGGTTCGCCGGGCGCGGCGGTGCGGCGCGCCGTGGCGCGGCCGCCTACGCGAAGCGTCCCAGCGCGATGCCCGCGAGCGCGAGCGACGAGACCGTCTGCCCGTCGGCGATCTCGCCCGCCGCGACCATCCGCAGCACGTCGGCGAACGGCACCGTCCGCACCGCCGTGATGCCGTCCTCCTCCTGGCGGTCCGGCTCGCCGTCGGACAGCCCGGTCGCGAGGAACACGTGCTGACGCTCGTCGCAGATGCCGTTCATCGACTCCAGCCGGCCCAGCAGCCGCCACGACGCCGCCGCCATCCCGGTCTCCTCGCGCAGCTCGCGCTGCGCGGCGAGCAGCGGGTCCTCCCCCTCCGAGTTGCCGGCCGGCAACTCCAGCAGCCGCGAGCCGGTCGCGTAGCGCTCCTGCTCGACCAGCACGACCCGCTCGTCGGCGGTCAGCGCGACGATGAAGACGGACGGGCCGCGCGTCTCGACCACGCCGTAGATGCCGTCTCTGCCGTCCGGTCGCAGGACCGCGTCCTCGCGCACGCGGATCCACGCGTTCTCGTACACGACCTGCGAGGAGCGTCTCGTCCAGCTCATCGACGGGACCCTAGCCGAGCGCTACGCCGCCGCCGGCAGCGTGAAGCGCACGCGCGTGCCGCGCGGCTCGGCCGCCTCCAGCCAGATGCGGCCGCCGTGCGCCTCGACGATCGCGCGCGCGATCGCGAGGCCGAGGCCGGCCCCGTCGCCGGACGTGCGCGCGGCCGCGTCGGCCCCGCCGCGGTAGAACGGCTCGAACACGCGCTCACGCTCCGCCGCCGGCACGCCCGCGCCGTCGTCGACGACCTCGACCTCGACGCCGTCCCCGCCGCCGAGCCGCCGCGCGCGCACGACGACGCTGCCGTCCGCCGGCGTGTGGCGGATCGCGTTGACGATCAGGTTGAACAAGACGCGCTGCACCTTCTCCGCGTTCGCGCGCGCGGACAGCTCGCCCGCCGCGGCGTCGGCCGGCAGCTCCGCCGCGACCGCCACCCGCCGCTCCTGCGCCTGCGCGCGCAGCGCCGCGACCGTCTCGCTCACCAGCTCGCCCAGCTCGACCTGATGCAGCGACCACGAGATCTCCCCCGCCTCCAGCCGCGAGAGCTCGAACAGGTCGTCGATCAGCACGCTCAGCGCGCCGACGTGCGTGCGCATCTCGCGCAGGTAGCGGGCGCGGATCTCGCCGGTCGCGACGCCGTCGTCGACTGCGTCCACCAGCAGCCGCAGTGAGGCGAGCGGGGTGCGGAGGTCGTGCGAGACGGCCGCGATCAGCCGGCGACGCGCCTCGTCGACCTCGCGGTGCATCGCCTCGACGTCCTCCATCACGCCGTGCGCGAGGAGCTGCGCGGCGCGCACCGCGACGACGCCCGCGACGGCCGCCATCGCCGAGATCACCAGCGCGTCGTGATGCGAGACGAACATCGCCATCGCCCCCGCCCACACGGCGGCGACCACCGTCCCGACCGCCAGCACGGCGCCGAGCGCGAGCTGGCGCGAGAGCGGGCCGATGCGCGCCCGCCGCACGGTCGCGAGATGCGCCGCCGCGAGCATCCCGGCGGCGACCGCGGCGAGCAGCAGGAAGGTCGTCCAGGCGCCGTGCCAGCCGTACTCGGCGCCGACGACGACGGCGCCGGCGAGGCAGGCGAGCAGCGCGATGAGCGCGGAGCGGATCACGGTCTGAAGCGGTAGCCGACGCCCCACACCGTCTCGATGAAGCGCGGGTGCGCCGGGTCGGGCTCGAGCTTGGAGCGCAGGCGCCGCACGTGCACGGTGACGGTCGAGGTGTCGGTGTAGAAGTCGTAGCCCCACACCTGCTCCATCAGCTGGTCGCGCGAGAAGACGCGCCCGGGCCGCGCGGCGAGGAAGCGCAGCAGCTCGTACTCGCGCTGCGTGAGCGCCAGCTCCTCCCCGTCGAGCATGACGGTGCGCGCCGCCTGGTCGATGCGCAGCGGGCCGTGCACGATCGGCTCGAGGCCGGCCTCGTCGTCGCCGGCTGCCTCGCCGCCGCGCACGGCGCGCCGCAGCACCGCCTCCACGCGCGCGACCAGCTCCGCCGGCGAGAACGGCTTGACGACGTAGTCGTCGGCGCCGCGGCGCAGGCCGATCAGCCGGTCCGACTCCTCCGCGCGCGCGGTCAGCAGGATCACCGGGACCGGCTCGCCCGGCAGCTCGTGCAGGCGCCGCATCGCCTCGATCCCGTCGAAGCCGGGCAGCATCACGTCGAGCACGACGAGGTCGGGCCGCTCGCGCTGGGCCGCCTCGACCGCCGCCGGCCCGTCGTACGCCTCGCGCGGCGCGAAGCCGGCGCGCGCGAGGTAGCGCGAGACGACCTCGACGATCGTCGGCTCGTCGTCGACCACGAGCACCGTCCCGCGCGTGTCTCTCGGCATCGGCGCCATCGTCGCAGCCACGCCGGCCGCCGCATCAGCCGAACGTGAAGGCATAGCCGTGCACGCCCTCCTGCGGGCGCAGCTCCAGCCGGTGGCTCTGCACGCCCGGCAGGTCGACGAGGTCGTAGAGCCGCTGGGCGGAGATCGTCGCGACGCCGCCGTGCACGTCGGCGCCGGCGAGCCGGTCGGGCAGCGGGCGCCCGTCGAGCAGCACGCGCATCCGCCGCGGCCTCCCCGGCGATCCCAGCACGAGGAAGACGCGCCGCGCGCCGAACGCGAGCTGCAGCGTCGCGCCCGGCCCGGCGGTCGCGTCCTCGCGCCCGACCTCCCACACGCCGCCGTAGGACAGCCCGTCCTGCATCGGTCCGGGCGCGGCGCCGAAGTCCTGGCGGCCGGGCAGGATCGGCCCGTTCGCGAAGCGCGCGGCGCGCAGCGAGCCGAGGTAGGACTCGGGCGTCGTGACGCCGAGCGAGGGCGCCGCCCCGCGCGCGTCCGCGCGCGCCGCGCCGACCTGCCGGCCCGCCTCCGCCAGCAGCGCGCGGATCACCTGCTCGGAGTGGCCGTAGTCGCCCTCGCCGAAGTGCGCGTAGCGGACGTGCCCGCGCGCGTCGACGAAGTAGTGCGCGGGCCAGTACTGGTTGCCGTACGCGTCCCACGTCCCGTAGTCGTTGTCCTGCACGACCGGGTAGCGGATGCCCTCGCGCGCGATCGCCGCGGCGACGTTGCCGGCGTCCTTCTCGAACGGGAACTCGGGCGTGTGCACGCCGACGATCGTCAGCCCCTGCGCGCGGTAGCGCGCGTCCCACGCCTTCAGGTACGGCAGTGTGCGCAGGCAGTTGATGCACGTGTAGGTCCAGAAGTCGACCAGCACGACGCGGCCGCGCAGCGCGCGCATGCTCAGCGGCCTGCCACCGGGCGTGTTGAACCAGCGCTGCGTCTCGGCGAAGTTTGGCGCGGCGCCGAAGTCGCGCAGGCCGAGGCGCCCGCCCGTGGCGGCGTGCACCGGCGTCGCGTCGGCCGCCGCCGCCAGCCGCGAGCTGCCGCCGCCGCGCAGGTCGGCGAGCGCGCGCCGTGCCGCGGCGGTCTTCTCCAGCCCTTGCGTCGGCGTTACGAGGAAGCCGGGCAGGTCCTTCGCGATCGCGCTCTGGAAGCGCAGGTCGTAGTCGTTCAGCATCGCGACCGCGACGAGCACCATCAGCGCGCCGGTCGCGAGCTGCAGCGCGCCGCCGCGCCGCGCGAGCGGAGCGGTCAGCCGCCGCCCGCCGAGCATCAGCACGTACAGCACGAGCGCGGAGCCGATCCCGTAGGAGAGCGCGACCGCGAGCCGCCCCGCGGTGAACGGCTGCGAGGCGCTGACGGTGATCACGCCGGCGAGGATCGGGCCGGCGCACGGCGCGTAGACGAGCCCGAGCGAGCCGCCGACGAGCAGGCCGGAGCGGAAGCCGTCGCCGCGCGCGGCCGCCGGGCGCGCGCCGAGCCGCGCGGCGACCGCGCTCAGCCGCCCCTCGACGCGCGCCGCCAGCGGCGGCACCAGCAGCGTCGCGCCGAACGCCAGCAGCACGACGATCGCGAGCGTGCGCAGCAGCGTGTCCGGCAACCCGAGCGCGTCCAGCACGTAGACGAGCGCGACGGTCGCGAACGTGAACGCGCCGACGAGGCCGACGACGATCCCCAGCGGTCGCCGCCGCCCGCCGGTCGCGCCCGCGCCGAGCGCGATCGGCAGCACCGGCAGCACGCACGGCGAGAGCGCCGTGCCCGCGCCGGCGAGGAAGCCGAAGACGATCAGCAGCGCCACGCGCCCACCTTCCCACGGACTGCTTACGCGCGCGTGAACTCGCGGGTGTCGATTTCGCGCCGGCCCGTTTGTCTCATCGGCGACCATTCGAATCCCCCACGAGGAGGACGCCATGCGCTACCTGCTGCTGATCCACCAGGGCGAGACGCCCACCCCGCGCGACCCGGAGGCGTGGGCGCGCCTGTCCGAGGCCGAGCAACAGGCCGTCTTCGCCGACTACCAGGCGATCAACCAGACCCCGGGCGTCACGCCGGGCGAGCAGATGGGGCCGCCGGAGGCGGCGACGACCGTGCGCGTCGAGGACGGCAGACCGCTCGTGACGGACGGCCCGTTCGCGGCGATGAAGGAGGCGCTCGGCGGCTACCTCTTCTACGAGGCCGACGACCTCGACGCGGCGATCGCGCTGGCGGCGCGGATCCCGGCGGCGCGGCTCGGCGGCGCGGTCGAGGTGCGCCCGGTCGGCGGCTGGTGAGCACGCCGGTCGAACAAGCCTTCCGCGACCACTGGGGCCGCGTGCTCGCGGCCCTGATCGGCTTCCTCGGCGACTTCGAGCGCGCCGAGGAGGCCGCGCAGGAGGCGTTCGCGATCGCCGCCGAGCGCTGGCCGCGCGACGGCGCCCCGGACCATCCGGCCGCCTGGCTGCTGACGACCGGCCGCAACCGCGCGATCAACCGCATCCGCCGCGAGCGTGCGCTCGCGGCGAAGCTGCCGCTGCTGGAGCCGCCGCGGCCGCAGGCCGACCAGCCCGCGATCCCCGACGAGCGGCTCGAGCTGATCTTCACCTGCTGCCATCCGGCGCTCGCGGTCGAGGCGCAGGTCGCGCTGACGCTGCGCACGCTCGGCGGCCTCACGACCGAGCAGATCGCGCGCGCGTTCCTCGTGCCGGAGGCGACGATGGCGCAGCGGCTCGTGCGCGCCAAGCGCAAGGTCAAGGCGGCCGGAATCCCCTTCCGCGTGCCCGAGGGCGAGACGCTGCGCGAGCGTCTCGGCGGGGTGCTCGCGGTCGTCTACCTGATCTTCAACGCGGGCTACTCGGCGCCGCCGGCGCAGGGCGAGCTGGCCGCGGAGGCGATCCGGCTCGGCCGCGCGCTCGCCGAGCTGCTGCCGGCCGAGGCGGAGGCGCACGGCCTGCTGGCGCTGATGGTCCTGCACGACGCGCGCCACGACGCGCGCGTGCGCGAGGGTGAATTGGTGCTGCTGGCCGACCAGGACCGCAGCCTGTGGGACGCCGAGCGCCTCGCCGAGGGGCGCGCGCTGCTCGAGCGCGCGCTCGCGCTCGGCGGCCGCGGGCCGTACGTCGTGCAGGCCGCGATCGCGGCGCTGCACGCGCAGGACCCGCCCGACTGGCCGCAGCTCGCCGCGCTCTACGGCGAGCTGGCGCGGCTGACCGGCTCGCCGGTGGTGGAGCTGAACCGTGCGATCGCGGTCGCCGAGGCGGAGGGACCGGCCGCCGGCCTCGCGCTCGCCGACGCGCTGCCGCTGGAGCGCTTCCACTACCTGCACGCGACGCGCGGCGAGCTGCTCGGCCGGCTCGGCCGCGACGCGGAGGCGCGCGACGCCTACCGCCGCGCGCTCGCGCTCGTCCACGACGACGCCGAGCGGCGCCTGCTCGAGCGGCGCCTCGCCGCGCTCGGCTGATCGCTCAGGCGCGCCGGAACTCGACGATCGCGACGCTCAGCATCGCCAGCGCGAAGCCGGCCACCACCAGCACCTGCACCGCGATCGGCACCTGCCAGCCGAACCACGTGATGCCCGGCAGCAGCGCCGCTCTCGCCGACGCCGTCATCTCGACGTGGCGGAAGACGGCCTCGCGGATCGGGTTGACCGCATAGGTGAGCGGGTCGAGCCGGTTGAGTACCGCCAGCCAGTGCGGCAGCCCGCTGAGCGGGAACAGCGCGCCGGACAGGAACAGCAGCGGCATCACGAGCATCTGCATCAGCGCCATGAACGCCTGCATCTGCGTGATGCGGACGGCCGCCATCACGCCGAAGGCGGTGATCATGAACGCGAGCAGCAGTTGCAGCGCGAGCACGTCGAGGATCATCGCCGCCGAGTAGGGCACGTGCACGAGCGGCGCGAGCGCCATCACGAGGATGCCCTGGAAGGCGGCGACGGTCGCGCCGCCGACGCACTTGCCGAGCACGATCGAGCCGCGCCGCACGGGCGCGACCAGCATCTCGCGCAGGAAGCCGTACTCGCGGTCCCACACGACCGAGGCGGCGCTGAACATCGCGGTGAACAGCACGGCCATCGCCAGCACGCCGGGGAACATGAAGGTGCGCAGGTCGATCCCCTGGGTGCCGCCGGAGGCGACGTTGGCGAGCCCGCCGCCGAGCACGAACAGGAAGATCAGCGGCTGGACCAGCGACGTGACGATGCGCAGCTTGTCGCGCCAGAAGCGGATCAGCTCGCGCTGCCAGACGACCTTGACGCCGCGCAGGTCGGCGCGCCAGCCGCCCGGCGGCACGGCGATGCGGACGGGCGCCGCCGCGGGCTTCGACGTCGTGGCAGCCATCAGCGCCGCCCCGCCATCATCCGCATCAGCGGGTCGGGTCCGCCGCTCGCCTCGGCGTCGCGGATCGTCGTGCCGGTGTAGGACATGAACACATCATCCAGGGACGGCCGCGCGACGGAGACGCCCTTGATCGGCACGCCCAGCTCGGCGAACAGCCGCGGCACGAACGCCTCGCCCGCCGCGACCGCGACCGTCACGTGGCCCTCCGCGATCGTCGCGTCGAGGCCGAAGCGCTCGCGCAGCGCCGCGATCGCCGCCGGCGCGTCGTCGACCTGCAGCTGCACGCGGTCCTTGCCGACGCTCGCCTTCAACGCCTCCGGCGTGTCGAGCGCGATGATCTCGCCCTGGTCGATGATCGCGATGCGGTCGCAGTGCTCGGCCTCGTCCATGTAGTGGGTCGTGAGGAAGATCGTGATGTCCTCCCGGCGCTTCAGCTCCTCGATGTAGCCCCAGATCGAGCTGCGCGTCTGCGGGTCGAGGCCGACGGTCGGCTCGTCGAGGAACAGCACGCGCGGCGCGTGCAGCAGCCCGCGCGCGATCTCGAGACGGCGCTTCATGCCGCCGGAGTAGGTCTGCACGAGCGAGCCGCGCCGCTCCCACAGCCCGACCATCTCCAGGACGAGCCGCATGCGCTCCGGCACGAGCGCCTTCGGCACGCCGTACAGCTCGGCGTGGAAGCGCAGGTTCTGCTCGGCCGTCAGGTAGCCGTCGAGCGTCGGGTCCTGGAAGACGAGCCCGATGTTGCGGCGCACCGCGTCGCGCTCGCGCGCGACGTCGTGGCCGGCGACCTGCGCGCTGCCGGCGTCGGGCGTGAGCAGCGTGCAGAGCATCGAGATCGTCGTCGACTTGCCGGCGCCGTTCGGTCCCAGGAAGCCGAACGTCTCGCCGGCGGCGACGTCGAGATCGATGCCGCGCACCGCCTCGACGTCGCCGAAGCGCTTCACGAGCCCGCGCACCTCGACGGCGAGGCCGGGATCGCTCACGCGCCCTCGTTCTCGTCGTCGCCGGACGCGAGGATCCCGTACAGGTCGCGCCGCAGGCCCACGAGCAATCTGCGCGCCTGCGCGCGCTGGGCCTCGCTGCCCGTCTGCATCACCTGTGCCGCCGCGATCATCACCTCTCGTGCGACCTTCATGATGGCGCGTGCGTCGTCGGACACGTCGCCGGCCAGCTCGTCCCACGGCGCCGGCTGGTCCTGCGGCCGCTGCTCGACGAGCTCGCGGCCCGCCTCGGTGAGGTGCAGCAGCTTGCGCCCGTCGACCTGCTCGGAGCGGATCAGCCCCTCGTCCTCGAGCAGCTGGAGCGCCGGGTAGACGGAGCCGGCGCTGGGGCGCCAGGCGCCGCCGCTGCGCTCCTCCAGCTCCTGCATCAGCTGGTAGCCGTTGCGCGGCTCCTCGGCCAGCAGCAGCAGCGCGGCCATGCGCACGTCGCCGCGTCGCGCGCGACGTCCGCGACCGCGGAAGCCGCCCCCGCCGCCGAACGGCGGGCCGCCCCACGGACCGCCGAAGCCGCCGTGGCGCTCGTGGGCGCGGTCGCCGGGGCGCTCGTGGCCGGCGCGGCCGCAGGGACCGTGGTGCGTGTGGATCGCCATGCGATGCATGTCGACCTCCTTACATCGTTGGAGTATCTCGATGCCTAAAGATATATCGCGATATGCGGCGCAGCGCAAGGCCGCCCGCCCGGCCCACAACGGCGAACGCCCCGGGAGCCGAGGAGCAACCGGGGCGTTCGCGCAACCCGTCCACCGAGTCCGATCGGGGAAGGGGGAATCCGGTGCCCGCCCCTGCCTGCCGTGCTGACGCGGTGAGGGGGAGTCACGCGCCAGCGAAGCTGGGGTCACAAGACGCCGGAAGTTCGACTATAACCAGAAAACCGTCTGGGGGTGGAGATTTACCACCACCAGACGGTGGCTGAACCGCCAACGGTGGTGAAGGTTTCACGGTACGCATGCGTACCGCGTCACCTCAGCTCGTCGCCTTCGGCCGCACGCTGCGCAAGGCGCGGCGCGACCGCGACCTCTCGCAGGAGGCGCTCGCCGACGAGGCCGGCCTGAGCGCGAAGCACGTCGGCGAGATCGAGCGCGCGAACAAGGACCCGCGCCTCACGACGATCCTGAAGCTGGCGCACGCGATGGACATGCGCTCGAGCGACCTGTTCGGGCAGTTCGACGAGCGACTCGGCGACTGACAGCCGTCTGACCGAGCCGGCGCACGCACTTGCATGGTGTGCGAACATATGTTCGTGTTATGCGAACAGCGGGACATGGGTCGATGACGCGCAGACGCTTGACGCCGCCCGCTCCCGAGCTGCTCACGCTCGCCGGCGCCATCCGGCACCTGCGGCGCGAGCGGGAGCTGTCGCAGGAGGCGCTCGCCTTCGCGGCGGACATCCATCCCAAGCACCTCAGCGAGATCGAGCGCGCGAACAAGGACCCGCGCTCCACGACCGTCGTCCGCCTCGCCGACGCGCTCGGCGTCACCGTCGCGGCGCTCTACGAAGCGGACAGCGGCAGATCCCCTACGTGATCGTGCGGGCCGCCCCCGTCGGTGGAGCGGCCGCGCGACCGTAGGGCCGCGCCGGGGCGCGCCCTCCGCGCCGGCGAGGCGGCGGATACGCTGCGCCTGTGCACCTGCCGTTCGCCGCCGCGGCCGAGGGCGACGTCGCCGCCGTCCTGCTGGACCTGTTCGCGATCCTGCTCGCCGCGAAGCTGGGCGACGAGCTGTTCCGGCGGCTCGGGCAGCCGGCGATCGTCGGCGAGATCCTCGCCGGCGTGCTGATCGGCCCCTCCGTGCTCGGGCTCGTGCAGCCCGACGGGGTCTTCCAGGTGTTCGCCGAGCTGGGCGTCGTGTTCCTGCTGTTCTGGGTCGGGCTCGAGACGAGACTGTCCGACATGCGCGCCGTCGGCGCCTCCGCGGCGGCCGTCGGCGTGCTCGGCGTCGTGTTCCCGTTCGCCGGCGGGGTCGCGCTCGGCCTCGCGCTCGGCGACGGCAGCGCCGAGGCGATCTTCCTCGGCGTCTCGCTCGTGGCGACGAGCGTCGGCATCACCTCGGCCGTGCTGATCGAGCTGGGCGTGCTGCGCACCGCCGCCGCGCGCACGATCCTCGGCGCCGCCGTGATCGACGACGTGCTCGCGCTGCTGCTGCTCGCGGTCGCGACCGGCCTCGCGAGCGGCGGCGGGCTCGACGTCGGCGACCTCGCGCTCGTGCTGGGGATCGCGGTCGCGTTCGTCGCCTTCGTCGCGCTCGTCGGCACGCGCGCGATGCAGCGCTGGCCGCGCGCGCTGCACGCGCCGCGCTTCGCCGACTCCCCCCTGCTGCCGGCGGTGATCGTCTGCCTCGGGCTGGCGGCGCTCGCGGCCGAGGTCGGCCTCGCCGCGATCGTCGGCGCGTTCCTCGCCGGGATGATCGTCGCCGAGACGCGCGAGCAGCACCCGATCGAGCGCGACGTCGCCCCGCTCTACGCGTTCTTCCCGCCGTTCTTCTTCGCCTTCATCGGCGCCGAGCTGGACCTCGGCTCGCTCGCGAACGGCGGCGCGCTGCTGCTGCTCGCGGGCCTGACGGCGCTCGCGATCGTCACGAAGTACGCCGGCGCGTGGCTCGGCGCCGGCGCGCTCGGGCGGCGCGAGCGGGGGCTCGTCGCGCTCGGGATGATCCCGCGCGGCGAGGTCGGGATCATCGTCGCGGGGATCGGCGCGAGCGCCGGCGTCGTCGGCGACCGCCGCTTCGCCGTGATCGTCGCGATGTCGGTCGCGACGACGCTGATCGCGCCGCCGCTGCTGCGGCGCAGGCTGCGTGTCGATTCCGCCGCGTCCCGTTCGTCGCAGGGGTAGAAACCGGACCGCGAGGTCCCCGACGAAGGAGCCGCAGATGCGCTTCATGGTGATGGTCAAGGCGACGCAGGACAGCGAGCAGGGCGCGATGCCGAGCGAGGAGCTGCTCGCCGCGATGGGCAGATTCAACGAGGAGCTGGCGCAAGCCGGCGTGATGCTCGCCGGCGAGGGCCTGCAGCCCAGCTCGAAGGGCGCGCGCGTGCGCTTCGACGGCGCATCGCGCAGCGTGATCGACGGGCCGTTCGCGGAGACGAAGGAGCTGGTGGCGGGCTACTGGATCTGGCAGTGCAAGTCGCTCGACGAGGCGATCGAGTGGGTCAAGCGCTGCCCGAACCCGATGCCCGGCCAGTCGGAGATCGAGATCCGCCAGATCTTCGAGGCGGAGGACTTCGGCGAGGAGTTCACGCCCGAGCTGCGCGAGCAGGAGGAGCGCATCCGCGCGCAGATCGAGGGAGAGTGATGCCGGCCCCGGCGGACAGCGACCTGCGGCGCACGATCGACGCCGTCTGGCGGATCGAGGCGCCGCGGCTGATCGCCGGGCTGACGCGGATGGTGCGCGACGTCGGGCTCGCCGAGGACCTCGCGCAGGACGCGCTCGTCGTCGCGCTGGAGAAGTGGCCGCAGTCGGGCGTCCCGGACAACCCGGGCGCCTGGCTGATGGCGACCGCCAAGCACCGCGCGATCGACCTGTTCCGCCGCGGCGAGACGCTGCAGGCCAAGCAGGAGCAGATCGCGCGCTCGCTGGAGGCCGAGCTGGCGGACGGATCGGCCGACCCGACGGCCGACGCTGCGGCGTCCGCGCAGGTCGGCGATGACCTGCTCGGCCTGATCTTCATGTGCTGCCACCCGGTGCTGTCGATCGAGGCGCGCGTGGCGCTGACGCTGCGGCTGCTCGGCGGCCTCACGACCGACGAGATCGCGCGCGCGTTCCTGACGCCGAGAGCGACCGTGCAGCAGCGGATCGTGCGCGCGAAGAGAACGCTCGCGGCGGCGCAGGTGCCGTTCGAGGTGCCGGCCGGCGAGGAGCTGGCGGAGCGGCTGCCGGCTGTGCTCGGCGTCGTCTACCTCGTCTTCAACGAGGGCTACGCGGCGACGGCCGGCGCCGACTGGACGCGGCCGGAGCTGTGCGAGGACGCGCTGCGGCTCGGGCGCATCCTCGCCGAGCTGATGCCGCGCGAGCCGGAGGTGCACGGACTGGCGGCGCTGATGGAGCTGCAGGCGTCGCGGCTGCGTGCGCGGCGCGGGCCGGACGGCGCGCCGGTGCTGCTGGAGGACCAGGACCGCTCGCGCTGGGACCTGCTGCTGATCGGCCGCGGGCTGCGCGCGCTGGAGCGCGCGGAGGAGCTGTCGCGCGGCGGGCTGGGGCCGTACGCGCTGCAGGCGGCGATCGCGGCCTGCCACGCCCGCGCGCGGACGCCGCACGACACCGACTGGGAGCGGATCGTCGCGCTCTACGACGGGCTCGCCGCGCTGACGGACTCGCCGGTGGTGGAGCTGAACCGCGCGGTCGCGGTGGCGATGGCGTTCGGCCCGGCGGCCGGCCTGGAGCTGGTCGAGCGGCTCGCCGACGCGCGCGAGCTGTCGCAGTACCACCTGCTCCCCGCCGTCCGCGCCGACCTGCTGGAGAGACTCGGCCGCCGCGAGGAGGCGTGCGCCGAGCTGGCGCGCGCCGCCGGCATGACGGAGAACGAGCAGGAGCGCGTGCTGCTGCTGGAGCGGGCGGCGCGGTTGGCGCGCGGCTGAGCGACCTCTCGTCAGCCGCCACGGGTGCGACGCAGCGCTATGAAGTCCGACGGCGCCAGCACCGAGTCGCGCAGGACGAAGACGTCGTTGACGACCGGCACCGCGGCGCCAGAGCCGTGCGTGTGGACGACGGCCTCGCGCGCGTCGTCGGGAGTGATGCCGACGAGCAGTCGCGTGGGCGCGCTTGTGGCACCCGCCGACGTGAATGAGATGGTCGCCAAGCCTTGTTCGATGACCTGCCGCGTGCTTGCGCATACCGTGCCGACGCCTGGAACTCCAGCGACCCGGGAGACGATGCAGAGATGGCCGATGCCCGGAACGAGCCAGAAGCTGCCTGGGACGATCGCCGGGATGCGCCGTGCCATGGCCGGGTCGATGGCGGCACCGCGTGCGAGCACCAGGCGCCGCACGGGCGGCGGGAGCCCGTCGGCGCGTCCCCGCAAGAGCGCGAAGTGATCACGCTGAATCAGCGGCAGATGCGCGAGCATGCGCGGGTTCGAACGTGAGCTGACGCGCCTGATGGCAGCATCGCGCGTCACGCCTGCACATGACGCCATCCCAGCGGCCGTCAGCAGCGCGACGAGTGAGCTGGCGCAGGCGCGCCAGCTCACTATGGTCGAAGCGATCATCCGTCGTTCGAGATCGAACAGCACGCTCCTCGATCTAGAACGTTTCGCCCCAGCCAATGGTCGTCCTGATGGCGTTCCCGATGATCATCGGCGCCCGGTTGGCAGCACTGCCGAGGTTCCATTCAACGTTCTGGTTCGGGCCACCCGAGCAGGGGCCTCTATGTTCGTTGTAACCGACGCAGACTGACGTTTCGTTGCCATGGCCCTGAACTATCGTGAAGATGCGAGCCGCACCCCAGCAAGCACTGGCCTGGCTGATGACCTGGCCACCACAGAATCCGGTTGCCGAGGCCGGCGATGCCAACGTCAGAGCGAGCGTCAGAGCCGCAAGGCCGGTGGTGAGCAACAGCGCAAGGCGCTGCGTGAGAGCACGCGTCATCGTGACTTGGTCCTTTCAGTTGTTGACTGAGACGCTGCGGATGAGCTCGCCGGGTCGCTGCCCGAGCAGCCATAACTCAAATGCACCCGGACACTGAACGAGCTGTTGTCCAACTCCTCCTCTCGCCTCGATCCGCCAATGAAGCGCGACCAGCACGGAGGGAGGGGGTGCGCCGCCCGCGACCGACGCGACGCACCGCCCTCCACCCGGCTGCGCTCCACGGCTTCGCCCCCAAGGGGGTCGAAAGGGTGAGCCGTGACGGGCCTCCGCCGGAGCCGCCCCCGAAGGCCCTCGGCGAGCGCAGCGACAACGTACGGGCGGCGGCCCGCGCTGGTCTATCCCTTCCGGCGAATACTCTCGCGGAGAGCATTCGCGCCCCTCCCGCGGCGGACCGAAATCCGGTACGGTGACCATTCGGAGGGCCACGGGAGGGGGAGATGAGCGGCCTGTCGACGAGACACGTTGTGCTTGGGCTCCTGGTCGAGCGCCCCGGGTACGGGTACGACCTCCAGCAGCGCATCGACGCGCGCCTCGGCTTCCTCGGCCTGGCGGAGAGCGCGGTCTACAAGATCCTCGAACGGCTCGAAGCGGAGGGCTGGATCGAGGAGACGGGAACGCGCCGGATCGGCGCCACGCGGCGCGGCGCGCCACGCGTCATGTACCGGGCCACGCCGCTCGGGCGCGAGCGCTTCAGGGCGTGGATCGCGGCGCCGTGCGAGCGCGCCGTGCTGCGCGACGAGCTGCAGGCGAAGCTCAACGTCGCCGAGCCCGACGACCTGCCCGAGTTGCTCGCCGGCGCGGAAGCGCAGGCGCGCGCGTGCCTCGCCGAGCTGGCGACGCTCAGCCGCCCGGCGCTCGCGAGCGTCGCCGAGCCGGAGGTGCCGTGGCGCGACGCCGCGACGATGATGGTCGACGACTTCCGCGTCCGCTCGCTGCAGACGCTCGTCGACTGGCTGGACGCAATCTGCGAGCTGATGGAGGAGCGGATCCGGCGCGCGTCGCGCCCCGCCCCGCCGGTGCCGCGATGACGCCGCTGCTCGAGCTCCGCGCGGTGAGCCGCTCCTACTGGCGCGGACTGCACGAGATGCGCGTGCTCGACGACGTCTCGCTCGAGGTGCACGCGGGCGAGATGGTCGGCGTCTACGGCCAGCGCGGCGCCGGCAAGACGACGCTGCTGCGCATCGCCGCGGGCTTCGAGTCGCCGGACGGCGGGACGGTCTCGTACGCGGGCACGGACCTCGCGCGCTGCTCGCGCCGCCAGCTCGCGCGCCTGCACCGCGAGCAGATCGGCTGGGTCGAGCGCGACGGCCCGCAGAGCGGCGACCTCCCGATGCGGACCTACGTCGCGCTTCCGCTCTACCGCCACCACGGGCCGGTCGAGGCGCAGCGGCGCGCGGTCGCCGCGCTCGCGCGCGTCGGCGCCGGCGAGGCCGCCGAGCTGCCATGGGCAAGCCTCTCCGACACCGCGCGGGCGCTCGTGGCGATCGCGCACGCGCTCGTCCGCGAGCCGCGGCTGCTGCTCGTCGACGACCCGACGGCCGGGCTCGGCATCCTCGATCGCGAGCGCGTCGTCGGCCTGCTGCGCTCCGCCGCGCAGGACGCGGGCCTCGCCGTCGTGATGGCGGTGCCGGACATGCCGGCGATGCTCCAGGCGCACGAGGTGCGCGCGCTCAGCCGCGGCCGTCTGCTCGCGCCGGCCGACCGCGACGCGCGCGGAGCGGTGATCCCGTTCCCCGGCTCGCAGCGGTCCGCCTGAGTGCTCGAGATCGAGCAGCTCGTCAAGCACTTCTGCACGGGCGGCGCCGACGTCGTCCGCGCGCTCGACGGCCTGTCGTTGTCGATCGCGCCGGGCGAGCTGGTCGCGCTCTACGGCCCCAGCGGCACCGGCAAGACGACGCTGCTCAACATCGTGGCGGCGCTGCTCGCGCCCGACCGCGGGCGCGTCCGCGTCGCCGGGCGCGACGTGACCGCGCTGTCGGCGCGCGAGGCAGCGCGCTACCGCCGTCTGGAGCTGGGCTACGTGAGCCAGTCGCTCGACCTGCTCCCCGGCGTCTCGGCGATCGACAACGCGGCGCTGAAGCTGTTCGACATGCGGATCGGCGTGCGCGAGGCGCACCGGCGCGTCGCCTCGCTGATGGAGCGCCTCGGGATCGGCGAGCGGCTGACGCACCGCGCCGAGGAGCTGTCGCACGGCGAGCGCCAGCGCGTGCTGATCGCGCGTGCGCTCGCCACGGGCCCGCGGCTCGTGCTCGCCGACGAGCTGACCGGAAGCCTCGACACCGCCCGCAGCCGCGAGGTGCTCACGCTGCTGACCAGGGTCTGCCACGAGGACCGCGTGGCGGCGCTGCTGGCGACGCACGACCCGCAGGCGGCCGGCTTCGCGGATCGCACGCATGTCCTGCAGGACGGCCGGCTGCTCGACCCCGCCGCGACGCCGCTGCCCGACTGAGCACATGCGCCTGTCGAGCCTCCTGCACCTGTACCGCGTGCGGCTGCGCGCACGCGCGATGCAGGAGCTGCTGGCGGTCGCGGGAATCGCCGTCGGCGTCGGCCTGATGTTCGCGGCGCTCGTCGCCAACACGAGCCTGCTCGGCGCGCAGCGGGAGCTGGACGTCGGGACGCAGGGCAAGGCGCGCCTGCTGGTCGTCGCGCGCGGCCCCGAAGGGCTCGACGAGCGGCTCGTCCCGGCGGTCCGGCGGATCGACGGCGTCGCGGCCGTCTCGACGATGCTGATAGTCCCCGCGACGGTGGCCGGTCCCACGGGGGAGCGATCCGTCTTCCTCGTCAGCGGCGACATGCGCCTGGCCCGCAACGCCGGCGTCATGGTGCGCCGCTTCACCAGGCAGGTCGGAGGCACGCGCGTCGTCGGTGCGCACGCGCTCGCGATGACCGCGCCGCTCGCCGACGCGCTGCACCTCGATCTCGGATCCGTCGTGCGCCTCCAGGCAGCCGGCCACAGCGTCGACATCCCGCTCGGCGCGGAGCTGCGGCGCAGCGATTACGGGAAGCTCGTCGACAGCCCGTTCGTGCTCGCCCCGCCGCCGCTCGCGCAGCGCGTCAGCGACATGCGCGGCCGCATGTCGCGCATCGTGGTGAGCGTGCGGCCGGGCCGCGAGACAGCGGTGCGACGCGCGCTCCGCGCGCTCGCTCCGGACGCGAACGTCGAGCGCGCCGACAGCGACGCCGCCGCGTTCGAGCGCGCAGCGGTCCCGATCACGCGCACGACGGCGGTCTTCTCGGTCTTCGCGGCGTTCGTCGGCTTCCTGTTCGCGTTCACCGCCGTGCTGCTCACAGTGCCGCAGCGCCGCCGCTTCATCGCCGACCTGCGGATGGCCGGCCACGAGCCGTGGGTCACGCTTCAGCTGCTGCTGTTCGACGCGCTCGTGCTCGGCGTCGCCGGGTCGCTGCTGGGCCTGCTGAGCGGCTATCTCGCGATCCGCCATCTGATCGAGATCGTCCCGAGCATCCTGACGTACGCGTTTCCGATAGGGGAACGCGTGAGCGTGCGGTGGCAGAGCGTCGTCACCGCTGTCGCCGCCGGGCTCCTCGCCGCGTGCTGCGCCGTCCTGCTCCCGCTCCGCGGCGCGCTCGCCCGCGGTGACGCGACCGCCCACGGGAGGCACAGTGGATTCGGCCCCGGAGGCGGCATGGCCGCGCTGGCATGCGCGACGCTCGCGATCGCCGCGTGGCTGATCGCGCGCGCCCCGCAAGCCACCACGCTCTCGTTCTCCCTGCTGACGGCATCGCTGCTGCTGCTCCTGCCCGCGAGCCTGCGCGTCGCCACGGGGGTGTTCGAGGCGCTGACGCGCACGCTGCGGACCCCGGTCCCGACGCTCGCGTCGCTCGAGCTGCGGTCGCGCGCGACGCGCACGCGCGCGGTGGCGCTCGCCTCGACGGCCGCGATCGCCGTCTATGCGACCGTCGGGCTCGAGGGCGCGCACGCCGACCTGCGGCGCGGCCTGCTGGCCGCCGCGACGGCGACCGACGCCAACGGCGACGTGTGGGTGACGTTCCCCGGCGCGACCAATGCGCTCGCGACCGTGCCGTTCCCGGTCCCCGCCGGCACGCTCGCGAAGCTGCGCGGGCTGCCGGACGTCTCGCACGTCAGCGTCTATCGCGGCAGCTTCCTGGAGGTCGGGATCTACCGCGCGTGGGTGCAGGCGCCGCCCGGCTCCGCCCGGACGATGGTCGCCGCAAGCCAGATCCTGCACGGCGACGCCGCCATGGCGGCGCGGCGGCTGCGCGAGGGCGGCTGGGTCGTGCTGTCGACCGCGATCGCGGACACGCTCAGGGTCCGGGTGGGCGATCCGGTGACGCTTCCCACGCCCGTGCCGCAGAGGCTGCGCGTCGCGGCCGTCTCGACGAACCTCGACTGGCCCGCGGGGGCGATCGTGCTCAACGCGCGCGACTACGCGCGCGCGTGGTCGCGCCCGGCGCCGAGCGCGCTGCTGATCGAGGTCGCGCAGGGCGCGTCGCCGGCTGGCGTCGCGGCCGCGGTGCGACGGGCGCTGCCGCCGCGGATGCCCGCCCTCGTCGAGACGCGCGCGGAGCGGATCGCGCGTCACGTCGCGGTCGCGCGCGACGCGCTCGCGCGCATCGACCAGGTGTCGGCGCTGGTGCTGATCGCCGCGCTCGCGGCGATCGTGGGAGCGATCGGCGGGGTGATCTGGCAGCGCCGTCCCGCGATCGCCCGCCTGAAGGTGCACGGCTATCCCGAGCACGAGCTGTGGCGCGCGCTGCTGCTGGAGAACGCCCTGCTGCTGGGGACCGGCTGCGGCGTCGGCGCCGCCTTCGGGCTGCTGGGGCAGATCCTCTTCACGCGCGGGATGCAGACGCTGACCGACCTCCCGGAGGTCTACGTCCCGGCCGGCGTCACGGCGGCGGGCATCCTGCTGCTCATGACCGGCGTGGCGGTCGCGATGATCGCGCTGCCCGGCTGGCTCGCGGTGCGGGTCCGACCCGCGCCGGGCGGGGCCGGGTAGCGGCGGCTGCGGGGCCGGCAGCGTGCCGGCCCCGCAGCCGGGCCGCTCAGAGGCTCGCCAGCTCGCTGGTGATGTCGGCGACGGAGGCTTTGGCGTCGCCGAAGAGCATGGCGGTCTTGGGGTCGTAGAAGAGCGGGTTGTCGATCCCCGCAAAGCCGGAGTTCATCGAGCGCTTGAGCACGATCACCGACTGGGACTTGTCGACCTCGAGGATCGGCATGCCGTAGATCGGGGAGCCGGGGTCGTTGTTGGCGGCGGGGTTGGTGACGTCGTTGGCGCCGATGATCAAGCTCACGTCGGTGCGGGAGAACTCGGGGTTGATGTCGTCCATCTCCTTGAGCTGCTCATACGGCACGTCCGCCTCGGCCAACAACACGTTCATGTGCCCCGGCATCCGCCCCGCGACGGGGTGGATCGCGTACTTGACCTCGACCCCCTTCTTCTCCAACGC
>JAFDWH010000016.1 GCA_018268595.1 Actinomycetota bacterium | reverse complement strand
TACCCCGCCTGGGGAGTACGGCCGCAAGGCTAAAACTCAAAGGAATTGACGGGGGCCCGCACAAGCAGCGGAGCATGTGGTTTAATTCGACGCAACGCGAAGAACCTTACCTGGGCTTGACATGTGCGCGACCGCCGTGGAAACACGGCTTCCCTTCGGGGCGCGTTCACAGGTGGTGCATGGCTGTCGTCAGCTCGTGTCGTGAGATGTTGGGTTAAGTCCCGCAACGAGCGCAACCCCCGTCGTATGTTGCCAGCATTTAGTTGGGGACTCATGCGAGACTGCCGGTGACAAACCGGAGGAAGGTGGGGATGAGGTCAAGTCATCATGCCCCTTATGTCCAGGGCTACACACGTGCTACATTGGCGCGTACAGAGGGCTGCGATACCGCGAGGTGGAGCGAATCCCTTAAAGCGCGTCTCGGTTCGGATTGCAGGCTGAAACTCGCCTGCATGAAGGCGGAGTTGCTAGTAATCGCGGATCAGCATTGCCGCGGTGAATACGTTCCCGGGCCTTGTACACACCGCCCGTCACACCACGGGAGTGAGCAACACCCGAAGCCGGTGGCCTAACCCGCAAGGGAGGGAGCCGTCGAAGGTGGGGCTCGTGACTGGGGTGAAGTCGTAACAAGGTAGCCGTAGCGGAAGCTGCGGCTGGATCACCTCCTTTCTAGGGAGCATCCTCACGGATGCGGCCGATCGCCGGCCGGCCTTTTGGGGCCGCCGGGCCGATCGACTAGGAATGTCGACCGAACCTGGCAGGCAGCACGCCCGAGCCTCGCGGCTCGAGCGGAGCTGCCCACATGCTGTTGAGTTTTGAGAGACCGGCGTCGGCCGGCGGCTCGCTTGGCTTGGCCACGGGCTGTCGGAGGACGCGGCGCCTCTCTGCGGACCTTGAAAACTGCACAGTAGCCAATAAAACGGGTATCACCGATCTTTTCGAAGATCAGATCACCGTCAAGATAGTAAGGGCACACGGTGGATGCCTTGGCACCTAGAGTCGATGAAGGGCGTGAACGGCTGCGATAAGCCGCGGTGAGGCGCTGAATAGCCTTTGACCCGCGGATGCCCGAATGGGGAAACCCAGCGCTGGTAATGCGGCGTTACCCCGTGCTGAACACATAGGCACGGTGGAGACAAGCGGGGGAAGTGAAACATCTCAGTACCCCGAGGAAAGGAAATCAACAGAGACTCCCTGAGTAGTGGCGAGCGAAAAGGGATCTAGCCCAAACTCGATACGTGTAAGCGGCCACGCGTTGCGTATCGGGGGTTGTAGGGCGTTTGTTCCGGGCTGTGGCTGGCCCGGCAGGAGTTACCAAACCATGTGGTAGTCGAAGCGTGTGGAACCGCGCACCAAAGAGGGCAACCGTCCCGTAGACGAAACTGCATGGTCTTCTGTCAAGCGTTCCTGAGTAAGTCCGCGCCCGTGAAACGCGGACTGAAGCTGGGGGGACCACCCTCCAAGGCTAAGTACTCCTAGGTGACCGATAGCGGACTAGTACCGTGAGGGAAAGGTGAAAAGTACCCCGGAAGGGGAGTGAAATAGTACCTGAAACCGCGTGCCTACAAGCGGTGGGAGCAGGCTTGTCCTGTGACCGCGTGCTTTTTGCATAACGAGCCGGCGAGTTACTCGTCTGCGGCAAGGTTAAGCGATGAGCGGAGCCGTAGCGAAAGCGAGTCCGAACAGGGCGACATAGTCGTAGGCGGTAGACCCGAAACTGAGCGAGCTACCCATGGGCAGGTTGAAGCGGGGGTAAGACCTCGTGGAGGACCGAACCGACCTAGGTTGAAAACTGGGCGGATGACCTGTGGGTCGGAGTGAAAGGCTAATCAAGCTCAGTGATATCTGGTTCTCTCCGAAATATATTTAGGTATAGCCTCGGATAAATTGCGTTTTGGCCGTAGAGCACTGTTTGGACTAGGGGCCCTACCAGGTTACCGACTTCAGGCAAACTCCGAAGACCATCACGTGTACTCCGGGAGTCAGTTGCTGGGGGATAAACTTCAGCGTCAAAAGGGAAACAGCCCAGACCGCCAGCTAAGGTCCCTAAATGCTAGCTAAGTGGCAAACGATGTTCGAATGCATAGACAACCAGGAGGTTGGCTTAGAGGCAGCCACCCTTGAAAGAGTGCGTAACAGCTCACTGGTCAAGTGTTCGAGCGCGGATAATGTAACGGGGCTCAAGCTAGTTACCGAAGCTGCGGGTGCGTGAGGCTTTCGAGCCGAGCGCGCGGTAGGAGAGCGTTCTGACGCCAGTAAAGCGGCGGGGTAACCCAGCCGTGGAGGCGTCAGAAGTGAGAATGCCGGCATGAGTAACGAAAGAGGGGTGAGAATCCCCTCCACCGATTGCCCAAGGATTCCTGAGTAAAGTTCGTCTGCTCAGGGTTAGTCGGGACCTAAGGCGAGGCCGAAAGGCGTAGTCGATGGCTAACAGGTTGATATTCCTGTACCACGTCGTGTTCGTTTGACCGATGGGGGGACGAGGAAGGCTACGGGATCCCAGGCGATGGTCGTCCTGGGGTAAGCATGTAGGGGTGGCCCTTGTGAAATGCGGGGCCGCATAACCCGAGGTGCGATGCCAGCTGGCTTTGTGCCGGCGAGTCCCTTACGCCATGCCTCCTAGAAAAGCCTCTAGGGAGAACACGCGTGCCCGTACCAAAACCGACACAGGTGGGCAAGTAGAGAATACTAAGGTGATCGAGATAACCCTCGTTAAGGAACTCGGCAAAATCGCCCCGTAACTTCGGGATAAGGGGCGCCCCAGTAGGGTGAAGGGCCTTGCGCCTGGAGCCTGAGAGGGCCGCAGTGAATAGGTCCAAGCGACTGTTTACCAAAAACACAGGTCTCTGCTAAGTCGAAAGACGACGTATAGGGGCTGACGCCTGCCCGGTGCCGGAAGGTTACGTGGAGGTGTTAGGGCTTCGGCCCGAAGCACCGAAACTAAGCCCCGGTAAACGGCGGCCGTAACTATAACGGTCCTAAGGTAGCGAAATTCCTTGTCGGGTAAGTTCCGACCTGCACGAATGGCGTAACGACTTGGACGCTGTCTCAACGAGGGGCTCGGTGAAATTGCAGTCTCGGTGAAGATGCCGAGTACCCGCGGCTAGACGGAAAGACCCCGTGAACCTTTACTACACCCTGGTATTGGAATTCGGTGCATCTCGCTCAGAATAGGTGGGAGGCTTGGAAGCCCCGGCTGCGGCTGGGGTGGAGCCAACTTTGAGATACCACCCTTGATGTATTGGGTTTCTAACACCGCGCCGTGAATCCGGGCGGTGAACAGTGCCAGGCGGGTAGTTTGACTGGGGCGGTCGCCTCCCAAAATGTAACGGAGGCGCACAAAGGTTCCCTCAGCACGGTCGGAAATCGTGCGTAGAGTGCAAAGGCAGCAAGGGAGCTTGACTGCGAGTCCGACGGGACGAGCAGGTGCGAAAGCAGGTCTTAGTGATCCGGCGGTAGCAAGTGGAAGTGCCGTCGCTCAACGGATAAAAGGTACTCCGGGGATAACAGGCTTATCGAGCCCAAGAGTCCACATCGACGGCTCGGTTTGGCACCTCGATGTCGGCTCGTCGCATCCTGGGGCTGAAGTTGGTCCCAAGGGTTGGGCTGTTCGCCCATTAAAGCGGTACGCGAGCTGGGTTCAGAACGTCGTGAGACAGTTCGGTCCCTATCTGCCGTGGGCGTTGGAGAGTTGAGAGGATTTGTCCCTAGTACGAGAGGACCGGGATGAACGCACCTCTGGTGTATCTGTTGTCCTGCCAAGGGCACCGCAGGTTAGCTACGTGCGGATCGGATAACCGCTGAAGGCATCTAAGCGGGAAGCCGACCTCGAGATGAGCTCTCCCATCCCCTTGAGGGAGTAAGACCCCTGGTAGACCACCAGGTTGATAGGCCGGATCTGGAAGGGTGGTAACACCTGTAGGAGACTGGTACTAATTGGTCGAGGGCTTGACGGATATTTGATGCCCGTGCTATTGGCGTACTGTGCAGTTTTGAAGGCCCGCGGAGGGCGTGGTCTCGACCGGTTTCCGGTGGCTATGGCGAGGGGGAAACACCTCTTCCCATTCCGAACAGAGCAGTTAAGCCCCTCAGCGCCGATGGTACTTGGCCCGCAAGGGCCTGGGAGAGTAGGACGCCGCCGGTTCTTACATGCGAACGAGCCCCGTACACAGCGTGTGTGCGGGGCTCCTCGTCGTTCCGGCGCGGCTCGCCGGAGCTTGCGTCGCCCGGGGGCTCTGCCTCCGGGTGGGGTGCTGCGCCGGTGCGCTGCCGCCGTTCAGCGGCGCGGCAGCGGGCTCGCGGCTAGCGCGCGGTGGTGCGCCCCGCCGCCGTCTCCGGGGAGAAGGCGCGGAGGGGGCGCGCGAGCGGCGTCAGGCACGGCTGTGGCCGCGCCGACGCGCCCGGCCGGCGGCGGACCTCGATCGCGGCTGGGCGGCGATGGGGATGAGGCGGCGCACCGCGCTGCGGCTCTCCATCGTCGAGTTGGTTGACGTCGGCATCGCGTGCGTCGCGGCTGGCGCCCGGACGTGCGTGTGCGTCGAGGTCGGCGCCTGCGCCGGCGCGGGGGAGCCGGGGGCAACGTGCGCCGTCGCTCGACGCGGTCGGAAGCGGGGCGAGCAGGGCCTCGGCGACCTCGAGGAGGGCGGCAGCGGCGCGCGATGGGCGAAGGGGGAACATGTGTTCGTGAAGGTATCCTTGCCGGCGGACGGACGCCGGCAGCCGGTGGTGGGGCGCCTGGCGAGGGAGCGAATTGCCCGCTGCGACTGGGAATCCGGCGCGAACCGACTGCAACGGATCTTGCAGCGACCACGCGCGAGGGGCGCGAGCTACGCTGCCGGGCGTGTCGCGTGAGCGCTGCAGCTGGTGCGGAGTCGGTGTGGAGCCAGACGAGGGGTTCCGTGCCGCGGAGGAGGCGGGTGAGCGGTTGGCGGTCTTCTGCCGCCTCGAGCACGTTGTGCCGTGGGCGATGCAGGGGCCGCATTGGGACGCGGGCGTGCTGAGCGAGCGGCCGGTGCCCGACAGAGAGCTGGAGCGCTGCGCGGAGTGCGGCGCCGCGCTCGACGACACGCGCGTGCTGCTGGTGCACCATCGCGGCGAGCATCGCATCGGCGACGCCTTCTGCGGCACCGACCATCTGCTCGCGTGGGCGCGGGCGGGTGGGCGCTGGCACTCGTAAGCGCGCGGGACGATTCGCGGGCGGCGCCGTCCGGCCCGATCGGAACCGTCTGGCCCGATCGCGGACGCGCGGCGCGAAGACGGCCTGCCGCCGGCCACCGCCGCGCCGGGCCGACGGGCGCGGGCGACTCCGCGCCGCCGCGCTACCCCGCGCTCTGCTTGCGCGCGACCGCCAGCGGCTGGCCCGGCTCGCCGAGCGTGCGCCGGCGTGCGAGCGCGACGAGCGTGCCGAGCGCCGGGCCCACGCACGCGAGCAGCAGCGCCGCCTGAACGCTCGCGCGCTGCACGACGACCCCGCCGAGCGCAGCGCCGAGCGCGCCGCCGGCGACGTTCGCGGTCATCACCCAGGTCGTCGCCTCGGTGACCGTCCCGGGCGGCGCGATGTGGTCGACCACGAGGTACCCGGCCGCGGCCGAGGGCGCGAGCGCGAGCCCGGCGATCGCCATCAGCACGACCATCGCCCCGACCGAGTCGGCGACCAGCAGCGGCAGCAGGCCGAGCGTGAACAGCACCTCGAGCCCGATGAAGCGCGCCACGATCGGCCCGCTCCAGCGCCGCGCGCCGTACCACAGGCCGCCGACCAGGCTGCCGGCGGCCATCGCCGACAGGAAGATCCCCGAGAGCGCCGCCGGGTGGCCGCGCTCGACCGCGAACGCCGGCATCGCCACCTCGAGCACGCCGAACGTGATCCCGGTCGGGACGATCGCGAGCATCAGCGTGCGCATCCCCGGCGCGGCGAGCGCGCCGCCGCGCGGGCGCGTCTCCTGCTGGCTTCTCCACGCGCGCGAGCGCGCCGCCGTCGCGAAGCCGAGCGTGCCGGCGGCGCTGAGCCCGATCGCGGCCAGCAGCGCCGCGCTCGGCGAGCTGAGCGCGATCAGCAGCGTCGTGATCGCCGGGCCGACGATGTAGAACAGCTCGGCGATCATGCTCTCGAACGTGTAGGCGGTGTTGCGGGCGGTCGCGTCGTCGGCGTACGTGTCGGCCCAGATCGAGCGCATGCACGCGCCGAGCGGCGGCAGCGCCGCGCCGCCGAGCCACGCGAACACGGCCAGCACCCAGGTCGAGGCGCCGGCGCGGGCGTACAGCACGAACGCCGCCACGGCGCTCGCGTTCAGCAGCGTGGAGGGGATCAGCACCGCCGGCTGGCCGAAGCGGTCGACCAGCCGGCCTTGCAGCGGCGCGACGACGCCCGCTCCGAGCGCCCATGCGGCGCTCGCCACGCCGGCCTGCGCGAACGAGTGCGTCTCCTGGCGCACGAGCAGGACGATCGCGAGCGAGAAGATCCCGATCGGGATCCGACCGATCAGCACGCTCGCGACCAGGCGCGGCACCCCCGGATGGCGGATCAGCTCCCAATAGCGGCGGAACGGCACGCCCGCACCCTACGGGCGGGTCCGGCGTGAGCCCGCGCGGCTGGACGGATAAGGAGGGTCCGGGCGTCGCCGCGCGAACACTCTCCTGCATGGCTGTTACCCTGGCTCGGCGGACGGCGACGCCGTTCGCACCTCCCACCGGCGCGGCCCGGCCGCGCAACCGCTCGCTCATGGAGAAGTTCGTCATCCAAGGCGGCGTGCCGCTGTCCGGCACGATCGTCCCCGCCGGCAACAAGAATGGCGCGCTGCCGATCCTCGCCGCGGCGCTGCTGACCGACGACGAGTGCGCGATCCGCAACGTGCCGCGGATCGCCGACGTCGAAGCGATGCTCGACCTGCTGCGCGAGCTGGGCGCGCGCGCCGACTGGATCGGCGAGAACGAGGTGGCGATCCGCGCCGACGGGCTCGCCTCGACCGAGGTCGACCGCGACCTGTCCGAGCGCATCCGCGCCTCCTTCCTGCTCGCCGGCCCGCTGCTCGCGCGGCACGGGCGCGCGCTGATGCCGCCGCCCGGCGGTGACGTGATCGGCCGCCGCCGGCTCGACCCGCACCTCGACGCCTTCAAGGCGCTCGGGGCGACCGTCGCGCACGACCGCGACATCCTGCTGACCGCGCCGCGCGGGCTCGCGCCGTGCGACTTCCTGATGGACGAGCCGTCCGTGATGGCGACCGAGAACGCGCTGATGGCAGCCGCGCTCACGCCGGGCGACAGCGTGATCCGCAACGCCGCGTCCGAGCCGCACGTGCAGGACCTCGCGCGCATGCTCGTGAAGATGGGCGCCGCGATCGACGGGATCGGCTCGAACGTGATGACCGTCCACGGCGTCGAGCGGCTGCACGGCTGCCGGCACAGGGTGGCGCCCGACCACATCGAGATCGGCTCGTTCATGGCGCTCGCCGGCGTGACCGGCGGCGAGCTGACGATCACGGACGTGATCGCCGAGGACCTGCGGATGATCCGCATGGTGTTCGCGCGCCTCGGGCTGGAGAGCGAGATCCGCGGCGAGGACCTGTTCGTGCCCGGCGGGCAGAAGCTCGTGATCCACGACGACGCCGGCGGCTACCAGCCGAAGGTGGAGGACGGGCCGTGGCCGGCCTTCCCGGCCGACCTGACGTCGATCGCGCTCGCGCTCGCGACCCAGTCGGAGGGCTCGGTCATCATCCACGAGAAGATGTTCGAGAACCGCCTGTTCTTCACCGACAAGCTGCAGCTGATGGGCGCCGCGATCACGATCTGCGACCCGCACCGCGCGCTCGTCGTCGGGCCGCGCCGGCTGCGCGGCGAACGGCTCGAGTCGCCCGACATCCGCGCCGGCATGGCGATGCTGATCGCCGCGCTGTGCGCCGACGGCACCACCGAGATCGGCAACGTCCGCCAGATCGACCGCGGCTACGAGCGGATCGACGAGCGCCTGCGCGCGCTCGGGGCGCGCATCGAGCGCGTCGAGGACAGCCAGCGCGTCCACGCCCACTGATGGTCTCCTCCACGATCTCGCGGCACGAGGGTCACGCTGGCCGGCGCTGGGCGCCACGCGGCGTCTCGCCAATGCCACCGGCATTGGCTTCGACACCGCACGGCCCCCAGCATCCGACCATCGCACCCCTCGTACCCACGAATCTCGTGGATACGACCATCTAGAGTCGCCCTGCGCATGAGCGACCCGACCGGCACGGCGCCCGCGGCGGCGCCGACTCCCACGACTCCCACGATCCACCCGATCCCGAGCGGCACGCGCGACGTGCTGCCCGACGAGATGCGCGAGCTGCGCGCGATCACCTCGCGGGCGCTGGAGGTCTTCCAGCGCGCCGGCTACGGCGAGGTCCAGACGCCGGCGCTCGAGTACGAGGAGACGCTCGCGCGCGGCGACGTGCGCGGCGCGCCGCCGGCCTACCGCCTGTTCGACGAGCAGGGGCGGGTGCTGGTGCTGCGCTCCGACATGACGGTGCCGATCGCGCGGCTCGTCGCGACGCGCTTCGCCGACGCGCAGCCGCCGCTGCGGCTCTGTTACCTCGCGCACGCCTACCGCGGCGTGCGCCCGCAGCGCGGGCAGCCGCGCGAGTTCCTGCAGGCGGGGATCGAGCTGGTCGGCGCGCCCGCTCCGCAGGGCACGGCCGAGGCGCTCACGCTCCTGTGCGACGTGCTCGACGCGGTCGGCCTCGCCGACTACCGCATCGGGCTCGGCGACGTGGGGCTCTACCAGGCGCTGCTCGACGGCTACGGCATCGACGGCGCGGCGCGCGAGCGGGTGCTGCACGAGCTGGTGACGCGCGACTTCGTCGGCCTGCGCCGCGAGGTCGAGGCGCTCGGGCTCGACGACGCGGCGACCGACCTGCTCGTGCGCGTGCCGCAGCTCCGCGGCGGCCCCGAGGTGCTGTCCGGGCTCGACGGCGCGGCGGCGGAGGCAGCGGAGGGGCTGCGCGACGTGCACGCGCTGCTGGAGCCGCGCGTCGCCCAGCGGCTGATCTTCGACCTCGGGCTCGTGCGCGAGCTGGGTTACTACACGGGCGCGATCTTCCAGGTCTACGACCCGGCGCTCGGCGTGCCGCTCGGCGGCGGCGGACGCTACGACGAGCTGCTCGGGCGCTTCGGGCGGCCGCTGCCGGCGGTCGGCTTCGCGCTCAACGCCGAGCGGCTGCACATCGCGCTGGCGGGCGAGGAGCGCGGCGAGCGCGTGCGAAACGGGGACGCCTCGTGAGCGCGAACGGCCTCACGATCGCGGTTCCGCGCGGCGCGCTGTTCAAGCAGACGCTCGACCTGCTCGACGCGATCGGGGTCGAGACCGGCGAGGTGCGCGCGAACGACCGCAAGCTGCTGTTCCGCGACGTCGGGCTCGTGACGATGCGGCCCTCCGACGTCCCGACCTACGTCGAGGCGGGCGCGGCCGACGTCGGCATCACCGGCAAGGACGTGCTGATGGAGCAGTCCGAGCGCGAGGTCTACGAGCTGCTCGACCTCGGCTACGGCACCTGCACGATGGTGCTCGCGTCGGTCGCCGGCGACGACCCGATGGAGGAGGCGCGCCGCCGCCTCGGCATCATGCGGATCGCGACGAAGTACCCGAAGATCGCCGCGCGCCACTTCGCCGCGACCGGCCGCCAGGCGGAGATGGTGGAGGTGAAGGGGTCGGTCGAGCTGGCGCCGCTGACCGGGCTCGTGGACGGGATCGTCGACCTGACCGCGACCGGCACGACGCTGCGCGAGAACGGGCTCGTCGTGCGCGAGGAGATCGTCACCGTGACCGCCCGCCTGATCGCCAACCCGGTCGCTCACAAGCTGAAGGCCGCGGCGATCGACGAGCTGCTGGAGCGCGTGCGTGCGGCTTGAGCGCCGCACGCTGGCGGGCGATCCGGCCGCGCTCGTCGCGGAGCTGCGCGGGCTCGTGCCCGGCGCCGCCGACGTCGCCGACGCGGTCATGCGGATCGTGCTGGACGTGCGTCACGGCGGCGACGAGGCGCTCGAGCGCTACCGCCGAGAGCTGGACGCCGGCGGCGCCGACCCCGGACCGCTGTGCGTGCCGCGCGAGGAGATCGACGCGGCGCTGGCGGGGCTGGACCCCGCGGTGCGCGCGGCGCTCAAGCGCGCCGCCGCGAACGTGCGCGCGGTCGCGCAGGCGGGCGTGGACGAGGAGCGCTCGGTGGAGCTGCCGGAGGGCCAGACAGTCGTGCTGCGCGAGCTGCCGGTCGCGCGCGCGGCCGTGTACGTGCCGGGCGGGCGGGCGCCGTACCCGTCGACCGTGATCATGGGCGCCGTGACGGCGCGGGCGGCCGGGGTGCGCGAGGTCGTCGTCTGCACGCCCTCGGCGGACCCGCTCGTGCTGGCCGCCTGCGCGCTCGCCGGGGTCGAGGAGGTCTACCGCATGGGCGGCGCGCACGCGATCGCCGCGCTCGCGCACGGCACGCCGACGATCCCGCGGGTCGACGTGATCGTCGGTCCGGGGAACCTGTACGTGCAGGAGGCGAAGCTCGTCGTGCGCGGCGAGGTCGGGATCGACGGCTTCGCTGGCCCGAGCGACCTGCTGGTCGTGATCGACGACGCGCGCGCGGCGGCGCTCGCCGCGCTCGACCTGCGCGCGCAGGCGGAGCACGGCGCCGACAGCCTCGTCGTCGCCGTCTCGCCCGAGCAGGCGGTGCTGGACGCGCTCGCCGCGCAGCTCGCCGACGTGCCGGAGGCGGGCGCGGCCGTGCTGGTGCGGACGGACGACCTCGACGGCGCGCTCGCGCTCGCGGAGGCGTTCGCGCCCGAGCACCTGCAGCTGATCGGGCCGGGGGCCGAGGCGCTCGCGCCGCGCGTCACGCGCGCAGGCTGCCTGTTCGTCGGCGCTGGCGCCGCGACCGCGTTCGGCGACTACCTTGCCGGCTCCAACCACGTGCTGCCGACCGACGGCGCTGCGCGCTACGCCTCCGGGCTCTCGGCGCGCACGTTCCGCCGGCGCATGGCGGAGGTGCACATCGCGCCCGCTGCAGCGGCGAGACTGGCAACCGACGGCGTCGCGCTGGCGCGGGCGGAGGGCTTCACGGCCCACGCCGAGTCAATGGAAGCCCGCATCCGGGAGAATGCAGCGCGATGAGCCGCAGCGCCCAGATCCACCGCACCACCGGCGAGACCGACGTGCGCCTGACGCTGGCGCTCGACGGCTCCGGCGACGGCGCGCGCGCGACGGGCGTCGGCTTCCTCGACCACATGCTCGACCTGCTCGCGCGTCACGGCCGCCTCGACCTCGAGGTGGCGGCGAGCGGCGACCTGCAGACGGGCGCGCACCACACTGTCGAGGACGTCGGCATCTGCCTCGGGCAGGCGCTCGACGAGGCGCTCGGCGAGCGCGCCGGCATCTACCGCTACGGGTCCGCGACGATCCCGATGGACGAGGCGCGCGCCGCCTGCGCGCTCGACGTGTCGGGCCGTGCGTTCCTCGCCTGGGACGCCGCGCTGCCGGCGGGCGCGATCGGCAACTTCGACCACGAGCTGGCGGAGGAGTTCTTCCGCGCCGTCGCCGGCAACGCGCGGCTGACGCTGCACCTGACGGTCGAGGCCGGCACGAACGTGCACCACATGATCGAGGCGCTGTTCAAGGCGTTCGCGCGCGCGCTGCGCGCGGCGGTCGCGATCGACCCGACGGAGACCGGCGTGCCGTCGACGAAGGGGACATTGACGGCATGAGCGCGCCGACGATCGCGATCGTCAACTACGGGATGGGCAACCGCCGCTCGGTCGAGAAGGCGTTCGCGCACGTCGGCGCGCGACCGCTGCTGACGTCCGACCACGACGAGATCCGCGCGGCGGACGGCGTCGTCGTGCCGGGCGTCGGGGCGTTCCCGCGTGCGATGGAGCACCTGCGCGCGCTCGGCCTCGACGCGGTCGTGGTGGAGCGCGCGGAGGCGGGCGTGCCGCTGCTCGGCATCTGCCTCGGCATGCAACTGCTGTTCGAGCGCTCGGTCGAGGTCGAGCCGTGCGAGGGCCTCGGGCTGCTGCGCGGCGACGTGCGCCCGCTCGCCGCCGGCGGCCTGCGCGTGCCGCACATCGGCTGGAACGTCGTGCGCTTCGAGCGCGCGTGCCGCCTCACGGCGGCGCTGCCGGCGGAGACGGCCTTCTACCACGTGCACTCCTACGCCGTGCACCCGGCCGACGCCGACGACGTGCTCGGCATGGCCGAGTACGGCGAGCGCTTCGTCAGCGCGGTCGCGCGCGAGAACGTCTACGGCGTGCAGTTCCACCCCGAGAAGTCCTCGACCGCCGGGCTGCGGCTGCTGGCGTCGTTCAGCGCGGCGTGCGACCGGGAACGGGCGGTCGCATGATCCTCTATCCCGCGATCGACATCCGCGACGGCAAAGCCGTGCGGCTGGCGCAGGGCGACTTCGCGCAGGAGACCGTCTACGACGCCGAGCCGCTGTCCGCGGCGCGCGCGTGGGTCGAGGGCGGCGCGCGCTGGCTGCACGTCGTCGACCTCGACGGCGCGCGCGACGGCAAGCCCGCGAACCTGGCGCACCTCGAGCGGATCGCGGGCGAGCTGGGCGTGCCGGTGCAGTTCGGCGGCGGCCTGCGCTCGCTGGCGTCGATCGAGGCGGCGCTCGCGGCCGGCGCCGAGCGCGTGATCCTCGGCACCGCCGCCTACACCGACGTCGACTTCCTCGACGAGGCGATCGCCAAGCACGGCCCGCGGGTGACCGTCTCCGTCGACGTGCGCGGCGGCAAGGTCGCCAGCGCCGGCTGGACGCACCAGACCGAGATGGAGGCGGGCGCGGTGATCGAGCACCTGCAGCGGCGCGGCGTCAAGCGGCTCGTCTACTCCTCGATCGAGCGCGACGGGATGCTGACCGGCCCCGACGTCGAGGAGGTCAAGCGCGTCGCGGAGGCCGTGCGCGGCACGTTCATCTACTCCGGCGGGATCGGCACGCTCGAGGACCTCAGAGCGCTCGCCGAGCTGCGCCAGGTCAACCTCACCGGCGTGATCGTCGGCAAGGCGCTGTACGAGCGGCGCTTCACCGTCGCGGAGGGGCGCGCGGCTCTGAGAGAGGACGCCGATCGCAAGCCGAAGCGCAGAAGAACGCCGCGCCGCCCCGAGCCGGCCACCGGCTAGCCGCGGCAGGGCGATGCACACCAAGCGCGTCATCCCGTGCCTCGACGTGGACGCCGGCCGCGTCGTCAAGGGCACCGGCTTCGTCGACCTGCGCGACGCGGGCGACCCGATCGAGCTGGCGCAGCGCTACGACGCCGCCGGCGCCGACGAGCTGGTCTTCCTCGACATCACCGCGACGCACGACAAGCGCGACACGGTCGTGGAGCTGGCGCGCCACACGGCCGACGAGGTCTTCATCCCGTTCACGATCGGCGGCGGCATCCGCACGGTCGAGGACGCGCAGGCCGTCCTCGACGCCGGCTCGGACAAGGTGTCGGTCAACTCGGCGGCGGTCGCGCGGCCCGAGCTGATCGACGAGCTGGCCGAGCAGTTCGGCGCGCAGTGCGTGGTGCTGGCGATCGATGCGAAGCGTCGGGCCGGCGAGGCCGGCTGGGAGGTCTACGTCGCCGGCGGGCGCACGCCGACCGGGCGCGACGTCGTCGAATGGGCGCGCGAGGGCGTCGAGCGGGGCGCGGGGGAGATCCTGCTCACGAGCATGGACCGCGACGGCACGAACGCCGGCTACGACCTCGAGCTGACGCGCGCGGTCGCCGCGGCGGTCGACGTGCCCGTGATCGCCTCCGGCGGCGCCGGTGAGCTGGACCATCTCGTCGCGGCGCTGCAGGCCGGTGCCGACGCCGTCCTGTGCGCCTCGATCCTCCACTATGGCCACCACACCGTCGCGGAGATCAAGGCGCACCTGGCCGCCGCCGGCGTGCCGGTGCGGCCGATCGCCTGATCAACGCACGAGCAGCGCCACGAGCGCGTCGCGCGCGCGGCTATACGCCGGGCTCTGGATCTCGGCCAGCAGCGCGTCGACCTCGGCGGCGGGGAAGCGCACGTCGTCGCGCGCGAGCGCCATCCCGACCATCGCCTTCAGCACGAGCGAGGGGTCGCCGGCTCGCCGCGCCTCCGCGCGCGCGGACCAGAACGCTGCGAACGCCTCGCGCCGCAGCTCGCTGCGCCGCGGCTCGGCCGCGTGCTGCGCCTGCAGCAGCAGGCGCTCGCCGGCGTCACGGTGCGCGAGCGAGCCGCCGGTGTGCGAGGGAAACATCGCGAACAGGTGGCCGGCTCCGAGCGGCGAGCGCTGCGGCGCCTCGATCCGCTCGCGGTACTTCGCGGCGTTCGCGACCCCGGCCGCGTAGCCGGCGACGCGCGAGCGCGCGTCGACCCAGCGCCACCACGGCAGCAGCAGCCGCAGCAGGCGCCGCCGCAGCAGCGTCTCCAGCGCGCCCTGGACGATCGCGCCGAGCCGCACGAGGTGCTCGACGTACTCGAACGTCGCGCGGATCTCGCTGCCGTCGAGCTGGGCGGTGTGGCCGCCGAACACCGCCCGCCGCAGCCAGCGGTGGCGCAGCGGCGTGAGCGCGCCGAGCGCGAAGCGGATCGTCAACAGCCACTGCGCCGGCGAGCGCAGCTGCGCTGCACCACCGACCGGCAGGCGCGGCAGCCGCGCGACGCGCTCCGCCTCCAGCTCGTGCAGGCGCGCCGCGACGGTGGTCGGCGGGTGACGGCGCCCGCGCCCGCGCGTGGCCGCTCGCGCGGCGCGCGCGTCCTGCGCGCTGTCGGCGTAGCGCGCGAACTCGTGCGCGAGCTGCGCTCCGAGCAGCAGCGCGCGTGCCTGCAGCCACGCCGGCAGCCGCTCCAGCTGTGCGCGGTCCTCGCGCAGCAGGCGCAGGTTGCGCGCCGCCTCGCGGTTGGAGCCGGTGCCGTACAGCGCGAGCGCGTGGACGAGCCGGCGGCGCGGGTCGTCGGGCGCGAGCAGCCGCTGCGCGACGGCGCGGGTGCGCTCCGTCAGCAGCTCGGCGTAGGTCGTGCGCGCCGCGGCGACGTCGAGCGGCGCGCGCGGCGGAGGCGGCGGCGCCGACAGCCGCGCGAGCACCGCGTCGGCCCACGCGCTCGCGTCCGCCCGCACCGCGCGGAAGCCCTGCGGCCAGCGGTGGATCGCGTGCTTGTCGTCGAACGCGAGGTCGAGCCACCAGGCGTCGCGCAGGCCCCAGTTGCAGATGTGCGGGAAGAGGTCGAGGTCGCGGCCGCTGTAGCCGATCAGGCAGACGGTCGCGCGCGGGTCGCGGAAGCGGCTCGCGAGCCGGCCGAGCGCGGCGTCGTCGGTGACGGTGATCGTGCGCAGGGTCGTGCGGATCGTCTCCGGCTCATCGACGCTGCCGTGCAGCTTGATCACGTCGGGGCTCAGGCCCAGCTCGCGCGCGGCCTCCTCCAGCAGCAGGTCGAAGTTCGTCGTCGCGAGCGGCATGCCGCTGCGTGCGGCGACGAGCGCGAGCGCGCGGTGGACCGCGCTCGGTCCGAGCCCGAAGCGCGCAAGCCGCGCGTCGCGCCGCCACAGGTCGAGCACCGACCAGACCTCGACGACGTCCTGGCCGACGACGTCCATCAGCGTCTCGTAGTAGATCTCCGGCAGCCCCCAGTGCCCGAGCCGGCGCGTCTCGCGCGCGATCGCCAGGCGGTCCGCGGCGTCGCGCGGCGCGGGCGCGAACGCGCTCGCCGTCGCACCGACGATCGCGGCGGCGCTGGGCAGCAGGGCGGGGGCGGGGATCGACGCGC
The DNA here is from genome assembly GCA_018268595.1 of Actinomycetota bacterium. Taxonomy (GTDB): domain Bacteria; phylum Actinomycetota; class Thermoleophilia; order Solirubrobacterales; family Solirubrobacteraceae; genus Conexibacter. The sequence goes on along the minus strand of JAFDWH010000016.1, from coordinate 69,350 downwards.
CGGAGCCGACGAGGAACGCCACGGGCGCGTGCGGGCCGGCGGTGGCGCAGCGCTCGACGAGCTGGTCGAGCGGGGCGTGTCGGAGGCGCGCCGGCGGCATCGGCGCCGCACCATGTTACGGAGCGAGGTGGCGCCGGGTCGCGCCTCAGTGGCGCGTGCGTCGCGCGTGCGCGGGGCGCGCTCTCGCTCGCACGGCGCGCGCTCTCGCCTGCGCCGCGTTGTCGGCGCGCACCGCGCGCACGGCCGCGGCGTCCGCGCGGCGCCAGGCGGGCGTCGCACGCGCGGGCAGCAGCTCGTAGAGGTTGCCGTAGCCGGCGAGGTAGATCGCGCGGCGGTCGGCGACGATCGGGTTGAACGCGCCGTCGGGCCAGAAGAATGCCTTCTTGCCGGTGCGCACGTTCAGCCCGAAGGTGTCGTTCGCGCCGAGGTCCGAGAAGTAGACGACGTTGGCGACGATCGTCGCCGAGCCGGAGATGCGGTTGCCGGCCGAGTAGCTCCAGCGCTTCGCGCCCGAGCGCGCGTCGAACGCGTAGAAGTTGCCGTCGTAGGAGCCGACGTAGACGGTCGGGCCGAGGCCCGGGGTGTCGGCGACGGCGGGGGAGGCGTAGACGTAGGCGCCGGTGCCGGTCGCCCACGCGAGCCTGCCGCTGCTGGCGGCGAACGAGTAGACGCGCCCGTCGGTGTTGCCGAGGTACACGCGGCCGAACGCGACCGCGGGCGTCGAGTAGAAGCTGCCCGAGCCGAAGCCGAAGCGCGTGCCGCTCGTGCCGACCGACCACACCTCGCGCCCGCTGCGCGCGCTCACGGCGTGCACCTTGCCGCCGTAGTCGCCGAAGTACAGAGTCCCGTCGGCGAGCGCCGGGCCGCCCTTGACGGCGCCGCTCGCGTGGTAGGTCCAGATCGTGCGGCCGCTGCGCGCGTCGAGCGCGTAGACGGCGCCGTCCTCGCTGCCGAAGAACAGCCGGCCGTGCTTCAGCAGCGGCGAGGACTCGGCGCGCGCCGGCAGCGGCTTCGACCACACCTGCCGTCCGTCGGTCGCGCGGTAGGCGGCGATGCGACCGGCCGCGCTGCCGGGCGCGTTCAGCACGACGGCGTAGACGCGGCCGTCGCCGACGGCCGGCGAGGCGGCGGCCTTGGTGCCGACGCGCTGCTGCCAGCGGACGCGCCCGCTCGTCTTCGCGATCGCACGCAGGATCCCGTCGTCGTCGAGCAGGTAGAGCGAGCCGCCGTCGATCGTCGGCGGGAACTCGAGCAGCGCGCCGCCGCGGTAGGTCCAGCCGCGTCTGAAGTGCGGTCTCAGGTAGCGCGGGGCGTCGAGGTAGTCGCGCGTGCGGGCCTCGGTGAAGCCGTACGTCGGCCACAGGAAGCGGTCGACCGCCTGCGGCTTCGGCGGCGGGGCCGGCGCGGTCGTCGTGGTCGTGAACTCGACGTCGGGGTGCGAGACGTCGCCGGGCTTGTGCGCGATCACGAACGCCACGGCGCCGCCCGTGAGCAGGACCACGGCGGCGAGGGCGACGAGCAGTCCGCGCCGGAGCCGGCGTGGCGGGGGGCTCGACATCGGGCGCGGATGGTAGATGATCGCCTCGATGGCTCCGTCCCCCGACCTGCGTGCGCTGCCTGCGGCGGAGCCGCTCGCCGCCGTGCTTCCGAACGCGTGGGTCGTCGGCGGCGCGGTGCGCGACCTGCTGCTCGACCGCCCTGCCTCCGTCGACCTCGATCTCGTCGTCGAGGGGGACGCGGTGGCGGTGGCACGGCGGCTGGCGGCGGCGCTCGACGGCGTCTTGACGATCCATGACCGCTTCGGCACCGCGACCGTGGAGGCTGCCGGGCACCTCTACGACCTCGCGACGGCGCGCGCGGAGTCATACGCGCGGCCGGGCGCGCTGCCCGACGTGCGGCCTGGCACGCTCGCGGAGGACCTGCTGCGGCGCGACTTCACGGTCAACGCGATCGCGGTGTCGCTCGACGGGCGCGTGCGGGCCGCGCCGCACGCGTTCGGGGATCTCGACGCCCGCGCGCTGCGGGTCCTGCACGAGCGCTCCTTCCGCGACGACCCGACGCGGCTGCTGCGGCTCGTGCGCTACGCGACGCGGCTGGGCTTCGGCGTGGAGGCGCGGACGGCGGAGCTGGCGCAGGAGGCCGTCGCGGCGGGCGCGCTCGCGACGGTCACGCCGGCGCGGATCGGCGGGGAGCTGCGGCTGCTGCTGCGCGAGCCGTCGGCGGTGGCGGCGTTGGAGTGGGTGGCGGAGTGGCCGCTCGGCGTCCCGCTCGCGTTCGACCGCGCGCTCGCCGAGCGCGCGCTGGCGCTGCTGCCCGCGGACGCGCGGGGGGACCTGCTGCTGCTCGGCTCCGCTGCTCGTGCGGTGGCGCCGGCGGCGCTGGCGGGCTGGCTCGACGCGCTGGAGTTCGTCGGGCGCGAGCGGGACGTCGTGGTGCGTGTGGCCCAGGCGGAGGGCATCGAGGGGAGGCTTGCGGGGGCCTCGCGGCCGTCGGAGATCGCCGCCGTGGCGCGGGCGCTTCCGGTCGAGGCCGTCGCGCTGGCCGGGGCGCTGGGCGCCGAGACCCAAGCCCGCGCCTGGATCGAGGACCTGCGTGGCGTGAGACTCGCCATCGACGGCGCGGATCTCCTCGCCGCCGGCATCCCGCAGGGCGCGGCCGTCGGCCGCGCACTCGCGGCCGCGCTCGACGCCCGCCTCGACGGCGCCGCCCCCGACCGCGACGCCCAGCTCGCGGTCGCGCTCGCCGCCGCGCGCTGAGCATTGCGGGTTTGTGCATCCTGGAGATGTACAAACCCGCAGTGATCCCCGACTACCATCCGCGCCGTGCATTTGCCTGCCCCGTTCGAGCGCGTCGGCGACCACGTCGGGATCGCCCTCCCGGGCGGCCGGGCCCTCTTCACGACGCGGCGCGGCGGGGTCTCGGAGGGGGCATACGCGTCGCTCAACCTCGGCCGCTGGACCGCCGACGACGCCGACGCCGTCGACCGCAACCGAAACATCCTCGCCGCGGCGATCGGGCTTCCCCTCGAGGCCGTCGTTCAAGGACGGCAGGTCCACGGCAATCGCGTCGAGCGGCGCGCCGCACCCAGCGGCGAGCCACGCGAGGCCGACGGCGTCGCCACCGCCGAGCCAAAGCTCGCCCCCCTCGTCCTCACCGCCGACTGCCTGCCGGTCGCGCTGATCGCCCCGGGCGCCGTCGCGATGGTCCACGCCGGCTGGCGCGGGCTGGCGGACGGGGTCGTCGAAAACGGCGTCGCGGCGGTCCGCGAGCTGGGCGGGGACGGCGAGGTCCAGGCCGCGATCGGCCCGGGCGCCGGCGGCTGCTGCTACGAGGTCGGCGACGACGTCGCGGCGGCGTTCGGGCGCTCGGCCGGGCTGCTCGACCTCAAGGCGGTCGCGCGCGAGCGGCTCGAAGCGGCCGGCGTCGCACACGTGTACGACGCCGGCCTCTGCACGATCTGCTCCGACCCGGACCTGTTCTTCTCCCACCGCCGCGACGGCGGGGTGACCGGCCGGCAGGCGGGGGTCGCATGGCGGAGCTGATCCACGGGCTCGATGCCGACGCGGTCCGGGCGCGCGTCGAGGAGGCACGCGAACGGATCGCGCAGGCGGCCAAGCGCGCTGGCCGCGACCCGGCCGAAATCGAGCTGCTCGCCGCCGTCAAGTACGTCCCGCTCGACGAGCTGGGCGTCCTCGCCGAGGCCGGCCTGACGCTGCTCGGCGAGAACCGCGCGCAGGAGCTGGTCGCGAAGGCGAGCGCCTACCCCGGCGTCTTCACCTGGGACTTCATCGGTCACCTGCAATCGCGCAAGGTGAAGGAGCTCGCCCCGCACGTCCGCTACATCCACTCCGTCGCGAGCGACTCCGCGTTGGCGCAGCTCGCGAAGCATCCGGCCGAGATCCTCGTCGAGGTCAACGTCGCCGGCGAGGCCTCCAAGAGCGGGATCGCGCCGGCCGAGCTGCCCGCGTTCATCGCGCGCGCGCCCGTCCCGGTCGTCGGCCTGATGACGATGCCGCCGGCGGTCGCGCGGCCGCAGGACAACCGCCGCCACTTCGCCGCGCTGCGGGAGCTGGCGGCCGGGCACGGGCTGCGGCACCTCTCGATGGGCACCTCGCAGGACTACGAGGTGGCCGTCGAGGAGGGCGCGACGATCGTGCGGCTGGGCTCGACGCTGTACCGGTGACTACGCGGAAAGTCGTCATAATCCCTTGAAGGGATCGGCGCGCCCCCCGCGAATCCCTCGACGTCATGGCATTCCGCGACACCTGGCACCGCACGCTCGTCTACTTCGGCCTCGCCGTCGAGGAGGAGTACGACGACGAGCCGGTCTACCACGAGCCGGAGGCCGAGCTGCAGGAGAGCTACCGCGAGCGCCCGAACGTGCGCCGCCTGTCCTCCAGCCGCCGCCGGCGCGACGAGTTCGACGACATCTTCGCCGAGGACGAGCCGGCCGCCCGCCGCACGAGCGTGCTGCGGCCCGTCGGCGGCACCGGCCCCGGACGCAACGGGCAGGACGTGCGCGTCCACCTCGTGATCCCGAAGTCCTTCAACGACGCGCAGGACGTGGCGGACAAGTTCAAGGACTCGATCCCGGTCATCCTCAACTTGCAGAGCTCCGACACGGACCTCAGCAAGCGCCTGATCGACTTCTCCTCCGGCCTCACGTACGCGCTCGACGGCGGCATGCAGCGGATCGCCGACAAGGTCTTCCTGCTCACGCCGCGCAACGTCGAGGTCTCGGCCGAGGAGCGCGCGCGGCTGATCGAGAAGGGCTTCTTCAACCAGAGCTGAGCCGGCGGCGCCGAGCGCGCGGCCGATACGCTTGCCGCCCATGCGCGTCGGACTGATCGGAGCAGGCAACATGGCCTCCGCGCTCGCGCGCGGCTGGGGCGATCCGATCGGCTGCACGGACGCGCTTCCCGGCAAGGCGCAGGCGCTCGCCGGCGAGCTGGGCGGCCGTGCGTTCACGTCGAACGCCGAGCTGGCGCGCGAGGCGGACGTGCTGTTCCTCTGCCACAAGCCGGACCAGTTGGAGGCGGTCGCGGCGCAGGTCGAGGGCAACGAGCGCGACACCACGATCGTCTCGATCCTCGCCGGCGTCACCCTCGACGCCCTGCGCCGGGCGTACCCCGCCGCGCAGGCGGTCGTCCGCGTGATGCCGAACGTCGCCGTCGAGATCGGCAGAGGCGTCGTCTGCCTGGCGGCCGAGAGCGACGCGAGCGACGCGGTGCGCGAGCTGCTCGCGCGCGTCGCGACCGTCATCGACGTGCCCGAGAGACTGATCGACGTCTCGACCGCGATCCATGGGGCCGGTCCTGCGTACGTGGCGCTGGTCGTCGAGGCGCAGGTCGACGCCGCCGTGCGGCTCGGGATGTCGCCGCAGACGGCGGTCGAGCTGGTGACTGCGACGACCGAGGGCTCGGCGGCGCTGCTCGCCGCGCGCGGCTTCGACACGCTCGCGCTGCGCCGCTCCGTCACCTCGCCGGGCGGCGTGACGGCGCGCGGCCTCGCGGCGCTGGAGGACGGCGGCCTGCGCGCCGCCTTCCAGGCGGCGGCCGACGCGGCCGTGCACGGGGGGAGACGGTGAGCGCGGGCGCGCTCGTGGCGCTGGCGACCGTGCGCAGCGACATCGCCCGCTACGTCGACGCGCTGTTCACCGTCTACCTGATCTGCATCTTCGCCTACGTCGTGATCAGCATCATGTACTCGGTCGGGATCCGGCCGCCGTACTCGCGCTGGTGGAACGCGATCGTCGAGTTCCTGCGTCAGGTGGTCGAGCCCTACCTGCGGATCTTCCGCCGCGTGCTGCCGATGTTCGGCCCGCTCGACCTCAGCCCGATGGTCGCGACGTTCGTGCTGATCATCGTGTGGCGCCTCGTCGTCTCGCTGATCCAGGGTTGATGGCGGCCGTGGGGGAAGCCGCCGTCTCGAGCCCGGCGCGCGGGGCGCGGTGGGCGTTCGCGGGGCTCGTCGTGCTGGCCGTGCTGCTGGCCGACCAGGCGACGAAGGCGCTCGTGCGCTCCTCGATCGACCCCGGCGAGCAGCACGACGTCGTCGGCCCGTTGTCGCTCGTGAACGTGCACAACAGAGGCGTCGCGTTCGGCTTCCTCGGTGGTGGCGGCGCGATCGTGCTGGTCGTGACGCTCGCGGCGCTCGCGCTGCTGCTCGCGTACTTCGTGCGGCATGCCGAGCGGCCGCTGCTGTGGCTGCCGACAGGGCTCGTGCTGGGCGGCGCGGTCGGCAACCTGGTCGACCGCGTGCACCAGGGCTACGTGACGGACTTCATCCACTTTCCGCATTGGCCGGCCTTCAACGTCGCGGACATGTGCATCACCGGCGGCGTCGCGGCGCTCGTGCTGGTGCTCGAGCTCGGTGGAAGAGCCGCTGGCGATTGAGGTCGACGCCGCCGCCGCGGGCGAGCGGCTCGACCAGCTGCTCGCGGGGCCGCTCGGCTCGCGCAGCGCCGCGCAGCGCGCGATCGACGCCGGGCTCGTGACGGTCGACGGTGAGCCGCGGCCGAAGCGCCACCGTGTGGCGGCGGGCGAGCGGATCGAGGTCGCGCCGCAGCCGGGCGCCGACGCGGCCGCCGGCGCGGACGAGCCGGTGCCGTTCGCGGTCGCCTTCGAGGACGCGCACCTGCTCGTCGTCGACAAGCCGGCCGGCGTCGTCGTCCACCCGGCGCGCGGGCACCGCGGCGCGACGCTCGCGGAGGCGCTCGCCGGCCGCGCCGCGGGCGGGGAGGACGCCGCACGGGCGGGGATCGTCCACCGGCTCGACAAGGACACCTCCGGGCTGCTCGTGGTCGCGAAGTCCGAGCCGGTGCACCGCGCGCTGCAGGAGCTGATCCGCAGACGCGCGCTGCGGCGCGAGTACCTCGCGCTCGTGGAGGGCTGCCCGCCGGCGCGCAGCGGCACGATCGACGCCCCGATCGGGCGCGACCGGCGCGTGCGCACGCGCATGTCGACCGACACGGACGTCCCGCGCGCGGCGCGCACGCACTTCGAGCTGGAGCACGCCTACGCCGGCTGGACGCTGCTGCGCGTGGCGCTCGAGAGCGGCCGCACGCACCAGATCCGGGTGCACCTGCAGGCGATCGGGCATCCGGTCGCGGGGGACCCGGAATATGGACCGGCGGCCGGCACGGGCGCGGCCGGCGGCGCGTTCGGCCTCGCGCGCCAGTTCCTGCACGCGACCCGGCTCGCGTTCGACCACCCGGTCACGGACGAGCGGGTCGACGTGACCTCGCCGCTGCCGCCGGACCTGCAGGCCGTGCTCGATCGGCTGAGCGCCGGAACCGTCTAGAATCCCGCGCGATCTGTCGTCTACCCCGGTCGACACGGGGCCTCGCGACCCTGACCGGCGCATCGTGCGCCGGGACCGCGACGTCTCCGGCCGGGCATCTCGCACCACCACACAAGGGAGCACACCGTGGCTCAGGTAGGCATCAAGGAGCTGCTGGAGGCCGGCGTCCACTTCGGCCATCAGACGCGCCGCTGGAACCCGAAGATGCGCCGCTTCATCTTCGGCGAGCGCGCCGGCATCTACATCATCGACCTGCTGCAGACCGACGAGCTGCTGCAGGAGGCGCGCGAGTTCGCCTCCGCGCTCGCCCACCGCGGCGGCACCGTGCTGTTCGTCGGCACCAAGAAGCAGGCCCGTGACGCGATCAGAGCGTCCGCCGAGGCGTCCGGCATGCCGTACGTCAACCACCGCTGGCTCGGCGGGCTGCTGACGAACTTCGGCACGATCTCCGGCCGCATCAGACGGCTGCACGACCTCGAGCGCTACGAGGCGGAGGGGCAGCTCGCGCTGCTGCCGACGCGCGAGCGCCTGGCCGCGCAGGCCGACCTCGCGAAGCTGCAGGCGAACCTCGGCGGCGTCAAGAACATGCAGCGCGTCCCCGACGCGATCTTCGTCGTCGACCTCAAGACCGAGGCGATCGCCGTGCGCGAAGCGCAGGTCCTGCGCATCCCGATCATCGGGCTCGTCGACACGAACTGCGACCCGGACGGGATCGACTACGTGATCCCCGGCAACGACGACGCGATCCGCTCGTGCGCCGTGATCGCCGGCGCGCTCGGCGACGTGATCGGCGAGGGCAACCGCATCTTCCGCGAGGAGGAGGAGCGCGCGCGCAAGGAGGCGGAGGAGAAGGCCCGCATCGAGGCCGAGGCGCGCGCCAAGCGCGAGGCCGAGGAGAAGGCGAAGCGCGAGGCCGAGGAGGCCGCCAAGCGCGAGGCCGAGGAGCAGGCGCGCAGAGAGGCCGAGGAGGCCAAGCGCGCCGCCGAGCAGGCCGCCGCCGCGCAGGCGCAGCAGGCCGCGGCTGCCGCCGCCCCGGCGGCGCCCGCCGAGGCCGCGCCGGCGCCCGAGGCGCCCGCCGAGCCGACCGCCGCCGCGACGACGACGACCACCACCACCGACGCCGGCTCCGGGGGGGAGCCCACCGCATGAGCATCACCGCCCAAGACGTGAAGGCCCTGCGCGAGCGCACCGGCGCAGGGATGATGGAGTGCAAGAAGGCCCTCGTCGAGGCGGACGGCGACATCGAGAAGGCGATCGAGGCGCTGCGCGTGAAGGGCGTCGCGAAGGCCGAGAAGCGCGGCGAGCGCGCGGCCACCGAGGGCACCGTGCAGTCCTACATCCACGCCAACGGCAAGATCGGCGTGCTCGTCGAGGTCGACTGCGAGACCGACTTCGTCGCGCGCAACGACGACTTCGTCGCGTTCGCACGGGACCTCGCGCTGCACGTCGCGGCGGCCGCTCCGGTCGCGGTCGACGAGGACGGCGTGCCGGCGGAGGACGTCGAGCGCGAGACGCGCATCGCCGAGGAGCAGTTCGCCGACAAGCCGGAGAACATCCGCGGCAACATCGTCAGAGGCAAGGTCGACTCGTGGCTGAAGGAGGTCGTCCTCCTGAAGCAGGCGCACGTCAACGGCGAGAAGTACGAGGGGCGCACGATCGAGGAGATCCGCGCCGCGCTCGCCGCCAGAACGGGCGAGAACATCGTGATCCGCCGCTTCACGCGGTTCGCCGTTGGCGACTGAGCCCGAACCGGCCGTCGTGCCCGCGCCCTCGGAGCAGCCCGAGGGCGCGGCGCCCGCGTTCACGCGGATCATGCTGAAGCTGTCGGGCGAGGCGCTGCTCGGCAGCCAGGAGTACGGCGCCGACCCGGAGCGGATCCAGGCGGTCGCGAGCCAGATCGCGCGCGTCCACGCGCGCGGCGTGCAGGTCTGCGTCGTCGTCGGCGCCGGCAACATCTTCCGCGGCGTCGCCGCCCAGGCCGCCGGCATGGACCGCGCGACGGGCGACTACATGGGCATGCTCGCGACGCTGCTGAACGCGCTGCCGCTGCAGGACGCGCTCGAGAAGGAAGGCGCGCCGACGCGCGTGCTGTCGGCGATCGAGATCTCCGAGGTCGCCGAGCCGTACATCCGCCGGCGCGCGATCCGCCACCTCGAGAAGGGCCGCGTCGTGATCTTCGCGGCCGGCACCGGCAACCCGTTCTTCACGACCGACACGGCGGCGGCGCTGCGCGCGACCGAGATGCACGCCGAGGTGATCCTGATGGCGAAGAACGGGGTGGAGGGCGTCTACAGCGCCGACCCGGCGCTCGACCCGACCGCCGAGTTCATCCCCGAGATCTCGCACATGGAGGCGGTCGAGCGGCGACTGCGCGTGATGGACACGACAGCGCTCACGCTCTGCATGGAGAACAGACTGCCGATCGTCGTCTTCAACATGAACGACGAGTCGAACATCGACCGGATAGTGTGCGGAGACCGCGTCGGAACCCTGGTGAGGACATGATCGAAGAGCTGCTGGCAGACGCGCGCGAGCGCATGACGAAGTCGGTCGAGTCGACCCGCCACGAGTTCGGCTCGGTGCGCACCGGTCGCGCGACGCCCGCGCTGCTCGACCGCATCATGGTCGACTACTACGGCGCCGCGACGCCGCTCAGACAGCTCGCGACGATCGGCGCCCCCGAAGCGCGCCTGCTGTCGATCCAGCCGTACGACAAGAGCTCGATCAAGACGATCGAGAAGGCGATCCTCGAATCCGACGTCGGCCTGACGCCGAGCAACGACGGCAACATGATCCGGCTCTCGATCCCCGAGCTGACCGAGGAGCGGCGCAAGCAGCTCGTCAAGGTCGTGCGCGGGATCGCCGAGGAGGGGCGCGTCGCGATCCGCAACATCCGCCGCGACGTGATGCACGACCTGCGCGAGCTGCGCGACGCCGGCGAGGCCGGCGCCGACGACGAGCATCGCGCCGAGGGGGAGCTTCAGAGACTGACCGACGAGAAGGTCCACGAGCTCGACGGCCTGCTGAAGCACAAAGAGGAAGAGATCCTCGAGGTCTGACGCGCGCGTGGGCGTGTCCGACTCCGACGAAGCCGGCGCCGCGCGCCCCCGCTACGTCGCCATCATCACCGACGGGAACGGTCGCTGGGCGGAGCAGCGCGGCCTCACCGTGACAGACGGCCACCGCGCCGGCGCGGAGAACGTCAAGGCGCGGCTGCGCGACGCCGTCGACCTGGGGGTCGAGGAGCTGACGATCTACGCCTTCTCGACCGAGAACTGGTCGCGCTCGCTCGAGGAGGTGAAGGCGCTCGTGACGATGTTCGCCGAGTACATCGACCGCGAGACGCCCGAGTTGCACGAGGAGGGCGTGCGCCTGCGCTTCATCGGCCGGCGCGAAGCGCCCGTGCCACGCGAGATCGTCAGACGGATGGAGTGGGCCGAGGCGCTCACCGCCGGCAACGACCGCATCACCTTCTTCATCCCGTTCAACTACGGCGGCCGCGCGGAGATCGTCGACGCGGCGCGCTCCTTCAGCGGCACGACCGAGGAGGAGTTCCGCCGGCACCTCTACGCGCCCGACATGCACGACCCGGAGCTGGTGATCCGCACGAGCGGCGAGCAGCGGCTGTCGAACTACCTGCTGTGGCAGACCGCCTACTCGGAGTTCGTCTCGCGGCCCGAGCTGTGGCCCGACTTCGACCGCGACGCGTTCGAGGCGGCGCTCGCCGAGTACGCGACGCGCCAGCGGCGGTTCGGGGGGCGGGTGGCGTGAGCGCCGGCCGGCCGACGCGCCGCAGGCCGCCGCCGAGCGAGCGGCGCGCGCGCAGGCTGGCGCGCCGGCACGGCGGCTCGGACCTCGGCGGGCGCGTCGTCGTCGCGATCCCCGCCGCGATCGCGGTGATCGTCGTCAACGCGATCGGCGGTGCGGTGTGGGCGCTCGCGCTGCTGGCGGTCGGCTGCCTCTGCCTGCACGAGCTGTACGAGCTGCTGAGAGCGGTCAGACCGGTGCGGCTTGCCGGCTTCCTCGCTTTGGCGGGACTGCTGGCGGCGGCGCTGTGGGGGACGCAGTTCCACATCCTGCTGGCGGCGGTCGCGGCCGTGCCGGTGCTGTTCGGGCTGACCGCGTGGGGGCCGAGCCGCGAGCACGCCTCGCTGGCGATGGCGAGCACGCTGTTCGGGATCTACTGGATCGGCTTCGCGCTCGCGCACGCAGTGCTGCTGCGCGGGCTGCCGCACGGCAACGCGATCGTGATCGACGTGCTGGTGGGGACGTTCGTCGGCGACACGGGCGCGTACTTCGGCGGCAAGGCGTTCGGCCGCCGCCCGCTGGCGCCGCGCATCTCGCCGAACAAGACGGTCGAGGGCCTGGCGATCGGGATGCTGACGGCGGTCGCGGCCGTCGTGATCGCGGGCCTGTACCAGGACTGGCTCTCGACGACCGACGCGCTGCTGCTCGGCCTCGGCGTCGCGATCGCCGCGCCGATCGGCGACCTGTTCGAGTCGTTCGTCAAGCGTGACGTCGGCGTGAAGGACACCGGCGCCGCGTTCGGCGCCCACGGCGGCGCCCTGGACCGCGTCGACGCCGCCCTGTTCGCGGCGGTCGTGGGCTACTACGTGTGGCACGCGCTGGCTTAGGCCGCGCAAAGCCGCGCACCTAGAATCAAGGGCCCCATGCCCCGCCGCCTCCTCATCCTCGGCTCGACGGGCTCGATCGGCACGCAGGCGCTCGACGTCGTCGCGCAGGCCGCAGGCGAGCTGGAGGTCGTCGGCATCTCGGCCGAGTCGTCTGCGGACGCGCTCGTCGCGCAGGCGCGCGAGCTGGGCGTCGCGCGGATCGCGCTCGCCGACGGCGACGCCGCCGCACGCGCCGCCGAGCAGTGGACCGACGGCGAGGTGCTGGCCGGCGCGGAGGGGCTCGTGCGGCTCGTGGTCGAGTCGGAGGCCGACCTCGTCCTCAACGCGCTCGTCGGCTCCGCCGGCCTCGGCCCAACGGTCGCCGCGCTCGGCGAGGGGATCGACCTCGCGCTCGCCAACAAGGAGTCGCTCGTCGTCGGCGGCGAGCTGGTCACGCAGCTGTCCGAGGCGACCGGCGCGCAGATCGTCCCGGTCGACTCCGAGCACTCGGCGATCCACCAGCTGCTGGCCGGGGAGCGGCCGGGGACGGTCGACAAGCTCGTCCTGACCGCCTCCGGCGGCCCGTTCCGCGGCCGCAGCGCGCACGAGCTGCGCGACGTGACCGTCGAGCAGGCGCTCGCGCACCCGACGTGGGCGATGGGCGGCAAGATCACGATCGACTCGGCCACGCTGATGAACAAGGGCCTCGAGCTGATCGAGGCGCACCACCTGTTCGGCACGCCCTACGACCAGATCGACGTCGTCGTGCACCCGCAGTCGATCGTCCACAGCCTGATCCAGCTGTGCGACGGCGCGACGCTCGCGCACCTCGGCTACCCCGACATGCGCGTGCCGATCGCCTACGCGCTGCACCACCCCGACCGCGTCGAGCTGCCGGTGCAGCCGCTCGACCTCGCGCAGCTCGGCCAGCTCACCTTCGAGCCGCCCGACACCGGCACGTTCGCGTGCCTGCGGCTCGCGCGCGAGGCGGGGGAGGCGGGCGGGACCGCGCCGTGCATCCTCAACGCCGCCAACGAGGTCGCGGTGCACGCGTTCCTCACCGGCCGGTTGCGCTTCCACGAGATCGCCGAGGTGATCGAGCAGTCGCTGCAGACCGTGCCGGCCGGGCGCATCCACGCCTTCCAGACGCTCTATGCGGCCGACCGCGACGCGCGCGCGGCGGCGGCCGAGCTGGTCGAGCAGCGGGCGGCGAAGGCATGAGCTGGCTGCTCGCGTTCGCCGGCTTCGCGGTGCTGATCATCCTCCACGAGGGCGGCCACTTCGCCGCCGCGAAGGCGGTCGGGATGCGCGTCGAGCGCTTCAGCCTCTTCTTCGGCAGACCGCTCGTGTCGTTCCGGCGCGGCGAGACCGAGTACGGGATCGGCCCGATCCCGCTCGGCGGCTACGTGAGAATCAGCGGCATGAACCCGCGGGAGACGCTCCCGCCTGAGGTCGCCGCGCGCAGCTACTACCGCCAGCCGGTGTGGAAGCGGGTCGTCGTGATCGCCGCGGGGCCGGCGGTCAACGTGCTGCTCGCGTTCCTGATCCTGTGGGCGCTGTTCCTCGTCAACGGCGAGGCGACGACGAGCCAGGTCGTCAGCTCGCACAACCTCGAGCAGCCTGCCGCGCGCTACCTGCAGCCGGGCGACAGACTCGTCTCGGTCGACGGCGTCCGCGGCGACGTCACGGCGATGGCGAGACAGGTCGCGAGCCACAGATGCGCCGGCCGGCCGGTCGCCGGCTGCGTCGCGACGACGCCGGCGCGTCTCGTGGTGCTGCGCGACGGGACGCGGCTGACGTTCGACGTCCGCCCGCGCTACGACGCGACGAGAGGGATCGAGCGCACGCGGCTCGGCTTCACCTACGTGAGCGGCACGCGCGACCTCGGGCCGGTCGCGGCGGCCGGCGCGAGCGCCAGCGGCATGTGGGACGTCACCAACAGGACGCTGTCCGTCTTCGCGCACATCTTCCAGGCGAGAGAGCGCAAGCAGGTCGGCAGCGTCGTCGGCGCCTACGAGGTGACGCGCCAGTCGATCGGCTTCAGCACGGAGCGCGCGTTGGAGATCCTCGCGCTGATCTCGCTGTCGCTCGCGATCATCAACCTGTTCCCGTTCCTGCCGCTCGACGGCGGCCACATCTTCTGGGCGCTGGCGGAGAAGGTGCGCGGGCGGGCGATCCCGTTCGCGATCATGGAGCGCGCGAGCGTCATCGGCTTCGCGCTCGTGATCATGCTGTTCGTGATCGGGCTCACGAACGACATCGGCCGCTTCCAGAACGGCGGCTTCAACGTGCGCTGACGGGCGCGCCTCGTACACTCAAGGGCAGATGGCCTCGCAGCGGCAGATCCACGTCGGCTCGGTGCCGATCGGCGGCGGTGCGCCCGTCGCGGTGCAGACGATGACGAAGACGGAGACGGCGGACCTCGCCGCCACGCTGGCGCAGATCAAGCGCGTCGCCGAGGCGGGCGCCGACATCGTGCGCTGCGCGGTCCCGCGCGAGCAGGACGTCGAGGCGCTCAAGACGATCGTCAGAGAGTCGCCGATCCCGATCATCGCCGACATCCACTTCAACCACACGCTCGCGCTGAAGGCTCTGGACGCCGGCGCGCACTGCGTGCGGCTCAACCCCGGCAACATCGGCGGCCCCGACAAGGTCGCGCAGGTGGCCGCCCGCGCGAGAGAGCTGGGGACCCCGCTGCGGATCGGCGTCAACTCGGGCTCGCTGCCGAAGCACCTGCACGCGCTGGAGCGCGAGAACAGCGTCGAGGCGCTGGTGACGGCCGCGGTCGAGTTCGTCGAGCTGATGGAGCGGCTGGAGTTCGAGAACCTCAAGGTCTCGATCAAGTCGACGAACGTGCCGAACACGATCGCGTCGAACCGCCTGCTGAGCGAGCGGATCCCATACCCGCTGCACCTCGGCATCACCGAGGCGGGCACGAAGTGGTCGGGCTCGTTGAAGAGCGCGGTCGGCCTCGGCACGCTGCTGGCCGACGGGATCGGCGACACGATCCGCATCTCGCTCTCCACCTTCCATGCGGAGGAGGAGGTGAAGGTCGCCTGGGAGATCCTCAAGGCGCTCCAGTTGCGCGAGCGCGGGCCGGTGCTGATCGCCTGCCCGACGTGCGGGCGGCTGCAGTTCGACATGGACACCGTCGTGGCGGACATCGAGAAGCGCCTGGAGGCGTACGAGGAGCCGATCGAGGTGGCGGTGCTGGGGTGTGCCGTGAACGGCATCGGCGAGGCCTCGCACGCCGACTTCGGCATCACCGGCGCGAAGAACGAGGGCCTGATCTTCAGCCGCGGCAGAGCGCTGCGCAAGGTCCCGACCGAGCAGCTCGTCGACACCTTGTTCGAGGAGATCGACAAGTACGTCGGCTCCGGCGCAAAGCGCATCGACGTCGATGCGCAGGAGGCCGCCGAGGGCGCGGCCTGGCTGCAGGCGATCGAGGACGAGAACGCGGGCGAGATGACGCCCGAGCGCCTCGCCGCGCTCGAGAAGGCCAAGCAGGCCGAGCAGGCCGACGAGATGTCCGGCACGCTGCTCGAGACGGTCGCCGCGCGCACGCGCCTCGACGAGGCGGTCTCGCCGACCGCCGGTCGGCGCTTCACGCGCACGTGAGCGAATTGCTAGCAGCTTGCTAGCATCCTCCGCATGGCGACGCTCTACGTGCGCGACGTGCCCGACGACCTGTATGAGCGCCTGCGCGAGGAGGCTCGCAGCTCGCGTCGCTCGATCGGTGCGACCGCGATCGAGCTGCTGCGTGCGGAGCTGCCGGAGCGCCGTGGGCTGACGATCTCCGAGTGGCTCGAGCGAGCGCGCGCGATGCGTGAGCGCCACGCGCCGGTTGCGGACTCTGCGGCCGAGCTCATCCGCGAAGATCGCGACCGGTAGCGCATGGCGGCGTACGTGCTGGACGCCAGCGTGCTCGCCGCGCTCCAGCTTCGGGAGCCCGCCACGGAGGCGATCGCTGCGGCGCTCGCGCGCATCGAAGGCTCCGATCTCCATGCTCCGGACTTCGCCTTGCTCGAAGTCGCGAACGTGATGTGGAAGCGCGTGCGCATGGGCGATCTCGCAGCCGAGGAGGCGATGGCCGCGATGGAGGACGTGCCCGTCGAGTCGCTCCGCCTGCACCGGACCGACGAGCTGGTGCCGCAGGCGCTCGCCCTTGCGCTCGCGCACGGATTCACCGCCTACGACGCGATCTACGTCGCGCTCGCGACACGCGTCGGCGGGACGGTGGTGACGAACGACGGCGGCATGCGCCAGCGTGGCATCGAGGCGGGTCTGCCGGTGGTGGCCGCGCGCGAGCTGGCCTGAGGCGGCGCGGGCGGCGGGCCCCGCCGCTAGCGTGCGCCCGATGCAGCTCGCCTACGACCGCAGCGGCTCCGGGCCGCCGCTCGTGCTGGTCCACGGGATCGGCTCGCGGCGCGGCGCGTGGAAGCCGGTCGTGCCGCTGCTCGCCGGCGAGCGTGACGTGCTGTGCGTCGACCTGCCGGGCTTCGGCGACTCGCCGGTGCTGCCCGCGGGCGAAGCGCCGAGCGTGCAGGCGCTCGCGGGCGCGCTCGTCGACTGGTGGACCGAGGTCGGGCTCGAACGGCCGCACGTGGCCGGCAACTCGCTCGGCGGCGGGATCGCGCTGGAGCTGGCGCGCATGGGCGCGGTCGCGAGCGCCACCGCGCTCTCGCCGATCGGCTTCTGGAGCCCCGCGGAGGCGCGTTACGGGCGCGCGATGCTGCACGTGACGCACTTCGCGGCGACGCGCCTCGGCGCACAGATGCGGCGGATCGTGCGCTCGCCGGCGGGCCGCCAGGCGACGATCGGGCTGATGTACGGCCGTCCGCGCAAGCGCGTTGGGGAGGAGGCGGTCGAGGACCTCGTCCAGCTCGCACGCGCCCCCGGCTGGCAGGCGACGCTGCCGCACACGCGCGGCTACGCCTTCCGCGACGGCGCCGAGCTGGCGGTGCCGGTGACGATCGGCTGGGGCACGCGCGACCGGCTGCTGATCCCGCGCCAGGCGAAGCGCGCCCGCACGCTGCTGCCGCGCGCCCGGCACGTGCCGCTGCCCCGCTGCGGGCACATCCCGATGAGCGACGACCCGGAGGGCGTCGCGGCGCTGCTATTGGCCGGGAGCGCCTGAGCGGAGCGCAACTCGCACGCGCCGAGCGGGTTCACGAGGGATGCGCATCCTCGACCGGCGCCGCCGCTACAGTGCGGCGTCCGTGATCCCCCGTCGCACGCTGCTGCTCGCCCTGCTCGCGCTCGTCTGCGCCGCGCTCGCCGCGCCCGCGACGAGCGGCGCCTACGTCGTCGGCGTCGCCGACCAGAGTCCGGCGCTGTTCACGAACCAGTTCTTCGAGCAGCTCGCGCCGACGCGCACGCGCTACATCACGCCGATCGACTCGGTCTTCAAGCAGCGCGCGGCGGTCGACGCGTGGATGGACGCCGCGCAGGCGGCCGGGATGGAGGTCGTCGTCGCGTTCAACCCGCCGGCGAAGATGAGATGCCCGAACATCGGGCGCGCGAAAGGCTGCAGACCGATCAGCGCGGCGGCGTACAAGCGGGACTTCCGCGCGTTCCGCAAGCGCTACCCGTGGGTGCGCATCTACCAGCCGTGGAACGAGGTCAACAACCTCACGCAGCCGACTGCGCGCTACCCCGAGGCGGTCGTCGCCTACTACCAGATCGTGAAGGCGAACTGCCGCGGCTGCATCGTGCTGGGGGCGGACATCCAGGACCTGCCGAACATGGCGTCGTACTCCGCGGCGGTGCTGAGAGCGTTCAGAGACCGTCACCTGGCGGTCCCGAAGGTGTGGGGGCTGCACAACTACACCGACACGAACCGCTTCGTGAAGGACCGCAACAGCTCGATGCGCAGAGCGGCGAAGATCCTGCCGGGGAAGATCTGGCTGACCGAGACGGCCGGCCTGTTCCGCTTCCAGCCGCAGAACGCGCGCCAGTCCTTCCGCCCCTCGCTCACGCGCCAGAAGCGCGCGATGCAGGCGATCTTCAAGCAGGCGGACCTCTACCGCCGCAAGGTCGACCGCGTCTACCTCTACCAGTGGTTCGCGTCCGCGCCGACGAACCGCTGGGACTCCGCGATCCTCGACGCCCACGGCCTCCCACGGCCCGTGTTCGGCGTCCTGCTCGCGAACATCGCGAAGTTCCGCTGAGCGCGCCGTAGCGGTGGCGGTAGTGCTGCTGCTGGCCCATAACCCCAGTTACTGGTAGTTTGTGCCGTGAGCGGCCTCGGGGGGGCGCTCCGGTTCCGCGTGCCGGGCGGGTGACGCCCGTTTGTGGGGACCGACACGACAAAGGAGGGAAGCGATGCGAGGAAATCGTCTTCGTCGCTGGAGCATGCTGCTGCTGTTGGTCCTGCTCGTCGTCATGGCGGCTCAGGTGCCAGGCGCATGGGCTCTCACTGGTATGTCGTTTAGCCCAGGTAGATCAGTGACTCAAACGGGCACCTTCAGAGTTACGAGATCTGGAGAAGGCACGGTGGTGGTGGAATGTCCTATCACATTGAGCGGTTCATTCGCCGAAGGACTAGTGGCTGTCAGAGAAGGAGAAGAACCGTCCTTTGGAAGTCTCTCAAGCCTGAGTTCTGGTAGCTGTACGAGGGGTTCGATCACCGCGATCTTGGGCTTCCCGGTGTCAATGAGGTGGTCCTCGTCGAGCGACACGGCGCCAGCTGGAGCTATGCTACAGCTGAGCAGCCTTTTTATCGTCAGTATCAGGGCAAGATTGAGCACTGGTGAAGAATGTAGGTTTGAAGGTTTGGGAGTCACATTTCCACTCGAAGGGCTAGGGAACAACGAATATGCCCTCGGCAGAGGGTCGATGCCGCTTTTTGAATGCGGCTTCGTATACCTACCGACCGTTTCGTTTTCGGCCCCGAGTCCGAGTCAAGTAGTAACGTTCCTACCTGGTAACGAAGTTATAAACGGTTTCACCCCAAATCCACTTGTGTTCGGCACCGTCAGAGCTGGGGAACTCGTGCAGAGAACCGTCACGATTGGTTCGTCCGCTGGGGGGAGAATCGAAGAAATCGTCGTGACATCGCAGAGATATTTCGCGATAACGGACCCGAACGGGTGCAGATCGAGGACGTTGGAAGCCAGAGGCACCTGCAACATCAACGTCATTCTCTCGGCGCCGACCGAAGCCGGGAGGGCTGTGAGCGACACGTTGACCGTGAGAATCGCAGAAAGAAGATTCTCTGGAACTCTGAGAGCGACGACGTAGGCGGTATCGCGACAGGTCGACGGACAGGAGGCGGGCGGGAGGTCGAGCCACTAGGCTTCCCGCCCGATGACGCGCCTGTCCACTTATCTGCTGCCGACCGAGAAGCAGGCCCCCGCGGATGCGGAGGCGATCTCGCACAAGCTGATGGTCCGCGCCGGGCTGGTGCGCCAGCTCGGCACCGGGCTGTGGACGTGGATGCCGGCCGGCTGGCGCGCGCATCAGAAGGTCGTGCAGATCATCCGTGAGGAGCTGAACGCGATCGGCGGGCAGGAGCTGCTGATGCCGGTCCTCAACCCCGGCGAGATCTGGAAGCGCACCGGCCGCTACGGGATCGACGAGCTGTTTAAGCTGCAGGACCGCAAGGGCGCCGAGATGGTGCTCGCGATGACGCACGAGGAGGTCGTCACGACGCACGTCGCGCAGCTCGTGCGCTCCTACCGCGACCTGCCGCTGATCCTCTACCACTTCCAGGTCAAGGAGCGCGACGAGCCGCGTCCGCGCGCCGGCGTGCTGCGCACGCGCGAGTTCATCATGAAGGACTCCTACACCTTCGACCGCGACGAGGAGGGCCTGAACGCCTCCTACGAGAAGCACGTCGGCGCCTACGACCGCATCTTCGAGCGCACCGGCTTGGAGTGGTACCGCGTCGAGTCCGATGTCGGGATGATGGGCGGCTCCGGCGCGCACGAGTACATGGCGCCGTGCGCCGCCGGCGAGGACGCCGTCGCGCTCGCGCCCGGCTACGCCGCCAACGTCGAGATCGCGAGCGCCGACCCGCAGCCGGTCGCGCTGCCCGCCCCGCTCGACAAGCCGGAGGAGGTCCACACGCCCGGCCTCACCACCGTCGAGGAGGTCGCGGCCAACCTCGGCGTCCCGCACGGCGCGCTGCTGAAGGCCTACCCGGTGATCGCCGAGGGCCGCGGGCTCGTGCTCGTCGTCGTGCGCGGCGATCACCGCGTCAACGAGATCAAGCTGCGCAACGCGCTCGGCGCGCCCTGCCGTCCCGCGCAGCCCGACGAGTTCGCGCAGAAGATCGGCCCCGCCGGCTACATCGGCCCGGTCGGCGCGAACGCGCCCGTGCTGCTCGACGACGCGGTGACCGACGGCGGCTACGTGACTGGCGCCAACCGCCCCGACTTCCACCTGCGCGGCGTCGAGCCGGGCCGCGACTTCGCGTTCGAGCGCGCCGACGTGCGCACGGTCGAGGCGGGCGACACGGTCGGCGGCAACGCGATCCGCATCGAGGCGGCGATCGAGGTCGGCAACATCTTCAAGCTCGGCACGCGCTACTCCGAGCCGCTCGGCGCGACCTACCTCGACGAGTCGGGCACGAGCCGCCCGATCGTGATGGGCTCCTACGGGATCGGCCCGGCGCGCATCGTCGCCGCCGCCGTCGAGCAGACGGCCGACGAAGCCGGCATCGCGTGGCCGCGCGCGCTCGCGCCGTTCGAGCTGGAGCTGGTCTCGCTCGGCAGAGCCGGCAGCGAGGAGCAGGCGTACGCCGAGCGGCTCTACGGCGAGCTGCGCGCGCTCGGCGCCGACGTGCTCTACGACGACCGCGACCTCGCGCCCGGCCAGAAGTTCGCCGACGCCGAGCTGCTCGGCTGCCCGCTGCGCATCACCGTCGGCAAGCGCACGCTGTCCGGCGGCGAGCTGGAGCTGCAGGTGCGCCGCGGCCGCGAGACCCGCAGCGTCCCGCTCGACGGCGCTGCCGAGGCGGTGCTCGACCTGTGGCGGACGCTCCCGTAGGGAGACCGGCGGAGCCCGCCGACCCGGGGGCCGCACGCCCGCTCACGGTCCGCCGCCTGCTCGGGCTCGACCGCTCCGGCCCGCCGCCGGCCGCGACCGTCGCGGGCGCCCCGCTCAACCCGTGGACGGTCCCCAACGCGATCGGCTTCGCGCGCCTGCTGCTGATCCCCGTCTTCCTCGTGGTCGCGCTCTCCAGCGACGACGGCGTCGGGGCGCCGCAGGCGATCCTGTTCGCGGTCATCGGCTGGGGCGACTACGCCGACGGGATGGCCGCGCGCATCACGCGCCAGTACAGCCGCCTCGGCGCGCTGATGGACCCGGTCACCGACCGCCTGCTCGTGATCAGCGGCGTGATCGTCAACTGGCACTTCTGCCTGCTGCCGCGCTGGGCGCTCGCGGTGCTGGTCGCGCGCGAGCTGCTGATGCTCGCGCTCGCGCGGCAGGGGCTGAAGCGCGGCGTCGACGTCCGCATCAACTGGCCGGGCCGGCTCGCCGTCGCGCCCGTGATGGGCGGCCTGTTCTTCCCGCTGTGCGGCTTGCAGACGCTCGGCGAGGTGTTGCTGTACGCCGGGCTGGCGCTCGCGCTGACGGCGACCGCGCTGTACGTCCGCGACGGCCGTCGCGCGCTGCGAGCCAGACCCTCAAGCTGACGTTGAGGTTGCGCTCGCGCGCGGCTATACTCGCCGGTCCCAGCATGAGGATCGGAGACACAGCGTGACGATGGACACCTTCCCGGACCTTGGCTCGCTGAGCGATCAGGAGCTGAAGGACCTCATCCAGCAGCTCACCGAGGAGGAGCTGGAAATCAGCTATAGACGCCGCATCCTCCACGGCAAGATCGACATCCTGCGCGCCGAGCTGGTCAACCGCCTGCGCAAGAAGCACGAAGGCGGGGAGGACGTTTTCTCCGGCGCGGACGTCGAGAAGCTCACGAACATCCTCGCCGGCCGCGGGCCGAAGCCGGAAGACGAGGAGTAGCGCGCGGCCGCGCCGGCCCAGCGCAGGAGGACCCGTGGCGCTCCACTGCCCCGAGTGCGGCTTCGCGAACGCGATCGGAGCCAACTACTGCCAGAAGTGCGGCGCCTTCCTGGCCGTCGCCGAAGGCGGCGCGAACCACGAGACGACCGCCACGTACCGCATCGGCGAGACGGGCGAGATCGAGCCGGTGCAGCTCGACCAGGTCGTCGCGCGTGGCGCCGCGCTGGTGATCCGCTCCGGCGGCGGGCGCGCCGGCGAGAGCTTCGCGATCGACGGCGAGCGCCTCACGATCGGCCGCCGCCCCGACAGCGACGTGTTCCTCGACGACGTGACCGTCTCGCGCGACCACGCACTGCTCGTGCGCCGCGGCGACGACTGGTACCTCGACGACTGCGGCTCGCTCAACGGCACCTACGTGAACCGCGCGCGGATCGAGTCGCACCGGCTGCAGGACGGCGACGAGCTGCAGATCGGCAAGTACAAGCTCGCCTACCTGTCGCGCTGATGGCGTCCGCACCGACTCCCGACACGAGCGTCGAGCCGGCGGCCGGCGAGCAGGCCGCCGAGGAGGCGCCGCGTCCGCGCCAGAAGTCGCTCACGATCGGCGCGGTCTGCAAGGCGCTCAAGCAGGAGTTCCCCGACATCTCGATCTCGAAGATCCGCTACCTCGAGGACCAGAAGCTGCTGACCCCGCGCCGCACGCAGGGCGGCTACCGCCTGTACACGCAGAACGACGTGCAGCGGCTGCGCACGATCCTGCGGCTGCAGCGCGACGAGTTCCTGCCGCTGCGCGTGATCCGCCAGGAGCTGGCGGGCGGCCGCGCCGCCGACGGCGACGTCGGCAGCGGCGGCGCCGCCGCCTCGCAGAGACCGGACATCCGCCACCTGCGGCGCACGGCCGTCGCGGTGAAGGGGCCGGGCGCGGTCTACTCGCTCGACGACGTCGTCGAGGAGACCGGCGCGCAGCCGAGACTCGTGCACGAGCTGGAGGAGTTCGGCGTCATCAGAGGCGAGCAGCGCGCGGGCGTGCGCTACTACGACGAGACCGAGCGCGAGATCGTGCGCGCGGTCGCCGAGCTGGCCAGGTACGGCGTCGCCGGGCGCAACCTGCGCGTCTTCCGCACCTCCGCCGACCGCGAGGCGGCGCTCTTGCAGCAGATCCTCGCCCCGGCGCTGCGCTCGCGCAACCCGGAGCGGCGCAGAGAGGCGGTCGAGACGCTCGAGAACCTCGCCGCCGTCGCGACCTACCTGAAGCACCTGCTGCTGATACGCGACCTGCGCAACATCGCGGGCTGAACGCCGGAAGGGACGCGCGCGCCTTGCCGACGACGCGCGTCAGCCGCACGCTCGCCGCCTCGCCGCAGGTCGTCTGGGACGTCGTCGCGGACCCGTGGCACCAGGCGCGCTGGTGGCCGCGCGTGCAGCGCGTCGAGGGCGCCCGCGACGGCCGCTTCACGCAGGTGATGATCAGCGCGCGCGGGCGGCCCGTGCGCGCCGACTTCCGCATCGTCGAGACGGTCGAGCTGCGGCTGCTGCGGTGGGAGCAGGAGCTGGCGGGGACCCCGTTCGAGGGGCTGCTGGCGCGGGCGCAGACGGCGATCGAGCTGGCGCCGGCGGACGGCGGCGCGGCGACGGCGGCGACGATCGAGCTGCGCCAGCAGCTGCGCGGCTGGTCGCGGCTCGTGCCGTTCCTGTTCGGGCGTGCGGCGCGGCGGCAGCTCGGCGAGGCGCTGGAGGGGCTGGAGCGGGCGGTGGCCGGCGACGCTGCCGACGGCTAGTGCAGCTCGACGGAGCCGACGTGCGTCGCGGTGAGCGTCGCGGACTCCGTGTGCGCGGGAGGCCCTGGAATCGTGGAGGGGTGCTCGCAGAGGAAGAGCACCTGGGTCGGCGTGTCGAACGTCGCGGCGCCGCGGACGGCGATGTTGCCCGCGAGCGCGCCGAGCGCGTCGGTTCCAACGCGCTCGAGGCCGCGGCCGAGCGTCTGGCCGGCGGCGGTGCGCAGGAGGCATGAGTACCACTCGCTGCCCGGGCTGGGCGGTTGGTAGATGACCGATGCCTCCGCCTCGAGGACCCATGCGCCGGGCTTGAGCGTGACCGTCGCGGGCACTGCCTGGCCGCCGGCCTGGGAGGGGATCGGCACGTGCACCTCGTTGGCGACCTGCACGACCTCGCTCGGCCCGACGGGTCCGACCGGCCCCTGCGCGCCGCGCGGGCCGCGCGGGCCGGGTTGCACGATCCCGCGCGCGAGGTCGGCGCGGCCGATCGCGCCGTCGCGCACCTTGCGCGACGTGACCGCGTTGTCCTTCAGCTCGCGCGTGCCGATGCTGTTGCGGGCGACCGCGTAGGACGTTCCGCCGAGCGCGAGGAAGACCGCGAGCGTCGACATCACGTTCGCGTAGGAGAGTCTGGGGCGGATCGGCATGGGGAGGGGGTCAGCGGGTGCGGTAGCCGGCTTGCCCGAACGCGCGCAGCGCCGCGTCGAGCCGTTTTGCACCGCTTCTCAGTGCGAGACGCGCCTGATTGTATGCCGGTCGCTCCGTGCGCGCGGCGGCTCGCGCGAGGCGCGCGAACGCGCCCGCCTGGCTGTGCAGCGCCGCCGTGAGCGCGCCGACCAGCGCGTGCTCCTGCGCGCGCGCGTGGAAGCGCCCGAGGTCGTGCGCTGCGGCGGCGTACGCGCGCGCGAGCCCGCGGGCGGCGCGGGCGCGCGCCGTCGTCGCATGCGCTGCGAGCCCCGTGCGCGCGGCCGCGTCGATTCGCTTGACGGCGGCGTTCACCGCGGCCGCCGTGGCGGCCGAGGGACCCAGCGGGACCGGCTCCGCGTCGCGCGCGCGCAGCGCCGTCGCGACCGTCTCGCAGCCGGCGCTCGCGCGTGCACGCGGCGCCTCGCAGGCGACGGCGGTCCAGCCGCGCTCGTCCGGCAGCAGCGCGAGCCACAGCGCGCCACCGGCGCGCACGCGGCCGGCGTGCACGACGGCTGCGCGCGCCCCCCAGTGGACGCGGCGCGCCGGTGCCTGCGCGGCGAGCCGGCGCGCGAGCGCGGCGGGCAGCGGGTCGAAGCCGGGGGCGGGAGCGTGCAGGCGCCCCGCGAGCAGCCGCGTGCCGTCCGCGCTGCGCAGCGCGACCGGGTGCTCCAGCGGCAGGCCGTCGATCGCGCCGCGGGCCTCCGCGGGAGCCCAGACCTTGCGTTCGTAGCGCACCTGGACCGCGGCCGAGCGGGCGACGCCGGGCGGCGGCGCGTCGGCGCCGTGGCCGAGCGCCCATCCGGCGAGCGCCAGCGCGAGCGCGGCGAGCAGCGCGCCGGCTGCGAGCAGGTGTCGCGTCGGCCGGCGGGCGGACGACGCCGCAGCCGGCGCTGACGCCGGTGCGGCGGCGTGGCGGTGGTCGGCGGCCGTGGGGGACACCGGCGACGGCGGGGACACCGGCGCCTGCGGTGTCGGCGGCGGCGCAGCCGCCTGTGCAGCGGGCGCCGCCGGCTCCTCCGCTGCGTCGGCTGGCGGCGGCAGGGCGGGGCTGCGCCGGAGCGTCGCGTCGCCGAGCTCCGCCAACGCCGCGGTGCACGCCTCGACGAGCGCCGACGCCGACGGCGGCCGCTGCGCAGGGTCCTTCGCGAGGCCGGCGCGGAAGACGGCGTCGAGCGCGGGCGGCGCGTCGATCCCCAGGTCGGCGAACGTCGGTGGCGGAGCGGTGAGATGCGCATGCATCAGCGCGGCGTCGGTGTCGCGCGGGTACGGCTGGGTTCCCGTGAGGCAGTGGAACAGCACGCAGGCGAGCGCGTACACGTCGGTCGCGGCCGTCACCTCCTTGCCCTCGATCTGCTCGGGCGCCACGCAGGTGAGGCTGCCGACGAAGTCGCCGGTGCGCGTCAGCCCGGCGCTCTGCGGCCCCTTCGTGATGCCGAAGTCGGTGAGGTACGGGTGCTCGCCGCGGGTCAGCAGGATGTTCTGCGGCTTCACGTCGCGATGGACGAGGCCGGCGCCGTGCGCGGCGTCCAGCGCGCCGGCGATCGCGCCGAGGATCCGCAGCGTCTCCCCGCCGCTGATGCCGGGGCTCGTCGTCAACTCGGCGAGCGTCGGCCCGTCGACCAGCCGCATCGCGATGAACATCAACCCGTTCGACTCGCCGGCCTCGTAGACCGGGATGATGTTGGGGTGCTCGAGCGCGGCCGCATGGCGTCCCTCGAGCCGGAAGCGCTCGCGGAACGCGCGGTTGCCGACGAGCGTCGAGGAGAGGACCTTGAGGGCGACCGCGCGGTCGAGCGAGAGCTGGCGTGCGCGGTAGACGATCGCCATGCCGCCGATCCCGACCATCTCCTCGACGCGGTAGCCCGCGAGCGTCTCGCCGACCTGGAGCATCGCGTGCCGCCGGTCAGCCGAGCGTGAGGCTGCCGACGCTGAGCGCGGACAGCGTCGGCTGGATCATCACGGCCCGCCCGTCGGGGCTCGTCGCCGTCTGATCGCCCCAGCAGGTGACGGACAGGTCGCTGCGGTCGCTGATCGTGACGGGGACCGTGCTGCTGATGCCGACGTTGCCGTCCGCCTCGGCGACCTCGCCGACGATGACGTGCGTCGACTTGATCACTCTGCCGTTCAGGCGCGTCTCGCAGACGACGTACATGTCGCGGTTCGGCTCGCGGTAGTGCGCGGCGCTCGTGAACAGCACGAGATAGCTGCCGGGCGCGAGCCCGGGCAGCGCCCCGACCTCGACCGGCACGCGCAGGTTGGGTGAGATCGGGACGTCGGCGCGGCTGTCGACGCGGGCGTCGGACGGTCCACGCGCTCCCGCCGGCCCCTGCACGCCGCGCGGCCCGCGCGGGCCGGGCGGCACGACGCTCGCGGGGAAGCGCCCGTCGGCGCCGAGCGGCAGGAGGCGACGGGCGTGCGGCGTGCGGCTCGCGCTGATCCCGTCGACGGCGCCGGCGTTGCGCGCGAACAGCGCGTTGCGTGCGGCGCGCACGGCGTCGGCCGGCGTCACGCCGGTGAGCGCCACCAACAGCGCGACGCATGCGATCACGCGCGCGTCGCTCAGCGCCCGCAGCAGGCGCCGCGCTCTCCCGCGGCCTCGCATCAGCAGTCCGGTCCGATGCATGAGGGAACCGGCGGCAGCGGCGGGCTCGACGGGTGGGAGGGCTGCGGTGCGGGCGCGGGAGCGGCCACCGGGGCGGCCGGGCTGTAGGCCGGCGCGCTCACGGGGGCTGGGGCCGAGCGCGGTGGCGCGGGCAGCGGCGGGAGCGTGCGCAACGGCCGCGGCAGTGCGATCCGCGGCGGCGCGGCGCTCGGCAGCGGCGCGAAGCGGCGCGCTTCTACGGCATGCCCGCTGCCCGCCGGCGCGAGCAGGTAGCCGGCGGCGAACAGCGTGAGCGCGGCGAGGGCGCCGAGCAGCGCTGGCACGAGCGGGCGTCGACGGGGCGGTGCGGCGGCGGTCATCTCGATGCCGCGACGGTCGTGCACGCCGTGCGCACCGTCGCGACGGTGCGGAGCGGGACGGAGAGGCGATAGACGCTGCAGCGGATGCTCGCGCGCGGCGCGGCGACGCCGATCTCGAACGTCGTGCCGGCGACGAGTCCCGGCGCATGCGGCAACGCGAGTCGGATGGCGCCGTCACGGGGGTGCGCGTGGCGCAGGCGCACGATCGCGCGACGCGGGGAGCCGGCCGGACGGCACTGCGTGCGGCAGGCGACGACGACGCGCGAGCCCTGCAGGACCCCCGCGAGCAGCAGCGAGCCGATGCGTCCGTCCTGGGGGAACAGCTTCGAGAGGCGCATCGGCGGCGTCGAGGGCGGCAGCGCCTGGTGCTCGCAGCCGACGACGACGTCGACCGCGTCGACGATCGCCTCGTCGACGCCCGGCCCGCAGTCGACCCGGTCAGGACCGCCGTCGCGCGCGTCGATCGTGTCGTTGCCGGCGCCGCCGTAGATGCGGTCGCTGCCGGCGCCGCCGTCGATCGTGTCGTCGCCCGCGCCGCCGTCGATCGTGTTGGCGGCGCGGCTGCCGACGAGCTTGTCGTCGCCGTCGCCGCCGAAGATGTCCTCGACGTCGCTGCCGACGTTGTCGCCCTCGCCGGCAGTGCCGTCGTTGGCCACGCCGTCGAGCGTGACCTTGACGGGCAGCGTGCCGGAGTAGGAGACGACGTCGCTTCCCGGCCCGCCGTTGAGGATGTCGGCACCGGGGCCGCCGTCGAGCTCGTCGTTCCCGGCGCCGCCCGACAGCGTGTCGTTGCCGGCGCCTCCGTAGATCGCCTCGTCGGCGCTCCCGCCGACGATCACGTCGTTGCCCGGGGTCCCCACCAGGACGGTGTCGGCTGCCGCGAGCGCGACCGGTGCGCCGGCGGCCGCGAGGAGCAGCAGGAGCGTCAGCAGGCGCGACGCGCGCGCACCCCAAGACCCCGACATCCGGCGCAGTGTACGCGGGCGATCGTCCACCGTGCGAAGGTCAGCCGTCCGCGGCGAGCAGGGCGCCCGAGAACTGCGTCAGCGCCTCTGTCGCGATGATCGTGTTGGCCTGCGCGGTGTACAGGTCGAGCTCGACGGTGTCGCCGCGGCGCAAGCGCATCAGGCCCGTCACGACGGCCACGTGGTAGGGCGTCGCGGAGTCGTCGTCGCCGCGGATGCGCATGCCGGCGCGACTCGACGTGAGCTGCGCGAAGACGCGTCCGGTCGCGGCGCTCGACAGCGCGACGGCGCCCATCAGCAGGTAGGTCCCGTCGACCGGCGCGACGTAGGTTGAGGAGCCGGCGTCAAAGTCGCCGTGCGGGTCGAAGTCCTCGCCGCCGAGCAGCACGCGGATGCTGCCCGGTGCCGGCGTGTCCTGCGCGGCGACCGCGTGCGCGCGGAAGACGTACGGGTTCGTGATCGTGGCCACCGGCCCGGGCGGGCCCTGCGGTCCCCGCGGACCGCGCATGCTCGGGCTGAAGACGCTCGCAGGCAGGTGCCCGGCCTGGTCGAGCGCGAGCAGGCGCCCGGGGCGGGGCGTGCGCGACGCCTTGATCCCGTTCACCGCGCCGGCGTTCTGCGCGAACAGCGCACGCCTGACGGCGCGCACCGCATCGGCCGCGCCAACGCCCGTGAGCGAGATCGCGACCGCGAGCGCGGAGAGGACGAGGGGGAGCCGCCGGCGCAAGGGACCGAGATACTGGCAGAACAACACCGCGCAGCGGTGCAATGACAGACCGCGGTTAGGCCCCTCAGGCGCGTTGCCGCGGCCGCGAGCGCGTGCCGGTGGCTCGCCGCCATCGCCGGCGGCATCGCCGGCAGCGCGACGGCGCTCAGGCCGGCGGCCGCCTGCCCCGCGTCGTCGCGCGCGGCCGCGAACGCGAGCCCCGCCGCACGCACGTCGGTCGGCTGGACCGCGTTCCTCATGCGCCCTGCCCGTTCGGCGCCTGCGTCGCTGCGGCCGCCTCCGCCTCGCGCCGCAGCGCGTCGTTCTGCCCCTCGAGACCGGCGGCGTCTGCGAGCAGCGCCCCGGCGACCCCTGCGAGGTCGCCGGCGGCGGCGGCGAGCGCGGCGGCGAGGCGGGTCGCCTCACCGCGCAGGCGCGTCGCGGCCGGACCTTCGAACACGGCTGCCTCGAGCCGCCCGACGGCGGGCGCTGCAAGCCCGCGCACGAGCTGCGCGCGGCCGAGCAGCTCGCGCGCGAGGGCGCGCATCGCCTCCGGGTCGCCGACCGTCGCGGCGTCGCTCAACGGCCCGCCGCTCGCGGGATCGCGATCGGCGCCGGCATCACGAGCGCGTCGCCCTTCGCGGGCGCCACGGGGGTCAGGCGCGGCGCGGCGAGCTGCGGGGGATCCGCACCGCCGAGTGCGCGCCCGAGCAGGAACGCCGCGCTCCCCAGCGCGAGCGTCGCGGCGAGCGTCCCCGCCAGCAGTCGGCGCGAGATGTCGGGCAGGCGTCTCATCGGCGAGCGATTGTGGGTGAGCGACAGTGCAGCGTCAACCGGTGCGACGTCACGCCTCCAACTGGAATCCGAGCGGGCCGAGCGCCCGGACGGCCGCCGCGAGCCGCCGGTCGGCCGACAAGGCGCGAGCGCGCGCGGCGCGGTAGCCGGCCGCGGAGCCGCGGTCGAGGGCACTCGCCAGCGCGTCGTAGGCGTCGGCGCACGCGGCGAGCGCGCCGCGCAGGCCGACGAGCACGGCGGTCCGTGGGGCCGAGACGCGCTCCGCCGCCGCGCGGTAGGCGCCCGCGAGACGGCTCGCGGCCGTCGCGCGCGTCGCCGCGTCGCCGATCAGCTCGGCGGCGGCAGTGCCGCGTTGCACCTCCAGCTCCCGCAGCGCATCGGCGGCGGTGGCGGCCGTGTGGGCGTCGGGGACGAGGAGCTGCGGCCGCGCGCCGCCGAGGCGGACGCCGGCCAGCAGCGCCGCGCAGGCGCGCTCGGGCGTGTCGGCGTCGCACTCGGCGAGCAACGTCCCGCGGCTCGTCGGCAGCGCGAAGGCGACCGCGGCGGACGCCGCTGCGTCGGCGGTCGCGTAGCGCAGCAGGAGGCGCGTGCCCGCTTGCAGCGGACGCGGCGGGCGTACGAACGGCCCGCGCGCCGCACGCGGCAGCGCGGCGAGCGGATCCTGCGGGGCGTCGGCGCGGGGCAGCAGCCCGACCGTCGCCGTGGCGCGGTCGCCCCGCAGGCGCACCGGCGCCGTCACGCGCGCGCCGGCGACGCCGCCCCCGCCTGCCTGCCAGAGCGGCGCGGTGACGAGCTCGAAGGAGCCGACGCGGACGGGCGGGGGCGGACCGGGCGCCGTGGCGCGTCCGAGCCCGAATGCGGCGAGCGCCGCGGTCGCCGCGAGCGCGGTCGCCGCGACCAGCGCTCGCCGGTCGCCGCGCACCGTCGGCGCCGGCGGGGGCGAGAGCGCCCGCATGCGGTCTACACGCGTCGCATCCGCTCGGGGCGGCGGAGTGGGTGACAGCGGCGGCGTCGCCGGTGCGGCTGCCGGCGGGCTCCCGGCCCCGTGCGCTGCGGAGCAGCGCAGGGGCGACGGCGCACGGCGCAGCTCGGCCGGCAGGCGCGCGACCCCGGCGGTCAGCCGCTGCGCGAAGGCGGCGAGCCCGAGCGTGCGCTGCGCCGGGTCGCTCGCCATCGCCGCCGCGAGCAGGTCCGGCAGCTCCTCGGTCGGCGCGAGCAGGTGCGGCGGCGGGCCGGCGGTGCGCCGTGCGAGCAGCTCGGCCACGCTGGTCCCGTCCGCCGGCGGCGCGCCGGTGAGGCAGCAGAGGGCGCTCGCGGCGAGGCCGTAGAGATCGGTGGCGGGCGTCGCCGGCTGCCCCAGCACGAGCTCCGGCGCTGCGTAGCGCAACGTCTCCGCCAGCTCCGCGCGCGTCGCGAGCCCCGTCCGGCCGCTCCAGCGCATCACGCCGAAGTCACGCAGCACGGGGTTGCCCCAGCGGCCGAGCACGATCGCCTCCGGGCGCACCTCGCGGTGGACGATGCCGGCGTCGTGGGCGTGCGCGAGCGCGTCGGCGACCGCGGCGACGATCTGCGCGCAGCGCTCCGGGTGCACGTCGCCCGCCGCGATCGCCTCCGCGAGCGTGGGCCCCTCGTGGAGCGCGGAGGCGACGAACATGCCCGCGCCCGCCGGCCCGGCGTCGTAGACGGCGGCGATGCCCGGGTGCTCGAGGCGGCCGGCCTGCACCGCCTGCGCCTGCGCGCGCTCGCGTGCGCCGGGCTCGGCCGCGAACGCGTGCGCGTGGAAGACGC
This sequence comes from Actinomycetota bacterium, assembly GCA_018268595.1. GTDB lineage: Bacteria > Actinomycetota > Thermoleophilia > Solirubrobacterales > Solirubrobacteraceae > Conexibacter. Next base: position 37,789 of record JAFDWH010000016.1, on the reverse strand, counting down.
GCAGCGCGACCGGGCGCCCGAGCGAGACGTGGCGGGCGCGGAACGTCGTCGACGTGACGCCGCTCGCGAGCACCAGCTCCAGCTCGTAGGAGCCGACGCGCGCTCCGGGACGCAGGTCGGGGGTCGGGCCGTCGTCCATGGCACGGAATCATGCGGCAACACGCTGGATAGCGGTTGCACGTGGCACCGTGCCTGAGTAGTTTGTCGGCCGCCCACGCGGCAGCACACGACCAGGAGGCGCGGATGAGCGGCAGGATTGGCGGGACGATCGAGCAGATGCAGACGATGGGCTCGAAGTTCGACGCCGAGGCGGCGGAGATCGACGCGCTCGTCGCGCGCATCAGCTCCCAGCTCGCCGGCACCGACTGGGAGGGCGGCGCCGCCCAGCGCTTCCGCGCGCAGTGGGAGGGCGAGTTCCGCTCGACCTTCAACCAGGTGGCGCAGGGCCTGCGCGACTGCTCCGTGGAGATCAAGGGCCGCGCCGACGCGCTCACGAGCGCGGGCGGCTGAGGCGAGGCGCGAGCGTAACGCGGTGGACCGGTCACGCCGATGGTGACCGCGCAACAGGTCATCGCCCACATCGGCCATCTGCCGATCGGCGATCCCGACGCGATTCGGGCGCACGCCGCGCGCATCGAGGCGGACGCCGACGAGATCGCCGACCGTGCGACGCACGTCGAGCGCGAGGTCGCCGGCACCGCTTTCGAGGGGCCGGCGGCGGAGCGCTGGCGCTCCGAGATGGAGAGCTGCAACCAAGACGCGTGCCATGCGGTCGACGAGCTGCATGCGCTGGCGGGACGTATGCGACAGGTCGCGGCGCGTGTCGCGGCGCAGCAGGCCCAGTGGCATCGCGACTTCGCACGGGTGAAGGCCCGGCTCGAGCAGGCGGCGCACGACGCGCTGCACTGAGGCTGCCGTGACGCGCATCCTCCTCGACCCGGGAGCGATGCTCCGCACGGCCGGCACGCTTGAGCGCAACGCGGGCGAGCTGAGTGTGGTGACGGCTCGCCTCGCCCCCGATGCGGCGACGGTGATGCCACCCGACCTCGCCGCGGACGTGGCCGGCACGCTCGCGCGCAGCGGTGGGCGGCTCGGCGGTGTGGCCGCCCGCTACGGGGCCGAGGGCGCCCGGCTCGCCGGCCGTGCGGTCGCGGCCAAGGCGGCGGATGCAGACGGCTTCCTGCATCGAGCGCTGCGCGTCGACAGCCTCGTGCTCGACTTCCTGCTGTCGGTCACCGATCGCCGCTTCCGCATCCGCAGCCGGGCGTTCCCGAAGGGCCGCTTCAGCTTCATGAAGTGGGTCATGGGCGGTCGTCGGTGGGGCTATCGCAACGGCATCAAGAGCATCTTGCGGGGTGACCTCGAGGTGCTGCGCGGGCTCGCGCGCGGGAGCGCGTCGACCTGGCGATCAGTCACGTCCGACGCGCGGCGCGCCGGCGCGGGTGTGTGGCGCTCGACCGGCCGGATGGCGCGCACGGTGGTCGGACGCGGCGGCCGCTTCACACTCCGCGCGGCCGGACGGCTTGCGCTCAAGGCGATGGTCCCGCTCTCGCTGTACGAGGGCTACAACGCCTCGCATGCGCGAACGCCCGTCGGCCGGGCGACAAGCGCCGTTCTGAAGACCGCCGCCGGCTTCATCCCCGGTGTCGCGATCGTCGACGTCGTCACCGACGGCGCCGCCAGCGACACGATCGGCGGGGCGTTCGACGTCGACGTCTCGGCGGCCGAGGGATGGGCCACCCACCATGACGGGCTCAGCGGACCGATGGACGCGGCCCGCAGAGGCGACTACGGCCCGCTGATGCAGCGGTACATGCGGCTCGTCTCGGGCGCATGAGCGCTTCGAGCGGATACGCGGAGCAGCCGGTCGAAGCGTTCCCGCTCACACCCGCGGAGCTGCGCGGGCTGCTCGCGGCAGCGCGGCTGCAGCCGAGCGCACACAGCCCGCTGCACGCGTTCTCCGGCGCATCCGATGCCGCACCGGTGGACGCACCTCCTGCGCTCGCACGCGCGCTCGCGCTGCTCTGCCGCCCGCATCTGCGCGTGGCGCTGGTCGATCGCACGCTCGCGCCGGCGCTGCGCCTTGACGTCTTCCTCGCTGACGAATGGGCGGTCGCGCTGCGCGCGGAGGACGGGGGGCTGCGGATCTCGGAGCCGCTGCCACGCGCCGCGTTCGAAGCCCAACTGGCGGAGCTGCTGGTCACGTCCGGCGCCGAGGGCACGCCCGCCCACGCGGTGCCCGACGCCGTCCTGGCGACGCTCGTGCGCTGTGTCGCGGCCGGTGTCGACGCGGAGCGGGCGGTTCCGCGCGAGGAGCTCGCCACGGCGCTCGCCGAGCTCGGCCTCGACGCAGGCGAGGCGGAGGCGACGCTCGACGCGCTGGTGGCCGACGCGCTGCTGGCCCCAGCCGACGGCGGACTCGCGCTCGGCCCGGCCTGCCTGCCCTTCCGCGCGGTGCTCGCGCAGCGGGAGCGCCTGCTGCTGGCAGCCTGGCCGCTCGGAGGCCCCGAGGCCGCGGATGCGGAGCCGGCACGCAAGCTGGCGTTCGCCGGCCGCTACGGCGCGCGCCTGCTGATCGCCGAGGACGTCGACGCGGAGGAGCCGGGGACGCTCATCGGTCCGGTCACCGCAGCGGAGGCCGCGGACCTCGTCGCCTACCTGCTCGACGGCGATGGCGCGCAGGACGGATGGGAGCTCGTCGCCGCCGAGGATGCCCCCGACCTGCTCGGCGCGGACGGCCGACTGGCGCTCGACGGCGCGGAGCTGCTCGCGCTCGTGGACGTGCTGTGCGACGACGGCCGCCCGCTGCCGGCCGAGGAGCCCGCCGACCCGGCGCACGCCGAGCTGCGCGCCGCGCTCGCCGAGGGACTCGCGTCGCTCGCCGCCCGCGAGCTTGTCGCGGGCGATCCGCCGCGCCTTGCCGGTCCGTCTGCGGCTGCCCTGCGGGCGTGGCTTGAACCGGAGCTGGTCGTGTGCCTCGAACGGACCGATGCGGGCGGAACCCGCGAGCTGCGCTGCTCGCTCGCCGGCGGCGTGCTGGCGCTCGATCGCAGCTCCGGCACGGCGGGCGGGACGATCGACGTGACCGACGCGGCCGGTCTGCGCGCGGCGATCGCGCGCTTCAGCGCGCTCGACACGGCGCGAGCCGGTGGCGATCCGATCGCGTGGCCGCTCGAGGACGACGCCGAGCCGTTCGTGCAGATGCCGGAGCTCGTGCTGGTGCGCGCGGCTGTCCAACGCACCGCGGGCGTCCTCGTCGAGGGCGAGGAGCTGGCGTTCGCGCATGCCGGCGCGGCAGGCTGCTGGGAGATCGACGAGACCGCGGTGGAGGGCGACGACGAGGCACCGACCGGCGTCGTGACGTTCGTGCCCGTCGACCCCAGCGCGCTGATCGAACGGCTGCTCGCAGCGCTCTCCCCACGCGCCTAACGCGCCACCTGCACGAGCGTGACCGCGCCGTCGACGACGGCGTAGCCGCGGCCGGGCGGGAAGACGGCGTTCGCGCGGCGGGGGAGGCGGACGCCGAGCAGCTCGCCGTCGAGCTCGTAGCTGGGGTCGAGCAGCAGGCCATGGCCGTCCTTGCGCAGCTCGCGGATCCAGGCGGCGTAGTGGCGCGCGTGGCCGGTCTCCAGCGCCACGAGCGCGCGCAGGTCGCGGTCGCGCCCGCGCTTGAGGAGCTGCTCCAGCTCCGGCGCGCAGCTCGACTCCGCCAGCTCGCCGCCGTCGTCGATCACGAGCAGCTCCGGCTCGCCGTCGCACTCCTCGGCGCGCGTCACGAGCGCGTCGAGCAGCTCGCCCACGCGCGCCTCGCACGCCTCCGTCCCGCGCGCGACCGACGTCCATCCGCCGTCGTCGAGCAGGCCGGAGCGCCGCGGCGCGAGCAGGTGCGTCCGCAGCCCCGGCGTCGAGGCGCGCAGCGCGGCGACCAGCGTCGCGAGCGCGCTCGTGCGGCCGCTGCGGTACGGACCGATCACCGCGAAGTGCATGGCCTCCAGCGACAGCTCGAACGGCGCCAGCTCGTGCTCCTCGACGCCGAGCGGCGCGTGCAGCGGTCGCGACGTCCCCGGCAGCGTCGCGCGCGGCACGTCGAGCGGCATCGCGGTCACCGGCGGAGCCGCCAGCTCCGGGCGATGCGCGGCGGCGAGCCGCTCGGCGGCGTGCGCGAGCGCGCGCACCTGGCGCTCGGGGTCGATCGCGCCGCCCGGCACCGCGATCTGCACCTCGCGGCCGTCGTCGAGGAAGCCGCGCCCGGGCGGCAGCGTCGCCCCGTGCGTCTCGCGGCGGTCGAGCCCGAGCGCCGCGTACTCCTCCTCGACCGCCATCCGCAGGATCACGCGCCGCGTGACGATCGACGCGATCGCCGTGGGGACCGCCTGACGCCGATCGGCGGTGATGACGACGTGCACGCCGGCGGCGCGTCCGTCGGCGACGAGCCGCGGCAGCGCGTCGACGAGCGCGCCGAGGTCGACCTTGTCGTAGGCGTCGACGAAGCCGGCGTAGGAGTCGACGAGCAGGACGATGCGCGGCTCGGCCGCGTCGGGGCGCAGGCGCCGGTAGTCGCCGAGCGTCGCCGCGCCGGCGGCGGCGAACAGGCGGGCGCGGCGGTCGATCGTGCGCCGCAGCAGCGCCAGCAGCCGGCCGACGCGCTCCTCGTCCTCGCCGGGGACGATCGAGCCGCAGTGGGGCAGCGTCTCCAGCGCGGCCAGCCCGCGGCCGGCGAAGTCGAGTCCGTAGAGCTGCAGGTCGGTCGGCGGGGCGGCCTCCGCGAGCGCGAGCGCGAGCGTGCGCAGCAGCGTCGTCTTGCCGGAGCCCGAGGCGCCGAACACGAGCAGGTTGCCGTCGCGCGGCAGGTCCACCGCGAACGGCGTCTGGCGCTGGCGGCGCGGCTCGTCGACCAACCCGACCACGACGGGGTCGTCGGCCTTCGCGCCCACCGCCGGCGGGTCGAGCTCCAGCGCGTCGGGCAACGGCGGCAGCCACGGCCGCGCCGGCGGGGCGATCCCGGCGCGCTCGGCCGCCGCGCGGATCGCCGCGACCAGCAGGTCGAGGTCCGTCTCGTCGCTCGCCCCGAGGTCCGCCGCGGCGGCGCCGTCGCGGCGCACGCCGAACGCGAGGTCGGCGACCTCGATCGGCGCCCGCGCGCGCCGCGCGGTGGTGCGCGCGCCGACGTAGCCGACTTGGAACGGCGTCAGCTCGCCCGGCCCGCTGCGCGCGAGCGCGCGGCCTCTGAAGGACGGCAGCAGGCGCGCGGCGTCCGGCGCGCCGATCACGTCCTCGCTGTCCTCTGCTCTCGCGACCCGCAGCGCGATCCGCAGGCTCGTGTTGGCGCGGATGTTGTCGGTGACCGCGTTGCCCGGACGCTGCGTCGCCAGCACCGCGTGCACGCCGAGGCTGCGCCCCCGCTGCGCGACGTCGACGATCCCGTCGACGAACTCCGGCACCTCTCTCGCAAGCGTCGCGAACTCGTCGATCACGATCGCGAGGCTCGGCGGGGCGGCCGCCGGGTCGCGTCGCTCCAGCTCCGCGAGGTCGCGTGCGTCGGCGTCGCGCAGCACGCGCTCGCGCTCGCGCAGCTCGGCGTTGAGCGAGACGAGCACGCGCCGCACCTCATGCTCGTCGAGGTCGGTGACCATGCCCACGCTGTGGGGCAGGCGGCGACAGTCCTTGAAGGCCGCGCCGCCCTTGTAGTCGACCAGCAGGAAGGCGAGCCGGTCGGGCGGGTGGCTCGCCGCGAGCGAGACCACCAGCGACTGCAGCAGCAGGCTCTTGCCGGCGCCGGTCGTCCCGGCGATCAGCGCGTGCGGCCCGTCGGTGCGCAGGTCGATCGCGAACGGCGCGCCCGCCGCGGCGCCGAGCGTCGCCCGCAGCGCGCTCGGGTCGCGGTCCTCCCAGCGCCCGACGATCTGCTCGGCGGTCGGCTCGACCAGGTCGAGCAGCTCGACGAGCGAGACGTGGCGGGGCACCTCGGCCGCGGCGCCGCCCGCGCTCACGTCGACCACCGGCGCGAGCGCGCGCGCGATCGACTCGGCGACGTCGGGCGGGATGCCGTCGACGCTCGCGTCGTCGAGCTCGCGTCCCGACGCCGCCCACGTCACCCGTGCGACGGCGCGGTCGGAGGCGAGCTCGGCGATCGCGCCGCAGCCGCCGGGCAGCTCGCGCCGCTCGCGCGCGAGCCAGACGACCGCGAGGTCGACCTCGCCGCAGTCAGCGAGCAGCTCGTCGACGACCGCCGGCTCGGTCGCGACCTCGTCGTCGACGAGCAGCAGCAGCGCGGTGCGGCGGCGCCCGCGGCCGCGCCGCTCCGGCTCCTCGTGGCGGTCGTGCGCGAGCTGGCGCACGCGTCGCACGAGGTCGCGTGCGGCCTCGTCGCCGACGGCGACGTGCGGGCCGTCGAGCGGCGACGTCTCGCTCGAGACGTGGGGGAGCCAACCGAGCCAGGACCACGCGTCAGCGCGGCCCGCGCCGAGCGCGGCGGCGACGACGAGGTCGCGCGGGCTGTGCAGGACGGCCGCCTGCGCGACGATCCAGCGCGCGAGCGCCTCGCCGCCGCGCGCGTCGCCGCAGATGCCGAGCGCGCCGACCTCGCGCACCCGCACGCGCAGCGGCACGTTCGGCACGGTCCGATGGCGCGCGACGAGCTGCTCGACGCGCGCGCGCAGCGCCGCGTCGCCGCCGTCTCCGAACGCGACGGCCGTGACCGACTCCTGGTCAGCGATTGCGACGCGCACGTCGAGGAAGTCCGCGTCGGCGGGGCGGCGCTCCCACAGCTCCGGCAGCCGCCGCCGCGCGCGCACCGCCAGCTCGGCGGCGTCGGGCGCGGCCGCGCGCCGGTCGGCGACCTCGCGCGCGCGGGCCGCCGCCAGCTCATGCTCGAGCTCGGCCACGCGCGCCTCGAAGCCGGCGCGCTGCTCGGCGTGCTCACGGCGACCGCTGCGGCGGTCGCCGATCGCCGAGCCGGCCATCATCAGCGGGCTGAACAGCGCCATCGCCAGCATCGTCGGCGAGCGCAGGAAGACCCACAGCGTGACGCCCATCAGCAGCGGCACGACCGCCGCCACGAGCGGGAAGCGCACGCCGCGCGGCGCCTGCGGCGGCGCCTCGACGCGGAACGTCGCTGCGTCGAACGCGCGCGAGACGCGCGGCGGGCGGTTGAACGCGATGCGGCTGCCGCGCGCCTCGACGATCGTCGCGTCCGGTCGGCGGTAGGGGCGCACGCCGACGAGCGAGCGGCCCACCTCCAGCAGGTCGTCGGGGGCGAGCGCGCGGCGCTCGCCGGCGCCGAGGCGGACGCCGTCGATCGCGGTGCCGTTCGTCGAGCCGGCGTCGGTCGCGGCGGCGGAGCCGTCCGCCGCGACGTCGAGCACGACGTGGCGGCCGGAGATCGAGGGGTCGGCGAGCACGACGTCGGCGGCGGCCGGGTCGCGGCCGAGCGCATGGGCGCCGGGTGCGAGCGGGATGCGCGTGCCGGCCGCCGGCCCCGCGACCACGACCAGCTCGGCCGGCGGCGCGTCGGCGCGCGCGAGCGTGTCGCCGCCGGGCGGCAGCGGCTCGAGTCCGACGATGTCGCCGTCGCGCAGGCCGAGCTGTCCGAGCGGGCGATCGGGCGCCAGCGGACCGAGGCGCACGCAATGGAGCGCGCCGGTCGGCCCGCGCCCGAGATGCGCCGCGAGCGCGTCCGAGATCGCCCGCGCCGTGGCGTCCGCTCGCGCCGCGAGCTCGACGTCGTGCGAGGGCAGACCGGCGCCGCGCACGGTCAGGCGCACGTGCAGATGCTCGTGCGACCCGCTGTGGCGTCCTGCTGCCGTCGTCGTCATCTGCCGCAGGCGTGGGCAGCGGTCGCCGGCTCAGCCTGCCAGTCTGAGCGCGCCGCTGAGGACGGTCGCGCCGGGGGTGGTGGGGACGGCGGTCGATCCCTCGGTCGTCACGAGGACGCTCGTGTAGGCCTTCAGGTCGACGTCTCTGGCGAGCGCCGAGCTGACGGTGAAGCTGCCGCCCGCTCTCACCTGGTTGGGCACGAAGCCGAGGAAGCGGCTGCCGGACGGGCCCTGCAGCCAGATGCCGTAGAAGTCCTGGGCCGCGTTGCCGGGCATTCTCGCCGCCTCGACCGCGAGCAGGCGTCTGCCGTTGCTCGCCTGCTGGATCAGCGCGGCGCCGAGCGCGTCGCCGCTCGCCGGTCTGAGAACCGCGCCGCCGACTGTTCTCGCCTGCGCTCTGCTGGCGGGCGTTGTCGCGGTGCGCGCGGGCGCTCTCGCCGACGTCGTCGGCGCGGCGCTCGTGGAGGCCGGCGAGCCGCCGCCCGAGTCGCCGCCGATCAGCACGATCGCCAGCACGATCGCGAGCGCGACGACGCCGGCGATCAGGATCGCGCCGCCGAGTCGCGAGGGGCGCGGCCCGCCGGGGGCGCTCGGGCGAGGCGCGCGCGGCGGGCGGGCCGGCGGGGTTGCGGCCGGCGCGTCCGCGCGCGAGGTGGGCGCCGGCGCCGGCGGGATCGCGGCGATCGCCGCCGTCGTGGCGGCCGGGTCGGGCGCGGCCGTTGCCATGCCGCTGCCGTTGACCGCGGCCGCGACCGGCTCGGCCGCCGGCACCTCCGGCAGCTCGGCGGGCGCGACGTCGGACAGGCGCTCGCGCAGCGCCTGCGCCCAGCGGCGCGCGGCCGGCGTGTCGCCCAGCTCGGCGAACGTGACGATCCGCTCGCCGTCGTCCTGCTGGCCGAGCAGGTAGTCGACGACGCGGCCGCCGACGTCGCCGGCGGGCGCGTCGGGCACGAGCGCGCGGGCGCCGGCGTGGGCACGCTCGCGCACGGCGGCGGGGTCGAGCCGCAGCGTCGCGGCGAGCTCGTCGTAGCCGCGACCCTGCACGAGGATCAGTTGCAGGACGGCGCGCTGGTCGGGGGGAAGCGTCTCCAGGCCGCTCACTGCGTCCAAGCGTAGAGGACCGCGATGCCCGGCAGACCCGCTTGCCGGCCGCGGCCGGCACTATCGTTGCGCGCCGTGAGCGCCGCCCCGCAGCCCCCCACCTTCGACGGGCTCATCGGCATGCACGACGTGTCGGTGAAGGACGACGGCTCGCTCACCGCGAGCGTGCCGGTCAGGCCCGAGCTGAAGCAGCCGTTCGGGCTCGTCCACGGCGGCGTCTACGCGTCGATGGCCGAGTCGCTCGCCTCGATGGGGACGTTCATCGGCGTGCACGAGCAGGGCATGCACGCGATGGGCCTGTCGAACTACACGAGCTTCCTGCGGCCGATCCTCGAGGGCACGATCCACGCGACCGCCCGCCCGTTCCACAGAGGCCGCACGACGTGGCTGTGGGACGTCGAGATCCGCGACGACGCCGACCGCCTGTGCGCGACCACGCGCATGACGATCGCCGTGCGCCCGGCGCGCTGACGCCGAGCCCTGCTCGCGTCCCCGCTGCAAGCGCACCGGCTTCCGGTTGAAAACCGCTCCCGCCATCCCATAGGGTTCCGCGCCGCATGCGCCGCTCACTGCTCTCCCTCGTGCTCGTCAGCGCGCTCGCGCTCGCGGCGCCGACCGCGTCGGCGCTCACGATCTCGCACTTCCAGGCCTACGACGCCGGCGACCACATCACCTTCAAGTACCGCGTGTGCACGCCCAGAACGCACCACGTGCGGGACCTCCTGGCGATCGCGCCGGTCGGCACGAGGCACTGGACGCGCTTCTACTCCGTCCGGACGTTCGAGGCCGGCTGTCACCCGTGGGTCTGGACGATCTCAGACAATCTGAGAGACGGCATGTGGGCCGGCCTCATCCAGATCGGCTTCAACCCGATGCTGGACCGCACGCGGCCCTACCGCTTCCCCGTCTTCGGGTAGCGGCGCTCAGCCGCCGTAGCGGTTCGTGATCGGCACACGCCGGTCGCGGCCGAACGCGCGGCTCGTGACCTTGATGCCGGGGGGCGCCTGGCGGCGCTTGTACTCGGCGCGGTCGACGAGCGCGATCACGCGGTCGACGGCGGCGGCGTCGAAGCCGCGCAGCAGCAGCTGCTCGCGGCCGAGGTCGTCCTCGACGTAGGCGTCGAGGATCGGGTCGAGCACCGCGTAGGGGGGGAGCGAGTCCTCGTCGCGCTGGTCGGGGCGCAGCTCGGCGCTCGGCGCGCGCTCGACGATCGAGGCCGGGATGCGCTCCTCGCCGGCCGCCTCGTTGACCCACCGCGCCAGCTCGTAGACCGTCGTCTTGGGGCAGTCCTTGATGACCGCGAGGCCGCCGGCGAGGTCGCCGTAGAGCGTCGAGTAGCCGACCGACATCTCCGACTTGTTGCCGGTCGCCAGCACGAGCCAGCCGAACTTGTTCGACAGCGCCATCACGAGGTTGCCGCGGATGCGCGCCTGCACGTTCTCCTCCGCGAGCCCCGGCTCGGTGCCGGCGAACGCGTCCGCCAGCGTCTGCTCGTAGGCGCGCATCGCCGGCTCGATCGGCAGCTCGAGCAGCTCGACGCCGAGTCTGCCGGCGAGCGTGCGCGCGTCGGCCTGCGTCTCCGCCGAGGAGTACGGCGAGGGCATCACGACGACCGCGACGCCGTCGGGGTCCAGCGCGTCGGCCGCGATGCACGCCACGAGCGCGGAGTCGATCCCGCCGGAGAGGCCCAGCACGACGCGCGCGAAGCCGTTCTTGCGCACGTAGTCGCGCAGGCCGGTGACGAGCGCGGCGTAGACCTCGGCGGGGGGCGACAGCAGCGGCGCGACGGTGCCGCCGACGTGGTCGGCCGCGGCCGCCGGCGCCGGCAGCGCCAGCCGTGCGAGCGTCGGCACCGTCGCGCGCGCCTCGCGCGCGGGCGCGCGCTGGCGCGCGTCGCGCAGCCGCTGCGTCTGCGCCGCCTCGACGTCGATCGTCGCCAGCAACAGCTCCTCGCCGAACTGGGCGGCGCGTGCCACCACCTCGCCGTGGTGGTCGAGCACGAGCGAGTGGCCGTCGAACACCAGCTCGTCCTGGCCGCCGACGAGCGCGCAGAAGGCGATCGCACACAGGTTGTCGCGCGCGCGTTGCGCGAGCATCCGCTCGCGCTCGAGCCCCTTGCCGGCGTGGTAGGGCGAGGCCGACACGTTCACGAGCAACGTGGCGCCGGCGCGCGCCTCGGCCGAGGCCGGCGGGCCGGGCTCCCAGATGTCCTCGCAGATCGTCAGGCCGAGCTTGTGCCCGCCGAGCTCGATCAGCGCCGGGCCGGTGCCGCTCTGGAAGTAGCGCTGCTCGTCGAAGACGCCGTAGTTCGGCAGGTGGACCTTGCGGTAGACGGCCTGCACCGCGCCGTCGGCGATCACCGCCAACGCGTTGTAGACGTCGTCCTCGCGCTCGGGGAAGCCGACGAGCGCGACGATCCCCTCGGTGCCGGCGGCGATGCGGTCGAGCGCCGCGCGCGCGTCGCGCAGGAAGTGCTCCTTCAGCAGCAGGTCCTCCGGCGGGTAGCCGGTGAGCGCCAGCTCCGGGAACAGCACGAGCTGAGCGCCGGCGCGCCGGGATCGCTCGATCGCGTCGCAGATGGCGCGCTCGTTGCCGGCGATGTCGCCGACGGTCGCGTTCATCTGGCAGAGCGCGAGGTGCAGGGGGCCGTTCGGACGTGCCATCTCACCCGATCATGGCACGCGGCCGCGGCCGAGCCAGTGGTCGGCGAAGTCCTCCAGCGTCGGATCGGAGGGGCTCGACGCGCGCAGGATCCGGCGCCACGCGAGCGCGGTCACGCCAGCTTGACCCGGTTGACGCGCCAGGATCACCGCGGCGCCGTTGGCCGCCAGCACCGGGTCGAAGCGGCCGCTGACCCGGCGCTGCAGCGCCACCAGCGGGGGCGGCGGCGCAGGCGTGCCGTACAGCAGCACGACGTCGCCGAGCTCGAGCGCGTGCAGCACCTGATCCTCGCTCAGGCGAGTGGCGTCGCGCCCGATTCGCGCCGGCGTCCGCGGGCGCCGCTGGTCGGAGACGACCTGCCCGGGCGCGTTCGCGCCGCCGGCGGCGTCCGGCACCTGCGAGCTGTCGCGGCCCTCGAAGAACAGCACCACCAGCACGAACCCGCCGAGCGCGACCACGACCGTCAGCAACCCGACGCCGAGACGGCGCAGGCGGCGATGCGGCGTGGGGGGCGGGGTCGGCTCCATGCGCAGGCGCGCTGGACGATCGCACGTCCGGCCGACGGAGCGGCGCGGCGTCAGCTCGCGGCGCCGGACGCGGCCGTCGTGCGGCCGTTCTCGCTCGCGGTCGCGCGCCGCCGGCGGGCGGGACGGCGCGGCGGCAGGCCCGCCGCGACGGCCAGCTCTTCGAGCGCCTCGCCGAGCTGCGTCGCGAGCAGCTCGAGGTCCGGCAGCGCGTCGAAGTCGGCGTTGAGCCCGAACGCGAGGTGGCCGTCGTAGCTGATGATCGCGACGCCGAGCGCGAGGTTCTGCGCGAGCGGCACGAGCGGGTAGATCGAGCGCATCCGGCGCCCCAGCACGTACAGCGGGAACTGCGGCCCGGGCACGTTCGTGACGACGAGGTTGAAGTAGCGCTGACGCGCCTGGAGCCGCGCCGCCTGCGCCATCACGGTCGGCGGCGCGAAGCCCGTCAGCTCGGTCAGCAGGCGCGCGCCGACGGCCTGGTGGGACTCCTTGAGGCCCTCCATCTCGCCGCGCACGAACGCGAGCCGCTCGACCGGGTCGGTCTCGCCGACGGGCAGGCTCGCCCACACCGCCGCGACCTGGTTGCCGAGCGCGCCGCGCGCCTCCTCGCTGCGCACCGAGACGGGGATCATCGCGCGCAGCCGCAGGTCGATCGTGGGCTGGCCGTGAGCGCGCAGGTAGCGCCCGAGCCCGCCCGCGACGGTCGTCAGCACGACGTCGTTGACGGTCCCGCCGAGCGCGTTCTTGATCGCCTTGATGCGGTCCAGCTCCTCCTCGACCCAGGTGAAGCGGCGGTGCGGCCCGATCGGCACGTTGAGCGGGCTCGGCGGGGCGCTGCGCGCGCCCGGCAGCGTGAACGAGCCGATTGCTCTGACGTCGCCGAACAGCTCCCTGGCGACGCGGCGCGGGCGGCGCACCGCCGCGCGCACGCCGCGCACGACCTCGGCCGGGACGGTCGCGCGCTCCAGCAGCGCGTCGGCGAGCAGCTGTGCCCTGCTCGGCAGCGGGCGGGGGACCCACGGCTGCTCGGGCGCCGGCGTCGGCGCGGGCTCGGGCGAGACGTCGAACAGGACGGTCGTGATGTCGACCCCGGAGATCCCGTCGACGAGCGCGTGGTGGGTCTTCGCGAGGATCGCGAAGCGGCCGCCTTCGAGGCCCTCGACGAGCCACAGCTCCCACAGCGGCTTGTTGCGGTCGAGCTGCTGCGAGAAGGCGCGCCCGGCGAGGTGCTTGAGCTGCTCGTCGCTGCCCGGCCTCGGCAGCGCGTGCTGCTGGACGTGGTAGCGCGAGTTGAAGTGCGGGTCGTCGACCCACACCGGGCGGCCCTGGCCGAACGGGACGAACGCGAGCCGCTGGCGGTAGCGCGGCACGAGGTGCAGGCGCGCCTCGACGTGCGCGACCAGCTCGTCGTGCGTCGGCGGGGGGCCGTCGAAGACCATGCACGAGGCGACGTGCATGTGCGTCGCGGCGTCGTGCTCGAGGTGCAGGAAGGAGCTGTCGAGCCCCGTCAGGCGGTTGCGGTTCGCCATCGCACCCCATTGTGGCAGCAGCGCGAAACAGGCCCCGTCAGAGGACGATCGTGGCAGACGGCACAAGTGCCACCGGGAGACCCCCAACTTGCACTTCCTTTTCCGAATGTGCTTGTATCGCACTCGGCAGTTGACGTAACACTGCCTCCGGCCACGATTCGCAGGTTCGCTTAGGGAGGCGGCGACGCGACGGGTCGGCCCTGCGTCGCTTCGCATATCGAGGGAATCGGGGTCCCCCGTCGTACGCTGCTGCTTGTTGTGGCGTAACGACAACGTGACAAAGCGCAGACGCGCCCGCGCCAGAGTCTCGTGCTCGTCCGCTCGCGCCTGCGCTGAGGAGATGCAATGACCCGCCACGTAGTCCTCCGCCCCGCCATCGCCATCGCGGTGCTGGCCGCGGCCGCTCTCGTCTTGCTCGGCGCGCACACGCGCGCCATAAGCTCGACGTCGTCGTTCACCGTCGCCGACCGCGTTACGGTGAACAGCACCGGTGAGAAGGGCACCGTCGTAGCGGTCCCGGACGCGAGCCATGTCGTCGTCGCGCTCGACGGCTCGCGGGCGGCGGTCAACTCGTTCCAGCCCGACCAGATCGCGGCGGCCTCGACGACGACGAGCCCGCCGCCCACGACCGCGCCGTTCCCGACGCTGACGGCGCCCTCGCTGTCGGGCTTCGACCAGCAGGCGACGCTCAACGGCACGATCTCCGAGTCGAACGGGATCTTCACCGTCGGCTACAACGGCGGCAGCACGAACGGCTACGCCCGCGGCATCTTCGACTACGACCAGCCGCAGATCAAGGAGGGTCAGGACACCTGGATGGGCGCGCGCTACTACCTGCCGTCCGGCTTCTCCTCGAACGCCGGCTACGTGAGCCTGATGCGGCGCGACAACTGGCCGATCTACGGCTCCTCCGCCAACACCTGCGGCGTCGCCCTGTGGAGCGGCGACAGCAAGCTGCACGCCGAGTGCGACACGTACGACGGGTCGTGGCCGACGCGCAGCCTGATCGGCGGCGTGACCGCCCCCGAGGGCCGCTGGTTCACGCTCGAGCTGCACCAGCAGATCGACTCCAGCTCCGGCTCGACGACCGAGCTCTACCTCGACGGCGTCAAGGTCGGCTCCTCGACCGCGGCGAACAACCTGTCGGAACGGCCGACGGACCGCGTGCGCTTCGGGATCGTTGCGATCGACCCGCAGAGCAGCGGCTTCAAGCTCCAGTTCACGCAGCCCTACGTGTCGAACACGCGCCAGCCGTTCTGACGCGCCCGTCGTGGGTGCCTGTGTGAGATCGGGCACACACGACGAATGTTCGGGTCCGCTAGCCTGGGCCCTTCGACCTGCCGAATCGCCCCCGCACGGTGCGGGGGCGAGCGGGGGAACCATGGCGCCGCTGTGATGCGGCGCCGGGCCGGGCCTCGCATCACCATGTGACGGTCCGGCCGAGGGGGCGAATCGGCGGCTGCTGCCGCCGTAGCGACGTCGTCGTGTGTCCAGCGGTGCGCCTGCGGGCGTGCCGCGGGGCGCTTCACGCGTCGTCGCGAGCCCGTCAGCTAACCCCGTAGGCGCCAAGGTCGCTCGAAGGAGGCTCGACCCTGTTGCGCTTGCAACTCGCGGGCCGCGCCGTGCCGCGGAAGGCCGTGGCCGGTGCGCTCGCACTCGGCAGCACCCTGTCCGTGACGGCGCTGGCGCTCGCCCAGGCGGCGCCCGCGCCGGAGGCGTCCCAGTCGCCGGTCCTGCGCCCGCCGGCGCTGCGGGACGCGACTCTCCGCTTCGGTCAGCCGGCCGATGTGCGGGGCCGCGTGGCGGCGTCGCAGGCGGGGAGGCGGATCGCTCTGCAGTACGCGCCGCGCGGCGGCGCCTGGCGGGCGCTCGCGGAGACGACCGTCGAAGCCGGCGGTCGCTACCGCTTCCGCGTCGCGTTGAAGCGCTCGGGCGCGCTGCGCGCCGCGCTGCTGCCCGACGCGGCGCCCGCCGCCACGTCGGGCCCGGCGCGCGCAGAAGCGAGCGCCGCCGGCGCCTCGCGTCGCGTCACGGTCGCCGGACGGCTCGTCGTCGACCGCCGCGGCCACGACGTGCGCGCCGGCCAGGCGGTCCGCGTCCGTGGCACGCTGCTGCCGCGCACGCGCGGCCGGCGCGTCGTCATCGAGGCGGGCGCGCGCGGTCGCTGGCATGCGGTCGCGCACGTTCGCACGCGGGCGAACGGCCACTTCGACGCGCGCGTGGCGACGCACGTGGCCGGCTCGCAGCGCCTGCGCGTCCGCTTCGCGGGCGACGGCCGCAACGCCGGCGCGCGCGCCGGCGCCGGGACGCTGCGGGCGTTCCGTCCCGGGCTCGCGTCGTGGTACGCGCTCTACGGCGGCGCGCTCGCGTGCGGCGGCACGCTCGGCTACGACACGCTCGGCGTCGCCAACAAGACGCTGCCGTGCGGCACGCAGGTGACGCTGCGCTACCGCGGGCGGGAGGTGACCGTCCCCGTCGTCGACCGCGGGCCGTATGTCGGCGGCCGCGAATGGGACCTGACGGGCGCGACCGCGCGCCGGCTCGGGTTCGACGGCGTCGGCGTCGTGTGGAGCACGCGGTAGGGGGAACGGCTCCGCAGCGAACACCTGTTCGTGCATCCGGCCGGCCGGCGGCGTACCCTCGGGGCTGCATGTCCGAGGGGACGCCGCCAGCTGCGCCCAAGCGCGTGATCGCGCACCTCGACTGCGACGCCTTCTACGCGTCGGTCGAGCTGCTGCGCCGCCCGGAGCTGCGCGGCAAGGCGGTGATCGTCGCCGGCTCCGGCCCGCGCGCCGTCGTCACGACCGCCTCCTACGAGGCGCGCAGATACGGCGTCGGCTCGGCGATGCCCGCCTCGCAGGCGCGGCGGCTGTGCCCGCACGCGATCGTGCTGCCGCCCGACTTCGAGGCCTACCGCGCGACATCGCGGGCGGTGTGGGAGATCGTGACCGAGCAGCTCGGCGCCCTCCAGCACCTGGGCCTCGACGAGGCGTATGCCGACCTCAGCGGGACTGAGAAGCCGCTGCGCGTGCTGCGCGAGCTGGTGGCGGAGGTGCTGGAGCGCACCGGCATCTCGCTGTCGGTCGGGGTCGCGCCCAACCGTCTGATCGCGAAGATCTGCAGCGACGCCGGCAAGCCGAGAGGGTTCGTCGCGATGGGGCGCGAGGAGGCGGCGCGCCGCTTCGCCGGCGACCCGCCGAGCCGGCTGCCGGGGGTCGGGCCGAAGACGGCGGAGCGGCTGCGCGCGCTGGGGATCGAGACGATCGGGGCGTTGCAGCAGGTGCCGGAGGGGGAGCTGGCGGCGCGCCTCGGCGCGCGCCAGGGGCGCGAGCTGCATCGCAGGGCGTGGTTCCACGACGACTCGCCGGTCACCACCGCGCGCGTGCTCAAGTCGCGCTCGAACGAGCGCACCTTCGACGAGGACGTCGCTTCCATGGCCGAGCTGGAGGAGATCCTGCGGCGGCTCGCGCGCGAGCTGTGCGAGGGGCTCGCGGCACGCGGCCGGCGCGGGCGCACGATCGGCATCAAGGTGCGGCTCGACGACTGGACCAACGTCACGCGCGCGCGCACGATCGAGACGCCGACGTGCGACGTCGGGCTCGTGACGGACGTCGCGCTCGAGCTGCTGCGCGCCTACGCGCCGCCGCGGCCGGTGCGGCTGCTCGGCGTGCGGATGGCGTCGTTCGCGGACGAGGACGCCGCCGCCGGCGCCGCGTCGCCGCCGGCC
Organism: Actinomycetota bacterium; assembly: GCA_018268595.1. GTDB lineage: Bacteria > Actinomycetota > Thermoleophilia > Solirubrobacterales > Solirubrobacteraceae > Conexibacter. The sequence goes on along the minus strand of JAFDWH010000016.1, from coordinate 20,433 downwards.
GATCAGATGACGCTGCCCGTGTGACCTAGAGGGCGCTCAGTAGAGCGCGGCGGCGAGTCTGCGGCGCGCGTCGCGCGCGAGCGGGTGCTCGACGCCCAGCTCGTCGAGGATCCCGACGACGACCTTGCGGATCTCGTCCTTGGCGCCGTCGGCGCTCGGCAGCGCGGCGATCAGCAGCTCGAGCGCGCGCTCGGTCTCGCCCGCGTCGAGCGCGGCGAAGGCGTCGGACAGGTCGGGCGCGCCGGTGCGCTGCAGCTCGATGTGCGCCTTCAGGCCGGCGGCGCCGAAGTCCCCCGGCGCGCGCTCGAGCAGCGCCAGCGCCTCGTCGTCCTCGCCGCGCGCGTGCAGCAGGCGCGCGAGCGGCACGAGCGCGTCGGCGCGGTTCGGCTCCAGCGCGAGCGCCTGCCGCAGCGACGCCTCGTCGCCCGTCTCGACGAGCGCGTCCGCCGCGCTCGGCAGCAGCGCGTCGAGGAACTGCTCGACGCTCGCTCTCGGCTGCGCGCCGACGAACTCGGCGACGACGCGGCCGTCCTTGAACGCCTTCACGGCCGGGATCCCCTGGATCCCGAAGGCGCGCGAGATCGCCGGGTTGGCGTCCGTGTCGAGCTTCGCGAGCGCGACTTTGCCGTCGCGTGCGGTGACGGCCTGCTCCAGCACGGGGCCGAGCTGACGGCACGGCCCGCACCACTCGGCCCAGAAGTCGACGACGACCGGCAGCGTGCGCGAGCGCTCGACGACCTGGGCCTCGAAGTCCTGTTCGGTGACGTCGAAGATCATGAGCATTGAGGGTAGTGATACGACTCCGGCGATGACCGAGCGGATCGTGGAGACCGGGTCCCCGCCCGCCGTGCGACTTGCCGTCGAGCAGGCGGGTGCGGCGGACGGCCCGCCGGTCGTGCTGCTGCACGGGCTGACGGCGACGCGCCGCTACGTCGTGATGGGCTCGAAGGCGCTGGAGCGCGGCGGGCACCGCGTCGTCTCCTACGACGCGCGCGGGCACGGCAGCTCGTCGCCGGCGGCGTCGTACCGCTACGAGGACCTGGCCGCCGACCTGCTCGCGGTGATGGACGCGAGCGGCGTGCGGCGGGCGGTGCTGGCGGGCGCGTCGATGGGGGCGCATACGCTGCTGCGGGTCGCGCTGCAGGCGCCGGAGCGGGTCGCCGGCGTGGTCGTCGTGACGCCGGCATTCGACCCGGACGCGCCGCCGGACCTGGAGCGCTGGGACGCGCTCGCGGACGGGCTGCGGCGCGACGGGATCGAGGGCTTCGTCGCGGCCTACCGGGTGGAGGAGCAGGTGCCGCCGGCGTGGGTCGACACGGTGCGCACCGTGCTGCGCCAGCGGATGGCCCAGCACGAGGACCTGCTCGCCGTGGCGGACGCGCTGCAGCAGGTCCCGCGCTCGCAGCCGTTCGCGTCGCTGCGCGAGCTGGCGGCGCTGGACGTGCCGGCGCTCGTCGTCGCGGACCGCGACGAGGCCGACCCCGGCCATCCGCTCGCCGTCGGCGAGGCGTACGCCTCCGCGATCCCGGGCGCGCGGCTGGTCGTCGAGGAGGCGGGCAGATCGCCGATCGCCTGGCAGGGCGGGCAGCTCTCGCGGGCGATCGCCGAGCTGGTCGCGGAGGCGACGTGACGGACCTCCACGCGCTGCCGCCCGACCTGCCCGTGCCGGTCGACGACGGGGCGGCGGCGCACCTGCCGGGGCTGCGGCTGCCGGCGCTGGCGCTGGCGGCGACGAGCGGCGGCACGGTCGACCTGGCGGCGGCCGCGGCGGCGGCCGGCACGCTCGTGCTCTACGTCTACCCGCGCACGGGGACGCCCGGCGAGCCCTCCCCGGACGGGTGGGACGCGATCCCCGGCGCGCGCGGCTGCACGCCGCAGAGCTGCGCGTTCCGCGACCACCACGCGGAGCTGCGGGCGGCGGGGGCCGAGGTGCTGGGGCTGAGCGCGCAGCCGGCCGCGGAGCAGGCGGAGTTCGCGGCACGCGAACGGCTGCCGTTCGCGCTCGTCTCCGACCCCGATCTGCGGCTCGCGGCGGCGCTGCGGCTGCCGACGTTCGCGGCCGGCGGGATGCGGCTGTACAAGCGCATCACGCTGATCTTCGTGGACGGCGCCGTCGCGAAGGCGTTCTATCCCGTCTTCCCGCCCGACCGCAACGCCGCCGACGTGGTCGCCTGGTTGCGGGCGCGCGACCGGCGCTGAGCGGCCGGCGCGCTGACATCATCGGTCGCATGGCCGAGCTCGATCCCTTCGCCGGCGCGATCGGAAGCGAGGCGCGCCTGCGCGAGCTGTACGAGCAGCCGCTGGCGCGCGCGGTGCGCAAGGAGCTGAGCGCGCTCGACGCGATGGCGCGGCGGCTGATCGCGGTCGCGCCGCTCGTGCTGGTCGCCTCGCACGACACGGACGGGCGTTGCGACGTGACGCCGCGCGGCGGCCAGCCGGGCTTCGTGACGGTGCTCGACGACGACCACCTGGCGATCCCCGACGCGACCGGCAACAACCGCCTCGACACGCTGCGCAACGTCGTCGCGAGCGGCCACGCGGGCCTGATCTTCCTGATCCCGGGCCGCGACCAGACGCTGCGCGTCAACGGCGCGGCGTGCGTGAGCGACGATCCGGCGCTGCTCGACCGCCTGACGCCCGTCGGCAAGCCGCCGAAGACCGCGATCGTCGTGCGCGCCGACGAGGTCTACGCGCACTGCCCGAAGGCGTTCGTGCGCTCGAGACTGTGGGACCCAGCGACCTGGCCCGCGCCCGCCGACCAGCCGACCCCCGCCGAGGTCTCCCACGCCCACATGCGCCGCGCCGACCCCACGCTCACGGTCGAGGACGTGGAGCGCCAGCAGGCGGAGAGCCTGCGTACGCGGCTGGCATAAAAAAACAACGTCTGACTGGGACGGCACCATTGGTATGTGGCGGGGAACCACACACTTCGTCCTGGGCAGGTCTATAGCTGGACCGAGCTGGGACGCCAGTTCGACTTCCGGCCCGAGTACCCCGGCATTGCCGGCGGGATGATCAGCCGACCCGAGCACGACGCCTTACTGCTGATCACGTTTCCTGGGGCACGCTCGTTCGACTACGGCGACTCGTGGCAGGGCAGTGATCTGATCTATACGGGCCGGGGCAAACAGGGCGACCAGGAGTACACGGCGCAAAATCGGGACGTTGGCGAGAACGCGCGCACGCTGCACGTCTTTGAGCCTGCGGCGCCGCGGGCGTTGACCTATCTCGGCCAGGCGACGTGCATCGACAAGTGGCAAGAGATGGCGCTTGACCTCCACGGTAGAAGTCGCACCGTCTGGCGCTTCCAGTTGCGCTTTGACGCGCGTGCGGCCGCGACCGCCGAGCGCGTCAGCACGCTTCCGTATAGCCCCGGAGCCGCGCGGCGGGCATCTGTGGCGCGGCCATTCGATCCGACGCGCATCCCCACGCCGCCCGCTCCGGCAGGCCAACCCGCGGCACCTGAGGAGACCGCGCGGCTGCAGGAGAAGGCGACCAGCGGCCATCAGCAGATCCTCGTCACGCTCTACGAACATCTGCACGACAGCGGTTGGACCGAGCTGAACGAGATCCCGGCTGCGATCGATCTGTGGGCGCGCGACCCAGCGGGCAGACGCGCGATCTTTGAGGCAAAGACGATCCGTTCTGGCACTGACCTGACGCGCGTTCGGAGCGGCCTGGCGCAGCTGCTCGAGTATCGGTACGCATACGGCGATCACAACGATCGTCTGTGTCTGGTGACCGACGCAGCGCTGGCCGGCGAGCGAACAGCGTTCCTCGAGTCGCTCGGCGTTGCCGTTGTGGTTTGTATGCGGGGTGGCGTCTATCCCGGCTCACCGACGGCGCATCGCCTGCTCGGTCTTGCACGTGGATGAAAGACCGCTCGCAGGTGTAGCCGGCACCGGCGCGCGGGGAGACCGACTTCATCGACGCCGACACGGAGGAGCGCAGATGCACAAGGTCAGGACCGGGGCCGACGACGTCCACGCGACCGCGTATGCGGGCCGCTGGGTCGACCGGCCGGTGCCGAAGTTCGCGATCCCCGCGCAGGGGATGGACGCGGAGGCGGCCTACTGCCTCGTGCACGACGAGCTGAACCTCGACGGCAACCCCGCGCTCAACCTCGCCTCGTTCGTCACGCCGTGGATGGAGCCGGCCGCGCAGAAGCTGGCGGCCGAGACGCTCGGCAAGAACATGATCGACCAGGACGAGTACCCGCAGACGGAGGCGATCCACGAGCGCGTCGTGACGATGGTCGGCCGCCTGTTCCACGCGCCGCACGAGGCGGAGCCGGTCGGCACCGCGACGATCGGCTCGTCCGAGGCGATCATGCTCGCGATGCTCGCGCACCGCCAGTCGTGGCGCGACCGGCGCGCAGCAGCCGGCCTGCCGGCCGACCGGCCGAACCTCGTGATCGGCGCCGACGTGCACACCTGCTGGGAGAAGTTCACGCGCTACTTCGACGTCGAGCCGCGCGTCGTGCCGATGACGGAGGGCGCGTACACGCTGTCCGCCGCCGACGTCGCCGCGAACGTCGACGAGAACACGATCGCCGTCGGCGCGCTGCTGTGCACGACCTTCACCGGCCAGATCGACGAGCTGGCGGAGATCGACGCGCTGCTGCAGGGCCTCAGAGCCGACCGCGGCTGGCACGTCCCGCTGCACGTCGACGCCGCCAGCGGCGGCTTCCTCGCGCCCTTCACGCGGCCCGACCTGGCATGGGACTTCCGCCTCCCGAGCGTGCGCTCGATCAACGTCTCCAACCACAAGTTCGGGCTCGTCTACCCGGGTATGGGGACGATCATCTTCCGCGACAGATCCGACCTGCCGAGCGAGCTGGTGTTCCACATCAACTACCTCGGCGGCGACATGCCGAACTACTCGCTCAACTTCTCGCGGCCGAGCAACAGCGTGATCCTGCAGTACTTCAACTTCCTCCGGCTCGGCAGAGCGGGCTACGCGCGGATCGCGCAGGCGATGGTCGACAACGCGCAGGCGCTGACCGAGGGCCTGCTCGCGACGGGCGCGTTCGAGGCGCTGCACGACCGCGAGACGTTCCCCGTCGTCGTCGTGCGCGCGACCGACCCCGAGGCGCACGACGTCTACGCGCTGTCGGACCGCCTGCGCGAGCGCGGCTGGATCGTGCCGGCCTACTCGCTGCCGCCGAACGCGGAGCACGTCGCGGTGCTGCGGATGGTCGTGAAGGAGAGCTTCAGCCGCGACATGGTCGACCTGCTGCTCGACGACGTGCGCCGCGCGCTCGCGGGCACGGCGGTCGCGCGCGCGAGCGCGCCGCCGAAGCACGCAAGAGTGCAGCCGGTCTGCTGAGCCGCAACCGCACCGCCCAGCCGACAGTGCCTATGCAATGCTTAGGCACATGGCCGGGCGCACCCTGACGATCGGCGAGGCGGCGAGCGCGCTCGGCGTCAGCGCCGACACGCTGCGCCGCTGGGACCGCGCCGGGAGACTCAGAACCGTCCGCGACGAGCGCAACCGCCGCCTCGTGCCGCGCGCCGAGGTCGAGCGCCTGAGCGCGCATCCGCGCCGACACCGCACCGACGACCGCCTGTCCGCCCGCAACCGCTTCACCGGCGTCGTGCGCTCGGTCGAGGTCGACGGCGTGATGGCGCTCGTCGAGCTGGAGGCCGGCCCGTTCCTCGTGACGGCCGCGATCACGCGCGACTCGGTCGAGGAGCTGGGCCTGAGACCCGGCGTCGTCGCGACCGCGGCGGTGAAGGCCACGTCCGTGATGATCGACCGAAGGGACTGAGGTGAGGAAGCGTCTGACGGCGCTGCTGTTCGCGACGATCGCGGCGGGGGCGACGAGCGCATGCGGGAGCAGCTCGAGCGGGAACGGCGGCAGCGGCGGAGCGCTCGTCGTCTCGGCGGCCTCCTCGCTGACGGACGCCTTCACCGCCTACGGCAGAGCGTTCGACGGCGGCGCGGTGCGCTTCTCGTTCGCGGGCTCGGACGAGCTGGCGGCGCAGATCGGACAGGGCGTGAAGCCCGATGTGTTCGCCGCCGCCAGCCCGAGATTCCCCGAGCAGCTGCACGCGGAGGGGCTCGTCGGCAGACCGGTCGCGTTCGCCGGCAACCGGCTCGTGCTCGCGGTCCCCGCGACGGGCGCGAAGGTCGCCTCCGTCGCCGACCTCGCGCAGCCGGGCGCGACGCTCGCGATCGGCTCGGCCGGCGTGCCGATCGGCTCCTACACGCGCGACGTGCTCGCCCGACTCGGCGCGCGGCGCGCGGCGGCCGTGCTCGCGAACGTCAGATCGGAGGAGCCCGACGTGAAGGGGATCGTCGGCAAGCTCACGCAGGGCGCCGTCGACGCCGGCTTCGTGTACGTCACCGACGTGGACGCGACGAACGGCAAGCTGAAGGCGATCGAGCTGCCGGCTGCGCTGCAGCCGAGCGTCGCGTACGAGGTCGCCGTCGTGAACGGCACGCAGCACGCGGCGGCGGCGCGGCGCTTCATCGCCGGGCTGCTGCGCGGGAAGGGCGCGGCCGAGCTGCGCGCGGCCGGGTTCGCGCCGCCGCCGGGGGGATGAGCCGGGCGGCGGGCAGCGCGCGCAGGATCAGCCGGGCGGCGGGAAGCGCGCGCGGGCGGCGGCCGAGCTGGTTCGGCGCGCTGCTCGCGCTCGCGCTCGCCGTCGCGCTGACGTTCCTGACGCTGCCGGTCGTCGCGATCTTCGTGCACAGCAGCCCCGGCGAGCTGCTCGCCGCGCTCGGCGACCCGGCCGCGCGCGACGCGCTGCGCCTCAGCATCGAGACGACGACGATCGCGATCGCCGCGATCCTGCTCGTCGGGACGCCGGCCGCCTACCTGCTCGCGACGCGCGCCTTCCGCGGGCGCGCGCTCGTCGTGACGCTCGTGGAGCTGCCGCTCGTGCTGCCGCCGGCGGTCGCCGGGATCGGGCTGCTGGCGGCGCTCGGCCCGAACGGGCTGCTGGGCGGCGCGCTCCAGGACGCCGGGATCCAGCTCGTGCTGCAGACCGCCGGCGTCGTCGTGGCGCTGATCTTCGTCGCGGCGCCGTTCCACCTGCGCGCCGCGCAGGCCGCGTTCGCGGCCGTCGACCGGCGCTGGCTGGAGGCGTCGCGCACGCTGGGGGCGGGGGAGGCGCGCACGTTCGCGCGCGTCGCCGTGCCGGCGGCGCTGCCGGGCCTCGGCGCCGGGCTGGCGCTCGCGTGGGGCCGCGCGCTCGGCGAGTTCGGCGCGACGCTGATGTTCGCCGGCTCGTTCCGCGGCATCACGCAGACGGCCCCGCTCGCGATCTACGCCGACTTCGCGACCGACTTCGACGGCGCGCTCGCGCTCTCGGCGGTGCTCGTCGCGGTCTCCGGGGCGCTGCTGCTGTCGACCAAGCTGCTGACGCACGATGCTCTCGCTCGCGCTTGAGGCGCAGGTCGGGGCGCTGCGCCTCGACCTCGCGCTCGCGGTGGCCGACGGCGAGTGCCTGGCGCTCGCCGGGCCGTCGGGCGCCGGCAAGACGAGCGTGCTCCGCGCGGTCGCCGGCCTGCTGACGCCGGCGCGCGGGCGCGTCGTCTGCGGCGGCGAGACGTGGCTCGACACGGCGGCGCGCGTCGAGCTGGCGCCGGAGCGGCGCCGCTGCGGCTACGTCTTCCAGGACTACGCGCTGTTCGGCCATCTGAGCGCGTGGCGCAACGTCGCCTACGGGTTGCCGCGCGAGCTCGCCCGTCGCGAGCGCCGCACCGCGGCCATCGCGCTGCTTGAGCGCTTCGGCATGGCGGCGCTCGCCGACGCGCGCCCCGCGACGCTGTCCGGCGGGGAGCGCCAGCGCGTCGCGCTCGCGCGCGCGCTCGCCGCGCGGCCGCGCGCGCTGCTGCTCGACGAGCCGCTGGCCGCGCTCGACGCCCGCTCCGCCGCCGCGGCCGGCCGCGAGCTGGCGGTGCTGCTGCGCGAGCTGCAGGTGCCGGCGATCCTTGTCACGCACGACTTCGCCGAGGCGGCGCTGCTCGGCGACGCGGTCGCAGTGCTGGACGCGGGGCGGATCGTGCAGCGCGGCAGCGCCGCCGAGCTGGCCGCGGCGCCGGCGTCAGCGTTCGTCGCGGATCTGACGGGCGCGGTCGTGCTGCGCGGCCGTGCGCGCCGCGACGCGGAGGGGCTCACGCGCGTGCTGCTGGACGGCGGCGGCGAGGTCGTCGCGCTCGCCGCGCACGCGGAGAGCGGCGACGTCGCGGTCGCGGTGCATCCGTGGGAGATCGCGCTCGAGCCGGCCGGCAGCGCACCCGCCGGCTCGGCGCGCAACCGGCTGGAGGTGGAGGTCACGTCGGTGACGGCGCTCGGCAACCGCGTTCGCGTGGGGCTCGCCGCGCCGCAGCCGCTCGCCGCCGAGCTGACGGGCGCCTCGGCGGCGCGGCTCGGGCTCGCGCCGGGCGCCCGCGCGGTCGCGAGCTGGAAGGCGGCCGCGACGCGCGTGCTGCCGCGCTGAGCATGCGCCGCCGCGCCGCGTCGCGCCGGCGCACGGCGCGCACGGCACCTCTCTCGGGGCTCCGCGCGTTGCCGCTGACGCGGAGCCCCGAGACAGGCGCCCTGTTCGCCTGCGTCAGCGCTGCGTGCGCTCGCGTGCGGCGCGCACGGCGCCTTCGACCGAGTGCGTGCGCACGAGCGCGTCGCGCAGCGCCTCGATCTCGGTGCGGCGGAAGCGGGCGGTGCCGCCGGCGCCCTCGGCGTGCGGGAACGCGAGCCGCTCCGCCCAGCGCTCGAGCGCCGCCGGCGGGATGCCGAGGACGTCGGCCGCCTCGGAGCAGGAGAGCTCCGCGGCGTCGCGCGAGGCATGGCTTGTCGCATAGCCGCTCATCCGGTCGTCACCGTAAACGAGCGCAACGCGGTGTGCCAAGCTGAAACATGAATAAAAACAGCCGGAAACTCCACGAAACCTGAAATTGTCACCAGTTTGCACCTCTTAACCGTTCAAGGAAACGGTGAAGTTCACTCTGGCGGAGCATGTGACACCAGTCGGTGAAATCGCCGAGCGGGCGTGCGCGGCCGCCGGGCATGGCAGGATGGGCAGACGGGTACCTGGCAGGCACGACCGCGACCGAGGAGGACCGATGACCGTGGATCCGCGCTACGAGCAGGAGGAGACCGAGGCCGCCGCGGCCGAGGCCGCCCGCATCGGCGGCGTCGCCGGCGACGAGCGCCTCGATCCCGCCCGGCGTCCGGTCGTGGAGGGCGGGGGAGGCGAGTCGGAGGGCTTCGAGGAGGCGGAGGACGCGCTGATCGAGCACGCCTCGCACGGCGACCAGCAGTCGGCCCACGCGATCATGCACGACGCCGGCCGGCCGGAGGACGAGGGCGCCGGCGACGGCGGCGACGCCGACCACGAGCGCAGCAGCGAGCTGGCCGACGACGAGTGGCGCGAGGGCGACGCCTGAGCGCGCCGCGGGCGCGCCTGCGCGGCTGCGCCCCCGGGCGCGGCGACGCCTCCGGCACGCCTGGGCGCTGCTAGCCCGCTTCGACCGCGGCCGGGTCGTCGACGATCTCGAGCCGCTCGTGCAGGCGCGTCATCTCGATGATGCGCTGCACGGTGGCGGAGCCGCGCACGACGACCAGCCGGCGCTCCTGCTCGCGGGCGCGCTCGTCCGCCGCGACGATCACGCGCAGGCCCGTCGAGTCCATGAACGCCAGCTCGCGCAGGTCCAGCACGAGCGTCGCGGGCGCCTCGCGCTCGATCCGCTCGAGCTCCTGCTCGACGCGCGCGGCGCCGGCGATGTCGAGCTCGCCGGTGAGGACGAGCCGCACCGTGGCACCGTCGGTTTCTGTCGTGAGCTCGAGGAGCTTCATCGCGCCTCAGCCACGATAGCGATTTCGCCCCACCGGATGTGAACGTCGTAATGCAGGCCCCGCCGCGGCGGCTCGCGCCGCCGGGCCGCCGTCCCGCTCAAGCGAGGCCCTCCGCCTCGTACTCGCGCAGGTAGCCCTCGAACAGGCGCCGGTGGCCCTCCTCGTCGTGGAGGATCTCGATCACCATGTCCTGCGTGACCCAGTCGACGCCGTCGGTCACCTCGATGATGCGGTTGTAGTGCTCGATCGCGCCCGTCTCGGCCTCGATCACGCCGCGGATCACGTGCACGATGTCGGTCTGATGCTCGGGCGGCTGGAGGTAGGACTGCTCGGCGGCGAAGTCGAGCGAGCCCGGCACGACGCCGTACAGCTCCTTGATCCGCTGCGCGAACCGCTGCGCGTGGCCCAGCTCCTCCTGAACGTCCTGGGCGAGCGACTCGACGATCTCCTGCGCGCGCACCCCGTCGGGGTTGATGGAGTTCGCGAGATAGCTCATCACCGTCTCGAGCTCCATCCAGTACGCCTTCTTGAGCAGGTCGATGATCTCCCCGCGCTTCTCCGCGTGCTCGTCGGAGAGGATCCCCTGGGAGCTCGGTCGGACCGTCATCGCATTCGCCTCCATCGCGTCTCGGGTGGCTACGTCGAGCGACATACCCCGAGGGCGCGACGCGCACGCTCAGAAGCGCAAGACGGCGGCGATCCCGCCCAGCGGCCCCAGCTCCGGCCGCTCGTGCAGCGCGACGACCTCGGCCGACTGCAGGAGCGCGTCGGCGATCGCGGCGTCGAGGCCCGGCTGCGCCAGGCCCGCGTCGTACAGCAGCGTCTCGGTCCGCCGCTCGTCGAGTGCTCTGCGCACCTGCTCGAAGCCGGCGACCGCCCGGTCGCCGGTGCCGATCCCGGCCGCCAGGCGCGCGAGCAGCTCGTCGACGCGACGCCGCTCGGCCGCCTCGAACAGCGGCTGGGCGGCGGCGAGCGCCTGCTCGACTGTCGCGTGCTCGACCTCGACGTCGAAGCGGCCGAGCGTGCGCTCGCGCAGGTAGGGGTGGAGCGCCCGCTCGAAGTCCGGCCACAGCTCCGGCGCGGTGCCGACCGCGAGCGCGTCGAACGGCGTGCGCCGGTGCAACGCGAACAGGGTCGTGGCGGCGTGCTCGAGGTGGGCGCGCACCTCCTCCTCGATCGAGCGCTGGTAGCGCGCCTGCGACCAGCCGCCCTGGTCGTGGCGCCCGTGCACGTCGTCCGTCAGGTCGGCGACCTCGCGCAGCTCCCCGGCGGGGCCGTCGAGCAGCGCGCGCAGCGTGCGGCGGCTGACGAGCGCCACGCAGCGGCGCCGGCGACGGTGCCCGACGAGCGGGTCGAGCCACGGACCGTCCTCGACGACGACGCGGCTGGGGACCGGTTCCGGCAGTCGCAGCGTCTCGAACAGGCCGGCCGGGCCGCACGCGAAGATCGCGAGCGCGTGCGCGCCCTTCGCGAAGCCGTCGCCGCGCAGGTACGCGCGCACCCGCTCGACGTCCTCGCACAGCGCCGCGTGCACGGCGTGGTCGAGCCCGTCGCGGCGCGTCAGGCGGTCGGCCTCGTCGAGCAGCGAGCCGATCTGTCTCGCGCGCGCCGGCTGCGTGCCGAAGGTGGTGGGGTCGAGGTCCACGTACACGCTGAGGACCTTCGCCTGCGTGCCGTCCGGCGGCCGCATCGCGGCGAGGCGACGCAGACGCTCGTGGTCGAGGTCGTTCAGCTGCACTGGGGGGTGCGTACCCCGCGCGGCGGGCGGTCACTCGGGCGATCTGCGCCGGCGCGTCGGTGGCGCCTGCGGGGGCCGCCGCAGCCGCGGAGTGACGGTGTCGGTCGCGCGTCTCTCCCACAGCTGGATGATCTCGGAGAGCGGGAGCTGCAGTCCGCGCTCGAGCTTGAGCAGCACGCGGAACGTCGGATTGATCTCGCCACGCTCGATCGCGCCGACGTAATTGCGGTGCAGCCCGGCGCGATAGCCGAGCTCCTCCTGCGAGAGGCCGCGACGGGCCCGTAGCTCGCGCACCGCGCGGCCCAGGCGCGCGTGATCCGGGGAATGCGTCTCGGGCTTCATCGTGCCCGGCAGTTTCCAGCGAGGCGGCGGTGTGGTCTACAGCCTGGGTGACTGGAAACGCAACGAGCTTTCGGGGCCACTTAACGATTGGCAAATACGCGTGTGGCGCGGATGCGAGTTGCGTGTGGGAATGTACCGCTCCCGCCCGTGACCGCGAGCGGGTACAACTTCGCCGTGGATCCGCTGACGCCCGTGCGCGCACTCGACCGCCTGCAGCGGCGCCACGGCGCGCTCGGCTTCCCGGTCGGCGTGCTGAAGAAGTTCTCCGACGACCATGCGGTCAACCTCGCCGCGCTGATGGCCTGGTACGGCTTCTTCGCGCTGTTCCCGCTGATGCTCGTGCTGGTGACGGTGCTGGGCTACGTGCTGAGAGACAACCCGGCGGCGTACAGAGACGTCGTCGACTCGGCGGTCGCCCAGTTCCCGGTGATCGGACCGGACCTGCGGAACAACGTGCTCGGCGGCAGCGGGGTCGCGCTGGCGATCGGCGTCGTCGGGGCGATCTGGGCCGGGCTCGGGATCACGCTCGCCGGCCAGCGGGCGATGGACCAGGTGTGGGACGTGCCGCACCGGCTGCGGCGCAACTTCCTCACCGCGCGCCTGCGCGGCCTGCTGATCCTGGTCGTGCTCGGGCTGCTGAACGTCGCCGTCACGACGGCGGTCGGCCTGCTCGTGGGCGGCCTCGGCGGCACGCTGCTGACGGTCGGCGGCTTCGTCGTCTCGGCGCTGCTCGACGTCGTGCTGTTCTGGGCGGTCTTCCGCTTCTACACCTCCTCCTCGATCCCCACGCGCGACCTGTGGCTCGGGATCGCGCTCGCCGCCGTCGGCTGGGCCGTGCTGCAGACGCTCGGCGGCGTCTACGTCAGCCGCGTCCGGCACGTGCATCAGACGTACGGCTTCTTCGCGATCGTGATCGGCCTGCTGTCGTGGCTCTACCTGGGCGCGCAGATGCTGCTGTACGCCGCCGAGGCCAACGTCGTGCGCGCCCGTCGGCTGTGGCCGCGCAGCCTCTTCGACCCCGCCACCGCCGCCGACGTGCGGGCCCTGCGAGCCGTCGCGAAGGTCGAGGAGCGGCGCGAGGGCGAGCGCGTCGAGGTGACCTTCGAGTCACGCGATTAGCCCTGCTCAGGCCGGGAACTCTCACGTTCATAGCCATGAGGAGGGCTGTGGAATGCGAGTGCGCACCTTTGGCGCGACCGCGGTCGCGGTCGCGCTCCTGACCGTCGCCGCCGGGTGCGGCGGCGGTGGAAGCAACAACAGCACGACGAGCAGCGGCTCGAGCGGCGGAACAGCGGGTGGCACGGCCACGGTCCTGATGGGCACCGCGCCCGACTACCTCGACCCGCAGCTCGGCTACACGACGCAGTCGGCCGAGCCCGACTGGATCATCTACACGCCGCTGCTGACCTACCGGCACGCGAACGGGACCTCCGGCGGCCAGCTCATCCCGGGTCTCGCGACCGCGCTGCCGACCGTCTCCAGAGACGGCCTCACCTACACCCTGACGCTGCGCAGAGGGCTCACCTACTCCAACGGCACACCGGTGAAGGCGAGCGACTTCCCCTACACGATCATGCGCGCGATCAGAGTGAACTGGGGCGGCAAGTCCTTCTACACGAACTACATCGCCGGCGCCTCCGCCTACGACGGCGGCAGAGCCAGCTCGATCTCCGGGATCCAGGCCGACGACGCGACCGGCAGAATCACCATCAGACTGACCCAGCCCTACGGCGCGTTCGCGAACGTGCTCGCCTTCCCGTCCTCCGGCCTCGTGCCGAGAGGGACGGCGATGAGAAACCTCTCGAACACCCCGCCGCCCGGCGTCGGGCCGTACAAGTACTCGAGCGTGTCCGTCAACCGCGGCTTCACGCTGACGAGAAACGCGTCGTTCGCGAGATTCGGCATCCCCAACATCCCGACCGGGCACCTCGACACGATCAGAGTGACGATCGTCTCGAACACGCAGTCCGAGGCGCAGCAGGTGCTCAACAACCAGGCCGACGTGTTCGACGCCGGCGACACGCTGCCGCCGTCGCTGCTGCCGCAGATCGAGAGCCAGGCGAGCAGCCGCTTCGCGCGCGTCCCGATCCCGTCGACCTACTACTTCTTCCTCAACGTCACCAAGCCGCCGTTCAACAACGCGAAGGCGCGGCAGGCGGTCAACATGGCGATCGACCGCGAGGCGATGGTGCGGCTCGCGAGCGGCTTCCTGAAGCCGACCTGCTGGTTCCTGCCGGAGGGCATCGTCGGCCACCCGGGCAACTCCGTGAGATGCCCGTACGGCACGACCCCCGACCTCGCCGCCGCGAAGAGACTGGTGCAGCAGTCCGGCACCGCCGGCACCGCCGTCACCGTGTGGGGCGAGCAGCGCAGCCCGCGGCGCGAGTACGTCGACTACTACACCGACCTGCTCAACAAGCTGGGCTTCAAGGCCCAGGAGAGAATCGTCTCCGACACCGTCTACTTCCCGACGATCGGCAACGCCAAGACCGACCCCCAGACCGGCTTCGCCGACTGGATCCAGGACTTCCCGAACCCGTCCGACTTCTACCTGCTGATGGACGGGCGCTCGATCCAGCCGACGAACAACCAGAACTTCAGCAAGGTCAACGACCCGCACATCCAGGGCGAGCTGAACAGACTGAACCCGGTCCCCGCCACGCAGCTCAACAGCGTCGCCAACGACTGGTCGACGCTCGACCAGTACACCGCGAGCAGAGCGTACGTGGCGGTGTACGGCACCGAGACGATGCCGAAGTTCTTCTCGAACCGGCTCGACTTCGGGGCCGCCGTGTTCCACCCGACGTACCTCAACGACTGGACCAGCCTGCAGTTGAGATAGGCCCACACCCGTCATGGCGACCGTCGACTCCACCGTCCGCGCCGGGGCCCCCGCGGCCCGCGGCGCGGATGCCGGCCCCGCCCAGCCGGCCGGGATCGGGCCGTACCGGCTGGCGCTGCGGCGGTTACGGCGCAACAAGGTCGCGCTCGCGTTCGGCGCGCTGTTCCTGCTGATCGTCGTGCTGTGCCTGTGTGCGCCGCTGTACGCGGCGCACGTCGCGCACACGGGTCCCAACGACAACCACGTCACCGAGACGGTCAAGGTCGGCGGGGTCGCGAAGGACGTCGTCTCGCCGACCGGTCAGCCGATCGGCCCGACGTGGCACGGCCGCTTCCTGCTGGGCGCCGACCAGAACGGCCGCGACATCGCGGTGCGCCTGCTCTACGGCGGGCGCAACTCGCTCGAGGTCGGCGGGATCGCGACGCTCGTGACGATGACGCTGGCGACGATCGTCGGGATCGTCGCGGGCTTCTTCCGCGGCTTCGTCGACGGCGTGCTGGCGCGCATGCTCGACCTGATCTGGGCCTATCCGGTCGTGCTGCTGGGGATCGCGCTCGGCACGTCGCTGGCGCTCGGCGGCATCACGATCGGCCCGATCGCGTTGCACGGCAACTCGCTGCTGGTGCCGGCCTTCATCATCGGGGTCGTCTACATCCCGTACGTCGCCAAGCCGATCCGCGGGCAGGTGCTGGGGCTGCGCGAGCAGGAGTTCGTCGACGCCGCGCGCGTCGGCGGCGCGGGGCCGCTGCGGATCATGTGGAGCGAGATCCTGCCGAACGTCTCCTCGACGCTCGTCGTGTTCGTGCCGCTGATGATCGCCAACGCGATCCTGCTGGAGGCGGCGCTGTCCTACCTGGGGGCGGGCGTGCAGCCGCCGAACCCGTCGTGGGGGACGATGATCTCCGACGGCATCCGCCTGATCCCGAGCGCGATGCACCTGACGTTCGTGCCCGGGGCCATGCTGGTCCTCGCCGTGCTGGGGATCAACGTGTTCGGCGACGGGGTGCGCGACGCGCTCGACCCGCGCGCGAAGGTGCGGCTCGAGGAGCACGCGGAGGAGGCGTCGCGATGACGCGCTTCGTCGTGCGCCGCCTGATCTCGATGGTGCTCGTGCTGTTCGCGATCTCCGTCCTGACGTTCCTGATCTTCCAGGTGATCCCGAACGGCGACCCGGCGCAGCGGATGGCGGGCCGCCTCTCGACGCCCGAGACGGTCGCCGCGATCAGACGCACGTGGGGCTTCGACCAGCCGATCTGGCAGCAGTACCTGACGACGATGAAGAAGATCTTCTCGGGCGAGGTGATCTCCTACACGCAGCAGGTCAACGTGCTCGACCAGATCAAGCAGGACCTGCCCGCGACGCTCTCGCTCGCGATCGGCGCGGGGATCATCTGGCTCGTCCTCGGCGTGCTGTTCGGCCTGCTGAGCGCGATCCGCGCCGGCCGCTTCACCGACCGCGCGCTGACGGTGCTGGCGCTCGTCGGCGTCTCGACGCCGGTGTTCCTGCTCGGCGCCGTCGCGCTCTACTTCCTCGCGTTCAGAGTGCAGCTGTTCCCGAACGGCGGCTATGTGCCGCTCACGTCCGACCCGCCGCAGTGGCTCTACCACATGATCCTGCCGTGGCTCGTGCTGAGCGTGCTGTTCATCGGCATCTACTCGCGCGTGCTGCGCTCCAACCTGCTCGACACGATGAACGAGGACTATGTGCGCACCGCGCGCGCGAAGGGGATCTCGGAGCGGCGCGTGCTGCTGCGGCACGTGCTGCGCAACTCGCTGATCCCGATCGTCTCGCTGTGGAGCCTCGACTTCGCGGCGGTGATCGGCGGCGGCGCGATCCTCACCGAGTCGGTCTTCAACCTGCACGGCGTCGGGCAGTACGCGGCCGAGTCGATCGCCCAGCTCGACGTGCCGCCGGTGATGGTGGTCGTGATGTTCGGCGCGTTCTTCGTCGTCGTGCTGAGCGCCGTCACCGACGTGATCTTTGCGCTGCTCGACCCGCGGATCCGACTGACATGAGTGACGTCGCCAGCAGCTCGTCGCTTGCGATGAGCGGAGGGCGAAAGCCGCTCCTGGACGTCGAGGACCTGCGCGTCGCGTTCCGCACCGAGGAAGGGGTCGTGCAGGCGGTCGACGGCGTCTCCTTCCACCTCGACGCCGGCGAGGTGCTGGCGATCGTGGGGGAGAGCGGCTGCGGCAAGTCGGTCACCGGCATGACGCTGATGGGCCTCACGCGCTCGCCGAACGCGCGCTTCGGCGGCCGTGCGACGTTCGACGGCCGCGACCTGCTGGCCGCCTCGGACGACGAGCTGCGCCGCGTCCGCGGCGCACAGATCGCGATGGTCTTCCAGGACCCGATGACGGCGCTCAACCCGGTGCTGCGGGTCGGCCCGCAGCTGGTCGAGCAGATCCGCGCGCACGGCGACCTCGGCAGAGACGAGGCGCTCGAGCGCGCGCGGGCGCTGCTGGAGCGCGTCGGCATCCCGCGTCCCGAGGAGCGGCTGCGCGCCTACCCGCACGAGCTGAGCGGCGGCATGCGCCAGCGCGTGATGATCGCGATGGCGCTGTCGTGCGACCCGCGCGTGCTGATCGCCGACGAGCCGACGACCGCGCTCGACGTGACGATCCAGGCGCAGATCCTCGAGGAGGTGCGGCGGCTGCGGGCGGAGACGAACGCGGGCGTGATCCTGATCACGCACGACCTCGGCGTCGTCGCCGACGTGGCCGACCGCGTGGCGGTCATGTACGCCGGGCAGATCGTCGAGCAGGGAACGCTCGACGAGCTGTTCTACGACCCGCAGCATCCCTACACGTGGGGGCTGCTCGGCTCGATCGCGCGCGTCGACCGGCCGCGCCCGCCGCGGCTGCCGGCGATCGCCGGGACGCCGCCGTCGCTCGCCGACCCGCCGCACGGCTGTCGCTTCCGGCCGCGCTGCCCGCACGCGTTCGAGCGCTGCGGCGAGCTGCCGCCGCTGGAGGCGCGCGCAGGCCATCCGGACCGCTGCTGGCTGACGCCGGAGCAGAAGCGCACCAAGCGCCGCGTCGGCGGCCAGATCGGGCTCGCGCACGGGGACGAGGAGGTGGCCGCGTGAGCGCGACCGACCCGCCGGCGCCCGAGCCTCTCCTCGAGGTCGAGCACCTCGTCGTCGAGTTCCCGATCAAGCGCGGCGTGCTGTTCGACCGCACGGTCGGGCACGTGCACGCCGTCTCCGACGTGTCGCTGGCGCTCGCGGACGGCGAGACGCTCGGCGTCGTCGGCGAGTCCGGCTGCGGCAAGACGACGCTCGCGCGTGCGATCGCGCGGCTCGTCGACGCGACCGCCGGCACGATCCGCTTCCGCGGGCGCGACATCACGCACGCCGGGCGCCGCGCGCTGACACCGGTGCGGCGCGAGCTGCAGATGGTCTTCCAGGACCCGCAGTCGTCGCTCAACCCGCGTAAGCGCGTCGGGCAGATCGTCGGCGCGCCGCTGCACCTGCAGGGGCGCGAGCAGAACGGCGGGGAGGACATCGGCGCGCGCGTGCGCGAGCTGCTGGAGCGCGTCGGCCTGCACGCCGAGCACGTCAACCGCTTCCCGCACGAGTTCTCCGGCGGGCAGCGCCAGCGGATCGGGATCGCGCGCGCTCTCTCGACCGACCCGCACCTGATCCTGCTCGACGAGCCGGTCTCCGCGCTCGACGTCTCGGTGCAGGCGCAGGTCGTCAACCTGCTCGACGACCTGCAAGACGACCTTGGCCTCGGCTACGTGTTCGTCGCGCACGACCTGTCGGTCGTGCGGCACGTCTCCGACCGCATCGCGGTGATGTACCTCGGCAAGATCGTCGAGTCCTCGCCCGCTGAGGAGCTGTACGTCAAGCCGATCCACCCCTACACGGCCGCGCTGCTCGACGCGATCCCGATCCCCGACCCGAAGGAGAACCGTGCGCGGGAGCGCCACGTCGTGCGCGGCGAGCCGCCGAACCCGATCGACCCGCCGAGCGGCTGCCGCTTCCGCACGCGCTGCCCGCGCGCGACGGAGCTGTGCGCGCGCGTCGAGCCGCCGCTGGCCGCGTATCCGGGCGGTCACGTCGCCGCCTGCCACCACCCGCTGAACGTCTCCGACGAGGAGATCGCCGCCGCCACGCGCTCCCCGCTGAGCCCCGCTGGCGCGGGCCGGGAGCTGCCGCAGGCCGGCCAGCCGGTGCCTTAGGAAGCTCCAACTCGTCGGTGACGTGCGCTACCTTGCGCCGCTCGCTGCGTTAGGAAGCCTGTGCCGCGCAGCGGCCCCACCCGCAAGCAATGCCGAAGGAGGACGCCCACGTGCGCCATCGGATCCTGCTCGTCGCCGTGTCGTTGATCGCCCTGCTGCTGCCCGCCGCGCTCGCGGACGCGAGCAGCCGGCAGTTCACGACCGTCGAGGCGCCGTCGGAGCTGCTCTACAGCGGCTCGCCCAACGCCGCGCTCGACACGATCAAGGACCTCGGCGCGACGGCGATCCGCGTGCAGCTGATCTGGAGCCAGGTCGCGCCCGACCCCGACGCGACGCGGGCGCCGTCGTTCAACCAGACCGACCCGAACGCCTACCCGGCGGGCGCCTGGGCGCGCTGGGACGCCGCGATCGACGGCGCGCGGGCGCGCGGGCTGAAGGTCTACCTGACGATCACGGGTCCGGCACCGCGCTGGGCGACCGCCGCCAAGCGGGACGGCTTGACGAAGCCGGACGCGGAGGCGTTCAGCAAGTTCGCGAGCGCCGCCGGGCGCCGCTACGGGTCGAAGGTCTCGTGGTGGTCGATCTGGAACGAGCCGAACCTCGGCAAGCTGCTCAAGCCGATCAAGGGCCTCCAGAGCGCGACGATCTACCGGCAGCTCTACCTGCAGGCGTACAGCGGCCTGCGCAGCGTCGGCGTGCACGCGCCGATCCTGCTCGGCGAGCTGGCGCCGATCGGCAACACGTTCCGCGACCAGGGCACGATCCACCCGCTCCAGTTCCTGCGTAAGGTGCTGTGCCTCGACAGCCGCTGGCACAAGTCGCGCAAGTGCGGCAAGGTGCCGACGCAGGGCTTCGCGATGCACCCGTACACGCCGCGGTTCGGCCCGACCTTCCAGCCGCAGAACCGGGACGACGTGACGATCGGCGTGCTCTCGCGCCTCGTCAAGGCGCTCGACCGCGCCGCGAAGGCGGGCGCGCTGCCGCGGCGCCTGCCCGTCTACGTCAGCGAGTTCGGCGTGCAGAGCTACCCCGACACGCAGTTCGGCGTGAGACTGGCGACGCAGTCGGACTTCCGCTCGATCGGCGAGCGCATGGCGTGGGCCAACCCGCGCGTGAAGTCGTTCTCGCAGTACCTGCTGCGCGACGACCCGCCGACGCCGGGCGCGCACGGCAAGTTCGAGTCGGGCCTGTTCCTCTACAAGGGCGATGTGCCGAAGCCGGCCTACTACGGCTTCCGCCTGCCGCTCGTGGTCGCGAAGGGCAAGCACGGGCATGCCGCGCTGTGGGGCTTCGTGCGCCCGGCGCACGGGCGCGCCGGCTCGCTGGAGATCCAGGTCAAGGACCGCCGCGGCGGCTGGAAGAAGCTCGCGACGCAGCGCTACGGCGGCAGCGGCTACTGGAAGCGCGGCGCGACGACGAAGCCCGGCCGCCAGTGGCGCGTCGTCTGGACCGACCCGTCGACCGGCACACAGTGGGCCGGCTCGGCGACCGTCGCGCGATAGCGGGCGCCGGCATCCCGC
>JAFDWH010000015.1 GCA_018268595.1 Actinomycetota bacterium | reverse complement strand
CAGCATCCGCGCGACGTCCAAGGCGACGTTGCCGTTGCCGACCACGACCGCCGTCCTCGCGCTCAGGTCGAACGCGTGATCGGCGAAGTCGGGGTGGCCGTTGTACCAGGCGACGAACTCGGTCGCGGAGTGCGAGCCGGCCAGCTCCTCGCCCGGGATCCCCAGCCGCCGATCGCCGGAGGCACCGAACGCGTAGATCACCGCGTGGTAATGCGCCTTGAGCTCCTCGACCGGCAGCTCCCGTCCGACCTCGACGTTCCCGAAGAAGCGGAAGCCCTCGTTCGCGGCCGTCTTCTCGTAACGGCGGGTGACCGCCTTGATCTTCGGATGATCTGGCGCCACACCCGCGCGCACCAACCCCCACGGCGTCGCCAACCGCTCGAACATGTCCACCGACACATCGAGACCTCCAACGGACAACAACTGCTCAGCGGCGTAAAAGCCCGCCGGACCGGACCCGACGACGGCGACACGAAGAGAAGGGGACATGGCCCGCAGGGTAGCCGGGCGGCAGCGCCCGTGCGTTCTGGGCAAAAACGCTTGCTCGCGCGCGACGCTACGAGGCCAGCCGTCCGCCCGCGTGGAGCGCCGGCGCGACGCGGTGCGGGCGGTCGAAGCCGACCAGCTCGCGCGCCATCTGCTCGATCCGCCCCTGCAGGCCGGCGTCGGCGGGCGGCCCCTGGCCGCCGAGCGGCGTCGCCGCCACGTTGACGGCGATCCCGAGCGGTGTCGGCCAGCCGCGCAGCGCGTGCGCGATCTGGCGCAGCGCGGTGAGCGTCGTGACCGCCGCCTGCCAGCCGTAGGCCGTGACGGCGAGCCCCACGGGCCGCTCGGCCAGGTACGGGACGTCGTCCTCGCGCAGCTCCTCGAGGTAGTCCAGCGCGTTCTTGACGAGGCCGGAGATGCCGCCGTGGTATCCCGGCGAGCCGATCACGACGGCGTCGGCCTCGCGCGCCAGCTCGACGAGCCGCAGCCCGTGGTCCGGCAGGCGCGCGCCCGGCTCGTACGGCGGCAGCAGCAGCTCCTCGCCCGTCACGAGGGCGGTCTCCGCGCCGAGCGCCTCGGTCGAGGAGAGGATCGCGCGCAGCAGCAGCTCGGTGCTCGAGCCGGCTCTCGTGGAGCCTCCTATGCCGACGACCTTCATCCTCCACCTCCGCTGTCTCGCCGGTCCGCGTCCGACGCTCCGCGATATTTGGTCCGATTGAAAGACCATTATATCCATTGGCGTCAACCGCTGGGGAGACGGCGCGGGGCGACGCGCAGCGCGCCGGCCGGCAGGTCAGCGTCCGTGCGCGAGCGCTGCCGGACTGGGGAGCGCGTCAGGCGGCTCGGCCTCGGCGTGCATCAGCTCGCCGAGGCGCTCACGCGAGCGCACGCCGAGCTTGCGGTAGACGTTGCGCAGGTGCCACTCGACGGTGTTCTTCGTCAGGAACAGCGTTTCGGCGATGCCGCGGTTCGAGAGGCCCTCCGCCGCCAGCTCGGCGATGCGCCGCTCGGCTGGCGTGAGCGCCTCGACGCCGCTCGTGCTCGCGCGGCGGGGCCGCGCGCCGCTCGCCAGCAGCTCGTCGTGCGCGCGCTCTTGCAGCGCGGTCGCGCCGCACTGATGCGCGAGGTGCTGCGCGCGGCGCAGGATCTCGCGCGCGCGCACGCGCTGACCGCTGCGGCGGATCGCGCCGCCGAAGTCGACGAGCGCGCGCGCCAGCTCGAGCGGCGCGCCCGCGTCCTCGAGCGTGTCGACCGCCTGTCGCAGCGTCGCCAGCCCGGCGGGGCCGTCGACCACGATGCCGCGCGCTCGCAGCGCCACGCCGAAGCGCACCGGCAGGCCGAAGCGGCGCGCCAGCGTCAGCTCCGCGTCGATCTCCGCCAGCGCCTCGTCATGGCGGCCGAGCGCGTGCAGCGCCAAGCCGGTCTGCGAGCGCCACGGCGTCACCAGCGGGTTGAGCACCTGGTAGGCGAGCAGCACCTCGCCGGTCGCACGGAAGTCCTCGAGCGCCGGCTCCCACGCGCCGCGGACCGCATGCAGCCGGCCGCGCGCCCAGTGGAACCACGCGTTCAGCACGCGCGTGGCCGTCCCCTCGAGCGCCGGCTCGACCGCCCGCAGCGCCTCCTCCGCGCCCGCCAGGTCGCCGCGCTCGATCAGGCAGTCGGCGAGCAGCGCCCACGGTGCCGGGCCGGTCGAGCGCCAGCCGCGCTCGGTGCCCTCGATCGCCGCCTGCGCGTCGGCCATCGCGTCGGGGATGCGCCCGAGGCTGTGCATCACCATCGCGCGCACGAGCGACGCCTCGGCGAACGCGAGCACCGCTCCGCGGGCGCGCGCGTCGCTCAGCACCTGCTCGACCGCCGCAAGCGCCTCCTCCGCGTGCCCGCACCACAGCAGCGCGATGATCGCGAGGTTCGCCGCCATGCTCTCGGACGTCTGCTCGCGCAGCAGCGCGCTGCCGCCGAGCGCCTCGCGCGCGAGCTGCACGTGCGGGCTGACGGGCGGCGCCGCCTCGGTGCGCAGCAGCGCCACGATCGCCAGCAGCACGCGCTCGGCGGCGCTGCGCGGCCGCTGCTCCGGGATCTGCTCGACCATCGCCTCGAGCCGCGCGAACGCCGCCGGCCGCATCGAGCCGACGTACTGCGCGGCGCACATGAAGGCGGCCTCGAACTCGAGCGCGCGCTCGCGGTCGCGCTCGGCGAACAGGTCGGCCCCGCGGCGAAACGTCTCGGCGGCCTCCGGGTGGCGCCCGTAGCGGAACAGCGTCTGTCCGAGCGCGTAGAGCGCGCGCGCCTGCTCGGCCGGCTCGTCGAGCATCGCGAGCGCCTGCTCGAAGCGCGCCAGCGACGTGCGCTCGCCGGCCGCCGCCTCCACGAGCCCGAGGTCGATCAGCATCGCGCCGCTGCGCTCCGACGGCGGGCACAGCTCGAGCGCGCGGCGCAGGAAGCGCACCGACGTCGCCGGCGCGCCCTTGCGCGCGGCCGCGCGGGCGCCCGCGTGCAGCGCCCCCATCACCCACTCGTCGTGCGTCGGCGAGCCGGCGAGCAGATGGTGGGCGACCTCGTCGACCGTCTCGCGCTCGCGGTGCAGCAGCCGCGCCGCCGCCGCGTGCAGCCGCAGTCGCGGCCCCGGCGGCACCTCGCCGTAGACGGCGGAGCGGATCATCGGGTGCTCGAAGCCGACCGGGTCGACGCTGGCGAGGATGTCGGCCTCCGCCAGCCGCTCGGCCGCGTCCGCCGCCCCCGGCACGTCGAGGCCGGCGATCTCCGCCGCCCACGACAGTGGCACCTCGTCGCCGAGCACGGCGCACGCGCGCGCCAGCTTGAGCGCCTCGGGGCCGAGCCGCTTGAGCCGCAGCATCACGCTGCGCCCGAGCGACTGCGGCGCGAACGCCGCGATCCGCCCCGGCTCGGCGCTGCGCCAGGCGGACGGGTCGGCGTTGATCGCCGCCGCCAGCTCGTGCAGCAGGAACGGGTTGCCGCGGGTCGCCTCCCAGCTCGCGCGCAGCAGCGCGTCGCGGCTGCCGACCGGCAGCTCGGTCGTCTCGAGGAAGCGCTGCGCCGCCTCGAGGCTCAGCGCGCCCGGGCGCAGCGGCGGCTGCTCGCTCAGCGCCGACAGCTGCGCGACGAGGTCCGAGGCGGCCGTCGGATCGCCCGAGCGAATCGCCGCGAACAGCACGACCGGCAGGTCCTCGAGCCGTTGCGCGAGGTAGTTGAGGAAGCGCAGCGAGAGGTCGTCGGCCCAGTGCACGTCGTCGACGACGAGCGCGAGCGGCTCGCGCTCGGCGAGGTTCACGACGCACCAGTAGAGGCCGTGCACGAGCACGAACTCGTTCGCGGCGGCGGCGTGCGCGTCGTCCCCGTCGCGCCCGAGCAGCAGCGGCGCGGCCAGCGACGCCTGCCCGCGCAGCAGCTGCTCGCGCTCCTGCGGCGTCGCGCGCGCGACGCGCGACTCGAGCAGTCGCAGCGCGACGCCGAACGAGAACTCGCGCTCCAGCTCGCCGCCGCGTGAGAACAGCACGTCGAGGTCGGCCGCGCGCGCCGCGCTGCGCGCCTCCGCGAGCAGCCGCGACTTGCCGATCCCGCTCGGCCCCTCGATCAGCACCAGCTGGCCGCGCCCGGCGGCGGCCAGCTCGATCACCTCGTGGATCCGCGCCAGCTCGTGCTCTCGCTCGAGCGTCGGGAGCGGCGGCACAGGTGAGCGTGCGGGGGGAAGGGCCTCGCTCATCTCTCCTCTCTCCGGCCAAGTATTGCAGCCGCATCCAGGCCGACCGGGGCGGCGCGCCGCGCGCCCGCTTCCCCACCCCCCTGGGGTGAGAAACACCACTGCACCCTGGTGGCGACGCGGCTGCCGAGCGGGCCTATGGTCCGCCCAGCTCAGGACTCGGCGCCGTCGCGCGGCCGCCGACGCGGTCGCGGACGCGGCCGCCGAGCCCGTCACCGGAGGGAGATGCAGATGGTCTGGAGGATCAGGGCGCGCGCCGCGCGCGTCGTCGTCGGCGTGCTCGCGAGCGCGCTCGCGCTCGGGCTCGTCGCGTGTGGCGACAACGGCAGCAGCAGCAGCAGCAGCGGGAGCACCGGCGGAGGCGGCCAGAAGCACGTCAACGTCGCGTTCCTGGCGCAGTCGCTCGCCAACACCTACAACACCTCGACCGCGAAGGGCATCGAGGACGAGGCGGCCAGAAGCGGCGCGAGCGTGAAGGTCTTCGACGCGCAGTTGAAGGCCGAGCGGCAGTTCTCGCAGTGCCAGGACGCGATCGCCTCGCAGCAGTACCAGGCGCTCGTGGTGCTCGCGGTCGACGCGACGATCAAGCCGTGTCTGGAGTCGGCGATCAAGGCCGGCATCAAGGTCGTCACCACCGACTTCCCGGTCGGCCAGGACTACACGACGACCGAGCCGCAGATCCCGGGCCAGAGCGGCGCCGTGTTCGACCCCGCCGCCACGCGCGGCAGATGGATCCTCGACCTGATCGACCAGGCCTGCGCCGACACGAGACCGTGCGAGGTCGTGTTCCTCGCCGGCGTGCTCGCCGACCCGTACAACAAGGCGATCATCGACGTCATCAAGCAGGGCGTCGCGGGCAGCTCGGACATCAAGCTCGACGCCGTCGAGCAGGCGTTCTACGACAAGAACCTCGGCTACAGAGTCACCCAGGACCTCTTGCAGGCCCACCCCGGCCTCGACGTGATCGCGTCGGCGAGCGACCCGATGACGGTCGGCGCCGAGCAGGCCGTCAAGCAGCGCGGGTTGGAGGGCAAGGTCAAGCTGCTCGGCGGCGGCGCCAGCAGCGAGTCGTTCAAGGCGATCCCCGCCGGCCGCTGGTTCGGCACCTACGTCACGCTGCCGTACGACGAGGGCATGTACTCCGCCCGCGTCGCGATCGGCGCCGCCCGCGGGAACGACAAGCCGCAGGGCATCAGCCCGATCGAGAAGCGCGGCGTCCCGCCCGTCGTCACGCAGCGCAACTTCGCGCAGGTGAAGGCGAAGCTGCCGAAGGCGCAGTGGTGAGCGGAGCGAGGCGAACGCGATGAGCGCCCCGCGAGGATCCACGTCGAGCGGACCGTACGTCGAGCTGCGCGGCATCAGCAAGCGCTTCGGCGGCGTCCAGGCGCTGTCGGACGTCAGCCTGACGATCGCGCGCGGCTCGATCCACGCGCTCGTCGGCGAGAACGGCGCCGGCAAGTCGACGCTCGGCAAGATCCTCGCGGGCGGCATCCAGCACGATGCCGGCGAGCTGATCGTCGGGGGGCGGGCGGTGCGCTACCGCTCGCCCCACGACGCGCTCGTCGACGGCGTCACGATCATCGCCCAGGAGCTGGCGCTCGTGCCGCAGCGCACGGTGCTGGAGAACGTGTTCCTCGGCGTCGAGTCGCGCACGCTCGGCGTCGTCGACCGGCGCGCGCTGCTGCGCCGCTACGAGCGGCTCGTCGAGCGCTCCGGCTTCGCGCTGCCGCCGTCGATGCCGGCCGGCGCGCTGCGGCTCGCCGACCAGCAGAAGCTGGAGATCATGCGCGCGATCGCGCGCGACGCGCGGCTGATCGTGATGGACGAGCCGACCGCCGGGCTCGCCACCGACGAGGCGAAGAAGCTGTTCGCCGACATCCGCCGGCTGCAGGCCGACGGCGTCACGATCGTCTACGTCTCGCACTTCCTCGACGAGGTGCTGTCGCTCGCCGACACCGTCACGGTGCTGCGCGACGGCTGCCACGTGCGCACCGCGCCGGCCGCCGGCGAGACGCGCGACAGCCTGATCGGCTCGATGCTCGGCCGTCCGCTGACGACCGTCTTCCCGCCGAAGGCGCCGCCGCCGCCCGACGCGCCGGCCGTGCTGTCGGTGCGCGGGCTCGTGCGCGGGCGCGTCGTGCGCGGCGTCGACCTCGACGTGCGCGCCGGCGAGATCGTCGGGATGGCGGGCCTGATCGGCTCCGGCCGCTCGGAGGTGGCGCGCGCGATCTACGGCGCCGACCATCGCGACGCCGGCGCGATCTCCGTGTGCGGGCGCCGCGTCGACCCGCGCTCGCCGCGCCACGCGGCGCGGGCCGGCATCTCGCTGCTGCCTGAGAGCCGCAAGCACGACGGGCTCGTGATGCTGCGCTCGGGCGTCGAGAACATCACGCTGCCGCACCTCGACGGCCTCTCGCGCGCGCACGTCGTCGCGCCGCGCCGCCAGCGCGGCGCCGCGGCCCAGATGGGCGCGCGCGTCGGGCTGCGCGCCGGCCGCGAGCGCGCCCCGGTCTTCACGCTGTCGGGCGGCAACCAGCAGAAGGTGCTGTTCGCGAAGGCGCTGATGCACGAGCCGCGCCTGCTGATCGCCGACGAGCCGACGCGCGGCGTGGACGTCGGCGCGAAGGAGGCGATCTACGAGCTGATCGTCTCGCTCGCCGCCGCCGGCATGGGGGTGCTGCTGATCTCGTCCGAGCTGGAGGAGGTGCTCGGCCTCGCCCACCGCGTGCTGGTGATGCGCGAGGGACGGCTCGTCGGGGCGTTCGCCGACGGCGAGGCGACAGAGGGAAACGTGATGAGCGCCGCCTTCGGGGCGGTCGCCGAAGGGAGGAGCAGATGACGGCCCACGACGGGTCCTACGCGGCCGAGGCGCCGCCGCGCGGCTTCGCGCCGCGCGTGTCGCTCGACGCGCTGCGCGACTACGGCGTGCTGATCAGCCTCGTCGCGCTGTTCGTCGCGCTGTCGATCGCGAGCAGCGCGTTCCTGACGCAGACGAACCTGCTGAACATCCTCGACCAGCAGGCCGACCTCGGCATCATCGCCTGCGGCGCGACGCTCGTGATCGTCGCGGGCGGCCTCGACCTGTCGGTCGCGGCGATCTTCGCGCTCGCCGGCGTGATGGCGTGCAAGGTCGCGAACGAGACCGGCCCCCTGCTCGGCATCCTCGCCGGCTGCGGCGTCGGGCTCGGCGTCGGGGTCCTCAACGGCCTGCTCGTGACGGTCGGGCGGATGAACTCGTTCATCGCGACGCTCGCGATGTCGATCATCGTCGGCGGCGTCGCGCTCGCCGTCACCGGCGGCTCGCAGGTGATCGTCGAGGACGACAGCTTCCGCTTCTTCCCGCAGGACGCGCTCGTGTCGGGGCTGACGCGCGCGAGCGTCGCGCTCGTGATCGTCGTCACGGTCGCCTGGTTCGTGCTGGCGCGGACGACCTTCGGCCGCTACGTCTACGCCGTCGGCGGCAACGCCGAGGCGGCGCGCCTGTCGGGCATCCGCGTCAACGTCGTGCGCGGCGCGACGTTCGCGCTGTCGGGCCTCGGCGCGGGGCTCGCCGGCGTGATCGTCGCCTCGCGCGTGTCGAGCGCGACCGCCGACGCCGGCGCCGGGCTGGAGCTGACGGCGATCGCGGCCGTCGTGATCGGCGGCACCTCGATCGCGGGCGGCGAGGGCGCGATCTGGCGCACCGTCGTCGGCGTGCTGTTTCTGGCGCTCGTCGGCAACGGCTTCAACCTGCTCGGCGTCGACCCGCTCTACGAGCGCGTGGTGACCGGCGCGCTGATCGTCCTGGCCGTCTCGATCGACGCCTGGGCGCGAAGGCGGCGGAGCTGATGCACGCCCACCCGCAACCCAACCGTACCCACACCGATCAATCGCTCAATTCAAGGAGTTCATCGTGCGCTTCGTCATGCTGACCGAGAACGAGACGCTGCACGGCCAGACGCACCACCGCCGCTGGTGGGAGTCGATCGAGGAGGCCGTCTGCGCGGAGGAGATGGGCTGGGACGTGTGGGGCACGTCCGAGCACCACTTCCTCTACGACCTCGCGACCTGCTCGGCCCCCGAGTCGTTCTACGCCGCGGTCGCGATGAAGACGAGCCGGATCCGGCTGCGCTTCATGAGCCTGATCCTGTCGATCAACAACCCGATCCGCTGCGCCGAGCGGATCGCCGCGATCGACATCCTCTCCAACGGCCGCGTCGAGCTGACGACGGCGCGCGGCAACACGCTCGTCCAGCTGGACGCGTTCAACGTGCCGCTGGAGGAGACGGCCGGCCGCTCCGAGGAGGCGCTCGAGATCATCGTGCAGGCGCTGTCCGACGACTCGTTCGCCTACAACAGCAGATACTGGGGCAACATCCCGCGGCGCTCGCTGACGCCGAACCCGGTGCAGACGCCGCACCCGCCGCTCTACAAGATCTCGCAGAGCGTCGACTCGGCCGAGCGCGCCGGCCGCAACGGCCTCGGTGTCATCACGTCCGACCTGTACCTCGGCTGGGAGTACCTCGGCGAGGTGATCCAGGCGTACAAGCGCGGGGCCGCCGACCCGAGACCGGTCGGCCGTTACGCGGTCGACTCGATCGGCACCTCGGTCTTCACGGCCTACTGCTGCGAGACGAACGAGGAGGCGATGGCGAAGGCGCGGCGCAACCTGCTGCGCTTCGCGAAGGCGATCATCGTCGAGTACTACCCGGACCTCAGCACGCGCAACGAGGAGGACTACGGCTACACGGCGCAGATCGCGAAACTGCGCGACCGCGTCGAGGACGTCGACTTCCTGCGCACGCTGCCGCCGGTGCTCGTCGGCGACCCGGAGCACTGGATCGAGACGCTCAAGCGCCACCAGGAGCTGGGCGCCGACGAGGTCGTGATCCGCATCGACGGCGACACGCACGAGGAGCACATCCGCCAGATCGAGGCGATCGGCAAGTACGTGATCCCGCACTTCAAGTCGCCCGGGACGGTCGTCACGCACGGCCCGGTGATCGGCGAGAGCGAGGAGATGAGCGTCGAGGCGACGGCGGTCTAACGCCTCGGCGGCCAAGGGGCGGGGCGTCGCGCCGGATGGGCGCCGCGCGACGTCCGCCCCGGCCGTCGCCCGCCCCGCCGGTCCCCGAGCCAACTGAGGAGCAAGCGACCATGAGCAGACCCGACACCGCCGCCTCGCTCGACCTGAGCGCGCTGCACGCGCGGCTCGTCGAGGCCGTCGAGCGCCAGGACGTCGAGGCGATCGTCTCGATGTACACGGCGGACGGCCTGATGCTGCCGCCGGACGGCAGCGTGCTGCGCGGAAGCGAGGCGATCCGCGACTTCTGGAAGGCGGCCTTCGCGGCCGGAATGCGTGGCACCGAGCTGCGCACGAGCGACGTGCTGCCCGGCGGCGAGGACCTCGTCGTCGAGGTCGGCGAGGCGTCGGCCTTCCTCGCCGGGGACGGCGGCGCGCCGGCCGAGGCGCGCAACAACTACGTGATCGTCCACCGCCGCGACGCGGTCGGGTGGCTGATGGAGGTCGACATCTGGGCCGACCTGCCGGCGGACGGCTGAGGACGCCGTGGGGAGGACGCGATGAGGATCGAGGAGTACGCCGCCCACGACGCGACCGCGCTCGCCGAGCTGATCCGGCGCGGCGAGGTGTCGGCGGCCGAGGCGCAGGAGGCCGCGCGCGCGGCGATCGCGCTCGTCGACGGCGAGCTGAACGCGGTCGCCGACGGCCCCTGGGAGGAGCCGCTCGCGCACGACGCCGGCGGCCCGTTCGGCGGCGTCCCGTTCGTGCTGAAGGACCTGCTGTGCCACGCGGCCGGCGTGCCGACGCGCTCGGGCAGCCGCCTGCTCGGCGACGGGCTCGTGTTCGAGCACGACAGCATCCTGATGAGCCGCTTCCGCGCGGCCGGCTTCGCGACGCTCGGCGTCAGCACCTCGCCCGAGTTCGGGCTGAACGTCACGACCGAGGGCTCCCTGTACGGCGCGACGCGCAACCCGTGGGACCTCGCGCGCAGTGCGGGCGGCTCGAGCGGCGGCACCGCCGCGCTCGTGGCGGCCGGCGCGCTCGCGGTCGGGCACGCGAACGACGGCGCCGGCTCGATCCGCATCCCGGCCGCCTTCACCGGGCTCGTCGGGCTCAAGCCGAGCCGCGGCCGCATCCCCGCCGGGCCGGACTTCCAGGAGGTCGTCTACGGCAACGCGACCGAGCTGGTGCTGAGCCGCACGGTGCGCGACACCGCGCGCGTGCTCGACGCGGTCGCCGGCGGCGCGCCCGGCGAGCACATGGAGATCGCGCCGCCCGTTCGCCCGTTCGCCGCCGCGCTCGACGGCCCGCGGCGGCCGCTGCGCGTCGCCGTGCACGTCGACTCGTGGTCGCCGCAGCCGGTCGACTCCGAGCTGGTCGCGGCGGTCGAGCGCGTCGCCGCGGCGCTCGAGGCCGCCGGCCACCTTGTCGAGCGCGCGACGCCGCCGCTGCCGTGGGAGGCGTTCGTGCACGCGATGGCGCTCGCCTGGTCGGCCTTCACCGCCCAGGGCGTCGTCGGCGTGACTGGAGGGGCGGAGCCGGCCGCCGACGCGCTCGAGCCGACCAGCCGCCGCTTCTACGAGCGCGGCGTCGCGATGCGTGTCGTCGAGCTGGCGGAGGGGCTCGCCACCTTCAACGCGATCTCGCGCGGCGTCGGCGACTTCTTCGCCGACGGCTGGGACGTGCTGCTGACGCCGACGACGAACGTGCCCGCCTTCCCGCTCGGCCAGCTCGACCCGGGCGCCGACGACGCGCCGGAGGAGTGGGTCGCGCGCGTGCTCGGTCCGTGCCCGTGGCCGGCGCCGTTCAACGTCACCGGCACGCCGGCGATCAGCGTGCCGGCCGGCCTCACGTCCGGCGGCCTGCCGATCGGCGTGCAGCTGGCCGCGCCGATGGCCGGCGAGGAGACGCTGATCGCGCTCGCCGCGCAGCTGGAGGAGGCGCTGCCGTGGGCCGACCGCCGCCCGCCGCTGCACGTCGCCGCGGCGCGATCCGCCAACACCCGATCGACGGAGGAGTGAGATGCAGGTGACGGTGACAGCCGACGACGCGGGCACCGCGGTGTCGCTCGAGCAGGAGCAGGACTTCACGCGCTTCCACGTCGCGGTGCGCGGCACGCGCGCGCCGGAGCTCGTCGACCGCGCGCTGCGCGAGCAGCAGGTCGGCCGCCTCGACGGCGACGGGCAGGCGCACGTCGCGCTCGCGGCGCTCGAGCGGCTCGCCGGGCCGCAGCCGGCCGCCTGGTCGCAAGAGCTGGAGGGAATGGTCGCCTACGCGCGCACGAAGGGCTGGTGGGACGAGGACGCCGGCGCGATCGCCGCGCACGTCGAGTGGGAGCAGGAGCGATGACGAGCGAGCAGCGACTGCTGGACGGCAAGGTCGCGATCGTCACCGGCGCGAGCCGCGGCATCGGCCGCGGCATCGCGAAGGTGCTGGCCGGCGCCGGCGCGCAGGTGGCGGCGGTCGGGCGCGACGAGGCGAGCCTGGCGGCGGTCGCCGGCGAGATCGAGGCGGCCGGCGGCGGGTGCCTGACGCTGACCGCCGAGATGACCGACGCGGCCGCGCTGGGCGCGATGGCCGAGCAGGTCGCCGAGCGCTTCGGCGGGATCGACGTGCTGTGCCACAACGCCGGCATCTACCCGGAGGTCGAGCTCGACGACATGACGCTCGCCGACTGGCGGCTCGTGCTGGAGACGAACCTGACCGGCACGTTCCTCGCGCTGAAGGCGTGCCTGCCGCACCTGCGCGCGCGCGGCGCCGGCCGGGTCGTGCTCGTCTCCTCGATCACCGGCCCGATCACCGGCTACCCGGGCCTCGCGCACTACGGCGCCTCGAAGGGCGGCATGAACGGCTTCATGCGCTCGGCGGCGCTCGAGCTGGCCCCCTCGAACGTCACGATCAACGCGGTCGAGCCGGGCAGCATCCGCACCGAGGGGCTCGAAGGGCTCGGCACCGCGGCGATCGCCGACATGGAGCGCTGCATCCCGCTGCGGCGGCTCGGCACGCCCGCCGACATCGGCGGCGCCGTCCTGTTCCTCGCCTCCGACCTCGCCGGCTTCGTGACCGGGCAGACGCTCGTCGTGGACGGCGGGCAGACGCTGCCGGAGCTGCCCTCCCAGGCCTGAGCGGCCACGCCCGCATGACCCCAACCACGCGATGAAAGGGAACGACATGACGACCGCACAGGACGCCGTCCAGACCGGCCTGATGGCCGAGGTGTTCGGCAAGGTCGACGCGCTGCGCGACGAGATCGTCGACGCCGTCTCCAAGGCGGTGCAGATCCCGAGCGTCAACCCCCGCTACCCGGGGCAGGTGTACGACGACGTCGTCGGCGGCGAGGGGCGCGTCTCGCACTTCATGGCCGACCTGTACGCCGCGCTCGGCGCGAAGGTCGACCTGTTCGCGATCGAGCCCGGCCGCGAGAACGCCGTCGGCGTCGTCGCCGGCGCGGGCGGCGGCCGCTCGCTGATCTACAACGGCCACGTCGACGTCGTGCCGCCCGGCGACGCGGCCAACTGGCTGAGCGGCGACCCGTTCTCGGGCAAGGTCGACGGCGGCCGCATCTGGGGCCGCGGGGCGACCGACATGAAGTCGGGCATCGTCGCGCAGGCGTTTGCGGCGCGCGCGCTGCGCGAGTGCGGCGTGCGGCTGAAGGGCGACCTGATCCTCGAGGCGGTCGTCGGCGAGGAGGTGATGGACCACGAGTGCGGCGTGACCGCGACCGTCAAGCGCGGCTACAAGGCAGACGCCGCGGTCGTCTCGGAGCCGACGACGTCGGCCAAGCCGCTGACGGTGATGCCGGTCTCGCCGGGGCTGCTGTGGTTCTCGGTGTCGGTCACCGGCAAGGCGACGCACGCGGCGATGCGCGGGCAGACGATCCACGCCGGCGGCGCCGGCGCCGAGATCGGCGTCAGCGCGATCGACAAGGGCTTCCTGCTGTTCGAGGCGATCCGCCGGCTCGAGCAGGAGTGGGGCTTCTCGAAGCGCCACGAGCTGTTCGCGCCCGGGCACTTCTCGATGCTGCCGGGCGTCGTCGTCGGCAGCCCGCCGGACGTCCAGGTGCCGTTCTTCGTCCCCGACCAGATGACGCTCGAGTACTGCTGCTGGTACTCGCCCGACGACGACGTCGAGGACGTCAAGGTCGAGATCGAGCGGCAGGTGCGCACGGTCGCGCAGAGCGACCCGTGGCTGCGCGAGCACCCGCCGACGCTCGAGTGGAAGATCGACTGGCCCGCCAACCGCCCGGCGGCGGACGAGATCACCGCCGCCACGTGCGCCGCGCAGCAGCTCGCCGCGTCGGGCACGCGCTTCGCCGGCGAGGCGCGCGTGGAGGGCTTCCCGGCCGTCGACGACGCGACCTGGCTGACGCTCGGCGGCACGCCGGCGATCAGCTACGGGCCGGGGGATCTGAAGGTCGCCCATGCTGACGACGAGTTCGTCGAGATCGACGAGGTGCTCTGTGCGACGCGCGCCTTCGCAGCGCTCGCGATGGACTGGTGCGGGATCGCCTGAGGCGCCCCGCACCGCCGCCGTCCGGCTCGGGCCCCGCGGCCCTGTGCGCTCCCCGCGGGGCCCGGCCGGACGCGCGCGGGATGCGCGTTCGGCCGGCGGACGCACGGGGGATGCGCGTTCGGCCGGCGGACGCGCGGGGGCCGCGCTGGGCTCAGCCGCCGGTGCGCAGCAGACCCGTCCAGCGCGTCAGCAGGCGGGCGGCGAGCGCGGTCGCGGCGGCCGCGTGCCGCTCGAGCTCGGCCAGCAGCGCCTCGAGCCGGTCCGGCGAAAGCGCGGTCGCGAGCGGCGCGTAGCCGGGCTTGTGCGCCCAGTGGCGCGCGAGCGCGACGGTCGGCTCGAGGTGGAACTGCACGCCGTAGGCGCGCCGCCACACGAACGCCTGGTGCGGGTAGCGCGCGGAGCCGGCGAGCAGCGTCGCCCCGTCCGGCAGCTCGAACGTGTCGGCGTGCCATTCGAGCGTGTGGAAGCGCGCGGGCGCGTCCGCGAAGACGGGGTCGCGCCGGGCCGCCTCGCGGTCGACCGTCACGGGCAGCACGCCGACCTCGGGCTCCTCGCCGCGCCGCACGGGCGCGCCGAGCGCGGCCGCCAGCAACTGCGCGCCGAGGCAGACGCCCCAGTACGGCGTGCCGGCGCGCACGGCCTCGCCGATCAGCCGCCGCTCGGCGGCGAGCCACGGGTGCGCCTCGTCGTCGCGCGCGTGCATCGGGCCGCCGAGCGCGAGCACGCCGTCGAACGCGCGCCAGTCCGGCAGCGGCTCGCCCGCGGGCGGGCGCACGTGGACGCGCTCGACGCCGAGCCGCGCGAGCGTCAGCTCGTAGGCGTCCGGCGGGCCGGGCGGCAGGTGCTCGAGCACGAGCACGCGCGGCAGGCGGGCGGGTCGGGCGGCGGGCACGTCGGACATTTGGAATCAAGAATAGACCAATCGCCCGAATTGCCCGCGTGGTGCGCGGGAGCGGCAGCGCCTCGTGCCGTGACCGCAGCAGCGTGCCGGGCGCCGCGCTTGCCTCGTCTCGATAAATGGGCTAAGCTGTGGACCATTAGACGTAAGGTCGTGTTGGCCGCAGGTCGAGACCCGAGGAGGGCGCAGGCTGTGAATGGGAACGTGACGTTCGGCGTCGTGGCGTCTGCCGCGGACGCCCCCGGCACCTCCGACCGGGACCTGTACCGGACGCTGCTCGAGGACGTCGACTGCCAGGCGTCGCTCGGCTACCGCACCGTCTGGCTGATCGAGCACCACTTCAGCGACTACTTCCCGACGCCCAGCCCGCTGCTGCTCGCGAGCCACCTGGCCGCGCGCTTCCCGGAGCTGGCGCTCGGCACGTGCGTCCTCGTCACGCCGTGGCACGAGCCGCTGCGGCTCGCCGGCGAGATCGCGATGCTGAGCCTGCTGACCGAGCAGCCACTGCACCTCGGCCTCGGCCGCGGCACCGCCAAGTACGAGTTCGACGCGTTCGGCCTCGACATGGGCGCCAGCCGCGAGCGCTTCACGGAGATCTGGGAGGTGCTGCGGCGCGCGCTCGCCGGCGGGCGCTTCAGCTACCGCGGCAACCAGGTGCGGGTCGAGAAGGAGATCGAGCTGCGCCCGCGCGTCGCCGGCGTCACGACCGACCGCATCCACTTCTACGGCGCGATCGGCAGCCCCAGCAGCGCGCGCGTGATCGCGGAGGCGGGCCTGCCGCCGATCTGCACCACGATCGGCGACTTCGAGGCCAACGCGCAGGTGCTGCGCACGTGGGACGAGGCGGCGCGCGAGCGCGGCCTCACGACCGACGTGCTCAAGCCGATCATGATCAACTGCATCGTCGCCGACACCGACGCGGAGGCGATCGCGCAGGCGCAGGAGTTCATCCCGCGCTACATGCAGGCGCAGGTCGACCACTACACGCCGGACGAGACGAACTGGGAGCAGCTGCCCGACTACGCGCCCTGGAAGGGCCAGTTCGAGGGCATGCGCGCGAAGACGGACCCGGCCGCGATCCCCGCGTGGGCGACCTACCAGCTGGTCGGCTCGCCCGACACGGTCGCGCAGCGCGTGCAGCAGTACGTCGACGCCGGCTTCAACCACTTCCTGATCCACACCGCCACGCCGGGCGTCCCGCACGCCGTGCGGCGGCTGTGGTCGCGCCGCTTCGCGGAAGAGGTCGCGCCCCGCTTCGCCGCCAGCGAGGTGACGGCATGAGCGCGCCCGAGACGAGCGACCGCGACGCGGCCGCCGAGCGCGTGCTGGCCGCCAAGGGCCACGAGCTGGCGCCGGCCGCCGCCGAGCTGCTGCGCGGCGCGCTCGCCTCCGAGCGCCCGAACGCGCACCTGCTGCCGGTCGAGCAGGCGCGCCGCAACTTCGACGCCGACTTCGCCGCCGTCGGGCCGGGCGAGGACGTCGCCGAGGTGCGCGACCACCGCATCCCCGTCGAGGGGGGCGCGGTGCCCGCCCGCAGCTACCGGCCCGCGGCCGGCACGCTGCCGGCCGTCGTCTACCTGCACGGCGGCGGCTGGCTGCTCGGCAGCGTCGAGTCGCACGAGGCCGTCACGCGCGCGCTCGCGAACGCGGCCGCGGCGGTCGTCGTCAGCGTCGGGTACCGGCGCGGCCCGGAGGCGCGCTTCCCGACCGCGGTCGAGGACGCCTACGCGGCGCTGCTGTGGACGGTCGAGCACGCCGCCGAGCTGGGCGTCGACCCGCGGCGCGTGGCGGTCGCGGGCGACAGCGCCGGCGGCAACCTCGCGACCGCCGTCGCGCGGCTCGCGCGCGACCGCGGCGGGCCGGCGCTGGCGCTGCAGGTGCTCGCCTACCCGGTCACGACGACCGACCTCGACGTCGGCTTCGACGGCGACTACCAGGGCTACTTCCTCTACCGCGACGAGCTGCAGTGGCATCAGGACAACTACCTCGCGGACCCCGGCCAGCGGGACGACCCGCTCGTCTCGCCGCTGGAGGCCGACGACCTCGCGGGGCTGTGCCCGGCGCTCGTCATCACGGCGCAGTGCGATCCCCTGCACCGCCAGGGCGAGCTGTACGCGGAGGCGCTCGCGCGCGCCGGCGTCGCGGTCGAGCAGCGCGCCTACGCCGGGATGGTCCACGGGTTCTTCCAGCTCCCCTCCGTCTTCGAGGAGGGGCGCGACGCGGTCGAGCTGGCCGGCGCCGCGCTCCGCAGGAGCTTCGACGCGATCAGGAGGACGGAGCAGTGAGCAGCAACAACAGAGTGGCGCTCGTGACCGGCGGCGCCGGCGGCATCGGGCAGGCGATCAACGCATGCCTCGTGCGCGAGGGCTGGCACGTGATCGCCGGCGACCTCGCCGGCGCGATCGCGCAGAGCGATCCGAGCGGCCCCTCGGTCGAGGCAGTCGAGGTCGACGTGACCGACCGCGTGAGCGTCGCCGGCTTCGTCGAGGCCGGCACGCGCGCCGGCACGATCGCCGCCGTCGTCAACTGCGCCGGGATCGTGCGCTTCACGCCGATGTCCGGCTTCGAGGACGCCGACGCCTCGCTCATCTGGGAGGTCAACGTCGCCGGCGCCGCGCGCGTCAGCTCGCTGGCCGTGCCGCACATGAGCGACGGCGGCGCGATCGTCAACGTCGCCAGCGTCACCGGCTTCATCGGCCGGCTCGAGGGCGCCTCGCTGTACGGCGCGAGCAAGGCCGGGCTGTGCGCGTTCACGCGCTACCAGGCGACCGAGCTGGCGCCGCGCGGCATCCGCGTCAACGCGCTCGCGCCCGGCTTCATCGCGGTGCCGATGAGCCCGGCGATGAGAGCGGTCTCCGGCGGCGACGAGGAGGTCGTCAAGCAGGTGCCGCTCGGGCGCCTCGGCGGCGTCGACGAGATGGCCGAGGTGGTCGAGTTCCTGATCTCCGAGCGCGCCTCCTACATCACCGGCGAGACGATCCTCGCCGACGGCGGGGTGGTGGCCGGATGACCGGCGCGGTGCTCGACGGCAGCCCGCGCACGCGGGCCAACCAGGAGGCGTTCCGGCGGATCGTGAGCGCCGAGCCGGTCCTGCGCGAGGTGCGCCCGGCCGGCGAGGTGCTGCCCGGGATGACGCGCGACCTCGTGCTGACCTCGGGCGCGCCGCTGCCCTGGAGCGAGTACGTCGGCGGCCAGCGCGAGGCGATCATCGGCGGCGCGCTGTTCGAGGGGCTCGCGGCCGACCGCGAGGAGGCGATCCGCAAGCTCGACGCCGGCGAGATCCGCGTCGGCGCCTGCCACGACCACGACTGCGTCGGCTCGCTCGCCGGCATCTACACGTGGTCGATGCCGGTCTTCGTGGTCGAGAACGCCGCCGGCGGCAACGTCGGCTACTGCAACTTCTACGAGGGAAACGAGCCGAAGCGGCTCAACTACGGCGTCTACGACGACGAGGTGCGCGACCGCCTGCGCTACGTCAACGACGTCGTCGCGCCGGTGCTCGACGAGGCGATCCGCCGCACCGGCGGCGTGCCGCTGCGGCCGATCATGCGCCGCGCGCTGCAGATGGGCGACGAGCTGCACAGCCGCAACACCGCCGGCACGCTGCTGTTCACGCACGCGCTCACGCCGGCGCTGACGGCGATGGCGGCCGGCGGCGACGAGCGCGTGCTGGAGGTCCTGCAGGCGCTCGACGGCAACGACTACTTCTTCCTGCGCCTCTCGATGGCGGCTGCGAAGGCGTCCGCCGACGCCGCGCGCGGCGTCGAGGGCGCGAGCGTCGTGACCGCGATGGCGTTCAGCTGCCGCGGCTTCTCGATCCGCGTCAGCGGGCTCGGCGACGCGTGGCTGCGCGGCCCGCACGCGACCGTCCAGGCGCGGCTGTTCGAGGGCCACACGGAGGACGAGATCGCGTGGATGGGCGGCGAGAGCCCGATCACCGAGACGGTCGGCCTCGGCGGCTTCGCGCAGGCGGCGGCGTTCTGCCTCCAGCGCTATCAAGGCGGCTCCCCCGAGGTGATGGTCGAGCGTAACCTCGAGATGTACGAGATCACCGTCGGCGAGCACCCGCACTTCCTGATCCCGTTCCTGCAGTACCGCGGCACGCCGACCGGCATCGACGTCGCGCGGGTCCTCGAGACGGGGATCCTGCCGCTGATGGACATCGGCATCGCCGGACGCGACGGCGGCCAGATCGGCGCTGGCGTGATCCGCGCGCCGATCGAGTGCTTCGTGCAGGCAAGCGACCGGCTCGCGGCCGGCTGAGGACGTGATGGCGCACGCGCGTCCCCATCCGGACTCCCGCGTCGAGTGCCTGACGCGGCTCGCCTATGAGTTGCTCGACGCGCACGAGGACACCGCGCGCCTCGCGGCGGGGAGCGCGCTGGACCTCGAGTGGGCGCTGCACCTCGACTACCTGCGGGATCTGCAACGCGTCGCGCGCGAGCAGCTCGCGCGCGCGACGGACGACTGCGAGGCGCGGCGGTGAACATGGCCATGGACGCCGCCGCGCCCGCGGGCCTGCCGGCCGGCACGCAGCTCGTGGTCGGGGGCGGCGGCGCGCTCGGCGCCGCCGTCGCCCGCCGCCTCGGTGCGCTCGGCGCGAGGGAGATCGTCGTGGCGGACGTCTCGCTCGAGCGCGCCGGGGCGGTCGCGGCCGAGCTGGGGGAGGGGGCCCGCGCCGCGGCGCTGGACCTCGGAGACCCGGCCTCGGTCGACGCGTTCGCGGACGCGCTCGTCGCCGCCGGCGCGCCGCTCGCGGGGATCGTCGACGCGGCCGGGCTGCTCGGGCGCTCGTCGTTCCCCGACGTGCCGTGGGAGGAGTGGGCGCAGACGCTGGCGGTCAACCTCGTCGGCCCCTACCGGCTCGCGACGCGCCTGCTGGAGCTGCTGCGGCCGGGCTCGGCGATCGTGCACGTCACCTCGGTCGAGGCGTTCCACGTCTTGAGCACGTCGGGGGCGACGACGCCGCACTACGCCGCCTCGAAGGGCGGGTTGCAGATGCTCACGCGCGCGCTCGCGGCCGACCTCGCGCCGCGCGGCGTGCGCGTGAACGCGGTCGCGCCCGGCTACGTCGCCACGCCGATCAACGCGGACGTGCACGCCGACCCGGCGCGGCGCGCCGCGATCGAGGAGCGCATCCCGCTCGGCTGGCGGATGGGCACGCCCGAGGAGGTCGCCGGACCGGTCGCGTTCCTGCTCAGCGACGCCGCGGCCTACGTGACCGGCCAGACGCTGATCGTCGACGGCGGGCTGACGCTCGGGACCGTCCGCCGAAAGGACAACGCATGAACCCACCGCAGATCGAACAGGACGCGCTCGCCGCCGTCGCCGGCTCATTCGGGGCGGCGACGGTGCCGCAGGACGGCCCGCCGCTCGAGGGCCGCTTGTCGCTCGAGCAGGTCGAGCGGCTCGTCGCCGAGGGGGCGCTCGAGACGGTCCTGTGCGTCACGCCGGACCTGTGGGGCCGGCTCGTCGGCAAGCGCCTGACGCCGCAGACGTTCCTCAAGACGGCGCTCGGCGGCGAGGGCCTGCACGCCTCGCTCTACCTGTTCGTCGTCGACATGGAGATGGAGCCGCGGCCGGGCTACGCGATGACCGGCTGGGACGACGGCTTCCGCGACTGTCGGCTCGTGCCCGACCTCGCGACGCTGCGCGCGGTGCCGTGGCTGCCGCGCACGGCGGTCGTGCTGTGCGACCCCTGCGACGAGCAGACCGGCGAGCCGGTCGCGGTCGCGCCGCGCAACCTGCTCAAGCGCCAGTTGGCGCGCTGGGCGGCGCGCGAGACGGCGCTCAAGTGCGCGACCGAGCTGGAGTTCTACGTCTTCGCGGACGAGCCGCGCGCGGCGTGGGAGCGCCGCTACCGGGAGCTGACGCCGCTGTCCTACTACCGCGCCGACTACCACATCCTCCAGTCCACGAAGGACGACTGGCTGATGGGCCGCCTGCGCCGCGCGATGGACGCCGCCGGCATCGAGATCGAGTTCTCGAAGGCGGAGTGGGGGCTGGGGCAGCAGGAGGTCAACCTGCGCTACACCGATGCGCTCGAGATGGCCGACCGCCACGTCCTCTACAAGAACGGCGTCAAGGAGATGGCGGCGCTCGCCGGCCACGCGGTCAGCTTCATGGCGAAGCCGGCCATCGACGAGGTCGGCTCGTCGTGTCACGTGCACGCGAGCCTGTGGAGCGCCGACGGCGCGGCGCCGCGCTTCGAGGCCGACGCCGGCGGCGCGCCCGGCGAGCTGCTCGGGCGCTTCATCGCCGGCCAGGCGGCGTTCGGGCGCGAGCTGGCGGTGCTGTTCGCGCCCAACGTCAACTCCTACAAGCGCTTCCAGCCCGACCAGTTCGCCGGCACGAACCTCGCCTGGGGGCACGACAACCGCACCTGCGGTCTGCGCGTCGTCGGCGAGGGGCCGGCGCTGCGGCTCGAGCACCGCATCCCCGGCGCGGACGCGAACCCGTACCTGGCGATCGCGGCGATCGCGGCGGCCGGGCTGGCGGGCGTCGAGCAGGCGCTGCCGCTGCCGGCGGAGCAGCGCGGCAACGCGGCCGGCTGCGCTGCTGAGCTGCGCGTGCCGACGACGCTGCGCGAGGCGACCGACCTGTTCGCCGGCAGCGAGGTGGCGCGCGCCGCGTTCGGCGAGGAGGCGTTCGCGCACCTCGTCAACTTCTTCCGCCAGGAGCTCGCGGCCTTCGACCACGAGACGGTGACCGATTGGGAGCTCGTGCGCTACTTCGAGCGCGTCTGACCGGCGAGCTGCAGCAGCGCCTGGCGCGTGAGGCCGATGTGCTCGGCCATCGCGCGCTCGGCCTCGTCGGGGCGCTGCGCCACGATCGCGGCGAGGATCTCCTCGTGCAGCGCGTTCGCGTCGGGGTGCAGCCCGACGAACACGCCGCCGACGGGCGTGAAGAGGGCGGAGCGGGTCTGCTCGACGGCGGCGGCCAGCAGCGGGTTGCGCGCCGCCTCGGCGATCCGCTGGTGGAAGCGCGTGTCGAGCGCGAAGAAGCGCGACGGCGGCGCGGCGTCCTCGTCCCCGGCATGCGCGACGAGCGCGCTCATCTGCTCCACGAGCGCGCGCAGGTCGGCGATGTCGCGCTTCGTGCGCCGCTCGGCGGCGCGCCGCGCGGCGGCCGGCTCGACGACGAGGCGGAAGTCGATCACCGCCTCCAGCTCGGCGAGCCGCGCGCGCAGCTGGCGGCGCGCGTCGCGCGGGGAGAGCGTCGCGCCGAGCACGACGGCGCCGCCGGCGCGGCCGCGCTTGATCTCGATCAGCCCCTCGCCCTGCAGCACGCGCATCGCCTCGCGCACGGTCGTGCGCGAGACGCCGAGCTGCTGCGACAGCTCGCGCTCGGGCGGCAGCCGCTCGCCCGGGCCGAAGCGGCCGAGCTGGATCGCGCGGCGGACCTGCTCGACGACCAGCTCGTAGCTCGCCGGCGGACGCACCGCCTCCATCGCCTGTCCGCCGTCGTCGGCCATGCGGCCGACCCTACCACCCGTGCGCGCGGAAATGGCCTTTAGGTCCACTCGCGGGGGCGTGAGCGCGGCACGGCCGGCGGGGGCTTCGCGCGCCGGCGCCGCCTTCGCTTGACCGATCGCATAAAATGGACTTAGAGCTAGTCCAATAGTCCTTTAGAACGAACGATGCCCGCCGCCGCCGCACAGCCCCGCCCGTTCGCCTCGATCGAGGCGGCGCTCGAGGACGTCGCCGCCGGCCGCATGGTGATCGTCGTGGACGACGAGTCGCGCGAGAACGAGGGCGACCTCGTGATGGCGGCCGAGTGCGTCACGGCCGAGCACGTCAACTTCATGGCCACGCACGCGCGCGGCTGGATCTGCCTCGCGCTCACGCCCGAGCGCTGCGACGAGCTCGACCTCGAGCTGATGGCGGCCAAGAACGAGACGCCCTACCAGACGCCCTTCACCGTCACGATCGAGGCGCGCGAGGGCGTCACCACCGGCATCTCGGCGGCCGACCGCGCGCACACGATGCGCACCGCCGTCGATCCCGCCAAGGGCGCGCGCGACATCGTCAAGGGCGGCCACGTCAACCCGCTCAAGGCGCGCCCCGGCGGGGTGCTCGAGCGCGCCGGCCACACCGAGGCGTCGGTCGACCTCGCGCGGCTGGCGGGGCGCATCCCGGCCGGCGTGATCTGCGAGGTGATGAACGACGACGGCACGATGGCGCGCGTCGACGACCTCACCGCCTACGCGCGCCGGCACGGGGTGAAGATCATCACGATCGCCGACCTGATCGCCTACCGGCGCCGCCACGAGCGGCTCGTGGAGCGCGTCGTCGCGACGCGCATGCCGACCACGTTCGGCGACTTCGAGGTCGTCGGCTACCGCTCGCTGGTCGACGACAAGCACCACGTCGCGATGGTCAAGGGCAAGGTCGACGGGGCGGAGGACGTGCTGGTGCGGGTGCATTCGGAGTGCCTCACGGGCGACGTCTTCCACTCGCTGCGCTGCGACTGCGGCGAGCAGCTCGAGTCGGCGCTCGCGACGATCGAGGAGGAGGGGCGCGGGGTGCTGCTCTACCTCTCGCAAGAGGGCCGGGGGATCGGCCTGCTCAACAAGCTGCGCGCGTACAAGCTGCAGGAGGAGGGGCTCGACACGGTCGACGCGAACCTCCAGCTCGGCCTGCCGGCCGACCTGCGCGACTACGGGATCGGCGCTCAGATCCTCACCGACCTGGGCCTCAGCTCGATCCGGCTGCTGACGAACAACCCGAAGAAGCTGCACAGCCTCGAGGGGCACGGGCTGCGCGTGAACGACCAGATCCCGATCGAGCACCTGCCCAACCCGCACAACGAGGCCTACCTGCGCGCCAAGCGCGACCGCATGGGCCACGTCCTCCGGCACGGTGCGTGGCCGACGGACACGAGAGGAGCACGACTCGAATGACATCGACGACGACGGGCGTGGAGCGCGAGCTGGACGAGCTGCTCGGGCGCGAGCGCTTCGCGCCCTCGGAGGGGGTGCGCGGTCGCGCGCTGATCGCCGACGGCACGGTGCACGCGGAGGCGGCGCAGGACCCGGCCGCGTGGTGGGCCAGGCAGGCGGAGGCGCTCGACTGGTTCGAGCGCTGGGACACGGTGCTGGACGACGCGAACCCGCCGTTCTACCGCTGGTTCGCCGGCGGCAAGCTGAACGCCTCCTACAACTGCCTCGACCGCCACGTCGAGGCCGGCCGCGGCGATCGCGTCGCGTTCCACTGGCACGGCGAGGAGGGCGAGACGCGCGCGATCACCTACGCCTGGCTGCTGGAGCAGACGCAGCGGGCAGCGAACGCGCTCGAGGCGCACGGCGTGCGCACGGGCGACGTGGTCGGGATCTTCCTGCC
Organism: Actinomycetota bacterium; assembly: GCA_018268595.1. Taxonomy (GTDB): domain Bacteria; phylum Actinomycetota; class Thermoleophilia; order Solirubrobacterales; family Solirubrobacteraceae; genus Conexibacter. The sequence continues at coordinate 16,659 of JAFDWH010000015.1, read as the reverse complement.
GATGATCCCGGAGGTCGTCGTCGCGATGCTCGCGTGCGCGCGCATCGGCGCGCCGCACAACGTCGTCTTCGGCGGCTTCAGCGCCGAGTCGGTCAAGGAGCGGATGGAGTTCTCCGAGGCGAAGGCGCTGATCACGGTCGACGGCGCCCGCCGCAAGGGCAAGACGGCCGCGGTCAAGCGCGCGGTCGACGCCGTCGGAATGCCGGTCCAGACGACGTTCGTCGTGCGCCACACCGGCGTCGACTGCCCGATGGGCGAGCGCGACGTGTGGTGGCACGAGGCGCTGGAGGCGGCGGCGCCCGAGCGCGCGCCCGAGCCGCTCGACGCCGAGCACCCGCTCTACATCCTCTACTCGTCCGGCTCGACGGCGAAGCCGAAGGGGATTCTGCACACGACCGGCGGCTACCTGACGCAGGTCGCCTGGACGCACAGACACGTCTTCGACCTCGACCCCGAGACCGACGTCTACTGGTGCTCGGCCGACGTCGGCTGGGTCACCGGCCACAGCTACATCGTCTACGGCCCGCTGCTGAACGGCTGCACGTCGGTGATGTACGAGGGCGCGCCCGACTACCCGCACAAGGGCATCTGGTGGGAGCTGTGCGAGCGCGACGGCGTGACGATCTTCTACACCGCCCCGACCGCGATCCGCGCGTGCATGAAGTGGGGCGCCGAGCTGCCGGCGCGACACGACCTCTCCGCGCTGCGACTGCTCGGCAGCGTCGGCGAGCCGATCAACCCGAAGGCGTGGCTGTGGTACTGGAAGGTCGTCGGCGGCGGCCGCTGCCCGGTCGTCGACACGTGGTGGCAGACGGAGACCGGCGGGATCATGGTCACGACGCTGCCGGGCGCGCAGGACGCCAAGCCCGGCTCGGCCGGCACCCCGCTGCCGGGCATCGACGTGGCGGTGCTCGACGAGGACGGCGCGCCGGTGCCGGACGGGCGCCAGGGGCTGCTGGCGATCCGCCGCCCGTGGCCCGGCATGCTGCGCACGCTCTTCAAGGACGAGCAGCGCTACGTCGAGACGTACTTCTCGAAGTGGCCGGATCAGCCCGGGACGTACTTCGTCGGCGACGCGGCGCGGCGCGACGCCGACGGCTACCACTGGGTGATCGGGCGCGTGGACGACGTCATCAACGTCTCCGGCCATCGCCTCTCGACGGCCGAGGTGGAGTCCGCGATCGTCGCGCACGCGGCGGTCGCCGAGGCGGCGGTCGTGGCGCAGCACGACGAGGACACCGGGCAGGCGATCGTCGCGTTCGTGACGCTCGCCGGCGAGCGCGCGGGCGACGCGGCGCTCGAGGCCGAGCTGCGCGAGCACGTCGCCGCGCGGATCGGCAAGCTCGCGCGCCCGAAGCGGATCGTGTGGAGCGCCGACCTGCCGAAGACGCGCTCGGGCAAGATCATGCGCCGCCTGCTGCGCGACGTCGCCGAGGGTCGCGAGCTGGGCGACGTGACGACGCTGCGCGACCCCGCCGTGATGGAGGAGCTGAAGCGCAAGGTCGCCGCGCGCGGCGACGACGACGCCTGAGGTCGCCGGCTCCGGCTTCCGCGGCGCCGGGCGCGCCGCGGAAGCCAGCTCGAGCCGCGGCGTGCGGTCGAGCGCGCCGAGCGGCTCGTCCAAGACCATGCCGATGCCCCGCTCGGCGGGCGACAGCCCGGCGACGCCCCTGCTGCCGTCCGCCCCCGCGGGCGGCCCGTCGCCGGCTGCGCGCACGTCGTCGCACGCCGGCGCGCGAACGCCTGCCTTGACAACGGTGCGATATTTTCAAAATCATCGAACGATGGTCGTCGCCGGGCGCGCCCCGGCGCGACGCCGGACCGGGAGAGGATGCGTCACCACAGCCACAGCCGCCAGGCGGCCGCGCGATGAGGCTGCTCGTCGTCGACGAGCTCGACGTCGTCCGCATGGGGCTGCGCAGCGTGCTGGTCGCGCGCGGCTGGGTCGACCGCTGCCTCACGGCCGACAGCGCCGCCGAGGCGGTCGCGCTCGCGCGGCGCTACGAGCCGCACGTCGCGCTCGTCGACGCGCTCATCGGGGGCGACTTCGGCGTCGACGTCTGCCTGCGCATCCGCCGCGCCGCGCCCGTCACGCGGGTGCTGCTGATGGCGGGCGAGGCCGGCCCGACGCCGCGCGCCGCGCGCGCGGCCGGCGCCGCCGGCGTCGTCGCGAAGGCGGCGAGCGTCGAGCAGATCGCGTGCGCGCTGTGGCGCGTGCGCCGCGGGCGGCCGACCGGCGAGCGCCCGCAGGCGCCGCCGTCGCGCGCCCGCCTCTCACGGCGCGAGCGCGACGTCGTCGGCCTGATCGCGCGCGGCGCGACGAACCGCCAGATCGCCGCGCGGCTGCAGCTCTCCGCGCACACCGTCAAGCAGCACACCAGCTCGCTCTACCGCAAGCTCGACGCGCGCAACCGCGCCGAGGCGGTGCAGCGGGCGTGGGAGGTGGGGCTGCTCGAGGCGCCGGCCGGCGCCGCTCCGGCTGCGGCCGGCGAGCGCGCAGCCGGCGTCGCGCCGCTGCTCGCCGACGCGCCGGCCGCGCTCGCGCTCCCCGCGGCCGCGACGGGCGGGGAGCGCTGAGCGCGATGCACGGCGAGCGTCGGGGCGACGGCTGGGTCGGGACCGCGGCGCTCGTGCTGGCGCTCGCCGGAACGCTGTTCCTCGTCGTCCCGCTGCTCGTGATCTTCCCGATGGCGTTCAGCACCTCGCGCTCGCTCGCGTTCCCGCCGCCCGGTTACTCGCTCGACCTGTTCGGCGAGCTGCTCGGCAGCCCCGCATGGCGCGCGGCGATCCTCACGAGCGCGCAGGTCGGCGTCGTCGCCGCCGCGATCGCGACGTGCGTCGGCGTGCCGGCGGCCTATGCGATCGCGCGGCACGACTTCCCCGGCAAGCGGGCGCTCTACGCGCTGCTGCTGACGCCGCTCGTGTTCCCGGTCATCATCGTCGCGCTCAGCCTGTTCCTGACGTTCGCGCCGCTGCACCTGACCGGCAACCGCTGGGCCGTCGCCGTCGGCCACTCGCTGCTCGGCATCCCGTTCGTGATCGTCGTCGTGACGACCGTGCTGCGCGAGTCCGACGTGCGGCTCGAGCACGCTGCGCGCAGCCTCGGCGCGAGCCCGTGGCGCGCGTTCGCGCACGTCACGCTGCCGCAGATCCGCAGCGGGATCCTCACCGGCGCCTTCTTCGCCTTCGCGGTCTCGTGGGACGAGGTCGTGATGGTCGTCTTCGTCGGCGGCCAGTCCGCCATGACGTTGCCGCTGAAGATCTGGGGCGGCATCACGACGTCGCTCGACCCGGTGATCCCGGCCGTCGCGGCGCTGCTCCTCACCCCCGTCCTGCTCGCGTTCGGCGCGCTCGGCCTGCTCGAGCGACGCGCCGCCCGCCGCCCCTGACCCCACGCCCGCAACGCCAATCCCCCGGAGGTGCTGATGTCCCATCACACGCCACACGATCGCCGCGTCTCGCGGCGCGAGACGCTCCAGCTCGGCGGCGCGCTCGCACTCGGCCTGACCGGCCTCGCCGGCTGCGGCGGCGGCGGCTCGTCAGGCGGCGGCTCGAAGGGCCCGGGCGTCGTGCGCGTCGGCACCTGGGGCGGCGACTACACCGCAGCGCAGCGCAAGGCGTACTTCGCGCCGTTCGAGGCGCAGACCGGCATCAAGGTCGAGACGGTCGAGTCGGCCAACCTCAACGCGGCGGCGATCAAGGCGTTCGAGGCGACCGGCAACTTCCAGTGGGACGTGACCGACATCGCCGCCGGCGAGTACCAGACGGCCGTCGACCACGGCTGGCTCGAGTCGATCGACTACGACGTCGTCAAGGCGGGCGACAAGACGCCGGAGCGGCAGTTCAAGCAGTACGGCGTGTGCGCGGAGTCGATCAGCGACGTGATCGTGTACCGCTCGGACGTCTTCCGCAGCGGCGGCCCGCGCAGCTGGGCGGACGTGTGGGACACCGGCGCCTTCCCCGGCCCGCGGCTGCTGTGGAAGAACCCCTACCCGGCGCTCGAGGGCGCGCTGCTGGCCGACGGCGTCGCGCCGCAGGACCTCTACCCGCTCGACCTCGACCGCGCGCTCAAGCGGCTCGACGCGATCAAGGACGACGTCGCCGTCTGGTTCGAGAGCGGCTCGCAGTCCCAGCAGGTGATCGCCAACAAGAACGCCGTGCTCGGCTCGATGTGGAGCGGCCGCGCCGCCCAGTCGCGCCTGGTCGACAAGGTGCCCGTCGAGATCTCGTGGAACCAGGGGATCTACACGCCGTCGATCTACGTCGTGCCGAAGGGCGCGCCGAACGCCGTCAACGCGATGAAGCTGATCGACTTCATGGCCGGCGCGAAGCCGCTCGCGCGCTTCGCGGAGCTGACCTTCTACGGCCCCACGAACCTCAAGTCGCTGCCGCACATCGACCCGGCGACGCGCAAGCTGATGAACACCGACGAGGCGAACCTGTCCGTCCAGTTCGAGCGCGACCACGCCTACTGGGCGAGAAACCTCGACGCCGTCACCGAGCGCTTCACCGCCTGGCTGACGTCCTAGCGCGCCCCGCCGCCCCATCCCGAGAGACCGAGACCCCGTCTGGAGGCTGTACGTGACGTATCAGTGCATCGAGTACGACGTCGAGCATCCGCTCGCCACGATCACGCTCAACCGCCCCGCGTCGATGAACTCGCTCACGCGCGAGCTGATGGCCGAGGTGACGGAGGTCCTGCGCCTCGCGCGCGAGGACGACGGCGTGCGCGTCGTGATCCTGCGCGGCGCCGGCCGCTGCTTCTCCGCCGGCTACGACCTCGGCGAGGACGAGGACTGGGGCGAGCGCTCGACGCACGAGGTCGTCGAGCTGATGCAGTGGTACATGGAGTGGCAGCGCGGCTTCTGGTCGTTTCCGAAGCCGCTCGTCGCCTCGGTGCACGGCTATGCGCTGGCGGGCGCGTGCGAGATCGCGATGTTGTGCGACCTGACGATCGCGGCGCGCGGCACGCGCCTGGGCGAGCCGGAGGTCCGCTTCTCGACGGGGCCGCCGCTGCTGATCATGCCGTGGGTCGTCGGGCTGAAGGCGGCGAAGGAGCTGCTCTACACGGGCAAGCTGATCGACGCCGACCGCGCCTACCAGCTCGGCATGGTCAACGAGGTGTGCGAGCCGGAGGACCTCGAGCGCCGCACGCGCTATCACGCGCTGCTGATCGCGAAGGTCTCGCCGCTCGCGGTGCGGCTGCAGAAGGAGGCGATCAACCGCACCTTCGAGATCATGGGCGTCCACAACGCGTGGGCGTTCAACGTCAAGCTCACCGGCATCCTCGACGGCGCCGAGACGGAGGAGATGAGAACGTTCTACGCGATCCAGCGCGAGCGCGGCCTGCGTGCGGCGCTCGACTGGCGCGACGAGCAGTTCCGGGAGATCGAAGCCAATGGCTGAGCGGCAGCCGACGCCGGCGGCGCCGCCGCGCACGCAGGCGGAGGCGCTCGACCGGCTGATGCGCCCCGCCTCGATCGCGGTCGTCGGCGCCAGTCCGGCGCCCGGCTCGGTCGGCAACACGATGCTCGCGAACGTGCTCAAGGCGGGCTTCGGCGGCGCCTGCTGGGCGGTCAACCCGAAGTACGAGGAGATCGACGGCGTCGCCAGCTACCCGTCGCTCGCAGACCTGCCGGCCGTGCCCGACGCGGTGCTCGTCGGGCTCGGCCGCGAGCGCGTCGTGCCGGCGATCGAGGCGTGCGCCGAGCTGGGCGTGCCGGCCGCCGTCGTCGTCGCCGGCGGCTTCGGCGAGGCGGACGAGCACGGCCGTGCGCTCGAGCGCCGCCTGCGCGAGGTCGCGCGCGGCGCCGGCATGGCGCTGATCGGGCCGAACTGCCAGGGGACGATCCACACGCACCACCGCAGCGCCTGCTACCTCGACACGATCCCGCGGCCGCTGGAGCGCGGCGCGGTCGCGCTGATCTCCGAGAGCGGCACGGTCACGACCGCACTGACGAACAACACGCGCGGCGTCGCGTTCAGCGCGATCGTCTCGTCCGGCAACGAGGCCGTCACCGACAGCGCCGACCTGCTCGCCTGGTGCGTCGACGACCCGGCGACGCGCATCGTGCTGGCGTTCCTCGAGACGATCCGCTCGCCCGAGCGCTTCTTCGCCGCGTGCGACCGCGCGCGCGAGGTCGGCAAGCCGGTCGTCGTCCTGAAGGTCGGCCGCAGCGACGCGGCGCGTGCGGCGGCGACCGCGCACACGGGCGCGCTCGCTCCGCCCGACCGCCTCGTCGACGCGCGCTTCCGGCGCCACGGCGTGGTGCGCGTCGACACGCTCGAGCAGTTGCTCGAGACGGCGGTCGCGCTCGGCGGTGCGGCGCCGTTCGGCCCCGGCGTGTGCGTCGTCACGCTGTCCGGCGGCCAGAGCGAGCTGATCCTCGACGCGGCCGCGGCGCGGCCCGGCCTGGAGCTGCCGCCGCTCTCGCCGCAGACGGTCGCCCAGCTCGAAGCGCTGCTGCCGCCCGAGGGCCACGCCTCCAATCCGCTCGACCTGTGGGGCGTCGCCGACTTCGGCGCCGACTACGAGCGCGCGCTCGAGCTGGTGGCCGCCGACCCGGCGATCGACACGCTGCTCGCGTGCACCGAGACGCCGTCGGTCCACGCGACCGGCGACCGCTCCTTCAGCGCCGCGGTCGTCGAGGCGGTGGAGCGCGTGGCGACGCGCACCGGCAAGGGCGTCGCGCTGATGACGACGCTCAGCGGGAACGTCGACGACGCGCTGCAGCGGCGGCTCGCCGCCCAGCGGCTGCCGCTGCTGTCCGGCGTCGAGCAGGCGCTCGCGGCGGTCGCGTGCGCGAGCGCCTTCACGGCCTCGCGCGCGGAGCGGCGTGAGCCGCTCGTCCCGCCGCCGGCGCCCGCGCGCGACGCCGCCGCGGCGGCGCTCGGGCCGGGCGCGACGTCCGGGCTGCCGGCGCTCGAGCTGCTCGCGGCCGCCGGGGTCCCGGTCGTCGAGACGGCCTGCGTGCGCGACGTCGGCGCCGCCGTGGAGGCGGCGCGGCGCTGCGGCTATCCGGTCGTGCTGAAGACGGGCGACCCGGACGTGGCGCACAAGACCGAGCAGGGCGGCGTCGTCGTCGGCCTGCGCGACGACGACGGCGTGCGCGCCGCCGCGGCGCGTCTGCTCGCCGCCGGCGGGCCGCGCGCGCAGGTGCTCGTGCAACGGCAGGCGTCGGGCGGCGCCGAGGCGATCGTCGGCCTGCACCGCGACGCGCAGCTCGGCGCGTTCGTCGTGCTCGGGCTCGGCGGCATCTGGACGGAGCTGCTGGACGACGCGGTGATGCGCCCGCTGCCGCTGCGTCCCCGCGAAGCGGCGGAGATGATCGCCGAGCTGCGCGGAAGCGCGGTGTTCGCCGGCGCGCGCGGCGCCCCGCCGCTCGACACGGCGGCGCTCGCCGCCGCCGTCGAGGCGGTCGCGGCGCTCGGCGTCGCGCATCCGCGGATCGCCGCGCTCGACGTCAACCCGCTGTTCGTGCTGCCCGACGGCGTGCTGGCCGTCGACGCGCTCGTCGAGACGGCGGCGGCGCAGGAGGCGGCGGCGTGACGCGCGGTCGCCTCGCGACGCCGCTGCTCGTGGCGCCCGCGCTGGCGTTCCTCGCGGTCGTGCTGTTCTATCCGCTCGCGCGCACCGTCGAGCAGAGCTTCACCGACCCGACCACGGGGCTCGAGAACTACCGGCACCTGTTCGCGTCCGGCGTCTACGTGCGCGTGCTGCTCACGACGCTGCTGGTGTCGGGGCTGGTGACGGGGATCTGCCTGCTGCTCGGCTACCCGCTCGCGTACACGGCGGCGACGCGCGGCGGCGGCGTGCGCGCGCTCGTGCTGGCCGCGGTGATGATCCCGTTCTGGACGAGCCTGCTCGTGCGCACGTACGCGTGGCAGGTGATCCTCGGCCGCGAGGGGCCGATCGCCTCGCTGCTCGACGCGGTCGGGGTCGCCGCGCCGCAGTTGCTCTACAACCGCATCGGCGCGGTCGTCGGGATGGTCTACGTGATGCTGCCGTTCATGGTGCTGTCGCTGTACGCCGTGATGCGCGACGTCGACCCGTCGCTGCTGCGCGCGGCGCGCAGCCTCGGCGCGCCGGCCGGCCGCGCCTTCCGGCACGTCTACCTGCCGCAGACGCTGCCCGGCGTGACGGGCGGCGTGCTGCTCGTGTTCGTGATCTCGATCGGCTTCTACGTGACGCCGGCGTTGCTCGGCGGGCGCAAGGAGGTCTTCATCGCCGAGCTGATCCAGATGAATGTGACGGAGACCGTGCAGTGGGGCTTCGCCTCCGCGCTGGGCGTCGTGCTGCTGCTGGTGACGCTCGCGCTGCTGGCGGCCTACGACCGGCTGCTGGGCGCGGAGAGCATGTTCGCCGCCGGCCGCCGCGAAGGGAGGGCGTGATGCCGGGCCGGCCGGACTACCTCGCGCTGCGCGAGCTGACGAAGACGTTCGCCCATCGTCACGGCACGCACCACGCCGTCGACGGCGTCTCGCTCGAGGTCGCCGAAGGCGAGTTCGTCTCGCTGCTCGGACCGAGCGGCTCGGGCAAGACGACGACGCTGATGATGATCGCCGGGTTCGTGGCGCCGAGCGCGGGCGCGATCGTCGTCGACGACCGCTCGATCGCCGACGTGCCGCCGCATCGGCGCAACATCGGCGTCGTCTTCCAGAGCTACGCGCTGTTCCCGAAGATGACGGTCGCCGCCAACGTCGGCTTCCCGCTGCGGATGCGCGGCGTCTCGCGCGCGCGTGTAAAAGAGCAGGTCACGCGGCTGCTGACGCTCGTGGGGCTGGAGGCGTACGCCGACCGCCGCCCGGCGCAGCTCAGCGGCGGCCAGCAGCAGCGCGTCGCGCTCGCGCGCGCGCTCGTGTTCGACCCGGGGCTGCTGCTGTTGGACGAGCCGATGAGCGCGCTCGACCGCAAGCTGCGCGAGCAGCTCCAGCTCGAGGTGCGGCGGATCCAGCGCACGCTCAACGTCACGACGCTCTACGTCACGCACGACCAGGACGAGGCGATGCTGCTGTCGGACCGCGTCGCGATCATGGACGGCGGCCGCGTCCAGCAGCTCGGCACGCCGCGAGAGGTCTACACCGCGCCCGCCAACCGCTTCGTCGCGCAGTTCCTCGGCGAGACGAACGTCGTCCCGGCGACGGTCGTCGCCGGCGACGCCGGCAGCCCGCGCGCGACGGTCGCGGGCGGGCTCGTCGGCTTCGCGGCGCGGCGGGCGACGCGCGCCGGCGAGCGCGTCGAGCTGTTCGTGCGCCCGGAGCAGGTGACGCTCGCGGCGGCCGGCGAGCGGGCGCTCGCGGGCCGCGTCGCGCAGGCGCTCTACCTCGGCGACACGACGCGCTACCGCGTGCGGCTCGGCGACGGCACGCTCGTGACCGCGGCGGTCGCGAACCGCAGCGACGCGCCGCGCTTCGCGGCCGAGCAGCAGGTCTCGCTCGACTGGGAGGCGGCGAGCGCGCGCGTGCTCGACTGAGCGCCGCCGCGCGCGGCCGCCGGGCGCCCCCGGCGGCCGCGGCGGCTCGCGCCGCCGGCGCCCTGCTCAGCCGCGGTTGCCCTGGCCGGGCGCGGAGGCGCCGACGAGGATCGCGGTGTTGCCGTGCGGCAGCGTGCCGTCGGCCATCTGGCGGTGCGCGAGCGGGATCTGCTCGAACGGCAGCACCTGCCCGACCGTCGCGTCGATCGCGCCGGACGCCAGCAGCTCGCGCCAGCCGCGCGCCTGCTCGTCGTTCGTCCCGTGCGAGCCCTGCAGGCGCTTCTGGCGCACCCAGTGGTAGCGCAGGTCGCTGACGGCCGTGTAGCCGGTCGTGCCGGCGCAGATCACGACCATGCCGCCGGCGTCGCAGACGAACATCGACGTCGGGATCGTGTCCTCGCCGGGATGCTCGAAGACGATCGCCGGGTTGCGCCGCTCGCCGACGATCTCCCAGATGCGCTTGCCGAACGCGCGCGCGGCGGCGGTCCAGCGCTTCTGGCCCTCGCCGTCGGTCCAGTGCGGCGGCACGCCCCAGTGGTCGAACTCGCGGCGGTCGATCCAGCCGGCGGCGCCGAGCGACTCGCAGAAGGCGCCCTTCTCCGGCGAGGAGACGACCGCGACCGGGATCGCGCCGGCGTGCTTGGCGATCTGGATCGCCTGCGAGCCGACGCCGCCGCTGCCGCCCCACACGAGCACGACGTCGCCCTCCGCGACGACGTTGCCCGGCCAGCCGAGCAGCATGCGGTAGGCGGTCGTGCCGACGAGCGTGGCGGCGGCCGCCTCCTCCCACGTCAGCTGCGGCGGCTTCGGCAGGCACTGATGCGCCTGCGCGATCGTGAACTGCCCGAACGCGCCGTGGTTCGTCTCGTAGCCCCAGATGCGCGCCGACGGCGCGATCATCGGGTCGCGCCCGGCGCGCACCCACGGGTCGTCGCGATCCCACCAGCCGGGGTGGAGCAGCACCTCGTCGCCGACCGCGACGTCCGTCACCTCGGAGCCGACGGCCCACACGACGCCGGACGCGTCGCTGCCGCCGACGTGGAAGCCGGTCGTGTCGCCCTGCCGCTCGCGCACGGCGATCACGTCGATCGGCTCGCCGCGCGCGGCCCACACGTTGTTGTAGTTGATGCCGGCGGCCATCACGGCGACGAGCACCTCGTCCGGGCCGACGCGCGGCGTCGGCACCTGCTCGACGCGGAACGCCTCGCCGGGATCGCCGAAGCGCTCCTGGCGGACCACCTGCGCGAGCATCGTCGGGGGGACCTCGCCGACCGGCGGCAGGTCGTGCAGCTGCGATTCGAATCTCGTCAAAGCTCGGGCACCTCGTTCGTCGGCGTTGCGCCGTTCGTTGGCGTTGCGCCGGGATGACACCAGCGCGCCGCGGGCGCGTGGGCGCGCCGCGCCGCAGCGACGCCCGAATGGGGGAAGGCCGACTCGCTAGGATGCTTGGGGATGCCCGCCGCCGCCGCGACCGCCGTCCCTGCTGCGTTCGAGTCACCCGAGCGCATCGCGCAGCTGAGAGTGCTGCGCGCGCTCGGCGACCCGATGCGGCTCGAGATCATCGCGCAGATGGCGGTGCGCGACGAGACGCCGTGCACGTTGCTGGAGGACCTGCTGCCGGTCTCGAAGTCGACGATCTCGTACCACGTGAAGAACCTCTACGTGGCCGATCTCGTGACGATTCGCAAGGAAGGGCGCTTCTACTTCTACCGCCTGCGCGAGGACGTGCTCGAGGAGGTCCTGCCGGGCTTCCTCCAGCGCCTCGTGACGGCGTAGCGCCACTCGTCGCGGCCCCGCCCGCGCGTCGCCTGCACCCGCCGGACCGCAGGACGAAGAGGCGACCGATTCCTCGCTTTCGTGGATGGTCGCCCGCTCGACCCCGCTCTAGCGTCTCGCCCCATCGAGTCGGCGAGGTCAAGAGAGATGAACATGGGTCAAGAGGATGGGCGCGGCGCGACGCTGGCGCCGGAGAGCTCCAACCACGGCGCGGCGGCGCTTGCCGAGCACGTGCCGCTGACGACGCCCGCGGGCCGCCAGCCCGGCGCGGACCTCGCGCAGTGGGAGCAGGTCCAGCAGGACCTGCGGCGCCGCGGCGTGGAGTACTGCCTCTCGTCCTACGTCGACGTGCACGGGGTGACGAAGGCGAAGGCCGTGCCGGTCGGCCACTTCGTGCGCATGATGAAGGGCTCGGAGCTGTTCACCGGCGCCGCGATCGACGGGCTCGGCCAGGGGCCGGCCGACGACGAGCTGTCGCTGTGGCCGGACCTCGACGCAATCACCGTGCTGCCGTGGGAGCCGACGGTCGCGTGGGCGCCGGGCCACCTCCACCTGCACGGGCAGCCGTACCCGATGGACAGCCGCAACGTGCTGCAGCGTCAGGTCGACCGGCTCGCCGAGCGCGGCATGGTCTTCAACCTCGGGATCGAGACCGAGTTCTTCCTCGTCAGACGCGAGGGCGACGGCGTCGTGCCGGCCAACCCGAAGGACGTGCTCCCGCGCGCCGCCTACGACGTCACGGGCCTGCTCGAGTCGCTGCCCTTCATCGACGAGCTGGTGCGCCACATGGACGCGCTCGGCTTCGACGTGCACTCGTTCGACCACGAGGACGCGAACGGCCAGTTCGAGCTCGACTTCTCCTACGCCGACGCGATGACGATGGCCGACCGCACGACGCTGTGGCGGCTGATGACGAAGTCGCTCGCGCGCAAGCACGGCTTCGAGGCGACCTACATGCCGAAGCCGTACGCGGACCGCACCGGCAGCGGCGGGCACTTCAACATGTCGATCGCCGACCTCGCGACCGGCGCGAACCTGTTCGACGACAAGGCCGACCCGCGCGGCGCGGGCGTCACCGAGCTGGCCTACCACTTCATCGGCGGCCTGCTCGCGCACGCCCCGGCCATCTGCGCGCTGACCGCGCCGACGGTCAACTCGTACAAGCGCCTGATCAAGTCCGGCTCGATGACCGGCTTCACGTGGGCGCCGGTCTACATCTCGTACGGCGCGAACAACCGCACGCACGCGTTCCGCATCCCGATGGGCGGTGGGCGCGTCGAGTGCCGCGCGGTCGACATCGCCTGCAACCCGTACCTCGGCGCGGCGATCATGATCGCCGCCGGCCTCGACGGGATCGACCGCAAGCTCGACCCGGGCGCCCCGATCGCCGAGAACATGTACGAGCAGAGCGACGCGCAGCTCGAGCAGCTCGGCGTGAAGGTGCTGCCGCGCACGCTGCTGGAGGCGGTCGAGGCGCTCGCCGCCGACCCGCTCGCCGAGCAGGTGCTCGGGACCGACCTGCGCGACGCGTACTGCTCGCTCAAGGAGCAGGAGTGGTGGTCCTACCACAACACCGTCTCCGCCTGGGAGTACGACCGCTACCTCGAGTTCTTCTAGGCGATGGGGGCGACGACCGAGACGCGCCGCGAGCAGGCGAACGCCGAGGCGCTCCACCGCCTCGTCACCGCCGAGCCGGTGCTCGTCGACATCCGCCCGGCGATCGAGGTCGTCCCCGGCATGACGCCGGAGACGATCCTCACGTCGGGCGCGCCGATGCCGTGGGAGCGGTACACCGGCGGCCAGCGCAGCGCGGTGATCGGCGGCGCGCTCTACGAGGGGCTCGCCGCCGACGCGGCCGACGCGGACGCGAAGCTGCGCGACGGCCATATCAAGCTGGGCGCCTGCCACGACCACGCGTGCGTCGGCTCGCTGGCCGGGATCTACACCGCCTCGATGCCGGTGTTCGTGGTCGAGAACCGCGAGCACGGCAACGTCGCCTACTGCAACTCGTTCGAGGGGCCGTCGCGCAAGCGGCTCAACTACGGCGTCTACGACGAGGAGGTGCGCGCGAGCCTCGAGTTCCTCCAGGAGGTCGCCGCGCCGGTGCTGCAGGCGGCGCTGCGGCGCGTCGAGGGCGGGATCCCGCTGCGCCCGCTGATCCGGCGCGCGCTCAACATGGGCGACGAGCTGCACAGCCGCAACGCCGCCGCGACGCTGCTGTTCACGCGCGAGCTGGTGCCGCACCTGCTCGACGTCGCGGAGGAGCTGCCCGAGCAGACGCGCCGCTGCGTGAGCTTCATGGCCGACAACGACTACTTCTTCCTGCGCCTGTCGATGGCCTACGCGAAGGCGACCGCGGACGCGGCGCGCGGCGTCGAGGGCTCGACGGTCGTGACGGCGATGGCGTTCTCCTGCCAGGAGTTCGCGATCCGCACGAGCGGGACCGGCGACGAGTGGTTCCGCGCCCCGCTGCCGCAGGTGGAGGCGAAGTACTTCGTCGGCCACGGGCCGCAGGACGCCGAGTTCATGGGCGGCGAGAGCATCATCAACGAGACCGTCGGGCTCGGCGGCTTCGCGCAGGCGGCCGCCTTCCCGCTGCAGGACTACCAGGGCGGCAGCCCCGAGCAGATGGTCAAGGCGAACCTCGAGATGTACGAGATCACCGCCGGCGAGCATCCGCAGCTGCGGATCCCGTCGCTCGCCTTCCGCGGCACGCCGATCGGCATCGACGTTGCGCGCGTCGTCGAGACGGGCATCACGCCGGTGATGGACATCGGCGTGGCCGGCAAGGGCGGCGGGCAGATCGGCGCCGGCGTGCTGCGCGCCCCGCTCGCCTGCTTCGAGCAGGCGCTGGAGCGGCTCGACGGTTGAGCGCAGCGGCGTGGAGCCTCGACGGATCGCAGCAACCCTGCCCGGGGAGTTCGCGGCTTTCGTGGATTGTGGCCCCCGCGCGGCGCGGGATTTACTGGATGCGGGCCATCAGGCCCGAACACCAGGAGGAGAGCGCATGTGCAGATCTGGGCCCGCGACGGGTCGTCGTGCCGTTCCCGAAGGACGGCAGCGGTCATGAGGCTGTGGCACGGCCACGCCGACTTCGCGCCCGAGGCTGAGGCCGAGGAGCGGGCGCGCGAGGAGGAGGCGGCGCACCACGCGGTCGGCGTGGTGGAGTCGCGCAGCGTCGAGTACATCCCCGAGCGCGAGCGCCACGGCCGGCCGCGCGGGATCTTCTGGATCCTGTTCGGCGGCGACCTCGCGCTCAGCATCGTCGTCGTCGGCTGGCTGCCGATCGCGTTCGGGCTGAGCTGGTGGGCGTCGGTCACGGCGCTGCTCGCGGGGACCACGCTCGGCTCGATCATCCTCGCCCCGATGGGCCTCTTCGGCCCGCTGACGGGCACGAACAACCCGGTCAGCAGCGGCGCCCACTTCGGCGTCGTCGGCCGCATCATCGGCTCGGTGCTGAGCATCCTCGGCGCCGTCTGCTTCTGCGCGCTGGCGATCTGGACCGGCGGCGACGCGTTGATCGCCGCAGGCGCGCGGCTGTTCGGCCTGCCCGACAGCGACCTCGCGTTCGCCGTCGGCTACGCGCTGATCGCGGTGATCGTGATGACGATCGCGATCTACGGCTACGCGAGCCTCGTCGCGTTCCAGAAGTGGCTGGTGCCGACCGTCGGCGTGATCTTCATCCTCGGCGCGATCGCGCTGGCGGGCAAGTTCGACCCCGGCTACGGCGGCGCGCCGAAGGCGTACGCGCTCGGGTCGTTCTTCCCGACGTGGGTGCTGGCGGCCGTGATCGCGATGTCGACGATCCTGTCGTACTGCCCGTTCGTCGGCGACTGGGCGCGCTACATCTCGCCGCGCCGGCACAGCAAGGCGTCGGTCGTCGGCGCGACCGGCATCGGCGCGTTCGTCGGCTTCATCCTGCCGTTCCTGTTCGGCGCCTACAGCGCCAGCCTCTTCACCGACGCGAGCGCGGCCTACGTGCCCGGCCTCGTCGCGGTCTCGCCGACGTGGTACGTCGTCGGGATCCTGATCGTCGGCGTCGTCGGCGGCGGCGCGCAGGGCGGGATCGGCATCTACGGGACCGGCCTCGACTTCTCCTCGCTCGTCCCGCGCCTCTCGCGCACGCAGGCGACGGCGCTGTTCGGCGGGATCACGATCGCGATCGTCTACCTCGGCAACTTCGTCTTCAACATGATCGACAGCATCTCGGCGTTCCTGGTGCTGCTGATCATCCTCGTCGTGCCGTGGG
Organism: Actinomycetota bacterium; assembly: GCA_018268595.1. Lineage (GTDB taxonomy): Bacteria > Actinomycetota > Thermoleophilia > Solirubrobacterales > Solirubrobacteraceae > Conexibacter. Next base: position 1,161 of record JAFDWH010000015.1, on the reverse strand, counting down.
CGGTGATCATGCTCGTCGGCTACGTCTACCGGCGCGGCGTCTACTACCCGGACGACCTGCAGGTCTTCAACCGCCGCGAGCGGGGCGGCCGCTACTGGTTCGCCCGCGGCTACAACGTCCGCGCGATCGTCGCGTGGGCGGTCGGCTCCGGCGTCGGGCTGCTGTTCCCGACGACGCAGCTCTACACCGGCCCGCTCGCCGACACGTTCTCCGGCGTGGACGTCAGCTTCCTCGTCGCCGGGGCGCTGACGGGCGTCGTCTACCTGCTGCTGCTTCTGCTGTTCCCCGAGCCGCGCGCCGTGTTCGGCCCCGCCGGGCCCCGCTTCGGGGCCGGCGCCGAGCGCGACTCGCTTCCGCTCGCCGCGACGCTCGACGCCGAGCCGGCGGCGCACACGCCGTCCGAGTAGCGGCCCGCCCGTCCATCCGATTCACAACGCACAGAAGGGACCTCATGAAGCCCACGCCGGACCAGTTGCTGTGGATGTACGAGACGATGCTCGTGATCCGGAAGTACGAGGAGACGATGGTGGATGTGTATATGGAGGGGAAGTTGCCTCCGCACATCCAGAAGGGCCTCGCGTTCGACATCGGCGCTGGTCCGGTGCCGGGCGAGATGCACCTGGCGGCCGGCCAGGAGCCGGTCGCTGTGGGCGTGTGCGCGCACCTGCGTGACGACGACACGGTCGTCGGCACGCATCGTCCGCATCACTTCGCGATTGCGAAGGGCGTGCCGATCAACGAGATGACGGCCGAGATCTTCGGGAAGGCGACGGGTCTGTCCGCCGGCAAGGGTGGGCACATGCACCTGTTCGACCCGGCGCACAAGTTCAGTTGCAGCGGGATCGAGGGCGCCAGCATGCCGCCCGCCTGCGGGGCCGCGCTGGCCGCGAAGCGGCTCGGGCGCGACAGCGTGGCGGTGGCGGTGCTGGGCGAGGGCGCGGCCAACCAGGGAACGTTCCACGAGTCGCTCAACCTCGCGGGCGTGTGGCAGTTGCCGGTCGTGTTTGTGGTGGAGGACAATGGTTGGGCGATCTCTGTCAAGAAGGAGGTCGCGACGGCGGTGGCCTCGAACGCGGCGCGCGGTGTGGCGTACGACATCCCCGGCGTCGACGTGCCGGAGAACGACCCGCTGGCCGTGTTCGAGGCGGCCGGTGAGGCGAT
>JAFDWH010000014.1 GCA_018268595.1 Actinomycetota bacterium | reverse complement strand
GGCAACGCCGACACGCTGATAATTCCTAGTTATCGTCGCTGCACCAACCTCCCGACGACATCGGCCTTCGAAACCACCCGCCTCAGCGCGTGGTCGGAGACGTGGGTATAGATCTCGGTAGTGCTCAGGCTCGCGTGGCCGAGCAGCCGCTGGATGTAGCGGATGTCGACGCCGGCCTCGATGAGCTGGGTTGCCGCGGTGTGTCGGAGCATGTGCGGCGTCACCCTGTCTCTCATGCCGGCCTCGCTTGCGACTTTCCGAAGTCGCGATCGCATCGCAGCCGTGGTGAGTGGAGCGCGGTGCGCGTTGAAGAGCAGGTACGGATGCTCGACCCCGAGTTGGGAGCGAGCGTCCAGGTATGCCCGCGTGAACCCGGTCAGCCAGTCGTTCGGCAGGAAGACGTGTCGCTCGCGACGTCCCTTCCCCATGACGCGAACGCTCCGGCTGTGGAGATCCACGTCCTGCCACCTGAGAGTCACCGCTTCGTGGACGCGCACACCGGTCGCGACCATGAGCGCGACGGCGAGCAGCGTGGTCGATTCGTACGGTCGCCGCATCACCGGACCACAACCCGTCTCGTCGTCGAACTCGGCTTGCCGATGCAGCAGACGGAAGAGCCGGTTCAGATCGCGACCGGGGAGTGCTCGGGGGAGCGTGCGTGAGCTCCCGACGGCCACCGTGGTCCCAAGCCAGGGGTCGATGTCGAGCAGGCTCTGCGACAGCAGCCACCTGCTGAACCCCCGGAGCCCCGACGCTCGTCGCCTGATGGAGCGCGACGACAGTCCCCTGTCGCGCTGATCCTCGATGAAGGCGAGAAGCCGTTCCCGATCGAACGCTTTCACAGCGGTATGCGTGCCGAGGTAGCGCTCGAGCGCAGCGATGTCGGCTGCGTACGCGCGGATGGTGTGCGGCGAGAGGTCACGCGTGATGAGCAGCCAGCGAACGTAGTTCTCGCGCGCCTGACGTACCTGCATATCGGCCCTTTCTCCCGTTTGGCAGGCACCACGGTGCAAGCCACCCGGTTCGGGTCCGATCTACCGAGAGCCCAGTTTCATTCGACACGCCGGCCGCCGATCTGATGAGCTCATGGTCGCTGTGGCGGCCGAATACCCGGCATGGAAGTTCTATCCCTCGCGCTCCGAGCCGCCGGCATGGGTCACGGATGTGGTCGAAGTCTTCGCCGCCGTCGGTGCGGAGATCGATTCGCGGACCAATCACGGCGTGACGAGCGATGCGGCGCTGGCCTTGCTTCGGCCCGGCTTGGTCTCGCTCGGCTTCGAGATCGAGTCGGGCAAGACGAAGGCCGGAAGGATCAAGCGTCCGGTGCTCTTCGGAGAGATGGGTCGGCCGCGACTGGCGTACGAGATCGACGGCTTCCATCCCGGCCACGGGATCGTGCTCGAGGTCGAGGCCGGTCGGGGTGCTGCCAACAACGCCGACTACCGGGACCTGATTCGGACCAGCCTCATCGTCGACGCCGAGTACCTCGTGCTCGCGATGATGCTGCAGTACCGACCCGGCACCGCGGTCATGCGCAGCTACGAGCGCACGCGCGAGCAGATCGACGCCATCTACGAGAGCGAGCGTCTGCGCCTGCCGTTCAGAGGCGTCCTGCTCGTCGGCTACTGACCGTCTCGCATTAGCCGCCGTCGGCCGCCTGCGCGCGCCATCAGCACGCACTACCTATGTGCAGGTAGGACAGCTCATGCTACGCTTGCCGGCATGAAGACGGTCCACCTCGATCCAACCGCGCGTGAGCGCGCGGGCCTCGTCGCAGATGAGATCGAACGCCTCCTCGACGAGGGCAAGCACGTCGCCGTCACGGTGGCGGAGGAGCGCGAGCTGCTCTCGCCGCAGCAGGCGGCCGATCGGCTTGGCTTCTCGCGTCAGCACGTGGTGCGGCTGATCAACGCCGGCCGGCTCGAGGCGCAGAAGCTGCCCGGTTCGAGCTACTGGCAGATCCCGCTCGCCACCGTCCTGGCATTCGAGGAGCGCCGCGAGCGCGGCCGCCTGCAGGCGGATGCGTTCTCGCGGTCGCTGGACGCGCTGGGCGCTCCGCTTGAGTGAAGACGCTCAGCCGCCGCGCGCGGTCCTCGATACGGACGTCATCTTCTCGCGCGTCCTCTACGAGCTGTTCGGGCGACTCGCGATCGAGCACGAGGTGCTGAGCCTGATCTGGAGCGACGAGCTGCTCCGTGAGGCACAACGTGTGCTCATCGATCGCAAGCCGCTACCACCACCCTCCGCCGAGCGCTGGGTGAGCTACCTGCGCAGCGCGTTCCCAGAGGGTCGCGTCGATCTCCGCGCACTTCCGGTCGGAGTCGACCTCTCGTCCCTGACGAGCGACGCTGACGACGAGCATGTCTGTGCGCTGGCCGTCGCCGGCGACGCGAACCTCCTGGTGACCTTCGACCATGGCTACGACCGCACGACGTTGCGGACACATGGCGTCGAGATCGCCGAGCCCGACGAATTCCTGTCGGACCTGCTCAACGAGCAGCCGTCGATCGCGCGAGCCGTCATCGAGACGCAGGCTGCCGTATGGGGCGGTGGTCGCTCCGCGGATGAACTGGTCGACGCGCTCGCCCGTGCCCGCGTGACGCGGTTCGCCGCGAGGCTTCGGACCCTGCTCGAAGCCTGAACGCACCCGCGCGACTCATCGGCACTCGCAGCCGACGAGTGCCCGAACCCGACGAAATCGCATCGAATCGGCCGCGGATCAAACGTTGCGCCGGCTCCGGGAATCAAGACAAAGCGCCTGCAAATAGTTGCTTCTCCGGGACGGAGCACTACAAAGGTGTTGTCCATCGCACCCAGGAGGTCGCCGGTTCGAGTCCGGCTAGCTCCATAGAGAAACCGCTCCCCCAATCGAGAGGTTGTTTCGGCGGGGTCCTCGGTACAAGGGCCGGCTCAGGGTGTCCGCCCTCCGACGTGCTGTGGCGCTTGGCGCCCCATCAACCATTACTCGGTGAGCGGCTCGAGCGTGGCCTGGATCTCGGATGTGAGCAAGTAGAGGTCCGTCTCGGTCGGGTCGTCCGGGTGAAACGGATGGAAGCCGAGGTGCTCCCACCACGCACGAGCACGGGCGTCGAGCGCAGCGACGACCACGGCGCGGCAGGCAGCCTTCGCGTTCAGCTCGATTGCGGTCGCGAGGACGTAAGCGACGAGCGCCGTACCGACGCCAAGCCCGGCGAAGTCCCTGTCGACGGCCAGACGGCCGAGCAGGAGCGCCGGCACAGGGTCGGGCGCTTGCTTGGCGACTCCACGCGGCGCAGCGCTGCGATCGATCGCGGTCATCGCCAGACTGGCGTACGCGACGACCCGGTCGTCCGGCGTGGCGATCACCCATGTTGCCGCTGTGTCGCGGCGGCGGTTTTGGCCCGCATAGCGGCGCAGCCACTCGTCGAGCGTGGGCTCACCGGAGTCGAAGCGGCTGCGGTCGTGCCGGGCCGGGTCGAGCAGCGCGGGGCGCCGGAGGTCAGTCAACCCAGCGGAACTGCCGTGGGCGAGCGAGCGCTGCAGCAAGCCGCTCGTTCACGCGTGCTGGTTGGGCAAGCGCGTCGCTGAACGCCTGCGCCGCCTGAGGGGAAAGCTCGACCACCGTGCGTTCCGCGAGCACCTCCTCCGCATGCCGCGATGCCGCACCTAACACGAACGCCGAGAGGTTCTGATGGGCCGCGTCGGCGGCGCGCTCGAGCAACTGCTTGCGCTGGGGGTCGACGCGGATCTGCAGCCGCTGTTCCTTGATCTTGCCCATGTACTCACTCTGGCAGTACATGGGTCGGCGGTCAAGACCTGCCCCTTCCCCCACTGGCCTCAGCCACTCAGGTGACGACGAGGAGACATGCCATCAGGCCGCGGTTTGCGCCTTCTCCACGCCGTCGTGCGCACCGACGCCCAGTCGGTAAGGACCGCTAGTCTTACCGCATGCGTGTCACGCAGAAGGGCCAGGTGACGATCCCGCTGGACGTTCGTCGCGCTCTCGGCATCGAGACAGGCACCGACGTCTCCTTTGAGCTTGACCGACGCGGCGCCCGCCTCGTCGTCGAGCCCGCACGCGCAGCGCGCGAGATCAAGCGGATGCGGGGCGCCGGCGACGTCGCGATGACGACGGACGAGATCCTCGCGCTCACGCGCAGGTGACGCGCGCGGGGACCGTCGTCGACAGCAGCGTCCTGCTCGACGTCTTCACCGAGGACCGCAGATGGCTCCCATGGTCCGAGGAGCAGCTCGTCGCGGCCGCCCAACGCGGCGCTTTGGTGCTCAATGCAGTCGTGCTCGCCGAGGTCGCGCCGCGCTTCTCCCGCATCGAGGGCCTGCGAGATGCGCTTCCGCCCATGGCCTTACTCGAAGAGATCCCGACCGAAGCCTCGTTCCTCGCCGGACACGCTCACGCCGCCTACCGACGCGCTGGCGGCTCGCGTCAAGCGGTGCTCCCCGAGTTCCTCATCGGGGCGCACGCCGCCGTCACCGGCCGGCCGCTGCTGACCCGCGATCCGCGTCGCGTCGCGAACTACATCCCTGGCACAGAACTGATCAGCCCTGATCTCTGCCGCGACGCGTAGACCACGCACCACGATCACACACATGGATCGGCGATGGATTCGCGCGACGCTGCTCGTCGCTCCAGTCGCCGGGGCCCGCGGTCGTCGTCCTGGGCGTACATGCGCGTGGTCGAGGACGTCTCCGTAGCGGCGTAGATCGCGTCGCGTCTCGGCGGCGCGTTCGGGCGCCGTGAGCCTCCAGGTGCCCAGCGGAGCGCCCGCCGCATCGAGCGAGCGTGAGAACTCGTCTGTGACCGATCGTCAGACGCAGCGGCTCGCGCTCACGCCGGTCGTCGGCCTCACGCGGCTCGGGCGAGAGCATCAGCAGCGGCAATGCGCCGATCACGTTCGCACGAGCACCTTCGCGCGTTCTTCCCTGGCTGAAGACGCCGGCAACCTCAGGAGTCGACGCGGTCACCCGACCGTCCTTGCCGGGCTCGTAGACGATCGTCCCTTGCGAGCCGGAGTCCGACGGCCTCCCGCGATCCGATCGTGCCGGCTGCATGCCTCGGTAGAGTCATCGCCGCATGAACGTCAGGCGACGAGGCGTGCTCGGGGTGTTGGTGGTGCTGCTGGTCGGGCTCGTCGGCTCGACCGGCTCGGCCCGTGGAGCCACGCCTTGCACTGAGATCCCGACGGTGCAGGGGATTCCCCCGTGGGGCTTTCACACGGGTCCGTACACGACGAAGGCGCGCAGCTTCGCCAAGGGCCACGGGCACATCGACCTCGGCGCCAACACGGTCTCGGGCGTGATCTGCCAACAGGATCGGGCCGGGGTGATCCTCATGTCGGTGAAGCACCACCTCGTGTACCACTCGCACTACGCGAGGAAGTGGGGTTACCCGGGGAACATCATGAAGATCAAGGTCCAGGTCACGAGCAGCACCGACCCGAGATGCGCCGTCGGCACCGTCGGTCGCGCAACGCTCTTCGCCAGCTACAACGGCGTGCGCAGCGACAGCGTCCAGTTCTTCTTCCCCGCCGCCTGCGAGGACCAGGACCGCCTCTATCACGGGCGGCAGGTCAACAACCAGGTCCCGCCGCTCTAGAGCCCGTCATCGGGCTGGCCGAGCAGCTCGCCTGAACGCGCGATAGGCGGCCCGCCTTCACACATCCCGGGGGTCCCTGCACGAGGGGCTGAGATGGCGCCTCCTACCGCCACCAACCGCCGAACCTGATCTGGTTCACACCAGCGAAGGGAGGACGCACATGGCGCCACGCAGCGCGTTCTGCTCGATGTGCGGGCCGAAGTACTGCCCGATGCACAACTTCCGCGAGATCGACTGGGACGACGTCCGCTGGACGGTCGAGACCCGCCGCGCGCAGCGCACGGCGGCGGGCGCCGGGATCGACTAGGCCGACGACGACCGGCCGTCGGCCGCGACCGGCGTCGCCTCCGGGAGCGCCGACGGCGGACCGGTCGTCGCGATCGCGTCCGCGAGCGCGCCGATCGCGCGGCGGGAGCGGCGCCAGCCCTTGACGGCGAAGCACAGGGGCTGCTGTCCGGCGTCGCTCAAGCTGACGGCCTCGATCACCCACGGGCGGCGCATCACGACGTGGCCGAACAGCCCCGACGTGAGCACGCCGACCAGCAGCGCCAGCTCGAGCGCGAGCCCGAGCAACGGGAGGACGGCGAACGTGAGCAGCACGAGCAGGGCGGCGATCAGCAAGCCGGCGGCGATGCCGGCGAGGAAGTCGTCGCCGAAGTCGACGTAGCTCGCCGCGTCGAGCCAGATCGAGCGATCCCCGGCGTCGCGCCGCTCGCGCCCGTCGCGCCGCTCGCGCCCGTCGCGCCGCTCCCGCCGCTTGCGACTGCTCCACGGCTTCGGCGGCGGCCGCTTCAGCCAGCGTCGCCCGACCTGCCAGCGCGCGCCGTCCGGCGCGGTGACGACCCGCTTGCCCTGCATGGCGCCCACGCTACAAGAGACGTCAGCGGACAAGCGCTCGATACACTCCCATCCGGTGGCAGGGGATGCGTCCTTCGACCTGGCCGCGGCGGGGCTGCGCGCCGACGGCGCGGAGCTGGCGGTCGGCATCGAGGTGCTGGCGAGCAAGCTCGAGCTGGCGCTGCCCCATGCCACGCGCGTGACGCGGCGCGCCAAGCGCTTCCTCTCGAAGGACAAGGTCGTCGAGGCGATCGAGGTGACGCTCGGCGAGTGCCGCTACGCGCTCACGGTGCGCGGCGGCGACGTCGACGCGGCGCGCGCGCAGGAGGTGCGCGGGATCGTGATCAAGCGCGAGACGCTCGAGCTGCACGCATGGGTCCGCGCGCTCGCCGCCGACCTCGGCGAGCAGGCGCAGACCAGCGCAGCCGCGCGCGACGCGCTCGCGAGGCTGCTCGGCTGAGGCGCGCGATGGGCCTGCTCGACTCCATCCGCGGCGGCAACGGCCAGGACGACGAGGCGGAGCGCCGGCGCGCTGAGGACGTCGCGCGCGTCGAGGGCGGCTCGATCCCGTTCGCCGCCGAGCGACGCCTGCGCGAGCTGGCCACCGGCTCCACCGGCTTCACCTCCGGGCTGTCGGTCGCCGACTTCGCGCTCTGCCACGAGGCCGGCGTGCGCCCGGTCGCGCACGTGATGGGCAGCTCCGTGCACCAGGTCGGCTGGCAGGGCTACCCCTGGAACAGCGGCTGGCAGTCGCGGGGCGAGGCGTTCGAGCTGGAGGGACTCTCCGAGGCGTGGAATCGCGCTCGTGCTCGCGCGCTCGGCCGCCTCGCGGAGGAGGCGGCGCTGGCCGGCTGCCACGCGGTCGTCGACGTGACGTTCGACGACAGACGCCATGAGTTCCTCGGCGACGAGATCGAGATCCTCGTCAACGGGACCGCAGTCGTGCTCGACGGCGCGCCGCCCGCGGCCGCAGGCAAGCCCGTCCTCACCGACCTCTCGCTGCCCGACTTCGTGCTGTTGCGCCGCGCCGGCTACGACCCGGTCGGCGTCGTCGCGGCGACGTCGGTCATCTACGTCATCCCCGGCGCGGCGACGCGGCGGCTGACGACCGCCCTCTTCAGCTTCGCCCAGCCCAACCAGGAGCTGGCCGACTACACGCAGGGCCTCTACGCCGCCCGCGAGCAGGCGCTGATGCGCGCGAACAACGAGGCGTGGCGCAGCGGCGCGACGTCGGTCGTCGGCCTGTCGACGGCGCGGCAAGTCGCCGTCCACGAGGTCGACCAGAACGGCAAGCGCGAGGATCTGATCGTCACCTACCACGCGATCGGCACCGGGATCGTCCAGCGCGGCGAGCACCGGCGCCTGGAGCCGGGCATCCAGACCACCGTCCGACAAGGAGCAGCGCGTTCATGAGCACCTACGACCCCACGTCGCTCGAGGGCGTTCCCGAGGCGGGCCGCAACCGGCTCGAGCAGAACAAGCGCGGCCTCTTCACCTCGGACCTCTCCGTCAGCGAGTTCCTCCTGATCAAGGAGGCGGGCTTCGAGCCGGTCGGGCTCGTCGTCGGCTCGTCGATCTTCCACATCGGCTTCCAGCAGTCGAACTGGAGCAAGAGCCAGGAGATGACCGTCCTCTCCGAGGCGATGTACTCGGCGCGCGAGCTGGCGATGACGCGCATGGAGGAGGAGGCCGACCAGCTCGGCGCCGACGGCGTCGTCGGCGTGCGGCTCGACGTCGGCCGCTACGAGTGGGGCGAGAACATGGCGGAGTTCATCGCGATCGGCACGGCGATCCGCCATCGCGAGGGCGAGCTGCACCGCGCGCCGAACGGCCGCCCGTTCACGAGCGACCTCTCCGGCCAGGACTTCTGGACGCTGCTGCAGAGCGGCCACCGTCCGGTCGGGATGGTGCTCGGCTCGTGCGTCTACCACGTCGCCCACCGCGGCATGTTCAAGGCGCTGCGCCAGGCCGGCCAGAACGTCGAGCTGCCGAACTTCACGCAGGCGCTCTACGACGCGCGCGAGCTGGCGATGGAGCGGATGCAGGCGGAGGCGCAGGAGCTGCAGGCGGAGGGCATCGTCGGCGTGCAGCTGAGAGAGCACAGCCACGGCTGGGGCAGCCACGTGATCGAGTTCTTCGCGGTCGGCACCGCGATCGTGCCGCACGGCGACGGCCGCATCTCCCCGCCCACGCCGGTGCTCGACCTGTCCTGACGCGCCGGCCGGCGTCGAGCGCCGCGCGCCCCTGCCGGCTGGAGTAGGGTCGCCGCATGGACGCGCGCATCGTCGTCCTCGGCGCCGGCTTCGGCGGCCTCGAGCTGAGCACGATCCTGTCGCAGGAGCTGGGCGAGGACGCGAACGTCACGCTGATCGACCAGGGCGACGCGTTCGTGTTCGGCTACTCGAAGCTGGACGTGCTGTTCGGTCGCACGACGCTCGACGCCGTGCGGCTCCCCTACCGCGACGTCGCCCTGCCGGGCGTGCGCCTGCTGCGCGAGACGATCGTGGCGATCGACCCGCAGGCGAAGCGCGTCACGACCGACGCCGGCGTGCACGAGGCCGACGTGCTCGTCGTCGCGCTCGGCGCCGACTACGACTACGCGGCGACGCCCGGCCTCACACAGGAGCACGAGTTCTACTCGGTCGCGGGCGCGGCCGGGCTGGCGCCGGCGGTGCGGTCGTTCTCCTCCGGCCACGCCGTGGTCGGCGTCTGCGGCGCGCCCTTCAAGTGCCCGCCGGCGCCGAGCGAGTGCGCGCTGCTGCTGCACGACGAGCTGACGCGCCGCGGCGTGCGCGACGCCTGCCGCATCTCGTTCGTGATCCCGCTGCCCTCGCCGGTGCCGCCCTCGCCGGAGACGTCGGCGGCGCTGACCGCGGCGTTCGCGGAGCGCGACATCGAGCTGATCACCGGGCGCCGCGTCGCCGCGCTGGACCCCGCGCGCAAGCTCGCCCGGCTCGACGACGGCGGCGAGCTGGCGTTCGACCTCTTCCTCGGCGTGCCGAAGCACCGCGCGCCCGACGTCGTGCTGGCGAGCGGGATGGCCGAGGACGGCTACGTCCCCGTCGACTCGGCGACGCTCGCGACCCGCTGGCCGGGCGTCTACGCGGTCGGCGACGTGACGACCGCGGGCGTGCCGAAGGCCGGCGTGTTCGCGGAGGGCGCGGCGCGCGTCGCGGCGCGCGGAATCCTCGCGCGGCTGCGCGGCGACCCGCCGCCGGCGCCCTACGACGGGATCGGCGTCTGCTACATCGAGTTCGGCGACGACCGCATCGGCGCGGTCACCGTCGACTTCCTCTCCGGCCCGAAGCCGACCGGCACGTTCGGCGCGCCCTCGGCCGAGCTGCGCGCCGAGAAGGAGCGCTTCGGCGCCGACCGGCGCGCGCGCTGGTTCGGCGCCTGAGTCAGCCGGCCCGGCGCCCGCGGAAGATCGCGAGCCCACGCTCGGGCGCGATCTCCAGCTCCGCGATCCCGGCGTCCTCGAGCAGCGCGCGCAGCTCGGCGGCGGCGACCAGCGGACCGTTCTGCCCGCTGCGCACGCCGTGCCCGAGCAGCGCGCGCTGACGCCGCGAGCCCTCCGCGACGAACGTCGCGCCGAGCAGCGCGCCGCCCGGCTTGAGGCAGCGCGCCAGCTCGGCGACGGCCGCCCGCGGCTCGCTCACCATGTGCAGTCCGCTGTAGGCGAGGCACACGTCGGCGGTCGCGTCGGGCAGCGGCAGCGTGCGCATGTCGGCCGCGATCAGCTCGAGCGCGCCGGCCTGCTCGGTCAGCCCGCGCCGGCGCGCCCGCGCCGCGAAGCGCGCGAGCATCTTCGGCTCGACGTCGACCGCGAGCCAGCGCACCCGCTGGCCCGGCCGCAGCGCCCGCAGCGCGACACCGCCGCCGCACGGCACGTCGAGCACCGTCGCGCCGTCGGGCAGCTCGGCGATCGCCGCCATGCTGCGGTAGAGCGGCGCGATGTCGATCCCCCACGCGGCCCGGCCGATCGCCTGCGCCAGCCACGGGCGCTCGATGTAGACGTCGTAGAAGGCGCCGAACGGGCCGGCGCAGACGTTGGTCACGCCTCGACCGGCCGGCGCTGGGGCGCGAGCCGGCTCGCCCGCGCTCACCGCAGCCGGATGTCGGCCGCCACCTCGTAGGTCTCGACCGCGACGCGCCGGCCCATGTCGACGGGCGGGCTCATCTGCTCGAGCGTCTCGTGGCCCTTGCGCAGGTCCTCCTCGGTCTCGAACAGCCCGATCGCGATCACGCGGCCGGCGTCGGGGTCCGTGAGGAAGGTGATGCCGGTCGAGGGGACGCCCTCCGGCGGCCCGCTCTGCGCGTCCTGCTGGATGCGCTCGATCGACTGGCGGATCGCGTCTGCCGAGCCGCCCTCCCACTTCACCACGCGTGCGTACGGCATCGTCGCCTCCTGGAATCGGGTGAACCGAACCTACGCCGGGCGCGACGGCCGGTCAATGACGCGGCGATTACGTCTCGGAGACCGGCGCGTAGCGGTGGTGCAGCATCAGGTCGTCGCCGCCCGGGTCCGTGAAGAAGGCCATGTGGCGCGCGTTGGCGTCGGGCCTGAGGCCGCTTGGTGATGGCGGGCACGGAATCCTCCTGATCGTCGATCGAGCAGCTCCTGTACTAGAACAGAAGCCACACCGCGAACGAAACGGAGACCAGATGGACACGCGCAGACTCGGCACGCTCGAGGTCTCGCAGCAGGGGCTCGGCTGCATGGGGATGTCGGAGTTCTACGGCCCCGGCGACGACGCCGAGTCGATCCGCACGATCCACCGCGCGCTCGAGCTGGGCGTGACGCTGCTCGACACGGCCGACATGTACGGGCCGTTCGCGAACGAGCGGCTCGTCGGCAGGGCGATCGCGGGGCGCCGTGAGCAGGTCGTGCTGGCGACGAAGTTCGGCAGCGTGCGCGGCGAGCGCGGCGAGCGGCTCGGGATCCGCGGCGACGCGGAGTACGTGCGGCAGGCGTGCGACGCCTCGCTGCAGCGGCTCGGCGTCGAGACGATCGACCTCTACTACCAGCACCGCGTCGACCCGAATGTGCCGATCGAGGAGACGGTCGGCGCGATGGCGGAGCTGGTCGCGGCCGGCAAGGTGCGGTGGCTCGGCCTGTCCGAGGCCGCGCCGGAGACGATCCGCCGCGCGCACGCGGTCCACCCGATCAGCGCGCTGCAGACCGAGTACTCGCTGTGGACGCGCGACGTGGAGAGACGAATCCTGCCGACGGTGCGCGAGCTGGGGATCGGCTTCGTCGCCTACTCGCCGCTCGGCCGCGGCTTCCTGTCGGGCCGCTGGTCCTCGCCGGACGAGTTCCCGGAGGGCGACTTCCGCCATGGGAGTCCGCGCTTCCACGGGGAGAACTTCACGCGCAACATGGCGATCGTCGCGCGGGTGCGGGAGCTGGCGGAGGCGAAGGGCGCGACACCCGCGCAGCTCGCGCTCGCGTGGGTGATGGCGCGCGGGGAGGACGTCGTGCCGATCCCCGGCACGAAGCGGGTCGCGTACCTGGAGGAGAACGTCGCCGCGAGCGCGGTCGAGCTGACGCCGGACGACCTGCTGCAGCTCGAGCAGGCCGCGCCGGTCGGCGCCGCCGCCGGCGAGCGCTACTCCGACATGTCGTCGATCGACGTGTGATCGTCGACGCGCCGCGCGAGCGCGCGCGTCGGCACGAGGCTCAGCAGGACCGTCGCGCCGCACACGAGCCACATCGCGGCGAACCGGCCGGCGCGCCGCGCCGACATGGAGCCTAATACACCTAAAAGTGGTGTTATGCTCGATCGTGCCTCCCGCGCGCCGACGAACGACCGCCGCGAACGTCGAGCTGCAGCGTGCGCTGCGCCTCCTCGGCTGGCCGATCCGCATCGACGGCGTGGTCGACGAGCGGACGACGACCGCGGTGCGCGACTTCCAGCGCGCCTACGCGTTCGCGACGCTCGTCGCCGGCGGCGGCGTCGGCCCGCGCACGCAGGAGGCGCTACGCATCTCGATCCGGCGCGGCTGCCGCTGCTCGCAGCACTTCAGCTTCCGCAGCTTCCGCTCGCCCGGCAACGGCTGGATCAAGCTCGACCGCGAGCTGGTGCGGGCGCTCGAGCGCTACCGCGCCGAGCTGGACGAGCCGGTCACGATCCTCAGCGGCCACCGCGACGCCGCGTGGAACGCGCACGTCGGCGGCGACCCCGCCTCGCAGCACCTGCACGGCACCGCCGCCGACGTGGAGCCCGCGATGCGGCTCGAGGATGTGCTCGCGCTGCGCGCGTTCTCCGGCATCGGCTACGACCCGGCGAGCGGGCTCGTGCGCCACCTCGACGTGCGCCACTGCGGCCCGGACGGCGGCGGCGCGACCGTCGCGCGGCCGGCGGTCTTCCCGTGTCCGCCGGCCTGACGGCGCCGCGCCGAGCGCTCAGCGCAGCGCCGCCGTCTTGCGGTAGCGCGAGACCGCCAGCGGGGCGAACACGGCGAGGATCGCGAGCGACCACACGACCGCGCCCCACACGCTGTTGCCGGCGGGGGCGCCGAGCCACAACGCGCGCATCGAGGCGGTCGCGCGCGCCGACGGCGTCAGCGTGTCCGAGGCCGTGCGCGCCGCGATCGCCGACCGCATCGAGGCGCGGCGCAAGGACAGAGCGTTTCAGGCGCGCATCCGCCGGATGATGGAGGAGGAGCGAGCCGTCCTGGAGCAGCTCGCGAAGTAGCCGGCCGCCGCGCGGGCGCTACGTCCGCGCCACGACGCGCAGCTGGGCGCGCAGGACGACGCCGATGAACGGCGCGAGCGGGCGCCAGTAGCGCAGGAACGCGCGGCGCGACGCGGGGTCGGTCGCCTGCGTGCGGCACTCGTAGCTGACGAGCGTGCGCGTCGCGCCGTAGCGGTGCAGCGAGAAGTCGCACGCGATCCGCGCGAAGCCGGGGCGCTCGAACGCCGGGAACTGCTCCGCGTCGATCTGCTCCCACGCCGTCTGGCCGGACCAGAAGCGGCCGATCGCGCCGAAGGCGATCTCGAACGGCGGGTCCTCCCCGAGCAGCACCCACTCGCCGTGCGCCGGCAGCTCGGCGAGGCGCATCGTCGCGGGCGGCGGCGGCTCCACCGGGCGCTCGCGGCCGGCTGCGGCGGACACGACGCGCTCGCCCACGCCCCGCGCGGCGAACAGGAGGCGCACCGTCGGCGACTCGTGCCAGGCGCGCATGAAGTCGGCGCGACGGACCGCCTCGTACACGCGCGCGATGCCGCCCTCGACCAACAGGTGCTCGGAGCGGACCGCGTCCGGCCGCGGCAGCAGCCGCTCGATCAGGAGCGGCTCGCCGCGCGGTCCCGCGAGGTCGACGACGCTGGCCGCACGCTCACCGTTGACACCGAGCACGCGAGCCAGGCTACGAGCGCCCGTGCGCGCCGCCATCCGCGCACCGCCGCGAGGCGCTCGCGGCAAGCTACGGACGCACATGCGGCGGCCCGGCGGCGCCTATCCTCATCCGGTGTCCACGACGCCCGAGCAGGCGGATCGGCGCGCCGAGCTGCGCGCGCTGCGCGCGCGCCTGAGCGACCTCACGCTGCACGACGCGCACCGGCTCGGCCGCCGCCTCGAGCGGCTGCGCGGCGGCCGCGGCGGCGGCCGGGAGCTCGCGCGCCTCGCCGGGGAGCTGGCGACGGCCGAGCAGCGGATCGCGCTGCGCCGCGCGGCCGTGCCCGCCGCGATCGACTACTCGTCCGAGCTGCCCGTCAGCGCGCGGCGCGAGGACCTGCTCGCGACCATCCGCGACCACCAGGTCGCGATCGTCGCCGGCGAGACCGGCTCTGGCAAGTCGACCCAGCTGCCGAAGCTGTGCCTCGAGCTGGGGCGCGGCGTGCACGGGACGATCGCGCACACGCAGCCGCGCCGGCTCGCCGCGCGCACGATCGCCGAGCGCGTCGCGGAGGAGCTGCGCGTGCCGCTCGGCGAGGCGGTCGGCTACGCCGTGCGCTTCGCCGACAGATCGAGCGACCGCACGCTCGTGCGGCTGATGACGGACGGCCTGCTGTTGGCCGAGATCCAGCACGACCGGCTGCTGCGCCGCTACGACACGATCATCGTCGACGAGGCGCACGAGCGCTCGCTCAACGTCGACTTCCTGCTCGGCGTGCTGAAGCGGATCCTGCCGCAGCGGCCGGAGCTGAAGCTGATCGTCACGTCCGCGACGATCGACGTCGAGCGGCTCTCGCAGCACTTCGACGGCGCGCCGGTCGTCGAGGTGTCCGGCCGCACGTACCCGGTCGAGCTGCGCTACCGCCCCGTGCCCGACGCCGAGCACGAGCGGCTCGACGCGATCCCCGACGCGGTCAAGGAGCTGCTGCGCGACGGCCCCGGCGACGTGCTCGTGTTCCTCTCCGGCGAGCGCGAGATCCGCGACGCGGCCGAGCTGCTGCGCGGACGGCTGCGCGCCGACGTCGAGCTCCTGCCGCTGTACGCGCGCCTGTCCGCGGCCGAGCAGCAGAAGGTCTTCCAGGCCCACAGCCGCCGCCGCGTCGTGCTGGCGACGAACGTCGCGGAGACGTCGCTGACGGTGCCGGGGATCGGCGCGGTCGTCGACCCGGGCACCGCGCGCATCTCCCGCTACTCCGCCCGGCTGAAGGTGCAGCGGCTGCCGATCGAGCCGATCTCGCAGGCGTCGGCCGACCAGCGCACGGGTCGCTGCGGGCGCACCGCCGACGGCATCTGCATCCGCCTCTATGACGCCGACGACTACGCCGCGCGGCCGCGCTTCACCGACCCGGAGATCCTGCGCACGAGCCTCGCGTCGGTGATCCTGCAGATGGCGGCGCTGGAGCTCGGCGACGTGGAGGAGTTCCCGTTCCTCGACCCGCCCGACGCGCGCCAGGTGCGCGACGGCGTCGCGCTGCTGCGCGAGCTGGGCGCGCTGGAGCCAGCGGCGGCCGGCCCCGGGAACCGCCTGACCGCGCTCGGCCGCCGGCTCGCGCAGCTGCCGGTCGACCCGCGCTTCGGGCGGATGGTGCTGGAGGGCGACAGACTCGGCTGCGCGGAGGAGGCGATCGTGATCGCCGCCGGCCTCTCGATCCAGGACCCGCGCGAGTCGCCGGCCGAGGCGCGACAGGCCGCCGCCGAGCAGCACGCGCGCTTCCGCACCGACCCGCCGTCGGACTTCATCGCGTTCCTGGAGCTGTGGCGCTACGTGCGCGCGCAGCAGAGAGCGCTGTCCGGCTCGCAGTTCCGCAAGCGCTGCAGAGCCGAGTTCCTCCACTACCTGCGCATCCGCGAGTGGCAGGACCTCGTCGGCCAGCTCCGCCAGGCGGCGAAGGCGGCAGGCGTGCGGACGAACCAGGCGCCGGCCGAGACCGAGCAGATCCACCGCGCGCTGCTCGCCGGGCTGCTGTCGCACGTCGGCGTGCGCGACGCGGCGCCGGCGGCAGCCCCGGCGCGCGGCCGGCGCCCGCTGCAGGAGTACACGGGCGCGCGCGGGGCGCGCTTCGCGCTCTCGCCCGGCAGCGGGCTGGCGCGGAGACCGCCGGACTGGGCGATGGTCGCCGAGCTGGTCGAGACGAACCGGCTGTGGGGCCACACGGCGGCGCGCGTCGAGCCGCAGTGGATCGAGCCGGTCGCGCCGGCGCACCTGCTGCGCCACAGCCACGGCGAGCCGCGCTGGGACGCGCGCCGCGGCGCGGCCGTCGTTGACGAGCGCGTGACGCTCTACGGCCTGCCGATCGTCGCCGGGCGACCGGTGCCGTACGCGCGCGTCGACCCGGCCGGCGCGCGCGAGCTGTTCCTGCGCCGCGCGCTCGTCGCCGGCGAGTGGGACGCACGGCACGACTTCCTCGCCGAGAACGCGCGGCGCGTCGCCGAGGTCGAGGCGTTGGAGGACCGCGCGCGCCGGCGCGACCTGCTCGCCGGCGAGGAGACGCGCGTGCGCTTCTTCGACAACCGCGTGCCGGCCGACGTCGTCTCCGGGGTCGAGTTCGAGCGCTGGTGGCACGCGGCGCGGCAGCGCGAGCCGCAGCTGCTGACGCTGCCGCGCGAGCTGCTGCTGGCGGGCGACGCCGACGTCGCCGAGGCCCCGACGGAGTGGCGCGACGGCGCGCTGTCGCTGCCGCTGTCCTACAAGTTCGCGCCCGGCGCGGCCGACGACGGCGTGACCGTCCACGTGCCGCTCGAGCAGGTCGGCGAGCTGCACGCCGACGAGTTCGCGTGGCTCGTGCCGGCGCTGCGCGAGGAGCTGGTGACCGCGCTGATCCGCTCGCTGCCGAAGGAGCTGCGCCGCCCGCTCGTGCCGGTCCCGGAGGTGGTGGCGACGGCGCTCGCGCGTGTGACCCGGACCCACCCGCCCCGCGAGCCGCTGCTCGACGCGCTCGCGCGCGAGCTGGAGCGCGCGCGCGGCGTGCGCGTCCCGCGCGCGGCGTGGGACCTCGCGAAGCTCCCGCCGCACCTGCGCATGCGCTTCCGCGTCGAGGACGCCGGCGGCGCGCTGGTGGCGGAGGGCGAGGACCTCGCCACGTTGCGCGAGGCGGTCAAGCCGCACCTGCGCGAGCGGCTCGCGGCGGCGACCCCGTCGCTCGAGCGCTCCGGCTGCCGCGCATGGGAGTTCGGCACGCTGCCGCGCGCGCTCGCGCCGCGCGCGGCCGGCGGCCTCAGCGCCTACCCGGCGCTCGTGGACGAGGGCGAGACGGTCGGCGTGCGCCTGTTCGAGACGGGCGCCGAGCAGGCCGGCGCGATGCACGCCGGCACGCGCCGGCTGCTGCGCCTGACGGTCCGCTCGCCGATCCCGTGGGTCGTCGATCGCCTGGGCACCGCCGACAAGCTGGCGCTGATGACCTCCCCGCACGGCACCGTCGGCGCGGCGCTCGATGACGCGCTCAGCGCCGCGCTCGACGCGTTGATCGCGTCCGGCGGCGGGCCGGCGTGGGACGCGGCGGCGTGGGAGCGGCTGCGCGCGCACGTCGCCGGCGCGCTCGCCGACGAGACGCTCGCGACCGCGCAGGCGCTCGTCGCCGTCCTGAACGCACGGCGCGACGCCGAGCGCCGGCTCGACGCGCTGCCGGCCGCCGGCCCGCTGCAGGAGATCCGCCTCGACGTCGCGCGCCAGCTCGGCCGGCTCGTGCACCCCGGCTGCGCGACGGCGGCCGGCGCGCGGCGACTCGCCGACGTGGAGCGCTACCTGCGGGCGGCGAGCGCGCGGCTCGACCGCCTGCCCGACGCGGCCGGCAGCGACCGCGACCGCATGCGCACGCTCCACGAGCTGGAGGCGGCGTACGCGGGCCGGCTCGCCGAGTGGCCGGCGGGCGAGCCGAAGCCGCCGGCGCTCTACGAGGTGCGCTGGCTGCTGGAGGAGCTGCGCGTCGCGCAGTTCGCGCCCGCGCTCGGCGCGCGCGTCACCGCCAAGCAGGTGCGCAGGGCGATCGCGCAGCCGGGCTGAGCGCTACGCGCGCGTGAGCCCGCGCACGACGAGGTAGATCCCCAGCACGAGGCAGACGGCGATCGCGAGCTGGCGGCTGTGGTCGCGCAGCCAGCGATTCATGTCGTCGACGAGCGCGCCGGTGCGGTCGGGCGCGACGAGCAGGCCGACGAGCGGGATCTCCGCGAGCAGGAACATGATCACGTTGAACAGCAGGATCAGCGCGAACGCGGCGGCCGTCGAGTGGTCGCCGGCGGCGATGTCCTTCAGCGCGATCAGGTAGGCCGCGCCCGGCACGTTCACGAACAGCGCGGCGACGAACACGAGCGGGACCGAGCCGCGCGCGAGCATCCGCTGCGTCCACGGCTCGCCCGTCGCCTCGACCGCCTCGTCGCGCGGCGCGGAGCGGCCGGCGGCCTGCTGCCGCGCCCGTCTGCGCGCGCGCCAGCGCTCGTCCGCGTGCGTCGCGAGCGCGACGGCCGCCAGCAGCGCGAGGCCGCCGATCGCGAGGTCGGCGGTCCAGCTCAGCAGCGAGCCGTTGCCGCTCGCGAGCGCCGAGCTGCCGTCGAGCGCGAGCACGATCACGATGCCGAGCCCGACGCTGATCGTCATGCCGCCGGCGAGGTACGCGGCGATCAGGCGCACCGGCCGCTCCGTCGACAGCAGGATCACGACCGCTGCCAGGAGCGTCGGGTAGAGCGCCGCCTCGAACGCCAGCACGAGCAGCGACATCGCCCTCCCAGGCTAGCCGCAGCGATGGCGCGCCGAGGCGCCGAGAGCGCGCCGCCCGGGCGGGCTCGCCGAGCGCGTCAGCCGGCCGACGCGGCCGGCGCCTCGGCGACGTCGGCCGGCGCCTCGCCGTCCAGCACGACGCGGTCACGGCCGGCGGCCTTCGCCGCGTACAGCGCGCGGTCGGCGAGCGACAACAGCTCGTCGGGGCTGCCGTCCTCGCCGATCGCCACGAGCCCGACGCTCAGCGTGACCGGCCCGTGCTCCTCGCCGACGACCGCGGCGAGCCGCTGCGCGGCGATCGCCTGCAGGTCGTGCGCGACCTCGCGCGCCGCGGCCAGGTCGACGCGCCGCAGGATCGCGGCGAACTCGTCGCCGCCGATCCGCGCGACGACGTCGGCGGAGCGCAGGCGGCTGCGCAGCGCGTCGCCGAGCCGCGCGATCACCGCGTCGCCGGTCGCGTGGCCGAGCGTGTCGTTGATCGCCTTGAAGCGGTCGACGTCCAGCAGCAGCAGGACGCTGCGCCGCGGACGGCTCGTCGACAGGTCGAGCTCGCGCTGCAGCTCGGACTCGAAGCGGCGGCGGTTGAAGACGCCGCTCAAGGGGTCGTGGTCGGCGAGGAAGCGCAGCCGCTCCTCCGCCGCCTTGCGCTCCGTCACGTCGAGCGCCTGCACGAGCCGGTAGAGCGGCCGGCCGTCCTCGTCGCGCACGAGCGAGGCGGTCATGTCGAGCCAGATGTGCACGCCGTCGGGCCGCACGACGCGGTACTCGCCGTGGTGGACGGCGTCGGCGCCGCGCAGCAGCTCGTCCATCCCGCGCGCGAGCGCGGGCGCGTGCTGCGGGTCAACCATCGCCGCGAGCGCACGCGTGCCGACCAGCTCCTCCCGCGCGCAGCCGAAGATGCGGCCGAGGCTGTCGTTCGCGTCGAGCAGCACGTCGCGTCTCGCTCCGTCCACGCCGACGACCGCCATGCCGGTGGCGGAGTCGTCGAACGCGCGGCGGAAGCGCTCCTCCGCCTCGCGCTGGGCCGACTCGATCGCGCGCTGCTCGGTCACGTCGCGGGCGGCTGCGTGGATCAGCCCGCGCTCGGGGTCGGCCCACGAGCGCCACTCGATCCAGCGGTAGTCGCCGTGCTTCGTGCGGTAGCGGTTCGTGAAGCGGGCGGTGCCGTCGCCGCCGGCGGCGCGCTCCGCCTCCGCCAGCGTGCGCGCGCGGTCCTCGGGGTGGACGAAGTCGATGAAGGGCGCCGCCATCAGCTCCTCGCGCGTCCACCCGAGGCAGCGTTCCCAGGCGCCGTTGAGGTGGACGAACACGCCGTCGAAGGTGGCGGTGCCGAGCAGGTCGCCGGCGAGGTCGAAGTGGCGGGCGCTCGCGTGCGCCTCGGCCGCGGCGGCGCGCATGCGGTCCGCCAGGTGCCCGGCGACGACGCCCAGCAGCAGCGACACGAGCGCGCGCGTGACGTACGCGGACGGGGCCAGCGCGACGCCCGCGGACGGCGTCCACACGACGAACAGGCCGAACGAGACGAGCCCGGCGGCGATCCCTGCCCAGCGGCCCAGCTCGACGCCGACGAGCACGACCGGCAGCAGGTAGAGGATCGTCAGGCCGCTGCCGGCGTTGTGGTCCAGCTCGAGCGCGAGGAAGATCGCGCCGAACAGCGCCGCGGCCGCCACGATGACACGCCATTGACGTCCGCGAGAGTGCGACCTACCCACGGCGACATCATCGGCGGCGCGCCACGTCCGAAACAGGAGTGCAGCACTTTGTGCAGGAAAGCGGAAGGAAGCGACATCAAGCAGCTGCCGACTGAACCGCGCAGTTCGGTCGTGCGTACGCGGCGCCGCCGCTCACGCGGCCCGCTCCGGATGGCGCACGCGCTGGCGCGCCTCGCCGTAGATCGTCGTCTCGTACGCGATCAGCGCTGACAGCGCGGCGGCGAGGAACGCGAGCGGGACGATCGCCGCGACGCCGTCGAACAGCGGCACGAGCGCGAGCAGCACGAGCGCGAGCCCGAGGCGGCGTCTGTTGAGCGTGCGCACGTTGCGCAGGCGGAAGGCGACGTGTGCGAGCAGGTAGATCGCGGCGCCGCCCAGCAGCGCGAACGCCGGCACGAGCTGGAGCGGGTCGCCGACGTGCGCGAGCGTCTTCTTCATTCCGAGCGCCACCAGCACGATCCCGGCGACCATCGGGAGGTGCAGGAAGGAGAACGAGTCGCGCGCCATGCGGTTGCGCTCGGAGCCCGCGGCGGCGGCGATCAGGCGGCTCGTCGAGACGGGCGCGACGACGTCGAAGTACAGCCACCACAGCGCCGCCGCGACCGCCACGCCCAGCACTGCCGCCAGCACGATGCCGGCGTCGACGTGCAGGCCGGCGCCGGTCCCGATCGCGACGATCGACTCGCCCAGCGCGATGATCACGATCAGCCCGTGGCGCTCGGCGAAGTGGCCCGGCACGAGCCGCCAGCCGGCCGGGTCGATCAGCAGCGGGCCGCCCATGTCGAGCGCCAGCGCGAGCGCCCACAGGCCGCCCTGCAACGCGCCGTCGGCGGCGGACGCGAGCAGCAGGATGCCGACGCCGATCGCCGTGCTGATCGCGAGGCCGAGCGTCGCCCTGCGCAGGCCCGGGTCGTCGCGGCTGGCGAGCAGGAACAGGAGGATGTGGGCGACGCGCACGACGCCGTAGGCGAGCGCGAACAGCAGCGCCTCCGAGCCGAACGCCTCCGGCACGCACAGGGCGCAGATCAGGAAGGCGGCCATCGCCAGGAACATCACGAGGCGGACGGAACCCTCCTCCGGGTCGACGACGCTCGTCAGCCACGCGTAGCCGACCCACGACCACCACAGCACGCCGAGCACGAGCAGCCCCTGCGCGAGCCCCTCCCACGTCGGCGTCGCCGCCATCAGCGCGGTGCACTGCGTGATCGCGAGCACGAACACGAGGTCGAAGAACAGCTCGAGCGGGGTGACCCGCTCCTCGTCGCCGCGCAGCACCGCCGAGAAGCGGGACGCGCGGCCCTCCGACGCGGTCGTGCTCATCGCCACCATCTTCGCACCGCGCGGGACGCGGGCGGGAGCGGCGTCAGGTCGCCTCGTCGCGGCGCCGCTCGAACAGCTCGAACAGCTCCGCGAGCGAGGCCGGGATCGCGCGCACGATCCGCACGAGCGTGACGAACGTGGGGTCGACCTCGCCGCGCTCGATCGCGGCGAGATGGCTGGGGCGCAGCTCGGCTCTGGCGGCGACCTCGGCCTGCGAGAGCCCGCGCGACTCGCGCAACTCCGCGACCGCGGCTCCGAGATGGCGGTGCTCCGGCGACCGCGCGCCGTTCCGACCGTCGTGACTCGACAAGTGAGGATCCTTCGCTTCAGGGGGTGGTCGTGACCAGAGGTCTTCCCTGCGCAGCCTCGGTCTTGCTCGTCTGAAATGTGGATCATTTCAGGGACGGACGGCACGGCGGCGCCAAGACGAGCGCGGCGCGCCCGCGTCGCTACCCTCCCCCGATGCGCCCGCTCCCCACATGGCCGATCGCAGCCGGCGCGTTGCTGCTCGGCTTCGCGGTCGCCGACGTCAGCGGCGTGCGCGCGCTGGGCGGCGTCGTGCTGTTCCTCGGCGGGCTCGCGTGCGGGCTGCGCTGGCGCGTGCTGCTGGGCCTGCCGCGCGCGCTTGCGCTCGTCGCCGTCTTCCTCGCCGGCTTCGCGCTCGCGCACCCGCTCGGCCACGCGATCGGCGCGTGGCCCGCCGTGCTGCTGGTGGCGGCGGCCGTCGGCGCGGTCGCCTGGCGCGTGGCGGACGCGCCCGCCGGCGTGCGGGCTTAGGTTCTTAGCCGCGCGGCGCACGCGCGCCGCGCGAAGCTTGGACATCGGGGGAACGACGGCGCCCCGTCGCGCTGGGACACTCGCCGCATGCCCAGCGAGCGCCCACCGCAGATCGTCGCGTTCGGCGGCGGTGGCTTCTCGATGGAGGCCGGCAACCCGCTGCTCGACGACTACGTGCTGTCGCTCGCGGGCCGCGAGCGGCCGAAGGTCTGCTTCGTGCCGACCGCCTCGGGCGACGCGGACCACTACGTCGTGCGCTTCTACCGCACGTTCGCGACGCGCTGCGAGACCTCGCACGTGTCGCTGTTCCGGCGCGACCGCGGCGACGGGGCGGTCGCGGGCGACCTCGAGGCGCACCTGCTGCGACAGGACGTCGTGTACGTCGGCGGCGGCAGCGTCGTCTCGCTGCTCGGCGCGTGGCGCGCGCACGGGCTCGACCGCGTGCTGCGCGCCGCCTGGCGCCGCGGCGTCGTGCTGTGCGGCCTGTCGGCCGGCTCGCTGTGCTGGTTCGAGGAGGCGGTGACCGCCTTCCACGGCGCGCCGACGGTCGTGCGCGGGCTGGGGCTGCTGCCGCACTCCAACTGCGTCCACTACGACGGCGAGCCGGAGCGGCGCAACGAGTACCGGCGCTTCGTCGGCGACGGCGTCACGCCCGGCTACGCCGCCGACGACGGCGCCGCGCTGCACTTCGTCGGCCGCGAGCTGCGGCGCGTCGTCAGCTCGCGGCGCCATGCGCGCGCGTTCCGCGTCGAGCCGCGCGGCGGCGAGGTCGTCGAGGAGCCGCTGCCGGTCGAGTTCCTCGGTCAGGCGGAGCGGGACCTGGCCGCGGCATGACGCTGCGCGACCGCCTGCGTGGCGACCCGCAGATCCTCGCGATGGGCGGCGGCGGCTTCACGATGGAGCCGGACAACCCGGCGCTCGACGACTTCGTGCTCTCGCTCGTGCGCGTGCCGGAGCCGCGGATCCTCTTCCTGCCGACCGCCTCCGGCGACCCGACCGCGCAGATCACCGCCTTCTACGCGCGCTTCGCGCGGCGCGCGTCGGCGACGCACCTGTCGCTGTTCCGCCGCCACGGCTCCGCCCGCTCGCTGGCCGAGATCGTGCTCGAGCAGGACGTGATCTACGTCGGCGGCGGCTCGCTGCGCAACCTGCTGGCGATCTGGCGCGCGCACGAGCTGGACGCGCTGCTGCGCGAGGCGTGGCGGCGCGGGATCGTGCTGGCGGGCCTGTCGGCCGGCGCGATGTGCTGGTTCGCCGGCGGCGTGACGCGCTCCGGCGGGCCGCTCGAGACGATCGCCGGTCTCGGCCTGCTGCCGGGGTCGTTCAGCGTCCACGCGGACGGCGAGCCGGAGCGGCTGCCGGTGTGGCTGGGCGCGGTGCGATCCGGCGCGCTGCCGGGCGGCTGGGCGGCCGACGACGGCGTCGGGCTGCTGTTCCATGGCACGCGGATGGTGCGCGTGGTCGCGTCGCGCCCGGGGACGGCCGCGCTGCGGGTCGACGCGGTCGGCGACGAGCTGGTGCGCCACCGCATCGAGCCGGAGCTGCTCGGGGTCGCGCCGGGCGCGCGGGTGCACCCGGCGGCGTTGCCGGTCCCGGACGAGATCCGCGAGCTGCGCGAGCTGCGTCAGGCGATGCGGCGCGGCTGACGCACGCTACGCGCGGCCGATCTTGCCGTCGCCGTCGAGGTCGACGGCGGTCGCCCGCTCGAGGTCGGGCACGAGCCGGCCCGGCCGGCGCGCGGCCAGGTCCGCGACGAGCGCGCGCTCGGCGCCGAGCAGGTCCGCGGACGTGAGCGCGGCGCGGCGCGGCGCTCCCCAGCGGAACGCGCGGCCGTCGTCGCGCTGGCCGAGCGTCAGCGTCGGGTCGCTCCCTATCGCGCCGAAGTCGCGCGCGGCGAGGTCGGCGAGCGCGCCCAGTCTGCGCGGCCGCTGGCGGTCGGCGTCGCGGATCGCGGCCACCTGCGCGCGGAAGCCGCAGCGCCCGCAGACGCCGTCCGCCAGCCGCACCCGCGGAGGCGCGCCGTCGCAGCCGCGGCAGGGGACCCACGGGCCTCTGCCGCCGATGAACGCGAGGTCGGCGAGGTCGGGGGCGTGCGCCGGCGTGCGGGCGCCGCGCGCGAGCGGCGCCGCCGCGCGGCGCGCGCTCGCCCTGCGCACGACGAACACGACCGCGGCGTAGCGGCGGCCGCGTCTGGTCGGCAGCGAGCGCGTCGCGAACAGGAGCTTGACCGACGGCGGCAGCGCTCCGAGCTTGAGCGCGCCGAGCGACACGCGGCGCGGCAGCGCCTGGCGGTGCTTCGTGCTGACGTCGAGCGACAACGCCGCGACCGTCACGTGGCCGGGCGACGGCAGCCGCAGGACGATGCGCGGCGGCCCGCCCGCGGTCGCGGCGGACGCCGGCGCGGCGGCGAGCAGGGCCGCGAGCAGCGCGAGCGGGAGGGCCGGACGGCGAGACATGTGCCGCCGATTCCTATCGACTGCGCAGCGGCCGGTCAAACCGGGTCGGCATGCCGGCGTTCGCCCGTCGTCGTCTGCTCCTGCGTGCCGCCGCTCCGAAGCAGGCGGCGCACGGTCGCCGCCACCTCGCCCGGCCGCGCGACGAGGTCGCCATGCATGAAGCGCAGGACGCGGTAGCCGGCGGCCTGCAGGCGGTTCGTCTTGTCGCGGTCGCGCGCGGCTGCGAGGCGCTCCTTGTGGTCCCTCCAGCCGTCCAGCTCGACGACGACGCGCTGCTCCGGCCACAGCGCATCGACCTCGAAGCCGGCGACGGGGGCGTTGAGCCGCGGCCGCGGCAAGCCGCTGCGGAGCACGAGCTCGAGGAAGCGCTCCTCCAGCTCCGAGCGCAGCAGCGCCGCGCCATGCTGGCGATGGGCGTCGAGGGCGGCCGTGAGCCGCCGATGGCCGTGGCCGTGGCGACCCTTGGTGCGGCGCAGCGCCCGGTCGACCGTCGCGACGTCGAGCAGCCCGCGGCGGTCGGCCTCTCCGAGCGTCGCCTGGAGCTGCGCCATGGTCAAGATCGGCGCGAGGTCGACGAGCGTGCGCGCCGGCGAGGTGACCGGGATGCCGCAGACGATCGCCCGGTCCTCGTCCGTCAGCGCGCGCCGCGCGAAGACCCAGAGCGCCGGCGTCGCCTGCACGTCGCCGCGCGCCGTCACCGTCACCTTCTTCGACTCCGGCGGCTTGCGGATGCCGTGCAGCGCGGCCGCGTCGCGATGGCTCAGCACTGCACCCGGCCCCGCCGCGAGCACCGCCGCCAGCCATCTCCCCTCGATCCGCAGGCGCCGGTGCCCGACGGCGTAGACGCCGCGGTGCAGCGGCACGAGGAGCCTGCGCGCGAGCTGCTTCTCGATCGCACCGCGCCCGACGCCGATCCGCAGGAGCTGCGCCCGCGCGACCACCCCGTGCTGCTCGTCCGCCAACGCCGCGATCGCCGCCCACCTGGCACCAGTGCGGGTTTGTACATCCATGAGATGTACAGAGCCGCAGTGCTCGCCCCATTCGCCCCCCGGGGCGCCCCGTCAGCCGTCGTCCTGGCGGAAGGCCCAGCGGACCTCGTCCACGCTGAGGCCGCTGGCGACGCAGGCGAGCAGCTTCATGCGCGCGGCCTGCGGCGAGAGGAAGCCGGCGGGGATGATCTGCGTCCCGCGCAGGTCCTGCTCGCTCCCGGCGTAGCCGTACGTGCCGGTCAGGACGACGCCGCGCTCGGGGCGGCAGTAGGCGACGACCGGGATGCGGGACGCCGCCTCGGCCCACAGCTCCAGCAGCGGCGGCGCGAGGTGGCCGGCGCCGAGCGTCCCGATCACGACGCCGTCCGGCTCGGTCGCCAGCGCGGCGCGCGCGAGCGTGCCGTCGTCGCCCGACATCGTCGGGACGACCAAGACGCGGCGGTCGAGCCCGGGAGGATCGAGCGGCGGGTTCCGCGGAAGCCGCGACCAGATCGTCGGATGACCCTCGGTGACGCGCCCCAGCGGCCCGGTCTGCGGGGAGGAGAACGCCACCAGCGACGTCGTGTCCGTCTTGCGCGTGCAGCGCGCGTGGTGGATCTCGCCGCCGAAGACGACCAGCACGCCCATCCCGGCCGCCTCCTCGCTGCGCGCCACCGACACCGCGTCCAGCAGGTTCGCCGGGCCGTCGGCGCCGGCGGCGGTCGCCGGGCGGATCGCGCCGGTGAAGACGATCGGCGCCTCCGCGTCGTGGATCACGTCGCACAGCATCGCCGTCTCCTCCAGCGCGTCCGTGCCGTGCGTCACCACGACGCCGATCCCCCGCCGCGCCGCGTCGCGCGCCTCGCGGCAGATCGTCAGCTGGTCCTCGAGCGTGAGGTGCGCGCTCGGCTTGTTGACGACGTCGCGCGCCTCCAGCCCGTCGCGGCCCGCGAGCCCGGGGATCGCCGCGACCAGCGCGTCCGCGTCGAGCTGCGGCGTCGCGCCGGACGGGCCGCCCATCGCGATCGTCCCGCCGGCGCCGAGGATGCGGACGCGGCGGGCGGGCTGCGCATGCGAGTCGGCCACGCGAAGACCCTAGCGAGCGGGCTCCGCGCGCAGCACGAGCGGGTCGGAGAGATCGTCGGCCGCCTGCTCCAGCGTCGGGAAGCGCGGATAGCTCCACGAGATCATCCGCTGGGCGCCGACCTCCGGCGGGGGCGGGAACTTTCCGTCCGCGCGCGCCCGGCCACGCACCATCGCCAGGTCGTAGCCGAGATGCAGCTGGAGGTCCTCGATCGACCTCACCGAGTCGGGCGCGATCCCGGCGTCCTTCGCGTAGCGCAGCAGGCGCCGCTCCCCGCCGCTGCTCGGCGATCTCAAGTACGCGTCGAGGCCGCACAGGAAGGCGTCCGCGAAGTCGCCCTGCTCGGCGAGGATCGCCGCGAGGTAGCTCGACACGGTGCTGATGCTGGTGCCGAGCTCCAGCACGCGGCGGTAGAGGTGAGCCGCGAGCCGTTTGTCGTCGAGCAGCCGGTCGCACAGATACGCCGTCTGCGTGTGCACCACGACCGAGTCGCGGTCGAGCTCGTGCGCGTGGCGCAGCAGCGCCTGCGAGCCGGTCGCGCGGCCCTCGTGGCGCAGCACCCGCGCGATGTGCGCCAGGTACACGGCCGACTGCGGCGCCATCAGGTGGGCCATCAGGTGGCACAGGTGCGCCCCCACGGGATCGCCCCCGTCGGCGAGCTGTCTGCCGACCTCGTCCCACTCGTCCGCCGACAGCAGACCACCGGCCTCCAGCGTCACGCGGTTGGCCTCCTCGGGCGTGGCGGCGTTCTCGCCCGCGCGCTCGCGCGGCGGCATCGGCGCGTGCGTCAGCGACGCCATCGCCGGCAGCGCGGCGTCGGCCATCGGCCCGCGTCCCGCGCGCATCACGCGCAGCGCGGCGGTCACGTCGCCGTCGGCCTCCAGCGCGTCGAGCACGGTCTGCTCGGCCGCCTTCAGCGCGACGGACGGCAGCAGCTCGGCGCGCCGCGCTCTCACGAGCGCGAGCACGACCAGCGCGCAGTGGTTCACCGGGCCGCCGCGCAGCGCGCGGATGTAGCGGTCGCGCTCCGGCAGGTCGTGCAGGAAGCCGCCGTGCGCCAGCAGCTCGAGCGCCCGCACGAGGCTGACCTGATCGTCCGCGTGGGTCGTCGGCAGCGCGCGGAAGATCGTCGTCTCGAGGTAGTGCCACTTCATCAGCGCGTCCTCGCCCGCCGTGCCGGTGCCGTCGAGCCTGCGTTGAAAGCTGAGCGCGTTGACGAACAGCTTCACGTCGCGCAGGTTGCGCCCGAAGCGCTCGACGATCGCGCGCGCGAGATCGTCGTCGATCTCGTCCGCGCCGACGAGTGCGAGCTGGTCCTTCAGGAACGCGACAAGCGGCCCCGAACCCTTCGGCGGCAGCGCCACGGTGAGCTGGAAGATCTTCTCCAGATACACGCGCGCCTGCGCGAGCGTGAAGCGGTGGCGCTCCGACAGTGCGTGCTCGAGCTGGCCGCGGTCGAGCCCGAACACGAACACGAGCCCGGGCAGGTCGAAGAACAGCTTCACGGCCTCCAGCACGGCCACCATCACGTCCGGCGAGCAGCGGTCGAGGTCGTCGACGAACACGACCATCCGCCGCTTCTTCAGGTAGGTGCGCGCGATCGAGTCGAACAGGTCCTGCGTCGCCACGAAGCTGTCGCGCAGCGCCCCCTCGGCGCGATCCATGTGGCTCACGTCGTCGAGCTTGGCGCCCAGCAGGCGCTCGCCGACCAGCCGGATCGCGTTGCCGCCGTCGAGGTTGACGCGCAGCTGCTTGAGCGCGGAGGCGTCCGCGCTCATCGCCCGCAGCACGAGCAGCGTGAGCGCGTCGCGCACCTCGCGCTCGTCGGTGAGCTTCCACGGCTCGAACCACAGGACGACGTTGACGAGCCCCGCGCTCTTGCGCGAGCTGTCGAGCGTGTCGGCGAGGCGTCTGAGCAGCGTCGTCTTGCCGCTGCCCCAGCTGCCGCTGATGCAGACGTTGAACGGCTCGCCCGCCGGCGCCGCGGCGATGAAGTCGCGCAGCGTGTCGCCGATCGCCTCGAAGCCGAAGCCGCTCGCGTCGCCGTGCGCGCGGTCGGAGACGAGCAGCGTCGGCGGGGGCGCGTCCGGCGAGCTCACGGCGTGGCCTACTTCAGCTCCGCGCTCGTCTTGCCGAGCAGCTGGCGCGCGATGATCAGCAGCTGGATCTGCTGCGTGCCCTCGAACAGGTCGAGGATCTTCGCGTCGCGCGCCCACTTCTCCAGCAGCAGCTCCTGGCCGAAGCCGAGCGAGCCGCACAGCCGCACGCAGCGCAGCGCGACGTCGACGCACGTGCGTCCCGCCTTCGCCTTCGCCATCGACGCCTGCAAGGAGTTCGGCTTGCTGTTGTCGGCCATCCAGGCCGCCTCGAGCGTCAGCAGCCGCGCGGCCTCGAAGTCGGCCTCCATCGCGAGGTACTCGGCCGCGGCGGCGGACTGCGTGCTCGCCGGGCGGTCGTAGTCGACCTCGACGCCGGCCTCGCGCAGGAGCCGCTCGGTCAGCTCCAGGCACGCGCGCGTCAGGCCCACCGCCATCCCGGCGACGAGCGGGCGCGTGTTGTCGAACGTCTGCATCACGCCGCCGAAGCCTCTGCTGGTGTCGATCTCCGGCGAGCCGAGCAGGTTCTCTCTCGGCACGCGGCAGTCGTCGAGGATGAAGGCGGCCGTGTCGGACGCGCGGATGCCGAGCTTGTGCTCGAGCCGGTCGAGCTTCAGGCCCGGATTGCTGCGCTCCACCACGAACGACTTGATCGCCGCGCGGCCGACGGAGCGGTCGAGCGTCGCCCACACGACGACGAGGTCCGCCCGCTCGCCCGAGGTGACGTAGATCTTCTCGCCGTTGAGCACGTATTCGCCGGTCGCCTCGTCGTAGACGGCGGTCGTGCGGATCGCGGCGCTGTCCGAGCCGGCCTCCGGCTCGGTGATCGCCATCGCGGCCCACTTGCCTCTGAAGCGCTCGAGCTGCTCGTCGTTGGCGACCGACGCGATCGCGCTGTTGCCGAGGCCCTGGCGCGGCATCGACAGCAGCAGCCCGACGTCGCCCCAGCACAGCTCGATGATGCCCAGCACCGTCGACATGTTGGAGCCGTTGCGGACGCCGTCGCCGTCGGACTTCTCGCGGCGCACGCCGGCCGCGCCGGCGCCGCTGCCGGAGCCCTCGTTCATGCCGTCGATCAGCGCGGCGAGCATGTCGAGCTCCTTCGGGTACGCGTGCTCCTCCTGGTCGTACTTGCGGGAGATCGGGCGGAAGACCTCCTCCGCGACCTGATGCGCCTGCCCGACGAGCGGGACGAACTTCTTGGGGATCTCGAGATTGATCATCTGAGTCGTTCCTCTCGCTAGACGAGGAGGGCGCCCTCGGCGACGCCCACCGCTCGCAGGTCGCGGTACCAGCGCTCGACCGGGTGCTCCTTCACGTAGCCGTGGCCGCCGAGCAGCTGCACGCCGTTGGAGCCGATCCAGGCGCCCTTCTCGCTGCACAGCGTGCGCGCGATCGCGACCTCCCGCGCCGCGTCCTTGCCGGCGTCGAGGCGGGCGGCGGCGCGCAGCGTGGCGAGCCGCATGCCCTCCAGCTCGACCGCGATGTCGGAGACCGTGAACGCGACCGACTGGCGGTTGGCGATCGGCTCGCCGAACGCGACGCGCTCGTTCACGTGCGGGATCACGTAGTCCAGCACCGCGCGCGCGGTGCCGCACGCGAGCGCGCACCAGGCGAGCCGCGCGCGCCGCACGGCGGCGGCGTAGACGGTCGGGTCGCCGTCGCCCAGCAGCGCGCGCGCCGGCAGGCGCACGCCCTCCAGCAGCACGTCGCCGGTCGCGGCGGCGCGCACGCCCATGCTCGGCGCGGCCTTCACCAGCACGCCTCTCGCCTTCGTCTCGACGAGGAACAGGACCGGCCCGTGGCCCTCCAGCCGCGCGGCGACGAGCAGCAGCTCGGCGCGCTCGGCGAGCGGCACGAGCGACTTGACGCCGTCCAGCACGAAGTCGTCGCGCTCGCGGCGCGCGGTCGTCTGCAGCGCGAACGGGTCGAACAGCGCGCGCGGCTCCTGCAGCGCGAGCGCCGCGGGGCTCGGCGTCTCCTCCTCGACGAACGCCGGCAGGTAGGTCGCCTGCTGGTCGCCGTCGCCCCACAGCGCAAGCGCGCTCGCGACGCCGGCCGGCGCGAGCAGCGCGACGGCGAGGCCCATGTCGCCCTGCGCGAGCGCCTCGGCGGCCAGCACGGCCGTGACGGACGAGCGCTCGCTGACGGCGCCGCCCAGCTCGTCCGGCACGCCGAGCATCGTCAGGCCCAGCTCGCCGCCGGCGGCGAGCAGCTCGGCCGGCGCCTGCGCGTCGGTGTCGGCGCTGAGCGCCGCCGGACGCAGCTGCTCCTGCCCGAACGCCTTGAACGACTCCTGGAGCATCTGCTGCTCCTCGGTCGGCGTGAGGTCGAAGAGACCGGTGCCGGCGGCGCTGGGCAGGCGCTTCGGCTTGCCGTTGCCGTTGACGGCCTTGAACGTGCGGCCGGCCGCGCCGGCGGCCTTGAAGCCGTCGCGCGTGGCGCGGTAGAGGATCCGCTCGGCGGGCTTGCGCACGCCCAGCCTGTCGACGACGTCGGAGCCGGCGAGGCGGCCAAGCGCCCTCAGGCTCAGACCCATGCTGCGCTCCGCCATGCTCATGGCGTCACCGTCCCTTCGAGGTGCGTGATGTCGGGGTTCTTCGCGCTTCGCACCACGAAGCGCCCGTCGTCCGCCGCGAACGTCACGCGGCCGGGGAGGAAGATCGGCTTCTTGAACTCGACGTCGACCGTGTACGCGTCGGGCAGCGGCTCGAGCGCCGCGAGCGCGCGCGCCTTCGTCCACATCCCGTGCGCGATCGCCTGCTTGAAGCCGAACGCGCGCGCCGTCAGCGCGTGCATGTGGATCGGATTGCGGTCGCCCGAGACCGAGCCGTACCTGCGCCCGAGATCCCCCGGCAAAGTCCAGGTCACGGGAGCACCGCGAGTCTGCCCGTCTGTCAGAGGGGCAGATCCCGACGCGGCCTCGCCGGACCCGCCGCCGCGGCGGAGCATCGTCGAGCGCTCCTCCCACACGAGCTCGCCGTCCACGCGCGCCTCGGACACGATCGCGAACGTGCGGCCCTTCGGGTGCGGCTCGATCGGGGTCGTTCTCACGACGACGTCGAAGACCTCCGACACGCGCGCCGGCCGGTGCACCGTGATGCGGTTGCGCAGGTGCACGAGCCCGACCGCGGGGAACGGGAACTTCCCGTCGGTCATCAGCTGCATGTGCAGCGGGAACGCCGGCATGTGCAGGTACGTCGCCGGCAGCGTGTCGCGCAGCGTGAAGCCGCACACTCTCGCGTAGTCGGCGAGGTGGGCGGGGTCGACGCTCACGCCGTCGACCCGCCGCTCCAGCGCCGGCATCTGCTTCCCGCGCCCCGCCACGAACGGGAGCAGCGAGGCTCCCGGCACGAGCGGCAGCGCGGCGCGGGCGTAGGTCGTCAGCGTGCTCATCACGACCTCATGCGCCGAGCAGGCTCTGCCCGCAGACGCGCACGACGTTGCCGTTCACGCCGCCGGTCGCCGGCGAGGCGAACCAGGCGATCGCCTCGGCGACGTCGACCGGCAGCCCGCCCTGCCAGAGCGAGGACATGCGGCGGCCGGCCTCGCGGATCGCGAGCGGCACCTTCGCCGTCATCTGCGTCTCGATGAAGCCCGGCGCGACCGCGTTGATCGTCGCGCCGCGTCTCGCCAGCTCCGGCGCGTACGCGTTCACGATCCCGATCACGCCGGCCTTCGACGTCGCGTAGTTCGTCTGCCCGGCGTTGCCGGCGATGCCGCTGATGGAGGACACGCAGACGATCCGCCCGCCCTCGTTCAGGACCGCCTTCCTGCCGCCCTCGATCAGCGCGTCGGTGATCCGCTCGATCGAGGACAGGTTCACGGCGATGACGGCGTTCCAGCGGTCGGCGTCCATGCGGCCGAGCGTGCGGTCGCGCGTGATGCCGGCGTTGTGGACGACGACGTCGACGCCTCTGTGCTCCCTCCTCAGGTAGGAGGCGATCGCCCTCGGCGCGTCCGCGTCGGTGATGTCGAGCGCGAGCGCGGAGCCGCCGATGCCGGCGGCGACCGCCTTCAGGTCCTCCTCCAGCGCCGGCACGTCGAGCCCGACGACGTGCGCGCCGTCGCGCGCGAGCGTCGAGGCGATCGCCGCCCCGATCCCGCGCGAGGCGCCGGTGACCAAGGCGACCTTGCCGGCCAGCGGCCGCTCCCAGTCGAAGTCGGACGGCACCTTCCCGCCCTCCTTGCCGATCCGCACGACCTGCGCCGAGACGAACGCCGAGCGCGGCGAGAGGAAGAAGCGCACCGTTCCGGCGAGCTGGTCCTCCGCGCCCGGCTCGACGTAGACGAGCTGGACGGTCGCGCCCCGGCCGATCTCCTTGCCGATCGCGCGCGTGAAGCCCTCGAGCGCGCGCTGCGCGACCGCCTCCGCCGGCTTTCTCGCCGACTCCGGCGGCGTGCCCAGCACGATCGCGCGGCCGCACCTGGCGACCTTGCGGATCGTCGGGTGGAAGAAGGCGTGCAGCTCGTCGAGCTGCGCCGACTCCGTGATGCCGGTCGCGTCGAACACGAGCGCGGCGTAGCGGTGGTCAACCGACGCCTGCGGCGTCCACGGAGCGGCGTCGAGGCCGGCCTCCGCGGCCGCCGCGCGCAGGTCGGGGCGCAACGGCGTGGAGACCTCGGCGCCGGCGTCCGCGAGCACCTGCGCGAGCGACTGGGCGAGCCGCCCGCCGGGGGCGCCGCCGAGCAGCACGCGGCCGTCGACGACCGGCGCGCCGGGCGTGTGGCGCTTGAGCGGGACCGGCTTCGGCAGGCCGACCTGCTTGGCGACCGTCTTGCCTATCGGGGTGTTGACGAGCTGCGTGTAGCGGTCCATGTCCGAGCCTCCCTAGGCCTCGAGAATCGCGACGACGCCCTGGCCGCCGGCCGCGCAGATGGAGATCAGGCCGCGACCGCCGCCGCGCTCGTGGAGCGCCTTCGCGAGCGCGGCGACGATCCGCCCGCCGGTCGCGGCGAACGGGTGACCGGCGGCGAGCGAGCTGCCGTTGACGTTGAGCTTGCTGCGGTCGATCGCGCCGAGCGGCTCGGAGCGGCCGAGCCGCTGGGTGCAGAAGACCGGGTCCTCCCAGGCGGCGAGCGTCGAGAGCACCTGCGAGGCGAACGCCTCGTGGATCTCGTAGAGGTCGAAGTCCTGCAGCGTGAGGCCGTTGCGTTCCAGCAGCCGCGGGACCGCGTAGGCCGGCGCCATCAGCAGGCCCTCGCGGCCGTTGACGTAGTCGACCGCGGCCGTCTCGGCGTCGACGAACGTCGCCAGCGGCGTGAGGCCGCGCTGCTTGGCCCACTCCTCGCTGGCGAGCAGCGCGACGGCGGCGCCGTCGGAGAGGGGCGTCGAGTTGCCGGCCGTCATCGTGCCGTCTGCACCGCCGAAGACGGGCTTGAGCTTCGCGAGCTTCTCGATGCTGGAGTCGGGGCGCAGGTTCTGGTCGCGCTCGAGGCCGAGGTAGGGCGTCACGAGGTCGTCCTGGAAGCCGCGCTCGTAGGCGGCGGCGAGGTTCTGATGCGAGCGCATCGCCAGCTCGTCCTGCGCCTCGCGCGTGATCCCCCACTCGGCCGCGGTGCGCGCCTGGTGCTCGCCCATCGAGAGGCCGGTGCGCGGCTCCTCGTTGCGCGGGATCGCGGGCGCGAGCTGCTGCGGACGCACGCGCAGGAGCTGCCTGAGACGGCCCTGGACGGACTTCTCGCGGTTGGCGTCGAGCAGGATGGAGCGCAGGTCCTCGTTCAACGCGAGCGGCGCGTCGGAGGTCGTGTCGACGCCGCCGGCGACGCCGGCCTCGATCTGGCCGAGCGCGATCTTGTTGGCCACCAGGATCGCGGCCTCGAGGCCGGTCCCGCACGCCTGCTGGATGTCGTACGCGGGCGTCTCGGGCGCGAGGCGGCTGCCGAGCACGCACTCGCGCGTGAGGTTGAAGTCGCGGCTGTGCTTCAGGACGGCACCGGCGACGACGTCGCCGAGGCGCTCGCCGGCGAGGCCGAAGCGCTCGACGAGCCCGTCGAGCGCGGCCGTCAGCATGTCCTGGTTGGACGCCTTCTTGTACGCGCTGTCGGAGCGCGCGAACGGGATGCGGTTGCCGCCGAGCACGACGGCTCGGCGCGGAGCGGCGGGGGTCATCTGGCTCCTTCGGATTCAGGTGCGACGTCGCCGCCGCCGCGCACGGCGGTCGGCGCGTCGGCGGTTCGGGTGCTGCCGGCGCCGGCGGCCATGCGGGCGCGCAGGCCCGGCTCGGCGGTGGCGATCAAGAGGTCGGCGGCGCCGGCCGCGGGCATCGCGCCGGTGCGCAGCCACCAGCGCGCGAGCGCCTCGGCGGCGCCGAGCAGCGCGACGGAGGTGGCCTCGACCTCGGTCTTCGCGGCGGCGCGGTGCTGCGGCGGCAGGCGGTCGAGGTTCGTCTGCGCGACGAGCGCGAGCAGCCGCTCGCGGTATTCGGCGACGCGCTCGGCGATCTCGCCGCCGGCCGGGAGCGTCTCGTCGAACAGCACGCGCCAGGCGTCGCGATCCTCGTCGACGAACGCGAAGAAGGCGTGCAGGCCGCGGCGCAGCGCGTCGGCCGGCGAGTCGGCCGCGGAGACGGCGGCGCCGACGGTCGCGAACAGCGCCTCGCCGGCGCGCTCCATGCACGCGAGGTAGAGCCGCTCCTTGTTGCCGAAGTAGGCGTAGATCAGCGGCTTCGTGACGCCGGCGTCGGCGGCGACGTCCTCCATCGTGACGGCGGCGTAGCCGTGCGCGGCGAAGCGCGCGTGCGCGACGTCGAGCACCAGCCGCTCGCGCTCGGCGCGCGGCAGGCGGGTGCGTTGGGGGACGGATGCGGAGGCGTGGGTCGCCATCGCGGCCCGATGTTACCCAGATATAAATTTATATGCCAGTCACATGAACGGTGTCGGTCAGATGGCGGACGGGCGTCGCCCCGCGTCAAGGCTTCCCACCCGCGCTTCCCACTCCGCGCCGTCACACCCCCGCGCGAGCGTGAAACTGTGCAGTTTCTTTGCCAAATGCAAGGCATTTGCGGTAGATCAATACCGGTATATCCTGCTTCTATGGCAAAGGTGATGATCAGCCTTCCCGACAGCCTCCTGGAGCGCATCGACGCTCACGTGCGGGCAAACAGAACAAGCCGCAGCAGATTCCT
The DNA here is from genome assembly GCA_018268595.1 of Actinomycetota bacterium. Classification (GTDB taxonomy): domain Bacteria; phylum Actinomycetota; class Thermoleophilia; order Solirubrobacterales; family Solirubrobacteraceae; genus Conexibacter. Next base: position 253,349 of record JAFDWH010000014.1, on the reverse strand, counting down.
GCGCGAGCTTGCGCAGCGCGAGCTGGACCTGGAGGACGCCGACCGCGGCGAGCGCGTCCGCAGACTGCTCGAAGATCCTGAGTCTGTGCGAGCTGACAGCGTCTACCTCGTCAAGCAGGCGCGGTGGTCGCGATGACCCTGTTGCTGCTCGACGCGAACGTCTGGCTTGCCTCCCGGAACAACAGAGAAGACGGGCATGTCGCTGCCCGGCGGCTCGTAGCGACGGCGGCCAGACGTCCCTTTGCGGCGCTCGACCTCACCCTGTACGAGGTCGCCAACATCGCCGTCAAGGCGTGGCGCTCAGCAGCCGCCGCCCAACGGATCACAGACCTCGTGCGCGCGGCTTGCGCTCGCAACATCGTTGGCATCGACGGCGAGCTGCTTGCCCGCACGATCGCGGTCGCCGATCACCATGGCCTGTCGGCCTACGACGCGGCCTATGTCGCCGCGGCCGAGATCAACGGCTGGACTCTCGTGAGCGGCGACCGCAGGGACCTCGTGGGCCCGGGGCTCGCCATCACGGCGGAGCAGGCGCTTGCGGCCGGCTACTGATCGTCGTCCGGCGCGTCGCGTCTGAGCCAGCTCGCGAGCTGATCGCCCATCGAGCCGACCGCGTCGCCGGCCTCGCGGAAGGCGCGGCGGAAGCGCTCGGCGTAGAAGCCGACCGCCTCGCCGCCCTCGGCGCGCGGGTCGACCGGCTCGTCGCGCCGGACGTAGGCGCCGCCGACGATGCGGTCGTAGTCGCCGCCGCGCACCCAGCGCATCAGCTCGTGGGTGCGGCGCACCGGCATCGGATGCGTGACGCCGAGGTCGGCCATCAGGCGCGTGAGGCGCTCGAGCCCGCTGCCCTCCTCCTCGTACTCCATCCCCTGCTTCATGAACGCGTCGAGGTCGAGGCGGTCGACCATCGCGCCGCCGGCGAGCGACAGGAACGTGCGGCAGACCGCGAGCGGATCGCGCGTCACGAGCGCCGCCGCGCGGTCGCAGCTCAGCTCCGCGGCGCGGCTCCACTCCAGCAGCGCCATGCGGATCGGCACGAGCGGGAGCGGCAGCCGACCCGCCGTCGCCAGCCCCGTGAGGATCGCGAGCGCGGTCCCGTAGAGCTGATGGTCGGACAGGATGTGCGACGCCTCGTGCGCGAACACGGCGCGCCGCTGCGCCGGGTCAAGCAGCCGCACCAGCTCCGAGTTGACGACGACGATCGGCCGCTTCGCCCCGATCGCGGCCGCGTTCGCGAACGGGAACTGCGTCATGTAGAGCGGCGGCACCTCGGCGATGTCGAGCGTCGCGTACGCCAGCACGTGCTCGGCCCACACGTCCGGCAGCTGCTGCTCGCCGAGCCGCACCGACGCGCCGAGCGCGCTCTGGCGCAGCGCGCGCTCGTAGCCCAGCTCGATCAGCTTGCGGATCACGCGGTCGAGCTGCGGGATCGCCGACAGCGCCGCGCTCGCCGCCTTGTCGGCCGGGTGCTGGTAGGCGCGCGGCGCGATGCCGGGCAGGCGGTGGGCGTCGACCGGCAGCTGCGAGTCGCTGGCCGTCATCACCGATCACCCTACCGCCCGCGCCGCCACCGTCCGCCACCTCGGCGACCCGCATCGGGTCTCACCCAGCAGCGTCACGCACCGACTCCGCGCAGCGTCCGGGTCACCGATGCACTCCCGCACGCGCACACGCTTCATTCACCTACGATTAACGGACCGACCCGTAACAGGGCAGGGGGGAGCGGACCGTGCGAACGACACACGGCCGTCACCGGCGGCTAGTAAATTAAGCCGTGCTCCGTCGATCTCTGAGCTTGGCGCACGGACACGCCTCGACCAGGTGGGAACGACCACCCTCCCGATGGCGTTCCCACACCCCGATGCCCGTCCTGACGGCAAATCAAGGCCGTCGCCGTACACCGTACCAGCTCGGCTCGCAGCGCGCATTACTCGACGCACTACGGCCACGCGCCGAGAACGGCAACCCCAACTTGCGTTCCGCCGCAAAACTGATTAAAACAATTTGCATGCGCTTGATCGGGAGAGCGCAGCGCCGCACGGACCAAGGTCGCGATGGGGTTGCTGCCGGCACGGCGTTCACGTTTCGAGCACCGGGAGGCACGGCGGCTCAGTTGAGTCGCGTCGAGTCACGCCTGCGCGCCGTGGCGGCCACGCCCGACGAGCGGCTGGCGGAGCTCGCGCTCCACGGCATCGAGGCGGGCGGCAAGCGGCTGCGCCCGGCGCTCGTCGTGTGCGCCGCGACCGCGGTCGGCGGCGGCGACGCCGTCGGCGAGCGCGTGATCGACGCGGCGACCGCCGTGGAGCTGCTGCACCTCGCCTCGCTTTACCACGACGACGTGCTCGACGCGGCGCCGCTCCGCCGCGGCCGTCCCAGCGTCAACGCCCTGTGGGGCAACCACGCGGCCGTGCTGGGCGGCGACGTGCTGCTCGCGCACGCCTACGCCGTCGCGGCGAGCCTCGGCACGGCCGAGCTGCGCCGGCTCGCGCACACGCTCACCGCGCTCTGCTCCGGCCAGATCGCGGAGAGCGCCGCGCAGTACGACGTCGCGCGCGACCTCGCCCACTACGACGCCGCGATCCGCGGGAAGACCGCCACGCTGCTGGCGACCTCGTGCTGGCTCGGCGGGTGGACCGCCGGCGCCTCGCCGCCGCTCGCCGAAGCGCTCGCCTGCTTCGGGATGGAGCTGGGCGTCGCGTTCCAGATCGTCGACGACGTGCTCGACCTCTACGGCCTCAGCCTGCAGACCGGCAAGGCCGCCGGCAGCGACCTGCGCGCCGGCGTCTTCACGCTTCCGGTGCTGATGACGCTGCAGCGCGATCCGGGCCTCGTCGAGCTGCTCACGACGGAGATCGACGAGGACGGCGTCGCCGAGGTCGGCCGGCGCGTGCGCGCCGCCGGCGCCGACCGCCGCGCGATCGCGCTCGCGCTCGACCACCTCGAGATCGCCTTCGGCCACCTGCGCGACCCGCTGCTGCTGGCGGAGGGCGTCGCGCTGCTGGCGAAGCTCGCCGGGCTGGTTGTCGAGCCGCTCAAGCGGCTCGGCGTCGGCGGCGACGGGCGCATACGCGCCGCACGGCGGCGCAACGAGGTGGACGTCGCATGACAGCGACCGCACGCCCGCCCGCGACCCCACGCCCGCCCGCGACCGCGCCCTCGACCGACACGGCGCTGCCCGGTCCCGCCGGCGACCCGCTGCTGGGGATGGCGCTCCCGCTGCGCCGCGACCTGCTCGGCACGCTGCACGCCGGCTTCGCCCGCTACGGCGACGTCGTCGCCTACCGCGTCGGGCCCGCGCGCGGACCGCACCGCCTCGTCGTCGCGCTGCACCACCCCGACGACGTGCGTCGCTTCTTCGCCGACACCGAGGCGTTCACCCGCAGGACGGCCTCCTACCGCGCGGTGCGCGAGCTGTTCGGGCGCAACATCGCGACGGCCGAGGGCGACGACTGGCGCCGCCAGAAGCGGCTGCTGCAACCGCTCCTGACGCGCGCGGCGGCGAGCCGCTACGCCGCCGTGATCGAGGAGGAGGCGCACGCGGCGGTCGAGCGCCTCGGCCGCGAGCCCGCGACCACGATCGACGCGCTGCGCACCACCGAGCGCTACGCCCTGCGCGTGCTCAGCCGCACCCTCTTCGGCGACGACCGCGGGATCGACGACGACACCGTCGCGGCGCTCGAGCGGCTGATACCGGTCGTGAGCCGTCAGATGCCCGCGCGCGCGAAGCAGACGGTGCGGCTCCCGCTCGCCTGGCCGACGCCGCGCAACCGCCGCTTCGCCGCGACGCGCAGCGCGCTGCACGCGACGATCGAGCGCGTGCTCGCCCGCGCGCCGGAGGGCGACGGGCCCGGCCTGCTGAGCCAGCTGCGCGCCGCGCGCGATCCCGCGGGCGGCGAGCCGCTGTCGGAGCGCGAGATCCGTGACCAGGCGCTGATGTTCCTGCTCGCCGGCTACACGACGACGTCGGCCGCGCTCTGCTCGACGCTCCAGCTGCTGGGCTGCCACCCCGAGGCGCAGGAGCAGGTCGCCGCCGGCGGCGAGCAGTGGGCGGACGCGGCCGTGCAGGAGGGGCTGCGGCTCTACCCGCCCTCGTACGTGCTCGGCCGTCGCGTCGGCGCGGGCGGCGCCGAGGTGGCCGGGCGCACGCTGCCGCCGGGCACCGGCGTGCTCGTCTCGCCCTGGGTCACGCACCGCCATCCCGGCTTCTGGCGCGACCCCGAGCGGTTCGACCCGTCGCGCTTCGCCGACGCGCACGCGCGCGACGAGCGGCCGCAGCACGCCTGGTTCCCGTTCGGCGGTGGCGCGCGCGCGTGCATCGGGCGGCACCTCTCGCTGGCCGAGTCGCGCAGCTTCGTGCGCGCGCTGCTGGAGCGCTGCCGGATCGAGTCGCTCGACGCCGACATGCCGATGGACCAGCTCAGCACGATCCGTCCTTCGAGGCCGGTGCGGATCCGATGCCGCCCGCGGTAGCGCCGGCGCTCGAGCTGCAGCCGTTCCACTGCCCCTTCCCGGCGGCGGTCCATCCGCGCGCCGAGGAGATCGAGCGCCACTGCGTCGCGTGGATCGACCGCTTCGAGCTGTACGGCGGGGAGGCGCAGCGCGAGCGGCTGATCGCCACGCGCGCGGCGGAGGTCTACGCGCGGGCGCTGCCGACGGCCGACGCCGAGCGCGTCGCCGACGTCGCGAAGTGGCTCTACTGGGGCTTCGCGACCGACGACCTCTACTACGACAACGGCCCGACGAGCAGGCGCGTCGCCGACTTCCTCGCGCTCGGCGCCCCGCTCGTCCGCCTCAGCGAGGAGCCGCGCGCGGGCTTCGCGTGGCCGCTGCCGTACGACGCGGCGCTGCGCGACCTGACGCGCGCGATCCTGCGCCACGCGACGCCGAGCCAGCGGATCGAGTGGGCGCACACCGCGCGCGCCTGGTTCTTCGGGATGGCGTGGGACGTCGCGAACGCCGAGCGCGGGACGCCGCCGTCGCTCAACGAGTACCTCGCGATGCGGATGCACACGGGCGGGCTCGCGAGCTGGCTGACGACGCTCAACATCGCGAACGGGATCGAGCTGGCGCCGGCGCGGGCGGCGTCGGGCCCGGTGCGCGCGCTGGTCGAGGCGTGGTCGACCTTCTGCCTGCTGCTGAACGACCTGATGTCGTTCGCGAAGGAGGCGCGCAACGCCGACAGCTCCAGCAACGTCGTCGCCGTGCTCGCGCACGAGCGCAGCTGCGCGCCGCGCGAGGCGCTGCACGCGGCGCACGCGCTGTGCGACCGCATCGCGACGCTGTTCCTCGCGCTGCACGGGCAGCTCCTCGCGCAGGCGGACGGCGACGCGCCGCTCGCGCGCTTCCTCGCGAGCCTCGCGCACACGTGGCGGGCGATCCTCGACTGGGGCTTCCGCACGGCCCGCTACGTCACCGGCGGCGACCCCGGCGCCCCGGCGCTGCTGACGTTCCCCGGCTGGGCCGACGCCCCCCGCGACGACAGCCTCGCGCCGCTGCCGTATCCGGCGATCGCCTGGTGGTGGGAGGAGCTGGCGTGATCCGCCCGCCGCGCGCCCACCGCCCGCCCGCGCCGCCGCCGCCGCTCGCCGAGCGGCAACCACGCCTGCCGTATCCGAACGGCTGGTTCGCGGTCGCGTTCGCCGACGAGCTGCCGCCGGGCCGCGTGCTGCGCCCCCGCTTCATGGGCGAGGACCTCGTCGTCTACCGCACGCGCAGCGGCGTCGTGCGCGCCGTCGAGCCGTACTGCCCGCACCTCGGCGCGCACCTCGGCCACGGCGGCTGGGTCGAGGGCGAGCAGATCGTGTGCCCGTTCCACCGCTTCGCGTTCGACGTCAGCGGCACGTGCGTGCGCACGGGCTACGGCACGAGACCGCCGTCCGCGCGGCTCGTGCGGCGCGAGGTGCGCGAGGTCAACGGCGCGATCCTCGTGTGGCACCACGCCGGCGGCGCGCCGCCGGACTGGGAGGTCCCGGCGCGCTCGAGGGACGGCTTCCCGGCGCCCTTCCGGCAGCTCTCCACGCTCGTCGACCACCCGCAGGACATCGTCGAGAACGCGGTCGACATCGGCCACATCGGCCCGGTCCACGGCTACCGCGGCGTGCGCGTCCGGCGCCCGTTCGAGCCGCGCGGGCCGTCCTTCACGCTCGCCGCGACGGGGCAGCGCGTGTTCCCGCTCGCCGGCCCGGTCGAGATCGTCTTCGACATCGCCGTGGACGGCCTCGGGCACATCTGGGTCGACGCGACGATCCCGCGCCTGCGCGCGGCGGCGCAGTTCCAGGCGATGGCGACGCCGCTCGACCCGCTGCGCGTCGCGATCCGCTTCAGCGTCGCGCTGCGCGTCGGCGGCGACCCGGCGCACCCACGCGCGCAGCTGCTCGCGTCGCGGCTGCTGACGCACGCGCTCGGCCCCGCCTTCAGGCGCGACCTGGAGCGCGACTTCCCGATATGGGAGCACAAGGTGTACGTCGAGCAGCCGCGGCTGGCGAAGGGCGACGGCCCGCTGCCGGCCTTCCGGCGCTGGACCGAGCAGTTCTATCCGGCCTCGCCGGCGGCCCGCGCGCGCGACGCCGCGGCGGCGCTCAGCGCGGCCCGCTGAGGAAGCGGCGCTCGACGCCGTCGAGCACGACGCGCAGGCCGAGCCCGAACGTCTCGTCGGCGAGGCGCGAGTCCTCGAAGGCCGTCAGCGCGTCGAGCTCCGGCCGCGCCGCTCTGTCCGCGGCGGTCAGCGCCTCGACGAGGTCTCTCGCGGTTCCGGTCGTCGCGACCCGCAGCGCGTTGCCGATCACGTAGTCGTTGACGATGCCGAGCACCTTCCAGCGCTCCTCGGCCGGCAGCGGCAGACCCTCCAACGCGCGCGCCGCCTGCTTCGCCTGCCGCGCGGCGTTGGGGCCGGGCCGCGGACGGCGCGTGAAGAGCGCGAGCAGCCACGGGTGCGAGACGCACATCAGGAACATCTTGCGCGCGTGCACCGTCAGCGCCTCGCGCCAGTCGTCGGGCAGCGGCTGCTCCACGAGCAGCGTGCCGATCAGCTCGTCGGCCATCAGCGCGAGCAGCTCGTCCTTGCTGGCGATGTGCGTGTAGAGGCTCATCGGCCGCACCTCGAGGACGGCCGCGACGCGGCGGATCGAGACGGCGTCGAGCCCGTCGACGTCCGCGATCGCGATCGCCGTGTCGACGATCGCCTGGAGGCTCAGACCGCCGCGCGCACGGGCGCCGGGCGCGGCCTCCTCGACGAGGCGGTCCCACATCACACCGGAGGCGCGGTTCGGCATTCCCGGCAGCATAGAGCCCGATCGGCGGGGTCAAGCGGGGGTGGAGGTTCGCATGCGCACGTGCCACGTTCGCGTACGAACCGACTTCCGGTCGAAAAGCGCTCCGCGATGCACATGAACGGCGATGCGGCTACGCCGGATCGGTGCTATCGACGCCTCTCGGCGCGTGCCAGGCGCCCCCGCCGTCGATCAGCCGGTCGGCCTCGGACGGCCCCCAGCTGCCGGGCTCGTAGCCGTGCACGGGGACCGCGTCGCCGAGCACCGGCTCGACCACGCGCCACGCCGCCTCGACGCCGTCCTCGCGCGCGAACAACGTCGGGTCGCCGCGCATCGCGTCGCCCAGCAGCCGCTCGTACGGCGGCATCTCGCCGGGATGCTCGTGCTGCGCGAGCAGCTCGACCTCCTCGCCGACCATCCGCTCGCCGGGCAGCTTCGCGCGCGCTCGCAGCGCGAGCTGCACGGCCGGACCGAGCAGGAAGCGGAACGAGTTGGGCGCGCTGTCGTCGGGCGTGTCGAAGACCGTCTGCGGCGGGTGGTGCAGCTCCACCAGCACCTCGGTCGCGGTCGTCGGCAGCCGCTTGCCGGCGCGGATCAGGAACGGCACGCCGGCCCAGCGCCAGCTGTCGACGTGCAGCCGCACGGCCGCGAACGTCTCGACCTCCGAGTCGGACGCGACGCCCGGCTCGTCGCGGTAGCCGCGGAACTGCCCGCGCACGACGTCGGCCGGCCGCAGCGGCGCGATCGACTTCAGCAGCCGCGCCTTCTCGTCGCGCAGCGCCTCCGCCGAGCGCTCGACCGGCGCGTCCATCGTCAGCAGCGCGAGCACCTGCAGCATGTGGTTCTGGATCACGTCGCGGATCGCGCCGGCCTCCTCGTAGAACCTGCCGCGCCCGGCGACCCCGAACGCCTCCGCCATCGTGATCTGCACGCGCTTGACGTGCTGCCGGTTCCAGACCGGCTCCAGAAACGAGTTCGCGAAGCGGAAGTAGATGAGGTTCTCGACCGCCTCCTTGCCGAGGTAGTGGTCGATGCGGAAGATCGCCTGCTCCGGGAAGACGGACCGCAGCGTGCGGTTCAGCTCCTGCGCGGAGGCGAGGTCGCGCCCGAACGGCTTCTCGACGACGACCCGCGCGCCCTTGGCGGCGCAGCCCGAGCGTCCGAGCTGCTCGACGACCGTGCCGAACAGGCTCGGCGGGATCGCGAGGTAGTGCAGCGGGCGGCGCGCGGCGCCCAGCTCGCCGCGCAGGCGGTCGAATGTGCCGGGGTCGCCGTAGTCGCCGTCGACGTAGCGCAGCCGCTCGCACAGCCGGCGGAACGCGTCCTCGTCCACGCCGCCGTGCTCTTCCAGCGATCTGCGCGCGCGCTCGCGCAGGTCCTCGAGCGTCCAGCCGGACTTCGCCACACCGACGACCGGCACGTCGAGCTTGCCGTCGTGCACGAGCGCCTGGAGCGCCGGGAAGATCTGCTTGTAGGCGAGGTCGCCGGTCGCGCCGAAGAAGACGAGCGCGTCGGAGGTCACGACGCCTTCTCCGCGTGGCCGCCGAACTGCGCGCGCATCGCCGACATCGCCTTGTCGGCGAACGTCGCGGCGCCCTGCGAGGCGAAGCGCTCGAACAGCGCGCCGACGAGGATCGGCGCCGGCACGCCCTCCTCGATCGCCGCGAGCGCGGTCCAGCGCCCCTCGCCGGAGTCGGACACGCGCCCGGAGAACTGCTCCAGCTCGGGCGAGGCGGCGAGCGCCGCGGCGGTCAGGTCGAGCAGCCACGAGGAGATCACGCTGCCGCGCCGCCACACCTCGGCGATCGCGGGCAGGTCGAGGTCGTACATGTACGCCTCGGGGTCGGCGAGCGGGGCGGTCTCGGCGTCGGCCTCGCGCGCGGCCGCGCCCGCGTTCGCGTGCTTGAGGACGTTGAGGCCCTCGGCGTAGGCGGCCATCAGCCCGTACTCGATCCCGTTGTGGACCATCTTCACGAAGTGCCCCGCGCCGGGCGGGCCGCAGTGCAGCCAGCCCTCCTCGCCCGCCTGCGGCGCGCCCTCGCGGCCGGGCGTCCGCGCGGCCGACGCGATGCCGGGCGCGAGCGCCGCGAAGACCGGCGCGAGGCGCCCGACGGCGTCGTCGTCGGCGCCGATCATCAGCGAGTAGCCGCGCTCCAGCCCCCACACGCCGCCGCTCGTGCCGCAGTCGACGTAGTGGACGCCCTGGGCGGACGCCCGCTTGGCGCGCCGCTGGTCGTCGCGGTAGCTCGAGTTGCCGCCGTCGACGACGATGTCGCCGGCGCCGAGCAGCGGCAGCAGCGCGTCGAGCGTCTCGTCGACGACCGCGGCGGGGACCATCAGCCACACGGCGCGCGGCGCGTCGAGCTTGGCGACGAAGTCCTCCAGCGAGTCGCCCCCGACCGCGCCCTCGCCCGCGAGCTGCGCGACCGCCTCGGGGCTGCGGTCGAAGACCACCGCGTCATGCCCGTGGCGCATCAGCCGCCGCACCATGTTGGCGCCCATCCGGCCGAGCCCGATCATCCCGATTTGCATCGCCGCTCCTTCGTCGCCTGCCTGCGCCGATCAGTCTGCCCCCTGAGCCGGCGACACGATCGACCGGCGGGTCCGGCCGCTACGGCAGGTCGGCGACGACGTCGGCGAGCGGCTTGCGGATGCCGGTGTAGAACGGCAGCTCCTCGCGCGTGTGCCGGCGCGCCGCGGCGCCGCGCAGGTGCCGCATCAGGTCGACGATGCGCGTCAGCTCGTCGGCCTCGAACGCCAGCAGCCACTCGTAGTCGTTCAAGGCGAACGCGCTGACGGTGTTGGCGCGCACGTCGGCGAAGTCGCGCGCCATCATGCCGTGCTCGCGCAGCAGGTCCGAGCGCTCCTGCGGCGGCAGCAGATACCACTCGTAGGAGCGCACGAACGGGTAGACGCAGACGTACTTGCGCGGCTCCTCGCCCTGCAGGAAGGCGGGCACGTGCGCTTTGTTGAACTCGGCGTCGCGGTGCACGCCGAGGTTCGTCCAGACGGCGTCGAGCCGGCGCCCCAGCTCGCTGCGGCGGAACGCGACGAACGCGTCCTGCAGCGCGTCCGCGCTCGGCCCGACGAGCCACAGCAGCAGGTCGGCGTCGGCGCGGAAGCCGCTCAGCGAGTAAGCGCCGCGCAGCGTCACGCCCCCGCCGGCGAGCGCCGCCTCGGCGGCGGCCGCGTCGGCCTGCACGCCGGCGCCCGGCTCGCGCACGCGCAGCGCGGCGTACAGCACGTAGGGGTTCTCGAACTGCGTCACGCAGCCGCAGACTATCGTGGGCCCATGGCGATCGATCTGACGGGCAGGGCCGTGGCGATCACCGGCGCGTCGTCGGGGATCGGCGAGGCGACCGCGCTCGCGTGCGCGGCCGCGGGCGCACGCGTCGCGCTGGCGGCGCGGCGCGCCGAGCGGATCGAGGCGCTCGCGCGGCGGATCGAGCAGCAGCACGGGCCGGACCGCGCGCTGGCGCTGCCGACCGACGTCGGCGAGGAGCAGCAGGCGCGCGCCTTCGTCGAGCGCGCGCACGCGCACTTCGGCCGGCTCGACGCGCTCGTCAACAACGCCGGCGTGATGCTGCTCGGCTCGATCGACGGCGCGCCGACGGAGGAGTGGCGCCGGATGGTCCACGTCAACGTGTTCGGCGTCCTCTGGTGCACGCACGCGGCGCTCCCGCTGATGCGCGCGCAGGGGTCGGGTCACATCGTGAACGTCAGCTCCGTCGCCGGCCGCGTCGCGCGCGCCGGCTCCGGCGTCTACAACCTCACGAAGTGGGGCGTCAACGCCTTCTCCGAGGCGCTGCGGCAGGAGTGCGTCGAGCACGGCATCCGCGTGACGATCGTCGAGCCGGGCGCCGTCGACACCGAGCTGCCGGGGCACAACCGCCCCGAGGTCCTGGAGCAGCTGCGCAGACGCCTCGGCGACGTCGAGCGGCTGACGAGCGAGGACGTCGCGAACGCGATCGTGTTCGCGCTCGGCCAGCCGCCGCACGTGAGCGTCAACGAGCTGCTCGTGCGCCCGTCGCGGCAGCGCGGCTGAGCGCCGCCCGGCGTCGCTTCACCGGATCTTCATCCGCTGCTCAGGTTGGCGCCGTAGCGTCAGCCGGGATGCACGCCCCCTCCGCACCGCTCGACCCTGCGACCCGCTCGGGCAGCACCGAGCAGCTCGAGGCGATCGACCGCCCGCTCGCCGAGGCCGGCGCGCCGAGCGGCCCGCTCGCCCCGGGCCGCTACCTGCTCGTGGAGGAGGGCGGCAGCGTGCGCGCGGTCGCGCTGACGCGGCAGGTCACGCATCTCGGGCGCGGCTTCGCGGCGACGCTGCAGCTGGAGGATGCGGGCGTCTCGCGCCGGCACGCGATCGTCGTCCAACGGCGCGGTGGCGTGCGCGTCCTCGACGACCGCAGCGCGAACGGGACGTGGGTCAACGGCCGCCGCGTGCTGGAGGCCGAGCTGCGCGACGGCGACGCGATCATGCTGGGCCGGACGGTGCTCGTGTACCGCGAGCGCAGCGTCTGAGCGCCGCGCTCGCGGTCACGCCGCGTAGCCGGCGAGCGTCAGCAGCCGCCCGACCGGCACGCCACGACCGGCCAGCACGCAGGTGCGCCCGTCGCGGCGCCACGTGACGACCGCCGTCGCCCCGCTCGCCAGCACGCGCAACTGCGCGCCGCCGCGCGTGACGAGCCGGCCGCCGGCGACCGGCAGCGGCGCGTCGGCGATCGCGTAGCCGATCCGCCGGCCGGCCGCGTCGGCGTAGAAGACGGTGCGCACCTCGTGCCCGCGGATCGTGTCGCGGCGCGTCCCGACGGCGCGCCAGCCGACGCGCGTCCAGGTCGGGAAGGCGATCGGACCGGCCTGCGCGGCGAGCAGCTCGCCGCCCGGGCGCGCCGCCGGGGCGGGTGCCGTCGGCGCGCGCAAAGCGACCGGCGCGACCGCGCGCACATTCGGCGCCGAGCTGCGGTCGTTCAGCAGCGAGCCGGCGAACAGGCCGAGCACGACGAGCGCCGCCGCGACGGCCCCGGCGGCCGCCAGCAGGCCGCCGAGGCGGCCGCGCAGGCGGCGCTCGCGCGTCTGCGCGCGCCGCGCGTCCGCGACCTGACCGGCGACCGCCAGTCGCAGCCGGTCGGGCGCGACGACGTCGTCGAGCGCGCGCAGCGCGGCGGGCGGGTCGACGTGTTCGGTGTGGTCGTCGTGCGTCATCGGGCTTCCATCATCTGAGACTCCGCGCGGGGGCGTTGCCTTCCCCGGCGTCGGCCGGCGGGACGAGCGCTGACGCGACCCGTTCGCGCGCGCGGAAGAGGCGCGAGGCGACGGTCGCCTCGCGCGTGTCGAGCAGCTCGGCCGCCTCGCGGTAGGAGAGGCCGGCGACGTCGACCGCGACGAGCGCGTGGCGGAAGTCGTCCGGCAGCGTCGCGATCGCCGCGAACAGCTCCCTCGCCTCGAGCGCGACCTCCGGCAGCCCGGTGCCGTGCCGCTGCACCGGCTCGACCTGGTCGAGCGTCGCGACCTCCTGCGGCCGGCGCGAGCGCGTGCGGCGCGCGAGCAGGAACGTGTTGCGCAGCGCGCGCACGAGGTAGGCCAGCTCGTCCTGTCCGTGGAGCTGGCGGGGCTTCGCGAGCACGCGCGCCGCCGTCTCCTGGACGAGGTCCTCCGCCTCCTCGCGCGAGCCGCACAGCGCCCATGCCACGCGGTAGAGGCGGTCGAGATGCGTCACGAGCGCCTGCGGGTCGAGGCGCGCCATGCCCCGGACGTTACCGTCCCCGCGCCGCGCCGGGTTCAGGCGCGCCGGATGGTGGGGCATCATGGACGACGATGAGCAGCGGGCACGACTCGGGCGGCGCCGTCGAGCGCTCGAAGCGCGAGAACGCGCGCCGCCTCGCGGTCGCGATCCTGGCCGCGGCGGCGCTGCTGTTCGCACTCTTCAACCTCGACACCGTGAAGGTCGACCTCGTCGTGTTCGGCACCGTCACGATGCCGCTCGTGGTCGTGATCGCCGCCTGCCTGCTGATCGGCGGGCTGATCGGCTCCTACCTCGGCCGCCGCGCACGGCGGCGCCACTGAGCCGATGGGAGCCGACGAGCCGCGCGGGCTCGAGCTGCTCGCGCACCGCGTGCGGCCGGCCGCGGACGCGCCGCAGGGGGCGCTCGTGCTGCTGCACGGCAGAGGGACCGACGAGGACGACCTGCAGCCGCTCGCCGACGCGCTCGACCCGGAGCGGCGGCTGGTCGCGCTGACGCCGCGCGGCCCGTGGACGTTCCCCGGCCAGCCGGGCGCGCACTGGTACCTCGTGCGGCGCGTCGGCTTCCCCGACGAGGAGACGTTCGGCCCCGCCTGGGCGCGCCTCGCGGCGTGGCTCGACGCGCTGCCCCAAGCGCTCGGCGTGCCGTGGGAGCGCACCGTGATCGGGGGCTTCTCGCAGGGCGCCGCGATGTCGCTCGCGCTGGGGCTCGGGTCAGGCCGCGCGGCGCCGGCCGGGATCCTCGCGCTCAGCGGCTTCCTGCCGAGCGTGCCGGGCTTCGAGCCGGTGCTGCGCGGGCGCGAGCGCTTCCCCGTCGCGCTCGGGCACGGCGCGGGCGACCCGGTGATCCCGGTCGGCTTCGCACGGCAGGCGCGCGAGCGGCTGCTCGACGCCGGCGTCGAGCTGCTCTACCGCGAGACGCCCGGCATGGGGCACACGATCGACCCGGCGTTCGTGCCGGCGCTGCGCGACTGGCTGGTCGCGCGCACGCCGCCGCGCGACGGCGACGCGGCCGCCTGAGCGCCTACTACGCGGCCGGCCCCGCCCCCGGGCCGGCCAGCCGGCCGGCGCGGATTCTCGCCGCGAGGTCCTTCGACTCCTCGCGCAGCGTGGTGCCGTCCTCGAACTCGATCACCGGCAGCTTGCGCTGGCCGCTCTTGGCCTCCAGCTCGGTGCGGCGGCTTCTCGGGAACGGCGGATGCTTGACGACCTCGTACGGGATGCCCGCCTCGTCGAGCGCCTTCTGCACTCTCCAGCACGGATGCGGGCCTCTCGCCCACATGACGGAGCAGCGGTGCAGCTTGACGGACATCGCGCCTCCTTCGGATCGACCGGTCGCGGCGGACCTTACCGCCATCATCCGTCGCGATGGAGGACCCGCTCGAGATCGCCCCGGGGCTGCCGCTGCCGCTCGACGAGGTCGTGCTGCGCACGAGCCGCTCGTCCGGACCGGGCGGCCAGCACGCGAACGTCACCGCCTCGCGCGTCGAGGCGGTCTTCGACGTCGACGCCTCGCAGGCGCTGAGCGAGGCGCAGAAGGCGCGCGTGCTCGCGCGGCTGGGGCCGCGCGTGACGGCGGTCGCGCAGGACGCGCGCAGCCAGGCGCGCAACCGCGAGCTGGCGCTCGAGCGGCTGCGCGAGCGACTCGCCGCCGCGCTCGCCGTGCCGAGACCGCGGCGCGCGACGCGGCCGACCGCCGCCTCCAGAAGACGGCGCGCGGCGACGAAGCAGCGCCAGGCGGAGCGCAAGCAAGCGCGACGCCGCCCGCCGGCTGACGACTAGTCTGCGGTGCGATGACGCGCGCCCGCCTGTTCGGCCCGTTCTTCGTGCTCGCCGGGGTCATGCACTTCGTCGTCCCGCGCGCCTACGAGGCGATCGTGCCGGACTGGCTGCCGGCCAGACGCGCGCTCGTGCAGGCGAGCGGCGTCGCCGAGATCGCCGGCGGCCTGGCGGTCCTGCATCCGCGCACGCGCCGCGCCGGCAGCCGCTTCAGCGTCGCGACGCTGCTCGCGGTGTTCCCCGCGAACGTCCACATGGCGCTGCACCCGGAGCGCTACCGCGTGCCGGGCGGGCGCCGTGCGCTGTATGCGCGCCTGCCGCTGCAACTGCTGTTTCTCGCGTGGGCGCGCGCGGCCGGCCGCGATTAAATCCACACACAGCGACTCAAAGCGATTATCTTGATTCCTGTCAATTCAGACAGGGGGATGGGGTCATGCATCACTCGCGCACGACCGCGCTCGCGGTCGGCCTCGCCATGCTCGCGCTGCTGCTCGCCGCGGCGGCCGCGAGCGCCGACAACTACGTCGCGCTCGGGGACTCGTACTCATCTGGCGTCGGCACCAAGTCGTTCTACGAAACGACGTGCAAGCGCAGCGAATACGCGTATCCGAGACTGATCGCCAGGGACCGCTCCGGCACGAGCCTCACGTTCAAGGCGTGCTCCGGCGCCACCACCAGCAGCGTCACCAGCGAACAGCTGAGCGCGCTCAGCTCGACGACGAACATAGTCACCATCACGGTCGGCGGCAACGACGCCGGCTTCGGCCCGATCGTCACGTCCTGCGCCCTACCGTGGCCGTGGTCGTGCGAAGCCGAACTGACGGAAGCGGAAAGGTTCGTCACCACGACGCTGCCCGGCCGCCTGAGCACGCTCTACGCGGCGATCAGGTCGAGGGCGCCGAACGCGACCGTGATCGCGCTCGACTACCCGCGCCTGTTCATGGGCGTCGACTGCAACGCCGGCACGTTCTTCAGCACGACCGAGATGACGCGCATGAACCACATCGCGGACCTGATCAAGACCGTCACGCAGGAACGCGCGGTCGCGGCCGGGGCGGTCTTCAAGGACGCGATCCCGCCGTTCGTCGGCCATGCGATCTGCTCGGAATCGGAGTGGCTCAACGGTCTCTCCGACCCGGTGGAAGAAAGCTTCCACCCGAACAGAACGGGCCACAGGAGCGGATACGAGCCGCTCGTGCGCTCCGTGATCGGCTGAGGCCTGGGTCCTCCCCCACACCCCCCAGCGCGGCGGGCGGTCCAGGCTCCGCTCGCCGCGCTCAGCCGCCCGCGCCCAGGCTCGCGAGCTGCGCGACCAGCGACGCCCCGCCGACGCCGCCGTTGACGCGCACGCGATGCAGCGTGAAGCGGTCCGCCGCGGCCGGCTGCGCGAGGCCCGGCTCGGTCGTCGTGGCGGCGAGGTACCCGGCCGCCCGCACGGCCGCGATCGCGGCGGCGTCGTATCTGCCGGCCGGATAGCAGAAGAAGTTGACGGGGACGCCGAAGCGGCGCCGCAGCTCGGCGCGCGAGTCGGCCACCTCGTGACGCAGCGCGGCGGCGTCGACGGTCGTCAGGTCGGGGTGGTCGATCGTGTGCGAGTCGAGCTCCCAGCCGGCCGCGAGCAGCGCTCTGACCTGCGGCACCGTGAGGCCGTAGTCGGGCCGGATGTTCTTCAGCTCGAGGTTCAGCACGCCGGGCCAGCCGAGCGCGCGCAGCACCGGCAACGCGTTGACGACGTGCGAGCGGTAGCCGTCGTCGAAGCTGACGACGACCGGCTTGGCCGGCAGCGGCCCGTGCGCGTGCCACGAGTCCCACACCTCCTGCAGCGTCACGGCCGTGTAGCCGGCCGCCTTCAGCGCCCGCATCTGCTGCTGGAACTCGGCGCGCGGGACGTACAGATCGGGGTACGGCGAGCCCGGCAGCGGGTCGCTGACGACGTGGTACATGAGGATCGGGACCGGGCGCGGCGGCCCGGGCGAGCCCATCTCGCGCGCCGGGCCGCCCATGGAGCGAGGGGTCGCGGCCGTCGTCGCCCCGCCGACCGCGCGCGGCGGCTTCGCCGCACCGTGCGCAGCGCCGCCTCCCCCGCCCGACCCGAGCGCACCGGCGACCAGCGCGACGAGCGCGACGAGCGCGGCCGCGAGTCCGAGCAGCGCGAGGCCGCGGCGGCGACGATGCGAGGGCGTGGGGGGTTGCGCCATCGACGGGCATGCTGTCAGACATGACCCGCGGCGCCGACCGCCTGATCGAGGAGCTGCGTCCCGCGATCGCCGACGAGCGCGTGCTGGACGCGATCCGGACCGTGCCGCGCGAGGCGTTCGTTTCGCTCGCGCTGCGGCCGCGCGCGTACGCGAACGTCGCGCTGCCGATCGGGCATCAGCAGACGATCTCGCAGCCGCTGGTCGTCGCGCGCATGGCGGAGCTGCTGCGCCTGCGGCCGGGCGACCGCGTGCTCGACGTCGGCACCGGCTCCGGCTACCACGCGGCCGTGCTGGCGCGGCTGGCCGCGCACGTCTGGACGGTCGAGCGCCACCGCGCGCTCAGCGAGAAGGCGGCGGCGCACCTGCGGCGCGCGGGCGTCGAGAACGTGACGCTGGTCGTCGGCGACGGCTCGCGCGGCCTGCCGGACGCGGCGCCGTTCGACGCGATCAACGTCGCGGCGGCCGCGTGGCCGGAGATCCCGCCCGCGCTCGAGCGCCAGCTCGCGCCCGGCGGCCGTCTGGTCGCGCCGGTCGGCGCGAGCGGCCAGCAGCTCGTGCTGGTGGAGCGCGACGCGGCGAGCGGCGAGCTGACCCGCGTGGAGCTGGAGCCGGTCCGCTTCGTCCCACTGATCGAGGGCGGCGAGGAGCCATAGAACGTTCCCGCGTTCCGTCCGCCTCAAACGTCAGCGTTCAAACAACAGTGCCGGTTCGCCCCCGTGCCGTTTGCTACAAGCGGTGCGGGGGAGAGGAGAGAACGTGGAGCCGTTGTTCGAGCACCGCATGGAGTTCGCGGGCTGCGAGACGCGCGTCTTGGAGCTCGAGGGTCGGGGCGATCCGATCCTGCTGCTGCACGGCTGGTCCGACAGCGCCGACACGTGGCGCTGCGTGCTCGCGCGACTGGGACGCGAGGAGCGGCGCGCGGTCGCCGTCGACCTGCCGGGCTTCGGCACGGCCACCCCGCTCGAGGACGGCCCGATGCTGCCCCAGCTCGACGCGTTCGCGCGGGCGGCGCTCGCCTATGCGGGCGCCGGCGGCCGGCGTCGCGGCAGACGCGGCGTCGTCGTCGGCAACTCGCTCGGCGGCTGCGTCGCGCTGCGACTCGCCGAGCGCGCGCCGGAGGCGGTCGAGCGCGTCGTCGCGCTCGCGCCGGCCGGCCTCGACATGGCGCGCTGGCTGGCGCTGATCGAGCACGACCAGCTGCTGCGCGTGCTCGTGCACGCGCCGGTGCCGTTCCCCGCGCGGATCGTGCGGGGCGCGGTCGCGCGCGCGTACCGCTCGCTCGCGTTCGCGGACCCCGGCGCGGTCGAGCCCGGGATCGTGCGGGCGTTCGCCAAGCACCATCCGGACCGTGCGGCGCTCGTGCGGATGCTCGCGTCCGGGCGCCGCGTGCTGCCCGAGCTGCACGACCCGTTCGACTTCGCCGCGATCCGCTGCCGCGTCCAGCTCGTGTGGGGCGACAGCGACCGACTCGTGTTCCATCGCGGCGCGCAGCGGCTGCTGGCGGCCGTCCCCGGCTCGACGCTCGAGCTGATCGAGCGCTGTGGCCACTCGCCGCACATCGAGCATCCCGACCGCGTCGTGCGCCTGCTGCTCGCGGCCCGCGACGACGGGCCGCTCGCGCAGGCCGCCTGACGCGCCGCCACGCGCCGCCAGGCGCCTGGCCGGCCGGCCAGCCGACGCGCGGCGGCGCGCGCCGCTTTGCCACAATCCCCCTCCCCATGGACCTCGTGCCGACCCCCGAGCAGCTCGGCGCCGCCGCCGCGAACGTGTTCGACCGCGTCCTGCGCGGCGGCCTCGCGGACCTGCGGCCGCTGCCGACCGCGATCGTCGACGAGGGCCCGCAGCGGACCGTGCGGCGCTTCCTGCACTCGGCGACCGACGTTTCGCGCTCCGGCGACCGGGACCGGTCGCCTGCGACCGACGTTTCGCGCTCCGGCGACCGGGACCGGTCGCCTGCGCGCGACGTCACACCGCCGCCGCCGGTCCTGCTCGTCCCGCCGCTGGCCGCGCCCACGCGCTGCTTCGACCTGCGCCGCGGCTGCAGCCTCGCCGAGCACCTGCTCGCCGCCGGCCGCCGGCCCTACGTCGTCGACTACGGGGCGATCGCGTACGGCGACCGCAACCTCGGCATCGAGCACTGGGTCGACGAGGTGATCCCGCGCGCGGTCGCCGCCGTCTCGGCCGACGCCGGCGGTCGCGACGTGCAGCTCGTCGGCTGGTGCCTCGGCGGGATCATGGCGCTGCTCGCGACCGCGTCGGGCACGCGGCCGATCCGCTCCGTCGCCGTCGTCGCGAGCCCGTTCGACGTGACGCAGGTGCCGATGGTCGCGCCGCTGCGACCGCTCGCGAACCTCGCGGGGGGCGGCGTCGGCACGCTCGCCTACAAGCTGCTCGGCGGCGCGCCCGCGCCGCTCGTCAAGCGCATGTACAGACTCGCCGGCTTCGACAAGTACGTGCTGAAGCCGTTCACGCTGGCGACGAACCTCGACGACCGCGACTTCCTCGCGCAGGTCGAGGCGGTCGACGCGTTCATGGCCAGCATGCTCGCCTACCCGGGCCGCACGTTCGGGCAGATCTACCACCGCTTCCTGCGCCGCAACGACCTCGCCGACGGCCGCATCGAGCTGGGCGGCCGCGCGATCGATCTCGCCGACGTGCGCGTGCCGGTGCTGTCGATCGCCGGTGAGGGCGACGGGATCGCGCCGCAGGCGGCGGTCCACCACGTCGCCGAGCTGCTCCCGAACGCGCCCGCGGTGCGGATCGCGAGCGCGCCCGGCGGCCACCTCGGCGTCCTCACCGGCCGCGCCGCGCGCGGCACGACGTGGCGGCTGCTCGACGACTTCCTCGCCGCCACGGCGGAGACGCCCGAGCAGCGCAGAGCGCGGCGGCACCTGCGCGCCGTCGCGTAGGCGGCTTTCGCGCGACGTCACAAGCCCACAGGGTGCCGCTCGGCGAAGCCCGCGCTCGGCCGCGTCGTCGCCTGCCAGCGCGAGCCGGTCGCGGCGAGGCCGCCGGTGTCGAAGCGCAGGCCGGCCACGTACATGAACGTGTGGCCGCCGTTCGCAAAGACGGTGATCCATCTGCCCGGCCCCGGCGCGCCCCACTGCGCGAGCTGGCCCGAGACCATCGGCGCGGAGATCAGCCCGGCGGCGGCGAACGCGAAGCTGATCGAGGCGGAGCAGTCGTAGGCGGTGTCGATCCAGGTCGCGTGGCCGCCGCCGTAGCGGTAGGGCAGCCGCGCGATCTGATTGCCGGCCTGGATCACCGCCTGCACGACGGGCGGCGCGCCGAGCGGCGCGACGGCCAGCCCGTCGGCCGTGAGCGCGGCGGCGTCGCCCGACGGGATGCCGCTCGCCGCCAGCTCGCGGCGGATCTCCGCGTCGCTCTGCGGCCGCGGCAGCGAGGCGCTCTGCTGCGCGACCACGCCGCTGTGGCCGACCGGCACGCCCACCGAGGGATCGACGGCGCGCGGGTGCGGCACGAGCCGGTCGACCGCCTGCGGCGCGCTCGCGGGGCGCGCGGCGGCGCCGGCGCGGGCCGCGCCGTCGCCGCCGCAGCCGGACAGCGCGCCGGCGAGCGTGACGACCGCGAGCAGAAGCGCGAGCGCCGGGGGGACGAAGCGGGCCACGCCCCAAGTATGGCCGCGTTCCTTGAGGTGGCGCTGAGGTTGCTCGGGCAGCATTTCCAGTCGTTACCATCGCCCGAAGGCTGCGGGGGCGAGACGCCCGGCGCCGTCGGGGTCGCGAGCGATCAACACGAAAGAGCGAGGCATACGCGCGATGGAGAATTCGGGGCAGACACGGTCGGAGCGCCGCGCGACGGCGCGCGCCGAGCGCGACCGCGCGGCAGCGGCCAGAGCGCGTCAGCGTCAGCGGCTGTGGATTCTCGGCGGCGTGCTCGCGCTCGCCGCGGTGATCGTCGTCGTGATCGCGATCGCCGCCTCGGGCGGTAGCGACAACAAGCCGGCCAAGAAGGCGGGCGAGGCGCTGCCGGGCCAGTTCGAGGCCAACGCGCGCTTCGCCGGCATCCCGCAGAGCGGCATCACGCTCGGCAGCCCGAGAGCGCCGGTGACGATGGTCGAGTTCGCCGACCTGCAGTGCCCCTACTGCCGCCAGTACACGACGCAGGTGATGCCGACCCTCGTCGCCGACTACGTCAGAACCGGCAAGCTCAAGATGGTCTTCCGCAACGTCTCGATACTCGGCACCGACTCGACGACGGCGGCGAGGGTCGCGGCCGCGGCCGGCATGCAGAACAAGCTGTGGCCGTTCATCGACATCTTCTACGCCAACCAGGGCGAGGAGAACTCGGGCTACGTCACCGACGCGTTCCTGACCAGAATCGCCGCGGCCGTCAGAGGGCTCGACGTCCAGAAGGCGCTCAGCGACCGCAACCTGCCGCAGGTCGACAGACTGCTCAACGAGGCGCAGACGCAGATGACCGTCAACGGCTTCCAGGGCACCCCGTCGTTCGTGATCGGCCGGACCGGCGGCAGACTCGACGCACTGCAGTTCAACTCGTTCACGCCCGCCCCGTTCAGACAGGCGATCGACGCGGCGCTCCACAGCGCGAGCAGCTCATGACATGACCGACCGCCTCCTCCATCGCGTGCTCGTCGTCCTGGCGCTCGTCGGGATCGGCATCGCGAGCTATCTGACGTACGTCCACTACCGCGGCCTCTCCCCGATCTGCGCGATCAACGCGGGCTGCGAGAAGGTGCAGTCGTCGAGATACGCGAAGGTGGGGGGCGTCCCGGTCCCGCTGATCGGGCTCGTCGGGTACGTCGCGATCCTCGCCTCGCTGCTCGTGCGCGGCGAGCTGGCGCGGCTCGCGACGGCCGGCATGGCGATCGGCGGGTTCGCCTTCAGCGTCTACCTCACGTCGCTGGAGCTGTTCAAGATCCATGCGATCTGCCAGTGGTGCGTCGGCAGCGCGATCGTGATGACCTCGATCGCGGTGCTGTCGACGATCCGCGCGCTGCGCGCGCCGGACGACGCGCTGCTCGACGCCTCGGCGGAGCCGCACCTGGCGGGCCTGGAGCCGGAGGGCGAACCTGCCTGAGCGCCGTGTCCGGGCGGCGGCCGCGGCCGTCCTGGTGGCTCTATCGTGCGGGCTGCTCGCCGCCTGCGGCAGCTCGGCCGGCGGCGGAGGCGCGAGCGCCGGCGGCGGGGGGAGCCGCTTTGCGGTCGCCGAGCCGCTGCCGCCGGGGCTCGCAGGCAGAGCCGCGCCGCGCATCCGGCTCGCCGACGCGCGCGGCGGCACGTTCGACAGCCGCTCGCTGGCCGGCAAGCCGTACCTCGTCACGTTCCTGTACGCGAACTGCCCGGACGTCTGCCCGCTGATCGGCGCGCAGCTGCGCGACACGCTCGCGCGGCTCGGCGGCGACGCGGCCCGCGTCGGCGTGGTCGCCGTCAGCGTCGACCCGCGCGGCGACACGGCCGCGACCGTCCGCGCATGGCTGCGCCGCGAGCGCGAGCCGGCGCAGTTCCACTATCTGATCGGCTCTCAGCCGCAGCTCGCACCGGTGTGGAGAGCGTGGTACGCGGCGCCGCAGATCCCCGGCGACCCCGAGAGCGCCCACACGGCGATCGTGTGGGTGATCGACGCGCGCGGCCGCCTCGCCGCGAAGGTGCCGGCCGGCCAGCCGTTCGACACGGCCGGCCTGGCGCGCGACGTGCGCTCGCTGCTGACCTCGTCCTAAGCCCGATCCGTTCAGCTGGTTAAGATCGATGGTCGCTCCCGTCCCCCACGACTGCCGCCGGAGGTCCCACCGATGCTCGAGCCGCTGCTCCCCCGCCTGAAGCGTGAGATCGAGGCGCGCCTGGCCGAGCTGAGGCCGATCGTGCGGGAAGCGGAACGGCTCGTGGCGGCCAAGGAGGCGATGCTGGCGGAGGCGGCCGCCGCGGAGGCGGCGAGCCGTCGCGCACGCGCCCCGCGCGCGGCCAACGGCTTCCGCGAGGAGCTGCGCAACGGCGCCGCCTCGACGCCGCTGTCGATCGCGTCGAGCGCGCCCGCGCGCAGCAACGGCGCCGCCGCCGAGGACACCGACGAGCGCGCCCCGCGCGGCGCGAACCAGGCGGCGATCCTCGCAATCGTGGAGGAGCGCCCGGGCGTGTCGGTCGCCGAGATCGCGTCCGTCACGAAGATCGCGAAGCCGACCGTCGCGACGACCGTCTCGAAGCTCAAGCGCGAAGGCGTGCTGGCCGACGAGGCCGGTGGCGTCAAGCTCGCCTCGCGTCAGCCGCTCACGCTCTCACAGGTCGCCGCCCCGCCAGCGCGCGACGAGGGCGTCAGCGACGAGGAGTGGGAGGCCGCCGGCCGCCGCGACCCGGCGGCGGCGTAGCGCCCGGCGAGCCCGCGCCGCTCAGAGGCCGCCGAGCGCGCGCCCGAGCGCGACGGCCGCCAGCCCGAGCAGCACGCTCCCGAGCAGGTTGACGGTCAGCGCGCGCCCGCTGTGGTGCTCGCCCAGCCGCTCGCTGTCGAGCATCCAGGTCGAGAAGGTCGTGTAGGAGCCGAGCAGTCCGCCGGCGACGAGCGTCAGCGCGTCGCCGTGCAGCGCGAGCCCGGCGACGAGCCCGAGCAGCGCGCTGCCGGACAGGTTGACCGCGAGCGTGCCCCACGGGAACCAGCCCGCGCCGCGCCGCGCGACCGCGGTGCTGAGCGCGAAGCGCGCGACCGCGCCGACGCCGCCGAGCAGCGCGACCCCGGCCCACAGCAGCACCGCGCTCACGGCGCCCTCCGCTCCTCGCGCGCGAGCGCGATCCCCGCGCGCACGGCCGTCAGACCGCCGGCGAGCGAGGCGGCCGCGTACGCCAGCGCGAGCGCCCAGCGCCCGTCGTCGAGCATGTGCAGCAGCTCGAGCTGAAGCGTCGAGAAGGTCGTCAGCGCCCCGCACACGCCGATGCCGACGAACGGCCGCCGGTAGCTGCCCGGCGGCAGCCGCGTGACGGCCCAGCCGAGCAGCAGCGCACCGGCGACGTTGACGGAGAAGGTCGGCCACGGCCACGCCCCTGTGGCGTGCGGAAAGCCCTGCGCGAGCCCCACGCGCGCGAGCGCCCCGAGCATGCCGCCGGCGAAGATCGCTGCCAGCTCGCGGACGTCGGGGCGAGGGGGCCGGTTTCGCTGTCCGCGCATCGCAGCAGAATCCTGTCGCACGGCGCACCTTTCGGTCTCGCCGGGCGTTTCAGGGCCGGACGAGGGCAGGCGACAGCGGGAGGCCGACGGGCGCGTGCAGGACAGAATCGACCGCAAGACGTTCCTGCGCGTCGCCGGGGCCGGCGCCGCCGCCGCGACCGTCTGGCGCCCCGGCGCGGCCGCGCTCGCGGCGCGCACCCGCGCCGCGCAGCACGCCCCCAACGTGCTGGTGATCGTGCTCGACTCGACGCGCCACGACTACGTCGGCGCGTACGGCAACACGTGGATGAGAACGCCGACGATCGACGCGCTCGCGCGCGAGAGCCTGCGCTTCACGCGCGCGTTCCCGGAGGCGATGCCGACCGTCCCCGCGCGCCGCTCGCTGATGATGGGCCGCCGCGTCTATCCGTGGCACGACTGGAAGCCGACGCGCAACCTGCCCGGCTCGCCCGGCTGGACCGGCCTCTCCGCGCAGACGACGACGTGGCTCAAGACGCTGCGCCGCCACGGCTACTGGACCGGCTACGTGACCGACAACCCGTTCCTCGGCTTCGCGCCGGAGTGGGCCGGCTTCCGCTCGACGCTCAGCAAGTTCCATCGCGTCGGCGGCCAGGTCGGGGCGCTGCACCCGGCGGGCACGATCTCCGAGCGCGACGTGCTGCACTGGCTGCCGCAGGGGATGCGCACCGAGCGGTACCTGAAGGGGATGCGCCAGCACCTCGCGAACGTCGACGGCGGCAACGTCGAGAGCGAGTCGTGCGCCGCGCGCGTCTTCTCACGCGGGATCGACGAGCTCGTCACGGCGATGCGCAACCGGCCGTTCGCGCTCGTCGTCGACTCGTTCGACCCGCACGAGCCGTGGACGCCGCCGCAGAAGTACCTCGACCTCTACGGCGACCGCCACTACGACGGCAGCTGGCCGGGCAACGTCCAGTACAAGCGCAGCGGCTACATGCCGGCGGCCGCCGTCAAGCGCCTGCCGACCGTCTACGGCGCCTCGCTGACGCTCGCCGACACGTGGATGGGCCGCTTCCTCGAGCGCTTCTACGCGAGCGGCCTCCAGCACGAGACGGTCGTCGTGTTCCTCAGCGACCACGGCATCCTGCTCGGCGACCGCGGCTGGACCGGCAAGCCGGCGCTCGAGCTGCACCCGGAGCTGATCCAGGTGCCGTTCCTGCTGCGCGACCCGAGCGGCCGGATGGCCGGCCAGACGACGCCGTACTTCGTCTCGCCGCACGACGTCGGGCCGACGCTGCTGCGCATGACCGGCATGCCGACGCCGAGCGACATGAACGGCGTCGACCTCTCGCCGCTGCTGAGCGGCGGCCGGCCGCGGCTGAGTCGCCGCTTCTGCTTCGGCGGCTACGCCAACCACTGGTACTACCGCGACGACCGCTGGGCGCTGATCGCCGACGGCAACAACAGCGGGCGCGAGCTGTTCGACCTCACGCAGGATCCCGGCGAGCAGACGAGCGTCGCCAGAGACCACCCGGCCCTGCTCGACACGATCTACCAGCGCGTGCTGCACTCGGCGGGCGCCAGAAGACTGCCGTTCTTCTCCGCGGCGGACTAGTGCGGGTGGCCGTGCGCGGCGGCGGCCTCGAGCTGGTCGCGCGGAAGCCGCATCGCGAGCAGGACGGCGAGCGCGGTCGTCGCCGGCACCGCGACGATCAGGCCGATCGAGCCGACCAGCGTCGCGACGACCTGCTCGGACACCAGCTCCAGGTTCACCGCCTGCCCGAGCGGCAGCGCGCCGGAGGCGAAGATCAGCAGCACCGGCAGCGACGAGCCGGCGTACGCGAGCACGAGCGTGTTGACGGTCGCGCTGACGTGGTCGCGGCCGACGTGCATCGCGCGGCGGAACAGCTCGCGGTGGCCGAGCTCCGGGTTGACGGCGCGCAGCGACAGCACGATCGAGGACTGGCTGACCGTCACGTCGTCGAGCACGCCGAGCGCGGCGATGATCATGCCGGCGATCAGCAGCCCCTGCAGCGAGACGGTCGGGTCGGCGAGCCGCAGCGCGAACGCCTCGTCGCCGGCCAGGCCGGTGAGCCGCGAGAGCTGCGTGAAGAAGGCGGCGAGGCCGGCCGTCAGCAGCAGCGTCGCGGTCGTCCCGAGCAGCGCGGCGATCGACTTCGGGCCGGCGCCGTGCGCCAGCAGCACGGTCGCGAACATCACCGCGAGCGATCCGACGAGCGCCACCGTCACCGGCGGCTCGCCGTTGAGGATCCCCGGCACGACGAACAGCAGCACGACCGCGAGGCTCACGCCGAGCCCGACGAGCGACAGGAAGCCGCGCCAGCGCGAGAGCACGATCACGAGCAGCGCGAACACCAGGAAGAGGGCGATCAGCGCACCGCCGCGCTGGTAGTCGACGAGCGTGTAGAAGGCGACGTTCTCCTGGTCGTAGCCGGGAACCGGCGGCGCCGACACGACGCGGATCTTGTCGCCGAGGTGAACGGGCGGGTCGTCGCCGTTCGCGTTCCACTGGATGATCCCGGTGGTGCCGCGGTTGTCACCGCTGTCGAGGTGAATTCTCACCCGCCGGCAGTCGGTCGAGACGGTCGCGCCGCAGGGGCGGTCGACGATCCCGATCACGGTCGCGCGGTCGCTCGGCGTCACCACCGACTGGAAGCGGCGCGGCGCGTGACCGGACCACAGCAGCGCCATCGCGACGAGCGTGCCGACGCCGATCAGCACGACCAGCAGGCGAAAGACGGTGGGGAGCGAGGGCAGGCGGATGGCCGGATTCAAACACTCACGTCACGGTGAAGTTGCGACCTGCCCGCGCAACTCCGCCGCGCGCGCCGTGTTGCGGGGCCGGTAGGGTCCGCGGCGCGTCTCGGCGCCCGTCCGCCGACACACCCCCACGACCGACGCGCCGTGTAAGAAGGAGCACGATGGCCCGAGGACCAGGCTTGACACGACGGCGCGCGCTGCAAACCGGCGCAGCGGGCGCGGCCGCGCTCGGCCTCAGCGCGTGCGGCGAGGAGTACCAGACGACGATCGGCAAGGCGAAGGACGCCCCGAACGTCCTGCTGATCATCACGGACAGCACGCGCGCGGACTACGTCGGCGCGTACAACCCGCAGACGCGCGCGAGAACCGCGAACCTCGACGCGCTCGCCAAGAGCGGCACGCTGTTCGACTACTCCGTGTCGGGCGCGATGCCGACGGGCCTCACGCGCCGCGAGATCCTCACCGGCATGCGCGGCTTCCCGTGCCGCGATTGGGTCCTCTCGCCGCCGCTGCCGGCCGAGGTCGGCTGGACCAGCATCCTGCCGCACCAGCCGCTGCTGACCGAGGTGCTCGGCCAGGCCGGCGTCGCGACCGCGTACGTGACCGACAACCCGTTCCTGATCGGGCCGCGCTACATCGACTTCCGCCGCACGCTCGACATCGCGAGACCCGACTTCTCGCAGGGCGCCTACCGCGCGCTCAACACGCCCTTCAGACGCCCCGCGCCGCGCAGCGCGATCGAGAAGTACCTGCTGCCGGCGTTGTCGAACACACTCGAGGTCGACCGCCTGGAGAGCCACGTCGGCTGGGCGAGCCTCTACCGCGTGGGCGAGAGAAACTACTCGGCCGCGCGCGTCATGCGCGGCGGGATGGACGCGCTCGAGGAGCTGAAGGACAAGCAGCCGTTCTTCCTCGGCGTCGACTCGTTCGACCCGCACGAGCCGTTCGACGCACCGCCCGTGTACGTGAACATCGAGGAGAGAGGCAGAAAGCTCGGCATCCAGCGGACGAGAGGGATTCTGCCGATCCAGCCGTTCCTGACGCCGGCGTCCACGCTCAAGAGCGTCGACATCGACCCCGAGACGCTCGAGCTGGTGCGCGACCTGTACGCCGCCGAGCTGAGCTACACGGACGTGTGGATCGGCAAGCTGCTGAACAAGCTCGAGGACCTCGGGCTGGCCGACAACACGGTCGTCTACTACCTCTCCGACCACGGCATCACGCTCGGCGAGCACGGCATCATCGGCAAGTCGACGCCGCGGCCGTACCCCGAGATCCACCACGTGCCGTACATGATCCGCGACCCCTCCAAGCGGCTCGCGGGCACGCGCAACGAGTACTTCGCGTCCTCCTACGACGTCGCGCGCACGATCCTCTCCTACTTCGGCGTGCGCGCGCCCGGCCTGATGAGCGGCGAGGACCTGACCGTGCTGTTCGACGGCAAGCAGCCGCCCGCGCGGCCCTACTACACCGCCTGCTACCAGGAGACGTGGATCGCGGGCGACCGCGAGTGGGTGATGATCTCCAACACCGAGGGCAGCAGACGCGAGCTCTACCACCTGCCCGACGACCCGGACGCGAACCACGACGTGTCGGCCGACCACACCGACGTCACCGACAAGCTGTGGGCGGTGCTGACGGACGAGGCCGGCGGCACGCTGCCCGAGTTCAAGAAGCACATCGGCGTGGTGGGCGGATGAGCGCTCGCCACCCCCTCACCCGCCGCGCGCTGCTGCGCGGCGGCGGCGGCGCCGCGGGCGTCGCCGCGCTCGGCGGCCTGAGCGGCCTCGCCGGCACCGCGCTGGCCGCGTCCGGACGCGACCCGCGCGAGCGCCCGAACGTCGTGCTGATCATGGCCGACCGCCTGCGCGCCGACGCGCTCAAGTCCTACGACGACGTGCTGCCCAACTCGGCCCACACGCCGAGCCTCGACGCGCTCGCCGACGAGAGCCTGCGCTTCAGATACTTCGTGCCCGACGGGCTGCCGGCGATCCCGGCGCGCCGCGCGCTGCTGACCGGCATGCGCTCCTACCCGTTCCGCGACTGGAGGGCGACCGCGGGCGTGCCGGCGATCCCCGGCTGGCACAAGATCTGGGACTTCCAGCCGCTGATGCCGGAGCTGGTGAAGGCGAGCGGCGTCGAGACCGTCTACGTGACCGACAACCCGCTGCTGAGCGGCCCGCGCTTCGACTTCGTGCGCCGCACCGGCAAGCTGCCGTTGTCGGCGGGCCACACGTCGACCGAGCGCAGCTACTTCCAGCCGTTGCGCAGAGCGCCGCTGCGGCGCGAGCCGACGACCGCCGTGCTGGACGAGGGCGTCAGACTGATCGACGAGCTGAAGGGGAAGCAGCCGTTCTTCCTCGGCCTCGACGCGTTCGACCCGGTCGACGCGTTCGAGATGCCGCGCCAGTACGTGCTGGGTGAGGGGCCGGTGCAGCTCTACTCCTCGCTCGAGCCCGACTACTTCTCCTACCAGCAGACCGTCAAGGTGCACGGGGCCGGGCTTGCCGACACGGTGCGCGAGCTGTACGCGAGAGAGGTGCGGCAGGTGGACGACGCGGTCGGGCGCCTGCTGCACAAGCTTGACGCGGCCGGCCTGGGGCACAACACGGTCGTGATCTTCGCCAGCGAGGGCGGCATCGGGCTCGGCGAGCAGGGCACCTTCGGGCACCCGGCCGGCATGTGGCACCGGCGCGTCTACCAGGCGCCGCTGCTCGTGCGCGACCCGCGCCGGCGCTGGGCCGGCGAGACCAGCTCGTGGTTCGCTTCCACGCACGACGTCCCGACGACGATCCTCTCCTACCTGGACGTCGTGATCCCCGGCAAGATGGCCGGCGAGGACCTCACGACGCTGTTCGACGACGACGACCTGCCGGGCCGTCTGTACTTCACGAGCGGGATCGACACGCACCTGATGGCCGGCGACCGCGAGTGGCTGCTGATCGGCCGCAGCGACGAGGACCAGTGGCGGCTCTACCACCTCGACGACACCGACAAGCCGGACGACGTCGAGGACAAGACGGTGACCGCGCCGACCGTGCTGCAGAGCATCAGAGAGTTCGCGATCTGGAGCGCCGGCGGGACGCTGCCGGAGTTCGGCCACAC
Organism: Actinomycetota bacterium; assembly: GCA_018268595.1. Lineage (GTDB taxonomy): Bacteria > Actinomycetota > Thermoleophilia > Solirubrobacterales > Solirubrobacteraceae > Conexibacter. The sequence continues at coordinate 223,386 of JAFDWH010000014.1, read as the reverse complement.
CTCCGCGCTGCGCCCGAACAAGCCGGACGAGAAGACGACCGTCGCCTCCGACGGCACGCTCAACCAGGACGAGCAGGACGCCCAGCGCCTCGGCGTCGCACAGGGAGGATGAGCATGAGCGCCGACGCCCCCGCACGCCGTCCCGCCCGTCCGCGCAAGCCGCGCAAGGAGCGCGTCAACCCGCCGACCGAGTGGCTCTACGCGCACCGCGACAGAATCTTCGCGGTGATGATGATCGGCTGGTTCATGTCCTTGATGGACGTGTCGATCGTCAACATCTCGATCCCGGAGCTGGAGCACGACTTCGAGACGAGCCTCGCGACCGTCTCCTGGGTCGCGAACGCCTACAACCTCGTGTTCGCCGTGATGCTGATCACGGCCGGCCGCCTCGCCGACATGTTCGGCCGCAAGAAGTTCTTCATGATCGGGCTGTTCGTCTTCACGCTCGGCTCCGGCCTGTGCGCGGCTTCGTGGAACATCGGCTGGCTGATCGGCTTCCGCGCGCTGCAGGGCTTCGGCGCCGGCCTGCTGGCGCCGCTCGGCTTCGCGATCACCTCGCTGATCTTCCCGCCGCAGATGCGCGGCCGCGGGCTCGCGATGATCGCGGTCGTCGCGCTCGCCGCCTCCGGCATGGGGCCGGTGATCGGCGGCGTGCTGGTCGAGACGCTGAGCTGGGAGTGGATCTTCATCATCAACGTCCCGATCGGGATCGTCGGGCTGTTCCTCGCCTGGCGCTGGTGGCCGGAGACGTACGACCTGTCGGCGCCGCGGCAGGTCGACTGGCTCGGCGTCGTCCTGCTCAGCTCCGGCGTCGGCCTCTTGATCTACGGCCTCGTCGAGGCGAACGTGCGCGGCTGGGGCAACGCCAGCGTGCTGTTCTTCCTCGAGATCTCGATCGTGCTGCTGATCGGGTTCGTGCTGTGGCAGCGCCACGCCAAGGTCGCGATGATCCCGAAGGCGCTGCAGAGCAACCGGCAGTTCCTGAGCGCGAACGCGGCGATGCTGCTGCTCGGCGCCGGCGCGCTCGGCGCGCTGTTCCTGCTGTCGATCACGCTCGTGAACCTGTGGGGCTACTCGCAGCTCGAGGCGGCGCTCGCGCTGACGCCGATCGGCGCCTGCGGCCTGGTCATGTGGCCGGTCGTCGGCAAGGGCGCCGACCATCTCGCGCCCTACCGCCTCGCGATGCCCGCGCTGCTGTCGATGGCGCTCGGGATGCTGTGGTTCTCGTTCCTGCCGGCGACGTACGAGGGCCAGCTCGACTACCTCGTCGTGCTGCCCGGGATCATCCTGTTCGGGCTCGGCGTCGGCACCGCCTTCCCGGCGATCAACGTCGGCGCGATGGGCGCCGCGATCGGGCCGGAGGTCGGCGTCGCCTCGGGCGTCGTGAACACCTCGCGCCAGCTCGGCGCGGCGCTCGGGATCGCCGTGCTGATCGGCGTATTCACGATGACGAGCGGCTGGTACTTCGACGCGAAGGTCGACCCGGTCGAGGACAAGGCGTACGTGTGGGCGGTGCCGGACCCGCTCGCGCTCGGGCTCGTCGGCAAGAACCTCGGCGAGTTCGCGGGCGCGATCCCGCGCGAGCAGCACGCGCCGGTCGGCTTCGACCGCTGGCTGCGGCGCCAGAGCGCCGGCATCGCGCGCGACAGCTTGGGCTGGGCGTTCCGCGGCGCCGCGCTGCTGCTGCTGCTGGCGATGCCGTTCGCGCGCCGGCTGACGCGCACGCCGGAGGAGGTGCGCGCGATCGCGATGAGAGCGATGGCGGCGGCGAGAGCTGCTGCCGCGGCCGCGGCCGCCGGCGCGAGCGCGCCCGAGCCGGCGCTGGCGGGCGCGGGCGCCGCGCCCCCGGCGCCGGCGCACGCGCCGCCGCCGGGGCCGGGCACGTCCCCCAAGATCGGCGCGCTGCCCGGCACGGGCTCCTCGTCCGTGACCGCCCGCATCGCCGAGCTGGAGGACGCGCTGCGCACGCTGCGCGAGCAGGTCGACCGCCGCGGCGGGAACGGCCACACCGACGGACGGGGCGCCGAGTGATCGGCGCCCCTCGTCGCTCAGCGCGCCGTCGGCTTCAGCAGCGCGTCGAGGTCGGCTGCGTAGCCGTCGGGGTCGAACGCCCCGAAGTGCGAGAAGAGGCGGTGCTCCGGCCCGTGGTAGTCGGAGGAGCCGGTCTTCAGCAGCCCCAGCTCGTCGCAACGTTCGGCCAGCAGGCGGGTTTGCTCGGGCGTATGCGTGACGTAGAAGCACTCGACGCCGTCGAGCCCGTGCTCGCGGAACAGGTCGATCGCCTCCAGCACCTCGGCGTCGCTGTCGAGGTCCCAGTAGGGGTGCGCCCAGATCGCGACGCCCCCGGCGTCGTGGATCCACTGAATCGCCTCGATCACGGTCGGATGCGTGCGCGCGAGGTACGCCGGCTTGCCGGGGATCAGGAAGTCGGGCAGGAACGACGAGACGTCGTCGTAGCCCGCCGCCGCCAGTCTGTCCGCGTTCGCGGGGTGCTGAAGCACCGCCTGCGTGAGGTGCGGCCGGCCGATCGGCTTGCCGGCCGCGCGCCGCTGCTCCAGCACGCTGTCGTCCACCTGCCACCCGAGCTGCTCGAGCTTCGCTCCCATCCGCTCCGCGCGCAGCTCGCGGTCGGCGCGCGCGGTGTGCAGCCGCTCGGCGAGCGCCGCGTCGTGGTGGTCGATGCCGTAGCCGAGCACGTGCAGGTCCTCGTAGCGGCCGAAGACCGCGGAGATCTCGGTTGCCGGGACGATCGTCACGCCGTGCCGCGCGCCGGCCGCGATCGCCTCGTCGACGCCGTCGACGGTGTCGTGGTCGGACAGCGCCAGCAGCTCGATGCCGGCGGCCGCCGCGTTCGCGACGACCTCCGCGGGCGGCAGCGCCCCGTCGGAGTGCAGCGAGTGGGATTGAAGCTCGTAGGTCGGGAGGCTCATGGCGCGCGAGGATATCGGGCACCCGCGCGCGCCCGCCGAGGCCGGCTCCGGCTCGCGACCCGCTTCCGTCACGCGGGCCCCTCGGACTGTGGGAGCATCGGGCGATGACGACGAGCGCCAACGTGACGTGGCACCCGGGGGTCGTCGAGCGCGCGCAACGGTGGGACGCGATCGGGCAGCGGGGAGCGACCGTGTGGTTCACGGGCCTGCCCGCCTCGGGCAAGTCGACCTTGTCGGCGGCGGTCGAGGCCGAGCTGGTCCGCGCCGGCCGCGCGGCCTACCGCCTCGACGGCGACAACCTGCGCCACGGCGTGTGCGGCGACCTCGGCTTCACCGCCGAGGACCGCGACCGCAACGTCCGCCGCACGGCCGAGGTCGCGCGCCTGTTCGCCGACGCCGGCGTCGTCGCGCTCGTGTCGGTCGTCTCGCCCTACGCCGCCGCGCGCACGTTCGCGCGCGAGCTGCACGAGCGCGACGGGCTGCGCTTCATAGAGGTGTTCGTCAACACGCCGCTGGAAGTGTGCGAGGAGCGCGATCCGAAGGGGCTCTACGCACGCGCGAAGGCCGGCCAGTTGCGCGGCTTCACCGGCGTCGACGACCCCTACGAGCCGCCCGTCGCACCGGACGTCGAGCTGCGCTGCCTCGACCTCGAAGTCGCCGTCGAGCGCGTGCTGGAGGCACTCGACGGGATCGCTCCGCCGCCCGCGGACGCGTAGCGGCGGAGCGGCCGCGCGCCTCGTCGCGTCGCCGCCTGGCATGGTTCCGCCATGACGGACGGCCATCTGGTGCTCGTCGCGGGCGCGCTGCTGACGGCGGGCCTCGCGGCCTCCCTGCTCGCCGGCCGCCTGCGGCTGCCGTCGCTTGTGCTGTTCCTCGGCGTCGGGATGGCGGTCGGCAGCGACGGCCTCGGCTGGGTCGACTTCAGCGACTACCGGCTCGCGCGCGACGTCGGCATCGTCGCGCTCGCGCTGATCCTGTTCGAGGGCGGCCTCAACGCCGGCTTCGACGAGATCCGGCCGGTGCTCAAGCCGGTCGTCAGCCTGGCGTTCCTCGGCACGCTCGTGACCGCCGCGATCTGCGGGCTGGCGGCGACGTGGCTGTTCGGCTTCACGCTGCTGGAGGGACTGCTGCTCGGCGCGATCGTCTCCTCGACCGACGGCGCCGCGATCTTCGCGATGCTGCGCGGCTCGTCGCTCAGACGCCGGCTGGCGCGCACGCTGGAGGGCGAGGCCGGGATGAACGACCCGATCGCGGTGCTGCTCGTCGTCGGCTTCATCGACTGGATCGAGCAGCCGGGCTACGGCGTCGGCGACATGGTGCTGCTGTTCGCGAGAGAGGTCTCGATCGGCGTCGCGGCGGGAGCCGTCGTCGGCGTCGCGGCGGTGTGGGCGTTCAAGCACGTGCAGCTCGCGACGCCGGGGCTCTACCCGGTCGCCTCGATCGCGACGGCGGCGCTCGCCTTCGGCGCCGCCGACACGCTGCACGGCTCGGGCTTCCTCGCGGTCTACCTCGCCGGCCTCGTGCTCGGCAGCGCGACGATCCCCGCCCGCCACACGATCGTCGCGTTCCACCAGGGGATGGCGTGGATCGCGCAGCTCGGGATGTTCCTCGTGCTCGGCCTGCTCGTGCTGCCCAGCCAGCTCGGCGACGTGGCGGTCGAGGGGACCGCGCTGGCGCTCGTGCTGGCGCTGGTCGCGCGGCCGCTGGCGGCGCTCGTCGCGACGATCGGACCGTTCAGCCTCGCCGACCGCGCCGTGCTGGGGTGGGCCGGCCTGCGCGGCGCGGTGCCGGTCGTGCTCGCCACCTTCCCGGTGATCGCCGGTGTCCACGACAGTCGCGAGTTCTTCAACATCGTCTTCTTCGCGGTGCTGACCTCGACCGTCCTGCAAGGCGCCACGATCGAGCCGGTCGCGCGCTGGCTCGGCGCGACGACGACCGCCACGCCGCTGGCCGCGAGCGCGCTGACGGAGACCGGCACGATCCGCCAGCTCGGCGCCGACGCGTTCGAGGTCGAGGCGGCGCCGGGCGACGCGCTGATCGGCCACCGCATCCGCGACCTCGGCCTGCCGCGCGCGGCGATCGTCAACGTGATCGTGCGCGACGGGCAGGCGATCCCGCCGCGCGGCTCGACGCGGATCGAGGCGGGCGACCGCCTGCACGTGCTGATCCGCCGCGAGGAGGTCGGCGCGATGCGGGCGCTGCTCGAGCGCTGGCGCGAGGGCCCGGTCGGGCCGCCGCCGCGCCCGCAACGGATCCCCGAGGGCCACGCGCCGGTCTTCCACGTGCGCGGCTGGAGCGAACAGGACGGTGACCCGGGACATCCCGAGCGCGTGGCGGGCCGCGCGGTCGTCGACCGCCTGCGCACGCGCCGCGACCGTCCGGGCGCGCTCGTGCTGCTGGACGACGGCTACCTCGCGGTCACGGGCCCGGTGCTGGCGCTCGGCCGCGAGCAGCTGCTGAGCGACTGGGTGCGCCGCAAGGCGCGCGCCGCCGCGAGCGAGGCCGAGCGCGCGTGGTGGGAGGAGGTGCTGGGCGCGCTGGCTCTCTGAGCGCGTCCGGCCGGCCGCACGCTCGCCGCGCCACCCAAGCGCCGCAACGCCGCGCCCGTCGGCGACGCGCCCGGCGCGCAATACTGGTCGAGTGACCCCCGCCCGATCCACGGCGGGCGCCTCGGATGCCCGTCTCGCCGACGCGCTGAGCCCCCTGCGATCCGACCCGAGCCGCAGCGCGATCCTGCTCGACGTCGACGGGACGCTCGCGCCGATCGTGCGCTACGCGGAGGACGCGCACGTGCCGGAGGGCACGCGCAGCCTGCTGATCGAGCTCGCGCGCCGCTACGCGCTCGTCGCGTGCGTGAGCGGCCGGCGCGCCTCGGACGCGCGCCGGATCGTCTCGATCGGGACGATCTCCTACCTCGGCAGCCACGGCACCGAGCTGCTGCGCGCCGGCTGGACCGAGCCGGCGCTCGATCCGGCGGTGCGCGACTGGAGCCGCCGCATCCAGGCGTTCGGGCGCGAGGCCGACACCTCGGAGCTGCGCCGCCTGCGCGTGCGGATCGAGGACAAGGGCTCGATCGTCGCGTTCCACTGGCGCGCCGCGCCGGACGAGGCGGCTGCGCGCGCCGCGATCGACGCGATCGCCGCGCGCGCGGAGCAGAGCGGCCTGCGCACGCACTGGGGCCGCAAGGTGCTGGAGGTGCGCCCGCCGGTGCGGATGGACAAGGGCGCGGGGGTCGTCGCCCTGCTGTCCGGCCTCGAGCTCGACGCCGCCGCCTACGTCGGCGACGACGCGACCGACCTCGACGCGTTCCGCGGCCTCGGCGAGCTGCAGGCCGCCGGCACGCTCAGACAGGTGCTGCGCGTCTGCGCCCGCTCCGACGAGGGCCCGACCGAGCTGGAGCAGGCGGCCGACCTCGTCGTCGACGGGCCCGACGGCGTGCGCGCCGTGCTCGAGGGCCTGCTGGCCGGCGACTGAGGGGCAGTCGGGATGCGCTTCACGGACTTCCTCAAGGCGACGGTGATGACGAGCGCCGCAGCGGCGACGCTGCTGGCGGCGATCACGGTCGCCGCCGCCGGCTCGCACGACGACCCGCTGCTCGTCCCGTTCGCGGCGGGCTGGTGGCTGCTGGCGGCGATCGTCGGGGCGGCGCTCGGCCGCCGCGCGGAGACCTCGCCGCCGATCGCGCGGCTGCTCGCGGGCGCGAGATCGACGAAGGCGCTGCCCGAGGTCCACCCCACGCGGATCCTCTTCAACCGCCTGTGGCCGCTGCTGCTGTGCACCGTCGCCGCGGGCGGCCTCGCGCTCGTGCTCCCGCAGATCGCCGCGATCGCGACCGGCTTCGCGATCATCTGGGCGCTCTCGTGGCGGCGCCAGGACTCCGCCGTGACGGCGATCGAGGAGCGCGACGGCGTGCGCTACTACGTCGAGCGCACGTCGCCGCTGAAGCCGATCCAGCTCTTGCGCACGCCGGGCTTCAAGGCGAACGTGTGGCAGTTCGAGGACGTCGAGCCGACGCCGGCCCCGCGCGCGTGAGTGCCGCCGCCTCGGCGGCGGCGTCCGCCACGCGCGTGCCGCGCGCGGTCGACGTGCTCGTCGTCGCGCTGCCGACGACGGCCGGCTGGCGCGGCGCCGTGCCCGCGCTGGCGGACGCGATCGAGCGCGCGGGCGCGCGCGTCGCGGTCGCCGCCGCGGCCCCGGTGCGCGACGTGCGCACGCTGATGGCGACCGACCTCGTGCAGGCGCGCGCCGCGCGCGCCGCCGCGCGCGCCGGGATCGCCGCGCACCGTCCGCGCGCACTCGTCTACGCGTCCTCGACCGCCGCGCTGCTCGGCCCGCGCGCCGGCGCGATCTGGTTCGACTCGCCGGCGGCGGAGAACCGGCCCGGCCGTCACGGGTTGTGGCAGCGGCCGCTGGAGCGCCAGCGCGTCGCGCTCGCGCCGCTGCTGCTGCCGATGAGCGCCGGCGGCCTGCGCGCGCTGGACGGATGGGGCTCGGTGCGCACGCCCGCGCTCGTGCTGCCGGTCCCGGTCGAGCCGAGCGCGGCGGACGGGGTGCCGCCCGCGGCGGCCGAGCGCGACGTCGCCGCGCTCGCCTACGCGGCCGACGCCGAGAAGAAGGGGCTCGCGCGCATCCTCGCCGCCTGGGCGCGAGCGCGCCGCCCGCACGAGACGCTGCTGGTCGCCGGGCAGCCGGCCGGCGCGCTCGGCGACGGCGCACAGGGCACCGGACTGCTGCCGCAGCAGCAGTACCGCGCGCTGCTGCGCCGCGCGCGCATCTTCGTCGCGGCGCCGCGCCACGAGGACTACGGGATCGCCCAGCTCGAGGCGCTCGCCGACGGCTGCCGGCTCGTCACGACGCCCGGCGGCGGCCCCTACCCGGCGCGCGAGCTGGCGCGCGCGCTCGACCCGGCGCTCGTGTGCGAGGACCTCGCGGGCGCGATCCGCAGCGCGCTCGACGCGCCCGCCGGCGACTACGCGGAGCGCGCCGCGGAGCTGCTCGCCCCGTACCGCCGCGCCGCGTTCGAGGCGACCGTCGCCGAGCGCGTGCTGCCGGCGCTGCTGACCGGCACGAGCTGAAGCGGCGCGCTCCGCCACACGCGCCGCCTCGCCCGTGCACGACTACGCGGTCGCCGCTCCGCCCGGGGTGACGGTCGGGCCGCTGTGCGCGCCGCCCTCGAGCCCCTCGTGCTTGAGCGCGGAGGCGGCGGCGAGCGCGCCGAACCCGTAGAAGAGGAAGTCGATCCCGACGAGCAGGCCGATCGCCCAGTCGGACGACTCCGGCAGGTGCGCGCCGATCAGGATCCCCAGCAGCAGCGTGATGACGCCGTTCGCGCCCGTCCAACCGGCGCCCGGCGTGCCGCGCTCGGCGATCGCGACCGCGATCCGCATCACGCCGGTGATCGCGAACCACAGCACCAGCAACACCGTCAGCGTGTACGTGCCGTGCAGCGGCGCGAGCAGCAGCGCCAGGCCGGCCGCGCCGGCGGCGAACGCCAGCAGCAGCCGCAGCACCATCCAGCCCAGCTCGCGCCCGGCGAACGCGTCGATCAGCAGGAAGACCGCGCCGAGCAGCAGCATCCAGCCGATGAAGATCGCGACGGTCACGGAAGCCACCGCGGGCACGAGGATCGCGATCGCGCCGGCGATCGCCGCGAGCCAGCCCGAGATCAGGAGCCACTTGCGGCCCTGCCGCAGACGCTCGTTGAGCTGCGCCTCTTGCATCTGACACCTCCGGTCGATGCAGCCCGCCCCCGGAGGCGAGCCGCGGGTCTACCGACCGTGTGCCCTTTTCCGGAGCGCGGCGAACTCGTCCCACGGACGCGTGTTGGCGACCTGCGCCGCGGTCAGCCAGGCGCGGCGTGCGGTGGCGATCCCGTAGGGGCGCGTGGTCGCGAGCGTCGCGACGCGGTGCGCGTCGGTCGTCACGACGATCCAGACGCCGGCGGCGGCGGCCGCGCGCGCGTGGACGTCGTTGAGGTCGCGGCGATTGACGCTGCCGTTGATCTCCAGCATCGTGCCGGTGCGCGCGCACGCCTCGATCACGCGCTCGACGTCGACCGCGTACGGCGGGCGCGCCTCGATCTTGCGGCCGGTCAGGTGGCCGATCGCGTCGACGAACGGGTGCTCGACGGCGGCCACGATCCGCTCCGTCATCGCGCGCTCGTCGAGCGCGAACGACGTGTGCACGCTCGCGATCGCCCAGTCGAGCTGCGCGAGCAGCTCGTCGCTGTAGTCGGGCGAGCCGTCGGGGAGGATGTTCACCTCGCTGCCGGCGAGCAGCTCGATTCCGTCGATCGCTTGGTTCGCGGCGCGGATGCGCTCGATCTGCTGCTCGAGCCGCTCGGGTGAGACGTCGTTTCCGAAGCCGTGCGAGGCGGAGTGGTCGGTGATCGCGAGGTACTCGTAGCCGAGGTCGCGCGCCGCGTACGCCATCTCCTCGATCTCGTCCTTGCCGTCCGACGCGGTCGTGTGGCAGTGCAGCTCGCCCTTGAGGTCCTCGACCGTGATCAGTCTCGGAAGACCGCTCGGCGCGCCGCCGCCCTTCCCCGCCCCTCCGTCGAGCGCGGCGGCGGCCAGCTCGCCGCGGCCCTCACGCAGCTCCGGCTCGATGTAGGCGTAGCCGAGCGCCGCGTAGACCTCCTCCTCGGTCGCGCACGTCAGCGTCTCACCGGTCGCGTCGTCGAGGATCCCGTACTCGGAGACGTGCAGCCCTCTGCGCACGGCCGCCTCGCGCAGCGCGACGTTGTGCTGCTTGTTGCCGGTGAAGTGCTGGAGCAGGTTGCCGAACTGGCCGGGCGCGACGACCTTCAGGTCGATGCTCATGCCGCTGTGCGTGCGGGCGCGCGCGCCGGCCTCCCCGCTGGCCGTGACGACCTCGATCTGGTCGAGCCGCGTGAACGCATCGATCAGCGCCCCGGGATCGTCGGAGGCCGCGACGACGTCGAGGTCCTTGACGGAGTCGGCCCAGCGCCGGGCGGAGCCGGCCAGCTCGACGCGCACGGCAGCCGGGTGCGCGCGCAGCGCCTCGACGACCTGCTCGCCGATCCCGCGCGCGCGGTCGAGCACGACGCGGCCCGAGCCGCCGCCTTCCTCGCCCTCCTCGTCGGCGGCGACCGCGCGCTCGACCGCCTCCAGCAGCTTCGCCTCGGCTCTGGCGCCGAAGCCTCTGAGGTCCTGGATGCGGCCCTGTCTGGCGGCGGTCGCGAGCGTCTCGAGCGAGTCGACGCCGAGCTCCTCGTGGAGCCGGCGCGCGCGCTTGGGCCCGAGCCCGGGCAGCCGCGTCATCTCCAGCAGCCCGGCGGGGAACTTCTCGCGCAGCGCGACCGCCTGCGGGATGTCGCCCTGCTCCAGCAGCGCCTGCAGCTTCGTCTCGAGCGTCGCGCCGATGCCGGACAGCTCGGTCACGCGGCCGGCGCGCGTGAGCGCGGCGATCGAGGTCGAGGCGTCGCGCACGGCCTTGGCGGCGTTGCGGTACGCGACGACGCGGTGCACGATCGCGCCGTCGAGCTCGTACAGGTCGCCGAGCTCCTCGAGTCTCGCCGCGATGTCGCTGTTCGTGAGGTCCGCCATCTCCGCGCTGCAAGCGTAGGACGAGCGGCGGCGCGCCCGCGTCCAGGCGCGTCCACGGTCGTCCAGCCACCCCCCGTCGAGCCGCGGCCCGTCTGTCATCGTGGGCGCATGCAGGTGCAGGACCTCGCACTCGTCCGCGGGCTCGGCCCGACGCGCGGCACGCTCGTGCGCTGGAACGCGCGGCCGGGGCCGGTCCTGCTTGCCTGGTCGCTCGGCAGCCTGACGGTCGCCGCGCTGCTGCTCGGCGCCGTCTACCTCGTCGCGCTCGCGATGCAGGCCGATCCGACGCCGCTGCCGGTGCTCGGCATCACGGCGCCGCCGAGCCTGGACGACGTCGCGCAGATCCTGCACCGCAACGCGCTCGTGCTGGCGCTGCACGCGTTCGCGTGCGTCGCGGGCTACATCGCCGGCAGCTCGCTGCCGCGCGAGGCCGCGCGACGCAGCGGGATCTGGCGCCGCGTCCACGACGCCGCCGGCCCGCTCGCGATCGCGTTCGTGACCGCCGCAACGCTGTTCTCGCTGATGACGCAGGCGTTCGTGATCGGCAGCACCGCCACGACCGTCTCGGCGCAGCTCGGCATCGCGCCCGGCCTGCTGCTCGTGGCGCTGCTGCCGCATGCGCTGCTCGAGCTGTGGGCGCTGTTCCTGCCGCTCGCGGCCTGGCTCATCGCCAGCCGCCGCGGCCGCTGGGACGAGCTGCTCGCCGCAACCGTGGTGACCGTCACGATCGCCATCCCCGTCCTGATCCTCGCCAGCGTGATCGAGGTCTACGTCTCCCCACACCTGCTCGCCGCGCTGATCCGCTGAGCCCGCCACATAGCTGCTGTTGCGCTCCCCACCCGCGTCGCTATCCTCACCAGCGATCAGGACGAGCTCTACGAGCTTCACCTCCCGAGAGCCCGGCGCCGCTACGCCGGGCTCTCCTCGTTGAGGGCCGGTACCGCCGCCACGGCACGACCCACGCCGCCGCCCTCGCGGCCGGGCTACTATACTTTGTGAAGTAAAGACGCCGAATCCGTCCAAGGAGCCCTCATGGCAGGCACCATCAACGAGGTCACCGACAACAACTTCCAGGCCGAGGTGATCGAGTCCGAGACCCCCGTCCTCGTCGACTTCTGGGCGCCCTGGTGCGGGCCGTGCCGGATGGTGGCCCCGGTGCTCGAGGAGATCGCGCAGGAGAAGGGCGACGCGCTGAAGATCGTCAAGCTCAACACCGACGAGAACCAGCAGACGGCGATCGCCTACGAGGTCCTCTCGATCCCGACGCTGATCCTCTTCAAGAACGGGCAGATCGCGAAGAAGGTCGTCGGCGCCTACCCGAAGCGCAAGCTCGAGGCCGAGCTCGACCCGGTCCTCACGGCCTGAGGCGCGCCGCCGCGGGGTAAGCGTCCGTCATGGACCCCACGCGCGTCGGCGTGATCGGCAGCGGAGCGGTCGGCCGCGCACTCGCGGCCGGCTTCGCCGCCCACGGGCACGAGGTCACGATCGGCACACGCGCGCCGGAGGAGAACGACGACCTCCAAGCGTGGGCCGCGCAGCACGACCGCGTCGCGATCGGCACCTTCGCCGGTGCGGCGGAGGCCGGCGAGATCGTCGTGCTGGCCCCGAGAGGCACCGCCGTCGAGGCGGCGATCCAGACGGCCGGCCCGCAGCACTTCGCCGGCAAGGTCGTGATCGACGCGACCAACCCGCTCGCGCCCGACCCGGCGACCGGCGGCCCGGGCCTCGCGGTCGGCCACACCGACTCCGGTGGCGAGATCGCCCAGCGCGCGCTCCCCGACGCGCGCGTCGTGAAGGCGTTCAACACCGTCAACAACGCGCTGATGGTCGACCCGAGCCTGCCGGGCGGCCCGCACCCGATGTTCATCGCCGGCGACGACGACGCCGCGAAGCAGGCCGTCGCCGAGCTGCTCGCCGACGTCGGTTGGAAGGCGTTCGACGTCGGCGGCATCGAGCAGTCGCGCCAGCTCGAGTCGCTCGTGCTGCTGTGGGTCGCGATCGGCAGAGCGCGCGGCGCCTACGACCACGCCTTCACGCTCGTCACGCCCTCGAGCTAGCCGCCCGCTCCCCCGCGCAGCCCGCTGCGCACGAACGCGTGCGCGTGCGCGGTCACGTCGAGGGGCGGCCACGCGAACGAGGCGGACAGGGCCCCAGCCTCCGCGTCCGTCGTCGCCAGCTCAGCCGCGTAGAGGCTCCCCACGCCGGGCGCCGCGCCGAGCTGCTCCACGCGCACCTCGAGGCGGCGCGTCGGGCCGGAATCGTGGAAGACGAGGCAGCCGTGCCGGTCGACCTGCGGCCAAGGCAGGACGATCGCGTGCACGACCTCGCCGGCGATCGACTCCACGACGACGCAGGCGAGCGTGCCGCGCGCCAGCGCCGCGTCGAGGCGTGGAGCGCGCACGGACGGACGCCAGGGCGAGGAGTCGATGCCCCGGAACACAGGAATAAATGTTGAGCAACGACCGCCCCGCGGTCAAACGGGAAGCGCCGACGCCCGGCTCGCGGCGCCGGGCCTACGCGCGCGCGACGGCGATGCGCAGCGCGAGACCCTCGATCTCGACCGCGTGCGAGCCGCCGTTCGACTGCGCCGCGCCGTCGTACGAGATCGCCGTCGTGAGCGTCTCGCCCGTCACGTACGGCTCGTGCGCCCGCGCGGCGGCGAGCAGCTCGTCGGCGCCCGCGAGCGTGAGCGCGATCCTGTCGCTCACGTCCAGCCCCGCCGCCTTGCGCGCCGCCTGCACCGCGTGGACGACCTCCCGCGCGAGGCCCTCGCGCCGCAGCTCGTCGTCCAGCGCCAGCTCCAGCGCGACCGCGTGCGAGCCCTCGCGCTCGAGCTGGTAGCCCTCCAACGGCTGCATCGCCACCACGAGGTCGTCGGCCGTCAGCTCGTGGTCGTGTCCGTCGACCACCACGCCGACGGTCCGGCCCTCGCGCAGTGCGACCGCCACGTGCGCGGGGTCGAGCCCCGCGACCGCCTCGGCCGCCAGCGGCATCTGCCTGCCGAAGCGCGGACCGAGCGCACGGTAGTTGGGCTTGACCTCGAGCTGGCCCAGCTCGTCGGCGGCGGAGACGAAGCGCAGCGCCTTCACGTTCAGCTCCTCGCGCACGACGTCGGCGAGCCGCTCGATCGCCTCGCGCTCGCGGCCGGTCGCGACGATCGCCGCCGCATGCAACGGCTGGCGCAGCTTGATCCTCGACTGTCCCCGCGCCGCGAGCCCGAGCCGCACCGCCTCACGCGCGACCTCCATCGCCTCCTCCAGCGCGAGATTTCGCGCAGTCGGGTGCGGGTAGTCGCACAGGTGCACGCTCGGCTCGCCGTCGGGATCGAGGTTGCGGTAGATCTCGTCGGTGACGAACGGCGTGAACGGCGCCAGCAGTTGCACGACCGAGACGAGGCAGTGCCGCAGCGTCGCGAACGCGGCCGGGTCACCGTCCCAGAAGCGCCTGCGCGAGCGGCGCACGTACCAGTTCGAGAGGTCGTCGACGAACGCCTGGATCGCGCGGCCGGCGGCCGTCGCGTCGTAGTCGTCCATCCGCTCGCGCGCGATCTCGACGGTCGCGCTCAGGCGCGACAGCGCCCAGCGGTCCAGCTCGTGCGACGACTCCGCCGGATCGGGCAGCGCGCTCGGCGCCAGCCCGTTCGCGTTCGCGTACAGCACGTAGAAGCCGTACGTGTTCCACAGCTGCAAGAGGAACTGCCGCACCGCCTCGCCGATCGTCTCCAGCGAGAAGCGGTAGCCGTCCCACGGCTGCTTGGAGGTGAAGAAGTACCAGCGCAGCGCGTCGGCTCCATACCGGTCGAGCACCTCCCACGGCACGACGACGTTGCCCTTCGACTTCGACATCTTCTGCCCCTCGGCGTCGAGGATCAGCCCGAGGCAGACGACGTTCTTGTACGAGGAGCAGTCGAACAGCAGCGTCGAGACGGCCAGCAGCGAGTAAAACCAGCCGCGCGTCTGGTCGAGCGCCTCGCACACGTAGTCGGCCGGGAAGCGCTCTCTGAAGTGCTCGGCGTTCTCGTGCGGCGCGTGCCACTGCGCGAACGGCATCGCGCCGGAGTCGAACCACACGTCGATCACCTCGGGCACGCGCTGCATCCGTCTGCCGCACTCGGCGCACGGGAAGCCGACCTCGTCCACGTACGGACGATGCGCGTCCTCCAGCCGCACGCCGCTCAGCTCCTCCAGCTCGTCGAACGAGCCGACGCAGTGCACGTGCCCGCTCTCGCAGCGCCACACCGGCAGCGGCGTGCCCCAGTAGCGCTCGCGCGACAGCGCCCAGTCGACGTTGCCTTCCAGCCAGTTGCCGAAGCGCCCGTGCTTGACGTGCGGCGGGTGCCAGTTGACCGCCTCGTTGGAGGCGAGCAGCCGGTCGCGGATCTGCGACGTGCGGATGTACCAGGACGGCTTCGCGTAGTAGAGCAGCGGCGTCCCGCAGCGCCAGCAGTGCGGGTAGGCATGCTCGTAGTCCTCGACACGGAAGAGGCGCCCGCGCGCACGCAGGTCCTCGACCAGGTCGGCGTTCGCCTCGCGCACGGCACGCCCGGCGTACGGCCCGATCCGCTCGTCGTAGGTGCCGTCCGGTCTGACCGGGTTGACGACCGTCATGCCCTGCTGCTCACCGAGGCGATAGTCGTCCTCCCCGAACGCGAGCGCGGTGTGCACGAGCCCGGTGCCGTCCTCGGCGGTGACGAAGTCGGCCGGCAGCACGGTGTGCCCCTTCTCGCCGTAGGCGCTGCCGGGGATGAAGGGGAACGGCGGCTCGTATGCCGCGCCCACCATGTCGCCGCCGGCGAAGCGCGCGAGGATGTCGACGCCGTTCCCAAGCACCCGCTCGATCAGCGCCTCGGCCAGCACGAAGACCGCGCCGTCGTCGCTGCGCACGCGCACGTACGTGAGGTCGGGGTCGACCGCAACCGCCGCGTTCGACGGCAGCGTCCACGGCGTCGTCGTCCAGATCAGCAGCTCGTCGCCGGCGTGCAGCGGCCCGGCCGGCCGCGTCACCGGCAGCCGCACGTACGCCGAGGGATCCACGACGTCGCGGTAGGCCCCCGGCTGACCCAGCTCGTGCGACGAGAGCGCGGTGCCGCAGCGCGGGCAGTACGGGACGACCTTGTGGCCCTCGTACAGCAGCCCCTTGTCCCAGATCGTGCGCAGCGCCCACCAGACCGACTCGATGTAGGAGTCGTCGAGCGTGCGGTAGGCCTCGTCGAGGTCCACCCAGTAGGCGATCCGCTCCGTCAGCCGCGCCCACTCCTCGACGTAGGTGAAGACCGACTCGCGGCACTTCGCGTTGAACTCAGCGATGCCGTAGCGCTCGATGTCGTCCTTGGAGGTGAAGCC
Source organism: Actinomycetota bacterium (assembly GCA_018268595.1). Taxonomy (GTDB): domain Bacteria; phylum Actinomycetota; class Thermoleophilia; order Solirubrobacterales; family Solirubrobacteraceae; genus Conexibacter. The sequence continues at coordinate 207,546 of JAFDWH010000014.1, read as the reverse complement.
GAGTTGCTCCTCGACGGCCAGCTCGACCGGCAGCCCGTGGCAGTCCCAGCCGCCCTTGCGCTCGACGTAGTAGCCGCACATCGTGCGGTAGCGGGGGAAGATGTCCTTGAAGATGCGGGCGAGGACGTGGTGCGTGCCCGGCCTCCCGTTCGCGGTCGGCGGCCCCTCGTAGAAGATCCACGGCGGGCGCCCGCTGCGGCGCCGGATCGTCTCGTGGAAGACGTCCTCGTCCTTCCAGCGCGCGAGCAGCGCCTCCTCCATCGCGGGGAAGGACTGCTGCGGATCGACCGGACGGTGCGGCGCGGACATGGGCGCCTGATTCTAGGTTGCCGCGGGCGGCCGCGGTCCGACGGGAGCGTGCAGGCATTCGTATGCCGCGCACGCCTGGTCGACCCCTAATCGGTCGTGCGGCAACAGCGCCACGAGCTCGTCCTTGAAGCGTGCGCGCAGCTCGGGCCGCGGCAGGAAACCGAGGTAGTCCGCCAGGATCGAGGTCGCCGCCTCCCAGGAGCCGGACCCGTGGTAACCCCACGCCACTTCGGGCGCATCGAGGCCGAAGATCGGCACCGGCCGCCGGATGCCCTCCTCTTCGAACTCGACGCATGAGCCGTAACCAGTGTCGATCCCGACATAGGCGCCGGGATTCGACCGTAGCCGCGGCTCGTACGGCGAGCGCCATCTTCGCGCGCGCCGATTCCGCAGCTCGTCGCAGCGCGGATCGATGCCGCAGTACTCCCCATGGCTGGAGGGGCCGTGCTCCGGACAGACCAGGCCTTCCTCGATCAGCAGCTCGAGCAGACGCTTCGCAGGCTGTCCGTTCATCGCCTCCGCCAGCTCCCTGGTGTAGAAGCCGTACGGGAAGGTGAACACCGGCCGACCGGTCATCGCCTCGACGGCATCCAGATCGAGCGGACGAAAGTGCGGGAGGGTCACCCTTGGCCCGGCGAAGACTGCAGACGAGGGTCGTCGAACCGAATCGTCGAGCTCGAACGTCACTTCCTGGAAGTGACGTCCGCCGCTGAGCGGGTGCTGGGGAGCGTAGGCCACCATCGCGAACTCGCGCCCTGGCGGCACGACCGCCTCAGCCACCTCGCGCGCGATCGGCTCGGCAAACAGGACTCCGCCCGCTCCACCGGCGAATTTCCCGACGATCACCACATGGTGGTCGTCGTTGACGTAATGCCGGATGTGACAGCTCAGTGGACTGAACGAGCCGGGCAGCTCCAGGATGAAGTCGTTCTCCGGCAGATCTGCGTCGTCTCTGACGTATCTGCGCGGCATCGTGCGTCAATGGGCTCGCGAGACGAACGCGAGGTGGTCGTGCCAATCGCCCGGATCAGGTCGCGCGCCGAATGCGCCATCGAGCGCCCGCACGACGGCGCCGATCTCGTGGTTCCTGATCCCGACCAGCAGAGCGCACCCATGATGAGGCTTGCCGCTCTCGAGCCATTCGTGACAGATGCGAGGGAAGTCGGCGGCGTCGAACGTCACCAGGACTCGCTTCTGGCTGGTTGCCAGCTCGAGCAGCTCCTCGTCGGGGCAGCCGTCGAGGTCCCGTTCCTCATCCACCGCCAGCACGTCGTGCCCGCGCTCGCGGAGGGCGCTGCCGATTCGCCGGCCGGAGACGTGCGCGTCAAGCAGCAGCCGCAATGCGCGGATCAGTCGAGGTTGACCGCTATGACGTCAGCATGAGGGTGCTCTGCCTGCAGGTCCGCGAGGGAACGCCGATTCAGCTCGATGAACGCGTCGATCTCCTCAGGGAACCGCGCGTAGTAGCTGACCGCAGTTCGCAGCTCCCGCTTGGCGAGATCCGTCTCGGCGACCACGCGGTCGACGTCTCGCTCGAAGTCCTCGTAGGCCTCGATGATCTGCCAGACGTCGAGGCTCGTGCCGATCACCCAAGCGCGACGGTTGTAATCGTCCCCGCGAAACGCCACTCCCGGGACAAGCCGGGCTTTGAGCGCCTCTTCGGCCAACGACTCGACGACACTGCCTTTGCTGCGCTTGGTTCGCTGGGCCTCGGCCGTGATGATGCGATCCGTCTCCTTGGAGAGACGCATGCTGAACGGCGCGGACTTGCTGGCCATAGGGCCAGTGTAGTCGATGTATTACGGCGTAGCGACTAACTGACTAGAACGGCAGCGCCGCGGTATGGCGGCGAGCGACGCGGATCTCGGCGTCGTGGGCCGCCGGCGGCATCGCCTGCGGCGGGGCGACGGCCGGCTGCGCCGCAAGGCGGTCGACCAGCGCGTCGCGCGCGGCGAGCGGCTCGTCGCCGAGCCGCAACACGGTGCTGGCGCCGGTGTCGGGCAGCGCGCCGGCGAAGGCCAGCACGTCGATCCCCTCGCGTGCGCTGCGCACGGCGTAGACGAGGCGCCCGATCGCGTCGAGCGAGGCGCGCGTCCCGCCGAGCACGAGCGCGGCGGGCGCCAGCGCGCGCAGCGCGCGGCCGAGACGGGCCGGCTCGGTCGCCGCCGTGAGCGTGAGCGTGCGCAGGCCGGCGCGGCGCAGCAGCAGCTCGAGTGCCTGCACCTGCAGGGCGGCGAGGTCGCCGGGCGCGGTCGCGTCGGAGATCAGCACGCCCTCCTCGCGCGTCGCCGGCGCGGCGACGCGACGCAAGGCGGACAGCCAGTCGCTCGCGAAGCGCCAGGCGAAGCTGTGCTCGGGACTGCCGGCGTCCTCGGCGTGCAGCTCGGCGACGGCCGGCAGCAGCACCTCCGCGATCGTGCGCTCGAGCGAGCGGATCGCGAGGCTCTCCTCCAGCAGGCGCGCGGCCTTGTCCTCCTCGAAGCGGGCGAGCGCGAGCGCGAGGCGGTTGGACGACGGCGGCCCCGCCCCGCGCTGGCGCGCGATCGAGATCGCGGAGGAGACGTTCTGCGTCTCCTCGAACGCCTGCTTGAGCGCCTCGACGTCCGCGAGGTCGTACTGACGGTGCCCGCCGGACGTGCGCGCCGGCGAGGGGTAACCGAAGCGGCGCTCCCACGAGCGCAGCGTGTTCGGTGACACGCCGAGCATCACGGCCGCCGCGTTGGTGCGGATCCCACTCATCGCAGGCAGCACCGTCCCAGCTCGGGCCCGCATGCGCAACGCGTGCAGGGAAAGCTGCACCGCGCAAGCGCGCGTGCATGGAAGAGGAGATCAGTCCTCGAGGACGATGAGCGCGGCGCGCGGCGGACCGCACGCGCCGACGCGCAGCGGCATGCGCACGCCGAAGACGTTGGCGGGGCGCACCATCAGGCGCCGCACCTCGTCCTCGCCGCCGGCCGCGTGCATGATCGCGCCGGCGAGCGACTCGGGACCGGAGGCCTCCGCGTCGGCCGGCGTCAGCAGCTCGGTGACCGGCCGGTTGATGACGTCGGTCTCGGCAACCGCCAGCAGCGATTCGCTCGACGCGGACATCGCGCACACGTGCAGCGAGCCGTCGACGATCAGGAACGGGTCCTCGGGCTTGGGGGCGACGTCGCCGCGCGCCTCGAGCAGCAGGCCGAGCCCGCACTCGCCGCACACGCGCGCCGGCGGCGCCGGCGTCTCGTTGTTCGGCGGCGGCGCGCCGCAGTGGCCGCAGAACCACTGGGACGGGCACGCCTCTTCGGCGGTCGACGGGACGAGTCGCAGCGCAGCGCGTCCCGTGAAGTCGATTGCCATGGTCCCCTGAGCCTCCGTGCCTGTCGTTCCGTGACCTACGCCCCGTCGGCGGCGAGCCGAGCGGGCGACGTCCCTGTCGTGATGCTCGTGACCGGATGGCTCACGAGCTCGATCATCTGCCGGGCTGCCTCTCCTGGCGTGCCCGGGAGCATCGTAGCGCCTGTCGTGCGCACGCGCGTCCGCTGCGGGCCACGGCGATACACCGAGACCGGGAGCGGCCCGGTCGCGAGTCGCACCGCGTACGCCCAGCGCGCGACCGTGTCGTCCGACAGCGCCCCGCCGGCGATCACGACGCCGTCGGGCCGATGGGTGGCGAGCGCCTCCGACATGTTCGCCACGCCGCGCACCGACAGGCCGAGGACGCGCGCGCCTGCTCGCATCGCGAGCAGCTCCAGTGCGCGCACGTAGGCGGCGTCGGGGTCGAGCTCGTCGCGCGTGGCGTCGCCGAGCACGATCGTCGCGCTCGACTGCATCCCCGGCGTGACGAGCCGCTGCGCGCGGCGCAGCCAGCTGTTGCCCCACCGCGCGGCGAAGGCCCACTGCACGGACTCGGTTCCGTGCCGGCGGGCGACCTCGTCGAGCGAGTTGAGCAGGACCTCCTGCACCGTGCGGTCGAGCGAGCGCAGCGCGAGGGCTCCCTCGATCGCGTTGTCGGCGCGTGCCTGGTCGAACGCGTTGAGCGCGCCGACCAGTGCGTTGGTGTCTGCGCCGAGCCCCTCTCGCGCGCGTGAGACCGCGGACGAGATGGACAGCCCGTCGAGCAGCGCATCGCGGAGGGCAGCGATCTCCCCGTGCGTGTACAGGCGATGACGACCGGGCGAGCGTTGCGGCCGCGGGAAGCCGAAACGGCGCTCCCACGCGCGCAAGGTATTCGGGCTGACATTCAGCAGCGCCGCAGCCTCGCTGGTCTTCAGGTAGCGCATCACGGGGGAATGTCGGCCTTTTCCGGTCCTCCCATCGGCACCCTGCACGGATTTGCACAGGTTTCGGCCCGATTTGGGTGCAAAACCTCCATCGAGCGGCTACAGTTCGGCGCGAAGGGCAGCGGGTCCGCGCGCCGCTCTCCAGGCGACTCGCGGACCGAATGTGCAGCGCGACACGACTGGAGGCTGTGGATGTTCTTCAAGGGCAAGTAGTTCTCCTTGACTCGTAAAGGTCCGTAAGGACCGTTACCTTCCGGACATGCGTGTCGCACGCGCGTGGCCGCGAAGGGACAGCCTCGCGAGGGGGATCACCCTTGTCGGCATACTCGGTTGTGTCGCGTGGGCGATGGTTGCCGCCGATCCTGGTCGGCTGTCCTGGCTTTTTGGTGTGCTTGCCCTCGGTGTCGTCGGCGCCGACTTGTTCGGCACGGGCACCGGGGCGCAAGCCGTTCACGTCTCCGGCTCCGCACTGGCCGCGATCGTCGTGCTGGCCCTGTTCGGGCCCGCGTGGGCGTTCGTCGTCGTCGTCGCCTCTGAGCTGATCACCTGGCTCGTCGAGCGCTACCGCACGGAGCGCATGGCGATGAACCTCGTCGGCAGCGGCGCCCCGGTGCTGATCGCCGGCACGCTGTTCGACGCGCTCCGTCCCGCCGAGGACGGCTCGGCGGGCTTCTACCTCGCGCTCGCGCTCGCCGCGACGCTGATGTTCGCGCTCAACCTGCTGATCGTCGCGGGCATCACCTCGATGCTCGACGACGTCCCGTTCTGGAGAACGATCTGGAGCGCGCTCGGCACGCTGCTCGCCTCGATCGCGATCAACGTCGCGCTCGCGCTCGCGGCGACCGGGCTGTGCCTCCAGCTCGGCCTGGGCGGCACCGCGTTCGCGGCCTTCACGCTGATCGCATTCAGCTACATGGCGCGACTCGTCGCGACCGCCCGACATCGCAGCAAGCAGTACGCCTCCCTGTCCTGGGGCGTGCTGTCCGGCCTCCTGCGCACGCTCGACATCCGCGACCCGCGCGCGGCGCGCCACGCCGCCGCCGTCGCGGCGTTCGCGCGCGACATCGCCAAAGAGGCGGGGATGTCCGCCGAGGACCAGGAGCTGGCGCACACCGCGGGCCTGCTGCACGACATCGGCAACTTCGCGCTGTCGGACCGCGTGTTCGAGCGCGGCCGCGTGCTGACGGACGAGGACTGGGACGCGATCCGCCAGCACCCCGTGCTGGGCGCCGACATGCTGCGCGACCTCGGGCTCTACGGCCCGGTCGCGGAGATCGTGCGCGCGCACCACGAGCGCGTCGACGGGCGCGGCTATCCGGACCGCCTGAAGGCCGACCGGATCCCGGAGCTGGCGAAGATCATCGCGGTCGCCGAGGTCTACGACACGCTCACGGCGCACGACACGTACCGCACGCCGGTCAGCTCGTTCCAGGCGCTGACGGAGCTGCGCCGCGTCGCCGGCTCGCAGCTCGACGCCGACTACGTCGAGGCGCTCGCGAGAGTGCTCGCGGGCAGCGACGCGACGTACCGCCACGCCGACGCGGCCGACTTCGGCAGCGAGCTGGACCTCGAACGCCGTATCAACGAGGCCGCCGTCGGCGGCTGACCGCTGCACGACGAAGCGCGCCGCAGGGGCGCGCTCGCGGTCTGCTGCAGTTGTGGGGGAGGGTCAGCCCGTGGCGCGCTGCAGGAACGAGTCCTCGCGGTCCTGCTGCACCGCGAAGCTGTTCTGCTGGAGGGAGCGCACGAACTGTTCGATGTGCTCGACGCTGAAGCGGCGCTGCCCGCCCGGGGTCCGGTAGGACTGGAGGTAGCCCATGTCGGACCAGCGGCGGACGGTGCCGAGCGACACGCCCAGCTCGCGGGCGGCCTGCGAGGTGGAAAGCCCCAACGGCCGCGCGTTCATCCCGTGCATCTGCAAAGGCATGAGCCCATTAGGGAGGGTTTGCCCCCTTCTGTGAAGGTCGGGGGGAGGTTTTGCACAACCTCCTCGCCGGAACGTGACGAAAGCTGCGCGGACTGGAAGGATGGATCCGTGGGACGGATCGGCGTCGCGTGCCTGCTCGCGCTGCTCGCCCTCTGCGGCTGCGGCAGCCGCAGGCCGCCTGCGCAGGCGTGCATCCAAGCACAGCCGGCCGACGTGCTGCAAGCGCTGAGGAGCGCCCCCGGACACGTGACGCTGGGCGACGGCACGCCGCTGTCGCAATGCGTGCGGCGGACAGTCGACGACGTCCGGCTGCAGGCGCTCGGGGCGACGCTCACACAGGCGGCCGACCGGCTCGCCAGACGCATGCACGCGAGCGACGCCGCCGCGCTGCAACTCGGCTTCCTGATCGGCGCGACCGCGCGCGGGTCGGCGCAGGCGGCCGGCCTGCAGGGCGAGCTGGCGAACCGCATCGCGGGCGCCGCCCCGCCCGACGGCGGCCCGCGGCGGGCGCTGCTGCTGCGAGGCCGCGCAGCCGGCCGCGGGCATGGGTGAGAATCTCGCGCGGATGCGGCTGCGGCTCTATCACCACGGAGACGGCGCGCGCATCGCCTACCGCGAGGCGGGCGCCGGTCCCGGACTGGCGCTGCTGCACTCGCTCGGCCTCTCGCACCGCGAGTGGGAGCCGGTCGTCGAGCCGCTCTCGCGGCGCTTCCGCGTGGTGCTGCCGGACCTGCCGCTGCACGGCGACAGCGAGGACCGCCCCCGCCATCCCTACACGCCGGAGTGGCTCGCCGAGGTCGTCGCCGGCTTCTGCGCGGAGGTGCTCGGTCCGCGGCCGCTCGTCGGCGGGCACGACATCGGCGCGGAGCTGCTGCTGCGCGCCGTGCTCGACGGGCACCTGACCCCGCGCCGGCTCGTGCTGATGCCGAACCGGCTGCACCGCCGCGCCGAGCGTCGCGCCGGGCTGGCCGCGTGGCGCGGCACCGCGATGGCCGCCGTCGTGCCGGGGCTCGACCGCCTGCTCGCGCGCGCCGCCCCGCTGGTGTTCCGCCCGTCGCTCGGCGAGAAGCTCTCCGCGCAGCGCAACCCGGCCGCGCGCGACCTCGTGCGCCACGCGCTCGCCGACCTGCCCGGAAATCGCGCTCGCGCCCGCTCGTGGGCCAGATTCGCGCGCCGCTGGCCGAGCGAGCCGTGGCGCGAGCTGTTCGACGCGTACGGGCGGGTGAGCGTGCCGACGCTGCTGCTGTGGGCCGACGAGGATCCGCTGTATCCGATCGCAGCGGCGCGCCAAGCGCTCGACCTGCTGCCGGACGGGCAGCTGCGCACGCTCGACCGCACCGGCTTCCTGCTCGCCTACGACGACCCCGTCGGCCTCGCCCGAGAGCTGATTTCCTTCTGTGGGTGAACCTCTGAGCTGAAACAGGCGGTGTGACATGGGCGTGCAGGAGACGGAGCAGCAGCTGTGGGGCGGTGAGACGACCAAGGCGGTCGCGAACTTCCCGGTGTCGGGCGAGCGCGTGCCGGTGCCGGTCGTGCGCTGGCTCGGTCGCATCAAGGGCGCCGCGGCGCGCGTGAACGGCGAGCTGGGGCTGCTCGACGGCGCGCTCGCGGAGCGGATCGGCGCGGCCGGGGACGCGATCGCGGCCGGCGAGCACGACGACCAGTTCCCGGTCGACGTCTTCCAGACCGGCTCGGGCACCTCCTCGAACATGAACGCGAACGAGGTGATCGCGGCGCTGGCCGGCGAGGGCACGCACGCGAACGATCACGTCAACATGGGCCAGTCGTCGAACGACGTCTTCCCCAGCGCCGTGCACCTCGCCGCGCTGGACGAGGCGACGAACGACCTGCTGCCGGCGCTCGCGCAGCTGGAGGCGTCGTTCGCGGCGAAGGCGGCGGCGTTCGAGGACGTCGTCAAGTCGGGTCGCACGCACCTGATGGACGCGGTGCCGGTCACGCTCGGGCAGGAGTTCGCCGGCTACGCCGCGCAGCTCCGCCTCGCCCAGCGGCGCGTGCAGGGCGCGCTGCCGCAGGTCGCGCAGATCCCGCTCGGCGGCACCGCGACCGGGACCGGCCTCAACACGCATCCCGAGTTCGCGGCGCGCGTGCGGGCGAAGCTGAGCGAGGCCAGCGGCCTTGCGATCTCGCCGCCGGAGGACCCGTTCGAGGCGCAGGCGAACCGCGACGCGCTCGTCGAGCTGTCGGGCGCGCTCAAGGTGATCGCCGTCTCGCTGACGAAGATCGCGAACGACCTCGCGCTGATGGGATCGGGCCCGCGCGCCGGCATCGGCGAGCTGTTCCTGCCCGAGCTGCAAAAGGGCTCCTCGATCATGCCCGGGAAGGTCAACCCGGTGATCCCCGAGGTCGTGCTGCAGGTGAGCGCGCAGGTGATCGGCAACGACGCCGCGATCACGGTCGGCGGCCTGCAGGGCCAGTTCGAGCTGAACGTGCGCATCCCGCTGATCGCGCGCAACCTGCTGCAGTCGGTCCGCCTGCTCGCCTCGACCTCGCGCCTGTTCGCGGAGAAGTGCGTCGACGGGATCGAGGCGAACCTCGCCGGCTGCGAGCGCTCGGCCGAGTCCACGCTCGCGGTCGCGACGGCCTTGAACCCGTTCATCGGCTACGACAAGGCGACCGAGATCGTCAAGGAGGCGACCGCCTCCGGTCGCACGCTGCGCGAGGTCGCGCTCGAGGCGGGCGTCGAGGAGTCGGTGCTGGCCGAGGCGCTCGACCTGCGCAGAATCGCGCGGGGCGGGTGACGTTGCCCACGGGTCGCCGCTTGCGGTGACCGGAGGGCGAAAGCCGCGTCAGGCCGACAGCGTCGGCCACAGCTCGTACGCGGGATACGGCGGGTCGTTCGGAAGGCGGCCCGCCGGCGTCTCGCGCACCGGACCGCGCAGGCTCGACTGGAAGCGCACGTCGCGGTCGTTGACCTGGTACTGCGTCCACAGGCGAACCGGCAGCGTCGCCATCGCCGCCCAGTTGCGCTCGATTGCGGCGACCTGCTCGGCGACCGCATCGGCGTGCGCCGCGTCGCGTGCGCTGTCGGGATCGACGACCCAGCGCTCGACGTCGGGCGCGATCCAGCCGTCGCGCCGCACGCCGAACTGGTACCCGCCCTCGGTCAGCCACACGGACGGCTCGGGCCAGTCGTGCGCGCGCTGCAGCTCGAGCAGCCGCTCGACGCGCCAGCGGCCGTCGGGCAGCGGGCCGAGCTTGACGTCGGCGTAGTTGTGCTGCGCCCAGCCGACCGGCACGCCCGGTCGCCAGCCGCGCAGGCGCGCGAGCAGCTCGTCGGTGAACGCGTCCCACGGGGTGCCGTGGGGGCTGGCGGCGCTCACGACGTCGGACGTCGCCGGCAGCAGCAGCCCCGGGCTGCCGGGCACCGCGGCGGCGACGGTCGCCGCGCTGCGGGCCAGCTCCGCGACCGCGCCGGCGATCGTCCCGCCCGGGTAGGCGGGGGACGCCTGCGGCCACCAGGTCAGGTTCGGCTCGTTCATCGGCTGCAGCCGGTCGACGCGCGCGCCGACCGGGTTGCCGGCGCCGCCGCGCGCGTAGCGCTCGCACAGGTAGGCGACGAGCCACGCCCACGGGCCGTCGAGGGAGCGGTCGGCAGGCACCTGCGCGTCGGGCGGCAGCGGCGCCGGCGGGACGGTGCCGGGCGCGTGCGTCCAGTCCGGGAACGCCTGGCACAGCGTCAGCGCGACCTCGAGGCCGTCGGCTTTCGCACGCGCGATCTGCGCGTCGAGCGCCGCGAAGACGGCCGCGGCCGGCCCGGCCGGGTCGCCGAGGTCGGCGGCCGCCTGCTCGCGCGTGAACGGCTCGGGTGCGAGCGGCTGGACGGTCGGCCAGCTCAGCCACAGCGAGACGAACGTCGTCGGGTGCGTCCCGGCGAGCAGGTACGGGCGCACGCCGAGCGCGTCGTCGTAGCGGTTCACGTCCCCGATCAGCGAGATCCCCTTGCGCATCGGCGGCGTCGCGGGCGGCGTCCCCGGCCGCCCGGCGAGCTGACGCTCGCCGGCGGCGCGGTCAGCCGTCGAACGCGGAGCGGGCGGTCAGCCGGTGTAGAGGCGCACGAGCGTCTCGGCGACGCAGACCGGCTTCTCGCCGCCCTCGCGCTCGAACGTCAGCGCGGTCGCCATCTGGATGCCGCCCGGTACGTCCTCGACGGAGGCGATCGCGGCGCGCATGCGCACCTTGCTGCCGACCGGCAGCGGCGCGGGGAAGCGCACCTTGTTGAGCCCGTAGTTGATGCCGAACGCGAAGCCCTCGACCGAGAACAGCTCGTACGTGAACTTCGGCGCAAGCGAGAGCGTGTAGTAGCCGTGCGCGATCGTCCCGCCGAAGGGCGTCTGCTGCGCTCGCTCGACGTCGACGTGGATCCACTGGTGGTCGCCTGTCACGTCGGCGAACGCGTCGATGTCCTCCTGCGTGACGAGGTGCCACTCGCTGACGCCCAGCTCCTCGCCGATGCGCGCCTTGATGTCGTCGATGCCGTTGAGCGTGATCATGCGGCGACCGTACTAGGCTGCCGGCGATGCCAGCGCCGCTTCTCGTCGTGGATGCGCCCTCGTTGCTCTACCGCGCGTGGTTCGCGCTGCCGGACTCGATCACCGATGCGGACGGGCGGCCGGTGAACGCGCTGCTCGGGGCGACGAACGCGATCCTGCGCGTGGTGGCCGACCGTGCGCCGCGCGCGGTCGTGATCTGCTCGGGCGCGGAGGCGGCCCGCTACCGGATCGAGCTGTACGCCGGCTACCACGCCGACCGCCCGCCGGTGCCGGAGGGGCTCGCGTGGCAGATCGCGCACTCCCCGGTGCTGTTCGAAGCGCTCGGCTGGACGCTCGCGGCGACGGAGGAGCTGGAGGCCGACGACCTGCTGCACTCGTTCGCGCTGACGGAGGTCGAGGCGGGCGGCTCGGCGCTGCTGATGACCGGCGACCGCGACATGTTCCAGTGCGCCGCGCCGGCGGTGACGGTCCTGTACCTGAAGACGGGCGTCAGAGGGTTCGAGGAGATGGGTCCCGCGGAGGTGCGCAAGCGCTACGGCGTTCCGCCGGAGCTGGTGCCCGACTTCATCGCGCTGCGCGGCGATCCGTCGGACGGGCTGCCGGGCGCGAGAGGGATCGGCGAGAAGACGGCGGCCGACCTGCTGGCGCGGCACGGCTCGCTCGAGGCCGCGCTCGCGAGACCGATCGGCGAGACGCCGCGCGTGCAGGGCGCGCTGCGTGACCAGGCCGGCGAGCTGCGCGACTTCCTGGCGATCGCCACGCTCCAGCGGGTGGAGGTCGTCCGCCCCGCCGACCGCGCGACCGACCTCGACGCCGGCGCCAACGCCGCCGAGCAGCTCGGGATGCTCAGACTCGCGGCGCGCCTGCGCGGCGCCGGCGACCCGTCGCGCCTCTGACGCCGATTCGTCACAGACGCCGGTAGCGCCGTCGCGATGCGCAGCCATACCGTCGGCCGGTGGCGATCGAGGACGCGTACGAGCTGGCATACCGCGAGGCAGTGCGGGCGCTGGAGCAGCAGCGGGCGGTGGCGTCGGAGCTCCAGAGCCGCTCTGGGATGCTGCTCGCCGCAGCTTCGATCGCTGTCTCGTTCGGACGTGAGTCGGTCGGCGCGGTGCGGCCACTGGCGTGGCTCGCCGTCCTGTGCTTTGTGCTCCTGAGCCTGTGTGTGCTTGCGGTGATCTGGCCGCATGGAGACCGAGCCTTCAGCACCGACCCGCAGACGCTGCTCGCGTCGCACCTTGCGAGCGGCGAACCCGACGGCACGGCGCTCAGCGCAGACCTCATCGCGCGAATCGCGAGGTATCACCGCGTCAATGCGCGACGGCTCGAGCAGATGTCGAGCAGCTTTCGCATCGGTGCCTGCCTTCTTGCCATTCAGATGCTGTTGACGCTGATCGCAGCGACAGTCACCGTCTAACCGGAGGATCGCGATGGACGAACAAGAGCGAAGAGAACGCATTTGGCGGCTGTACAACCCGCAGACTCCGGACCCATTCGTCTCTCACGACTACGGCGTGCTGATGAGCGACATCCCGCCCCGCCGGACGCTGCGGGAGAAGATCGCGGCGGTGGGGTGGTATCGGCGATACCTGCGGGAGCAGCGGCGCGCGGAACGCGAAGCGGCAGCGCGGGCTCGCGACTGACGCGCGCGAGGCGACAAGCGCGCGAGACGGCGAGCGCGCCTGCGATCATCGTCGCCGTGGCGCGCGTGGACTTCGATCCCGAGCGGACCGACCCGCTCGCGTTCTACCGGCTGCTGAACCGCGTCGTGATCCCGCGGCCGATCGCGTGGGTCTCGTCGCGCTCGGCGGAGGGGGTCGACAACCTCGCGCCGCACTCGTTCTTCACGGTCGCGTGCACCGCCCCGCCGATCGTGCAGTTCACCTCCGTCGGCCGCAAGGACTCGCTGCGCAACGTCGAGGCGACGGGCGAGTTCGTCGTCAACTTCACGCCCGAGCCGCTGTTCGAGGCGGTCAACGCGACGAGCGTCAACGCCCCGCCGCACGTCAGCGAGTTCGACCATGTCGGGATCGCGCGCGAGCCGAGCCTGCGGGTCGCGCCACCGCGCGTGCGCGACGCGCCGGTGGCGATCGAGTGCGTGCTGCACGAGACGCTGTCGTTCGGGGACTCGACCGTCGTGTTCGGCCGCGTGGTGCACGTCGCGATCGCGCAGACGGCGATGCGCGACGGGCGGCCGGCGGCCGAGCTGCTGCGCCCGCTCGCGCGCCTCGGCGGCAGACAGTGGACGACGCTCGGCGAGCTGCTGGAGATCGACCGGCCGCGCTGGCCTACGGCGTGAACTTGACGGTCAGCACGTCGCCGTCCCGCATCACGTAGTCGCGCCCCTCGAGCCGCAGCGTGCCGCGCTCGCGCGCGGCGCCGTAGCCGCCGGCGTCGACCAGCTCGTCGCAGCCGATCACCTCGGCGCGCACGAAGCCTCGCTGGATGTCCGAGTGGATCTGCCCGGCGGCGTGCCAGGCGGTCAGCCCTCTGCGCAGGTGCCACGACTGCGCCGGCTTGCCCTCGCCGGCGGTGAAGAAGGCGATCAGGTCGAGCAGCGCGAACGCGCCGCGCACGACGCGCTGGAGACCGCTCTCCGCGATGCCCAGCTCGGCCCGCATGACCGCCGCCTCCTCGTCGTCCAGCTCGCTCAGCTCGGCCTCGATGCGCGAGGAGACCGCCACGGCGCGCGCCCCGTGCGCGTCCGCGTGCGCGGCGACCTCCGCCGGCACGTCGTCGGAGCCCTCGTCGACGTTGGCGACGAACAGCACCGGCTTGGCGGTCAGCGGCTGCAGGTCGCGCAACGCGTTCGGCGCGTCCTCCGGCGGCGGCACGGTCCGCGCCGGGCGCCCTTCCTGCAACGCGGCGACCAGCTCCTCCAGCCACGCCTGCTCCGCTCTCGCGGCCTTGTCGCCGCCGCGCGCCGCCTTCGTCACGCGCTCCAGGCGCCGCTCGGCCTGCTCCAGGTCGGCGTAGGTCAGCTCGGTCTCGATCGTGTCGATGTCGGCGCGCGGGTCGACGCGGCCCTCGGGATGCACGACGTTCTCGTCGCCGTGCGCGCGCACGACGTGCACGATCGCGTCCGTCTCGCGGATGTTCGCGAGGAACTTGTTGCCGAGCCCCTCGCCCTCCGACGCGCCTCTCACGAGGCCGGCGATGTCGTGGAAGGCGATCGTGTCGTGCACGACCTCGCTCGCTCTCAGCGTCGCCGCGAGCCGCTCCAGCCGCTCGTCGGCGACCGGCACGATCGCGACGTTCGGCTCGATCGTCGTGAACGGGTAGTTGGCGGCCTCCGCGCCCGCGCGCGTGAGCGCGTTGAACAGCGAGGACTTGCCGGCGTTCGGCATGCCGACGATGCCGACCTTCACCGGTCGTCCCCGATCCGTCCGATCGCCGCCCCGAGCGCCACGCCGGCGACGATATCCGACGGGTAGTGGACGCCGAGGTACAGCCGCGACCACGTCATCGCGACCGCCGCCGCGCGCAGCGGCCCGCGCGGCAGCAGGTGGCGGAAGGCGTGCACGGCGGCGGCCGAGGTGGCGGCGTGCGCGCTGGGGAAGGAGAGCTGCGTCGGCGTGCCGATCAGCGGCGGCAGGCCGGCGAGCCGAGGCCGCCGGCGCCTGACGGCGAGCTTGACCGCCTGGTTGGCGCCGTAGGCCGCGGCGACGGCGAGCGTCGCGCGGCGCCAGCGCGCGCCGCGCCCGCCGTCGAGCGCCGCGCCGGCGGCGCCGAGCGCGAGCCACAGCGCGCCGTGCTGGCCGAGCGTCGAGTAGGCGCGGACCGCGCGCTCGGCGCGCGGCGTGTGCGCGACGGTCCGCGCGAGGCGCAGGCCGGCGACGTCCAGCGCGGCGAGCCGGCCGATCAAGCGGTTCAAGCGCCGAAGCCGACGCGCTGCTCGGCGGCGTCGACCTGCACGAACACGACCTTCGCGAGGTCGAGCGAGATCGTGCCGTCCTCGGCCTGCAGCTCGTACCAGTCGGCCGTGCCCTTGCTCTCCTCGAGCGCCCGCCGGAAGGCGGCGAGCTGCTCGTCGCCGACGCGCGCGGCGACCGTCTGGCCGTGGAAGCCGATCGTGATGCGCTGCCTGACCTCGGCCATCTAGTGGTCCTCCGCGGGTTGCACGATCTCGGTCAGCACGCCGCCGGTCGACGCCGGATGCACGAACGCGACGCGCGAGTTGCGGATCCCGATCCGCGGCGTCTCGTCAATCAGGCGCGTGCCGGCCGCCTTCAGTGCGGCGAGCGTCGCCTCGATGTCGCTCACCTGATAGGCGACGTGGTGCAGGCCGGGGCCCTTCTTCGCGAGGAACTTGCCGACCGGCGTGTCGGGGCCGAGCGGCGCGAGCAGCTCGACATGGCTCTCGCCGACGTCGAGCAGGACCGCCTCGACGCCCTGCTCGGTCACCGTCTCGCGGTGCACGACCGGCATCTTCAGGACGTCGGCATACAGCTTCAGAGCGGTGTCGAGGTCCTCGACGGCGACGCCGATGTGGTCGATGCGTCCCAGCACGGGCCGGAGGATAGTCAGTCGCGCGAGGCCGCGACGCCGAGCTGGCCGCCGCGCGATGCGCCTGCCGAGCGCGGCAGGTCCTCCAGCAGGCGGTCCACGTCGGCGCGCTCGAGCACCTCGGACTCGAGCAGCGCCTCGGCGAGCGCGTCGAGCCAGCGGCGGTGCTCGCCGAGCAGCGCGAGCGCACAGCGATAGGCGCCGTCCGCCAGCTCGTGCTGCTCCTCGTCGCGCAGCCGCAGCGTCGCCTCGGCGGAGGCGACGGGGCCGCCGGTCCGCTGCAGCTTCACGCGCGTGCCCATCGCGTACTCGTCGATCATCGCGGCGGCGAGCACGGTGACCGCCTCGTAGTCGCCGGCCGCGCCGGTCGTGACGGAGCCGAACACGAGCTGCTCCGCCGCGCGACCGCCGAGCAGCATCGTCATGCGGTCGATCAGCTCCTCGCGCGTCTTGAGGTAGCGATCCTCCTCGGGCAGGTTGAGCGTGTAGCCGAGCGCGCGGCCGCGCGGCACAATCGAGATGCGGTGGACGCGGTCGACGGACGGCAGCAGCTCCGCGCACAGCGCGTGGCCGGCCTCGTGGTAGGCGACGATCCGTTTCTCGCGCTCGCCGAGCGCGCGGCGCGCCTGCATGCCCGCGACGACGCGCTCGAGCGCGGCGTCGAAGTCAGCTGAGGTGATCAGGTCGGCGTGGCGGCGCGCGGCGAAGATGGCCGCCTCGTTGCAGATGTTCGCGAGGTCGGCGCCGGCGAGGCCACTCGTCTGACGCGCGATCACCTCGAGGTCGACGCTCGGCGCAAGCGGCTTGCCGCGCGTGTGAACGCCGAGGATCCGCTCCCGCCCGCGGCGGTCGGGCGGCGCGACGAAGATCTGGCGGTCGAAGCGGCCGGGGCGCAGCAGTGCCGGATCGAGCTTCTCCAGCAGGTTCGAGGCGGCGATGACGACGACCTCTCTGCGGGCATCGAACCCGTCCAGCTCGACCAGCAGCTGATTGAGCGTCTGGTCCTTCTCGCCGCTGATGTCAGCGCCGCGGCGGCCACCGACCGCGTCCAGCTCGTCGATGAAGACGATCGCCGGCGCCTTCTGGCGCGCGATCTTGAAGAGGCGCCGGATGCGCGCCGCGCCGAGGCCCGCGAACATCTCGACGAATGAGGCGGCCGACTGGGCGAAGAAGTTCGCGCCCGACTCGTGCGCGACCGCCTTCGCGAGCAGCGTCTTGCCGGTGCCGGGCGGACCGTGCAGCAGGATGCCCTTCGGGACCGTCGCCCCGAGCTGCTTGAAGCGCTTGGGGTCGCGCAGGAACTCGACGACCTCTTGCAGCTCCTCTTTCGCCTCGTCGGCGCCGGCGATCTCGTCCCAGGCGATCTGCGGCGACCGGTCCGGCTTGATCTGCTGGGGCTTCGTGCGCGGCATGTGGCGCAGCGCCGCGAACAGGGCGAGCACGAGCAGGCCCATGAAGATGATGGGCAGCCACGTCTGCGCCCAGGACGAGAAGTCGTAGGAGCCGAGGAATGACGCGAGGACGCTCACGAGGTCCTCATCGGCAGCTCGGCCGCGCGCCTCAACCGAGCAGCGTGCGCGCCACGTCCGCGTAGAAACGCGCGGCGTAGCCGAGGTCGCGCACGTCGACGCGCTCGTCGGCGCCGTGCACGAGCGGCGCGGCCTCCAGCAGCGACTGGTGGCGGTGCGGGAAGAAGCCGTAGGCGACGCAGTCCGGGAACGTCTTGCGGAACCAGCGCGAGTCGGTGAAGCCGGGCAGGATCACCGGCACGGTCACGGCGCCGGGGTCGTGCTCGGCGATCCAGCCGTCGATCGCCTCGCGCAGCGGCGAGTCGAGCGGCGAGCCGTTGCCGACGACCTGCTCGGTGAACTCGACGCGGAAGCCGTCCCCGTCCCCGCCCGCCCCGAGGACCTCCGCGATCGCGCGGCGCACCTCGTCCTCGCCGAGTCCGGGCGGGACGCGGCAGTCGACGTGCAGCTCGGCGCGGCTGGGGATCACGTTGACCTTCTCGGAGGCGGCCGCGCGCGTCGGCGTGAAGGTGACGCCGAGCATCGGCTCGAACATCGTCGCGAGGCGCGGGTCGGCCGCGGCGAGGCGCCGCACCGCGCCGGCCGGGTCGGCCGGGTCCTCGCCGAGCCCGCGCAGGAACGCCGCCGGCACGTCGGTGATCGCGTAGGACGGCTGCCGCGCGCCGAGCCGCTCGAGCAGCGGTCCGAGCTTCAGCAGCGCGTTGTCGCCCATCTTCGGCAGCGACGCGTGGCCGGCGACGCCGTCGGTGATCAGCTTGAAGCGGAAGACGCCCTTCTCGGCGCAGCAGACGCCGTAGCGGCGCGCGCCGTCGTACTCGAAGAAGGGACCGCCGCCCTCGTTGATCAGGTAGTCGCAGCGCACCTTGTCCGGATGCGTCTCGGTGATCCACTGCGCGCCGAGCGCGCCGCCGGTCTCCTCGTCGACGACCGCGCAGATCAGCAGCTCGCCGCGCGTCGGGCGCCAGCCTGAGCGCGCGAGTGCGAGCGCGGCGGCGATCTCGGCCGCGACCTGCGACTTCATGTCGAGCGCGCCGCGTCCCCACACGAAGCCGTCGGCGACGTCGCCGGACCACGGCTCGTGCGTCCACTCCGCCGGGTGGGCGAGGACGGTGTCGACGTGGCCCAGCAGGCAGAGCGTGGGGCCGTCCTGCGCGCCCCGCAGCCGCGCGAGCAGGTTCGGCCGCTGCGGCTCGGCGCCGAGCAGCTCGCAGTCGAAGCTGGCGCTCGTCAGCTCTCCGAGCAGGTACTCCTGCAGCAGGCGCTCATTGCCTGGCGGGTTGACCGTGTCGAAGCGGATCAGCCGCTGCAGCAGCTCGGTGGTGGCGGTCTGGAGTTCGTGGCTCATCGGCGAGCTGATGCTACGGAACCTGCCGACCTGTGCGGCAGACTTGGGTTGTGGACTCCCTGTTCGACCCCGCCGACGCGACTCGACCGGACGCGACCGCGCCGGCCGATGCGCCGCTCGCCGCGCGCATGCGTCCGCGGTCGCTCGACGATTTCGTGGGGCAGGAGCACCTGCTGGCCGCGGGGTCGGCGCTGCGCACCGCGATCGAGCAGGGCCGGCCGCACTCGATGATCCTGCACGGGCCGCCGGGGTCGGGGAAGACGACGCTCGCACGGATCGTCGCCGCGAGCGCCGACGCGGCGTTCGAGGAGCTGAGCGCCGTCCAAGCCGGCAGACCCGAGGTGCGGGAGGTGCTGAGACGCGCCGAGCAACGCCGCCGCGACGGGCGCGGGACGATCTTCTTCCTCGACGAGATCCACCGCTTCAACAAGGCCCAGCAGGATGCGCTGCTGCCGGCCGTCGAGGACGGGCTCGTGACGCTGATCGGCGCCACGACCGAGAACCCGTCGTTCGAGGTCAACGGGGCGCTGCTGTCGCGCACGCGCCAGTACGAGCTGGCGGAGCTGACGGAGGCGCACGTGCGCACGCTGCTGCGGCGCGCGCTGGAGCGCGGCGAGTGCAGCGACGTGCGCGTGGAGGACGACGCGCTCGAGCTGCTGGCGGCGCGCGCCGGGGGCGACGCGCGCACCGCGCTGGCGGCCTTGGAGCTGGCGTGCAGAACCGCGCCCGAAGGCGTCGTCACGCAGGCGCACGCGGAGGACGCGCTGCAGCGGCGGATCCTTCACTACGACCGCGCCGACGATCGCCACTACGACACGATCTCGGCCTGGATCAAGGCGACGCGCGCGTCCGACCCGGACGCCTCGCTCTACTACCTCGCGGTGATGCTGGAGGGCGGCGAGGACCCGCGCTTCATCGCGCGGCGGATGGTGATCCTCGCGAGCGAGGACGTCGGCAACGCCGACCCACAGGCGCTGTCGGTGGCGACCGCAGCCGCGGCCGCCGTCGACCGCGTAGGGCTGCCCGAGGCGCAGTTCCCGCTGGCGCAGGCCGCCATCTACCTGTCGCTCGCGCCCAAGTCGGACGCCGCCAAGCGCGCGATCGGCGCCGCGCGCGGCTTCGTGCGCGAGCGGGGCGCCGAGCCGCCGCCGGCGCAGCTGCGCTCCGGCGGGCGCGGGCACGGCTACGACTCGCCGCACGGTCATCCGGGCCACCTCGGCGAGCAGGAGGTCGCGCCGCCGGGCGCGGTCGGCGAGCGCTTCTACGCGCCGGACGCGCAGGAGGCGGCGCTGGCCGCGCGGCTCGCCGAGATCCGGAGAGCGCGCGGGCGGGAGCCCTAGCCTCCGGTCGCTCTGCCGTTGCCGGAGCGTCGGGGGAAGCGGCCGGCGAGGCGGCCGAAGCGCTCGGCGGGGCCCTGGAGCGGCTCGACGACGTGCACGAGCGTGTTCATCGTCCCGTCGAGGTGGTCGAGCACGAGCAGCAGACGCTCGATCGGCTCCGTCAATCTCGCGATCGCGGGCGTCAGCTCCGGCAGCGAGCGCTCGAGCTCCACCAGCGCGGGGAGCATCCGCTCGATGTGCGTCGTGTGCTCGTCGATGTCGCTCAACACCGCGGTTTGCTCGGCGACCTTCTCGAGCGCCGCCAGCACCGCAGGGAGCACTTCCGTCGCCTCGGCGACGCGCGCCATGTCGTGACGGATGCCCGGCAGCGTGTCGGTGGCCTTGGCCACGCGCGCCATCTCGCGACGCAGCTCGGGCAGCGCGTCGGTCGCCTCGGCGATGCGCGCGAGTTGGAGCGGGATCGACGGCAGCGCGAGCGCGCCGTTGACGGCGTCGCTCAGCAGTGCGGTGAACGGTGACATGAACGCCAGCGTACGCCTGAAGCCGGCACCTCAATCACCGTGTGGTTCGCGCATCGCGCTCCGCGGCGACTACGGAACGGCGTGCGCTCAGGCGGCGGCGCGGGCGGTCAGTTGCGCGCGGTTGGCGTAGCGCAGCCGTCCCGGCAGCAACGGCACGAGCACGCGCCGCGCGTACTCGGTGTGGCCGAACAGCGCCAGCCCGCGCGCCGGGTCCCACGAGAAGCCGTACATGCGGCGGATGCGCGGCGGCAGCAGCCCGACGGTCACGAAGTTCGCCAGCTCGAGCAGCGGACGCGCCGCGAGCGGCACGGGCGGGCGCATCACGATCTGCCGCGCGGTCGTGCGCGCCTCCTCGGTCACGAACAACTCGTCGCCGTCGAGCATGCGCCGCAGGTAGCGGCGGAAGTCCTCGTAGGTGGCGGGCATCGCCGTGTCGGGCAGGCCGAACAGGCGACCGAAGACGCGGTACTCCTGCCACAGCGACTCACGCTCGTCCAGCGTCAGCCGACAGACGTAGCGCTGGTAGACGGTCATGCCGGAGTCGACGAGCGTGGCGAGGATCCACAGCAGCAGCTCGGGGTCGTCGGCCGCGTATGGCGTGCCGGCCGGGAAGTTGCCGGCGGCCTCGTGCAGCTCGCCGCGCACCTTCCCGTGCATCGCGCGCACGCGGCGCGTGGCGCGCTCGGCCTCTCTACGCGGGCCGTACGTGACCAGCTCGACGATCTGCGCGGTGCGGTGCAGCCGCTCGTACGGCTCGTCCTTCGAGGTGGTCTGGGCGTAGAAGCCGGCCCACGCGACCGGGTGCGCGGCCTGCATCAGCAGCGCGCGCGGGCCGGCGAGCATCATCACGTGCTCGCGGTAGAGGCGGCGGATGACCGCGTCGTTCGGGTAGACCCCCTCGACGTTCCCCATGCGACCCAGGGTAGCCGGGCAGCACGCCGCCACCCCGCAGCCTCGCGATACCCTCAAGCCGATGCCCGCCCAGGCCTACAGCGGCAAGGAGTGCGTCTGTCAGCTCCGCAAGGGGATCTGCGACCAGTCGTGCGTGCGGGACATGCTCGAGACGCCCTTCTACGTCGCCTGCCTGAAGCTGAAGGGGCGGCGCTGCCTCGTCGTCGGCGGCGGCGACGTCGGCTTGGAGAAGGTCGAGGGCCTGCTCGCCTGCGACGGCGACGTGACGGTCGTCGCGCCGGAGCTGCATCCGCAGCTGCGGGGCCTGTCAGACGAGGGCTCGATCGCGTGGCAAGCACGGCCCTACGAGCCGTCCGACCTCGAAGGCGCGTTCATGGTGATCACCGCGACGAACGACTCCGAGGTCAACATCGGCGTCTACGAGGACGCGGAGCGGCGCGCGATGCTCGTCAACGTCGTCGACGTGCCGCCGCTGTGCAACTTCATCCTGCCGGCGATCGTCCGCAGCGGCCCGCTCGCGATCGCGATCTCGACCGCCGGCGCCTCGCCGGCGCTGGCCAAGCGCATGAAGCGCGAGATCGGCGAGCTGTTCGGCGAGGACTACGCGCGCCTGGCGGTCATGCTCAACGACGCGCGCGGGTGGGCGAAGGCGACGCTGCCGACCTATCAGGACCGCAAGGACTTCTTCGAGTCGATCGTCAACGGCTCGCCGGACCCGATCGAGCTGCTGCGCGCGGGCGACGAGCGAGCCGTGCTCGACCTGATCGCGGCCGCGCAGCGGACGCACGCGCCGGCCTGAGCCCGGCGAGCGCCGCCTGGCGGCCGGCGACGAAGTGGACGTGGAGCGTCTGGTGCATGACGATGAGGACGCACGCCATCACGCGGACCGGACACGTCCGCTTCGCGGGCCGCGATCCGTCTTCACCGGCATGGACCTCGACACGCTCATCGCCACCCACCGCCGGCCGCTCGAGCGCCACCTGCGCCGCCGCGTCGGCGACCCCTCGCTCGCCGAGGACCTCGCGCAGGAGGTCTTCCTGCGCGCCTGGCTGCACGCGCCCGCCGGCCTCACCGACCCGCGCCTGCGCGCCTGGCTCTACCGCGTCGCGACGAACGTCGCGATCGACGCGCTGCGCGCGCGGGCCGGGCGGGTGGGCGGGATCGCATCCGACGGCGCGCTGCTCGACGCGCTCGAGCGCGCCGCCGCCCCGGAGGCCGAGGACCACGACGAGCGGCTCGCGATCGAGACGGCGCTCGCGCAGCTCCCGGCGCGCGAGCGGGCGCTCGTGACGCTGCAGTTCGCCGGCTACGGGCCGACCGACGCGGCGCGCCTGCTGCAGACGACGCCGGAGGCGGCGCGCAAGCGGCTCGCGCGCGCCCGCGAGCGCTTCCGCCGCGCGTACGCGGCAACCGCCCCGGCCACGCGACCGCTCGTGCTGCTGCTCGTGCGCGACGAGGACCCGGCCCCGTACGAGCGCTGGCTGGGCGGCGCGGAGCTGCGCGTGCAGCGCGTCGCCGACGGGCAGGCGGCAGCGCGCCAGCTCGCGACCGCGCACGCGCTCGTGCTGACGGGCGCCGACGAGGACGTCCACCCGGCGCTCTACGGCCAGCAGATCCGCAGCGCGCGCGCCGGCAGCCTCGACGGGGACCGCGCCGACGCGGCGATCCTGCGCGACGCGCTCGCGGGCGGCCTGCCGGTGCTCGGCATCTGCCGCGGTCACCAGCTCCTCAACGTCTTGCACGGCGGGACGCTCCACCAGGACCTCGGCTCGGAGGGCGCGACGGAGCGGCCCGAGCTGCACGCCGACCGCCGCATGCACGCGGTCGCGACCGGGGGCGACTCGTTGACGCGGCGGATCGTCGGGCCGCGCGCGAGCGTGCCGAGCCTCCACCACCAGGCGATCGACCGGCTCGGCGCCGGCCTGCGCGTGACCGCGCGCTCGGCCGACGGGATCGTCGAGGGTGTCGAGGACCCGCGCCATCCGTTCGCGGTCGGCGTGCAGTGGCACGCCGAGCTGCCGGAGGCCGGCATCTCCGGCCGGCGCGTGCGCGACGCGCTCGCCGACGCGGCACTGCGGCACGCGGCCGCGGAGCCGCCGGCGGTCGCGGCCTGAGCGGCCCGCGCACGCGTGCGACACTTCGCCGCGTGAGCGAGCTGACGCATCTCGACGACGCCGGTCGCGCACGGATGGTCGACGTCGGCGCCAAGGACGTGACCGCCCGCCGCGCGCTCGCGCGCGCGGTCGTGCGGATGTCGCCGGCGACCGCCGCGGCTGTGCGCGACGGCGACGCGCCGAAGGGTGACGTGCTGGGCCCGGCGCGGATCGCGGGGATCCAGGCGGCGAAGCGCACGTGGGAGCTGATCCCGTTGTGCCATCAGCTCCCGCTGTCCTACGTCGACGTCGCGGCCGAGATCGACGCCGACGCCGGCACGGTGACGCTCGTCGCGGAGGCGCGCACGAGCGCGCAGACGGGCGTCGAGATGGAGGCGCTGACGGCCGCCTCGGTCGCGGCGCTGACCGTTTACGACATGGTCAAGGCGCTCGAGCGCGGCGTCGTCATCGAACAGGTTGCTCTGCTGGAGAAGTCGGGCGGTCGCTCGGGCGCATGGCGCCGCGAGGCGTGACCCACGCAGCCGTGGCCAGCACGAGCACGGCGCAGATCGTCAGCAGCAGCGGGTAGCCGAGGCCGCCGGCGAGCGCGGCCAACACGACCGGCAGCGCGAAGCCGGCGTACGTGAGCGCGTAGTAGACGGCCGTGAGGCTGGCCAGGGCGCGTGGCTCGGCGAGCCGCTGGACCTCGACCAGGCCGGCGACCAGGATCAGGCCGTAGGCGGCGCCGAAGACGAGCGCGCACGGGACCAACAGCCAGATCTGCTCGCTCGCGGCCGTGACGGCGGCGAGCAGCATCCCGGCCGCCGTCGTCGCGAGGCCGGCGAGCGCGGCGCGGTTGCCCGCGCCGCCGGCGTCGAGGCGACGCGCCAGCGGCTGGATCAGCACGCCGGCGAGCGCGCACAGCGCGGCGATCGACGCGGTCAGGGCGATCCCCTGCGCGGCGTCCGCGGCGCCGGTGAGGCTCGGCAGCAGCGCGACCGCCACCGCCGTCGCCGCGAACCCCCACGGCGCCATCGGCGCGACGATGCGCCAGAAGCGCGGGCTGCGCACGTCCTCCAGTCGCAGGCGCGCGCCGCCGCGGCTCCGGCCGGAGGGAACGGTCTCCGGCACGGTGCGCACCGCGACGAGCGCGGCGGTCATCAGCACGAGGTGCGGCACGTAGGGCACGAGCAGCGGATCGGGCGCCCACTGCGCGAGCAGTCCGGCGAGGAGCGGCCCGAACGCGAAGCCGGCCGTCATCGCGACGGCGGCGCGGCGCGCGATCGTGTGCGCCCCCGCCGCGCCGAACGGCGGCAGCGAGACCTCGCGCAGCCAGGCGGTGCCGACGCCGAAGACGGCGCCGTTGCTGACGCCGTTGAGCAGCCGCGCGACGAACAGCAGCCAGGTGTGGTGACCGCCGGCGATCAGCGTGACGGTCGCCAGCAGCGAGAGCGCGGCCGCCGGCAGCACGACGCCGCGCCGGCCGCGCGTGTCGGACAGCGGCCCGGCAAGCAGCAGCCCGGGGATCAGCCCGAGCGCGTAGACGCCGAACATCGCCTGGAGCGTCCCGGTCGTGAGGCCGAGCCGGTCGCTGTAGACGAGCAGCATCGGCGTGATCTGGTTCGAGCCCCAGCCGGTCCCCAGCAGGATCGCGGCGACGGCCACCCAAGCGCTCCGTGTGCGTGCGTTCGGTTCGTTCATTGAACCGACCCTACCAGGTCTCGGTTCGATCACCGAACTGCCGGGCGATATCCTTGCAGGAGATGCTCGGCAAGCGCTACGAGGGCCAGGACTGCACGATCGCGCGCTCGCTCGACGCGATCGGCGAGCGCTGGACCCTGCTGATCGTGCGCGACGCCTTCTACGGCGTGCAGCGCTTCAACGACTTCCAGGCGCACCTCGACATCCCGCGAGCGGTCCTCTCCGAGCGCCTCAGCGGACTCGTCGAGCACGGCCTGCTCGTCCGCCGCCCCGACCCCGACCACGCCGGACGCCACCGCTACGAGCTGACGGTCGACGGACGCGCGCTGTGGCCGGCGCTGCACGCGCTGCTGGTGTGGGGACGGCGCCGCAGCCCCACCGGGGACATCCGCGCCTTCCAGCACGCCCCATGCGGGACGACGCTCGACGACCTCGGCGCGTGCCCGTCGTGCGGCACGACGCCGGAACCGGAGGACGTCGTGGTGGTCGCGCTCCGTCCCAGCCAGCGTGACGACCCGGTCACACGCGCGCTGCGCACGCCGCACCGGCTGCTCGAGCCGCTCGCGACGTGAGCGACGCGACGGCGGGCGCAGCGGTCGCCGTGGCGTAAGCTCGCCCGCGTGCAGACGGCGGTCCTGACGATCTCCACGACACTCGCGCGCGGAGAGGGCGACGACGCCTCGGGCGACCTGCTCGCGCGGCTCGCGACCGAGGCCGGCTGCGAGGTCGTCGCGCGCGACGTGGTCGGCGACGACAAGGGCGCGATCGAGCCGGCGCTGCGCGGCTACGTGCGCCAGGGGATCCCGCTCGTCTTCACGACCGGCGGCACCGGCCTCACGCCCGACGACGTCACGCCCGAGGCGACGCGCGCGGTGATCGAGCGCGACGCGCCCGGCTTCGCCGAGGCGCTGCGCGCGGAGTCGCTGAAGCACACGCCGCTGGGGATCCTCTCGCGCGGCGTCGCCGGGGTCGCCGGCCGCACGCTGATCGTCAACCTGCCGGGCAGCCCGAAGGCGGTCGCCCAGCTCTTCCCGGTGCTCGCGCCGACGCTGAGACACGTCGTCGCGACGCTCCAGCGCGACGGTGGACGCGCCGGCGGCCATTGAGCTGCGCGGCGTCGGGCGCCGCTACGGCGAGCGCTGGGCGCTCGACGACGTGTCCGTCAGCGTGCCCGCGGGCGCGACGCTCGTCGTCTTCGGCCCCAACGGCGCCGGCAAGTCGACGCTGCTGCGCGTGCTGGCGACGCTGCTGCGCCCGCACGGCGGCGAGGCGCGCGTGCTCGGCGAGCCGCTGCCCGAGCGCGAGTGGGCGGTGCGCGGCCGGGTCGGCCTGCTCGCGCACGAGGCGCTGCTCTACCGCGACCTGTCGGCACGCGAGAACTTGCGCTTCCACGCGCGCCTGCACAAGGTCGCCGAGCCGCGCGTGGACGAGCTGCTGGAGCAGATGCGGCTCGCCGGCCGCGCCGACGACCCCGTGCGCACGCTCAGCCGGGGGCTGTTGCAGCGCGTCGCCGTCTGCCGGGCGGTGCTGCACGACCCGCCGCTGCTGCTGCTCGACGAGCCGCGCGCGAACCTCGACCCGGCGGCGGCCGAGCTGATCGAGCCGCTGATCGGGCGCGCGAGCGGGCGCACGCGCGTCGTCACGAGCCACGACCCGGCCGGCGGGCTGGCGGAGGCCGACTACGCGCTCGGCCTGCGCGACGGGCGGGTGGCGCTGAGCGCGCCTGCGGGCGACGTCGCGCCCGCGCAAGTGGAGGAGCTGTACCGGTGAGGCCCTCGATCGCCCTGCTGCGCAAGGACCTGCTGCTCGAGCGGCGCGCGCCGGAGGCGATCCCGGCGATGCTGCTGTTCAGCGTGACGACGTTCGTGCTGTTCCACTTCGGCCTCGGGCGCGACGAGGTCGCCGGGCAGCTCGCCGCCGGGGTCCTCACGGTCACGCTGCTGTTCGCGGCGATCCTCGGGATCAACCGGCTGTTCGTCGCCGAGCAGGAGGAGGGCGGCTTCGACGGCGTGCTGCTGGCGCCGATCGACCGCACCGCGCTGTTCGTCGCGAAGGCCGCCGGGCTGTTCCTGTTCCTCGCGCTCGTCGAGCTGGTGGCGGTGGCGGCGTTCGCGATCCTGCTGCTCGGCCCCAGCCCGTGGCCAGGGCTGCCGGGGTTGGTCCTCGTGCTGGCGCTCCTCAACGTCGCGCTGGCGGTCGTCGGGGCGCTCGTCTCCGCGCTCGCGATCCGCACGCGCGCACGCGACCTGATCGTGCCGATCGTCGCGCTGCCGCTGCTGACGCCCGCGCTGATCGCCGCCGCGCGCGCCACCGCGCCGCTGT
Source organism: Actinomycetota bacterium (assembly GCA_018268595.1). Classification (GTDB taxonomy): domain Bacteria; phylum Actinomycetota; class Thermoleophilia; order Solirubrobacterales; family Solirubrobacteraceae; genus Conexibacter. The sequence goes on along the minus strand of JAFDWH010000014.1, from coordinate 180,271 downwards.
TCGACGCCGCCGGCGCGAGCGGGCCGCCAACCAAGTGGCTGGCCGTGCTGGCGCTCTATGATCTCGTCTTCGGGCTGCTCGCCTACGCCGTGTTCGACTTCCTCCTGGAGGACTGACAAGCATGTACGGGAAGGGGCTGCGGGCGCTCTCGCTCGCCACCTTCGCCGCCTTGACCGCCACGTTCGCGCTGGTCTTCTTCTACGCCCCGCTCGACGCCGACCAGGGCTTCATCCAGAAGATCTTCTACGTGCACGTGCCGGTCGCGATCGTGACGCTCTGCGCGTACGTGCTCGGCGCGATCTTCGCGGCGCTGCACCTGCGCACGCGCGACCGCAGGTGGGACCTGCGCTCGTACGTCGTGATCCACATCGCGCTGATCTTCAACATCCTCGGGCTGCTGACGGGCGCGATCTGGGCGAAGGCGTCGTGGGGCCACTGGTGGGTGTGGGACGAGCCGACGCTCGTCTCGTTCCTGATCGTCTTCCTGCTGTTCGCGACCTACCAGCCGCTGCGCTTCTCGATCGAGGACCCGGAGCGCCAGGCGCGCTACGCGTCGGTCTTCGCGATCATGGCCGGCGCGTTCGTGCCGCTGAACTTCGTCGCCGTGCGCGCCGCGACCGCGTACGTGCACCCGCGCGTGCTGGGCACGACCAACGGCGGCCTGCCGAGCCAGATGGCGCTCGTGTTCGTGCTGGCGATCGTCGCGATGGCGCTGCTGTTCGCGCTGCTGTGCTGCTACGAGATCGCCGCCAAGCAGACGCGCTGGCAGCTGCGCGCGCTCAGACGGCGCCTGCTCGGCTCCGACGCGGTCGCGCCGCTCGGCCGCAGCGCCGCGCCGTCGCTCGGCGAGCCGGCGCGCGGCGGCTCCGTCACCCGCGCGCCGCGCAATCCCGCGGAGGCGGCCTCGTGATCCCCGCCCTGCTCGCCGCCGCCCCCGCGCTGCCGCTCGACGAGGCCGGCAAGTACGTCGCCGGCGCGTTCGTCGTGTTCGTCGCGGTGATCGTGATCTATGTCGCGATCATGGCCGTGAAGCTGCAGCGCATGAGCAGAGAGCTGCACGAGCTGAACGCCGCCGTCGAGGCGCGCGAGCGCGGCGAGAGCGCGAGAGCGGAGGCCGCGAAGCGATGAGCGAGGTCCTCGCCGTCGGCGTCTCGCACAAGACCGCGCCGATCGCCGTGCGCGAGCGGCTCGCGCTCACGCCCGGGAAGGTCGCCGGCTACCTGCACGACGTGCGCGGCGTCGCGAGCGTGCAGGAGGCGGTCGCGATCTCGACCTGCAACCGCACCGAGACGTACCTCGTCGCGAGCGATCCTGTCGAGGCCGAGACGGCGGTGCTGGGGATGCTCGCGCGCAAGGCGGGCATCCGTCCGACCGAGCTGGCGTCCTCGATCTACGCGCTGCGCAACTGCGACGCGGCGCGCCACCTCTACCGCGTGACGGCCGGGCTGGAGTCGATGATCGTCGGCGAGGCGGAGGTGCAGGGCCAGGTCAAGCGCGCCTACGAGGACGCGCTGGCCGCGCAGACGACCGGCCCGCTCACGAACCACCTCTTCCGCGCTGCGCTCGCGACCGGCAAGCGCGTGCGCAGCGAGACGAAGATCGGCGAGCGGCACCTGAGCGTCTCGTCCGTCGCCGCCCAGCTCGCGGCCGAGCAGCTGCACGGGCTGGAGCGCAAGGAGGTCCTGCTGCTGGGCGCCGGCGAGACGAGCGAGCTGGCGGCGAAGGCGCTGGCCGCGCAGGGCGTCGAGGCGATCTTCGTCGCCAACCGCCGCCACGAGCGGGCGGTCTCGCTGGCGCGGCGCTTCGGCGGCCAGGCGATGTCGTTCGACGAGCTGCCGGCCGAGCTGCAGCGCGCCGACGCGCTCGTCTGCGCGACCTCCTCCCCGCACGCGCTGCTCGGCGCCGAGGAGCTCGCCGCCGTGATGGACGCGCGCGACGGGCGCCCGCTGCTGATCCTCGACCTCGCGGTCCCGCGCGACGTGGCGCCGGACGTGCGCGACGTGCCGGGCGTGGCGCTCTACGACGTCGACGACCTGCAGGCGGTCGTGCGCCGCAACAGAGCGGTGCGCCAGGGCGAGGCGTCGCATGCGGAGGGGATCGTCGAGGAGGAGATCCAGCGCTTCGCCGAGTGGCTCGGGTCGTTGGAGGTGCTGCCGACGCTGAGCGCGCTGCGCGAGCGCGGGAACGCGATCGCGCAGCAGGTCGTGCGCGAGAACGCCGGCCGCTGGGAGTCGGCTTCGGAGCGAGACCGCGAGCGCGTCGAGGCGATCGCGCAGGCGATCGTCAACCGGCTGCTGCACGAGCCGACGCTGCGGATGAAGCAGATGAGCGACGAGCGGGTGCACCTGCGGACGCAGGTCGTTCGCGAGCTGTTCGGGCTGGAGGAGGTCGTCGAGGGCGTGGACGCGACCGCCGACGCGCCGCTCGCAGACGTGCGGCCGCTGCGCCCGGGCGGGCGGGGTCGGTCCGCCTCCTGATGCGGATCGGCTCGCGCGGGAGCGCGCTCGCGCTGGCACAGGCGAACTTCGTGGCGGAGCTGCTCGGCGGCGCCGACGCCGGCGTCGAGGTCGTCGTGATCACGACGAGCGGCGACCGCGGCATCCTGCTCGGCGACAAGTCGCGCTGGGTCAAGGAGCTGGAGGCGGCGCTGCTGGCGGGCGAGGTCGACGCCGCCGTGCACTCGGCGAAGGACGTGCCGGTCGAGCTGCCGGACGGCTTCGCGCTCGCCGCGGTTCCCGAACGGGTCGACCCGCGCGACGCGCTGTGCGGGGCGGCGTCGCTGGGGGAGCTGCCGCAGGGCGCGCGGATCGGCACGAGCAGCCTGCGGCGGACGGCCGGGCTGCGCGCGCTGCGGCCCGACCTGGAGGTGGTCGCGCTGCACGGCAACGTCGACACGCGGCTGTGGAAGCTGGAGAAGGAGGGCGGCGAACTGGGCCTGTCGGCGATCGTGCTGGCGCAGGCCGGGCTCGACCGGCTGGGACGCAGGGTCCCGGTCGGCTGCCTGCTGGACGAGCTGGTGCCGGCGCCCGGCCAGGGCACGCTCGCGGTCGAGGTCCGCGCCGGCGACGAGGCGACGCGGGCGGCGCTGGCCGCGATCGACGACCCGCACGTCGGGGCCTGTCTCGCGGCGGAGCGTGCGCTGGCGCGTGCGCTCGGCGCCTCGTGCAACACCCCGCTCGGCGCGCACGCGACGCTGGCGGACGACGGCGCGATGACGCTGCGCGCCTTCCTCGGGCTGCCGGACGGCTCGGCGTGGCTGCGCGACGAGCTGACCGACCCGCTCGGCGCCTCGCCGGAGGCGCTCGGCGCCGAGGTCGCGCAGCGGCTGCGTGCGGCGGGCGCGGACGAGCTGCTGGCGCAGTGCGAGGCGCGCGCCGCCGGCAACGGCGCGCCGCCCCCGGCGTCGACGCCGGAGGGGACGCGGCTGTGAGCGACGCCGCTCCCCCTGCCCCCGGCTCCCGCGGCGTCGTCCACCTCGTCGGCGCCGGGCCGGGCGACCCGGGCTTGCTGACCGCGCGCGCGCTGGAGCTGATCGCGGCGGCCGACGTGATCCTCTACGACCGGCTGATCCCGGCGACCGCGCTCGACGGCGCACGCCCCGACGCCGAGCTGGTCTACGTCGGCAAGGAGGGCCGCGGGCCGCAGATCCCCCAGACGCAGATCGAGCGCGTCCTGCTCGAGTTCGCGCGCGCCGGCAAGCGCGTCGTGCGGCTGAAGGGCGGCGACCCGTTCGTGTTCGGCCGCGGCGGCGAGGAGGCGCTCGTGCTGCGCGCGGCGGGGATTCCGTTCGAGGTCGTGCCGGGCGTGACGTCCGGCGTCGCGGCGCCCGCCTATGCCGGCATCCCGGTGACGCACCGCGAGCGCGCCTCGGCCGTCGCGCTGATCACCGGCCACGAGGACCCCGACAAGCCGGAGTCGGCGATCGACTGGCCAGCGCTGGCGGCGTTCCCGGGGACGCTCGTCTTCTACATGGGCGTCAAGCAGTTGCCGCAGATCGCCTCGCAGCTCGTCGCCGGCGGCCGCCCGGCGGACCAGCCGGCGGCGGTGATCGAGCGCGGCACGCTGCCGGGCCAGCGGACGATCGTCGCGACACTGGCGACGATCGCCGAGCGGGCCGCCGAGGCGGGCGTCAGACCGCCGTCGATCACGCTCGTCGGCGACGTCGCGGCGTTGCGCGAGGAGGGGCTGCGCTGGTTCGAGGAGCGGCCGCTCTACGGGCGGACGGTCGCCGTGACGCGCGCGCGCGAGCAGGCGAGCGGACTGGCGACGCGGCTGCGCGAGCTGGGCGCCGAGGTGGTGGAGACGCCGGTGATCAGAGTCGTTCCGCTCGACCCGCCGCTCGACCGCTTCGCGTTCGCCAGCCCACCGGACGACGAGGCCGATTGGGACCTCATCTGCTTCACCTCGCCGAACGGCGTGCGGCTGTTCTTCGAGCGGCTCGCCCGCACCGGAGCCGACGCGCGCGCGCTGTTCGGCATGCGCGTCGCGGCGATCGGCCCGGCGACCGCCCGGGCGCTCCGCGCGCACGGCGTGATCGCGGACGTGCTGCCCGACAGAGCGGTGGCGGAGTCGCTCGTGGACGCGCTCGGGGAGCGGCCGGCGGAGCGGGCGCTGATCGCCCGCGCGAAGGTCGCCCGCGACGTGCTGCCCGAGGCGCTGCGCGCCTGCGGGACGGAGGTCGACGTGCTGGAGCTGTACGAGACGGTCGCCGAGCCGCTCTCCGCCGAGCAGCTCGCCGCGCTGCGCGCCGCCGGCTACGTCACCTTCACGTCGGCCTCGACCGTGACCAACCTGCTCGGCGCGCTCGGCGACGAGGGTCCGGCCGCGCTCGACGGCGTGCGCCTCGCCTCGATCGGCCCGATCACCTCGGAGGCACTCCGCGCCAACGGGCTCGAGCCCGCGCTCGAAGCCGACCCGCATGACGTCGAGGGACTGCTCGCTGCGCTCGTTGCGGACCAGAGATAGCAAGGGCGCGTGCGCCTCGCGCGCCGCGAGCGCGGCTGGACGCTCCAGGAGCTGGCGGACCGCGCCGGCGTCACGCACCCGACGATGGCGAAGGTCGAGCGCGGTGATCCGAGCGTCCGGCTCGGCGTCGCGTTCGAGGCCGCGGCGCTCGTCGGCGTGCCGCTGTTCGACGAGGACCGCGCGTGCGTGCGGCTCGAGGCGGGCCGCGTCGAGGACCGCCTCGCCCTCCTGCCGCAGAGCGTCCGCAAGCCGACCGACGCGGACGATGACTTCTGAGCCGCGCGAGGCGTTCGTGTGGACGTGGCTCCCGCGCAAGACGGAGGGCCGCGATCGATGACGCTCGGCACCCCCCGCCTGCACCTGCGCGAGGTCGACTCGACGAACGTGCGCGCGCAGCGGCTCGCGGTCGGCGGCGCGCCGCACGGGGCGCTCGTGACGGCGGCCGCGCAGACTGCCGGCCACGGGCGCCAGGGGCGCGCGTGGGTCACGCCGCCGGGGCGCGCGCTCGCCTGCTCGCTCGTGCTGCGCGACCCGCCGCGGCTGCTGCCGATGGTCGCGGCGCTTGCGGTCGCCGACGTGGCGGACCGCCTCGACGCGGCCGGCCGCACAGCCGCGATCAAGTGGCCCAACGACGTGCTGCTCGACGGCCGCAAGGTCGCCGGGATCCTCGCCGAGGGACGACCGCAGGAGGGCTGGGTCGTGCTCGGCATCGGCCTCAACGTCGCGGTCGCGCAGGACGGCTTCCCACCGGAGCTGCACGCGCTCGCGACCTCGCTCGACCGCGCGCCGGCCGACGTCGAGACCGCGCTCGCGCTGCTGCTCGAGCGCCTCGAGCACTGGCTTGCCACCGCGCCCGCGGACGCGATCGACGCCTACCGCGCGCGCGACGCGCTCGCCGGGCGCGAGATCGCGTGGAACGGCGGACGCGGAACCGCGCTCGGGATCGCCGACGACGGCCGGCTGCGCGTGCGTCCGGGCGACGACCCGACCGGCGAGGAGCTGCTGCTGGACGCCGGCGAGGTCCACCTCGGCACCGGCGGCTGAGCGACGCCCGCTACTCGACCTCGGCTCTGGCGACCGCTCTGCGTCTGCGCGGCGCGCGTCTTCTTCTCGGTCTGGCCGCGGGCGCGTCGGGCGCCTCCAGCGCCGGCACCAGCTCGAGCGCGATCTGTGCCTCGGCGGCGTCGCCCGACCCGTTGACCGCCTCGGGCGGCGCGCCGCCGTTCGCCTCGGCGCTCGCCGCGGCGGCCCCACGCGGTCTGGCGCTCGCGCCCGCGCGTCTGCGCCCGGCGCCGCGTCTGCGCCTCGGTCTCGCGACGACCAGCGTCTCGGCGTCGTGCTCGAGCGCCTCCGCGACGGCCTCCTCGACGTCCTCGCGATCGCCGGCGGGCAGTGGCGGCGCCTCCTCGACCGGCTCGTCGGCGTCGAGCGCCTCGTCGTAGGCCTCCTCGGCGACCTCGGGAGAGGGCCCCTCGTCGCCATCGAGCTCGTCGTCCAGCTCCAGCTCCTCGCCGTCGAGCGCCTCCGCGCCCACGACGACCGCGGCGCCCTCCGCGACGACGCCCTCCTTGCCCTTGCGGCGACGGCGCGAGCCGCGCCCGCGACGGCCTCTCGGGAAGTTGCGCAGCAGCTCGCGCGCCAGCGCGGAGGGCTTGCGCGCCATCCGCGTGCGCGCCCCGCGCAGCGCCTCTTCGGCCTCCGGCGTGTGCGCGAGCGCGGCTGCCAGCAGCGCCGCCGACAGGCGCCTGTCCTGTCTGCGCGCCGCGTGCACGAGCCGGCGCGCGTTGCGCGCGTGCGCGCCGCCGGACGAGTTGACCAGCAGGCCGAGCAGCCGCTTCGTCTCGGGCCAGCGCTGCACGGCGTACTCCTCGTGCACTTCGCGCGTGTACTCGGCCATCCGCCAGATCCACGCGTTCGCCTGATCCCTACGGCCGATCCGCTTTTCGGCCAGCGCCTGCAGCATGATCTTCACGCCCTCGCGGCGCTCGTCGCGAGGCCAGGTCGCCATCATGTCGATCGCCTGGTCGAACGCCTCGGCGTCGCGTGCGGCGGCGATCTCCTGCAGCGCGCGCAGGCGCAGCTGCGCGTTGCGGTTGCGCTCGACCGCGGTGATGAGGAAGCGGCGCTTGAGGTCCCCCTGGCGGTCGAAGTGCAGCATCGCCTTCGCGCGCCGCCAGCCGTTCGGCGCCACGCGCGCGCCGGCCAGCGCCGCCCACACGTGCTGCTCGGCGTAGTCGAGATGCTCGACGGCGATCCGCCACAGCTCGCGCTCGAAGACCTCCGCGCGCCGCTCCGGCTCCGGCGTCACGGGCAGAACGCGGCGCTCGACGCGCACGCGCCGGCCGCGTCCACGCCGGACCGGGCCGACGACGATCGCGCCGCCGCGGTAGACGTCGCGGTCGAGCAGCGAGTGGAGCGTCACGACCGGGTCGTCGTGCTTGGTCGCCGGGTGCACGAAGTCGACGACGATGCCCGCCTCCTTGCCCGGATGGCGGCGCGTGACGCGGCCGACGCGCTGCTGGTAGATGCGCTTGGAGGCGGTCGGCGCGAGGTGCATGCAGACGGTCGCGCGCGGCGAGTTCCAGCCCTCGGCGAGCAGCTGCGCGTTGATCAGGACGTCGATCGAGCCGCGCTCGTACTCGGCCAGGATGCGGGCCAGCTCGCGCTTCGGCGTCTCGCCTGAGACCGCCTGCGCTCTCAGGCCCACGTCGCGGAACGCCTGCGCGACGTTGTACGCATGGCGGACGCCTGCGGTGTAGACGACGCCGGGGACGCCGTTGAAGCGCGTCTTGTAGAGATCCGCGATCGCGAGGTTGAACGGCAGCTGGTCCAGCAGCTCGGCCAGCATGTCCTGGTCGAACTCGGTGTCCACCTCGCCGCGCCGCAGCGGCACCTTGGCGATCGTGCGCACGCCGGGGCCGGGCGGGATGCGGATGCAGCGCAGCGGCGCGATCACGCCGCGCCTCGCCGCCTGCGCGAGGTCGAAGCGCGAGGTCTGCGTCGGGAACAGGTCGGTCACGTGGCGGGCGATCAGCGCGCCCGTCGCGGTCATGCCGATGAAGACCGGCCCGTCCCATCTGCGGATCGAGGCGGACGTCTTCTCGCCCAGCGCGGTGTGCGCCTCGTCGCAGATGACGATCGAGTACGCGTCGGAGATCTGCCCGGCGTTGCGGACGAACCACTGGTACGTCTCGACCGTCACAGGACCGGCCGGGCTGTCCTGGCCGGCCAGCAGCGGCGCGGCGATGCGTCTGCCGTAGCCGCGCTCTCTCAGCTCGCCGTGGAACTGGTCGACGAGGTTGCGGCGGTGGGTGAGGATCAGCACGCCGCCGGTGCGCGAGGCCTCGACGAAGCCGAGCGCCGCGACCGTCTTGCCGGCGCCGGTCGCGTGCTCGAACCAGAAGCGCTTGGCGGCGTTCGGGTCCTCCGGCTGCTCCGCCATCTGGCCGTCGTCGTCCTCGTCGGACGGCTCGTCCTGCCAGTCCTGCGGCTCCTCGTCGGGCTCGCCCTCTTCCTCGTCGAGCTCCTCCTCGCCGGGGATCGCGGCGGAGGCGAGCGGCGGCGGCTCGTCGCTCGCCTCGGGCGCCGGGTCGACCGCGACGCGGCCGTTGCCGTTCGCCGAGCGCGACTGCACCTCGGCCATCAGCGCGGTCAACGTGCCCGACAGCGCGTCGACCTGGTGCGGGTTCAGCAGCGTGCCGTCGGCCAGCCGCGGCTCCTCCTCGGACAGCAGTCGCTCGAGCCCGAGCAGCAGCGAGTACTCGCGCCGCCAGGCGACCGACGGCGCCTTCGCGCCGGCGTCGAGCTCGGCGAGCGCCGCGTCGAGCGCGCGGCGGCGGGCGCTGCCGAGCGCGAGCGCGTCCTCGGGCAGCTCGCCCTCGTGGACGAAGGTCTCACGGGTGAAGCGCTCCGCGCGTCTGAGCGCGCCGGCATCGGGAAGGGGCGTTGGGTCAGCCATGAACGGCCTGCAGGGGTTCCCTGTGAGTGGACGTGGCCTCTGCGATGAGCGAGCCGCGGTGCAGCAAGCTGGGCGGCTCAGGAGGTCCGGCGTCTGCCGGGCACGGGGAGAACTCTCACCAGCGTTTCCCCGTCCAACACAGGAGGATAGCCACATTGAATCAGATGGGACGGGGGAATACGCGCGATGTGCCAAGCTTCGGCTCATGCGCGCCACCTCCGTCGGAGTCCGGGCTAGCGCGCTCCTCGTCGCCGGGGTGCTGCTCGTGAGCGGCTGCGGCGCACAGCAGGCGAACGTGCGCGCTCCGACGCCCGCACAGGCGCGCGCCGAGCTGGCCGGATCGCCGGCGGCGCTGGCGTCGCTGCACCGCCAGGCGGCACGGCTGCTCGACGGCGGACTGGGCGCGTACAAGGCGCGCCTCGCGACGCTCAGAGGACGCCCGGTCGTGGTGAACGCGTGGGCCTCGTGGTGCCCGCCGTGTCGCACCGAGATGCCGTATTTCTCTCGCGCCGCGGTGCGCTTCGGCAGACGCGTCGCGTTCCTCGGCGTCAACGCCGGCGACGAGGACGCGAGAGCGCGCGCGTTCCTCAGGTCGCACTACGTGCCGTATCCGAGCTACGTCGACCCGCACGACCAGATCGCGAACGAGGTCGGCGTGCGCGCCGGCCTGCCGACGACCGTCTTCTACGGACGCGACGGCAAGGTGGCGTTCGTCCACCAGGGCGAGTACCGCGACGAGGCGTCGCTGCTCGCCGACGTGCGGCGCTACGCGGGGGCCTCGTGAGCGTCGAGATCCGTCGCGCCGAGGGGCGCGCCGAGCTGGACGCACTGCTCGACCTGCGCCACCGCGTCTTCTGCATCGAGCAGGGCGTGCCGAAGCGCGAGGAGCTCGACGGCCGCGACGGCGACGCGATCCACCTCGTCGCGGTGCAGACCGAGGACAGCCGCGTGCTCGGCACCTGCCGGCTGCTGCTCGTCGACCGCACGCTGCAGTTGAGCCGGCTGGCGGTCGAGCCGGAGGCGCGCCGCCAGGGGATCGCGAGCGCGCTGCTGCGCGCGGCCGACCGCGAGGCGGCGGCGGTGCGCGCGAAGCGGATCGTCCTGCACGCGCAGACGTACGCGCGCGAGCTGTACGCGGCCGACGGCTACGAGGAGCGCGGGCGTACGTTCGTGGAGGCGGGCATCGAGCACGTCGCGATGGAGAAGCGCCTGTGAGCGAAGTGCGCGTCGACCCGCTCACGGGGCTGCGCACGATCGTCGCGGGGGAGCGGGCCAACCGGCCCAACGCGGGCCTGAGCGCCGACCCGAGCCCGCCGCTCGACCCGGCCGGCGACCCGTTCGCCGAGGGCAACGAGGACAGGACTCCGCCGGAGCTGTACGCGCTGCGCCCGGACGGCTCCGCGCCGAACATGCCGGGCTGGCGCGTGCGGGTCGTGCCGAACCTGTTCCCCGCGCTGTCGCCCGACGGCGCGCCGCCGGAGCCGGACGCCGCGCCGGACCTCTTCACCGCCGCGCCGGCGCGCGGCGCGCACGAGGTGATCGTCAACGCCCCGCAGGCGGCGACCGCGCTGGCGGAGCTGCCGGTCGAGCAGGTGGCGACGGCGATGGACGTGTGGCGCGAGCGGGTCCGCGCGCACGCCGGCGCAGGCTACGTGCACGTGCTCGTGAACGAGCGGCGCGAGGCCGGCGCGTCGCTGCCGCACACGCACGCGCAGCTGTACGCGCTCGACTTCGTGCCGGCCGCGGTCGCGCGCGAGCGCGAGCGCTTCTCGGCGTACGCGACCCGCACGATGGGCGCGAACCTGCTCGCCGACCTCGTGCAGGAGGAGGTGCGCCGGCGCGAGCGGATCGTCGCGATCGACGACGAGGCGGTCGCGGTCGCGCCGTACGCCTCGCGGCTCCCCTACCAGCTGATGATCGCCCCACGCCGTCCGCGCGCGCGCTTCGAGGACGACGGGCCGACCGGGGCGGCGCTGCTGCACGAGGTGCTGAACCGGCTCGCGCGCCGGCTCGGGGCGAGCCCGCCGCTGAACCTGTGGGTGCGCACGGCGCCGCGCGGGGCCGACCACTTCTGCTGGCGGATCGACGTGATGCCGCGCCTGACGCACCTCGCGGGCCTCGAGCTGGGCACCGGGCTGCACCTCGACATCGTCGCGCCGGAGCGGGCCGCGGCGGAGCTGCGCGACGCGTGAAGGCGCTCGTCCAGCGCGTCTCCCGCGCCGCGGTGCGCGTGGACGGCGCGGTCGTCGGGCAGATCGGGCCGGGGCTGCTCGTGCTGCTCGGCGTGACGCACGACGACGACGAGGCGACGGCCGACAAGCTTGCCGACAAGCTGCTGAAGCTGCGGATCTTCCCCGACGCCGAAGGCCGCATGAACGAGCCGCTCGGGCCCGGCCGCGGCGTGCTGTGCATCAGCCAGTTCACGCTCTACGGCGACGCGCGCAAGGGCAACCGGCCGAGCTACGTCGAGGCCGCGCGGCCGGAGGTCGCCGAGCCGCTCTACGCGCGCGTGTGCGACACGCTGGGCGCGGAGCGCGGCGTGTTCGGCGCGCACATGGAGGTCGAGTTGGTCAACGACGGGCCGGTGACGCTGCTGGTCGAGGTGTGACGGAGCTCGCGCGATTTCGTCCATCACTGCGCGCGCGCAGCGTCGAGTCTGTTCCAGTTCGGCCGTTTCGGCGATTCGGCACGGCGCCGCGACTACGGTCGCCGCCGTGGCGAAGACGGTTCGTCAGATCGAGAAGATCCTGCGTGCGCACGGCTGGACGTGCGAGCGCGTCGTCGGCAGTCACCGGCAATGGACGCATCCCGACAATCCATGTGTGGTGACCGTCCCGGGAACCCCCGGGACCGAGGTGCCGGTCGGTACCCTGGCATCGATCAGGCGCACGACCGGGATCGGCCAGTTGCGATGAGCGAGTACACCGCCATCTACGAGCAGACCAGAGACGGTTGGTGGGCGCACTTCCCGGATCTCCCGGGATGCACCGCGTTTGGCACGACCCGCGCCGAGGCGGAGCGCGACGCGCGTGAGGCCGTCGCAGCGCATGTGGCGCTGCTGCGCGACACCGGCCGTCCCGTGCCGGAGCCGACCCGTACCGCGGTCTGAGCTCCGGCGCCTGTCCCAGGCGGCCGGGAAGGTAGGCTCCCGCCCGCGATGGCACCGACCGACCGCTTCGTGATCCGCTTCGCCGCAGAGCCTCCGCAGGAGGCGCTGCCGTACGGGCGCTGGGCGGACACGCTGCGCGGCCACTTCCTCGCCGCCGTCGCCGAGATCGACGCGGACGGCGAGGAGCTCGGCGAGCCGGGCGAGATCGCGTGGTTCCCGGACCGCACCTACGGCGGCCGCACCTACGTCCCGGCGACCGCGCGCACCAGCAACGGCTTCGAGCTGTTCGGCTTCGTCTCGTTCACCGAGGGCGAGGACGGCGCGCCCGACCGCTTCCTCGCGCGCGCCGACTTCACGAGCGAGACGGCGGACGACAACCCCGACTGGACGATCGACCTCAACGAGGAGGTGATCGGCCGCTGGCGCGGGGAGCAGGGCAAAAGCGCCGACGTGACGCTCATCTGGGGCACGCCGCTCGTCGAGCACGGCGGCGTCGCGACGGCCGAGCTGGCCGACCTCGCGGTCGACCAATGCGAGCTGCTCGACGGCCGCTTCACGCTCGTCGCGCCCGACGCGTACCGCGGCGACTTCCTCGACGTCAAGCTGTTCTCGGCGCGCGGCCAGGAGCTGGCGCGCGAGTCGCTCTACGTCGAGGACGACGGCGAGGACTGAGCGCCGCCGGGCGCGCCGGGCGGCGACGGCGACGGGATCCGCGGCACCGCGGCCAGCAGCTCGCGCGTGTAGTCCGCCTGCGGGGCGCGGTAGAGCTGCTCCACCGGCGCGACCTCGACGAGCCGGCCGCCGCGCATCACCGCGACGCGATCGCACATGTGGCGCACGACGGCGAGGTCGTGCGCGATCAGCACGAGCGTCAGCCCCAGCTCGCGGCGCAGCTGCCGCAGCAGCGTGAGGATCTGCGCCTGGATCGAGACGTCGAGCGCGGAGACCGGCTCGTCGGCTACGAGCAGCTCGGGCCCGAGCGCGATCGCGCGCGCGATCCCGACGCGCTGGCGCATCCCGCCCGACAGCTCGTGCGGGTAGCGGTTGGCGAGCGCGGCGTCGAGGCCGACCTGCTCCAGCAGCTCCCCCACCCGCCGCGCGCGCGCCGCGCGCTCGGGCAGCAGGCCGTGGATCAGGAACGGGTCGGCGAGCGCGGCGCCGACCGTCTTGCGCGGGTTGAGCGACCCCGCCGGATCCTGGAAGACGAGCTGGCGCGCGCGCCGCAGCTCCGCGAGCCGCGCGCCGCGCGCGTGCGTGACGTCCTCGCCGCGCCAGCGCACCACGCCGCTCGTCGGCTCCAGCAGGTTGAGCAGCATGCGCGCGAGCGTCGACTTCCCGCTGCCGGTCTCGCCGACGATCCCGAGCGACTCGCCCTCCAGCACCGACAGGCTCACGCCGTCGACCGCCGCCACCTCGCCGAGCCGCCGGCGCAGCAGCACGCCGCGCGTGAGCGGGAAGCGCTTGACGAGCTGCTCGACGCCGGCCAGCTCCGTCGTCGCGCCGCCCCCTGCGCGAGCCGCGCCCAGATCGCGCGCCGCTCGGTCTCGCTCAGCAGACAGGCGACGCGGTGCCCGGTGTCGGCCGCGCCCGCGCCTGCGAGCGGCGCCAGCGGAGGGTCGACCTCGCGGTGGCGCTCACGCACGTACGCGCAGCGGGGGTGGAAGCGACAGCCGGACGGCGGGTGGATCAGCGACGGCGGGCGGCCCGGGATCGGCACCAGCTCGGCGCCGGCCTCGGCGTCGAGCCGCGGCATCGAGCGCAGCAGACCCCACGTGTAGGGATGCTGCGGGGCCGCGAACAGCTCGGCGGCGGGCGCCTGCTCGACGATCCGCCCGGCGTACATGACGGCGACCTCGTCGGCCGTCTCGGCGACGACGCCGAGGTCGTGCGTGATCAGCACCATCGCCATCCCGAGCTCGTCGCGCAGCCTGCGCAGCAGCTCGAGGATCTGCTTCTGCACCGTCACGTCGAGCGCCGTCGTCGGCTCGTCGGCGATCAGCACGCGCGGCTCGTTCGCGAGCGCCATCGCGATCATCGCGCGCTGGCGCATCCCGCCCGACAGCTCGTGCGGGTAGGCGTCGACGCGCCGCGCCGCGTCCGGCATCGCGACGTGCTCGAGCAGCTCGACCGCGCGGGCGCGCGCCGCCGCGCGCGAGACGCCGGCCCGATGCGCGCGCACCGCCTCCGCGATCTGGTCGCCGACCCGCAGCAGCGGGTGCAGCGCGGACAGCGGGTCCTGGAAGACCATCGCGAGCGCGTCGCCGCGCAGCGCGCGCAGGCGCTCGGGCGGGGCGCTCAGCAGATCCTCGCCGTCGAGCAGCACGCGCCCGCTCACGCGCGTGCGCCGGCCGCGCGTCAGCCCCATCGCGGTCATCGCCGCGACCGTCTTGCCGGAGCCGGACTCGCCGACGATCCCGAGCGTGCGGCCGGGCGCGACCGCCCATGAGACGCCGTCGACCGCCTGCACGAGCCCCTCGGGCGTCGCGAAGCCGACGCGCAGATCCTCGACGCGCAGGATGGCGGCGTCGCTCACGCCGTCCGCACCCGCGGGTCGAGGTAGGCGTAGGCGACGTCGACGACGATGTTCGCGACGATCACGAAGAACGCCGCCAGCAGCACGGTCCCCTGGATCACGGGGTAGTCGGCGTGCACGATCGCGTCGTAGTTGAGGCGGCCGATGCCTGGGATCCCGAACACCGTCTCGGTCAGCACCGCGCCGCCCAGCAGCAGGCCGACGTCGAGGCCGGCGAGCGTCACCAACGGCGTGACGGCCGCACGCAGCGCGTGGCGCCACACCACGCGCCGCTCTGACAGGCCCTTCGCGCGGGCCGTGCGCACGTAGTCCTCGCTCAGCACCTCGATCATGTTGCCGCGCAGCAGGCGCGCGTAGACGGCCGTGAAGGTCGACGCCAGCACGAGCCACGGCAGGATCAGCGACGTGAGCCACTTCCAGGGGTCGTCGGTCAGCGGCACGTAGCTGCCAGCCCCCGGCAGCAGCGGGAACTTGCCGATGTCGGAGGCGAACAGGTAGAGCGCGACGAGCCCGAGCCAGTAGACCGGCACGGAGATGCCCAGCAGCGCGCCGCCGGTCGTCAGCTTGTCGACCCATGTGCCGCGCCGCACGGCCGAGACGACGCCGAGCGGCACCGCCACCAGCACCCAGATCACGATCGCGCCGAGCGTCAGCGAGATCGTCGCCGGCAGGCGGTCGACGAGCAGCGAGCCGACCGACGCCTGGCTGAAGTAGCTGTAGCCGAGGTTCGCGTGCAGCAGCGCCTGCGTGAGGAACGTCCAGTACTGCGCGGTCAGCGGCCGGTCGAGCCCGAGGTTCGCGCGGATCTGCGCGAGCGTCGCCGGGTCGGCGTTGCGACCCGCGCGCAGCTGCGCGGGATCGGCGGACGGCAGGACGTAGAAGACGACGAACGTCAGCAGGCTCACGAGCACCAGGAGCACGACGCCCCACAGCACCCGCCGGAGGATGTAGGCGGCCACGACGGTGTGTTTCGCCGCCGCGCCGCCTACTCCCTGTGCGAGCGCGCTACTTCAGCGAGCTGTACGCGAAGTCGCAGTGGCCCTGGTTCCACAGCTCGGGCACGCAGCGCACGTCGGCCGAGAAGACGTTCGGCTGTCTGTCCCACAGCCACGGGATCGCGGCCGCGGTCGCAGTGATCCGGCGGTCGATGTCGCCCCACGCTCTCGCGCGCGCGGCGGAGCCGACCGTCAGCTCCGCTCTCGCCATCGCTCTGTTGATCGCGGGGTCGTTGAGCTGCGGCCAGTTCGGGTTGTTCTCGGGGAAGATGTCGTTGCCGTTGAAGGCGATGTCGAGCACCGTCTGCGGGTCGGCGAAGTCGCGGATCCAGCCGACGTTCGGACACGCCTGCACTCTCGCTCTCGGCACCGCGCAGAAGCGGCCGTACATGACCGTCGAGTCGACGAGCTTGAGGCTCGTCTTGAAGCCGAGGTCCTTCAGCGTCTGGTCGAAGATCTGCGCGTCGTTGCTGTCGGGGGTGCCGGCGAGGCCGACGACCTGGACCGTCGCCCCGCCGGTGTACTTGCCGCTCGCGTAGCCGGCGGCGCGCATGTATCTCGCGGCGAGCGCGCTGTCGCCCTCGGGGTGGGCGAGGAAGTCGACGCCGGTGCCCTGCTCGCCCCCGGCCTCGTCGAAGCCGAGCACGCCCGGGTAGAGGAAGTGCGAGGCGATGTCGCCGATCACCTGCCCGCCGCGGATGCGCCGCATCTGCTCGCGGTCGAGCGCGGCGGCGACCGCCTTGCGCACGTTCGCGTCGTCGAACGGCGGGATCGTCGTGTTGAGCGCGACGTAGCGGGACCCTGCGCCGGGCGAGAAGTAGATCTGGTCGCGCGCCTGCTGATAGGCCTTCTTGACGAGCGGCGGCGTCGGGGCGTCGGCCAGCACGAGCCCTCTGCCGGCAAGCGTCTGGCGCCCCGAGACGGTCGGCGAGCCGCCGATCTTGACGTCGACCGCGTCGACGTAGGCGGGGCGGTGGTCGGTCGCCGCGCGCCAGTTGGGGTTGCGCACCAGTCTGATGCTGCGGCCGGGGACGTAGCCGTCGCCGAGCACCTTCCCGGAGCTGTCGGCGGGGAGCATGTACGGGCCGGTCGCGACGACGTGGTTGCCGTACTGCGAGGGCGCCTTCGCGTCGAACGGCTTCGCGTACTCGGCCGGCACCGGCGCGGACAGCGGCAGCACGGTCGCCTGCGCGACGAGCGACGCGGTCGGGCGCTTGAGCTTGAAGACGAGCGTGTGGTCGTCCGGCGTCTGCAGGCCGGCGATCGCGCCGCCGCTGGCTCTGTCGGCGCCGACGAGGTCGCCGTAGTAGGTGCTCGCGTACGGGTTGGCGACGTGCGGGTTGAAGCCGCGCTCGATCGCGTACTTCACGTCTCTCGACGTCACCTCGCGGTTCACCGGCGGCCCGAACTTCACTCCTCTGCGGATCGTCACGGTGAGCGTCTTGCCGCCGTCCGACACGCGCGGCGGCCCCGCCGCGAGGTCCGGGACGAGGTCGGTCGGGTTCGTCGGCGAGTAGCTGTAGAGCGTCCGCACCGTCGCGGCCAGCAGGTTGAGGTCGAGGCTCGCGTAGGTGACCCCCGGGTCGAGGCTCGCGACGTCCTGGCTGGTGAGGACGGTGAGGGTTCCTCCACGGTGACCCCCGGCGCCGTTGTCCGCCGTCGCCGCCGTCCCGCCGTTGCCGCTGGAGCCGCAGGCGCCCAGCAGGAGGGTCGCGCCCGCCGACAGCAGGAGGGGGAGCGCGCGCTTGACGGGTCGCCGCATAGGGGTTCCTTTCGGGTGGCTAGGGGGATTCACCATTCGACTTTCACCGTTCAGCTCTCGGGTCGAGCGCGTCACGCAGGCCGTCTCCCAGCAGGTTGAATGCAAGCACGGTGAGCAGGAGCGCTGCGCCGGGAAAGACCATGTACCACCACTGTGTGTCGAAGTTGTCGGATGCGTCGGCGATCATCCAGCCCCAGCTCGCGGTCGGGGGAGACACTCCCACGCCCAGGAACGACAGGGCCGCCTCCAGCAAGATCGTCTGCGGAAGCAGCAGACTTGAGTAGACAATGATCGGGGCAGTGAGGTTTGGGAGGATTTCGCGCACCACGATGCGGCGGTTCGAGGCGCCCAGAGAGCGCGCCGCGACGACGAACTCGCGCTCGCGCAGCGACAGCACCTGACCGCGCACGATCCGCGCGATCGACGTCCAGCTCACCAGCGCCACGACGAGGATCACCGTGCGCACGCCGGGCGTCACCGCACCGCCCACGCAGCCCTTGCCGAGCGAGCACGCGGACGCGATCCCGATGCCGAGCAGCAACACGGGGAACGACAGCACGACGTCCACGAGCCGCGACAGCAGCGTGTCGACCCAGCCGCGGTAGTAGCCGGCCACCAGGCCGACGGCGACGCCGAGCAGCACGGCGACGCCGGTCCCGACGACGCCGACGAGCAGCGAGACGCGCGCGCCGTAGACGGTGCGCGAGAAGACGTCGCGGCCGAGCGGGTCGACGCCGAACCAGTGACCGCCGCTCGGCCCGAGCGGCGTGCCGAAGACGTCGGTGGCGTTGCGATCCTGGACGTTCGGCCCCGGCGCGCCTGCGAGCTTCACCACGAGCGGGGCGAGGACCGCGACCAGCACGAGCGCGACGATCACGCCGAGCGCGGCCAGCGCGACGCGGTCGGAGCGCAGCCGGCGCCAGAACAGCTGCCACGGCGAGCGCGCGACGCCCGTCTCGAAGTCGTGCTCGTAGCGCTCCTCCTGCGCGAGCAGGCCGGGCGCGCCGACGCTCATCGGCGGGCCTCGCGCGTACGGGTTCGTTCCTCACTCATCGACTGCATGACTCGCACCGCCTGCTCGGGAGGAGTTCGCGCGCGCCAGCCCAACTCCTGTCTGGTGAGGGCCGTGTGCGCGTCACCGTGACGCTCCGCCGCACCCACTACGCTTGCGCGCAGCCCCGATAGCTCAGCCGGATAGAGCGTTCCCCTCCTAAGGGAAAGGCCCCTGGTTCGAATCCAGGTCGGGGCATTTGGGGACTCCTTCGCGCGCGCCGACGCCCACCCTCCTCCACAGCCGCCTGCTCGACCTGCGCCGCGCGGCGCTGCCGATCGCGCAGGCGACGCTGGCGGCGGGCGCGGCGTGGTTCGTGGCGCGGCACGTGATCGACCACCCGCACCCCTTCTTCGCGCCGATCGCGGCCGTGATCTCGGTCGGCGCGTCGTTCCTCGAGCGCGGCCGGCGCACCGCCGAGCTGGTCGTCGGCGTGGCGCTCGGGATCGCCGTCGGCGACATCCTGATCGCCGGCATCGGCGTCGGGACGCTGCAGATGATGCTCGTCGTCGCGCTCGCGATGGCGGCGGCGGTGCTGGTCGGCGGCGGGCCGCTGCTGATCACGCAGGCGGCCGTGTCGGCCGTGCTGGTGGCGACGCTGCAGCCGCCGACGAGCGGGATCTACTGGGGCCGCTTCGTCGACGCGCTGGTGGGCGGCTCGCTCGGCCTGCTCGTGACGGCGCTGCTGCCGGTCGACCCGGTCGCGCTCGCGCGGCGGGCCGTCGTGCCGCTGCTGGAGGAGCTGGCCGCGACGATCGAGGACGTCGCGGCCGCCTTGAGCGGAGCCGACGCCGCGGCGGTCGGCGCGGCGCTCGCCCGTGCCCGCGCGATCGACGTGAGCGCGTTCCACGGCGCCGTGCAGGCCGGCGCGGAGACGGCCCGGCTCGCGCCGCAGCGCTGGCGCTCGCGCCCGCTGCTCGCCGACTACGCGACCGCCGACCCGGCGCTCGACTTCACGACACGCAACGTGCGGCTGCTCGCGCGCGGCGCGGTCCGCGCCGTCGAGCTGCACGAGCACGTGCCGCCGGAGCTCGAGCAGGCGTTGCGCGAGCTGGCCGGCGCCGTGCGCGCGCTCGCGCCGGCGCTCGGCCATCCCGAGCGCGCGGACCGGCGCGCCGCCGTGCGCGACGCGGCGCTGCGGGCGGCCGCACAGGCCTCGCTGGCGCTGGAGCGCACGGGCAGCCTGTCCGTCAGCGTGCTCGTCGGCCAGGTGCGCAGCACCGCCACCGACCTGCTGCGCGCGCTCGGGCTCGAGTCGCGCGAGGCACGCGACGCAGTGCGCGCAGCCGCCGCGCGCGTGCTGGAGGAGGCTCAGTAGTAGACGTCGATCTGGTCCCCGAGGTGCACCCACGCGTAGATCGCGTAGGCGTCGGGGATCGGGACGCGCAGGCAGCCGTGGCTCGCCGCGTAGGGCGGCACTTCCGCGTAGCCGTGGATCGCGTAGCCGCGGATGAAGTAGGTCGAGTAGACCATCCCGTGGCTGTTCGTGCCCGGCTCTCTCATGTAGAAGCGGAAGCTGCCCAGCACCGTCGGCGTGGAGGGCTTGCCGGAGCTGGTCGTGTACGCGCGCACGACTTTGCCGTTGTCGATCAGCGCCAGCACCTGCCAGCCGAGGTTCGCCTCGACGTGGCGGCCGTGCTGCGGGTAGCGGATCTTGAAGCCGCCGACGCCGCGCAGCACGCGGTCGACGACGACGGGCGTCAGCGTCGTGATGCGCGGCAGCCCGTTGACCTTGCGGAACGCCAGCACCGCCAGCCCGGTCAGCTCGTCGTAGACGCCGGTCTGCGGGGTCGCGTAGCCGAGCGCCGCCAGCCGCTGCTGCAGCAGCGCGACGAACGGCCCGCGCGCGCCCGGCCACGCCGCCGGCGTGATGACCGACAGCGGTGCCCGCGTCAGCAGTCTGCGCTGCTGGTCCGTTCTCTCGTGCAGCGCGAAGACCTGCACGTCGCCGGGTCTCTCCGGCTGGAATCTGACGCTGAACGTGGCCGTCTTGCGCGTGCGCGTCGGCCTCGGCGCGACCGTCACCGTCTTCAGCAGCGTGTGCCCGCGCCAGATCCGCACGCTGACGGACTGGCCGGGGACGTAGGGCACGATGCGGCCCTCGATCTGCAGCGGCCGTCTGGTGACGGCGAGCTGCCGCCCGTGCACGGACCACGAGCCGTCGATCTGCAGGCCGATGCGACCTGTCGCTCTCGGCTTGCCCGTCGTGCCGCTCGCGAGCGCGGGCGACGCCGGCAGCGACAGCGCGGCGAGCGCGGCCAGCGACACGAGGACCCTGCGAAGCATCCGGCGCCGGATGCTAGTCGAGCGCGCGGGCGTCAGCCGCCCGCGGCGGCAGCAGCGGCGAGCAGACCAGCAGCGTGGCCCCGACCGCCCCCGCGACGAGCGCGAGCCCCGCGCCGGCGGACCACTTCTCGGTGACGGCGAACGCGAGCCCGTTGTTGAACGCGTGCAGCGCGATGCACGGCAGCAGCGAGCCGGTCTTCTCCCGCACCACGCACAGCATGACGCCGAAAATTGCGAGCGGCACGAGGAAGACCGCGTCGGCCGAGCCGACGTGGATCGCGCCGAACACGAGGCCGGTGAGGAGCGCCGCCGGCCACGGGCCGCGCCAGTTGCGCAGCGCGCCGTAGAAGTAGCCGCGGAAGAAGACCTCCTCCGCGATCGGCGCGATCGTCGTCACGACGACGCAGACGGCGATCAGCGCGGCCGTGCTCTCGTCGGCGCCGAGGCTGTCGGGCAGCTTGTCCGTCGCGTGCGTGTCGATCAGCTGCGCCCACAGCTGGCCCAGCACGATGTACGCGACGTACGCGGCGGCCATCCAGCCGAGCGCCGGGCGGACGTGCGTGCGCACGATCCCGAACTGCGCCGGCAGCACGCGGCCGGCACGGCTCGCGAGCAGCACGGCGGCGCCGATGAAGGCGCCGTCCTGCACGACGGTCGCAGCGATGTTCACCGCCGGCGGCGGGCTGTCGAAGCTGGCGCCGAAGATCGCCCCGATCACGCCCACGACGATCGCCCCCGTCAGCGCGAACGCGAACGCGGCGACGAGCGCGAGCGGAGCGGTCCACGGCGCCCAGCCGGACGCGCCGTCCTCGGGCCGCGGCGGCTCCTGCGGCGGCTGCGCGGTGGGCGGCAGCCACGAGCCGTAGGAGGGGACGCTGCTCATGCGCTCAGGATACGGAGCAGCGGTCGCAGGCTCGCGATCGTGCGGACGCCGGCCGGCGCCGGCGCGTCGGGCTCCGCGCCGTCGCGCACGAGCAGCAGCGGCTCGATCCCGGCCGCGCGCGCACCGGCGACGTCGTGCGCGACGCTGTCCCCGACGTGCACCGCCTCGCGCGCCGTCGCGCCGGCCAGCTCGAGCCCGCGGGCGAAGATCGCCGTCTGCGGCTTCGGGCTGCCCAGCTCGGCCGACGTGACGACGCCGTCGAGCAGCGGCGCCAGCCCGGTCGCCGCCAGCACGTCGTGCAGCGAGACGTCCCAGTTGCTGACGACGACCAGCCGCAGCCCGCGCTCGCGCGCCGCGCGCAGCACCTCGGGGACCTCAGGGAACGCGCGGAAGCGCAGCGCAGCGAGCAGCGCCGCCGTCAGCTCCCCCGGCGGCACCTTCGCGGCGGCCGGCGGCAGCGCCTCGCGCAGCGCCTCCGCCGCACGCCGGCGCAGGTCGGCGAGCCGCGTACGGTCGGGCGCCTCGTCGTGGTGCGCGCGGTAGAAGGCGATCTCGGCCCGCAGCGCGGCCGCCGCCTGCACCGCGCTCACCTCGATCCCGCAGCGGTCGCGCAGCTCGCGCCGCAGCGGCTCGACCGGCGGCTCCAGCTCGACGAGCGTCCCCAGCGCGTCGAGCAGCACTGCCCTGGTGACGTCGCCCGCAGGTCGTCCGCTCGCGGCGACCGGAGCGCGAAGGCCGTCGCTCACGCGACGAACCCCCAGCGCGCGAACTGCGCCGCGAGCAGGCCGAGCAGCACCGCGCTGACGCCGACCGTGCGCTCGAGCCGGCCCTCGCGCCGGCTGGTCCACAGCGCGAGCCACATCTGCAGCGGGAACAGCGCGAGCAGATAGCGCGGCAGCGACATCAGCGGCTGCCCGTCGACCGGGTAGGAGAGCGTCATCGCGAGCGCGACGCCGGCGTAGGCACCGTACGCGAGCGGCAGCCGCCGCAGCGCCCCGACGAGCGCGACGAGCGCGAAGACGAGGAAGCCGAGCAGCAGCAGGCTCTGACTGGCCGGCTGGAGCGGGTCGCCGCCGTTGACGGCGAGGTATGGCGACGTGCCGCCGCCGCGCGTCAGCGCGTGCGCCGCGTCGGCGGCGGCATCGAGTCCGCCCGTCACCGCGCCGAACGGCGCGAAGTGCCGCAGCCACAGCTCCTGCGCGTGATACGGGGCGAACGCGTCGCCGAGCGCGACGGCCGACCAGCCGAGGTACAGCGCGAGCCCGAGCGGCACGAGCGCGAGCCACAGCGCCTGCGGCCCGAGCCGGTAGCGCGGCAGCCAGCGCGCCCGGCCGACAGCCGGCGCGACGCCACCTCCGCGCGGCCCGTAGAGGAACAGCAGCGCGAGCGGGAGCAGCAGCAGCACGCCGCTGTTGCGCGTGAGCGCGGCGAGCCCGCCGAGCGCGCCGGCCCACGCCCAGCGCTCGCGCCGCGCGGCGAGGATCGCGCCGGCCGACACGAGCAGGAACAGCGACTCGGAGTAGACCGCCGAGAAGAACAGCGCGGACGGGAAGAACGCCACCAGCAGCACCGTCGAGCGCGCGTGCGCCGGACCCAGCTCCAGCGTCGCCAGCCGGTGCAGCACCACCAGCGCGCCCACGAAGCAGACGAGCGAGACGAGCATCCCGGCGAGCAGCGGCGAGCCGAGCACCCAGCCGCCGGCCCGCATCAGCAGCGGATAGAGCGGATAGAAGGCGGCCTGCGCGTGCGCGCTCCGCGTCCCGTACCCGTGGGTCGCGATCGTCAGGTACCAGTAGGAGTCCCAGCGGGCGGCGGGCGAGACGAGCAGGTCGCCGAGCGCCGAGAACGGCGTCGTCAGGCCGGTCGGGTCGTAGCGCTCCGTCCCCGGCGCGCGCCCGAACCACATCAGGCCCAGCACGCCGGCCGCCCACACGACCAGGCGCGAGGTCCACACGGCCGCCCACGCCTCGCGCCAAGCGCCCGCACCGCGCCGTCGCAGCCGCTCGCGCACGGCGCGCAGGCGGACGGGGACGCTGCCGCGGCTGACGGTACGCTCGCGCTCCATGCTCGGACTCGATGTTCCCACGCTCGCCGCCACCTTCCTGCAGGAGCACAAGAACGAGCTGACCGCGCTGCTGACGGTCGTCGGGACGATCCTGCTCGCGATCGCCGTCGACCGCGCGCTGCTGCACCGCGGCCACAAGCTCGCGACCGCCGTCGTGCGCGAGGAGCTGACGCCGGTGCTCGACACGCGCCTGCGCTTCCTGCGCCGCCTGATCACGCTCTCGATCGTCGTGATCGGGCTGCTGCTGGCGCTGTCGCAGTTCGGCGGCCTCAGCCGGCTCGCGGCCGGCCTGCTCGCGTCCGGCGCGCTGATCGCGGCGATCCTCGGCTTCGCCGCGCGCCAGACGCTCGCGAACCTGATCGCCGGCGTGATGCTGACGATCACGCAGCCGCTGCGGATCGGCGATCGCGTGACGCTCGAGGGCGAGGCCGGCACCGTCGAGGACGTGCGGCTCAACTACACGGTCGTGCGCGGCGGCGACGGCGGGCGCATCTTCATCCCGAACGAGCGGCTGGCGGCCGGGATCCTCCACAACGACACGATCGTCGAGCCGCTCGTCGCGCTCGAGGTGGAGCTGTGGCTGCCGCACGCGATCGACGCCGACGCCGCGCTGGGCGCGCTGCGCAGCCTCGACGGCGCGCCGATCGCGCGGATCGCCGAGGTCACCGCCGACAGCGTGCGCTACACGGTCACGCGCGGCGCCGTGCCGCCGGCCGAGCGCACCGCGCGCGCGTCGGAGCTGCGCGCCGACGCGCTGCGCGCGCTGCGCACGGCCGGGCTGGTCGGCGCCGGCGTCGTCTGACGCGGGCGCGGCAGGAGCCCCGCCGGCCGGGCCGAACAACGCTCCTGGCTACACTTGCCTTCCGTTTCCGTGCCGCCGCTGGGAGCGCGGCACGCCCCCTCGTCCCGTGACCCGCCGAGAGCGACAGCGGCGCCGCCGGCGCCGGCACGCCAGTCCCCTGCGACGGACGCTGATCGTCGTCGCGACGCTGCTGGTCATCGCCGCCGCGGGCGGCGGCATCGCGCTGGCCGGCTGGGTCGTGCACGTCCTCCAGGACACGCCGAACATCCAGGACCTCAGACCGAAGCCGCAGGGCGCCATCTCGACCGTCTACGCCGCCGACGGCACGCGGCTCGGCTTCATCTCCTCGGACACGCTGCGCAGCGCCATCCCGGGCAGCCAGATCCCGCTCGTGATGAAGCGCGCGACGGTCGCGATCGAGGACAAGCGCTTCTACAAGCACGGCGGCGTCGACCCGGTCGGCCTGCTGCGCGCCGCCGTCAAGAACGTCACCTCCGACACGACCCAGCAGGGCGGCTCGACGCTGACGATGCAGCTCGTGCGCAACCTGTACACGCCGGACACGCGCTTCACGAAGACGTTCAAGCGCAAGATCCGCGAGGCGAAGCTGGCCGAGCAGCTGGAGAGCGAGCACTCGAAGGAGTGGATCCTCGTCGCGTACCTCAACAACGTCCCGTACGGGACCGTCGGCGGGCAGACGGCGGTCGGGGTGCAGGCGGCCGCGCGCATCTTCTTCAACAAGCCGGCCTCCGCGCTGACGCTGTCGCAGGCGGCGCTGCTCGCCGGCCTGCCGCAGGCGCCGTCGCAGTACAACCCGTTCAACAACCCCTCCGGGGCGCGCAAGCGGCGCGGCGAGGTGCTGAAGGCGATGGTCGCCGCCGGCTACGTCACCCAGGGCGAGGCCGCCGCCGCGAACGCCGCGCCGCTCGGCGTCCACCGCAGCGACTACTACGCGCACCGCCGCGAGCAGTTCTTCTTCGACTACGTCAGAAGCGAGCTGATCAGACGCTACGGGCGCAGAGTCGTCGAGCAGGGCGGCTTGAAGGTCTACACGACGATCAACCTCAGATTCCAGGAGCTCGCGCGCCAGGCGATCCAGAGCCACGTCGGCTACCCCGGCGCGCCCTCGGCGGCGCTCGCGACCGTCGACCCGACGAACGGCCACATCCTCGCGATGGCGTCCTCCGCGCAGTACGGCCCGACCGTCTTCAACTACGCCGCCCAGTCGCACCGCCAGCCCGGCTCGACGTTCAAGGTGATCGACCTGATGGCGGCGGTGCGCGAGGGCGTCGACCCGAACACGACCTACTACGTCTCCAGACACCTCACGCCCGGCTGGCTGCCGCAGGAGCCGACGTGGGAAGTGCAGACCGACAGCCACTCCTACGCCGGCTCGATCAGCCTCGCCCGCGCGCTGCCCGCGTCCGACAACACGGTCTTCGCGCAGCTCGGCGCCGACCTCGGGCCGGAGAAGGTGCGCCAGGCGGCGTACGACATGGGCATCACGTCGCACCTCGACGCCTACTACGCCGAGGCGATCGGCGGCCTCACCTACGGCGTCTCGCCGCTCGAGATGGCGGACGCGTACGCGACCGTCGCGGACGGCGGCTGGCGCAACACGGTGACCGCGATAGCGAAGGTCGTGCACCCGGACGGCACGGTCGACGACCTCGGCAGACCGAGACGCGTGAAGAAGTTCACCGACGGCGAGGCGTACGAGATCCTGCCGGCGATGAAGGCGGTGCTGGTCAGCGGCACGGCCGCCGGCCAGGGCATCGGCTGCCCGTCGGCCGGCAAGACCGGCACGACCTCGAACAACACCGACGCGTGGTTCGTCGGGATCACGCCGAGACTTTCGACGGCGGTGTGGGTCGGCTACCCGAACGAGTCGACGACGCTCGGCAGCTCGGTCTTCGGCGGCACGATCGCCGCGCCGATCTGGCACGACTTCATGACGGTCGCGAAGGGCAGCTACTGCGACGACTGGCCCGCGCCGACGGAGGCGTTCCACGCGCAGCCGTTCTTCGGCACCTACGCGTCGGCGCACGGGTCGAGCAGCGACACGAGCTCGACGAGCGGCACCAGCACCACGCCGACGACGACGACGCCCACGACCACCACCCCCGGCGGCACGAACACCGGCCCCTACGCGCACCCGCCGCAGACGGCGCCCCAGACGCCGCCGCCGGCGGGCGGCGGCAACGGCGGCAACGGCAACGGTCACTCGCCGCCGGGCCAGAGCCAGGGCGGCGGCGCCGGCGCGCCGGCGCGCTGATCCGCGCGAACGCACCGATCGCTGGTACGGTTCCCCGCGTGCCAAAGGAAGAGAAGGTCGAGCTGGAGGGCGAGGTGATCGAGGCCCTCCCCAACGCGATGTTCCGCGTGAGACTCGACAACGACCATGTCGTCCTCGGCCACGTCGCCGGCAAGATGCGCCGTTTCCGCATCCGCATCCTGCCGGGCGACCGCGTGCGCTGCGAGCTGTCGCCCTACGACCTCGACCGCGCCCGCATCGTCTACCGCCACCGCTAGCGCCGGCCGTCCCGGCCACGCGTCGATGCGCGAGCTGGAGCTGATCGAGGCGCTGGAGCGCGTGCTGCGCCACGACGACCCGCGCGTCGTGCGCTGGCTCGGCGACGACGCCGCTGTCGTGCGCGGCCGCGCCTATGCGGTGACCTCGGTCGACACGATGGTCGAGGGCGTGCACTTCCCGTCGCTCGCCGAGGGGACCTGCACGCTCGCGGACGCCGGTCACCGCGCGCTCGCGGGCGCGCTGTCGGACATCGGCGCGATGGGCGCGGAGGCGGGCGAGGCGTACCTGGGGCTCGTGCTGCCGTCGGGGCTCGGACAGGACGACGTGCTGGAGCTGTTCGGCGCCGCGCAGGCGCTCGCCGCCGCGTGCGGCGTGACGATCGCGGGCGGCGACGTCGCACGCGGTCCGGCGCTCGTGCTCGCCGTGACCGTCGTCGGCTGGGCCGACGACGCGGACGCGCTGGTGGGGCGCGACGGCGCGCGGCCGGGCGACCTCGTCGGCGTGACCGGCACGCTCGGCGACGCGGGCGCCGGGCTCGCGATCCTGCAGGGCCGTGCCGAGGGGATGCCGCAGCTCGTGCAGCGGTACCTGCGCCCGCAGCCGCGCCTCGCCGAGGGGCGGGCGCTCGCGGCCGCGGGCGCCCACGCGATGATCGACCTGTCAGACGGCCTCGCGACCGACGCGCGCCACCTCGCGCGGCGCAGCCGCGCGCGCGTCGTCGTCGACCTCGACCGCCTGCCGCTCGCGCCCGGCGTCGCCGACGTGGCGCGAGCGCTCGGCCGCGACCCCGCAGCGTTCGCGGCGACCGCCGGCGAGGACTACGAGCTGTGCGTGTGCGTGCCGCCCGCGGCGCGCCGCGCGGCCGAGGCCGCCGCGCCGCTCACGTGGATCGGCACGGTCGAGGACGGCGATCCGCAGCTCGACCTCGGGCCGCGCGGCGCTTCCCTGCGCGGCTTCGAGCACGAGCTCTAGGCGGGGCGGATCTCGGCGAACGCCGACTCGCCGACCAGCGCGCGCACGTCGGCGCGGCGGAGGGCAGCGTGGACGGCCAGCATGCGGGAGACGAACGCCTCCGCCACCGCCTCGACGTCCACGTCGTAGGCAGCGCGCTCGATTTGCGCTTTCAGCTCGTTGATCCGCACTGTGGTGTTCTCGTCGTCCATGAGTTCCTGCCAACGACTTTCCCGGACGGGCCGGATGGCACGCCTCGCGGACCCGCATCCGCGACCACCGTGCCGGTCGTCGCAGTCGATATCGGGGGTACCCGCGGTGCGGATGAGAACACGCGCTCAACATCGGACGTCCGGCCACCAGGGTGGCCGCGCGCAATCCCCGGGGTCGTCGGCGAGTGGGGTCAGCGCCCCAAGGCGGGCCCGCGCGCGACGACGTGTCGCAGCCGTGCGAAGACGATGATCCGCTGCGCGGCGCTGTAGAGCGGGTGGCAGGCCGACAGCACGAGCCGCGGATAGCCGACGTCTCTCGTGACCCACAGCGCCGAGGGGTCGACGATCTGCGTGCGCTCGACGGCGTAGGTGAAGCGGCCGTACGGCATCGTCAGCACGATCGCGTCGCCCCGCTTCAGCTCGTCGACGTCGTGGAACGGCGCAAGGTACGTCGTGCGATGGCCGGCGATCGCGACGGTCCCCGGCAGGCCCGGGAACGTCGTCGCCGGATAGTGGCCCGGGCCCTTGCGCAGCGACGCCGCGTCGGTCCCCTGCACGACGACGAAGTCGGCGCCGATCGACGGGATCGCGATGCGCCCGAGCGGATCGCCCGTCTGCGCGGTGCGGCGCGCCTCGCGCGCGAGGAACGCGATCCGTCGTCTCTGCGTGTCGAGCGCGCGCAGCACGCGCTGCTGCACGCGCGTCGGCGAGGCCGCCTCGAGCTTGTCGAGCTGGCCGGAGAGCTTGTTCTGCTCGATTCGCGCGAGCAGCGCGGAGACCGGCTCCTGCCATGCGAGCGTCAGCCCCGCGTCCGCGATCATCAGCACGCCCGCCACGATCAGGACGGTCGAGAATGCCCGCAGCGCGCGCCTCACGGCAGGAGCATCCCACGTGCGCCGCGCGCGCGGCTCATCGCCGCAGCGCGGACTCGGTCCCGCCGAGCGAGCCGGGGCCGGCGTACGTCTGCGGGCCGCGCACGGTGATCGGCGCGGTCGCGGCCGGCCCGCCGCCGCTGGCGCGCAGGACGACCGCGAGCGCCCCCACCGTGCAGCCGAGGACGACGCTCCACAGCAGCACGCCGAGCAGCGAGATCGTCCCGCCGGCGACGAGCAGCTGCGCCATCCAGGCGAGCTCGAGCGGGTCGAGCCCGAGCTGGCGCGCGTACGCGTAGGCGACGAGCAGCGGCGGCAGCAGGCCGAGCGCCCACAGCGCCAGCGCGGTCGCGCGGCGCAGGTTCGTCTCGGGCACCATCGCCAGCAGCCACAGGTGCAGCGCGGGGATCAGCAGCAGGCTGGCGTAGGGGTTGCCGAGCCACACGACGAGCGTCGCGGCGCACAGCAGCAGCACGATCGCCGTCGCGGCGCCGCCGCCGGCCGGGTCGGCGCCGCCGTCGCGCAGGCCGAGCGCGCCCAGCAGCAGCGGCCGCAGCCCGAACCAGGCGAGCAGCCACACGACCGCCACGGTCGCCAGCGCCGCCGCGTTCGGCGCCGACGCGAGCCCGGCGACCGGGCCGTCCGGCGCCGCATCCACCAAGCCGACGCGGAACAGCGCGATCGCGGCGAGCGCCGCGAGCAGGAACGGGAGCGCGCCGGCCACGACCCAGCCGGCCCACAGGCCGACGCGCTCGCGCCGGCGGCGCACGCGCGCGAAGCCGTCGATCGCGGCCAGCAGCACCGGCAGCATCAGCGCGATCGCGAGCAGCCGCACCGGACCGGACGGCAGCACCTTGCGCTCGAGCGTCACGTACGGCCCGCTGGCCGGCACGTCGCCGCCGCCGTCGAGCGCGCCGACGCTGCGCAGCGCGGCGCGGCCGAAGGCGGTCAGGCGCGCGGCCGAGACCGGCGCGTCGGGTGCCGGCGCCCGCTCGCCGCTGGCCGACAACAGCACGGCGCCGACGCCGCGCGCGTCGAACGGCCCCTGCTCGCCGAGCGTCAGCGGGAAGGCGAGGCGCGCCAGCTGCACCGCCGGCCGCACGCCCCCCGCGCGCACGCTCGCCTCGGTCGTCAGCGCCGACTCGACGGTGCGCCGCAGCTCGAGCGGCGCCAGCGCCGTCGAACGCGACCACGGCACGACGAACGGCCGGTCGGTGCGCGTGCCCGCGAGGTCGCCGAGCACCAGCACCGCGTCGACCGGGCCGCCGGAGCGCTCCGCCAGCCGCTCGGCCGCCGCCAGGCCCGCGGTCCCGCCGCTCGTCGAGGCCAACACGAGCGTGCGGTTGAGCGTGCGGCCCCCGAGCACGCGCGCCAGCTCGAGCAGCGCGGCCGTCCCGGACAGCTCGGCGCGCGCGCCGCGACCGAGCGCGTCGCGATGGGCCAGCACGACGATGCGCCGGTTCGAGAAGCCGGTGCGCTCGCCGACGACCGTCTCCAGCGCGCGGCTGCCGTCGGCCGTCTGGGCCGTGAAGCGGCGCGTGCCGACGCGGAAGCCGTTCGCGCGCAGGGTCGCCTCGACACGTCGCGCGACGAGCCGGTCGCCGGCCGAGCCGGGACGCCGCAGCGGCGCCTCTGCGGCCAGCTGGTCGAGCTCGCGGAAGGCCGCCGCGCCGTCGAACGCGTCGGGCGCGAGCGACGTCGTCAGCGGCCGGGGCGGCTCGCGCAGCGAGAAGCCGGCGAGCACGAGCGCGAACAGGATCGGGAGGAATCCCGCGCGGTAGATCCGCGGATCGAGCACACGCGGCAGGTTATCCACGTGCGACGCCGCGGCGGGCGCGCCTGGACGCCGGCGCGGCGCCCCGCGAGGCGGCCTTGGAATTTAGGTAGTACGTCTACGTTCAGCGGACTACCCTTCGAACGCCATGGCGGAGCGATCCACGCGCATCCTGCTCGTCGACGACGAGCAGTCGATCCAGACGCTGCTCTCCTACCCGCTCAGGAGAGACGGCTACGAGGTCGTGCAGGCGGTCGACGGCCGCGAGGCGCTCGACCGCTTCGACGAGCGCCCGTTCGACCTCGTCGTGCTGGACGTGATGCTGCCGAAGCTCGACGGGCTGGAGGTGTGCCGCCGGCTGCGCAGCCGCAGCGCGGTCCCGATCATCATGCTGACGGCCAAGTCGGAGGAGATCGACAAGGTCGTCGGGCTCGAGATCGGCGCCGACGACTACATCACCAAGCCGTTCTCGATGCGCGAGTTCCGCAGTCGCGTGAAGGCCGCCCTGCGCCGCTCCGAGCTGTCGCGCGCGGCCGACGGGGACGAGGCCGCGCTGCGCCAGCACGAGCTCCGGATCGACGCGGACAAGCGGGCCGTGTGGCTCGCCGGCGAGGCGATCGCGACCACGTTCGTCGAGTTCGAGATCCTGCTGACGCTCGCCCGCAGCCCGGGCCGCGTCTTCACGCGCGACATGCTGCTCGCGCGCGTGTGGGGCGACTCGGCCTACCGCGACCCGCGCACGATCGACGTCCACATCCGGCACCTGCGCGAGAAGCTCGAGCGCGACCCGAAGGAGCCGGAGTACCTCTTCACCGTGCGCGGCGTCGGCTACCGCTTCCGCGACACGGACGAGTAGACGCTGCGCTCGCTCCGCAACCGGCTCGCGTTCCTGTTCTTCGCGATCACGCTCGCCGCGATCGGCGTCCTGTACCTCTACGTCGTGCCGCAGCTGCAGTCGCGCCTGCGCGACGAGAAGCTCTCGCAGCTCGAGATCGCCGCCAGGCAGACGGTCGCGCCGGTCGCCGCGACCGTCGGCGGGGAGCGCACGAACACCGACGTCACGCGCGTCGTGCGCGCGGCCAGCGACGCGGCCAACGCGCGGGTCACGCTGCTGCGGATCGGCCGCGTCGGCGGGCTGCCGGTGCCGCAGACGATCACCGACTCGAGCGATCCGGCGCAGCCGGAGCTGGCGCTGCCGACGGCCGACAGCTCCGCCCGCACGGGCCGCGTCGCGAGCGGCTCGGAGGTGTCGGCGGACGGCCCCGTGGCGGAGGTCGCGATCCCGTTGCGGGAAGGCGGGCGCGTCGTCGAGGTCGTCGTCTACTCGACGCCGATGGCCGACGTCGAGCGCAACGTCGCGATCGTGCGCGCGCAGATCCTCGTCGCCGGAGCGATCGCGCTCGCGCTCGCGGTGCTCGCCGGCTGGCTGAGCGCGCGCGCGCTCGCGCAGCGCGTCAAGCGCCTCGAGAAGGCGGCCGAGCAGGTCGCCGCCGGGGACTTCTCGCGCCCGATCCCGGTCGACTCCGACGACGAGCTGGGCCAGCTCGCGGTCGCCTTCAACGACATGCAGCGCCAGCTCGCGCAGCTCGACCGCGCGCGCAAGCAGTTCATCGCGACCGCCTCGCACGAGCTGCGCACGCCGCTGTTCTCGCTCGGCGGCTTCGTCGAGCTGCTCGAGGACGAGGAGCTCGACGAGGAGACGCGCAGACGCTTCCTGGCACAGGTGCGCCAGCAGGTCGACCGCCTCGCGAAGCTGTCGGTCGACCTGCTCGACCTCTCGCGCCTCGAGGCCGGCTCGCTCGAGCTGCGGCCGGAGCCGGTCGACCTCGCGGAGCTGGCGCGCTCGGTCAGCTCCGAGTTCGAGCCGGTGCTCGCGCAGCACGACTCGCACCTCGAGGTGCGGCTGCCGGGGACGCCGGTCGAGGCGCAGTGCGACCCGGTGCGAGTCGCCCAGATCGCGCGCATCCTGATCGACAACGCCGTCACCCACACGACCGCCGGCACCAACATCGTCGTGTCCGCCAATCGCGACAACGGCTTCGCCTGCCTGGCCGTGCGCGACCACGGCAAGGGCATCCCGCGCCAGTCCCTCTCGCAGGTGTTCGAGCCCTTCTACACGTCCGACGACGCGCAGGGATCGGGCCTCGGCCTCGCGATCGCGAGCGAGCTGGCGGAGCGCATGAACGGCCGCCTGGGCGTCGAGTCGCGCCCCGGCCGGACGGTCTTCACGCTCGAGCTGCCGGCCTGAGCGCGACGCCCAGCGTCCGCGTGCCAGCGCAGCCGAAGCGATCCGGTATCGTCCGCGCGCTCCGGTCCCGTCCCGTCCCGAGCGAGCTGCTCAGCCCATGCTCCAACCCATCGCCGTCGGACACAAGACGCTCGCGGACTACGCCAGCATCGTCGGTCGCTCGCTCGTCGAAGAGATCCGCGAGCTGGCGGAGCCGCTCAAGGGCAAGCGCGTCCTGCACCTGTCCGCGACCGCGTTCGGCGGCGGCGTCTCGGAGATCCTCTACACGCTCGTCCCGCTGATGCGCGACGTCGGGCTCGAGTGCGAGTGGCACGTCATCTACGGCCGCGAGGAGTTCTTCAACGCCACGAAGGTGATGCACAACGCGCTGCAGGGCAACCCGCAGGACCTGACCGACGAGCAGTGGGACGCCTGGCGGCGCTACAACGAGATGAACGCGCGCGAGCTGTCGCGCGGCTGGGACGTCTGCGTCGTGCACGACCCGCAGCCGGCGGCGCTCCACACGCTCGCGCCGGAGAAGGCGCGCCACTGGTTCTGGCGCTGTCACATCGACCTCTCGACGCCCAACGCGGCCACGATCGAGCGGCTGCTCCCCTACGTCAAGACGTATCCCGCGTCGGTCTTCCACATGCAGCAGTACGTGCCCGCCGGGATGGAGGGGCACATCAACATCGTGCCGCCCGCGATCGACCCGCTCGCGCCGAAGAACATGGCCTTCTCGCCTGAGGACTCGGTCTACATCTGCGAGCAGTTCGGGATCGACGTCGACCGCCCGCTGATGTGCCAGGTCTCGCGCTTCGACCCGTGGAAGGACCCGCTCGGCGTGATCGACGCCTACCGGGTCGTGAAGGAGCAGATGCCGGAGGCGCAGCTCGCGCTCGTCGGCTCGATGGCGACCGACGACCCGGAGGGCTGGGACTTCTTCAACGCGACGATCGCCCACGCCGACCGCGACCCGGACGTCCACATCCTCAACAACTTCAACAACGTCGGCGCGATCGAGGTCAACGCGTTCCAGTCGCACGCGGACGTGCTGATCCAGAAGTCCACGCGCGAGGGCTTCGGGCTGACCGTCTCGGAGGCGATCTGGAAGGCGCGCCCGTTCATCGGCGGCAACGTCGGCGGGATCCCGCTGCAGGTCGAGGACGGCGTCTCCGGCTTCCTCGTCGAGAGCGTCGAGCAGTGCGCCCAGCGCGCGCTCGAGGTGCTGTCCGACCCGGCGCTCGGCCGCCGCCTCGGCCGCGCCGGCAAGGAGCACGTGCGCCGCCACTTCCTGATGCCGCGGCTGCTGCGCGACTGGCTGCGGATGATCACCGCGCAGGAGGGGCAGGCGTCCTGAGTCCCGACGGCGCCCGCCCGCTCGTCCTCGTCTCCAACCGCGGCCCGGTCACGTTCGGGCCGGACGGGGAGATCCGGCGTGGGACGGGCGGCCTCGTCACGGCGCTGACGGGACTGGCGTCGCACCGCGAGGCGGTCTGGATCGCGTCTGCGATGACGGACGAGGACGTCGCCCACTCGCGCGAGCACGAGGGGCGGCCGTTCGAGGTGAAGCTGCCCGACGGCGGCGCCTACCACGTGCGCCTGGTCGCGTCGGACCCGGACGCGTACGACCGCTTCTACAACGTCTTCGCGAACCCGATGCTGTGGTTCATCCAGCACTACCTGTGGGACCTCTCGAACGCACCGGACATTCGCCGCGAAGAGGTCGAGGCGTTCGAGTTCGGCTACAACGTCGTCAACGAGGACCTCGCGCGCGCCGTGCTGGACGAGATCGAGGGCGAGTCGGAGCCGGTCGTGATGGTGCACGACTACCACCTCTACACGCTGCCGGCGCTCGTGCGGAAGGTGCGGCCCGACGCGTTCCTGCACCACTTCATCCATATCCCGTGGACGCAGTCGGACGCGTGGCGCGTGCTGCCGAGCATGATCCGCGAGGAGATCTACCGTGGGCTGCTGGCGAACGACATCATCGGCTTCCACACGCGCTCCTACCGGCGCAACTTCCTGCAGTGCTGCCGCGACCTGATGGACCTCGACGTCGACTTCGAGCGCGGCGTCGTGTTCCACGACGATCGCGAGGTGTGGGTGCGCGCCTACCCGCTGCCGATCGACGCAGAGGCGACGCGCGCCGTCGCGCGGCGCCCGCGCACCGAGCAGTTCGAGCGCGAGCTGCTGCGGCGCCGCCGCGACCACCTGATCCTGCGCGTCGATCGCGCCGACCTGTCGAAGAACGTGCTGCGCGGCTTCACCGCGTTCGACGTGTTCCTCACCCAGCATCCGGAGTTCCACGAGCGGGTCACGTTCATCGCCCAGCTGATGCCCTCCCGAACCGACGTGCCGGAGTACGCCGAGTACCTGGAGCGGATCGAGGCGGTCGTCGCGGTCGTCAACCACCGCCACGGGACGCCCGACTGGATGCCGATCCATCTGAAGCTGCGCGACGACCTCGAGGAGGCCGTGGCGGCCTACAAGCACTACGACGTGTTGCTCGTGAACGCGATGTTCGACGGCATGAACCTGGTCGCGAAGGAGGGGCCGCTCGTGAACGAGCGCGCCGGCGTCTCGATCCTGTCGGAGAACACCGGCGCGCACGAGGAGCTGGGCGAGTTCGCGCTGTCGGTCAACCCGTTCGACATCCAGGAGCTGGCCGACTCGATCCACGCCGCGCTGACGATGGAGCGCGGCGAGCGCGAGCGGCGGATGGCCGGCCTCGAGCGGACCGTCACCCAGCGCGACCCCGGCGACTGGGTCGACGAGCAGCTCGCCGACATCCGCAAGAAGGCCGAGACGCTCCGCTGACGGGCGGCTGACGCGGCCGCCCGTCAGCCGCGTCAGCCGCGTCAGCCGAGCGCGAACTCGGGCGCCGCGCCGGTTGCGCTCAGCGAGGGCACCGGCGCCCTCCGTGGCGCGGGCGCCGATGGTGCCGGTGCCGTCACCGTCGCGGAGCGGCGCGACCGACGGCGCACGCGGCCGGCCTCGCGCGACCGGCCCTTCTCGCGCGGCCGGCCGACGTTGCGCCGTCGGCCGACCTCACGCGTGCGACCAGCCTTGCGCGTGCGGTCGGCCTCATGCGTGCGGCCGCCCTTGCCCGCGCGGCCGGCCTGGCGCTCGCGGACGGCCCCGCGCAAGCGGCCACGACGCGCGTCCTGCCCGCCGCCGCGGACGCGGTAGTCGCCGGCTTCCTCCCCGCGCAGGACCGGCGGCGCCGGCTGCTCGGGAGCCGGCGCCGGGACGGTCTCGACCGCGAGGCCCGTGGGGAAGGACGGGGGCTCGACGGCGGAGGAGCGCAGCCAGACGACGGCGAGCAGAACAGCGAGGACGAGGGCGGCTGCTGTGGCCGCGCGCGGGCGGCGGGGCGTCGAGGGCATAAGGGCTCGGAGGCTCCGGGAGAGCTTGTTTCGCCCCCGTTGGTATAGTGCCCCGCCGCAGTCCAACCGTTATGGCACAGCTTCCGTCCATCTACGACCTCATGGTCCTGCTCTCGGCCTCCGCCGAGGACGAGCGCCGCGCGAGAATCCTCGCCGACGTCGAGCAGACGATCGCCGACAACGGCGGCACGGTCGAGCTCAAGCAGGAGTGGGGCGTGCGCAGACTCGCGTTCGAGATCGCGCACACGCCCGACGCCGAGTACCACCTGCTGCAGTTCACCGGCCCGCCCGCACTGGTCGAGACGCTGAGCTACAACCTGAAGATCGCGGACGGCGTGCTGCGCCATCGGATCATCAAGGTCACGCCTGGCACGCCGCCGCCGCCGGAGCCGACGCTCCACGAGCCGGCCGGCGGCGAGGGCGAGCCCGCCGCCGCGGGCGCCGAGGCGTAACGGAACTCGCGCGGTTGCGCACGCCGCTCAGGCGTCTCATGACGTTTCTCCCCAGTTTCCGGGGCCTGAGCCGGGGAACCGGCCGATCCGCGCGTACACTCGGTCGCCGCTGAGCATCTGCCGCCGAAAGGAGCCTCCCCCATGGCAGCCACCAACATCAACCGGGTCGTGTTGACCGGAAACCTCACGCGCGACCCCGAGCTGCGCTCGCTGTCGAGCGGCATGTCCGTCTGCAGCCTGCGGATCGCCTGCAACACCCGGCGCAAGGGCGCCTCCGGCGAGTGGGAGGACAAGCCGAACTACTTCGACGTCACCGTGTGGGGCGCGCAGGGCGAGAACTGCCACCGTTTCCTCTCCAAGGGCCGCCCCGTCGCGATCGACGGCCGCCTCGAGTGGCGCGAGTTCGAGACCAGAGATGGGCAAAGACGCCAGGCAGTCGATATCATCGCCGATTCCGTGCAGTTCCTCGGCGGGCGTGACGATGCCGGCGCCGGGAACGGGTTCTCCGGGCCTTCCGCAAGCGTAGCGGGAGGAGGGGACGTTCCGATCGACGACCGGGACTTCCAGTCCGCTCCGGCAGCGCCCGCTTCCACCGCCGACGACGACATCCCGTTCTAGGGCTGGCAGACGACTTCGACGAGGTAAGGCTCTAAGTGGCAAAGCAACGTAGGCGCCCGACGCGACGGCGCGACAAGAAGGGCGGTCCGGGCTCCGGCCGGCGCAAGCCGTGCCCGTACTGCAAGGACAAGATCGAGCAGGTCGACTACAAGGACCTCAGCGCGCTGCGGCGCTTCATCTCGGAACGCGGCAAGATCCGCTCGCGCCGCATCACGGGCGCCTGCCGCCGCCACCAGAACCAGGTCGCGAAGGCGGTCAAGCGCGCGCGCGAGCTCGCGCTGCTGCCGTACGTCGCCGAGCCGGCGAACGAGCGCGCGGGCGGCGGTCGTCGCGACCGCGACCGCGATCGCGAGGACCGGTAGCCCGATGCCGCAGGCGATCCTCACGCAGGACGTCGAGGCGCTGGGCGAGCGCGGGACCGTCGTCGAGGTCTCGGCCGGCTACCTGCGCAACTACCTGATCCCGCGCAAGCTGGCGCAGCCCGCCACGAAGGGCGCGCTCGACGCCGCCCAGGAGCGCAGAGCCGCCGCCGAGCGCGCCGAGCGCGAGGCGAAGGCGCGCGCGCAGGAGAACGCCGCGCTGCTCGGCAAGACCGTGCTGACGATCGAGCAGCAGGCCGGCGACGACGGCCGTCTGTTCGGCTCGGTGACGGCCCAGGACATCGCCGACGCGATCCGCGACGCACGCGGCATCAAGGTCGACAAGCGCAAGGTCCATCTCGAGGAGCCGATCCGCCACATCGGCACCCACATGGTCGTCGTCGAGATCGAGGACGGCGTCATGGCGACCATCAAGACGATGGTCGTCGAGCAGAAGTAACCGCCTCACAGCCTCACCTCGTCTCACGCGCCGCGGACCTCCGCGGCGCGTCGTCGTTAACCGCCGCAAATAGCGGGCGGTTCCGCCAGATCCCGGCCTGCCGGGCGATAGATCATCTATCACTCCTGGGTGGCCGCGATCGAGCAGCAGCACAACCCCGCGCTCCTGCCCCCGCACAACCTCGAAGCGGAGCAGTCGGTCCTCGGCGCGATCCTGCTGGCGGACACGACGCTCTACGGGCTCGTCATCAACGAGGGCCTCAAGCCGGAGCAGTTCTACCGCGAGCAGCACGCGACGATCTACCGCGCGATGCTGCGGCTCTACGAGGAGAGCCGCGAGATCGACGTGCTCACCGTCACCGAGGAGCTGCGGCAGAGCGGCGAGCTGGAGCAGGTCGGCGGCCCGGCGATGGTCGACGCGCTCGCCGGCGCGGCGCCGGCCGCCGGCAACGTGCGCGAGTACGCGCGCATCGTCCAGAGCAACGCGCTGCTGCGGCGCCTGCTGACGACGACGCAGCAGATCCAGGCGAACGTCTACAACCACGAGGCGCCCGCGCGCGAGCTGGTCGAGTGGGCCGAGCGCGACATCCTCGAGGTCGGGCACGACGACCGCCAGAAGGACTTCCGCGCCGTCGGCGAGGTGCTGCACGACGAGATGGACAAGCTGCACCGGCTCTCGCTCGAGCACACCGCCCTCACGGGCACGCCGTCGGGCTACAAGGACCTCGACGAGATCACCGGCGGCTTCCAGCCCGGCAACCTGATCATCCTCGCCGCGCGCCCCTCGATGGGCAAGTCGGCGCTCGTCACGAACATCGCCGAGAACGCCGCGCTGGAGCACGGCAAGCCGGTCGCGCTGTTCAGCCTCGAGATGTCGGAGGCGGAGCTGGCGCAGCGCTTCGTCGCGTCGCAGGCGCGCATCCGCGGCGAGGAGCTGCGCAAGGGCCGCGTCGCGGAGAACCGCTGGCCGAAGATCCTCGAGGCGTGCCAGCGGCTGTCCGACGCGCCGCTCTACGTCGACGACTCGTCCGACATCGGCATCCTCGAGCTGCGTGCGAAGGCGCGGCGCCTGCACCAGCAGAGCGAGAACGGGCTCGGGCTGATCATCCTCGACTACCTGCAGCTGATGCGCGCCGACAGCCGCATCGAGAACCGCGTCGAGGCCGTCGGCCAGATGAGCCGCGGGCTGAAGATCCTCGCGCGCGAGCTGGAGGTGCCGGTGATCGCGCTCTCCCAGCTCTCGCGCGCGGTCGAGTCGCGCACCGACAAGAGACCGATCCTGTCGGACCTGCGCGAGTCCGGGAACATCGAGCAGGACGCCGACCTCGTGATGTTCATCTACCGCGACGAGTACTACGACAGAGAGTCCGAGCGCGAGGGCGAGGCCGACATCATCATCGCCAAGCACCGCAACGGCGCGCTCGGGGACGTCACGCTGACGTTCCAGAAGGAGTACCCGAAGTTCATGAACTTCGCGGGCGATCGCTTCGCGGGGTAGGCGCGGGGGCCTGGGCGCCGGCACCGCCCTACACTGTCTTCCGCCATGCCAGGCATCGTCATCGTGGGCGCCCAGTGGGGCGACGAGGGCAAGGGGAAGATCACCGACCTGCTCGCCGAGCAGGCCGACGCAGTCGTGCGCTTCCAGGGCGGCAACAACGCCGGCCACACGATCGTCCGCAACGGCGAGACGTGGAAGCTGCACCTGATGCCGTCGGGGATCCTCTACCCCGGCAAGCTGTGCGTGATCGGCAACGGCGTCGTGATCGACCCGAAGGTGCTGACGGACGAGCTGGACGAGCTGCGCCGCCGCGGCGTCGACACGAGCGGGCTGAAGATCTCCGCCAACGCGCACATGATCATGCCCTACCACCTGATGCTCGACGACGCCGGCGAGGCGAAGCTCGGCAAGCTCAAGATCGGCACGACGCGGCGCGGGATCGGCCCCTGTTACGCCGACAAGGCGTCGCGCATCGGCATCCGCGTGCAGGACCTGCTGGACGAGAAGATTCTCAAGCAGAAGATCGTCGCCGCGCTCGAGCCGAAGCGGCTCGCGCTGCGGCCCTTCGCGCGCGATCCGCGGCTCGACCTGCAAGCGATCACCGAGGAGTACCTCGCCTACGGCCGCCGCCTGTCCGAGCACATCCAGGACACGACGCGGCTCGTGTGGGACAAGCTCGACGCCGGCGCGTCGGTGATCTTCGAGGGCGCGCAGGGCGCGCTGCTCGACCTCGACCACGGCACGTATCCGTTCGTCACCTCCTCGAACCCGATCGCCGCCTCCGCCTGCATCGGCAGCGGCGTGGGACCGAAGGACATCGACGAGGTATGGGGCATCACGAAGGCGTACGGGACGCGCGTCGGCTCCGGGCCGTTCCCGACCGAGCTGGACGGCGAGCTGGGCGAGGAGCTGCGCCAGAGAGGCGGCGAGTTCGGCACGACGACCGGCCGCTCGCGGCGCGTCGGCTGGCTCGACCTCGTCGCGCTGCGCTACGCCGCCCGCATCAACTCGCTGACCGCGCTCGTCGTGACGAAGCTCGACGTGCTGACGGGGCTGGAGACGGTCAAGGTCTGCACGCGCTACCGCGGCGAAGACGGCGCCGAGTTCGACCACTTCCCGTATCACCAGAGCGTGCTGCACCACACGGTCGGCGAGTACGTCGAGCTGCCCGGCTGGAGCGAGGAGATCGGCGAGGCGCGCTCGGTCGACGAGCTGCCGCAGAACGCGCGCGACTACCTCGCGTTCGTCGAGCAGTTCATCGGCGTGCCGGTCGTGATGGTCGGCGTCGGCCCGGGCCGCGAGCAGACGGTGTGGACGGACGCCGGCCGCGCGACGGTGCCCGGCAGGGCCAGCGCCGCTCAGGCGGCGTAGCCGGCCGCGGCGCGCCGTAGCGCGCGGCTCAGCGCCAGCGCTCGATCAGGTCCGCGTCGGGCACCTCGCGCACGACGCGCGCGGGAACGCCCATCACGACCGCGCGCGCGGGCACGTCGCGCGTGACGACCGCGCCGGCGGCGACGAACGCCTCCTCGCCGACCTCGACGCCGGGCGTCAGCACGACCCCGCCGCCGATCCGGCAGGCGCGGCGCAGCGTGGCACCGCGCAGCGGCGTTCCGGCGGCGAGGCGGCCCATCGCGTCGTCGTTCGTCGTCGTCGCGCAGGGACCGACGAAGACGTCGTCCTCGACGACGGAGAAGGCCGTCAGGTAGACGTTCGTCTGGAGCTTCACGCGCGCGCCGACGACCACGTCGTTGTCGACCGTGGAGCCGCGCCCGACCACGCTGCGCTCGCCGACGGTCGCGCGCTCGCGCACGAACGCCTGGTCGCCGACGATCGCGCCCGCGCCGACCTGCGCGCCGGCGAACACGATCGCGCCGCAGCAGACCTTCGCGCCGGCGCCGATCGCGAGCGGCGGCACGTCGCCGGCGGCCGCCGAGCCGGGCGCGAGGCGCGGCCGCTTGCCGAGCACGACGCCGTCCTCGATCGTCACCCCGTCGCCGATCTCGACGTCGCCGTGCACGACGACGTGCGCGCCGAACGTCACGTCCGCGCCGACACGGGCGGAGGGGCTGAGGACGAGGCCGGGGGCGGCGGGCATCGGCGCGAAGCCTACGCGGCGCGGGCGGCGGCACGGCGGCAGCGGGCGCGGGCCGCTCGGCGCGCCGCGAGGCGGGGGGCGGCGCCGATATCCTGCCGCGCGTGCTGCGTGCAGCCACGCTCGGGCTCGGCATGATGGGCCGGCACCACGCCCGCATCCTGCAGTCGCTGCCGGGCGTCCGCTTCGCCGGGGCGGTCGACGCCGCCGGCGACCGCAACGACGCGGTGCGCGACCCGGCGCTGGTGTTCGCGACGCTCGACGAGCTGCTGGCCACAGGCCCGCTCGACATGGCCGTCGTCGCGCTGCCGACGGAGGAGCACCTGGCGGCTGCGCTGCGGCTCGCCGAGGCCGGCGTGCACCTGCTGATCGAGAAGCCGCTCGCCGCCTCCGTCGAGGAGGGCGAGCAGATCGTCGCCGCCTGCGAGCGCGCCGGGGTGCGGGCGGTGGTCGGCCACGTCGAGCGCTTCAACCCGGCGCTGATCGCGCTGCGCGAGCGCGTCCTCGCCGGCCAGCTCGGCGAGGTGTTCCTCGTCGCGACCGAGCGGATCGGCCCCTTCCCCGAACGCGTGCGCGACGTCGGCGTCGTGAAGGACCTCGCGACGCACGACCTCGACATCGTCACGTGGGTCGCCGACGCGCCGATCGAGACGGTTGCCGCCCAGACCGCGCACCGCACCGGCCGCCCGCACGAGGACCTCGTCCTGGTGACCGGGCGGCTCGCCTCCGACGTGCCGTTCAACTCGATCGTCGACTGGCTGACGCCGACGAAGACGCGCCGCACGCGCGTGCTCGGGGACCGCGGCATGCTCGTCGCGGAGACGGTGACGGCCGACCTGACGTTCTACGAGAACGGCGACGTGACCTCGTCATGGACGAGCGCGCAGGCGCTGCGCGGCGTCTCCGAGGGTGACGCGACGCGCTACGCCCTCGCGCGCGCGGAGCCGCTGCGGACTGAGCTCGAGGCGTTCCGCGACCTCGTGGCCGGCAGCGGCGAGGAGTCGCGCGTGGTGACGCTGGCACAGGGCCTCGCGGCGCTGCGCTCGGCGGAGGCGGTGCTGGAGAGCGCCGCGCGCGGCGAGACGGTGCGGCTCGCGCCGGCCGGCGGGGCGGCGGGCAGCGCGGCGTGAGAGTCGTCGTCGTCGCACTCGGGAAGATCGGCCTGCCGCTCGCGGCGCACGTCGCGCGGGCCGGCCACACGGTCGTCGGCTGCGACGTCGACGCGCGCACGTGCGAACTGGTCAACGCGGCGCAGGCGCCGTTCCCCGGGGAGGCCGGCCTGGAGGAGGCGCTTGCGGAGGTCGTCGGCGACGGGCGCCTGCACGCGCAGCGCGACACCGCGGCGGCGGTCGCGGAGGGGCCGGACCTCGTGATCGCGGTCCCCCCACTGATCGTGGACGCGGACGCGAAGCCGGACTGGCGGATCCTCGACAGCGTGCTGGACGACATCGCGCGCGGGCTGCGCGGCGCGGCCGACGCCGGCCGCAGCGGGACGGTCGTGTGCGTCGAGACGACCCTGCCGGTCGGGACGACGCGCTCGCGCGTCGCGCCGGCGCTCGCGCGCGGGAGTGGGCTCGAGCCCGAGCGCGACTTCCACACCGCCTTCAGCCCGGAGCGCGTCTACAGCGGGCGGATCTTCGCGGACCTGCGCAGCTACCCGAAGCTCGTCGGCGGCTGCTCGGCGGCGGGCGAGGCGCGCGCAGTGGAGCTGTATCGCGCGTTCGTCGAGCCGGCGGCCGAGGTGTGGCCGATGGGCTCGGCGGAGGCGGCCGAGCTGGCGAAGCTCGCCGAGACGACGTACCGCGACCTCAACATCGCGTTCGCGAACGAGCTGGCGCGCCACGCCGACCGCGTCGGGGTCGACGTCGAGCGCGTGATCGACGCGTCGAACAGCCAGCCGTTCAGCCACATCCACCGCCCCGGCGTCGCGGTCGGCGGCCACTGCATCCCGGTCTATCCCCACTTCTTCCTGCACGGCGCGCCCGAGGCGCGGCTGCCGGCGCTCGCGCGCGAGGTCAACGGCGCGATGCCGGCGTACGCGGTCGAGCTGCTCGCCGGGGCGCTCGGCGAGCTGGCCGGCGCGCGCGTGCCGATCCTCGGCGTCGCGTACCGCGGCGGGGTGAAGGAGACGGCCTTCTCCGGCGCGTTCGCGCTGCGCGACGAGCTGTCGGCGCGCGGCGCGATCCCGCTGGCCGCCGACCCGCTCTACGACGGCGACGAGCTGCGCGCGCTCGGCTTCGAGCCGTGGGACGGGGGCGCGATCGACGGCGCGATCCTCCAAGCAGACCACCAGGAGTACCGAGCGCTGACGCCGTCGGGGCTCCCGGGTGCGCGCGCGGTCGTGGACGGCCGCAACGTGCTCGACCCCGCGCCGTTCGCGGCGGCCGGCGTGGCGCTGCGGCGGATCGGGCGACCGTAGGACGCGGACGCGGGCCGCTCAGGCGGGCGCCGGCGCGCCGGCCGCGAGCGCGCGAACCGCCTGCGCAACCCGCTCGCCGGCCTTGCCGTCGCCGTAGAGCTGCGGGCGCTCGCCCGGCGGCGTGCGCTCGAGCGCGGCGAGCGCACGCTCCGCGTCGAGGTCGACCAGCGTGTTCCAGCCGGCCTCGACCGTCTCGACCCACTCGGTGCTGGGGCGCATCGTCACGCACGGCACGCCGGCGAGGTAGGCCTCCTTCTGCACTCCGCCCGAGTCGGTCACGAC
This sequence comes from Actinomycetota bacterium, assembly GCA_018268595.1. Taxonomy (GTDB): domain Bacteria; phylum Actinomycetota; class Thermoleophilia; order Solirubrobacterales; family Solirubrobacteraceae; genus Conexibacter. The sequence continues at coordinate 135,725 of JAFDWH010000014.1, read as the reverse complement.
CGCGCGCGCGTTGCACAGCAGCGCGGTGAAGTCGAGGTAGCCGAGCGGCGGCGCGAGCCGGACGTGCGCGGCAGCGGTCACCTCCTCCAGCAGCCCTGCCGCCTCCAGACGCGCGCGCGTGCGCGGGTGCAGCGGCAGCACGACCGGCAGCGGCAGCGCCAGCAGCACGTCGGCGAGCAGGCGCAGCCGCTCGGGGTCGTCGACGTTGCCGGCGCGGTGCGCGGTCGCGAGCAGGTAGCCGCCCGGCTCGACCTCGTACGGCGCGAGCGACTCGACGCGGGCGCGCGCGGCCGGCTGCAGCAGCTGCGCGACGTCGACCATCACGTCGCCGACCAGCTCCACCGCGCCCGCGACCGACTCGCGCCGCAGGTTGTCGACCGCCGTCTGCGACGGGCACAGCAGCAGCGCGCCGAGGTGGTCGGTCACGACGCGGTTGACCTCCTCCGGCATCGCGCGGTCGAACGAGCGCATGCCCGCCTCGACGTGCGCGACCGGGATCCCCGCCTGCACCGCAGCCAGCGCACCGGCCAGCGTCGAGTTCGTGTCGCCGTAGACGAGCACGGCGTCGGGCCGCACGTCCGCGAGCAGCGGCTCGAGCGCGGCGAGCATGCGCGCGGTCTGCGCGGTGTTCGTGCCGCCGCCGATGCCCAACAGGTGCTCGGGCGGCGGCAGCTCCAGCTCGTCGAAGAAGACCTGCGACAGCTCGCTGTCGTAGTGCTGGCCGGTGTGGACCGTGACCTCCTCGCCGAGCGCCCGCAGGCGCGAGGAGACGGCCGAGGCCTTGATGAACTGCGGGCGGTTCCCGATGACCGTGAGGACGCGCATCAGGCGGCCTCGAGGTCGCGCAGGATCCGCTCGTGCAAGCGCGCGGCGAGGTCAGCCGAGACGGGGCCGGGCGCAGGGGCGCCGATCGCCCGCCCGTCCACGCTCGCGACCGGCTGCAGCTCGCGCGTGGTGGAGACGAGGAACGCCTCGTCGGCCGCGTGCAGGTCGTCGAGCGTGCAGGGGCGCTCCTCGGCGCCGCCCAGCTCGAGCGCGAGCGCACGCGTGATCGAGGCGAGGATGTGGTCGCTGAGCGGTGGCGTGCGAACGGCGCCGCCGGCGACCCAGAAGATCGACGACGTCGGCGCCTCCAGCACGCGGCCGTGCGGCGTGACGAGCAGCGCCTCGTCGGCGCCCTGCTCCTGCGCGAGCCGCGTCGCGAGCATGTTGGCCGCGTAGGAGAGCGACTTGATGCCGTCCAGCAGCCGCACGGGCGCGTACGTGACGGTCGCGAGGCGGATCGCCGGCAGGTGCTCCGGCAGCGCCTCGGTCAGCAGCAGCCGGCGGCCGCCGCGCGTCAGCACGATCCGCAGCGCGCCCGGGTCCGGCTCGCCGCCGGCCGCGCCGAGCAGCCGCGCGACGTCCGCGCGGACCGCCGCGAGGTCGATCGGCAGGCGCAGGTTCGCCGCCGAGCGCTCGAGCCGCGCGAGATGCTCCTCCAGCGCGTAGGGCCGCCCGCCGTAGAGGCGCAGCACCTCGAACACGCCGTCGCCGCGCAGCAGCCCCTCGTCGGTCGCGGGGACGACGGCCTCGGCGGCCGGCATCACGGCGCCGTCGAGGCAGGCGAGGTGGGCGGTCGCCATGGGCGCGAATGCTAGTCGCGCGTGCCGCGCTTGCGCTCGGCCGCGCGGCGCGGCAGACTGGCTGCTCAGCCAGTCCGTCCGCCACCAGCCGCCGTCCGAAGGAGAGCCCCATGCCCAAGCAGCCCCGGTCGCTCACCGGCAAGGTCGTCGCGATCACGGGCGGCGCACGCGGGATCGGGCGCGCCACGGCGGCCGCGCTCGTGCGCAAGGGCGCACAGGTGGCGATCGGCGACGTCGACGTCGCGCTGGCCGAGCGGACCGCCGCGGAGCTGGGCGGCGGCACCGTCGCGCTGCCGCTCGACGTGACCGACCGCGCCTCGTTCGAGCGCTTCCTCGACGAGACGGAGCGCCGGCTCGGCCCGCTCGACGTGCTCGTCAACAACGCCGGGATCATGCAGCTCGGCCGCTTCGTGGACGAGCGCGACGCGGTCGCGGCGCGCCAGGTCGACATCAACCTGCACGGCGTGATCCATGGCTCGAAGCTCGCGCTGGAGCGCTTCCTGCCGCGCCGCCGCGGCCACCTCGTGAACATCGCCTCGACGGCGGGCAAGGCCGGCGTCCCGGGCGGCGCGACGTACTCCGCGACGAAGCACGCCGTCGTCGGCCTCACGGAGGCGATCCGCGGCGAGATCCGCGGCAGCGGCGTCGAGACGAGCGTCGTGATGCCGGTCCCGGTCAACACGGAGCTGGCCGCGGGGCTCGTGAGCGGCCGCGGGCTGACTGCGACCGTCGAGCCCGAGCAGGTCGCGGACGCGATCGTCGCGGCGCTCGAGCGCCCGCGCCACGACGTCTACGTGCCGAAGGGGATCGCCGTCGGCGTGCGGCTCGGGGCGCTGATGCCGCGGCGGGTGGCGGAGGCGATCGGCCGCAGCGCGAAGACCGACCGGATCCTCGCCGACGCCGACCTCGGCGCCCGCGCCGCGTACGAGCAGCGCGCCGCCGCCAGCACGGCCGAGCGCGAGCACGTCGAGGCGAGCTGACGTCCATGCTCGGTGGCAATTTCACCCCGGAGCGCCTGGCTTTACGAGCAACGTTCAGGTGAGACGACGGCGCAGCCGGAGCATCACGAGCAGCGGCCGAACGTTCATCGCGAGATGCTCGGCGACGGCTCGCGCCGACGGCTCGATCGCGGCGTCGGCCGCCTGCGGAGCGGCGAGGTAGTAGCTCGTCATCGCCGCGAAGATCACCGCGTGCCGGCTCCGCAGCGGAAGTCGATCGATCGCGCGACTCGCCGCGGCCGTGAAGGCCGCGAGGCGGCCCGCGAGGAGCGTGGGACTGTCGTAGTGCGCGATGTAGCTGTGCGTGCCCTCGGCGGCATCCTCGGCCGTGTCGATGAGGTCGTCGAGGAGCGCATTCAGGCCGGCGATCCACGGCCAGTACGCGGCGGTGACGCGCTCGGCGCGCGCGGCGGTCATGTGCGGCTGCGCGGCGCTCGCCAGCAGCGCGTGGATGACGAGCGACGACTCCGCGGCAGCGGCCGTCTCCCACCAGCGAAGGTCGAGCCCTTCGGGCGTCGCGTGCTCGGCCCAGCGGATCAGGTCGTGGTCCGCGGTGAACGCGGCGGCGTGGCTCTGGCTCTGTCCCTCGCCCGACCGCATCGCCGCGGCGATGGCGTGCGGCGCCGCGACGGGCGCGCCGGGTAGGCGCAGGAAGGTCGCTCGGCAGCTCGCCGCCAGCTCGGCGAGATAGCCGTCGTCTTCGCGCAGCGGGTGGTGGACGAAGTAGCCGTCAGCCGGCGCGGGTTGCCCGAGCGCGGTGACCAAGGCGCGGTGAAGCTGTCGGCTGCTCCTCACGGGCTCCGGGGTTGGCTGCTCCGTGAGCGCGTCGAGGTAGTCGTACATCACCTGGTAGGCGATGAGCAGGCGGGTCGTGGCCGTGCGCTGGCGGGCGGGTGCCAGCATCGCGAACAGCGCGGCTCCCTCGGCGTTGAGGCCCTCTTGTTCGAGCGCTCGTGTCGCGATCTCGCGCAGCGCAGGTTGCGGGATCGTCGCCGCGCGCGCCTGCCAGCGGCGAAGCTCCCGTCGTGCCAGCGGGAAGATCGTGAGCCAGTAGCAGGCGAGCGTTTCGACAAGCGCCAGGGCGTCGCGCAGCGTGCGCCCGCGCGACCGGGTGCGAATCGCGTCCATTGCCGGCAAGTCTCTCGGTACTCGCCGGCACGGGGTGGACGGTCAGCTCAGCTCAGCGCGCCCCGGTGGGGTCCGCACCGCTCGGTAGCTCCACGGCGCGATGGCGAGGAGGGTGGCCGCGACCACGATGCCGAACGTCCCGATCGAGGCCAGGAGGGACAGGTCGAACGGTGCCGGGAACCCGGTGGTGAGACGCAGCCAGCGACCCAGCAGCAGGTGGCCGTAGAGGCCCGCAGCGGCGCCGAGCGCGCAGCCCGTGATGAGGACGATGCTGCTCTCGATCAGGAGCGCGCTCCACAATTGCCGCGTCGCGTAGCCCTGGTATCGGTAGTCGAGGAAGGCCGCTCGCCGTTGCCATATCGCGGCGATCGTCGCGGCTGCGAGCGCGATCGCCGCCGAGATCAGCAGCAGCAGCGAGATTTGCGTCAGGCGGTGCAGGCCCTCGCCGGCCAGGAAGTCGTAGCGCGCCACTCGCTCGGCCGCGGTCTGCACTTGGAGGGCGACGGACGGCGGGATCGCGCTCTGCACCGCGGGCTTCGCGGCGGCCGGTGAAACGCCGGGTCTGACATCGACCTCGAACGCGGTCGGATCGTCCGTGTTCCAGTCGCGGCGGTAGTCGGCGGCGTTGACGATCAGCGCGCCTGGTCCCCAGCCGAGGTTGGTGAGCGTCGCGACGACGCGATAGCGGTGATCGCCGGTGGGCGTCGGGATCGTGAGCATGTCCCCGACGCGCACGTGCGTCGCCGCGGCGAGCTGCGCCGAGAGGGCGACGGCGCCGCCGCGTCGCAACGCCGTGGCGGCTTGTCGCGCGTTGCCCGTGTCAAGCTGACCGGCCGGGAGCATCTGCCGGTCGCTTCGCTCGCGGGCGACGATCCAGACACGCCGATCGCCGATGTCGAGCAGGCCGCCGTAGTAGGGGCGCACCGCTTGAACACCGGGTACGCGACGGATGCGCGCCTCCGTGTCGCCTGGGATGAAGTTCTCGGTCGTCAGGTCGTCGCCGCCGGTCGTCACCCACAGGTCGGCGATGCCGACGGTCTCCACGAAGCTGCGGTGCAGGCCGTTCACGAGGTCGCGCTTGGCGCCCTCGATCGAGATGCTGCCGAACACGGCGACCGCACCGGTCGCGGCAAGCGCGACGGCGCGGACCCGTGCGGCGCGCACGGCCATCACGGCGACGATGAGCATGTTCAGTCGTGCCCGTCGCCGCGCGACGCGCTCCAGAGCGTGCTTCACGACATCGAGCAGCGCGGGGAGTGCGAGCAGCATGCTCGTCGCCAGGAGCGCGACGCCGAGGATCGTCGCAGCCGGCTTGATCGACACGACGACGGTCGTGAGTGCGAGCATCGCCAGCGACGCGAGGCCCATACGGCGACGTAGAGCCGCGTTGAGCGCTTGTCCGGGCTCACCCTCCTCGCGGTACACGTCGTCGGGCGCCCGATCGGGGCGCAGGTCGAGCAGCGGTTGGGCGCCGGCAAGGAAGGTGGCGACCACGCCACCCGCGAAGCACAGCGCGATCGTGCTGACCGGAACGGTCTGCTCGACGCCGAACGGAAAGGCGAACGCCAAGTACGTCGGCAGGCCGTGGAACGCCGTGCGCGACAGCACGAACCCGACGCCGAGCCCGGCCGCCGATGCGACCGTGCCGAGCAGGAGCGCGTCGAAGGCGGCCATGAGGACGACCTGACGCGGGGTGTAGCCGTGGGTGCGGAACTCGGCGACGGCGCGGCGGCGCTCCGGCACGGTGAGCAGCATCGCGTTGAACGCGAGCAGCAGGCCGACGAGCGCGCTGATCGCAGCGAACAGGGAGGTCGATTGGTCGTTCGGCGCCGACGCCAGCGTGAGGATTGCGCTCTCGCGGCCGACGGGCGCGACCGTGAGCCGGCCGTTCGCCATCGCCTCAAGCTCCCGCCGAGCTTGCTCGTCCTGCCCTGGGCGGGGCACCACGAAGATGCGCGTGAGTCGATCCGGCAGCGCGGCGAGCCTGTTGACGTAGTCGCGCCGGCCGACGACGACGAGCGAGCCCGACAGCTTGCCGATCACGTCCGACCCGATCACAGCCGCGACGGGCACGCGGTCGGCTCTGCCGCGAAGGCGAAGGACCGTCGTCCGCGGCTCGCCCGGCCCGCCGGCAGTCAGGCCCACTGCGCTCGCGAGGCCGCTGGGCACGAGCAGTCCGTCTCGGAAGATCAGGCCCTCGCGCTGCGAGCCGAAGTCCTGCGTCAGCGGACCGCCCAGCAGCGCGATGCTAGCGTCCACGCCGATGAGCGCGACGCTCGTCGTGTGACGGGTGCCCTGGAGGATCGCGCGCTGCTCGAAGATCCCTGCTGCCTGTCGAACGCTCGGCAGAGATCGCACGACGCGCAGCAGGCCGGCGTCGAAGCCATGCTCGCTGCGCGCGTCGAGCTGGAGCCGGGCGTTGCCGGCGATCCCGTGCGCGATCTCGCTCGCGGAGGTCGTGATGCTGGTGTTCGCGACGACCACGGCGAACACGAGCGCCACGCCGATGGCGATGCCGGCGCCGGCCAACAGCTCCTGCGCCGGATGCGTTCTCACCCGCTGGCGGTAGAAGTGCAGCAGCGCGTGGAGCTTCACGGCTGCGCACCACCCAGCGTCGCCGCACCTTCGGGCACGGCGAGCAGGTCACGGGGGACGCCCGATGTCAGCCGGCCGTCGCTGAGCGTGTGCGTGCGGTCCGCCACGGCCGCCGCCTCCGGGTCGTGCGTGACGACGAGGATCGCGACCGATCGTTCGTGGGCGATCTTCGCGAGCAGCGCGAGCATGTCGCGACTGCGCCGCCGATCCAGGTGCGCGGTCGGCTCGTCCGCCAGCACGAGCCGCGGCTCGTTCACGAGGGCTCGCGCGAGCGCGACGCGCTGCCCCTCGCCGCCGGACAGCCGGTCGGGCGTATACCTCAGCCGCTCGCCGAGTCCGACCCGCTCCAGCCAGGGGATCACGCGGTGTCGCGCCTCCGCGAGCGGCACGCGATCCGCCAGCAGCTTCACGGCCACGTTGTCGATCGCCGTCGATCCTGCGCTCAGGTGATAGCTCTGCTGGACGAGACCGACGTCTCGCCGCTGATACAGCGCGCGCTCCGACGCTGAGAACGCCGTCACGTCGCGGCCGGCGAACCGCACCGTGCCGGCGTCAGGCGCGAGGAAGGCGCCCGCGATCGACAGCAACGTCGTCTTGCCCGAGCCGCTCGGCCCGTACAGCGCGACCAGCTCCCCCGGCTCGATGCCCAGGGATACGCCATCCACGGCGCGCACGACCTCGCCGCCGCGATAGTGCTTGACGATCTCGCGCAGCTCCAGGCCGTCGCTCACGGCGTGGACTCCGACGCGGACGGCCGGCGCAACTCGACCACCTCGGCCGCAGCGCGCGGGGGCCGACCCAACAGCTCGCCGTCGCTCAGGCGCATCACGCGGTCGGCGCCCGTGACCGACGCCGTGTCGCCCGCCGTGAGCAGCGTCGCGATCCCCGACTCGTGCGCGAGCCGTTGGATCAACAACAGCAGGTCGTCGCGCTCGGTCGGATCGACGCCGTTTGTCGGCTCGTCGAAGATCAGGAGCCGCGGCTCGCGCACGATCGCTCGCGCAAGCGACACACGAACCGCCTCAGACGGAATCCACTCGTGCGGTGGCGTCAGCGCGACGTCGCCGGCGCCCACGCGCTCCAACGCGCGGTGCGCAAGCAATCCTGCCTCGTCGTCTGAGACGCGGGTCGCCCGCAGCGGCATCGCCACGTGGTCGCACGCGTCGCGGCCGTGCGCCGGCAGGAAGCGCAGATTGCAGACGGCGATCTGCCGCCTCAGCTCGCCGCTTGCTCGCGCGAGGTCCGTTCCCGCGAAGCGAACGTGCCCCTCGTCGGGCCGCTCGCTCCCTGCGACGATGCGCAGCAGCGTCGTACGGCCGGAAGCGCGACCACCGGAGACGCACACGACCTCGCCGTTCTCGACCTCCAGCGAGACGCTGCGCAGCGCGACGAGCTCGCGGTGCCCTCGCCGGTAGCGCTTGCTGACGTTCTCCAGCGAGAGGACGCTCATCGCTCGATCGGTCGTATGCGGGCGTCATCGGGTCCGCGCAGCTCGGCACGAGCGAAGTCGACCCACGACAAGCGCGCCTGCACGACCAGCCGCCGCTCCTCCTTCACCAGCCGTTCCATGCGCGTGCGAGCGGGGACGCCTGCGATGCGCTCCAGCTCGGCGAGACAGGCTTCTGCGTGGCGCTTGAGCATCGCTCGCAGCGTCTCGTCGTCGGCACCGCGGAACTGCAAGCGGATCAGCACCTCCTCCTGCGACGGGCTGCTCGACATCGGCGCCGCCAGCCACTCCCGCATCATCCGAGCCCCCAGCCCGGACACGCGATACGGCTGGCGCATGCCCCGCTGACCGGGCTCCTCCGGCGCGCCCTCGCCTTCGTCCACATGCGGCACGATCAGACCGGTGCGTTCGAGGTATCTCAACGCCTGGTAGATCGCCGCAGACGTGATCCGCCAGTCGTACGGCTCCCCGAAGGTGCGGTCGAAGCGCGTCACCAGCTCGTAGCCCCAACCGGGGCGCTCCAGCAGCAACCCCAGGACTGCCAGCCGAGCGCTCGGCTTCAGCTCCGCATTTCCCACCATGACGATGCTCGCTCCTCCCGCCGGCCCGGAAGCCTTCCCATCCACGCCCGAGCGTCGCAGAAGAACGCCGACGTTTCCGGGGCAAGCCTAACGCTCGGCAGTTCCACTATTCAAGCTGCTAAGCAGTAACCCGGTTACTAGACCTATAGGCGGTGGTGAAGCGAGGATGGCCCCGTGAGCCTCCCCGTCCCCACCGGCCCGCACGCATCGCGGGCGCCGCGCTTCGCTCCCTCCCCCACGGAGCGGGGCGCGTCGGGACGCGCGAGAGGGTGCGGGGCCCCGGCGGCGTACCCCCCGGTACACGTCGTCGGGGTCTTGCGCACCCTTCAGCCGGAACGCCGCGGAGAACAGTCATGCCGCCGCCGCAGGATCGCCACGCTTCGCGCAGGCCGCTAGACGGCTCGGCGGCTCAGGTCGCCGACGTGCTCGGCGAGATCGCAGCCGCGATGGCGTACCTAGAGACGCTGGCCGTGCGGCTCCACGCCCAACCCGAGCCGGGAAGTCGCGACGCTGCCGCGATACCGCCGAGCGCGCTCATCGCCCTGCGCCGGAGCTGCCAGCGCGTCGAGCGCCATTCGCACCGCGCACTCGTCGCCATGTGTCCCCAGCGCGCCGCGGCAGCGAAATCCGCGGCGGCTCAGCTCCGCGAAGTCGAGGCGCTCCGGTTCAGCGAACGGGCGCGATGAGCGACCGCGCGAGCGCAACAGCACCCGCGCCCCTGGAAGCACTCGCGGCGGCGGCCCGCACGATCCGGTGCCCGCGAGCGACTGTCGCAGGTCTGACCTATGGGCCGTGTAGGAATCGAACCTACAACCTTGGGATTAAGAGTCCCCTGCTCTGCCAATTGAGCTAACGGCCCGGGGATGCCGGCTCACCGTGATGAGCCGACCAGGCATGGTAGCCGGTGACCGTCGGATCTGCTGCGCGACGGCACGGCGAAGGCCGCGCCGCGACAGGCGTCAGCCGACGCCCTGCGTTCTGCCTCGCGGCGCCGCCTTGCCGGCCCCGGCTCTGCCGGACTGGATCGCTCTTTCGCCCGCCTGCGCGACCACTTGTCTCCTGAAGTTGGCGAGCTGCGCTCTCACGAGTCTCTGCTGCGCCGACGGCGCGAGCTGCACCGCCCTCGCGGAGGCGAGGTCACCCTTGCGGTACTGCTGGGCGAGGTATGCGTACTGCGCGAGCGTCGAGTAGGCCGCCGCCGACGGCTGCTGCTCCGTCACGATCTCCATCGCTTCCGCCGCGTCCGCCGGCTGGTTGAGGCCGGCTTCCGAGTAGGCCGTCGCCATCAGGCGCGCGAGCGTCGCGTCCGGGTGGCGCGACTGGAGCTTGAGGTATCTCTGCCAGGCGGTCGACGCCTGCCCGAGCTTCGCGAGGCCGGTCTTCGTGAACTGGCCCTGCCTCTGGTTCGCGGCAGCGTCGTAGTTGCTCCCCTGCCCGGCCGTCTGGTAGCGCGCACGGGTCAGGTCGGCCCACGCCTGCGCGCTCTGCGGGTGCAGCCGGACCTCTCTGTCCGCCCGCTTCTCGAGCGTGCTGACCTGCGCGCTCGTGCTGGAGCCGCCCTTGCCGAAGATGTCGAGGAAGCCGCCGCCGCCCGACCCCGTGCCGATCCCGAACAGCAGCAGGCCGCCGCCCATGAGTATGGCGAGGCCCAGGTAGATCACGCGGACGAAGTTTCTGCGGCCGCGGCTCTGCAGGTCGAACAGCATCGGCTCAGCTTTCCTCGAAGTCGTCGTCGCTGTGGAACGCGAAGGCGTCGGTGTCGCCGCGGCTCCCCCGTCGCCGGTCGGCGATCGTCAAGAGCAGAATACTCAGCAGGTAGAGGCCGAGCAGCGGTACCATCAGGATCACCGTCGTGACCGGGTCGACGCCCGGCATGATCGCCGCGATCACGGCGATCGCGACGATCGCGTAACGCCAGCTCGCGCGCAGCTGGTGAGCGCTCACGATCCCGACCGCGTTGAGCGCGAGCAGCCCGACCGGGAGCTGGAACACGAGCCCTGTCGACAGCAGCGCGAGGACCGAGAAGCGGTAGTAGTCCTTCGCCTGGATCAGCACGTCGAAGTTCGTGTCGTTGAAGTTCTGCAGGAACGAGATCGCGGGCGGCAGCACGAGGAAGTAGCCGAACGCGACGCCGACGAGGAACAGGACCGGCACCATCAGCATCATCGGCAGCGCGAGCCGCCGCTCGCGCGGGCTGAACGCGGGCAGCACGAACGCGTACGCCTGGTAGAGCAGGATCGGCAGCGAGAACAGCAGCGCGAAGTACGCCGCGATCGTGAGCGTCACCGTGAACGGCTCGCCGACGCCGGTCGTGATCGGTACGCGCGGCGGGATCGTCTTCGGCAGCGCTCTGGCCGCGCTCGCCGCCTGCGCAGCCGCCGCGGCGACGGCGGCTCTCTGCGACGCCGTCAGGTTCGGCGCGGTCGCGAGCGCCGCGAACGCTCTGGCGGTCGCCGCGAAGCCTCTCTGGACCTCCGCCTGGGCCGCAGCGACCTGTGCAAGGCGGCCGTTGCCCTGGCTGTGCTGGACGGTCGGCGTGCTGTCCTTCAACGGCTGGTTGAGGACGTCGAGCAGCGTGCCGTTCTGCCAGAAGCAGACGGCGAACGCGATCCCGAGCGTGACCGCGCACACGATCAGCCGCGAGCGCAGCTCGTCGAGGTGATCGACGATCGTCAGCCGCTCGTCGTGGCCGATCGGCTTGAGCGCGGTCGCCATCGATCCTGCGGGTGCGCGTCAGCCGCGCTGCTCGGGCGCGGACTCGGCCGCCGGCGTGGCGGCGGCGTCGGCCTGCGCCTGCGTGAGCGCCGGTCGGTCGGGCGCGTCAGCCTGCTCGCGCTGCTTGTCCTCGCCGGTGATCGAGTCCTTGAACTCGCGCATGCCGGTGCCGAGCGACTTGCCGAGCGACGGGAGCCGCTTGGGGCCGAAGATCACCAGCAGCACGACGATGACCAGGACGATCTCGAGGGGACCAATCTGAGAGAACACGAAAAGCCTCCGATGGGGTCCGCACAGCGTAGCGCCCGATCGCCGCCGGCATCCGGACGTTCCGCGGTGTCAGATAGGTGGAGGTCCGCTCAAGTTCCGGCGCGGGGCGGCCGATCCTGAGGCTGTGAAGCACCCCGCCGACCACCGCTCCACCCGCCGCGTGACGCTCCCGACCGGGCAGTTCGTCGACGTGCTGTTCGTCGAGGGCGCCGGGACGCGGGGCGCGCCGCACGAGGCCGACCGACGCGAGGCGGGCCTGCACGTCTGTCCCGCGTGCCGCTCGGAGCTGGTCGCGCCCGTCGCGTGGGAGCACGCCGGCCCGGGCGAGTGGGCGGTCACGATCCAGTGCCCGAACTGCGAGTGGTGGGACGCCGACGTGTTCGACGAGGCGACCGTGGAGCGCTTCGACGAGGAGCTCGATCGCGGGACGGAGGCGCTCGTGCGCGACCTGCTGAGGCTCATGCGCGCCAACATGGAAGACGACGTCGACCGCTTCGTCGCCGCGCTGCACGCCGGCGCGATCCTGCCCGAGGACTTCTAGCCGCCGTACTAGGCGTAGCGCTCGACGACGCCGGCGGCGACCAGCTCGAGCGCGTCGCGCTGGGCCGGTGGCAGCGGCGGCAGGCCGGCGCGCGCGTCGGCCACGACGGCGAGCGCGCGCTCCTTCGCGACGGCGAGCGCACCGGTGGCGGCGATGCGGTCGCACACCTCCTCGGCGTCCTGCGCGGTGCGCAGCGTGCGCAGGGCGATCCGCGCGAGCTGCGCGTCGCGCTCGCGCGCGAGGATCAGCGGCAGCGTGACGGTGCCGTCGAGCAGGTCGGTCCCACGCGCCTTGCCGGTGCGCTCCGGCGGCCCGGAGACGTCGAGCACGTCGTCCAGCAGTTGGAAGGCGAGCCCGATGCGCCGGCCGAACAGCGCGAGCGCGTCCGCCTCCGCCGCCGCGGCGCCCCCGCCGAGCGCGCCGAGCCGGCAGGCCGCCTCGAACAGGCTGCCGGTCTTCAGCTCGCAGCGGCGCAGATAGCGCTCGACCGGGACCTGCGCGTCCCAGGCGTCGGTGCGCTGCATCAACTCGCCGGTCGCGAGCGCGGACGCGGCGGCCGACAGGGCGCGCACGTCGGCCAGCTCGCCGCCCTCGACCAGCTCCGCGAAGGCCCGCGAGAACAACAGGTCCCCGGTCGCGGTGGCTATCGTGCGACCGGCCGCGGCGACGACCGTCGGCGCTCCGCGGCGCAGCGCGGCGGCGTCGAGCACGTCGTCGTGGACGAGGCTCGCGCTGTGGATCAGCTCGACCGCGACGGCGGCGCGCACGAGCCGCGCCTGCGCCGCGCCGTCGGGCGCCTCGCCGGCCGCGAGGAACACGAGCAGCGGCCGCAGGCGCTTGCCGCCGGCGGAGATCGTCGCGGTCGCGTGGCGCGCGAGCGTCGCGCCGTGGCCGCCCGCGAGCGCGACCAGCCGCTCCTCGGTGCGGTCGAGCAGTGCGCCGAGCTGCGTCCCGCCCGCGCGCACCACCGCCTCGAGCGCCGCAGCTCCGGCCGACGGCGGCGGGCTCAGCTCGGTCGCGTCGCTCACGCGACCTCGCCGACGTGGATCGCGATGATCCCCCCGGCGGTGATCACGTAGCGGATGTCGCGCAGGCCGCATCGCTCCATCGTGGCAGCAAGCTCGCGCGGCCCGGGGAAGCGCTGGACCGAGCGCGGCAGGTACGTGAACGCGTCGCCGTCGCCGGCGAGGCGGCCGAGCAGCGGCACGACGCGGTCGAACCAGACGCTGAAGAAGGTCGACAGCGGCGGTCGCGTCGGCGTTGTCATCTCGAGGATCACGACCTTGCCGCCCGGTCGCACGGCGCGCGCGAGCTCCGACAGGCCGCGCTCCAGATCGGAGAAGTTGCGCACGCCGAAGCCGACCGTCGCGGCCGCGAACTCGTCGTCTCTGTAGGGCAGCTCGAGCGCGTTCGCCCACGCGATGCGGACGGTCGGTCTGTCGGCTGCCTTGGCGCGCGCCAGCTCCAGCATCTGCTCGGAGAAGTCGCACGCGACGACCTCGCCGCCCGGTCCCACGCGGTCGGCCAGCTCGAGCGCCAGGTCGCCGGTGCCGCAGGCGACGTCGAGCGCGCGCCCGCCGGGCTTGAGGTCCGCGAGATCGGCCGCGCGCGCGCGCCAGCGGTGGTGCATGCCCGCCGTCATGACCGAGTTCATGCGGTCGTAGACGCGCGCGATGCGGTCGAACATCGCGCGCACCTGCGGCTCCTCGAGCGTTCCCGTCGCCGGTCCCGCGTCGCTCGTGCGGCCGTTCGCGGTCATCGCGGGGCCTCGGCCAGCGTTATCTGAGCTGGCCGAGGAAAGAGACGAGCGCCTGGAACTTCTGCGGCTGCGTCTCGGCGAGCGTCTGGAACGAGGGCATCGGCGCCGTCGGGTTGCGCAGCGTCTGGGCGATCGCCGACTCGGGCAGCACGCTGCCGATGTTCGTCAGGTGCGGGCCCGGGCCGTCGTTGCCGTTCTCGCCGATCTTGTGGCAGGCGAGGCAGCCCGACTGCGCGGCCACCAGCTTGCCTCTGTTCCACTCGCCCAGAGCGGCGCCCTTCAGGCCGGCCGGCGGCTTCATGTCGATCTCGTTCGGCGAGCCGGCGCTGGCGCCGAGGTACGTCAGGAACGCCATCGCGGCGATCGTGAAGATGCCCGCCGCGGTCGCGATCGGCCGCCGCTCCGGGCGCCGCTCCGGGCTGCGGTCGTAGAACGGCAGCAGGAACAGCAGGATCATGCAGATCGTCGGCACGCCGATCGTGGCGAGCGGCACGAACTGCGGCGGCTTGATCACGCGCAGCAGCTCGAAGAGGAAGAAGAAGTACCACTCCGGGCGCGGCACGTAGGTGGTCGTCGTCGGATCGGCCTTCGGGCCCATCTCGGCGCCGAGGACGATCGACAGCACGATGATGACGACCAGGACGATCGCCGCCATCGCGGAGTCCTTCGCGACGGCGTAGGGGAAGAACGGCTTCCCCTGCGACTTCAGGATCGCGTACTCGCGGAGGTACTGCTCCTTCTCGCGTTGATTCATGAGCGGATCAGACCTCGGACTCGGTGAGGCGCTCGTCCGGCTTGGCCTTGATCCACGGCGGCGCTGTGGTGCCGAGCTTCGCGACGAGGTACAGGTGGGCGCCGATCAGCGCGGCGATCAACCCGGGCACGAGCATCATGTGGATCGCGTAGAAGCGCGACAGCGTCGTGGCGCCGAACTCCGGGCCGGCGCGCAGGAAGTCGGACAGGTACGGGCCGATCAGCGGGCCGGTGCCGTTGATGTTCACGCCGACGATCGTCGCCCAGTAGGAGCGCTGGTCGAACGGCAGCAGGTAGCCGGTGAACGACATCGTCATCGTCATGATCAGCAGCACGACGCCGATCACCCAGTTCAGCTCGCGCGGGTACTTGTACGCACCCCAGAAGAACGTGCGGCCCATGTGCAGGAAGACGAGGATCACCATCACGGTCGATCCCCACTTGTGCATGCCGCGCACGAACTCGCCCAGGAAGGCCTCGTTGGTGACGTAGCGGATGCTCTCGTACGCGTGCGTCGGCGACGGGTCGTAGTACATCGCCAGGAAGACGCCGGTCACCGCCTGCGACAGGAAGGCGAACATCGCCGCCGAGCCGAGCGTGTAGAACCAGTTCGTCCCCTTCGGGACCTTGCGGAAGAGCATCCAGCGCAGGCCGCCGGACAGCGACGTGCGCTCGTCGATCCAGTCGACGACGGTGATCCCGGCCTCGGCCGCCTGGTCGAGCGGACCGACTCTGCCGTTGCCGGTGCCCGGACGCGCCGGCCGCGGCTTGAGCGCGGGCGGGACGGGCGGGACGGGAAGCTTGAGTCTCGCCATCGCCTATCTCCCAGCCTTCTCGGGCGTCGAGAAGCGCGCCGGGTACAGGTACTGGCCGATGCCGTCGAGCGGCTCGCCCGGGTCGCGCGGCGAGAAGCGCCGCAGCTCGCTGTTGACGCTGTAGCGCGGGCCGACCATCACGTTGCCGTTCTCAACTCTGGTGTAGAAGCGGTCGAGCGGGCGGACCGGCGGACCGCCCTCGCGCAGCCCGCGGAAGTCGTAGACGCCGCCGTGGCAAGGGCAGATGAACTTGCCGGCGGCGGCGGTGAAGCGCACGGGGCAGCCGAGGTGGTTGCAGCGCGTCGAGATCACGATCGCGGCCGACTTGCCGCCCGGCTCGGTGTCGATCTGCGGGTTGCGGAGGCGCACGTAGACGGTCGTCTTCCCGGCCTCGCCGATGCCGGACACGATCTGGATCACGCGCGGGACGTACGTGTCCTTCGTGAAGTCGTCGAGCGGGCCGACCGACTGCCACGGCAGCTTCGTGCGCTCGAACACGGGGCCGAGCGCGAAGCCGAGCGCCGGGAGCGCGAACGCGCCGGCGGCGACGGCGCCGAGGGTGTGAGTGGTGGCGCCCATGAAGCGGCGGCGGGTGACGGTCTCACCCTCGAACGCGCCGGGGATGCCACGGTCCGCCGTGTACGGCGAGCTCTTCTTGTATCTGTCGTCAGCCACGGTGAGGTCTCTGGCGGTAATGGAGCGAGGCGGTCGCGCGGTATGGGCCGCGACGCGCGGTCGCGAACCATACCGCCAACCGGGCCCAAAGCGTCGCACGGGTGCGTCGGCTGACGGAGGAACGGCGGAAGCGCCGCCGCGGAGGCGCGGAGTCAGGCGCGGCGGGCGATCGCGCTCGCCGCGCGCTCCCATGCGGCGACGGCCTGCGCGGGCTCGTCGTCGGCGTGCGCGCGCGCGCAGTCCGAGATCAGGTCGGCGAGCGCCGCGACGGCCTCCAGGTCGCCCAGCTCGGCCAGCTCGGCGAGCGCGAGCGCGTAGAGGCGGTCGCCGCCGAGCAGCGCGAGGTCGGCGTCGCTCGCGTCGACGAGGTTGCCGTCGGCGTAGTGCAGCAGGTAGCCCTCGCGCACGGCCGCGAGCGTGAGCGCGTACGGCCCCGACGGCACGCCCGCGAGCAGCGGCTCGTCGGCCGGCGGATCGTCCGGGCCGCCGCGGCGCAGCGCGGCAGCCAGCAGGCCGCCTTCCGCGCGCAGCGCGTCGGCGAGCTGCGCGCCGCCGCCGCTCACGCGCGGTCCTGGATCGCCGCGAACGCGGCCGTGGCTGCCTCGACGGTGCGCTCGACCGCCGCCTCGTCGTGCGCCAGCGACGGGAACCACGCCTCGAACTGCGACGCGGGCGGGTAGACGCCGCGCGCGAGCAGCTCGCGGCACCAGGCGCCGTAGGCGTCGCGGTCGCAGTCGGCCGCGCCGGCGTAGTCCTTCACGCGGTCGCGGCGGAAGAAGACGGTCAGCAGCCCGGGGACGCTGACGACGTGCGCGCGGCCGAACCAGCCGCCGGCGCGGATCGCGTCGCGCAGGCCGTCGGCGAGCAGCTCGGTCGTTCTCGCGAGCGTCGCGTAGGCGGTCGCGTCGAGCAGCCGCAGCGTCGCGAGGCCGGCCGCGACGGCGAGCGGGTTCCCGCTCAGGGTGCCCGCCTGGTAGACGTCGCCCGCGGGCGCGATCCGCTCCATCAGCTCGCGTCTGCCGCCGTAGGCGGCGGCCGGCAGCCCGCCGCCGATCACCTTGCCCATGATCGTGAGGTCCGGGATCACCTCGCTGCGCTCCTGCGCGCCACCGGGCGCCACGCGGAAGCCGCTGATCACCTCGTCGAAGACCAGCAGCGCGCCGGTCGCGTCCGCACGCTCGCGCAGCAGCTCGAGGAAGCCGGGCCTCGGCGGGACGAGCCCCATGTTCGCCGGGTAGGGCTCGGCCACGATCGCGGCCAGCTCGTGCGCGCCGGTCGCCGTGACGAGCGCCTGCTCGTCGTTCCACGGCACGACGATCGTCTGCCTCGCCGCCGCCTCCGGGACGCCGGGGCTGGCGGGAATGCCCTGCGTCGCGAGGCCGGAGCCGGCGTCGGCGAGCAGGCCGTCGACGTGGCCGTGGTAGGCGCCTGCGAACTTGAGGATCTGCTCGCGGCCGGTCGCGGCGCGCGCGAGCCGCAGCGCGCTCATCGACGCCTCCGTGCCGGAGGACGTCATCCGCACCATCTCGACGGACGGCACGCGGGCCACGATCTCGGCGGCCAGCTCGACCTCGCCGGGCGTGGGGGCGCCGAAGCTGGTGCCGAGCGCGGCTGCGTCCTGGACCGCGCGCACGACCTCAGGGTGCGCGTGGCCGTGGATCAGCGGCCCCCACGAGCAGACGTAGTCGAGGTAGCGGTTGCCGTCCACGTCGACCAGCTCGCAGCCCTCGCCGCGCGCGACGAAGAGCGGGTCGCGGCCGATCGACCGCATCGCGCGCACGGGCGAGTTGACGCCGCCGGGGAGCAGCCCGAGGGCGCGCTCGTACAGCTCGGCGGACTTCGCGTCGGCGAGCGGCGGCGCGTCAGACCCTGACGGGTTTCGCCCTCCGGTCACCGCGAGCGGCGACCTGCGGGCGATGTCACCCGTGCTCACGTTCCCAGGCCTTGAACTCGTCCGTGAAGTACAGGAGGCGGATCTTCTTGAACTCGGTCGAGGAGTAGAGCGTCGCGCGCTCGGTGATCCCGTGCGTCTCGGCGATCGAGTCGAGGATCGCGTCGCACTCCTCCTTCGAGCGGCCGTGGGCCATCGTGAAGACCGAGTACGGCCAGTCCGCGTAGGTGGGCCGCTGGTAGCAGTGCGAGATCCCGCGCACCGCTGCCATCTGGCGCCCGACCTCCAGGATCTGCTCCTCGGGCACCTTCCACACGCCCATGCCGTTGGCCGAGAAGCCGGCGCGGCGGTGATAGAGGATCGCGGCGACGCGGCGCAGCAGGCCGCGCTCCTGCATCCCGGCGAGGTGGTCGAGGAAGCGCTCCTGCGTCACGCCCAGCTCCTGCGCCGCGGGCGCGTAGGGCTCGGGGATCACCGGCATGTCGCCCTGCAGCGCGCGGATCACGGCGACGTCGAAGTCGTCGTAGGGCTGTGGCTCCAGCTCGACCGGGTCGGCGGCGACGGCGGCTCTCGCGAGGTCCTCCGTCGAGCCCTCCATCTCCAGGTCCATGCGGATCTTGAACAGCTTGAGCGTCGGCAGCTGGCGGACCGACTCGGCGCCGGCCTCCTCGGCGAGCGCGGCCAGCGTGCCGTCGAGCCCGAGCTGCGAGTCGGGCTCCGTCGCGATCGTGAACCACAGGTTGAACTCGTGGTTGCGCAGGTAGTTGTGCGAGACGCCGGGGTGCGCGTTGATCACGCTCGCGGCGCGGTGGGGGTTCTCGGCGTCGACCTTCGCGGCGACGAGCATCGAGCTGTAGCCGAGCGCGCGCGTGTCGAAGATCGGCGTGACCTGACGGATGATGCGCTGGTCGAGCAGGTGCTGCACGCGCGCCATCGCCTGCTGCTCGTCGATCCCGGCCAGCTCGGCGACGCGCGCGTACGGGCGCGGCTCGATCGGGAACCTGCCCTGCATCAGGTTGAGCAGGCGTCTGTCGAGCTCGTCCAGCGGGATCGCCGCCCCGTGCTTGCGGCTGCGCAGCTTGGGCGTGGCCGTTCCGGTGTCCGTTATTCCATCTCTGACAGCCATCTGGCGGCGTCCTTCGCGTGGTAGGTGATGACGGCGTCGGCGCCGGCGCGGCGGATCGACGTGAGCACCTCGAGCACGGTCCCCCGCTCGTCGAGGGCGCCGGCCGCGGCGGCGGCCTTCACCATCGCATACTCGCCGCTGACGTTGTACGCCACGACCGGCATGCGGGTCGCCTCCTTGACGCGCCGGATCACGTCGAGGTAGGGCAGCGCCGGCTTGACCATCACGAGGTCGGCGCCCTCCTCGACGTCGAGCAGCACCTCGCGCAGCGCCTCGTCGCCGTTGGCCGGGTCCATCTGGTAGCCGCGGCGGTCGCCGCTCGCGGGCGTCGAGTCGGCCGCCTCGCGGAAGGGGCCGTAGAAGGCGGATGCGAACTTGGCCGAGTAGGCGAGGATCGGCACGTCGGCGAAGCCCTCCTCGTCGAGCGCCGCGCGGATCGCGCCGACGCGCCCGTCCATCATGTCGCTGGGCGCGATCACGTCCGCGCCGGCGCGCGCCTGCGAGACGGCGGTCCGCGCCAGCAGCGGCAGCGTCGCGTCGTTGTCGACCGCGCCGCCGTCGCTGCGCAGGATCCCGCAGTGGCCGTGGCTCGTGTACTCGCACAGGCACAGGTCGGGGATCACCAACAGCTCCGGCATGCGCTCCTTGATCGCGCGCGTCGTGAGCTGCACGACGCCCTCGTCGTCCCATGCGCCCGAGCCCTCCGCGTCCTTGTCCGCGGGGATGCCGAACAGCATCACGGCGGGGATGCCCAGCTCGGCCGCGGCGACGGCCTCCTCGACCGCGTGCTCGATGCTGAGCCGCGCGACGCCCGGCATCGCCGCGACGAGCTCGCGCCGGTCGGAGCCGTGCGTGACGAACAGCGGCAGGATCAGGTCGCCGGCGGCGAGGCGCGTCTCGCGCACGAGCCCCCGCAGGGGGGCGCTGCGGCGCAGCCGCCGCATGCGGGTGGCGGGGAAGGGCATGCGGTTCGGAGGATATCGGCGCTCAACCGAAGCGCCGGCCGAGCAGCAGGCGCGCCACGGCCGTGTAGGCGACCGCGAGCGCGGCCAGGTGCGCGAGCGCGGCGGCGAGGCCGCCGCCGCCGTTCAAGCCCGCGTCGAGTGCCTGGAGCGTGGGCTTGAACGGGAACGCCGCCGAGACCGCCCGCACCACGTCGTACAACCCCGCCGACACCGCGCCGTTCGGCACCAGCGCGAGGAAGGCGATTGGCAGCGACAGCAGGAAGGCGAGCAGCGAGGCGGCGCGCACCTCGCGCGCGAGCCCGCCGATCGCGACGCCGAGCGCGGCGAACGCGACCGC
This sequence comes from Actinomycetota bacterium, assembly GCA_018268595.1. Classification (GTDB taxonomy): domain Bacteria; phylum Actinomycetota; class Thermoleophilia; order Solirubrobacterales; family Solirubrobacteraceae; genus Conexibacter. Next base: position 115,504 of record JAFDWH010000014.1, on the reverse strand, counting down.
GCCGAGCGCGAGCGCGAGCAGCCACTGCGGGAGGCGGCTCCAGTTCAGCTCGATGAAGAAGCCGCCCAGGCCGAGCAGCATCAGCAGCGTCACGCCGAACGCGCACAGCGCGGCGAGCGAGATCTTCTCGACCAGCAGGCCGACGCGCGAGACGAGCCCGCGCACCAGTCGCGAGAAGGCGTGCTCCTCACGCTCGAGCGCCAGCAGGCCCGCCGCCAGCAGCAGCGTCAGGAACATCAGCGAGACGGTCACGGCGATCGCGGCGGCGAACGTGTCGAGCGGGGTGCGGCGCCCGCCGACCAGCACCTGGCGCACCTTCACCGGCTGGCCGACCGACTTCAGCACGTCTCTGGAGACGCCGAGGTTGTCGATCGCGAGCCGGCCGAACTGGGCGACCTGGAGGAGCGACGTGCGCAGCGGCGAGCTCGGCGGCAGCGACGCGATCGTGCCGGTCACGATCGCGTGCGCGTTCTTGAGGCCGAGGATGTCGACCTTCGTGCCGAGGACGCTCAGCGTCCCGCCGTCGAGCAGCAGTCTCAGGTAGCCCGCGGTCGCCTGCTGGAAGCGGCGCGAGAGCGCGACGTTGGCCTCCGCGAGACGCGCTCTGATGATCGAGTCGACGTAGCGCTGCTTGACCGCGTCCTCGCCGTTGTAGAGCACCTCGACGGTCGGCTGCTCGCGCCCCGTCGCGAGCTTCTGCGTGATGTCGGACGGCAGGATCAGCGCGCCCAGCACCTTGCCCTCGCGCACGAGCCGCCGCGCGTCGGCGGGGCTGCTCGCTCTGACGACGTTCACGGATCTGAGAAAGGCCGGCAGGTACTCCTCCGCGTTGAGCTTCGAGCCGGCCACGTCGAAGCTGCGCTGCTGCTTGGGGATCTGGTTGACGATCGCGACCGTCGGCTTGCCCGGCCCGCGCGAGAGCGCGAAGCCGATCAGCAGCGCGACCGCGATCGGGTAGACCACGAGCAGCGTCACGAGCAGCGGCGAGCGGCGCAGGATGCGCAGGTCCTTGAGCAGGAGCCAGCGCACCGCTCAGTGGCCCCGCTCGCGCAGGAACTGGACGAACGCCGTCTCGAAGTCCTGCGGTCCGGCGACGTCGCCCCCGGCCGGCTGCACGGTCGCCGCCAGCTCGCGCGCGCTGCCGGCGAACAGCAGCTCGCCGTCGGCCAGCACGAGCACGCGGTCGGCGTGGCGCTCGGCCTCCTGCACGTCGTGCGTCGAGAAGATCACGGCCGTGCCGCGCTCCGCCTGGCCGCGCACGAACTCCCACAGCCGCGCCCGCTGGCGCGGGTCGAGCGACGAGGACGGCTCGTCCAGCAGCAGCACCGGCGGCTCCGCCAGCAGCCCGACGGCGATGTTGACGCGCTGGCGGTTGCCGCCGGACAGCGTCCCCAGCTCGTCGCCGGCGCGCGCGGCGAGGCCGGTCTGCTCCAGCATGCGGGCGACGACGGCGTCCGGGTCGGCCACCTTCTCCAAGCGCGCGAACAGGCGCAGGTTCTCCGCCACCGACAGCTTCGAGTAGACGGCCGGCTGCTGCGGCACCCAGCCGATCTCGCGCGGCGGCCGCGTGACCGCGCCGGCGTCGGGCCGCTGGATGCCGGCGAGGATCGACAGCAGCGTCGTCTTGCCGGCGCCGTTGGGCCCGATGATCGCGACCAGCTCGCCGGGCGCCGCCGCGAAGCTGACCTCGCGCAGCGCGACGCGCTCGCCGTACCGCTTCGTCAAGCCGGACGCGGCGAGGGCGGCCGGCGTCGCTCTCTGCGTCGCCACGGACGTGGGCACCCGCCTAGCCTACGGAGGCGGCGGCTCCGGGGGTGCGGATGGGGTGGCGGACGCCGGCCACGGCTCCAGCACGACGTGGCGGCGCAGGTAGACGACCGTCTCGCGCAGGATCGCCGCCACCGGCAGCGCGACGAGCGCGCCGACGACGCCGTACAGCTCGCCGCCGAACAGCAGCGCGAAGATGATCAGCAGCGGGTTGACGCGCAGCGAGTGGCCGAACACCTGCGGCGCCACCACGTGCCCCTCGAGCTGCTGGAGCGCGAGGAACAGCAGCGCGACCCAGACCGCCGTGATCGGGCTGTGGAACAGCGCCACGAGGATCGGGGGGATCGCGCCGAGGACCGGCCCGATGTACGGGATCAGCTCCATCAGGCCGAAGAAGGCGCCGAAGAAGAGCGCGTAACGCTGCCCGTCGGGGAAGATCCCGATCACGCCGAAGATCCACAGCGCGAGCGCGGCGGTCGCGCCCATGATCAGGCTGAACAGCAGCTGGCCGCGCACGTAGTGGAAGACGGCGCGCTGGACGCGCAGCGGGAAGTCGTCGTCCGGCGTGCCCGCGCCGCGCGGCATCACCGAGCGCACGACGCTCCCGATCTCGGCCGCGTACACGAGCATGTAGATCGAGATCACGAGGATCAGGATCAGCGCGAACGCCGCCGAGACGATCCGCTGCAGCAGGTCGCGCGTGAACGAGACGACGTTCCCGGAGCCGCGCAGCACTCTGCTCTCGAGCGTCTGCAGCGCCGTCTGCCCCTGGTTCTTGATGTGCACGTTGATGCCGTGCCGGTCGAGCCATGCCTGCACGTCGTCGAGCGTCTTCGTCGCGTCTCTGACGAGCGTCGGCACGTCGCGCTGGAAGTTCTGCACCTGGGTGCTGACCGGGTTCGCGAGCAGGCCGGCGACACCGACGAGCGCCGCGAGCAATCCGATATACACCGCGAGCACGGCCAGTCCGTGCCGCAGCCCGCGACGCTCCAGCAGCTTCACGAGCGGATTGAGGATCAACGCGATGACGCCGGCGATCAGGAACACGAGCAGGACCGGGCCAGCGGCGCGCGCGACCGCCCACGCCCCGAGCAGCGCGACGAGCAGCAGCACGAGCTGGACGCCGCGCGGGACGACGAACGGGCGCGGCTCGACCCCGGCCGGCGTCGCGCTCCGCGGCGTGTGCAGCGGCGGCTCGCCGGGCGGCGGCTCGTGCTGCTCGTCCTCGGCCATGGGTCAATCATCGTGACCCGGCCGGTCGCGATCCTGTTCGTCGGGGACGTCGTCGGCGCGGCCGGACGGCGACTGCTGCTGGCGCTGCTGCCGGGACTCGTCGAGCAGCACGCGATCGACTTCGTCGTCGTCAACGGCGAGAACGCCGCCAACGGCGTCGGCATCACGCCGAAGATCGCCGACGCCTTCTTCGCCGCCGGCGTCGACGCGATCACGCTCGGCAACCACACGTACCGCCAGAGAGAGATCTACGGCTACCTCGACGAGCACGAGCGGATCCTGCGCCCGGCGAACTTCCTCAGAAGCCAGCCGGGCCACGGCTGGTGCGTCGTCGAGCGCGAGGGCGTGCGGCTCGGCGTCGTGAGCCTGTCCGGCAACCTCTACATGAAGGCCGGCCACCCGGCCTTCCCGCACGCCGACGCGGCGCTGCATGCGCTGCGCGGGAAGGTCGACCACCTGGTCGTCGACATGCACGCCGAGGCGACGAGCGAGAAGGTCGCGATGGGCTGGCACCTCGACGGTCGCGCGACCGCCGTCGTCGGCACGCACACGCACGTGCCGACGGCCGACGCGCGCGTGCTGCCGGGCGGCACGGCGTACGTCACCGACGTGGGGATGACGGGCGCACGCGGCGGCGTGATCGGCGTCAAGCGCGAGCAGGCGCTCGACGCGCTGGTGACGCAGATGCCGGTCAAGTTCGAGCCGTCCGAGGTCGACCCGTGGCTCAACGCGGTCGTGATCCGCGCCGCGTCAGACCCGCTGCGCGCCGACGGGATCGAGCAGCTGCTCGTCCCCGCTCCGCCCGGCTTCCGCTGAGGCGGCGGTCGCGGCGCGGGCGTCGCGTTCGAGCGACGCCGCGGTGCCCGGCTCCCCGTAGCGGCCGAGCAGCGCGACCAGCACGAACGGGACGAACCACACGACGTACAGGAAGAACCAGTAGTCGAGCCCGAGCTGAAGCGCGATCAGGACCGCCGCCCCGCAGGCGGCCGTCTGCGTCAGCGCCGGGCGGCGCGGCCAGATCCCGACCGCGAGCGCGAGCAGCACCGCGCCCGCCTGCACGGCCGTCTGCACGGCGCCGAGGCCGCCCCACAGGCCCCAGATCGAGAACGGCGAGGAGCGGTCGTGCTGGAACCCGATCGTGTGGTCCCAGAAGATCCGCCAGTCGCCGCGCAGCAGCACCGGCAGCAGCGCGACGGCCGCCGTCAGCGCGAACGCGAGCGCGTAGGCGGCGAGCGAGACCAGCCCCGGTCGCAGCCAGCCGCGGCGCGCGTCGCGCGGCATGCGCGCGAACAACGGCGCGAGCGCGAGCGGCGCGAACTTCGTCAGCCCGGCGAGCGCGGCGCTCGCGCCGCGCGCGACGGGGCGGCCCGCCAGCAGCAGCGTCACGACGAGCAGCAGCGCCACGAGCGCGTCGTTCGAGTTGGTCGAGGAGGCGTAGAGCGTGAACGGGTAGGCGGCCCACGCGTACGCCAGCACGATCCCCAGCGACGGGCCGCGGATGCGGCGGCCGAGCAGGAACAGCATGAGGATCGTCAGCAGGTCGAAGCAGACGGCGGCGGCGTGCGCGGCCGGCAGGTCGTCCCATCTGCCGCTCCACGGCCAGATGCGCTCGAACGGGACGTAGGCGTAGTAGTTCGCGGGACCGTAGGTGTCGCCGGAGGCGTCGTCTCTCGGCCAGCTCGTGGCGTACAGCGGCTGCCCGTGCACGAGCCGGTGCGCGCCGACGACACCCGAGTAGCCGACGTCGATCACGTTCGAGTTGGTGACGTTGAGCCCGACGCGGAAGCCGATCAGGAAGACGAGCGCGACCGCCAGCCACGAGACCGGCACCAGCAGGCGCAAGGGCTCCGCGCGCTCGCCGCGCCGCGCGACCAGCAGCATGCGCACGAGCAGGTAGCCGAGCAGCGGATAGACGAGCGGCGTCGAGAGGCCGATCCGCGCCGCGTTGAAGAACGCGAGCGAGACGGAGAAGCCGAGCAGCACGAGCAGGTCGAGGTGCAGCAGGCGCGGCCGCCAGCGCCGCAGGCCGGGGCGGCGTCCCGCCAGGAACGGCGCCGCGAACAGCAGGCACATCGGGATCCACACGTACCAGGCGTTGACGCGCCTGCCGAAGGCGCCGTCGTAGCCGCGCGCCATCGTCCACGGCACCTGGTAGCCGGTCCACGCCTCCAGCACCGCGCCGCTCGCGTCGTCGATCGTCACCTGCCCGATCTCGCGGCGGTCTCTGGCGGTGAAGATCGACACCTGCCACTGGGTCGCGCCCTTCGTGTACGCGGTCGGGTAGGAGCCCGGGTGCTCGCGTCTGACGCGCGCGATCTTCGGGAGGCGCTCGGCGATCGCGATCGCCCTTTTCGACGTGAGGCGGTGACCGGGCGGCGGCAGCGACGGGCTCGGCGGGGTCACGAGCGCGTTCGGGTCGGTCGCGGTGGCGCTCGTCGCCGTGGCGGTCGCGGGCGCGCCGGACGAGGGCGCGAACGTCGGCGCGGGCACCTGCACCCGCGCCGCGCTCGCCGGCGTGCTGCCGCTCGCGAGGAGCGCCGCGAGCAGCAGGATCGCCGCGGCGATCCGCGCCGCGGCGCGCGTCATCTGCGGAAGCTCCAGAGCTTCTGGCCGACGAACGACAGCGGCGTCGCGGTGACGATCGCGATCGCCTGCGCGAGCACCTTCGGGAGGCCGGCCGCTTCCACCAGCGCGACCAGCACGGCGTAGCTGAACAGGAACGCGACGACGCTGACGGTCAGGAAGCGGGCCGCCTGGAAGCCGGCGTGGCCGTCGCGCGCCTCGAACGTCCAGTGGCGGTTCCACCAGAAGTTGTTCGCGACCGAGATCAGGAACGCCAGCACCGCGGCGACCTTGTAGTCGATCCCGAGCAAGTGGACGGTGGCCGTGAAGACGGCGAGGTTCACGACGTAGCCGCTCGCGCCGACCGCCCCGAAGCGCACGAGCTGGAGCCAGTTGGCCGGGTGGCGCATGCCGTGACGCACGCGACGGTGCAGCGGCAGCGCGACGGCGGAGGCGTCGTCCTGCATGCGGACAGGGTAACCCGCGCGGTGACGTCGCCCGCAGGTCGCCGCCGGCGGTGACCGGAGCGCGGAAGCCGATCTCGGCGTCAGGCGGCGTCGAGCCCGAAGTGCTCGGTCACGAGCGGGACCATGTCCTGCAGCGCCCACTGCTCGCGCGCGGCGCGCGTCGGATGCGCGTCGAGCCCGCACCACAGCAGCGCGCCGAGCGAGTCGCTCCTGTGCAGCGAGCCGTGGCTGCCGCCGCCGAGGTGGTCCGCGCCGCCCCAGTCGACGAACTCGAAGCCGGGCGCGGCGCTCAGCAGCACGTCGCCGGCGGTCGGGCAGGCGAGCGCCGACCACACGCGTCCGAGCGCGTCGGGGTAGTCGGGCGTCAGGAGGCGGCCGTCCTCGACGCGCGCACCGAGCGTCTCGAGCTTGCCGTCGACGCTCCAGCGCCGCCCGCGCCGGTCGACGAGATCCCCGCCGGGCGCGAAGCGCAGCTCGCCGCGCTCCCCCACGATCGCGCCTTCGCGCGGGGCGGTGCGGCGCATCACGAGGTCGACGCCGGGGACGGTGCCGGCCTCGCGCGCCGCGCGCGCGGTCAGCTTCGCGCGGCGCTCGTCGTCGAGCACATAGAGCATCGCCGAGCGCTGCGCGAGGCCGAGCGCGAGCTGGCCGCCGCTGTCGGCGGCGAGCGCCTCGGCCGGATCGTCGTCGGCCGCCGCACGCTCGCGCCGCGCGCGCGAGCCGTTCGGCCGCGGCTGCGCGACGTCCCACGCCTCGAACGCGGCGGCCAGCTCGATGCGCCGCTCGACGGCGGCGTGCGAGTGGTCGGCCAGCACGATCATCGCGTGCTGCTCGAGGAAGCGCTCGAGCCCGCCGCCGGCGTGCACGAGCCGCTCGAGCTGGCGGTCCGCGTTCGCGATCGAGGCGACCTGCGCGTGCGGCCCGTTGCGGTGCGAGAAGGCGTCGTTGTCGGGCAGCGACAGCAGCAGGAAGTCGAACAGGTCGTGCTCGACCAGGTGCGCGCCGACGCACCCGGAGTGCTGGTCGCGCTGGCCGGGCATGCCGAGCTGGCCGCGGCAGCCGGTGCGGCGGCTCGCGAACAGGTCGGCGTAGAACAGCTCGCGCGGCCCCATCACCGACTCGCGGAAGACCGCCCCCGCGATCCGCGCGAGCGCCGTCTCGCCGGCGAGCTGGTGGCGGTGCCGCCCGCGGTAGATCAGGTAGGTCGTGCCGGCGGTGCGCAGGCCGGCGTCGTCGAGTCGCTCGAAGACGGTCGGCACCTCGGACGCGAGGTGCCGCGCGTTCATGTTGTAGACCGTGTCGGTGAGCGAGCGCAGCACGCCGGCGCGGCGGCTCGCGCCGAAGCTCGAGCCGTACTCGACGTAGCGGCCCTCGGCGCGGTCGTACCAGTTCATCGACGGGATGTGATGGGCGTCCGGCCCGGTCCCCGTCGCGATCGAGGCGGCGCACACGGGCGTGACCGACGGGAACGCGGCGACGCAGTCGTCGACGTACGCGCCGCGCTCCATGATCGCCTGCAGGATCGGCGCACGGCCCTGCTGCACGGCGCGCTCCAGCATCGCCGGCTTGAGCCCGTCGATGACCGTCAGGACGAGCTTGCGCGGTGCGTCGGGCGCGCCGCCGCTCACCGCAATATGCGCAGGCCGGCGTACTTCTGGCCGGCGCGCCGGCGCTGCTGCAGCAGCAGCCAGACGAGGAAGGCGAGCGCGACGAGCGCGACCGGCGGCGCCAGCACCGACAGGCCGGCCAGCACCAGTCCGGCGACCTCGGCGTAGGCCGGCAGCGTCGCGGCCGCCTCGCGGTCGAGCCGTCTGCGCGTGCTGGAGAAGAAGCCGCGCGCGGACGCCTCCGCGAGCGCCGCGCACGCGATGCCGGCGATCAGCCCGACGCCGAACGCGTAGTGGTGGTCCTGCAGCGCGCCGCCGAACAGCAGCGCGCCGAGCGCCAGGCCGATGCCCGCGACGGCGGCGCCGAACGGGCCGCTGGAGACGTCCTCGGGCGGGTGGCGGCGCTCCATCGCGACCAGCACGACGACGCCGATCAGCAGCGCCAGCAGAAACGCCGGCTTCTCCATGAACGCGACGTTCGTGTGCTCGAAGTCGATCCCGGCGTCGCCGCGCGCGAGCGCGCAGGCCAGCAGCGCGGGCAGGAACGGACGCAGTCCGACGGCCAGCGCGAGGCCGATTCCGAGGCAGATGGCGAGGAAGAGCGTCATGTCGTGCGGTAGCTTGGCTGCATGACGATAGCCGAGCGCGACAGGCTTCCGGGCCGTGACGGCGAACCCCGGGGCATGACCGGCCGCTGCGAGCCGCCGCGATGACGGGGCGCACGCCGCCGCGCTCGACGGCGCACGAGCTGGAGCGCTACGCGGGCCTGTTCGCGCAGCGCACGAAGGTCATGAAGTCCTCCGCGATGCGCGACCTGATGGCGCTGACGGAGCGCGACGAGGTGATCTCGCTCGCCGGTGGGATGCCGGACACGTCGAGCTTCCCGGCCGACACGTACGCGTCGCTGATGGCGCGCGTGGCCGACGAGGCGTGCGCGAGAGCGCTCCAGTACGGGCCGACCGAGGGCTTCGCCGCGGCCACGCGCTGCATCGCCGAGGTGATGCGAGCGGAGGGCATGGAGGTCGACGAAGGCGAGCTGCTGGTCACGACCGGCGGCCAGCAGGTGATCGACCTCGTCTGCAAGACGCTCGTCGACCCGGGCGACGTGATCGTCGCCGAGGCGCCCACGTACCCGGGCGCGGTCCCGACCTTCTGCTCCTACGAGGCCGACGTCGTGCAGATCGAGCTGGACGAGGACGGGATGCGCGTCGACGCGCTGGAGGAGACGCTCGACCGGCTCGAGCGCGAGGGCCGGCGGCCGAAGTTCATCTACACGATCCCGAACTTCCAGAATCCGGGTGGCGTGACGATGTCGCTGCCGCGGCGCCGGCGGCTCGTGCAGGTCGCGGCCGAGCGCGAGCTGCTCGTGCTGGAGGACAACCCGTACGGGCTGCTGCGCTACGAGGGCGATCCGCTGCCGACGCTCTACTCGATGGACGGCGGCCAGTTCGTCATCTACCTCGGCACCTTCTCGAAGATCCTCTCGCCCGGGATCCGCCTCGGCTGGGCGGCGGCGCCGCGACCGGTGCTGCAGAAGATGAACCTCGGCAAGCAGGCGGCCGACCTCTGCAGCTCCTCGATGACGCAGCTGTTCGTGGCCGAGTACTTCGCGTCCGGCGACTGGCGGGAGTACGTCGACTCGCTGGTCGAGATCTACCGCGGGCGGCGCGACGCGATGCTGGAGGCGCTCGACGCGCACTTCCCCCGCGAGGCGGCCTGGACGCAGCCGCAGGGCGGCCTCTTCATCTGGGCGACGCTGCCCGACTACATCGACACGACCGACCTGCTGGCGCGCGCGCTGAGCGAGAACGTCGCGTTCGTGCCGGGGCGCGCCGCCTACCTCGACGGGCGCGGCGGGTCGTCGATGCGGCTGAACTTCTCGGGCTCCGACGAGACCGCGATCCGCGAGGGCGTGCGGCGGATCGGCAAGGTCGTGGCCGAGCAGGTCGGGCTGTACAGCACGCTGACCGGCGCGGCGCCGGTGCAGGCGCCCGCGGCCGCCGACGCGCCGCGCGACGCCGCCGGGCTGGCCGAGGTGCTCGAGCTGCCGCGACGCGGACGCAGAGCCGGTTCGGGCCGCCCGGCCGAAGCCGACCGATGAGCACCGTCGCCGTCCTGCAGGGCGGCCGCTCGCTGGAGCGGCAGGTGTCGCTGAAGTCGGGGGCGCGCGTCGAGGACGCGTTGCAGCGGCTGGGGCACACGGCCGTCGCGATCGACGTCGGCGCCGATCTGGTGGCCCGGCTGACGGACGTCGCCCCCGACGCCGTGTTCGTGGCGCTGCACGGCCGCGACGGCGAGGACGGGACGATCCAGGAGCTGCTGGAGGTGCTGGGGCTGCGCTACACCGGCTCGGGCGTGGCCGCCTGCATCCGCAGCTGGGACAAGGTCCTGACGAAGCACCTGCTGCGCGAGCACGGGATCCCGACGCCCGACTTCCACGCCTTCAGCGAGACGGCGTTCCGCGAGCTGGGCGCGGCGCAGGCGCTCCCGGCGATCGAGCGCCAGCTCTCGTTTCCGCTGGTCGTGAAGCCGGCGGCGCAGGGCTCCGCGCTCGGGATCAAGTTCGCCCGCGCCGCGGCGGACGTGCCGGCGGCGATCGTGTCGGCCTTCTCGTACGACCGCAAGGTGCTGCTGGAGCGCTACGTGCCCGGACGCGACCTGGCGGTGTCCGTCGTCGAGCGCGAGGACGGCGAGCCGGTCGCGCTGCCGGTCGTCGAGGCGGTGGCCGAGGGCCGCGACTTCTACGACTTCGAGGCGCGCTACGAGATCGGCCGCACGCGCTTCGTGTGCCCCGCGGAGCTGCCCGAGGGCGTGGCCGAGCGGACCCAGGAGCTGGCGGTCCAGGTGTACCGCGCGCTGGGGTGCGCGGGCTTCGCGCGGGTGGACCTGATGCTGCGCGAGGACGGCGAGCTGTTCGTGCTGGAGGCCAACAGCGTGCCGGGGCTGACGGAGACGAGCCTGCTGCCGCAGGCGGCGGACGCGGCGGGGATCAGCTTCGACGCGCTCGTCGAGCGGATCCTGGCGATCGCGCTGGAGCGCGCCGCCGCCTGAGCGCGGCGGCGGCCGTCGCTCAGCTCTCGCCGGCGAAGTCCTCCGGCGTGACCTGGTCGAGGAAGTCCTTGAACTTCTCGACGACCTCCTCGGTGTCCTCGACCTCGTGCTCGAACTCGATCGCGGACTCGGCGATGACCTCCTCGGCCGCGAAGATCGGCGCGCCGGCGCGCACGGCGAGCGCGAGCGCGTCGGACGGGCGCGAGTCGATCTCCAGCTCTCTGCCGTTCACGGCGAGGGTGATCGAGGCGTAGAAGGTGTTCTCGCGCAGCTCGGTGACGGCGACGCGGGTGCAGGAGACGTCCAGCTCGCCGAGGACCTCGGACAGGAGGTCGTGCGTCATCGGGCGCGGGGTCGTCGCGCCCTGCAGCTTCATCAGGATCGCGGCGGCCTCCGGATGCCCGATCCAGATCGGCAGGAACTTGTTGCTGTCGACGGTCTTCAACAGGACGATCGGCTGCTTGCCGACCATGTCGAAGCTGACGCCGTAGATCACCATCTCCTGCACGAACCGGCTCCTTGCGCTGGGCGAGGTCCAAGTATAGGCCGGGCTCTGTCGCGCGAACCGGGACGCTCGGCACAGCGCCGGTCCGACCGAGGAGAGGTCGGATTTGCAGGGATTTTCTGTGGCCGGCGCGAGGCGCGACGGTCGACCGACCGGATGGTCGCGTGCCTGTGTCGCAGGCTGCGCTTGGTCCTGCCGCGCGACGCGCGGTTGGCCCTGTGCGCGGCGGTGGGGGACCTGTACGTTGCGTCCATGGGCGCTCAGGGAAGCTCCGCCGTGGGGCGGCCGCGCGCCGCCTCGCTCGAGCGGCTTGTCGTCCCCGGTCTGGCGCTGCTCGCGGCGGTGCAGCTGATCACCGCCGCCTGGATGCTGGTCGCCCCGCGGGGGTTCCACGCCTCGGTCGGCGCGTTCGGCCCGTACAACGCGCACTACCTCCGCGACGCGACGGCGTTCATCGGCGGGGTCGGCGTGGCGCTCGCGTTCGCCGTGCGCTGGCCGGCGCTGCGGGCGGGGGCGTTGACGGCCGCCGTCGCGACGACCGGCTTCCACGCCCTCAACCACTGGATCGACCTCGGCGCCGGCGAGCCGGGCACCTACGCGGGCGTGATCGGCGCCCTGTCGCAGACGTCGCTGGCGATCGTCGCGGTGGTGCTGCTGTACGCCGTGCTCAAGCCGGCGCCGCGCTGATCAGCGCGTTCGCGCGACGTCGCCGCGCCGACGTCGACTTCGACGAACCGGATCGTGGGCTGTCGCGCCGCGGCGGTGCGCGACCTCGGTAGGGTCCGCGGCGTGCAGGACGACTGGCGCCTCCACGTCACGCTGGCGGGCTCAGCGCACGCCGAGGCGCTCACCGGGCGGCTCGAGGCGAAAGAGCTGAGCGAGCAGGTCGCCCACCAGCTCGGCGACGCGATCGTCGTCAGCCGGGACGAGCGGGAGGTCTTCCTCTACGCCGACACGCACGCCGCGCTGCGCGCCGCCGAGCAGATCGTCCGGCAGGATCTCGCGAGAGACGGCTGGGGCGCCGAGATCGTGGCGAGCCGGTGGCACGAGGACGCGGAGGACTGGGAGCCCGCCGACGCGCCCGCCGCGACGACCGCCGCGCAGCGCGAGGCGGAGCGCGCGCGCCTGATGCAGCGCGAGGACGCCGAGAGCGCCGCGGCCGGCTTCCCGGAGTTCGAGGCGCGTGCGACGCTGCCGACGCGACGCGCCGCACACGAGTTGTCCGAGCGCCTGACGCGGGAGGGCGTGCCGAACGTGCGGCGCTGGCGTCACGTGATCGTCGGCGCCGACGACGAGGACGCCGCACGCGCTTGGGCGGACCGGCTGCGCGCCGAGTCCCCCTCAGGCACGGACGTGACGGCGGAGGGCACGTTCGCCTACGTCGAGCAAGCGGCTCCCACGCCGTTCAAGAGCATCGCTGCGCTCGGTGGCGGGATGCCGTAGCTCGCGGGCGCTTTGTCCGTAGTGGCGTCTCGAGACGAGCCGCTTGGTCAGGTGCCTGGAACCAGCAACTCGAGGCCTGCGGTTGACGCGGCCTCGGCGAGGCGGTGGTCATAGGCGACGAAGGTGGTGAGCTCGGCTTGTATCGAGAGCGCGCTGGCGAGGTGGATCGCGTCGAGGCTGCGCAGCATCGTCTCGCCGATGTCGGCGGCTTGGTCGATCACCGCGCCGCTGAGGGGGATGAGGTCCAGCCCGGCGAGCAGCGCCGCCGCGTCGCTCAGCGTCGCTGGGTTGATGCGCCGGCATGCGCGCACGACTTCGACCTTCGCCAGCGCGCTGCTGACGAGAGGCGTCCCCGTGCGTGCAGTCAGCCAGTCAGCCAGAGCGGCGCTCTCGGCTTCCTCGTGCAACAGCTTGAGCAGCGCCGAGGAGTCGAGGTAGATCACGTTCGCTCGTTGCGGAGATCGTCCAGCGCTGCGCCAGTGCTCGGCCCGCCGGCTGGCAGCGGCGCACGGCGAGGAACTTGGAATGGACGAGACGCAGGCACGAGCTGACCACTCGCGATCAGTCGCTCGCGCTCGGTCGCGCCCGGTGCAGGCGGAACGAGCAGCGCAATGAGCTGGCCGCGCTCGGTCACCTCGACCGTCTCGCCGGCTTTGACGCGACCCAGGTACCGGGTGGCGTGCTGGCGCAGCTCACGAACTCCGATGCGCTCCATGCCGACAAGGTAGCACCTCATGTGCTACGAGTGGCGGCGGCCTGCGAGTGGGGAGAACTTGGCGTCGCGCAAACCATGGGTCGCTGGCTTCTCACCGACCGTGAGTGGGACTACTCCGATCGACAAATGCGCTCGGGCGAGCGGGCGGTGCTCTTGCACAGGTGATATCGGCTGATATCTTCCGTCTGTGCCTGATCTCCTGATCCGAGACGTGCCCGCGGAGGACCTCGCCCGCATCGACGCGCTTGCCGCGGGGCTCAAGCTCTCCCGCACGGAGTACCTGCGACGCCGGCTCCATCAGGAGGCGGCCCGTCCGTCGACGCCGGTCACCTCAGCGGATCTGCAGCGGTTCGCCGCGCGCTTCTCCGACCTCGAGGATCCCGAGGTCATGCGCCGAGCCTGGTCGTGACCGCGGCGACCGAGCCGTCGGGCTGGCTGATCGACAAGTCCGCACTGGTCCGGCTGGGGCGCAGCCCGGACAGCGAGGCGTGGGCCGATCGGATCGAGCGCGGGCTCGTGCGCGTCGCCACGGTCACGCTGCTCGAAGTCGGCTACTCCGCTCGCGATGCCCAAGACCTTCACGAGGGGCTGCGCGAGCCGCCGGTTGCGTCAATGCCCGTCGAGTACGCGGCCCCCGCGTCCGAGGACCGCGCCGTCGAGGTCCTCGGCCTGCTCGCCGATCGCGGCCATCATCGGGCGCCGTCGGTGCCCGATCTCCTCATCGCGGCCATCGCGGAGCGTGCCGGCCTCGTCGTCCTGCATCGGGACAAGGACTTCGACCTCATCGCAGAGATCACCGGCCAGTCGACCGAACGACTCAACGGCTGAACGCTCGACAGTCGGACGACAGACCAGTCCTGGCTGACGCCTTACCGCAGGCTCCCCCGAAACGACCTCTCTATGAGGGGAGGCGTTTCGAAATGGGCGATCCTGGACTCGAACCAGGGACCTCTTCCTTATCAGAGAAGCGCTCTAACCGACTGAGCTAATCGCCCCGCGGGAGGCGATTCTAGCGGGATGGCGCGGGCGTGTCTGCGCCGGGCCGCCGGCCGCGTCAGGCGGGCGTCGCGGCGCCCAGGCGGCGTGCCAGCTCGAGCGCGTCGTCGAGCGAGTCGAACGCGAGCTGGAGCCGGTAGCCGTCGCCGTGGGGGGCGACCTCCACCGCGGTGCCGAGCGCCGCGCCGAAGGCGTCGGAGAGCTGCTCGACCGCGGCCTCCTGGTCGGGGTGGAGCGCTCTGCGGCGTGCGGCCGTGCGAGCGCCCGACGCCGTCTCGCCGGCCTCGCGCGCGCGGCGCTCCAGCTCGCGCACGGACCAGCCGGCGGCCGCCGCGTCGCGCGCCAGCCGGCGTCGCGCGTCGTGGTCTCTGGCGAGCAGCAGCGCGCGGCCGTGACCCTCGCTCAGCTCGCCGCGGTCGAGCAGCTCGAGCGCCTCGTCGGGCAGGTCGAGCAGGCGGATCAGGTTCGACACCGCGACGCGGCTGCGACCGACGCGACGGCCGACCTCCTCGCGCGTAAGGCCGAGCTCCTCGACCAGTGCGAGACAGGCGCGCGCCTCCTCGAGCGGGTTGAGGTCCTCGCGCGCCATGTTCTCGATCACGGCCAGCTCGAGCGAGGCGGCATCGTCGTGGTGGCGGACGATCGCGGGGATCTGCTCGAGCCGCGCGATCCGGGCGGCTCGCCAGCGGCGCTCGCCGGCGATCAGCTCGTAACGCCCGCCGGGCAGCGGCCGCACGAGCACCGGCTGCAGCACGCCGCGCTCCTCCAGCGACGCGGCGAGCGCGGTCAGCGCCTCGTCGTCGAAGTGCCGGCGCGGCTGGTTCGGGTTGGGCCCGATCAGCTCGACCGCGACCTGGCGCAGCTCCTCCGGCTCGTCCTTCGGCGAGGCCGCGAGGATCGCGGCAAGGCCCTTGCCCATGCCGCGCGCCTTGCCGTGCGGCTTCGGCAGCTCGTCGTTGCGCAGCCTCGCCCGCTGTGGCGGCTTGCGCGACTTCTCAGCCACGGGCGGCCACCTCCCGTGCCAGCTCGAAGTAGGCGTCGGACCCGGCGCAGTGCGGGTCGTGGTGGATCACGGGCTGGCCGAAGCTCGGCGCCTCGCCGATCCGCACGTTGCGGGGGATGACGGTCTCGAACACGAGCTGCGGGAAGTGCGAGCGCACCTCCTGCTCGACGTCCTGGGCCAGCCGCGTGCGCCCGTCGTGCATCGTCAGGACCATGCCCGCGATCGTCAGGCGGGGGTTCAGCTCGCGCTGGATCAGCGAGAGCGTGTCGAGCAGGCCGGCGAGCCCCTCGAGCGCGTAGTACTCGGCCTGCACCGGGACGATCACGCGGTCGGCGGCGACGAGCGCGTTGACGGTCAGCGGCCCCAGCGACGGCGGGCAGTCGAGGATCGTGAAGGCGAAGCGGTCGCGGACCGGCGCGAGCGCGTCGCGCAGCCGATGCTCGGAGCCCCCGATGCGCGGCAGCTCGACGTTGGCACCGGCGAGATCGGGGCTCGCCGGGACGATCGCGAGGTGCTCGAGCGCTGTGCGCTGGATCGCCTGCTCCAGCGGCGCGTCGCCCGCCAGCACGTCGTACACGCTCGGCGAGGCGTCCTTCGGGAGGCCGAGGCCTACGGTCGCGTTGGCCTGCGCGTCCATGTCGATCAGCAGCACCTCGTACTCCGCCTCGGCGATGCACGCGGCGAGGTTCACGGCCGTCGTCGTCTTGCCGACGCCGCCCTTCTGGTTGGCGATCGCGTAGACGGTGCTCATCGGCGGCTGCGGGGGTCGGCCGGCATCGCCCCCACGGTAGCGACGAAGACGGTCAGAGGGTCGGCCGGTTCTTCGCACCGAGCGGCCGTTTCCGCGCCATCCCGGGGCGACGGGGAAAGCGGGACGGCGTGGGCGCGACCTTGCGCAGCACGTGCAGATGGCGGTGGTCGGCGCCCGGGTACGGCGCGACGGGACGGACCTCCTCCAGCGCGAGGCCCAGCTCCGCGGCCGCCGCCTCGCCATCGCGCTCCTCCTGCGCGTCGCGGCGCCCCTTCCACGCCACCAGCACACCGCCCTCGCGCAGCAAAGGCGCCGCGTACTCGGCGAGGACCGCGAGCGGCGCGAGCGCGCGAGCGGTCACGAGGTCGTGCGCACCGATGCCGGCGCTCCATGCCTCGGCGCGCTCGGCGACCACGTCCACGTTCGTGATCCCCGCCGCGGCCGCCGCCGCGCGGATGAACTCGCACTTGCGCGCGACGCTCTCCACCAACGCCACGCGCGCGGCGGGCAGCGCGATCGCCAGCGGCAGTCCGGGGAAGCCGGCGCCGGCGCCGAGGTCGGCGATCGCCGTCGCGCCGCGCACCGCGGGCAGGTCGAGCGCGACGAGCGAGTCCGCCAGATGCGTGTGCACCGCCCGCTCCGCTTCGCGCACCGTCGTGGGCGCATGTGGATCGCGCGCGAGCGCGTCGAGCAGCGCGTCGAGCTGGCGCGCGGCAGTAGACGGAAGCGCGTACCGCTCGGCCAGCGACACCACCTCTGTGTGGCGTTTCACGTGAAACGGCGCCGCTACGACTCGACGGGCGCGACCACGAGATAGCGGTCGGGCTCGGCGCCCTCGCTGTACGTCTCGATCCCGTCGCGGTCGCGCAGGTACTCATGCACGACACGACGCTCGACGGCGTTCATCGCATCGAGCGCGACGGGCTCACCCGTACGCAGCGCCTCCTCGACGGCCTCGTCGGCGTCCTGCTGCAGCAGCGCCGCACGGCGCTCGCGATAGCCGGCCGCGTCCACGGTCACCCGCTTGCGGTTCTCCTCGCCCCGGTAGGCGACGCGATACGCCAGGTGCTGGATCGCGTCGATCGTCTGCCCGTGACGCCCGATCAGCAGGCCGAGGTCCTCCCCGTCGAGGTTCGCGCGGACGCCCTCCGCGTCCTCCGACACCTCGATCTCGGCGTCCACGCCGACCGCGCCGACGATCTCCTCCAGCATCCGCCGCACGCGTGCGGCCGCGTCGCTCTCGCTCATCGGCGCCGTCCCGTCCGCTTCTTCTTTCTCCGCGACGGCGGCGGCCCGGCCGGCGCCGCGCCGTTCCCCGTGCCCTTGGCCTCCGACGACCGCGCCGGCTTGCGCTCGGCGGCGGGCTCCTTCGCCTTGCCTCCGCCTCCGCCGCGCGTCAGCGCGGCGGCCCCGGCGGGCGCCGGTGCGCCGGCCGTCGCGACCCGCGGTCTACCCGGCAGGCCGACCGTCCGGCGCACGATCAGCTGCTGCACGATCGTCCAGCAGTTCGTCGTGATCCAGTAGACGAGCAGGCCGGCCGGGAAGTTGATGATGAAGGTCACGAAGACGATCGGCAGCCCCAGCATGATCATCCGCTGGTTTCTGTCCATCGAGGCCGAGCTGAGGAGGCCGGACGCGAGCTGGCTCGCGACGTAGAGCACGATCAGCACGACCAGCACGGCGCCGGTCGCCTTCGCCGTCAGGTCCGGGATGAACAGGAAGCTCGGGTCCGAGACGTTGATGTGGTGCGCCGCCGCATACGCCGAGTCGCTGAACTGCGAGCAGCTGACGTGCGTGACGCTCGAGTGGATCGACGCGGCGTAGCCGTCGATCCCCGGGCACATGTCCGTCTTCAGGTCCTTGCGCAGCATGTAGTACAGCGCGATGAAGAACGGCAGCTGGAAAGCCAGCGGCAGGCAGGAGGCCAGAGGGTTGACTCTGTTCTCCCGGTAGAACTTCATCATCTCCTGCTGCTGGCGCTGCTTGTCGTCTCTGTACTTCGCCTGGATCGCCTTCATCTCCGGCGCCAGCAGCTGGAGGCGCTGCATCGACGTGACCTGCTTCAAGGTCAGCGGCAGCAGCACGAGACGGACCGACAGGGTCAGCAGGATGATCGCGAAGCCCCAGCTCACCCCGACCGTGTCGTGGAAGAACAGGAGCACCTGCTCCAGCACGTCGATCAGCGGCTGAAGTGGGTTGGCGAAGGGGATGAACATGGGGGCGGGGGTCGTTCGAGCGGGATCCGGTCCCGTCAGGCGCTCGGTGCGGCCGGTCGTCGCGGGTGGAAGACGCGCTGCTCGTGGACGGGGTCGTATCCCCCGTGGCTCCACGGATTGCAGCGCAGCAGCCGCCACCCGGCGAGGACCAGCCCGCGCAGTATGCCGAACTCCTCCACCGCCTGCGCGGCGTAGTGGGAGCAGCTCGGCTCGTACTTGCAGCGCGGCGGGATCAGCGGCGAGATCAGCCGCTGGTAGACGCGGATCGGAGCGATCACGGCAGCCCGCAGCGCGCTCATCTGCCCTCGCCCTCCACGCGTGCGCGCAGCTGGTCGATCAGCTCCACGAGCGCGGTGAGGATGCCCTCCAGACCGTCGCGCTCGGCGACGACGCGCGCCTCAGGACGCGCCACGACCACGATGTCGTGGCCGGCCGGGAGGCGCTCCGCCTCCCGCTCGAACGCCTCGCGCAGCAGGCGCTTGACGTGGTTGCGCTCGACGGCGCCCCCGACTCTGCGGGAGACGGACAGCCCGAGGCGGGGCTCGACGGGTGCGGCGGCAGATTGGGACGCGTCCGGGCGCGGGAAGCCGTAGAGGACAAGGACGCGGTTGCCGTGTGAGCGTCCTTGGCGGAAGACCCGGTCGAACTCGGCGCTGCGGGAGAGCCGCCCGCGCTTGCTTCGCCGGGCTGCGACGCCCGGGCGGCCGCTCATCAGACGGTGAGGCGCTTGCGGCCCTTGTCGCGGCGACGCTTGAGCGTCAGACGACCTGCGCGCGTCTGCATGCGGGCGCGGAACCCGTGCGTGCGGGCGCGCTTGCGCTTCTTCGGCTGGTAGGTGCGTTTCATGGCTACTCCTGAGCGGGGACCCGCCTCCGCCGGCCGGCCGGCCGGGTCCCGAACGATCCCGTCGGGGACGGCCAGTATACGCGCCGGCGCGTTCCGGACCCGGCGACGTCTGCGCCACGGTTGTGCACAGCTTGTGCACAACCGTGCTTCAGCTTGTGCACAACCCTCGCGCGACCTTTTTCTCGCGATTTGCGCACTCGCCTCCGGCGGGGCCCCCACGGTGCGCGGCGGGCCCGCGGGCCGCTGCTATATTCGCCGCCCCCCGGGGCCTCCAGGCCCCTCCATCCCCCGCCACGCAACCCGACGAGGAGTCGGTCGACGACCCCTGTGCAGCCAGCGCTCGAGCACACCTGGTCCCAGATCCAAGCCGAGCTCCGGCGCACGGTCACCGACTCCACCTACCACCTCTGGCTCGCCCCGCTGCGCGCGCGGGCGATCGAGGGCCAGACGCTGCTCGTCGGCGCTCCGGAGGAGATCCGCACGTGGGTCGCCGACCGCTTCGCGCGGGTCCTCGAGACCTGTGCGGCGCGCGTCCTCGGCGACGGCACCGCGGTCACGGTCGTGCCGCTCGACCAGCCGCTCGCGCCCGTCTCCCCACGTCCGGCGCCCGCCTCCGCCGGGCATCCGCCGGACGTCTTCAACCCGAAGTACACGTTCGACCAGTTCGTGATCGGCGACGGCAACCGCCTCGCCCACGCCGCCTCTCTGGCCGTCGCCGAGCTGCCGGGCCAGGCCTACAACCCGCTGTTCCTCTACGGCCCGCCCGGCCTCGGCAAGACGCACCTGCTGCACGCGATCGCCAACTACGTCGACGAGTACGGCGGCGGGATCAGCGTGCGCTACACGACGCTGGAGGCGTTCACGAGCGAGTTCGTCGGCGCGCTCAAGTCCAGCTCGATCGAGGTCTTCAAGCGCCGTTATCGCGACACCGACATCCTGCTGATCGACGACGTGCAGTTCCTCGAGGGCAAGGCGAAGATCGAGGAGGAGTTCTTCCACACGTTCAACGCGCTCTACGAGACCGGCAGCCAACTCGTCGTGACCTGCGACCGCATGCCGGGCGACATGAACGCGCTCGCCGACCGCCTGCGCGAGCGCTTCGAGTCCGGCCTCGTCGCGGACCTGCGCCCGCCCGACCTCGCCACGCGCATGACGATCCTGCGCAAGCGCGTGCAGCACGACGGCATCCAGCTCGACGACCCCGACGCGATCGTCCCGATCGCCGAGCGCGTCACGAACAACGTGCGCGCGCTGCAGGGCGCGCTGATCCGCGTCGTCGCGTTCCACTCGCTGACGGGCCGCCCGATCGACCGCTCGCTCGTGACGCACGTGCTCGACGGGCTCTACCCGGCCGGCGCCGGCGGCTGCGACCGCGTCAACACCGTGCCGGAGATCCAGGCCGCGACCTGCGAGCGGCTCGGCATCTCGCCCGAGGCGCTCACCTCGCCCGACCGCAGCGCGCGCGTCGCCTGGGCCCGCCAGGTGGCGATGTACCTGTCGCGCGAGCTGACCGACGCGACGCTGCCGGCGATCGGCCGCGCGTTCGGCGGACGCAACCACACGACGGTGCTGCACGCCTGCCGCCGCACGACCGAGCGGATCGCGCGCGACGCCGAGGCGCACGAGCTGGTCCGCAGCCTCACCGAGCTGCTCCAGCGGCCCGATGACGACCGCGCCGCCTGAGAGACTTCCGACGCCCGTGTCAACAGCCCGTGTGCGCAGATCTCCCCCGTCGCCACGGGCGATCTGTGGGCTTGTGCACATCTCGACGCCTCCTATGACAACGACTCCCTCCTACTCGAGGTCTTCATCGTGAAGCTGTCCGCCGCGCGCGACGAGCTGCTCGCCCAGCTCCAGACCGTCAGCCGCGTCGCCTCCACGCGACTCCAGACCCTCTCTGGCGTGCAGCTGCTCGCTGCGGGCGGCGGCGTCGAGCTCCGGGCGACCGATCAGGAGATGAGCCTGCGCGTGCCGCTGCCGGCGCAGGTCGAGCGCGAGGGCGCCGTCGTGCTGCCTGCCCGCCTGCTCGTGGACGTCGTGCGCGCCCTGCCGGGCGCGACCGTGACGCTCGAGCAGCGGCCGGCGGAGCAGGACGTGGAGATCGTCGCCGGCAACGCGACGTTCCACATCCGCACGCTGCGCGGCGAGGACTTCCCGCAGCTGCCCGACGCTCCCGGCGAAGACGCCGTGCGCGTGCCGGCGCAGGCGTTCGTGGCGACGATCCTGAAGGTCGCGAACTCCGCCTCGAAGGACGAGACGCGGCCGGTCCTGACGGGCATCCTCGTGTCGGCCTCCGACCGCGAGCTGCGGATGGTCGCGACCGACTCCTACCGCCTCAGCGTGAAGGAGACGCAGCTCGAGTCGCCACTGCAGCAGGGCTTCGAGGCGAACGTGCCGGCGCGTGCGCTGCAGGAGCTGGCACGGCTCGTGCAGCAGCTCGACGGCGAGGAGCTGACCGTCGCCGCGCGTCAGAACCAGATCGTCTTCGGGATCGGCGGCGTGGTGCTGTCCTCGCGCCTGATCGAGGGCCAGTTCCCGAACTACCGCCAGCTGCTGCCCGAGACGTACGAGCACGAGCTGACGCTCGCGGGCGGCGAGGTGACCGAGGTCGTGCGCCGCATCAGCCTGCTGGCGCAGAAGAACGCGCCGCTGCGGCTGTCGTTCCAGCCAGGCGAACTGACCGTGTCCTCGCAGACGCCGGACATCGGCGAAGCGCGCGAGTCGCTGCCGGTCGCCTTCCAGGGCGAGCCGTTCGAGATCGGCTTCAACCCCGAGTTCCTGCGCGACGGCCTCGAGGGCGTCGAGTCGGGCGACATCGTCCTGAAGCTGATCAGCCCGCTGCGCCCGGGCCTGATCCAGGCGGCGGACGATCCCGGCTTCCTCTACCTGATCATGCCGATCCGCCTGAACGTCTAGCGACGCGCGATGCGGATCGTGCGCCTCGCGATGCGCAACTTCCGCAGCTACGCCGCCGCCGACGTCGAGCTGGGCCCCGGCGTGACGGTCGTCAGCGGGCGCAACGGCGCCGGCAAGACGAACCTGCTCGACGCGCTCTACTTCGGCTGCACCGGGCGCTCCTCGCGCACGACGAACGAGCGCGAGCTGGTGCGCTTCGGCGAGCAGGTGGTGCGCGTCGAAGTGACGACCGAGGCGCCCGACGGGCCGCACGAGCTGAGCGTCGGCTTCACCCCCGGCGAGCCGAAGCGGATGACGGCCGACGGCGTGCGCGTCGAGCGGCTGCTCGACGTCCCCGGCCGCCCGCTCGTGAGCGTCTTCCTGCCCGACCGGCTCGAGCTGGTCAAGGGGACGCCCTCGCTGCGTCGAGCGCATGTCGACCAGCTCGTCACGGCGCTGTGGCCGGCGCGCGTCACGACGCGGCGCGCGTACGCGCAGGCGCTCGCGCAGCGCAACGCGCTCGTCGCACGCATCCGTGCCGGCGCCGCCTCGCTCGACTCGCTGTCGGCGTGGGATCGCGAGCTGGCGCGCCACGGGATCGCGCTGATGGCCGACCGCGCGGCCGCGGTCGAGCTGGTGGCGGAGCGCTTCGCCGCCCGGGCCGAGGAGCTGGGCCTCGACGGCGACTCGGCGGTCGCCTACCGCCCGCGCTCGAAGGCGTCCGACGCCGACGGGCTCGCGGCCGAGCTGGCCGAGCGGCGCGCGCAGGACGTCGAGCGCGGCTTCACCGGCCACGGGCCGCACCGCGACGACCTGCTGCTGACGCGCGAGGGGCGCGAGCTGCGCGCCTACGGCTCGCAGGGCCAGCAGCGGCTCGGCCTGCTGGCGCTGCTGCTGGCCGAGCGCGAGGCGATCGCGGCGACGCGCGAGGCGACGCCGGTGATGCTGCTCGACGACGTGATGAGCGAGCTGGACAGGGACCGCCGCGCGCGCCTCGTCGGCCTGCTGCGCGGGCGCGGTCAGAGCGTCATCACGACGACGGACTTGGAGCACGTGCCGGGCGCCGAGGAGCCCGACGTCACGCGCTTGCGCGTCGAGGACGGCACCGTGCACGTGGAGGATCGGGCCGCGTGAGCCGCCGCGCCCCCCGGCCGCTGTCGAGCGCGATCGCGCCGCTGCAGGCGTCGCTGGCGCCGAAGACGCTGCTCGCCGAGGTGCAGCGCGCGTGGCCCGCCGCGGCCGGTCCCGCGATCGCGCGCGAGGCGAGGCCGGTGAGCGAGCGCGGCGGCGTCGTGACGGTCGCCTGCGCGGCCTCCGTGTGGGCGCAGGAGCTGGACCTGATGGCGCCGCTGCTGATCGACAAGCTGAACGCCGCGATCGGCGTGGGCGAGGTCACGCGACTGCGCTGCGTGACGGGCGTCCGGGAGTCCTCGTGATCGCCGTTTTTCTCTGGAATTTGCAGGACATTCGTGAGCGCGCCGGGGCCGGTCCGGCGGGCCCCTTGTGCTATCCTTGTGCACATAAAGCTCTCGACGCCCCGGCGCGCTTCCCCAGGCGCGGCACCGGGGCGTTGCAACGTCATCGGAGGACCGTTGGCCAGCGACAGATCCTCGGCTGACAAGCCGAATCGTTCGTACGACGCCCAGGACATCACCGTCCTCGAGGGCCTCGAGGCGGTGCGCAAGCGGCCCGGCATGTACATCGGCTCGACCGGCACGCGCGGCCTCCACCACCTCGTCTACGAGGTCGTCGACAACTCCGTCGACGAGGCGCTCGCCGGCCACTGCACCAGCGTCGCGGTCACGATCCACCCCGACAACTCGATCACCGAGACGGACGACGGCCGCGGCATTCCCGTCGCGATCATGGAGAAGGAGCAGAAGCCGGCCGTCGAGGTCGTGCTGACGGTCCTCCACGCCGGCGGCAAGTTCGGCGACGGCGGCGGCTACAAGGTCTCCGGCGGCCTCCACGGCGTCGGCGTGTCGGTCGTCAACGCGCTCTCCGAGCGCCTGCGCGTCGAGGTCAGACGCGACGGCTTCGCGTGGTCCCAGGAGTACGAGCGCGGCAAGCCGCAGGGTCCGCTGGAGCGAGGCGCGCCGACGAGCGAGACCGGCACCTCGATCACGTTCCTGCCGGACGACGAGATCATGGAGACGCTCGAGTTCGAGTTCTCCACGCTCGAGGAGCGCCTGCGCGAGACCGCCTTCCTCACGCGCGGCCTGAGAATCTCGCTGACCGACGAGCGCGGCGAGGGCAGAAGCGTCTCGTTCCAGTACGAGGGCGGGATCGAGGACTTCGTCAGATACCTGAACGAGAACAAGGAGCCCGTCCAGAGAAAGATCGTCTACTTCTCCGGCGAGTCCGAGGAAGGCGCGGTCGAGGTCGCGATGCAGTGGAACGGCTCCTACCAGGAGTCGGTCTTCTCGTTCGCGAACAACATCAACACGCACGAGGGCGGCTCCCATCTGTCCGGCTTCCGCTCGGCGCTCACGCGCACGCTCAACAAGTACGCGCGCGAGAAGGGCCTGCTGAAGGAGAAGGACGACAACCTCGCCGGCGAGGACGTGCGCGAGGGCCTCACCGCCGTCATCTCGGCCAAGCTCGCCAACCCGCAGTTCGAGGGCCAGACGAAGACGAAGCTGGGCAACCCCGGGATGCAGGGCTTTGTCGAGTCGGTCGTCAACCGCGGGCTGGAGGAGTTCCTCGAGGAGAACCCGCAGGAGGCCCGCGCCGTCATCTCGAAGGCCGTTCAGGCGGCGCAGGCGCGCAACGCGGCGCGCAAGGCGCGCGACCTCACGCGCCGCAAGTCGGCGCTGGAGAACTCGCGCCTGCCGGGCAAGCTCGCCGACTGCTCGGTGAAGGACCCGGCGCTGTCCGAGATCTTCATCGTCGAGGGCGACTCCGCCGGCGGCTCCGCGAAGCAGGGCCGCGACCGCTCCACGCAGGCGGTGCTGCCGCTGCGCGGCAAGATCCTCAACGTCGAGCGCGCGCGCATCGACAAGGTGCTCGCGAACGCGGAGATCCAGGCGCTGATCACGGCGATCGGGACCGGCGTGCGCGACGAGTTCGACATCGAGAAGGCGCGCTACCACAAGATCATCCTGATGACGGACGCCGACGTCGACGGCGCCCACATCCGCACGCTCGCGCTGACGCTGATCTTCCGCGAGATGCAGGAGCTGATCGAGGCCGGCTACATCTACATCGCGAAGCCGCCGCTCTACCGCATGAAGGCGGGCAAGACGGAGCGCTACATCGAGAGAGAGTCGGAGCTGGAGGAGATCCTGCTGTCCGACAAGCTCGAGAAGTTCGAGATCCGCGACCGCTCCGGCAACGTCCAGGCGAGACTCACCGAGACGCGCTGGAAGACCTACACGCGCCTGCTCAAGCAGTACGCCGGGTGGGCGAGCGCACTGCGCGCGATGGCGCGCCACGACTTCGTCGACTTCCTCGAGGAGGCCGGCATCCTCGAGGAGGCGGTCACCGACGAGGCGAAGCTGGTCGAGCTGCTGAAGCGGCCGGCGGCCGACGGGGCGCCCTACGCGGTCGAGCTGATCGCGGAGGACCCGCTCGAGCTGACCGTCCGCTCGGTCGAGGCGAGAACGGGGCACGCGCGCGTGCGCCACGTGCGCCGCGCGCTGTTGCAGGCGAACGAGTACCGCCAGCTGATCCGCGTCTACGAGCAGCTCGTGAGAACGGTCGGCACGCCGCCGTTCGACATCCGCCTCGGCGACCACGGCGGCGAGGCGCTGTCGTTCGAGCAGCTGCGCCAGGTCGTGATGGACCTCGCGGGACGCGGCGTGAGAATCAACCGCTTCAAGGGCCTCGGCGAGATGAACCCCGAGCAGCTGCGCGAGACGACGATGGATCCCGCCTCGCGCACGCTCGCGCGCGTGACGATGGAGGACGCGACGGCGGCCGACCGCGTCTTCTCGATGCTGATGGGCGACCAGGTCGAGCCGCGGCGCGACTTCATCGAGGAGAACGCCCGCCTCGTGACCAACCTGGATGTGTAATTCATGAGCGCGACCGATCAATTGAGCGGCGGCAACTTCGAGCTGCGCGCGCTCGAGGAGGAGATGCGCTCGGCGTATCTCGACTACGCGATGTCCGTCATCGTCGGCCGCGCGCTGCCCGACGTGCGCGACGGCCTCAAGCCCGTCCACCGGCGCGTGCTGTTCGCGATGAACGAGGCCGGCCTGCAGCCGACGCGCCCGCGCGCGAAGTCCTCGCGCATCGTCGGCGACGTGATGGGCAAGTACCACCCCCACGGCGACTCGGCGATCTACGACACGCTCGTGCGCATGGCGCAGGACTTCTCGATGCGCCACCCGCTCGTCGACGGCCAGGGCAACTTCGGCTCGGTCGACGACGACCCCGCCGCTGCGATGCGCTACACGGAGGCCCGCCTCGCGCGCATCGCGACCGAGATGCTGCGCGACATCGACGCCGACACCGTCGACTTCGGGCCCAACTACGACGGGCAGAACCAGGAGCCGCTCGTGCTCCCGGCGCGCTTCCCGAACCTGCTCGTCAACGGCGCGACCGGCATCGCCGTCGGCATGGCGACGAACATCCCGCCGCACGCGCTGAGAGAGGCCGTCGCGGCGACGATCGCCTACATCGACGACCCGGACATCTCGGTCGAGGGCCTGATGCGACACATGCCCGGCCCCGACTTCCCGACCGGCGGGATCATCCTCGGCTCGAAGGGCATTCGCGACGCCTACGAGACCGGCCGCGGCAAGGTGCGCCTGCAGGCGAAGGCGCACATCGAGCCGCTGTCGCAGGGCAAGGAGGCGATCATCGTCACCGAGCTGCCCTACCAGGTGAAGAAGGGCGGCGACGGCGGGCTGATCCAGAAGATCGCCGACCTCGTCCACGAGAAGAAGATCCCCGAGATCAGCGACCTGCGCGACGAGTCGGACCGGCGCGGCATGCGGCTCGTGATCGAGCTCAAGCGCGACGCGCTCCCGAAGGTCGTGCTGAACAAGCTCTACAAGCACACGCCGATGCAGACGACGTTCGGCGTGAACATGGTCGCGCTGGTGGACAACGTCCCCAAGACGCTCTCATTGCGCGAGGTCATCGGCCGCTACGTCGACCACCAGCGCGAGGTGATCGTCCGCCGCACGAAGCACGAGCTGCGGATCGCCGAGGATCGCGCGCACATCCTCGAGGGCCTGCTGATCGCGCTCGCGAACCTCGACGAGGTGATCGACACGATCCGCAGATCGCCCGACCGCGAGCAGGCGCGCGTGCGGCTGGTCAGCCGCTTCGAGCTGTCCGAGCGCCAGGCCGAGGCGATCCTGCAGATGACGCTCGGCCGCCTGACGGCGCTCGAGGTCGACAAGATCAAGCAGGAGCACGCCGACATCGTCGAGCGGATCGCCGAGCTGCGCGCGATTCTCGGCGACGAGGAGCGCGTGATGTCGATCGTGCGCGAGGAGCTGCAGGAGATCTCCGACGCCTACGGCGACGAGCGCCGCACGCAGATCTCGCACGCCGAGGGCGAGATCGACATCGAGGACCTGATCGCCGACCAGCAGATGGTCATCACGATCACAAATAGCGGCTACATCAAGTCGCTGCCGCTCGCCACCTACCGCCAGCAGCGGCGTGGCGGCGTCGGCGTGACCGGGATGGACATGAAGGACGGCGACTACATCGAGCACCTGTTCGTGACCTCGACGCACGACTTCCTGCTGTTCTTCACGAACCGCGGCAAGGTCTACCGCTCGAAGGTCTACGAGCTGCCGGAGGCGTCGCGCACCGCGAAGGGCCGCGCGCTGGTGAACATCCTGCCGCTGCGCGAGGGCGAGCGCGTGCAGTCGGTGCTGTCGACGCGCGACTTCTCCGAGGCGCCGTACCTGCTGTTCGCGACCCGCAACGGCACGGTCAAGAAGACCGCCCTCGAGAGATACAACACGCCGATCAGAGCGGACGGGATCATCGCGATCTCGATCAGAGACGACGACGAGCTGGTCGCCGTGCGCCGGGTCGACGAAGGCGACGAGGTGATCATCGTCTCGCGCGCCGGCCTCACCGTCCGCTTCAGCGAGGAGGACGCGCGTGCGATGGGGCGCGACACGAGCGGCGTGCGCGGCATGAACGTCGGCGACGGCGAGGTGATCGCGATGGACGTCGCGCGCGACGACCAGGACCTGCTCGTCGTCACCGAGGCCGGCTACGGCAAGCGCTCCAGAATCGATCAGTACCGCAAGACCTCGCGCGGCGCGATGGGCGTCAGAACGATCAAGCTGACCGAGGCGAAGGGCGGCCTCGCCGGCGCGCTCGTGGTGCGCGAGCACCAGGAGCTGGTCTTCATCTCGCAGGAGGGCATGGTGCAGCGCACCGGCGTGCGCGGCATCTCGCAGCAGGGCCGCGCGGCGACCGGCGTGCGCGTGATGAACGTGCGCGAGGACGACTGCGTGCGCGCGATCGCGTTGGTGGTCGAGTCCGAGGGCGACGCCGGCGTCGAGGAGCTGCCGCTCGACGCGACCGGCGCCGACCTCGGTCCGGAGGGCAATGGTGCCTCGCACCAGCCGGAGGGGCTGGGCGAGACCGACGCCGCCGGCGACGACGGCGGGTCCGACGAGCCGGCCGGTGGGAACGGCGACAGCGGCGACGGAGCGGGCTGACCGAACCGCTCGTCGCCGTCGTGCGGGTCCGCTACTCTGGGCTTACCAGAGAAAGGAGGTGGTCCGCATCTTGTCTGACAGTTCTTGCGGGACCCTGGAGGTGTCCGGCCGCTAGGTCGGAAGGCTGGCCCCGCGTAGCGGAGTCCACACCGAGACACCGCCTCGACCAGTGCCGGGACTGGTCCCTCTGGCACCGGCGCTCCTATCGCCGTCCCTCTGGTCGAGGTCTCTGTCCAGCCAGGTCGTAGCGAAGGGCGCCTCGTCGAGGGCGCCCTTCGTTTTGCGCCCCGCACCTCCGCCCTCGCGCCTCCGCCGTTGCGCTGCCGCAGGCGAGCGGCTCTCAGGCCGCCAGGTAGGTGCGCCAGGCGGTGGGGATCCGCGGGCTGGCGACCTGGATGAAGACGTGCGGGCCGGGGGTGCGCGGGGTGCGCTTGGGGATCATGCCGGCCTGGTGCGGGAGCGCGTCGCCCTTCCTACGGTTGCACGGCGCGCACGAGGCGACGATGTTCTCCCAGCTCGAGTCGCCGCCCTTCGAGCGCGGGATCACGTGGTCGACCGTCAGCTGCGCGCGCGAGCCGCAGTACTGGCAGGTCCAGTTGTCGCGCGCGAAGACGGCGCGGCGGGTGATCTTGCGGCGGTGCGTGTCGCGGGGCACGCGCACGTAGCTGACGAGCCGGATCACGACCGGGCGCGGGACCGTCGAGCTGCCCGAGTGCAGCACGTACTCGGCGTGCTCGAGCACCTCGGCCTTCTCCTTCAGCAGCAGCACGACCGCGCGGCGGACCGTGCAGACGTTGATCGGCTCGAAGGTCGCGTTGAGGACGAGCACCCGGCCAGACTCACGTCCGCGCCGCTGGTGCTCCAGAGGCGGCGCGGACCCCACTTGCGCTGGTGGTACTGACGCAGTCGCAGCCATAGCCGTGGGCCGAAGTGTAGCGGGCGATTATGTCCCGTTCGACCGCCCCGGCGGCCGCGTCACACCGCCGCCGGGAACGAGCCGAGCACCCGCAGATGCTCGACGTGGCCGCGCAGCGCCTCCAGCGCCTCGGCCACCGGGCCCTCCGCCGCACGGCCCTCCAGGTCGGCGAAGAACATGTAGCGACCGAGGCCCTGCTTGCGCGGGCGCGACTCGATCCGCGTCAGGTTCACGCCGCGGAAGGCGAACTCCGACAGGCACCGCACCAGCCAGCCCGGCGCCTCCGCCCCGACGCCCCAGAAGACGATCGCGGTCTTCCACGGACCGTGCCCGCCGCCCGCTCGCGCGGCGTCGCGGCGCGCCAGCCACACGAACCGCGTCTCGTTCCCGGCCGCGTCGTCGACGTCGGCGCACAGCACCTCGCAGTCGTACAGCTCCGCGGCCGTGCGGCTGCCGAGCGCCGCGCTCGCGTCGTCCTGCTCGGCCACGCGCCGCACCGCCTCGGCGGTCGAGCTGGCCGCCAGCACCGTCGCCTGCGGCAGCCGCGTGCGCAGGAAGTGCGCGCACTGTGCGTTCGCCTGCGGATGCGAGACGACCGTCTCGATCGCGCTCAGCTCGCGCGCGTGCTTCGCGATCAGGCAGGTGTGGATCGCGTGCACGTGCTCGCCGACGATCTCGACGTCCTCCGTCTCGACCGCGAGCGCGTCGAGCGTCGCGTTGACCGAGCCCTCGAGCGCGTTCTCGATCGGCACGAACGCGCGCTCGGCGCTGCCTTCCTGCACCGCGATCACGCAGTCGTAGATCGTCCCCAGCGAGACCGGCTCGTGTGGCCCGTCCTCGCCGGCGGTGGCGGCCAGCAGCGCCTCGTGCGAGTTCGTGCCCTCGGGGCCGAGGTAGGCGATCCGCATCAGCCGCCGTCCCGGGGCGCGCCGCCGCGGGCGCGCGCGGCCTGGGGCGCGCCCTCCAGCGCGATCCGCACCGCCTCCTGCTCCTCCGGCGACAGCTCCAGCTCGCCGACGCCGCCCTCGACGCGCTTCGCGTACAGGCGCGCCTGGTCGCGATGCAGGATCGACGACAGCACGACGCCGTCGCGGTGCGCGTCGAGCAGCGCGATCGAGGTCGACTGGTGGCCGGACATCTCGCCGTAGGCGTCGTAGCGCACGAGCGCGCGGTACGCGACCGCGCCGTCGAGCCGCCGCTCCGCCTCGGCCATCCGCTCGTGCAGGCGCTCCGCCGCGTCCTCGACGTACTCGTGCAGCACGCGGAACTCGCGCTCGAGCCCGGCTGCGTGCTCGACGAGGTCGCGGGTGCCGTGGTCGCCCAGCACGAGGCGCTGGTCGCGCCGCAGGCGCCGCAGCGCGAGCGCCAGCCAGATCGCCGTGGCGAGCGCGACGAGCGCGAGCGCGCCAGCGGCGAGTGCGACGATTCCCGTGGTGCCCGTCAGCTCGTGCACGGCTGGAGAGGATACGTGCGGCGTGCGCCGGAGCGGCGGCGCGGGAGCCGGCTCAGCCCTCGAACAGGGCGGTGTACGTCGCCGTGTTGTTGTCGGTCGTCTGCTCGCCGAGGACGGGCGCGATCGTCACTCTGATCGTCGAGGGGCCGGCCGTCGAGGGCGACTGTCTCAGCGTCACGTTGGCGGTCGCGGACTGGCCGGCGGTCGTGCTGGGGACGATCGTCTGCGCTCTGATCGGCGCGCCGCCGCCGGTGATCTCGACCGTCACCTTGACGTTCGTCTCGTTGTTCTCGCCGCCGTTCGTGAAGTTCACGACGAACGTCGGCGGCGGCGTGGCGGGGATGCGGTTCGAGCCGCTGGTCGTCAGGTCGACGCCGTTCACGCTGACCGAGTCGAGCTGATGGCCGTGCAGCCCCGGCGTCGGCGTGCCGCTCTGTCTGCCGCTCGCGGTGGTGGCGCCGAGCTGCTGGGCGACGTAGTCGGGGCTCAGCCAGCTCAGCCCGCCGCTGTCCGGCAGGAAGTTCGCGTACGGCAGCACCTGCTCGCCGGCCGTGCCGTCGTAGCTGGCGGCGATCCCGTCGTCCTTGAGGCCCTTGAGGATCAGCGGCGCGACGCGCTGCGAGTAGACCACGTCGGAGGCGTTGAACGCCTGCATCTGGCCGGCGATCGCGTCGACCGCGGTGCCGGCGCCGGCGGTCCCGCCGAGCGCCGTCTGGATCTCGTCGGCGACCTTCGCGACCGCGTCGCGGCGCAGCGACAGCACCAGCTCGAGGTTCGACTGGGCGCCCTTCATCGCGTCCGGCGCGTCGAGCCTGCCGGCCTGGGAGACGTCCTCGTCGGCGACGACGCGCAGCTGGTTGATCGTCTCCTGCACCTGCTGCTGGTCCTGCCCGGCCGCGCCCCCGAGCGCGGCGAAGAACGGCTTCGCGACGGCGCTTCTGGAGTGCTCGACGAGCGCGCGGACGCCGCGGTTGTAGTCCTTCAGCGCCGCCTCGCGCCGGCTGTCGACGCAGCCCTTCACGAGCACGACGAGCAGCACGATGACGAGCACCACGGCGCCCGCGGCCACGAGCCGCCGCACGAGCAGCGTCTGCTGGTCCATCGGGGGTCGCTGTCCGCCGCCGCGGGACGGGGGGATGCGGCGCGGACGAGGCGCGGTGCGGGTCTCGTCGGACTCGTCGAAGAACGACAGAATCGTGCTCCTTGCGGGAACGTGAAAGGCGCAGTATGACCGGGTCGTCGGCTGGACACCGATTCGGCGAGGCGGCAGGGAGCCCTCCCGCCGCGTGGAAACAAGCAGGGTGAGCGGCACCGAGGCCCCAACGGAGCGGGTCGGGCCCGCCGCGACGCCGGCGCGCCCGCCGGGCGGTGCGCTCGTGCTCGACCGCTACCGGCTGGGCGAGCAGCTCGGCGTCGGCGCCTTCGGCGTCGTCTGGCGCGCGCGCGACGAGCGGCTCGAGCGCGACGTCGCGGTGAAGGCGATCGCCGGCGAGCAGGTGGCGGCCGGCCGCGCCACGCGCGAGGCGAGAGCGGCGGCGCGGCTCGCGCACCCGGCGATCGTGACGCTGTACGAAGCGGGCGCCGAGGACGGGACGACCTACCTCGTGTCCGAGCTGGTGCGCGGCGGGACGCTCGCGGAGCTGCTGCGCGAGGGCGCGCTCAGCGACCGCGACGTGGCCGAGGTCGGCATCGCGCTGTGCGCCGGGCTCGCGCACGCGCACGCGCAGGGGGTCGTGCACCGCGATGTGAAGCCGTCGAACGTGCTGGTCCCCGACGCGCGCGGGGCCGGGGAGCCGGCCGCGAAGCTGACCGACTTCGGCGTCGCGCGCGTGGTCGGGGGCGGCGAGGGGACGGACGTGCTGACGCGCACCGGCGACGTCGTCGGCACGCTCGCCTACATGGCGCCCGAGCAGGCCGAGGGCCGCGAGGCCGGCGCGCCCGCCGACCTGTACGCGACCGCGCTCGTGCTGTACGAGGCGCTCAGCGGCGTGAACCCGGTGCGCGCCGGCAGCGCCGTCGCGACCGCGCGCAAGCTCGGCGCGACGCTGCCGCCGCTCTCGCGCCAGCGCCGCGACCTGCCGCCCGCGCTGTGCGCCGCGGTCGACCGCGCGCTGCTGCCCCGCCCGGGCGAGCGCGGCACGATCGCCCACCTCAGCCGAGCGCTGAGAGCGGCGCTGAGGGAGCTGGACGACGCGCCGGGCACGATCGCCGCGCCCGCCCTCGACCGCGCCGCGACGGCGGTGACGCGCGTCGCCGCGCTGCGGCCGCGACGGCGGAGGAGCCGCGAGCGCGAGCTGGCGGAGGTCGCGGCGGAGCTGGGCGCAGGCGACGCATGGTCGGTGGAGGACCGGCGCGGCTGGGGGCTGGGACCGGGAGGCGCGCACGCCGATCGGGCGGGTGGCCGTGAGGATGCACGTGCCTGGGTCGAAGACCCAGGTGCGCGCACCCGGAGCGGTCAGGACCCGCCCGCCAGGGCGCCCGCGCCCATGCTGAGCGGCCACGTCTTGCCCGGCCTCGCCGCGGGCGGCCTGACCGCGCTCGCCCTGCAGACGCTCGGCGACGGCCCACCCCCCGTCAGACCGCTGCTCGCCGCCGCCCTCGTCGCCGCAGTCGTCGGGCTGCTCCCGCGCGTCGGCTGGATCGCGACCGCGGCCGTGCTGCTCGGCTGGGTCGCCGGCGACGCGCTGACCGGCGGCGGCGCCGGGCTCGCGCTCGTGCTGGCGTGCGCGCTCGCCGCGCCGCCGCTGCTGCTGCCGCTGCGCGGTCGCGCCTGGTCGGTCCCGTTCGCGGCGCCGCTGCTGGGCGTCGCGCTGCTGGCCGGCGCCTATCCGGCGCTCGCCGGGCAGGCGCGCACGCTGTGGCGCCGCGCCGCGCTCGGCGCGCTCGGCTTCTGGGTCCTCGCGCTGGCCGAGCCGGTCGCGCACGCGACGCTCTACTACGGCCGCGCGCGCGGGACGTGGGCCGGCGCGGCGTGGGAGGGGTCGCCGACCGACGCGGTGGCGCACGTGCTGCAGCCGCTGGTCGCGTCCGGCGCGCTCGCGTGCGCCGGCCTGTGGGCGGCCGCGGCGGCGGTCCTGCCGTGGCTGGTGCGCGGGCGCTCGGCCGCGCTCGACCTGCTCGCCGCGACGCTGTGGGCGGCCGCGCTCGCGGCCGGCGCGGGCATGATCGGGCATGCGCTCGGGCCCGGGATGGTGCCGCAGCCGGATGCGCGCGGGGCCGCGCTGGGGGCCGCCGCGGGAGTCCTGATCGCCGTCGGCGCGCGCGCGACGCGCGGCGCCGTCGTCGGCGCGCGGGCCGGTGCGGGCCTGTCGCGCGCATCGGATCCGCGGGTGCTTCCGTAGCATGGGCCGGGAGCCGGCCTCCCCGTCCAGCCCATGACCGTCCTCCGCAGCCTCGAGAGCAAGATCGCGGGCCTCGTCGAGGGGACGTTCAGTCGTGCCTTCCGCTCGGAGGTGCGGCCGGTCGAGATCGCGCGCAAGCTCGCGCGCGAGATGGAGGAGCATCAGACGCACTCGGTCTCGCGCGTGTACGTCCCGAACGAGTACGTCGTCTACCTCTCGCCGGACGACCACGAGCGCTTCGTCGGCTTCGAGCGCGAGCTGCGCGACGAGCTGGCCGGCTACCTGCTGGAGCATGCGCGGCGCGAGCGCTTCGCGCTGATGAGCAGGCCGTCGATCGAGTTCCGCACCGACGACCGGCTGCGGCTCGGCGAGTTCGGCATCCAGGCGCGGCTGGTCGAGCCGGGCGAGGAGGCGGCCGGCGCGGCCGGGCGCGCGGAGGCGGTCCAGGGCGACGTCGGCCACACGATGATCTACAGCGCGGCCGAGCGGCTGCAGGAGCCGCTCGAGCAGCGCGCGCGGGCGCGCAACGCGCGCGCGCTGCTCGTGACGGACGGCAGGCGGCTCGTCGTCGGGGCTGCGGGCGCGACGATCGGCCGCAGCCGCTCGTGCGACATCGTGCTGGAGGACGCGAACGTCTCGCGCACGCATGCCGAGATCCGCCCGCGCGGCGGCGCCTGGATCGTCGCCGATCTCGGCTCGACGAACGGCGTCGCGGTCAACGGCGCCCGGATCGAGCAGGCGCATGCGCTGAAGCCCGGCGACCGCATCGAGCTCGGCACGACCGTGCTGACGTTCGAGGTGGAGTGAACTGATGACGACGCTCGAGCCGGCCTCCGTGGCGCTGAAGCTCGCCTTCTTGGCGGTGCTGTACCTGTTCCTGCTGTGGGTCGTGCGCAGCGCGTGGAAGGACCTGCGCGGCACGCGCCTCGGCGGCGGGCCGGCCGGCGGGGTCGTGCCCGGGCCGCCGCCGGACCCGGACGCGACCGGCCTGCACCGCGCCGACGAGGCGATCGTGCTGAGCCCCGACCTCGAGGGCGAGCCGCGGCTCGTCGTCGAGCGGGCGGCCGGTCATCCGGACGGGATCGCCTACTCGCTCGAGCACGGCGCGACGCTCGGCCGCGGCGACGTCGAGATCCGTCTCGAGGACCCGTTCGCGTCCACGCGCCACGCCCGCATCGAGCGGCAGGGCTCGGTGCTGGTGCTGGAGGACCTCGGCTCGACGAACGGCACCTACCTCAACGAGGAGCCGCTCGACGGCCCGCAGCCGCTGCACCACGGTGACCGCATCCGCATTGGCGACTGCGAGCTGACGTACCTTGCGGACTGACATGAGCCTGCGCGTCGCCGAGCACTTCGAGAAGTCCGACACCGGCCGGCAGCGCCGCGCGAACGAGGACAGCTTCTTCGTGCGCGCGCCGCTGTTCGTCGTCGCCGACGGGATGGGCGGCGCGCAGGCCGGCGAGGTCGCCTCGCGGCTCGCGGCCGAGACGTTCTCCGCCGGCCTGCCGGACGACGGCACGTCCGAGCAGCGGCTCGAAGCGCGCGTGCGCGAGGCGAACCGGCGCATCCACGACGTCTCGCAGGAGGACCGCGCGCTCAACGGCATGGGCACGACGCTCACCGCCGCCTACCTCGAAGGCGACGAGCTGGCGCTCGCGCACGTCGGCGACAGCCGCGCCTACCTGCTGCGCGACGGCGAGCTGTCGCGCCTGACGCGCGACCACACGCTCGTGGAGGAGCTGGTGCGCCGCGGCGAGCTGACCGAGCAGGAGGCGGCCGAGCATCCGCAGCGCTCGATCATCACGCGCGCGCTCGGCCCCGAACCCGACATCGACATCGACCTCCACACGCACCCCGTGCGTGCCGGCGACGTGCTGCTGCTGTGCAGTGACGGCCTCACCGGCATGATCGGCGAGGACGACGTGCAGGGGCTGCTCGCGGGCGCGGCGTCGCTGGCCGACGCCGGCCGCGCGCTCGTGCAGGCCGCGAACGAGGCCGGAGGGCGCGACAACATCACGGTCGTCCTGTTCCGCCTGGAGGAGATCGGCGCAAGCAACGCCGATCGGGCGGGTGGCGCGGCGGAGGACGATTCCGCGACCCTGCTCGCGAAATCGCCTCGCGCCACGACAGGACCCGCCCGCAGCAGCGCCCGGACCCCGCGAACGGTCCCGCCACGCGGCACCAGGGAGCGGGCCAACGCGCCGCTGCCCCGCAAGGTCAAGCTCCTCGCCGCCACCGCGGCCGTCGTGATCGTCGTCGGCGGCCTCGGCGTCGCCGGCTGGCTCGCCTCGCGCGCGGTCTTCTTCGTCGGCACGAACGACGCCGGCATGGTGACGGTCTATCGCGGCGTGCCGTGGGAGCTGCCGGCCGGCATCCACCTGTACGAGCAGTACTACGTCTCCGGCGTGCCGGCGAGCGACGTGTCGAGCGGGCGCCGCGGCACGCTGCTCGACCACCGCCTGCGCTCGCGCAACGACGTGCGCGACCTGATCAGCGCGCTCGAGCTGGGCCGGCTCGCCAGATGAGCGCCCGCAACCGCGAGCTGCTCGGCCTGATCCCGGCCTCGCTGCTCGTGACCGCCGGGTTCGCCGCGGTCTTCATCCAGCAGGGCTCCCAGCAGCTCTCGAGCCTGTCGCTGACGTACGGGGCGATCTTCCTCGGCCTCTGCATCGCCGCGCACGTGTTCCTGCGGATCGCGCTGCCGTACGCCGACCCGTACCTGTTCCCACTCGTCGCCGTGCTGGCGAGCTTCGGGCTCGTCGTGATCTACCGCATCGACGAGACGCTCGCGCGCCAGCAGGCGCAGTGGTTCGTCGCCGGGCTGGGCCTGTTCGTGGCGACGATCGTGTTCGTGCGCGACTACCGCAAGCTGGAGCAGTACCGCTACCTGATCGCCGCCGGATCGCTCGCGTTGCTGTGCATGCCGCGCCTGCCGGGGATCGGCGCGCAGGTCAACGGCGCCTACCTCGGCGTGCGCATCCCCGGCGTGTTCGTGTTCCAGCCGACCGAGTTCGCGAAGATCGGGATCGTCATCTTCCTCGCCTCGTACCTGCGCGACACGCGGCAGCTGCTGGTCGCCGGGGCACGGCGCGTCGCCGGGATCACGCTGCCGCCGCTGAAGCACTTCGGCCCGCTGCTCGTGATCTGGGGCGTCGCGATGCTGCTGCTGATCGTGATCCGCGACCTCGGCAGCTCGCTGATGTTCTTCGGCGCGTTCCTGGCGGTCCTGTACGTCGCCACGAACCGCGTCTCGTTCGTCGTCGTCGGGCTGCTGCTGTTCGCCGGCGGCGCCTGGTACCTCGGCACGCACGTCCCGCACGTGACCGACCGCGTCGACGTGTGGCTCGACCCGCTCAACGCGCACCGCTACCCGACGATCGGCTACCAGATCGCCAACTCGCTGTTCGCGCAGGCGGACGGGGGGCTGCTGGGGCGCGGCTTCGGCGAGGCGTTCCTGACGCTGCCGGGCGGCGGGCCGCTGCTGCCGGCGCCGCAGACCGACCTGATCTACGCGGTGATCGTCAACGAGCTGGGGCTCGTGGCCGCGGTCGCGGTGCTGATCACCTACCTGCTGTTCGTGCAGCGCGGCTTCAAGGTCGCGCTGCTCGCGCGCGACTCGTTCTCGACGCTGCTGGCGGTCGGGCTGTCGGCGGTCTTCGCGTTGCAGGTGTTCGTGATCGTCGGCGGCGTCACGAACGTGATCCCGCTGACCGGCGTCACGCTGCCGTTCATCTCCTACGGCGGCTCGTCGCTGCTCGCGAACTTCGTGCTGCTGGCGCTGCTGCTGCTGGTCAGCGACCGCGCGCGGCGCGAGGCGGAGGCGCCGCGATGAGCCAGCCGATCATGCGCCTGTTCGCGACGATCGTGCTGCTGTTCGCGATCCTCGTCGTGGGGACGTCGCGCTGGTCGGTGTTCGACGCGAAGGCGCTGCGCGACAACGCGCTCAACAAGCGTCCGCTGCTCGCGCAGCTGCACGTCAAGCGCGGCGCGATCAAGGCCGCCGACGGCAGCGTGCTGGCGCGCAGCGTGCGCGGGCAGGGCGGCACCTACCGGCGCTCGTACCCGGCCGGGTCGCTGTTCGGGCACCCGGTCGGCTACGCGATCGTCGCGCTCAACCAGCTCGCGGGGATCGAGCGCTATCGCAACGACGAGCTGTCGGGCCAGGCAGGCGACAGCTTGAGCTCGCTCGCCGACCAGCTGCAGGGCAAGCGCCAGCAGGGCGACACGGTCGTCACGACGCTCGACCCGCAGGCGCAGCGGGTCGCGACCGACCAGCTCGCCGCGACCGGCAGCCCCGGCGCCGTCGTCGCGCTCGACCCGCGCACCGGCGCGGTCCTCGCGATGGCCAGCTCGCCCGGCTACGACCCCAACGGACTCGGGCGGTCGGGCGTCTTCAGAGCGCTCAACAGCGCCGGCTCGGGCGCGCCGCTGCTCGACCGCGCGACGCAGTCGTCGTACGCGCCCGGCTCGACCTTCAAGGTGCTGACGGCGGCCGCCGCGATCGACAGCGGCAGGTACACGCCCGACTCCGTCATCAACGGCGACTCGCCGAAGACGATCTCGGGCGTGCCGATGCGCAACGACCTCGGCCAGAGCTACGGCGACATCTCGCTGACGACCGCGATGACGAACTCCGTCAACACCGTCTTCGGCCAGATCGGCGAGGCGCTCGGCAAGCGCACGATGGCCGACTACATGCGCAGATTCGGCTTCTACCGGCGTCCGCCGCTCGACTACCCGGCCGACGAGATGCTCGCCAGCGGCGAGCGGCTGAACGGCAAGCTGCTGCCCGTCACGAGCGACCGCGTCGACGTCGGGCGCATGGCGATCGGGCAGGACAAGCTGGCGGTCACGCCGATGCAGATGGCGATGGTCGTCGCGGCCGTCGCGAACGGCGGGCGGCTGATGACGCCGCACCTGACCGACCGCATCGTCGACCCCGACGGGCGCACCGTGAAGCGCGTGGAGCCGACGGTCGCCGGCACGCCGATCTCGCCGACGACCGCCGCGCAGGTCAACCAGATGATGCGCACCGTCGTCGAGTCCGGCACCGGCACGGCGGTGCAGCTGCCGGGCATCCAGGTCGCCGGCAAGACCGGCACGGCCGAGATCGGCACGCTCGGCGCGAACCTCACGCAGCCGTCGTTCGTCGCCTTCGCCCCCGCCGACGCGCCACGCGTCGCGATCGCCGTCACGGTCGAGCGCTCCCAGGGCGGCTTCGGCGGTACCGTTGCCGCCCCGATCGCCCGCGCGGTCCTCCAGTCCCTCCTGAGCTGATGTCCGAGATCCCCACCGACGCGCTGATCGACGGGCGCTACAAGGTCCTCACGAGGATCGGGTCCGGCGGCATGGCGGACGTCTACTGCGCCGAGGACCAGCAGCTCGGGCGCAAGATCGCGCTCAAGCTGTTGCACCGCCGCTTCGCCGAGGACGCCGAGTTCGTCGAGCGCTTCCGCCGCGAGGCGTCCGCCGCCGCGAGCCTCCAGCACCCCAACGTCGTCGGCGTCTACGACCGCGGCGAGTGGGACGGCACCTCCTACATCGCGATGGAGTACCTGCCGGGCCGCTCGCTGAAGGACGTGATCCGCCAGGAGGCGCCGCTCGACCCGCTGCGCGCGATCGACATCACCGTGCAGATCCTCAAGGCCGCCCGCTTCGCGCACCGCCACGGGATCGTCCACCGCGACCTCAAGCCGCACAACGTGATGGTCGACGACGAGGACCGCGTGAAGGTGACGGACTTCGGGATCGCGCGCGCGGGCGCGTCCGACATGACCGAGACCGGCTCGATCATGGGCACCGCGCAGTACCTCTCGCCCGAGCAGGCGCAGGGGCACGCGGTCAGCCAGTCGTCCGACCTCTACGCGGTCGGCGTGATCCTGTTCGAGCTGCTGACCGGGCACGTGCCGTTCGACGCCGACTCGGCCGTCTCGATCGCGCTCAAGCACGTCTCCGAGCCGCCGCCGGCGCCGAGCGCGTTCGACCCGTCGGTGCCGCCGGCGCTCGAGGCGATCGTGCTGTGGGCGCTCGAGAAGGACCCGGCGCAGCGGCCGGCCGACGCCGACGCGTTCATCCGCGCACTGGAGGACGCGCGCGACGCGGTCGCGGCCGGCGAGGCGCCCGGTCAGAGGACGGCGATCTTCGCGCCCGCCGCGATCCCGCCCGACCCGTTCGGCCCGACCGACGAGACGTTGGCGGCCGCGGCGGTCGGCGGCGCCGGCGCGGCGCAGGCGCCGCCGCCCTACTACGCCGACCCGGCGCTCGTCGACCCGCTGGAGCGGCGGCGGCCGTGGTGGGCGTGGCTGCTGGCCGCGCTCGCGCTCGCCGCGATCGTGCTGGGGATCGTCCTGCTGACGCGCCCGGACAGCGTGACGGTGCCGCACGTCGTCGGGCAGGACGTCGGCGCGGCGACGGCGCAGCTGCGCGCGGCCGGCCTGCAGGCGACCGTCGACCGCGTCACCAGCTCCAGACCGGTCGACCGCGTGCTCGCGCAGGACCCCGCCGGCGGCGACCGCGCGAAGGACGGCGGGACCGTCACGCTGACCGTCTCCAAGGGGCCGGGACCGGTGCAGGTGCCGTCGGTCGACGGGCTGCGCCAACGCGAGGCGACCGCCGCGCTGAGCGACGCCGGGCTGGCGGTCGACCGCGTCGTGCACCAGGACGACGACACGGTTCCCAGAGGTCAGGTGATCAAGACCTCGCCGGCCGCCGGCACGACGGTCGACCGGGGCTCGAACGTGACGCTGTTCGTCTCCAACGGCCCGCAGCCGGTGAAGGTGCCCAACGTCGTCAACCTGACGAAGCAGGCGGCGCAGCAGACGCTCGGCGACCAGGGCTTCCAGGTCGTCGTGACGGAACAGGGGTCCGACGCGGCCGACCCCGGCACGGTCCTGCGGCAGGAGCCGGCGGCCGGGACGGAGCTCGACCCCGGCTCGACCGTCACGATCGTCGTCGCGAGAGCGATCCCGACCGTGTTCGTGCCGGACCTCGCGGGCCAGGGCGCGCAGGAGGCGGCCGACACGCTCACCGCCGCCGGTCTCGTCGCGCACACCGCGCACAGAGACGTGACCGATCCGTCGCAGGACGGGATCGTGCTGGAGCAGAAGCCGCCCGCCGGCCAGCAGGTGAGAAGCGGCTCGGCGGTGCGGATCGTCGTCGGGCGCCTGACGACGAGAGCTCCCCCGCCGGGGAGAACGACGCCGGGCGGGGCGAGCAGATGACGCCGGCGCCGCGCCGCGTCGCCGTCCTCGGCGGCGGCCGCTCCTCCGAGCACGACGTGTCGCTCGCGTCGGCCGCGTCCGTGCGCGCCGGCCTCGAGCGCGCCGGCCACGACGTCGTCGCGGTCGAGATCTCGCGCGCGGGCGCGTGGTCGTGCGCGGGCGTGCCGGTCGAGCTGACGCCGGGCGGCGGACTGCTGGGCGCCGATGTCGTCTTCCCGGCGCTGCACGGCCCGTTCGGCGAGGACGGCACCGTGCAGGGGCTGCTCGAGTGCCTCGACGTGCCATACGTCGGCTCGGGCGTGCTGGCGTCGGCTGCGTGCATGGACAAGGTCGTCGCGAAGGAGCTGCTCGCGCGCGCGGGGCTGCCGCAGGTGGCGTATCGCGCCGTGCGCCATGCGCGCTGGACGGCCGCGCGGGAGGCGGTGCTGGGCGAGCTGACGGCGCTCGGCCTGCCGCTGTTCGTGAAGCCGGCGCGGCTCGGCTCGTCGGTCGGGATCGTGCGCGTGGTCGCGGCGGACGAGCTGGCGGACGCGCTCGAGACCGCGTTCGCGCACGACCCGCTCGTGATCGCGGAGGCGGGCGCGAGCGGCCTGGAGGTCGAGTGCGCGGTGCTGGGCGACGACGCGCCGAGCGCCTCCACCCCCGGCGAGATCGTCCTGCGCGGGGCCGCCGGCGCGGACGGCGGCTGGTACGACTACGAGGCGAAGTACACGCCCGGCGGGATGGAGCTGGTCGTGCCGGCGCGGATCCCCGCCGAGCTGGCGCAGCGGGTGCGGGCGCTGGCGGTCGAGGCGTTCGTGGCGCTCGGCTGCTCGGGCCTCGCGCGCGCCGACTTCTTCGTCGACGCGGCGCGCGGCGAGGTGCTCGTCAACGAGCTGAACACGATGCCAGGCTTCACCGAGACGAGCGTCTACGGGAAGCTGTGGGCGGCGTCGGGGCTGCCGTACGAGGAGCTGCTGACGCAGCTGGTCGAGCTGGCGCTCGCGCGGCACGCGCGCGAGCGCGCCTACCAGTTCTGAGCGGTGCGCCGAAACGGCGCGCGCCGACCGCCTGGATTGACCTGAACGTCCTCGTTCATCTACTATGCGGTCGCTTGGCGTCGACGCCTGCGTTCCTACACAGCAACGCAGACCAGGGGGAAACGATGCGCAAGACGCTCACGTCGCTGTTGCTCGCGGCGGCGCTCGTCGCTGCCGCCACGACGGCGGCCGGTGCGGCGACCGTCACGGCAAGTCCGGGCGGCGGAATAACGGCGACGATAAGAGGACTCGGCTTCAGCGGCCCGCTCATCTCGCTATTCAGATGCGACGTCACGCTCGGCGGCTCGGTCTCGGCCGGCCCGATAGTGCTGCCCGGCGCCGGCGGCAGCATCTCGAGCGCCTCGATAACGAACTGCTCGCCGAGCCACACGGTCAGGGCGAGCGGCCTGCCGTGGAGACTGACGGCCGAAACGGCCCTAAGATGCCCGTCCACCAGCACGGGCCTCCTAGGCAACGTCGCCGCCAGCTTCACGATCGACGGCATATTCTCGAGCAGCGGTCCGATCGGCACGCTAGTCGCCAGCGGCAGAGGCTCGATCTCGATCCTAAGGTCGTCGCTCAGCAACGGCGGCACCGTGCTAGCCGGCAGCGGCACCTACTCGCCGGTCAACACGATCGCGTGCACCTGATCGACTGACTGGCAGAAGGCCGGGGCGGTCGCGGCCCCGGCCCGCTCAGCGGTACAGCGACAGCTCGCTGATCTCGGCCTTGTCGCCGCCGGGCGGGAGTCTCGTGATCCACAGCAGCACGTAGCGGCTTCTGCGGCCGGCGGTGTCGAGGCCGATCGTCTGCTTGGCGCCGACCGACGGCACGCTCGCGACCTGCATCCAGCCC
This sequence comes from Actinomycetota bacterium, assembly GCA_018268595.1. GTDB lineage: Bacteria > Actinomycetota > Thermoleophilia > Solirubrobacterales > Solirubrobacteraceae > Conexibacter. The sequence goes on along the minus strand of JAFDWH010000014.1, from coordinate 72,002 downwards.
GGGTCCGGCATCGTCGCCGGCAGCGCGTCGCGGCGCGCGACGAACACGCTCGCCGCGAAGCCCGGCGTCGGCGTGCGCACGCGCAGCTCGCGGAAGACCGCGCCGGGCGGCGCGTCCAGCACGAGCCCGACGCCGTCCTTCTGCAGGTCGCCGGTCGTGTACGACTCGGTCGTCCACGTGGTCGACGGGTTGCCGTCGATCGCGAACGCCGTCTGGTCGGTGTGCTCGGTGCCGTCGCCGAGCGGGTCGTAGTCCTTCGCCGCGTCGGAGTGCAGCCCGACCGGCGTCAGCGCGCCGCCGCCGGCCGTGCTGGCGGTCCCGGTGCCGCGGTGCGTGCGGTCGCCCAGCAGCACGACGCCCGCGACCAGCGCGGCGACCGTCAGCAGCGCGGCGACCGCCAGCCACGCCGGGCTCGAGCGCACCCTCAGCGGCACGCGCCGGCGCGTGCTGAGCGGCAGCGAGCGCAGCACCGTCGTCGCCTCGCCGGTCGCGCTGCCGGAGCGCGCCGCCTCCAGCGCAAGCACGTTCTCGAGGTCGGCGATCAGCTCCTCGTCGCTGCGGTAGCGCTCGTGCAGGTCCTTCGCCGTCGCGCGGTCGATCACCGCCGCCAGCGAGGCCGACACCTCCGGCCGCAGCGTCTGCACGTCCGGCAGCTCCTCGCGCACGTGCTTCATCGCGACGGCGACCTGGTTCTCGCCCTTGAAGGGGACGCCGCCCGTCAGCATCTCGTACAGCACGATCCCCAGCGAGTAGAGGTCCGACTGGCCGGTGACGGCGTGGCCGAGCGCCTGCTCCGGAGAGACGTAGTCCGTCGTCCCCAGCACGCGGCCGTCGGCCGTCAGGCCGTCGTCGTCGAGCGAGCGGGCGATGCCGAAGTCGGTGACCTTCGCGCTGCCCTCCTCGTCGATCAGCACGTTCTGCGGCTTCACGTCGCGGTGCACGATGTGGTGCGCGTGCGCGCAGCCGAGCGCGCGCGCGATCTCGATCGCGTAGGCGACCGCCTCCGAGATCTCCAGCTCGCCCTTGCGGCGGATCCGCTCCTTCAGCGTCTCGCCCTCGACGTACTCGAGCACGATGTACGGGCGTCCCTGGTCCTCGCCGTAGTCGATCACGCCGACGAGGTGCGGATGCGACAGCTGCGCGACCGCGCGCGCCTCGCGTCTGAAGCGCTCGAGCTGATCGGAGTCGCTCGCGATCTCGCCGTTCATCAGCTTGATCGCGACGGGGCGCTCGAGCGTCTCGTCGATCGCGCGGTAGACCGACGACATCCCCCCCGTGCCGATGCGGGCCTCCAGCCGATAGCGGCCGTTCAGGCAGGTTCCGAGCAGCGTGCTCATGTGATGCGTCCCGTTCTACCGACTATGTTCCGCGCGTGCCCGCCATCGATGCGTCCTACTACACGGACCCCTCGTGTCCTTGGTCGTGGGCGCTCGAGCCCAATCTACGCCGGCTGCAGGTCGAGTTCGGCGATCGGATCGCGATTCGTCCGGTGATGGGCGGGCGCGCGGCGCGCTTCGACGATCCGCAGGCGCAGGTGGCCGAATGGCTCGACGCCTGCGACCGCAGCGGCATGCCGTTCGACCCGCGCCTGTGGCTGGAGGCGCCGCCGTCCGGCTCGCACCCCGCGTGCCTCGCGACGATCGCCGCCGGCGAGCAGGGGGCCGCCCTCCAGGCCGCCTACCTGCGGCGCCTGCGCGAGGGCCTGATGTGCGGTCGCCGCACGCTCGACGGGCTCGAGGCGCTCGTCGCCGAGGCGCACGCGGTGCCGGGGCTCGACGCGGTGCGGCTGCGGCGCGACCTCGGCTCGAGCGCGACCGTCGAGCGCTTCGGGGAGCAGCTCGACGCGACGCGTGCGATCTGCGGGCGCGAGGCGCTCCCCACGATCGTCTTCGGCGAGCGCGCGGTGCGCGGCTTCGTGCCCTACGACGAGTGGCGGGCCGCCGCGCTGGCGGCCGGGGCCGAGCCGCTCGGCGAGCCGGCGCCCGGCATCGAGCAGGCGCTGCGCCGCTTTGGCACGCTCGCGACCGCGGAGGTCGCGGCCGCCTGCGCGCTGCCGGGGCCGCGCGCCCGTGCGGAGCTGTGGCGGCTGGCCTTGGAGTGGAAGGTCGTCGCCGAGCGCCGCTTCACGAGCGCGCTGTGGCGCCTCGCCGAGTGAGCCGATCGCGGCGTCAGTCGGCCGGCGCCGGCGGCACCTGCGGCAGCGACTCCGGGTCGACCGCGGCGGCGGCCTGGTTCTCCGCCTTGACCGCCTCCCAGATCTCCTCGCGGTAGACCGGCAGCTCTCTCGGCGCCGCGATGCCGATGCGGGCCGTCTGCCCGCTGATCTCCATCACGGTGACGACGATGTCGTCACCGAGCACGATTCTCTCGCCGGGCCGCCGCGTGATGATCAGCATGCCCGGGAGCGTCTCACATCAGGCGGCTTGCTCCGCTGCCGCCGCCGCCAGCTCGGCGAACAGCGGCGCGCGCAGCTCCGCGCCCGGCGCCTCGTTGATCACCTGCTCGCCGACCCCGTCGGCGATCACGAGCGGGGCGCGCAGGTTCGCGGTGAAGTCCTCCAGCCGCTCGCTCGCGCGCACCGTCACGTAGACGGCCGCGCCGGCGGGCGGCGCCGGCTCCAGCGCGAAGCCGGAGAAGAAGCGGCGCGGGTCGGCGAGCGGCAGCGCGAGCGCCGGGTCCTCCAGCGAGTGCAGCCACACGAACGCGTCGTCCTCGGCGCGCGCGACCAGCGTGAAGGTCCGGCTGTCGAGGCCGGCGAGGCCGTGGGGGAACGAGATCGCGCTGTCCGGCGCGACCTCGATGCGGCCGAAGCGGGTGCTGTCGATCGTCGTTGACACGGTGCGTGCGCTCCTTGGCGGGGGTTTCAATGGAGGAAGTCGAGCAGCGAGGACTGCACGATGTTGGCGCCGGCCTTCAGCGCGGCGCTGTAGGCGGCCTGCTGGGTCGTGTACTGCGTGATCGTCTGCGCCATGTCGGCGTCCTCGGTGTCCGACAGCAGTCTCGTCGCGTTGAGCGACAGGCCCGACAGGCGCGAGCCGGCGATCGCGAGGCGGTTCGTGCGCGCGCCGACGTCGGCGCGGATGCCGTTGAGCGCATCGACGTTCGCGTCGAGCCGCTGCAGATCGGTGCCGCGCAGCGCGCTCGCGTCCGCCGCCGTGCCGCCGCGCAGGTGGTCGGCGATGTCGCGCAGCGTGCTCAGCAGCTTGCCGTCGGCGGCCGGCTGGCCGTCGCCGAGCAGCGCGTGCAGGTCGGTGTTGATCGGCACCTGCACCTGCGGTCCGATCGCGCGCGTGATCGTGCCGGCGTCGCCCTGGTATCTGTCCGCGCCGCCGAGCGCGTAGGGCGCCGTGTCGGTCGCCGTGCCGGAGAACAGGTAGCGGCCGCTGTACTGCACGTCGGCCTCCTGCTTGACGCTCTCGGCGAGCTGGTCGATCTCGTCCGCCATCGCGCCGCGCTCGGACGGGCCGGCCGTGTCGTTGCCGCCCTGCACGAGCAGCTCGCGCACGCGCGCCAGCACGTCCGACATCTGCCCGAGCGCCGTGTCGGTCGTGTTGAGCCAGGCGGTGCCGTCGTCGACGTTGCGCTGGTACTGGTCGAGCCCGCCCAGCTCGCCGCGCAGCGAGAGCGCGCGGCTCGTGCCGTACGGGTCGTCCGACGGTCTCGCGATCTGCTTGCCCGACGACAGCTGGTCCTGCAGGCGCGAGAGGCGCGAGAGGCCGTCGTTGAGGTCGCGCAGCGTGGCGCGTGAGCTCATCAGCTGGGTGACGCGCATCGACATCGCTTAGAGCCCGACCTTCCCGGTGCGGTTGACGAGCGTGTCGAGCAGCTCGTCCATCGTCGTCATCGTGCGGGCGGACGCCTGGTAGCCGCGCTGGAAGCGGATCAGGTTCGTCATCTCCTCGTCGAGCGAGACGCCCGCGACGCTCTGGCGCCGGTCCTCGATCGAGTCGACGAGCGACTGCGACGTCGACTGCGCGCGCACGGCCGCCTGCGACTCGGTGCCGACGCGCGCGACGAGCGCCTGGTAGAGCTGGTCCGTCGTGCCGCCGCGCAGTCTCGCGAGCGCCTGCGCGACGTCGTTCTCGCCGGAGGCGGTCCCGCTGCCGGTCTGCACGGTCGCGGCCGTGGCGACGACGGCGATCGTGGCGGCGGTCGTGCCGGCCGGGTCGAAGAACGGCGTGCTGGTGTGCAGCGCGTTGACGCTGGACACGAGATCGGCGGCGACCGCGTCGAGCTGCGTGCGGTAGGAGAGTGCGGGGCCGGTCGGCGAGGCGAGGTCGAGCAGCGCGCCGAGCTTGCCGCCCGGCGTCGTCAGCGTCTGCGGCCACGTGTAGCCGGTCGGGGTGCTCGGGTCGACGAGCGTGACGCCGCCGAAGTCGATTCTCCAGCGGCTGTCGCCGGTGTCGGTGACGGACACCTGCGCGAGCTGGCTCAGTCTGTCGACGAGCTGGTCGCGGCGGTCCATCAGGTCGTTCGGCTGCTGGCCGCGGAAGACGGCGTCGCCGATCGCTCTGTTGAGGCCCGCCAGCTCGCTCGCCATGTTGGCGACGTCGCCGTTGGCGCCGGTGATCGCGTCGTACTCGTCCTGCGCCTGCTGCGCGACGGCCGTGAGCTGGTCGGAGATCGTTCTGAACGAGTTCGTCAGCGTCTGCGCGGTCGTCACGAGCGCGGAGCGCGCGCCGGCGTCCTCGGGCGCGTTGGCGACGTCGCTCCAGGCGTCCCAGAATCTCGACAGCTGCGCGGCGAGGCCGTCGTCGGACGGCTCGGCGAAGGCGCCCTCGACCTGGTCGAGCGAGGTCGTGCGCGCGGTCGCGTCGCCGAGGCTCATCTGCTGCGCGCGGTACTGGAGGTCGAGGAACTGGTCGCGCACGCGGCGGATCGCGGCCACGTCGACGCCGCTGCCGAGCTGCGCGCCCGCGCCCGTGTTGACGGAGTTCGACGGGACGACGTAGGGACGCGTCGGCTCCAGCAGCGCCTCCTGGCGCGAGTAGCCGGCGGTGTTCGCGTTCGCGATGTTGTGGCCGGCGACGTCGAGCGCCTGCTGCTGCGTCAGCAGGCCGCGCAGCGAGGTCTGGAGGCCGAAGAAGGAGGAGGTCATGGCGGCGGGGGCCTATGCCTGCAGGTCGAGCGCGCGCGGGCCGCTGCGGATCGTCGTGTGCGGCATGTGCGCCGCCGGCCGGATCCCGCTTGCCGTGTAGGCGCCGGCGTCGCCGGGACCCATCCCGCCCGCCCCGACGAGCCGCAGCAGGTGGTCGAGGAACGTCAGCTCCTGCCGCATCAGCGCCTGGTTGCAGGCGTGCTCGCGCTGCAGCTCGGCGAGCAGGCCCTGCAGCTCGGCGCTGCGGGCGTGGGCGAGCTGGGCGTCGTGCGGGCTCATCAGCGCGGCGAGCTGGGAGAGCGTGACTGCCGGCGGGGCGACGTTCAGCGATGCGCCGGCGCGCGCGAGCAGGCGGGCGCGGTCCTCCTCCAGGCGGGCGCGGCGCTCCAGCTCGGCCTGGAACGCGGCGACCTGGCGCACGACGCCGTCGACGTCCTGCGCGCGGATCGCGGCGCCTTGGGCGAGCACGCTCTGCAAGAGGCGCCGGGTCGACTGCAGCTGCGCCTCGAGGTGGGCGAGCACGTCGCCGGCGAGGCGCGGGTCGGCCGCGTGCGGCGCGACGGCGAGCGCACTCATGCGGCGGCTCCCGGTCCGGGCGTCGCCGGCACGTCGGGCTGAATCGCGTCGGCGAGCTGCCTGGCGAGGCCGAGCCCGCCGCCGCCCATGATCCCGTCGGCGAGCGCGTCGGGCAGCAGCGATGCGTACGGCGAGTCGCCGCCCATCGCGTCTCTGGCCGAGTCCGTCAGCGACTGGGAGAGCTGCTGCACGAGCAGGCGCTCGAAGCCGAGGCCGGCCTCGTAGGCGTCCTTGCGTGCCGGCGCCGCCGTGCGGATGTCGGCCGGCAGCAGCGACTGGTCGATCGGCGCGAGGCTCATCGCTTCACCTGGTTGGCGATCTCAAGCATCTGGTCCTGCATCTGGATCGCCTTGCTGGCGAGCTGGAAGCTGCGCTGCGCGTCGATCATGTCGACCATCGCGTCGCCGACGTCGACGTTGGAGCCCTCGAGGACGCCCTGGTGCAGCGTCGTGCCGGTGCCGGCGGCGACCGGCTGGCCGGATTGCGCGCTCGCCGCGAACAGGTTGCCGCCGAGCGACTGGAGCCCGTCGGGCGCGGGAACCGTCACGAGTCCGATGCGGCCGAGCGCTCTCCCGCTCCCGGCGCGCACGGTGCCGTCGGCGGCGACCGACAGCTCGTCGGGCGTCGTCCCTCTGGGGACCGCGATCGGGGGCTGCAAGAGGTCGCCGTCCTGCGTCGTCAGGCGGCCGAGCGCGTCGAGCCGCAGCGAGCCGTCGCGCGTGAGCGCGAGCGAGCCGTCGGGGCGCTTGACCTCGAAGAAGCCGGGTCCCTGGATCGCGAGGTCGAGCGGCTGGCCGGTCGTCTGCAGCGCGCCCTGCTCCTGTGAGCGGCCGATCAGGCCGGCGGTGGCGCCCGCGCCGGCCATCACGGTCGCGCCGGCCGCGCTGCCCTGCGCGCTGTAGAGCAGGTCGCGGAAGCCGACGCGCACGTGCTTGTAGCCGGTCGTCGAGGCGTTCGCGAGGTCGTTCGCGACGCCGTCGAGGCGCTGCTGCTGGGCGGCCATGCCGGCCGCCGCGGAGTAGAGCCCTTCGAGCATCACGCGCCCCCGTTCGGCGAGCCGACCTGCGCCGCGGTCTTGTGCAGCGACTCGTCGATCGTCTGGATCACCTTCTGCCCGGCCTCGAAGGCGCGGAAGGAGGCGATCATGTCGACCATCGTGCGGGCCGGGTCGACGCCCGAGCCCTCGAGCGCGCCGGTGCGGACGGTGCCGGCAGCCGGTCCGGCGGCTGTGCCGGTGAAGAGGTTGTCGCCCTGCTTGGCGGGGCCGGTGAGCGCGAAGACGCCGACGTCGCGCGCGTTCACGTGGCCGTTCGCGTCGAGCTTGACGGGCTGGCCGGCGGGGCTCAGCACGCGATTGCCGAGCTGGTCGGTCAGCGTGCCGTCGGCGGCGGCACTGAACTGGCCGTTGCGCGTGTAGCGGACGCCCTGCGGCGTCTGCACGGCGAACCAGCCGTCGCCGACGATCGCGAGGTCGAGCGGCTCGCCGGTGTCGCGCACCGGCTGCGGGCTCGTGTCGGTCACCATCCGGTCGGCCGCGACGCCCGTCGTGAGGCCGCCGATCGCCTGGCCGGTCGCGGTGTTGCTCAGCAGCAGGTCGGCGAACGCTCTCTGCATGACGCGGTCGGCCTTGTAGCCCGGCGTCGAGCTGTTCGCGAGGTCGTTCGCAATCTGGTCCTGCCGCATCTGCTCGGCGACCATGCCGGACGCCGCGATGTAGAGGCCGCGCTCCATCTGCCCCGGGTGGTCGGCCGGGGCGGGCGGTTCTTGAGCGCGTGCGAGGTCAGCTCGCGCGGCCCGCGTGGGCGCGGTAGTGCGCTCTCCAGATCAGCCGGTGCAGCGGAATCCAACGCGGGATGCTGCGCACGCCCGGGATGAACGGGACGCAGACGAACGCGACGCTCAACAGCATCATCAGCGCCCACACGAGCGCGTCGGCGTTGTCCGAGCTCTTGAACGGTTCGATCTGGTACCAGAACGTGTAGAGCCACAGCCACACCTGCCCGGGGTAGCTGCCGGTCTCGTTCATCATCCCCCACTGGTCGCCGAGCAGATGCTGCGCCTGGGCCCGGTCGGACAGGAGCGAGCCGTCGGCCAGGAACAGCAGCGGCTTGGTGTAGTCGGTCTGGTAGAAGTGCCGGCTCGTCAGCAGCGCGCCGTCGAGTCCGCCGCTCTGCGCGAGCGCCAGCAGCGAGGTCATCATCGGCGCGACCGGGCCGGCGCCGCTGCTGCCTCCCGCTCTGCCGATCGACTTGGCGTAGGCGTCGGTCCACGCGCTGCGCTGCGCTGCCGGAGCGGCGACGTAGCGCGCGAGCGCGGCCCGCAGCGCCGGATCGTTCGGGATCGTCGCGAGCGGCGCGAGCACGTAGTCGACCGCGGTGTTCACCGGGTGGCTCACGCCGAGCCAGCTCTGCAGGTGAATCGGCCCGATCACCTGGCCGGTCGCCGCGTGGTTGTACGGAGGTCCGTAGCCGGCCGTGTCGCTGGAGCCGTCCAGCTCGGCGGTCGCGGTCGTGAGGAAGTCGTTCGGCTGCGTGCGGGCCCAACTCGCGATCGTCGAGGGCTTCTCGTCGGGCGAGGAGAAGAGGATCGTCAGCAGCGTCGCCAGCGCCGCGACGACGGCGATGCAGATCGCCAGCTCCTTGACGAGGTCGTAGGAGCGGTACGGGCCGGTCCAGGGCGGCGCCGCGTCGCGCGGGGAGGCCATCAGGCGTGCTCCTCGCCCCGGGCGGCCGCCGCGCTCCGCACGTACGGCGGCACGACGCCGTGGCGGCGCACCAGCAGCACGTGCCACGCCGTCAGCAGGACCACGGCGAGCGGCAGCAGGATGACGTGGAACGTGTACATCTGGCCGAAGTTCGTGACGTTGAAGAAGGCGCCGATCCCGACCGAGTTGAGGCCGTCCTTCGCCTGCGTGGAGATCCACTGCGCGTCGAAGTTCTGCTGCGAGAGGTAGCCGGTGAACGCGGCCGCGATCGCGATCAGGAACGTGACCGCGCCGGCGACCCACGTGAGCGAGCGCCCGCCGCGCCACGCGCCCATGAAGAACTTGCCCCACAGGTGCACGACCATCGTGAAGAAGAAGATCTCGACGCTCCACAGGTGGATGCCGTTGAAGAAGCGCCCGATCGCCGTCACGTGCCACCACGCCGGGCCCTTGAGGCCGAGGATCAGGCCCGAGGCGACGATCGCGACCAGCGCCGCGATCGTCAGCGCGCCGAACACGTAGATCCACGACGCGACGTAGGCCGGCTGGCGGTCGGGCAGCAGCTGCTCGGGCGGCAGCGCGCGTTCGGCGCGTGCGCGCAGGCGCGCGGTCCACGAGCGCTCGCGGGATGCGTCGTGGACGCTCACGGCGCGGCTCTCCGGTGCGGGAACGGCAACAGGATCGCCGCAAGGAAGACGACGATCATCAGCACGATCACGAGCAGGTTCGTGACCGACATCTGGAAGAAGTGCCAGTGGACGTAATGCGGCCGCCTGCTCAGATCAAAGGCGGCGCCGAGCACGGTTGGGATGAACACGAACGGGCACGCTATGCGTCCGCCGGCGCGCTTCCATCCGGGAAAACGACGTGAAGCTCGGCGCTGTTTCTACGGACGCGTCAGGCGCCCAGCTCGCCGCGCAGCTCGGCGAGCTGGGCGCGCAGCTCGGCGACCTCGCGCTCGAGCTGCTCGACGCGGCGCTCGAGCTGTCCGGTGGCGGCGCTCCCGAGGGCCGGTCCCGGCGCCGGCTCGACAGGTGGGCGCGACTGCTCCGGCGCGTCCGCCGCCAGCGGGACGGCAGGGGCGTCGTCGTCGCCGCCGCCGAGCAGCTGCGCGTAGCGCTCCTCCTTCTGCCCCGGCTGGCGCGGGAGCCGCTCGACGTGGCCGCGTGCGATCAGCCGCTCGAGCGTCGCCTCGACCGCGTCGAGGTCGTCGAAGCGCTGCAGCCGCTCGCTGCGCTGCTTCAGCTCGCCCGGCGTCTGCGCGCCGCGCAGCATCAGCACGCCGAGCAGCGCCAGCTCGTCGGGCGCGAGGCCGAGCGCCTCGTCGAGCAGGTGGCGGTACTTCGCGGCGCGCGAGCCGTGGCCGCTCGTCAGCCGCGTCCAGCCGCGCCGGTACGTGCGCTGGAGCGCGTCGCGGATGACGTCCTCGCCGTAGTCGACGACCGGGTTGCGGTTCGTCGACTGGTTGCACGCGAGCCGCAGCGCGTTGAGCGACAGCGGATACGCGTCCGGCGTCGTGCGCTGCTTCTCGATCAGGCAGCCCAGCACGCGGATCTCGACGGCGTCGGGTTCCATGCGCCGGAAAGGCTACGACAGCCGCGCACGCCCGGCGCGCGCGGTAGCGTTTCCGGCCCGATGGTCCGCCGGCTCGCCCCCCTCGCCCTGATCGCCGCGCTCGTCGTCGGCGGCTGCGCGTACGGCACGCCGGCGAGACTCACGCCCGCGCAGCGGCAGGCGCGCGTCGCCTTCATCAAGGCGCACCGCGGCTACAGCGACCGCGACCTCGCGCGCCTGTGCCCGGGCCTCTACCCGAGAGACTTCCTCACGAACACGAAGCACTGGCGCGCCGGCGAGGCCAGATCGGGCGACCGCTCGGCCAGCGCGATCGCGGCCGCGCGCACGAGACAGGCGGCGGACCTGAGAGCCGCCGCGTGCGACGTCTTCCCCGGTTGATGGCAGACGACGGGACGCTGGAGCGCTTCGCCGAGCTGCTCGTCGGCTTCGCCGCCAACGTCCAGCCCGGCCAGCTCGTCGCCGTCTCCTCCGAGATCGGCAAGGAGCCGCTCACGCGCGCGATCGCCGCATGCGCGTACGCGCGCGGCGCCACCTACGTCGACGTCGCCTACAGCGACCCGTGGGTCCGCCGCGCGCGCATCGAGCACGGCAGCGACGCCGCGCTGGAGACCGTCCCGAGCTGGATCGGCGAGCGGATCCTCGCGCTCGGCGACCAGCGCTGCGCGCGCATCGCGTTGACCGGCGCGACCGCCCCCACGCTGCTGGAGGACCTCGACCCCGCCCGCGTCGGCGCCGACAGATCGACCACGCTGCGCGAGGCCGGCAAGGTGCTCAACGACCGCACGACGAACTGGACGATCGGCCCCTGCCCGACGCCGGGCTGGGCCGCGCAGGTCCACCCCGGCCTGCCGCCGGACGCGGCGCTCGCGAAGCTGTGGGAGCAGATCGTGCACGTCTGCCGGCTCGACGAGGACGACCCCGTCGCCGCCTGGCGCGAGCGCATGGCGACGCTCAGCGGCGCCGCCGAGCGGCTCACCGCCGCGCGCTTCGACGCGCTCCGCTTCGAGGGGCCGGGGACCGACCTGACCGTCGGCCTGCTGCCCAGCTCGCAGTGGCTGAGCGCGAGCTTCGAGACCGCGGACGGCATCCCCCACGTGCCCAACCTGCCGTCTGAGGAGGTCTTCACGACGCCCGACCCGGAGCGCGTCGAGGGCGTCGTGCGCGCGACGAAGCCGCTGCAGCTCGCGGGCGCGACGATCGAGGGCCTGCGGGTGCGCTTCGAGTGCGGGCGCGCGGTGCGGATCGACGCGGACAAGGGCGCCGACGTGCTGCGCCAGATGAGCGCGCACGACGACGGCGCCTGCCGCCTCGGCGAGGTCGCGCTGGTCGACGGCAGCGGCCGCATCGGGCCGCTCGAGACGGTCTTCTACGACACGCTGCTCGACGAGAACGCCGCCAGCCACGTCGCGCTCGGGCAGGCGTTCGCGTTCGCGGTCGGCGACGACGCGGATCGCGAGCGCATCAACACGAGCATGATCCACGTCGACTTCATGATCGGCGGCGTGGACGTGGACGTGACCGGCCTCGCCGCCGACGGCGCGCGCACGCCGGTGCTGCGCGGCGGCGTCTGGCAGCTCTGACAGGCTGCGCGCCATGCGACCGCTCGCGGTCGACCTCGTGCTGCTGCGCGCGACCGCGCCCGACCTGCCGCTCGTCGTCGGGCGCGTGCTCGCGGCCCGCGTCGTCGAGCGCCACGGACAGCGCGGGATCGCGGGCGCCTACCTGACGGCCGAGCTGCCCGAGGAGCTCCAGCCCGGCGACAGCCTGCGGCTCGTCGTCTGCGGCCGCCCCTGCTCGCCCTCCTCCCCGGGATCGCGCGCGGCGGCGGCGACGGGCTCGCGCGGGGCGCGGGGCGGCTCCGCGAGCGGCGGCGGCTGATCCTGCGCGAGCGCGAGCACGGCACGGTCGCCGCGCGCCTCCTGCGTGGTGGCGCTGCGCTTCGAGGGCGCGGCGATCGGGACCGTCGAGCTGCGCGTCGCGCTCGACGAGCAGCTCGTCCACGCGCTCGACCGCGAGGCCGCGGAGAGCGTCAGGCGACCTCGCTGAACAGCAGCGCGTCGGCGTCCAGCTCGGCGCGCAGCAGCTTCTTCAGCTGGCCGTGGATCTGGCAGACGCGGCTCTCGGACACGCCGAGGATCTCGCCGATCTCGCGCAGCGTGAGGTTCTTGACGTACAGCAGCACGGCGACCTGCCGCTCGCGCTGGGGCAGGCGCTCGAACGCGGCGCGGAAGCGCAGCTTCGCCTGGTCGCGCGCAGTGTGGTGCTCGGGGTCGGAGAAGCGGTCGTTGCTGACGAGCGTGTCGATCCGCTCGATCGCGGTCTCGTCGTCGCTCAGCACGAGCGTGTTCAGCGAGGTGACGTCGGAGGCGAGGATCTCGTCCTCGCGGGTGCGCAGCTCCGCGACGCTGCAGTCGAGCGCGTGCGCCAGCTCCTCGCGCGTCGGCTTGCGGCCGTGCACGCCGACGAACTGCTCGCGCGCCTGGTTGATGTCGCGCTCCCAGCGGCGCAGCGAGCGCGGCGCCCAGTCCTGCCGGCGCAGCTCGTCGAGCACGGCGCCGTGGATGCGCGTCCACGCGAACTGCTCGAGCGTCGCGCCCTTCTCCGGGTCGTAGCGCTCGATCGACTGGATCAGCGCCTCCAGCCCGCACGAGATGAAGTCCTCGACCTCGCAGCGCGCGGGGATCTCGCGCACCTTCTTGTAGACGATGTACTTGACCATCGGCGCGAACGTCAGGACGAGCCGATCGCGCACCGCGCGGTCGCCGGACGCGCGGTACCGCTGCCACAGCGCGAGCGCCTCGTCTGCCGATATCCGGCCCCCCGTGCGTTTCGTCTCGACGTGCATCGCTCCGCTTCCCTCCGTCAGTGGTCCCCAGGATCGGGGCAGGTATCGGCACGGGGGCGAACGCGCCTAGATCGCCGCAATGGGGTAACGAACCCAGGACATACGTCCAGGCTGAGGGACAAGGGGACATAACTTTCATCTGGCCGTACGCGCTTCAGAGCCGTGCGAGTACCAGGGGAGCCAGGTGCCAATTCCTGGGGTGAGCAGGGACATCGTCACCCGCTGCGCAGCCGGCGCGGCAGCGCGAGCGCGCCACCGGCTCAGGACTGCGCGCGGCCGGCCGACTACCCCGGTTGTCCGTCCCCCGTCGGAGGTTCCCTTCCATGGCGCTCCGCCTCACCGGCTCACCCACGACCGCCTCGCCCGCCACGCTCGACCCGTCGGCGCAGGCCGCCGCGTGCCTCGACCGCCACGACCTCGACGGCTACGCCGCGCTGTTCGCCGAGGCGGCCGCGTTCGAGGACGTGCACGCGCGCTACGCGGCCCGTGTCAAGCTCGTGGAGGCGGCCCTGCGCGCCGGGCAGTCGGCCGACCGCGCCCGCGTGCCGGCGATCTACGTCGCCGCCGCCCGCGCGACCGTCGCGCTGCTGGAGGAGGAGCCGCGTGAGCCGGTGCTGCTCAACTACGCGGGCGTGCTGCTGTACGAGCTGTGGTCGCTCGACGCCGCGGCCGCGCTGTTCGCCGCCGCGCACCGGCTCGACCCCGAGCTGGCGAACGTCGGGCGCAACCTGGACGAGGTCGCGCGCCGGCGCCGCGGCGGCGTCTCGCCGGCCTTCCCGCGCTCGCTCGCGGTCGCGCTCACGGAGCTCGCCAAGCGCGCCCGCCGTGTCGCCGACCGCGCCCGCCCGGCCGAGGGCCTGCGCCTCAGCCTCTGCATGATCGTCAAGGACGAGGAGGAGATGCTGCCGCGCTGCCTCGCCGCCGCGGCGCCGGCCGTGGACGAGATCGTGATCGTCGACACCGGCTCCTCCGACCGCACGATCGAGATCGCGCGCGAGTTCGGCGCGACCGTGATCGAGCGCGCGTGGACCGGCTCCTTCTCCGACGCGCGCAACGTCTCCTTCGGCGCCGCCACCGGCGACTGGCTGATGTTCCTCGACGCCGACGAGGTGCTGGTCGAGGAGGACGTCGAGCGGCTGCGCGCGTTGCGCGGCAAGACGTGGCGCGAGGCCTTCTACCTGACCGAGATCTCCTACACCGGCGAGCTGGGCGATGGCACCGCCGCCACGCACACCGCGCTGCGCGTGTTCCGTGCGCGCCCCGGCTACCGCTTCAGCGGCTCGCTGCACGAGCAGATCGCCGAGACGCTGCCGCTGCACCTGCCCGAGCGGGTCGAGGCGACCGACATCCGCATCGAGCACTTCGGCTACCTCGGCGCGGTGCGCGACGCGAAGGAGAAGTCGCGCCGCAACATCGAGCTGCTGCTCAAGCAGCGCGAGGACGGCCAGTCGAACCCGTTCCTGCACTTCAACCTCGGCTCCGAGTACGGCGCCGTCGGCAACCCGCAGGCCGCGCTGGAGGAGTTCGAGCGCGCGTGGGAGCTGATCGTCAACGACCCGCAGGGCCGCACGTGGGGCTTCATGCCGGCGCTCGTCTCGCGGCTCGTGCGCGGGCTGCGGATCGTCGGTCGCCACGAGGACTGCATCGCGCGCGGCGCCGAGGGGCTCGCGCGCTACCCCGGCTTCACCGACGTCGTCTTCGAGCAGGCTGCCGCGACGCTCGCGCTCGGCGACGTCGACGGCGCGCTGCGCCTCTACCACGAGTGCATCGCGATGGGCGACGCGCCGAGCAGATACACGGCGACCGTCGGGATGGGCACGTTCCTGCCGACGATCGCGATCGCGGAGATCCACCACGCGCGTGGGGAGACGGCGGAGGCGGTCGCGCTGCTCGACGCATGCCTCGGCGAGTTCCCCGGCTTCTTCGGGCTCGTGCTGCCGTTCGCGGCCGCGCTGCTGGCCGACGGCTGCGCGCCGGAGGAGGTCGTCGCGCGCGTCGAGGCGCGCGTCGCCGCGCTGACCCCGACCGTCCGCTTCATGCTCGGCACCGCGCTCTACGAGGCGGGCCGCACGGAGGCGGCCGAGGCGCAGTACCGCCTGCTGCTGGTGGACCAGCCGGGCAGCGGGATGGCGCGCGTCGCGCTGGCTGAGGCACTGCTGTCGCAGCGGCGCTGGGCGGACGCGGTCGCCGAGGCGGCGCAGCTCGCCGACGAGGACCCGCACGGCCCGGCCGCGCGCCGCAGCGAGCTGTTCGCGCTGCTCGTCGAGCGCGACCTCGAGCCCGCCCGCACGGTGCTCGCGCGTGCCGCGGCGAGCGGGATGCCGGCCGGCGAGCTGGCGTGCTTCGGCGCCTGGGCCGACCTGGTCGAAGGGCGCGGCGACCGCGAGCGGACGCCTGCGGGCGACGTCACCGCGGCGCTGCCGCTGGAGTCCGTCCCCGCGCTCGCGACCGCGCTGGAGGCGCTGCTGCGCGTGCGCGAGGTCGACGTCTTCGGCCAGCTCGTCGGACTGCTCGACGGCTGCCCGCTGCCGCAGCGCGAGCGCCGCGAGCTGCTGGCCGGCATGTACCTGCGGCGCGGCTTCCTCGCCTCCGCCGCGGAGGAGTGGCTGCGCGTCTGCCAGGCCGACCCGCGCGACGTGCGCGGCCTCGTCGGGCTGGCGCAGGTCGCCGCGGCGCAGGGAATGACCGAGGACGCGATCGAATTCGCGCGCGAGGCGTGCGCGGTGGACGCGGGGGACCGACGTGCGACGCGACTGCTCGCGCGGCTCGAGCCGCTGGCGGCGTAGGCCCGGGGGGCCGGCCGGCCGGCTGAGCCCTCTGTTCCCGCGCCTCAAGTTCCACCGCGATCGACCGATAGAGCCGGACATGGGGACCGAGATCGCACCGATCGGCGCAGTCGGCTTCAGCGCGGCGCCTGAGCGCGCGCCGCGCAGATCGCGCGCCGCTGCGCCCGAGGACTCCGTGACCCTCACGCACGGCGAGATCCCCGACAGCCCGCCGCCCGAGGTGCTCGACGCGATGAGCACGGCCGGCCGCGTCGCGCGCGAGCTGCACGACAGCGGGCGCGAGCTGCGCTTCACGCCGCCGGCCCCCGGCGAGGACGGCAGCGTCACGATCGAGCTGCGCGACCTCGACGGCAACGTGCTGCGCACGATCCCGCCGAGCGAGCTGCTCGACGTCGCCACCGGCGGCCCGCTGAGCTGAGCGCGGCCATGGCGACGACGTCCTCGTCCACCGCGACCACGCCGCTGCTGAACATCGGCGGGCTCGCGTCCGGCCTCGACACGAACTCGATCATCGACCAGCTGATGGCGGTCGAGCGCCAGCCGCGCACGAAGCTCAACACGCAGGCGTCCCTCATCGGCGCCAGACAGTCGGTGCTCGCGGACTTCCAGTCGCGCCTGCGCGCGGTCGAGGCGGCCGCGCAGGACCTGCGCTCGGTCACGTTGTGGTCGCAGCAGCAGAGCGTCGCCACGAGCGACCCGACGCGCCTGTCGGCGGCGATCGTCGCCGGCTCCGGCGCGGGCGTCGGCGGCTATCAGGTCGAGGTCTCCCAGCTCGCGAACGCCGCCCAGCGCACGTACGCCTTCGGCTCGCCGGCGAGCGCCGGCACGATCACGATCGACGGGCACGACACGGCGGTCGCCGCCGGCGCGTCGATCTCGGACCTCGTGAGCGCGATCAACTCCGATCCGAGAGCGACCGTCTACGCGGCCGCGACCGACAGCGGCACGCTCGTGCTGTCCTCGCGCGCGACCGGCGACACCGGCAGCGGCTTCATCGCCGTGACCGACGGGACCGGCTCGCTGACGGAGGACACGTCGAAGGCGAAGCAGGGCCGTGACGCGCTGTTCACGGTCGACGGCGTCGCCGGCAGAGCCTCCACGAACGACGTCACGAACGCGATCGCGGGCGTGAGACTGACGCTCAGAGGCGTCACGACGACGAGCGGGCCGCTGACCGTCACGGTCGGCGCGCCGAGCGTCGACACCGACGCGGTCAAGCAGAAGCTGCAGGCGTTCGTCGACGTCTACAACTCGACCGTCGACGCGATCCGCGCGAGACTCGACGAGAGAAGCGTCCCGAACCCGCAGACGGTCGCCGACCAGCAGGCCGGCATGCTCAACGGCGACACGACGCTGACGGCGATCCTGTCGCAGATGCGCCAGGCGATCTACACGCCCGTCAGAGGGCTGCCGGACGGCATGAGCAGCCTCGCCGACCTCGGCGTCTCGACCGGCTCCGCCTCCTCGACGATCTCCAGAGACGCGCTCGCCGGCAAGCTGACGATCGACACGACGAAGCTCGGCGACGCGCTCGCGAACGACCCCTCCGGCGTGCGCGACCTGCTCGCCGGGCCCGCGAACGTCGGCGGCTGGACACGCGCGTTCGAGAGAATCGTCCACGACGCCGACACGACCAGCGGCACGCTCGACGCGCAGATCACCGGCGCCGACGCCGAGCTCAAGCGCCTGCAGCAGGCGATGGCCGACATGGACGACCGCCTGTCGCTCAAGGAGACCTCGCTGCGCGCGCAGTTCACTGCGATGGAGACCGCGCTGCAGCAGAGCAAGACGCAGGGCGACTGGCTCTCCGGTCAGCTCGCGGCGCTCGGCAACTGAGCGGCGCCGTCAGGGAAGCTCGACGCCGTGGCGTGCGAGCCAGCTCGTGAAGCTCGCGACGAAGCCCGGGAGGCTACGCAGCAAGAGCTTCACCTGCCGGTGGACGTCGCGGGCTTGGACATCCGTGGACGCGTGCTGGAGCAGATTGCGCGTCGCATACAGGCTGATGAAGGTCTCCGCCTGCTCGCGCGAGAACCCACCGTCCCGCCGGACGGCATCGATCAACCCGGACGCGCCGCGTCTGCCATCGGCGGGCGTCAGGTCTGCCAGTCCGGCTCCGATCTTCACGGCTTCGATCGTGTTGTTCACGAGGATGAGGTAACCGCCGGTGACCTGGAGCACCCGATTGATGTCGACGGTCTCCTCCGACTCGAACGCGGCGGTCCATTCGGCGCCGTCGAACTCGTCACCGAACGCGCGGATCGCGGCATTGAGCGCCCGGCGCTGAACGGGCAGTCGCTTCAGCTTCGTCGCGATGCGATCGATCTCGGCCGCCCGCGCCGCAGCGCGTGCGTCACTCATCTTCCGCGAGCAGCTCGCGGATCGCCCGCCGTGCCTGCCGCAGGTTCTCGGCGTGCGCGCGGAACGCACGCCGCTCGATCTCCGTTCGGCGGCTCCCCATCCCGGGCCACACGCCGTCGCGGTCGACGATGACGCGCCCCTCGTCGACGACCTGCAGCAACAGAAGAGGAGCCGTCTCGTCGACGCGATCGAGCTGAGCGACATCCACGTGGCGATCCAGCGCCTGCATGAGTCGCCCCGCGAGGCGGATGCGTGCGAGGGGACGATCCTCCGCGAAGGACACGAGCACGTCAGCGTCCGAGTCGTCGCGGTCGTCGCCGCGCGCGGCGGAGCCGTAGAGGACGGCGAGGCGGACGTTCGGCTCGGTGCGCAGCGCGGCGCGCAGCTTCGACAGCAGCTCCCAGTGCCCGGACAGGTACGCCAGCTCCTCGTCGTCCAACTGACGCCGGCGCGGACTGCGCTCGTGGCAGCGGACCGTCCCCGTCGCGACGGCGCGACGGAACGTGCGCTCGTCGGCGCCGAGCCGGTGGGCAGCCTCGGTGAGGGCGACCATCGCGCAGGGGACTATAGCCCTTCGTGTGACCGATACGGGGCCGGCAACCCGCTCAACTCCCGGCCGCTCGGTCCGATCACCCGGGGTGACACGTCGCCCCCAGATCGCCGCTCGCGGCGAGCGGAGGGCGAGACCGACGTCCCCGATCTGGGAAGGGCCATGAGCAGCATGAACTTCGCGGCCTCGCCGCAGGCGTATCGAGAGAGCGCGGTGCTGACCGCCCCGCCGGAGCGGCTCGTCGTGATGCTGTACGACGGCGCCGGGCGCTTCCTGCTCCAGGCCGCGACGGCGATGCGCGAGGGCGACGTGCCGACCGCGCACGACAGACTGCGCCGTGCCGAGCGGATCGTCGAGCACCTGCTCGCGACGCTCGACATGAGCCAGGGCGAGATCGCCGGCAAGCTCGAGGCGATCTACGTCTTCTGCCTCCAGTTGCTGGCGGAGGGCCGCATGAGCCAGGACGCGGCGAAGCTCGACAAGGTCGGCGAGCTGCTCGGCGAGCTGCGCGAGGCGTGGGCGGAGCTGGCGGCGCAGCCGCAGCCCGTCGCGGCCTCGGCCTGAGTCGCGCCGGTCCCGGGAGCGAGCCGGACGACGTGACCGAGACGGCCCCGTACGAACGGCTCGCCGAGCTGGCCGAGCGCGAGCTCGCGCTCGTGACCGCGTTCGAGCCGGCGCGCATCGGCGAGCTGGTCGCGCTCCAGCAGACGCGCACGACGCTCGTCGCGTCGCTGCCCGCGCGCCCGCCCGCGACGGCGCGCCCGGCGCTGCTGCGCGCGCACGAGTTGCAGCAGCGCGTCAGCGCGGCGCTGACCGTCCTGTGCGACCAGCTCGGCCGCGACCTGCACGGGATCGACCGCGGCCGCCAGGCGGCGCGCGGCTACGGCGCTGGCCCGACGGCGCGCTCGGTGCTGGACGCGCGCGGCTGAGCGCTCAGCGGCAGCGCGCGAGCGCCGCCGCGTAGAACGGCAGGTAGTCCTTCCAGCGGCTCGACCAGTAGCCGTCGTCGTGGCCGCCGGGCGCCGTGTCGAGCCGTGCCGTGCCATGCAGCGCGTCCACGAAGGCGCGGTCGCCCGGCAGGAACGGGTCGCCGTCGCCAGCGTCGATCCACAGCGGCTGCGCGCGCAGCGCCGCCGCGCCCGCCGCCGTGCCGGCGACCGCGACCACGTCGTGCGCCGCGAAGTCGGCGGCGTCGTCGAACGCCCCGTCGGCCGTCTCGCCGGCCGTCCGCCACAGCGCCGGCGAGTGCGCGCCGACCGCGCACCAGCGCCGCGCCCGCCGCTCGGCGAGGTCGAGCGCGCCGAAGCCGCCCATCGAGATGCCGCCGATCGCGACGCGCCGCGGGTCGCCGTGGAAGCGGCGCGTCACGCGCGGGATCACCTCGTCCGTCACGTAGCGGCTCCACGCGCCGTCCGCGCGGTCGTGCCAGTAGGAGTGGTCGCCGCCGTCCGGGAACGCGACGATCGGCGCCCGCGCGCCGAGCCGGCGCAGCGCCGCGAACATCGGCGCGTCGAGGTAGGAGCGGTCGTCGGCGCCGCGGCCGTGCAGGAACACGAGCAGCGGACGCGGCCCGTGCGGCGCGCGCCCCGGTGGCACCACGACCGTGACGTGCTCGGTGCGCCCGACCGCCGCGCTGTCGAACGACAGGCGCGTCACGTGCGCGCCCTGCGGGTCGGCGGGCGCGTCGGCGCCGCCGCAGCCGGCCGCCACCAGCGCGAGCAGCACGGCGACGGCGAGCAGGGAGCGCGGCATGGCGCATCCCTTCGGCGGCGGACGGCCCGCACCTGCGCCGCCCCGCTCAAGAAACGCATCTCCCAGCCGATCCACCCGCGTGATCCCCAAGGAGGGGGTCGCCGGACCAGTTCGCCACGGAGGCCCACGCAGGAACCGCTTCCCCTCTGCATGAGCCTGTTCGACACCACCCAGCTCTCGCTCGAAGCCGCGCTGCGCGGCTCTTCCATGCGCCAGACGCTGCTGACGGACAACCTCGCGAACGTCAACACGCCCGGCTACCAGCGCAAGGACGTCGACTTCCACGCCGCGCTCGCGGACGCGATGCAGACGGGCCGGCCGCTCGACACGCTCGCCTTCGGCCCGACCGTCGACAGCTCGCGTGTCGTGCGGCCCGACGGCAGCGGCGTCGACCCCGACCAGGAGTCGGCCGAGCTGGCGAAGAACGCGCTCGAGTACGAGTCGCTCGTGCAGGTCGCGGGCGCGCGCACGCAGATCCTCCAGATCGCGATGGGCGTGCGCTGATGGGCCTGTTCGACGCGATCGACGTCGCCGGCAGCGGCCTCGCGGCCGAGCGCCTGCGGATGGACGTGACGGCCGGCAACCTCGCGAACGCGCAGACGACGCAGGGCGCGAACGGGCAGCCGTACCGCCGCCGCGAGGTCGTCTTGCAGGAGGCGCAGGCGGGCGGGCCGAGCTTCGGCGCGATCCTCGCCAGCGCGAGCGCCGGCCCGGTCAGCGGCGTGCAGGTCGCCGGCATCGTCGATGACCCGTCGCCCGGCCGCCGCGTCTACGACCCCGGCCACCCGGACGCCGACGCGCAGGGCTACGTGACGCTGCCGAACGTCAACCCGGTCACCGAGATGGTCGACCTGATCTCCGCGTCGCGCAGCTACGAGGCGAACGTGACCTCGATGCAGACCGCCAAGACGCTCTTCTCGAAGACGCTGGAGCTGCTCAGATGACGCTCCCGCCGATCGCGCCGCTCGGCGCCGACTTCCAGATCCCCGGCGTCACCGCGCCCGACCCGGTCGCCGGCGCGAGCGGCACCGGCGGCTCCTTCGGCGACGTGCTCACGCAGCAGATCTCCAACCTCACCGCGCTGCAGGAGAACGCCGCCTCCGCCTCCCAGTCGCTCGCGAACGGCAGCGCGACCGACGTCTCGTCCGTCGTGACCGCGGTCGAGAAGGCCCAGCTCGCGATGCAGCTCGCCGGCCAGATCCGCACCAAGGGATCCGAGGCGATCAACGACATCTTCCACACGCAGATCTGACGCGCCGACCCCCTAGGAGCACTCCCTCATGCCCCTTCGCGCCCTCCTCGCCAACGTCACGCCGCGCGGCCGCATCGTGCTCGGCGCCGTCGCGCTCGGCACGGTCGTCGTGCTGATCCTGCTGATGAGAATGGCGTCGGCGCCCTCGTACACGACGCTGATGACGGGCCTCGACCCGGCGCAGACGGGCAAGGTCACTGCCGCGCTCGACACGAAGGGCATCGGCTACGAGCTGCAGAACAACGGCACCGCGCTCGCCGTCGAGAAGGGCAAGACGGCCGACGCGCGGATCGCGCTCGCGAGCGCGGGGCTGAGCGGCGCGACCGCGCAGCCCGGCTACGAGCTGCTCGACAGACAGAAGCTCGGCACCTCGAACTTCCAGCAGAACATCAACTACCAGCGCGCGCTCGAGGGCGAGATCGCCAAGACGGTCGAGCAGGTCGACGGCGTCAACGGCGCGCAGGTGCAGCTCGTGCTGCCCGACAGAGAGGCGCAGCTGTTCTCCGACAACAGCTCGCCGGCGACCGCCGCCGTGCTGCTGTCGAGCGGGGGCACGCTCGACCCGGGCGCCGTCCGCGGCATCGCGCAGCTGGTCGCCAACAGCGTCCCCGGCCTGCAGACCGACAAGGTCACGATCACCGACGGGACCGGCGAGATGCTGTGGCCGACCGGCAGCGGCGACGGGGCCTCCGGCGGCGACGGCGGCCTGCTCGCGAAGCAGGCGGCCGAGGCGCGCTACGACGCCGCGATGGCCTCCTCGCTGAACGCGATGCTGGCGCGCACGCTCGGGCCCGACAAGGCGCAGGTGCAGGTGCACGCCGACCTCGACGCCAACGAGGCGACGCAGGAGCAGCTCACCTACGGCAGAAGAGGCGTCGCGCTGCAGGCGCAGACCGAGAGAGAGACGCTCAGAGGCGGCGGCGCGGGCGCCGGCGGCACCGCCGGCGTGGGCGGCAACGCGCCCGCGTACGCGCAGACCGGCGCGGGCGGCAGATCCGACTACAGACGCGACAGCTCCAACGACGTGTTCGGCGTCGACAAGACCGTCACGCGCACGAGAATCGCGCCCGGCGCGATCAACGCCCAGCAGGTCTCCGTGCTGCTCGACAGATCGGTGCCGGCGTCGGCGATCCCGCAGATCAGAGCGGCGGTCGCGAGCGCGGCGGGCATCGTCGCGAGACGCGGCGACGTGCTGACGGTCGGCCAGGTCGCGTTCGCGAGACTGCCGACCGCGGCGGCGCCCTCGCCGGTCGCGACCTACGGCGGCTATCTCAAGTACGTCTTCGTCGGCCTCGCGACGCTCGGCTTCCTGCTGTTCGTGACGCGCCAGCTGAAGCGGCGCGAGTCCGAGACGCTCGCCGGCACGCCGACGTGGCTGTCCGAGATCCAGGCGCCGCGCACGCTCGCCGAGCTGGAGCGGCTGGAGGCCGACGACCACCCGACGCAGGTGCGCCCGCTGCGCACGCCCGAGCAGCCCGCCCGGCTGCAGGTCGAGGACCTCGTCGAGCGCGACCCCGACCGCGTCGCGCAGCAGGTGCGCGCGTGGATGGCGGAGGACGAAGGGTGACGTCGCTCGGACGCGACCCGCTTGCGGGCGCGGGAGAGCGAAAGCCGATTCCGGGAGTCGCGGATGCCTGCCGTTGACATCGCCGACGCCGTCGAGGAGCTGGCCGAGCGCGACGCGCTCCCGCGGCTCCCCGCCAGAGTCGTTCCGCGCCTCGCCGGCCGCCAGAAGGCGGCGGTGCTGCTGATCGCGCTCGGGCCGGAGAAGGCGGCCGAGGTCTTCCGGCACCTGCGCGACGACGAGATCGAGACGCTCTCGCTGGAGATGGCGAAGTCGGGCCAGATCTCGCCCGACACCTCCGCCTACGTGTTCGAGGAGCTGGCCGCGGTCGTGCAGGCGTACGACTCGCTCGCGACCGGCGGCGTCGACTACGCGCGCGAGGTGCTGGAGCGGTCGTTGGGCTCGGACCGCGCGGCGGAGATCATCGGCCGCCTCGCGACGGTGATCGAGCGCCGCCCGTTCGAGTTCCTGCGCCGCACGCCGGCGGACCACATCGTCACGTTCCTGCGCTCCGAGTCGCCGCAGACGATCGCGCTGGTCGTCGCGAACCTGCACACGACCCTCGCGGCGCAGGTGCTGTCGTGCCTGCCGGAGGAGCAGCAGGCCGACATCGCGCTGCGGATCGCGCGCATGGGCGAGACGCCGCCTGACGTCGTGCGCGAGATCGAGAACGTGATGCGGCGCAAGCTGGAGACGGTCGTCCAGCAGGACTTCCAGGCGGCCGGCGGCGTCAAGTCGCTCGCCGAGATCCTCAACCACACCGACCGCCCGACCGAGCGCAACGTGCTCGACACGATCGCCGAGCAGGACGCCGAGCTGGGCGACGAGGTGCGGCGGCTGCTGTTCGTCTTCGAGGACATCGCGAGACTCGACGACCGCTCGATCCAGCTCGTGCTGCGCGAGGTCGACCAGAGAGACCTCGCGCTCGCGCTGCGTGGCGTCGAGGAGACCGTCAAGGAGCGGCTGTTGTCGAACATGTCCGAGCGCGGCGCGCAGATGCTGCGCGAGGAGATGGAGTTCCAGCCGCCGCAGAAGAAGCGCGTGGTGGAGGAGGCGCAGGGCCGCATCGTCGGCGTCGTGCGCCGCCTGGAGGACGCCGGCACGCTCGTGATCGGGCGCGGCGCCGGGGACGCGGTCGTCTGATGGCCGCCGATCCGGAGCCCTACGCGTTCGAGCCGCTCGAGCCGGCGCCCGCCGTGACGCTGCGCGACTTGGAGTCGCCGCTGGCGGCGGCGCAGGCGGAGGCCGCCGCGATCCGCGCCCAGGCGCGCGCGGAGGGCCACGCCGACGGGCTGTCGGCGGGTTTGGAGGAGGGGCGCGCGCAGGTCGCGTCCGCGCTGGCCGCGCTGGAGGCGGCCCGCCTGGAGCTCGACGCGTTGCGCGACGCGACCGCCGATGCGGTCGAGCGCGACGCGGTGTCGCTCGCGGTGTCGCTGGCGGAGAAGGTCGTCGCCGGGGCGTTGGCGGTTGAGCCCGAGCGCGTGCTCGACGTCGTGCGCGGCGCGCTGCGGCGGCTCGGCGAGCGCCGGCGCGTGACGGTGCTGGTCCACCCCGACGACCTCGAGCTGGTGCGCGCCGCCGCTGGCGGCTTCGCGGGCGAGCTGGGCGGGATCGAGCACTGCGAGGTGCAGGCCGAGCGGCGCCTGTCGCGCGGGGGCGCCGTCGTGCGCACCGACGAGGGCCAGGTCGACGCCTCGATCGAGACCCAGCTCGCGCGCGCCCGCGAGCTGGTGGCGGCGGAGCTGGGCGGATGACGGAGGACCGCGAGTCCGCCTGTCTGACAGACGGGCAGATCCGCGCTCCTCGCTTTGCGCGGGCGGCCGCGCTCTTGCGCGGCTCGGATCTGGCGCGCCGGTCGGGGCGGGTGTCCGACCTGATCGGCCTGGTGATCGAGGCGACCGGGCTGCAGGCGGAGGTCGGCGAGGTGTGCCTCGTCAACGGCGACCGCGGGCACGCCCCGGTGCCCGCCGAGGTCGTCGGCTTCCGCGGCCAGCGCACGCTCTTGATGCCGCTCGGCGAGATGGAGGGGATCGGGCCGGGCACGACCGCCCGCGCGACCGGCTCGCCGTTCCGGATCCGCGTCGGCGACGACCTGCTCGGACGCGTGATCGACGGGCTCGGCCGACCGCTCGACGGCATGCCGCGCGCCGACGGCGGGCGGCCGCGCTCGACCGCCGCCGCGCCGCCGGACGCTTTGTCCCGCCCGCGGATCGAGGAGCGGGTCGACCTGGGCGTTCGCGCTTTGGATGCCCTGGTGCCGTGCGGGCGCGGGCAGCGCCTCGGCATCTTCGCCGGCTCGGGCGTCGGCAAGTCCTCGCTGCTCGGCATGATCGCCCGCTCGACGACCGCGGATGTGAACGTGATCGCATTGGTCGGCGAGCGCGGGCGCGAGGTGCGCGAGTTCGTCGAGCGCGACCTCGGCGACGCGCTCGAGCGCTCGGTCGTGGTCGTCGCGACCTCCGACCAGCCGGCGCTCGTGCGCATCAAGGCGGCGTTCACGGCGACCGCGATCGCTGAGCACTTCCGCGACCAGGGCCACGACGTGATGCTGATGATGGACTCGGTCACGCGCTTCGCGATGGCGCAGCGCGAGGTCGGCCTCGCGATCGGCGAGCCGCCGGCGACGCGCGGCTACACGCCGAGCGTGTTCGCGCAGCTCCCGCGCCTGCTGGAGCGGTCCGGGACCGCCGCGGTCGGCTCGATCACCGCGCTCTACACGGTGCTGGTCGACGGCGACGACATGAACGAGCCGATCGCCGACGCCGTGCGCTCGATCCTCGACGGCCACGTCGTGCTGACGCGCGCGCTGGCGCACGCCTCGCACTACCCGGCGGTGGACGTGCTGCAGAGCGTCTCGCGCCTGGTCGGCGAGGTCGTCTCGCCGGAGGTGCGCGCCGCCGGCCAGGCGGTCCGCCAGCTGCTGGCGGCGTACCGCGAGAAGGAGGACCTGATCGCGATCGGCGCCTACCAGCGCGGGACCGATCCGCTGGTGGACGCGGCGATCGCGCTGCGCCCGGCGGTCGAGCGCTTCCTGCGCCAAGCGGTCGACGAGCGCACGAGCGCCGCCGACGCCGACCGCGCCCTGCTCGACATCGCCGCCGCGGTCGCGGAGCATGGCGGCTTCGGCGAGCCGGTCGACGCCGAGCCGGTCGCCGCCGCCGCGCCGGCGTTCGTCCCGCCCGGCGCTGCGCCGGAGGGCCTCGTCACGCCGGTCGCTGCCACCGCGCTCCCGCCGCTGAACCTGCGGGTGTGAGGACGGTGGCGCGCCGCTAGAAGATTGACTCGGGCGAGCGCGAAAGGTCGTCGACGTCTGCGAATCCTGCGAGGTCAACAGGCTCTCCACGCACGATCGCGGCCTGGAGTTCGCGCAGAATCCGGATCAGCAGAGCCCGGTCGGCGCTCAGCTCCCAAATGCCCAGTTGCGCGTTGCGCTCGCGGTGCCGTCTGGCCAGTTCGCCCGGGGCCAGCGGCAACGCCCTCCCGACACGGTCGCCCGTGTGGTAAAGCGGGACGATACGCTCGCGGATCTCGCGCGAGAAGTTCGGAACGCGGATGTACTCGTCGAAATACGACGGCGAGAGGTGACCGCCCGATCCGCCGACTGCTACCAAATCGACGACGCCCATCTCGCGATACCAGTCGAAGATGCAGCGGAACATGATCGCCGCGTCCAAGTCCCGTTCGCGGTGACGCGCGTAGATTCCGTGCGCGTTCGTCGTGCAGTGTGCGGGGGCCTGCACGAGCACGACGGACCGACCCTTGTGGAATCCGGCCTCCCCGAACAGCACATCCCCATCTTGCAGCAGTGGGAGTTGAGCCGCAGTGCCGAGGTATTGGAGGCGGTTGATCGTGCCGTACTCCGACAGATTCTTTGGCAGCAGCAGCGCGTAGTAGCCAGGCCGCGGCTCGTCTGAGTCGATCCGCGTCTTGATCACCTTCAGCTCCAGCGTGGGGCCAGGATTCACATCGAAGCCGGCTTCATCGGGCGTTCGCGCACCATGCTCGTAGGCGTCGACAAGATCGATGATGCCCTTGTACTCGCGGTCGTAGATCGCGGCGTCAAAGCGCCCCCGCGCCGCAATCTCGTGGATTGACGGCATCGTGTGCGGTCTGCTGCGCCAGCGACGACCGCGCCTAAGCTCATCGCCGATCGTGCGGTGGATCTCGCGCGTGCGTTCCCGGATCAGTCGCTCCTTGTCGGCGATCGCCTCCGTCATCGCCGAGACATACGCGACCACGTCGCCAGAATCCCGCTGATTCGGCAACGGGATCACACAGTCCAGCCAGCGCTCGCCTGCGTGGCGGATCGTCGAGCCGCGTGGGGTGACCGCCTCGAGTTGGGCGACGAAGCTCGGGTGCTTCAGGAACGCGAACAGGTAGAAGGAGTCCGATGCTGGCCGGAGCTTGAGCACGCCTCCGCTGCGCATGTGCTGGATCGAGCGTGGCTCATCGACGAGCGCGACCTCACCGACGTTCGAGTCCTTGCTCAGCAGGATGTCGTTGATCGCGAGGTTGCCGTCGACGAATGCGCGCGGGCTGATTGGGACGATCGCGTCGCCGCGCGGGTCGACCAGCCAGCTGTGGCGCTGTAGCGCCTTCGTGCGGATCATGTGGTGCGAAGAATGCGGCAAATACGCGCTCGAGCCGGGTTCGAAGCCGCGCTCGTAGGGCGTCGTGGGGTCGAGCAATCCGCGCACCGTCGTGGTCGTGGGACTTGTGATCGCGACGTCGGTGTAGTGCGCCGGCGAGAACGAGTAGCCATTCGCCTGGATCTGCGCCAACTGCAGCTCGGTGACCGCCTGCATCTAGGGCTCCTCGACGAAGATCCGTGCGAGGGCGCCCTCCTGTGAGCGCGTCCACGTGCGAAAGTCGTCCACCGTCTCGGTGAACTCCTCGTCCAGGATCAGCGCGCCCTCGGCGTCGAGCGCGACATCGAACGTTCTGGGGTCGAGCACGTATCTTGGTTGGAAGAAGATATTGCGCTTGCTCGTGCGTCGCATGTAGCCGACGTTCTTGATGTCGCGCGCGAAGACCGCGTAACCGTCACGCCGCAGCCGCGAGAGGTCGGCAGGCTTCGGCTTGTAGGCAACGAGCAGCGTCGTGTTGACGCCTGTCTCGGCGAACACGTTCGCGGGCAGGTCGAACACCGCGGTCAGCCGGACCTTGCTCAACAGCCATTCGCGCACGGACGCCCAGCGGTCCGTCGAAGCGATCGAATTCGACAGCACGATTCCCAGCCGTCCCTCGTCGGCGAGCATCCGAACCGCGTTCTCCAGAAACACGACGCCCAGGTCGATGCTGTCGCCGCCCACGAGGCCCCACGTCTCGTACAGCTCGATCACCTGTTGGTCGAAGTCACTCTCCGGCCGGTACGCGCGGTCCTCGCCGAACGGCGGGTTGGTGAGCACGACGTCAAACTTCAACAGCCGGGTGTGGTCTGGCCAGTCGTCCCAGTTGCCGCCCGTGTGCCGCCCGAGATCCAGCGCAACAGTCTCCGGCGGTGACCCCGCTTTCACCTTGTGAAGAATTGAGCCCTTGTCCGGCACGCGAAACAGGCGAGCGTTGCCGTCTCCGTTCAGCAGCATGTTCAGGGAAGCCAGCGTGATCATGTCGCGTGAGACATCGAGACCGACGATGTTCGCGTCATCGAGTTGCCACGCCGGTGGCTTCTCCTGCGCATGCACGTAGGAGAGCGAGAGGAAGTCGGCGATGCCACAGCAGGGATCAATCACCTTTTCGTCTCCTCGCGGGTTGACGATCCGCACGAGGAAGTCAATCACTGCGATAGGCGTCAGGAACTGCGCCTGCTCCTGGAGCTGGAACCGGCTGGCGAAGTTGTAAAAGACAAGCTGGTAGAGGTCGCTCTTGGATGAGCGGATGAAGGAGAAGTCCTGGAACCGCTCGCATGCGCTCGCCAACACACGCACGTGGTCCGACTCTTTCCAGTCGATCACCAGCGTTTCCAAGATGCGGGGATACTCTGCAAGGGCCTGGTCGCGAATCTGCTGCATGCGACCGATGAACGACTGGATGCCCCGCTCGCGCAGCGTTGAGAAGTTGGCCTCCTCGTCAGTGATAAAGAAGCGCAGCGGTTCCTGGGGACGCCCTTGGTTACGCTTCTCGTCGGAGATCTTCAGCGCGAACGTCTGGACGAGGATCTCATAACCGCGCTGATTCACGAGTCCGACGCGGTCCATCGTGCGCAGCACCGCCGACAGCGCGTCGCGCACCTGCATCGTGTCGATCGAGGTGATCACGTCGAGGTCCGTGATCGAGCGCGTCGCGCGGTCGACCAGCGATGGTCGGTTCACGCGGTTCCGGAGATCATCCAGCGAGGGGAGATGTAGGTACGGGTCCGGAAGATGAAGCGACAGGTCTCCGGCAGCGCTCTGCTCGCCCTTCTGGTTCTTGCTGTCGTCGAGACGCAAATAGCGCCCGTTGCGGCGGTCAAACAGATACAGGCGCCCTTCGTCGTAATAAATGCCGACGACGTAGGCGTCGCTCGGATCTTTCTCCCGCATTGCGGGCTTCACCTGGCGCTGGAACGCGTCGGCGATCCGCTTTTCGCCACGTTTGAACTCGATAACTGCGAGCAAATGATCGTTGAGCCATTGGAGGTCCTCGTTCCTGCGGTTCTGCCAAAAGGCGCGGTAGCGATCGATCCACGAAGGATCGTCGAAGATTGCCGCATCGATCTGCAGCGCAGCTGCGTTGGCATTGCCCTTCGGGAAATGGACCTCGGCACCGAGGTGGTCGCGCGGACACAGACCGGCGTTGATCAGCCCGTAGATGAACTGCCACCGGTAGTACTCCTCCAGCGGTCTGCGCCGAGCGCTGAGCAGCCGCACGTTCTCTTTGTACTCGCCGTGGACAGGGACGAGTGAGCGAGGGAGGTGCTCCAGGCCGCGGTGACTCTCGTCGTAAGCCTGGATAGCGTCCGAGAAGCTGGGCATCGGCGAACCGTACTGGCTGATGCGGCGGTTGCCGTCACAGTTCTCGGGACCCTTTGATGAGTCCGAAGCGCTCTCTCGTACTTATCCGTGGACACTCTGCGTAGCCGATCAGGCAAGATGGAGGGATGTCGACCAATCCCTCCACCCGCAGCGTCAAGTTCTCCGACGACGAGCGGGGCGCGTGGTCGTCCGACCGGCCGCGCCGCGAAGGCGCCGTCAGACGCCCGGTCGACGTCTCCACGCGCTGCCGCATCCTCACGCCGTCCGACCGGCTGCGCTACTCCCCCGGCAGCCTGCTGTTGATCGTCTCCCCGAGCGCCGCGGAGCGAGACCGCTTCGCCGCGCGCGTGCTCGAGGACAGAAACGCCTACCTGTCGCTCGACAAGGTGCGTGCGCTCCTGGCCGGCCGCGTGTCGGCCGCGCAGCTGGAGGAGCGGGCGCGCGAGCTGCTCGACACCGCGATCGGCAGACGGCTGGAGAGCGGCGAGACGGTGGCGCTGGGCGTCGACGGGCTCGCCGCCGACGCGCGCGAGCCGTACGTGCGGATGGCGCACGCGGCGCGCCGCCCGCGCCACCTGATCCTGCTGGAGGCGGGCCGCGACGACGCCGACGAGGAGGCGCGCGCCCAGCTCGACGAGCTGCGCAGGGCGCTCGTCGCCGGCGAGCTGGGCGACGAGGGCATCCAGACGGCGCTGCGGCTCAGCGGCGGGACCGTCGCCGAGGTCAAGAAGATCGTCTTCCGCCCACCGCCGCGCGACGAGTGAGCGCACTCGGCTCGACGGACGCGCTGCTCGCGTACGACCGCGAGCACGTATGGCACCCGTACGCGCCGCTGCCCGCCGCGCTGCCGCCGCTCCCCGTCGAGTCGGCGGCCGGCGTGCGCCTGCGGCTCGCCGACGGGCGCGAGCTGATCGACGGGATGGCGTCGTGGTGGTGCGCGATCCACGGCTACCGCGTGCCGGCGCTCGACGCGGCCGTGCGCGACCAGCTGGACCGCATGGCGCACGTGATGTTCGGCGGGCTCACGCACGCGCCGGCGGTCGAGCTGGCGCGGCGGCTGGTGGAGCTGACGCCGGACGGGCTCGAGCACGTCTTCTTCGCCGACTCCGGATCGGTCTCCGTCGAGGTCGCGATCAAGATGGCGCTGCAGTTCCAACGTGCGCGCGGGCGGCCCGAACGGCAGCGGCTGCTCGCGCTGCGCGGCGGCTATCACGGCGACACGTTCGGCGCGATGTCCGCCTGCGACCCGGTCGGCGGGATGCACGAGCTGTGGACGGGCACGCTGCCGCGGCAGCTGTTCGCGCCGTGCCCGCCGGCCGGCTTCGGCGCGGCGGAGGTCGACCCGGCATGGGACGTGGAGACGACGGCGCTGTTCGAGGCGCACGCCGGCGAGCTGGCGGCCGCGATCGCCGAGCCGGTCGTGCAGGGCGCCGGCGGCATGCACGTCTACGCGCCCGCGTACGTGCGACGGCTGCGCGAGCTGTGCGACGCGCACGACGTGCTGCTGATCCTCGACGAGATCGCGACCGGCTTCGGCCGCACGGGCGGGGAGCTGTTCGCGGCCGCGCACGCGGGCGTCGCGCCGGACGTGATGTGCGTCGGCAAGGCGCTGACCGGCGGCTACATGACGCTCGCGGCGACGCTCTGCAGCGCGTGGGTCGCGCGCGGGATCGGCGCTGGCGAGGCGGGCGTGCTGATGCACGGTCCGACGTTCATGGCGAATCCGCTCGCCTGCGCGGTCGCGCTCGCCTCGCTCGGGCTGCTGGAGGAGCGCGACTGGCGCGCCGACGTCGCGCGGGTCGAGGCCGGCCTGCGCGCCGGGCTGGCGCCGGCGGCAGCGCAGCCGGGCGTTGCCGACGTGCGCGTGCAGGGGGCGATCGGGGTCGTGCAGCTCGACCGCCCCGTCGACGTCGCCGCCGCAACCGCGGCCGCCGTCGAGCACGGCGTCTGGCTGCGCCCGTTCCGCGACCTCGTCTACGCGATGCCGCCGTACGCGATCGGCGACGAGGACCTCGCGGCCGTCGCCGCGGCGATGTGCGCGGCGGCCAAGGCGGCGTGAGCGCACCTCACCGCTGCACCCAATACGTCATGCCCTGCGGTTCCTGCGCGCGCAGCTCGTAGGCGCGTTCGAGCGCCTCGGTCAAGCCGCCGAACGCTTCGATCGTAAGCACGAAGATCTTCGTCCCGCGCGCCGCTCTCAGCGCGGCGACCGACTCTTCCAGTTGTTCGAGCGTGAACATCGAGCGTGCGCCGGTGAAGCGTTCGACGTCGTCGAGGCCGAGGTTGAGCGCGATCTTTTGCCCGAGCCCGCTCATCACCAGGACGGCTTCGCCCGGCTGCGCGTATTGCGCGACGAACGCCTCGCCGATCGGGCGGGCGAACACCTTTGGCCCCTCGCTTCCGATCCGCCTCACTTCGTCCCACGGGGACGGGGTCTGCGCGAGCGAGCAGACCAGCAGGCCGAAGGCGAACAGGCAGGCGAGCATCGCCGGCGCCGGCCAGCGGCGGGTGCTTGCCGCGAGGGCGCGCATGCTCAGCAGCGTGAGCAGCACGACCGTCAGCGCCCACACCGGAAACGTGTACATTAATACCTCGGACAGCGAGTGCCCGACGTAGTAGGAGCCGGCGCCGAGGCCGAACACGCCGCTCCACACGAGCATGCCGGTCATGAGCCGGTCCGGGTCACGCCGGATCGCGCGCACGGTGGCGACGCCGATCGCCGCGACGTACGTCAGGTAGACGACGAGGTGGAAGCCGATCACCGGCTTCATCGGCAGGTTCGCGAAGCCTTCGACGACGAAGATGCGCGCGTAGCGCAGCAGCAGCTCGAAGTGTGGCGGTCCGCCGGTCCGCCACACCAACAGGAGCGTCACGAGCGCGAACGCCGTGGCCATGCCGCCGGCCGCTTCGAGCGCGAGCCGGCGGGCGCGCGGGCCGTTGGGACGACGCGACGTCCACAGCAGCGCGGCAATCGTCGCGCCGACGGCGGCGATTCCAAAGTCGGTGTTGTTGAGCGCGACCATGCCGCCCACCAGAAACAGCGGCCAGATGTGCGGGTCGCGCCGGCCGCGCACGCCGTCGAGGTGGCGCACGAGCAGCCACGCGAGGAAGAACGGTCCTGCGTAGCGCAGCGGCATGACGCCGTAGTACGTGACGAGCGAGAAGCGCCCGTGCCACGGTCCGTGCAGCTTCAGCGCGGACGTCGCCAGCAGCGGTACATACAGCAGCAGCGCCGTCAGCGGGCTGCGCGCAACGCGCCGCAGCACGTCGTAGAGCGCGAGCAGTGCGAGGCCAGTGATCGTTGCGAGCACGCCCGTGAAGACCGCAACGGACGTTCCCAGCAGCGACATCACCGCAGCGATCGCGTAGGGCCACAGGGCGGCGTACTGGGTTGCGAAGTCGCCGAGCGGTGAGCGGCCGGCGAGCACCGAGACCGACTCGTCGTATGTGAACTGCATGTGGTAGATGACCGCTTCGTACTCATGTGCGAGTGAGCCGTCGGCGCTGATCGCCGGCAGCAACGTCACCGCGGTCGCGCCGAGCGCGAGAAGGAATGCGAGCACCAGGCGGCTTCGTGAAGGGGCGCTCCAAGCGGCCCATGCTTCGCGCACGGTCGTCGAGCGGGCGGCCACCGCGAGCGCGGCTGCGACCGCGACGGCGAACAGCACTGACGGCATCGTGAAGTAGACGATGCGGCGCTCCGTGGGGCCGCCCTGCGGCAGCTGAAGCCGCTGCGCGACGAAGCAGCCGGCGAGCACCGCGACGGCGAGCGCTTCGGCGGCTCGCGCGAGCCGCCGGCTACGCTCCGCCGCCCACGAGGGGGGCCGACGCACGAGCAGCAGCGTCAGCGCGGCCAGCAGCAGCGGAGCGAGCAGCGCGACGAGGTAGCGCCCCTGCTCAGTCGGCTCGGGGTGGACCCCGGCTTGGACGCCGGAGAGGAAGCGCGCATTCCCGGTCGGTCGCAGCGTTCCGACCCACGGCCCGAGCAGGACGATCGCGGCAAGCATGATCGCGACCGTCGGCACGACCGCCAGCCACGCCGCGTCAGCCGCGCCCAGTGCGGCAGCACGTCGCCGGACGCCCTGCTCCGGTGCGGACACTGCGTGCATCACGGTGGCTCCCCCGAACCTCTCCGTTGCCCCGAAAAGAGGACTATAACGGCGGTCGTCGCGACCGCAACGACGGCGGACTGAGCGCGCGTACCTCGTTCGGCATCGAACAGGCGTCCATCCTCTCCAGTTCGCGCTCGTCGGGCCGACTACCCGGGCCGTGACGTCGTTCCGCTTTCCCCTGGAGCGCCTGCGGGCGCTGCGTGAGCGTGGCGAGGATCTCGCCAAGCAGGAGCTCGCCGGGGCGCTGCATCGCCAGGCGCGCTGCGCCGAGCGGCTGTGCGCGATGGGCGAGGAGGTCGCCGGGGCGTTCGCCGCGCAGCGCGCGGCGGCTGCGGGCGGCAGCTCCAGCGCCGCCGACCTGCTCGCCGCACAGGCCTACCTGGAGCGGATGGAGCAGGCGCGCGAAGCCGGCCAGCTCGACCTGGACCGCCACGACGCCGAGGTCGGCGCGCGACGTGACGCGCTTCGCGAGGCCGCTCGGCAGCGCCAGGCGCTCGAGCGGCTGAAGGAGCGCCGTCGCGCCGACCACGAGCGCGCCGTCGCGCGCGTCGAGGGCGCGGTGCTCGACGAGATCGCGCTGACCCAGCACCGCCGGAGCGCGTCGTGAGCTTCACCGCGATCGACCCGGTCGCCGCGGGCGCGGCGGGCAGCGCGAGCGGGCCGTCCGCGCCGCTTGGACCGCAGGCCGCCGCCGCGCGCGTCGCCGAGCTGCAGCAGCTGATCGCGCAGACGCGCTGCGGGACGCCCGCCGGCAACGGCGGCGCGAGCTTCGCCGACGCGCTCGCGGGCGCGGGCGCCGGACAGCCGGCGGCGAGCGCTGCGGCCTACGGCGGACCGGCCGCCGCCGGCGTCGCGGGGGCGTACGACACCCCGGGCGCGTTCGGCGCGGCCGGCTTGGGCGCGAACGCGGCTCCCGTCGGGGTGGCCGGCGACGGCGGGTCGTCGCAGTACGACGGCCTGGTGCAGTCGGCCGCGCAGCGCTACGGGCTCGACCCCGCGCTGCTGCACGGCCTGATCCAGCAGGAGTCGGGGTTCGACCCGAACGCGGGCAGTCCCGCCGGCGCGCAGGGCCTCTGCCAGCTGATGCCCGGCACGGCCGCGTCGCTCGGCGTGACGAACCCGCTCGACCCGGCGCAGTCGATCGACGGCGGCGCCCGCTACCTGAAGGCGCAGCTCGACGCGTTCGGCGGCGACCCGTCGCTCGCGCTCGCCGCCTACAACGCCGGCCCCGGCGCGGTGCACCGCTACGGCGGCGTGCCGCCCTACGCCGAGACGCAGGCGTACGTCCAGAAGGTCCTGGGCTACGCGAACGCCTACCGGAGCACGCACCCATGAACCCAGTGACGTCGCCGGGAGGCGGCCGGCTCGCGGTCGCCGGAGGGCGAAGCACCGCTTTGCTCGAACCGGCGCCCCCGCCGGCGGCGGGCGGCAAGCAGCCGCCCGGACCGCCCGACACGCCGTTCGCGGCGATGCTCGACGACCACGAGGCCCGGACCGCCGTTGCGGAAGGCCAAGCAAGACCCGGCAGCGATCCGGACGGCGGTGCCGAGCGCACCGACGACGACGCGGCGCCGGCCACGCCGAGATCGCCTGACGCCGCTGCGCTCGCCGCGCTGCTCGGTGGGGCGCCGCTGCCGGCCGGCGCCAGAGTGGTTGCCGCGCCGCAGGGCGCCGGAGCCGAGCCCGAGCCGGGTGGCGGACGTGTCCTGTCGACGGGTGAGGCGTTCCGCGAGCAAGCTCGCGGAATCGTCGTGACCCCCGCCACCCGCCCGATCGGCGTGCCGGCCGACGCGACCGCGTTGCCGCTGCGGCCGGTCTCCGCTGCTGCGCCTGCACCCGTCGCCGCTTCGTTGGCCATCGGCCAGGGCGTCGCCGCCGCCGAGGGCAGAGGCGAGGGCATGGAGGGCGTCGGCGCCGTCGCCGCCAGAGCGACCCGCCTCGCCGACGTGCTGCGGACCGCGACGCCCGCCGCTCCCGCGCAGCCGCCCGCGACCTCGTCCCCCGCAACCGTCGCCGGCCGCGCGCAGGGCGCGGCGAACGGCCACGCGTCCGCGCAGGCCGCGACGTCCGCCACCCCGGCGCCGCCCGCGCCCGCTCCCGCGACGCCCGTGACCCCGTCCGCCGCGACGCCCGCGACCGCGGCGGCGCCCGACACGGCCGCCGTGCCGGGCCGCGCCGTCGGGCTCGAGCACGCCGTCGAGACCGTCCGGCTCGCGCTCCGCGCCGGCGCCGAGCGCGGCGTCACGCACGCGCGCATCAGCCTCACCCCGCGCGAGCTGGGCACGATCGAGGTGCACCTGCGCCACACCGCCGACGGGCTCGTCGCGCGCGTCGTCGCCGAGCACGGCGCCGCCGCGCAGCAGCTCCAGCAGGCCGGCGCCGAGCTGCGCCGCTCGCTCGAGGACCAGGGCCTGACGCTCCTGCGGCTCGACATCGGCGCCTCCGGCGAGCAGGGCGGCCGCGCCGCCGGTCGCCGGGCCGCGTCCGAGCGCGCCGGCGCCCCCCGCCGGGCCGGTGGGGCCGACGACGGCACGCCGGACGCGCTCGCCGCCACCGAGACCACTTCCACCACGACGCTCGCGCTCCCGAACGGCGCGCTCGTCGACGTGCTCGCCTAGGAGGACCGCTCCGATGCCCATCAATCCGATCGACGCCGCGACGCAGCCGAGCGCGGCGACCCAGGCCAGACAGCAGGGGATCCTCGGCAAGGACGACTTCCTCAAGCTGCTGATCGGCCAGCTGCAGAACCAGGACCCGCTCAGCCCGAGCGACCCGTCCCAGCAGATGGGCCAGATGACGCAGTTCTCGATCCTCGAGCAGATCACGAACCTCGCGCAGTCGCAGCAGGCCGCCGCGTCGAACGACTACGACCAGCAGGCCGTCGCGCTGATCGGCAGAACCGTCACCTACGCCAGAAGAGACGGCTCGAGCGCCACCGGCGTCGTCGAGCAGGTCACCTTCACGAGCAGAGGGCCGACGCTCACGATCGGCGGCGAGTCGGGCATCCCGCCCGTCGTCGTCAGCGAGGTCAGATGAGCCAGCCGCTCGTCAACCCCGCGCTGCTGCCGCCGGGTGTCGGCGACATCGTCGCGGCGCGCGCGCCGCAGGGCGTGCAAGCGATCAACGGCCCGGCGTTCGCCGAGCTGCTCGCGCGCACGCCCAACGTCCTCTTCTCCCGCCACGCGCTGGAGCGGCTCCAGCGGCGCGGCATCGACCTCGGCGAGCAGCAGCTCCACCGGCTCGGCGACGGCGTCGACCGCGCCGCCGGCAAGGGCTCGCGCGCGTCGGTCGTGTTCGTCGACGGCACCGCCTTCGTCGTCGCAGTTCCCAAGCGCACCGTCCTCACGGCGGTGGACCCCGAGCACATGCGCGAGCAGGTGTTCACGAACATCGACAGCGCCGTCATCGCATGACGAGCGAAAGGACGTGATGCCCCGATGATGCGAGGCATGTTCTCCGCGATCAGCGGACTGAAGGTCAACCAGACGATGCTCGACGTGACCGCGAACGACCTCGCGAACGTCAACACGATCGGCTACAAGTCGGCGCGCACGACGTTCCAGGACTCGCTCGCGCAGCTCCAGCGGGGCGCGGCCGGGGCGAACCAGTCCTCCGGCGGCTCGAACGCGCTGCAGGTCGGCCTCGGCGTGCAGCTCGGCTCGGTCGACAACCTGATGACGGGCGGCGCGCCGCAGACGACGGGCAACCCGCTCGACGTCTACATCCAGGGCGCCGGCTGGCTGCGCGTCGGCCTCGGCGACGGCAGAGCCGTCCCGACCGACTTCCAGTACACGCGCGCGGGCAACCTGACCGTGAACGCGTCGGGCCAGCTCACGACGCAGGACGGCCACTACCTCGTCGGCCTTGGCGCGACCGCCACGCCCGACGGCTCCGGCGGCTTCACCTACGCGCCCAACGCGACCGACTCGTACATCACGATCCCGCCCGGCTCGACCGACGTGACGATCGGCCAGGACGGCGGCGTCTCCTACATCGACCAGGACAGAGCGTCGAGAACGTTCGGCCAGCGCGTCACGGCCGGCTACCTCGCGCTCGCGAAGTTCTCGAACGAGGGCGGCCTGCAGCGCAGCGGCGGCTCGCTGTGGCTGCAGTCGGCCAGCTCCGGCGCGGCGACGGTCGGCACCCCCAACAGCAACGGCTTCGGACAGACGAACGCCGGCATGGTGGAGATGTCGAACGTCGACCTCGCGACCCAGTTCACGACCATGATCACCGCGCAGCGCGGGTTCCAGGCGAACTCCCGGGTCATCTCGACTGCGGACGAGATGCTCCAGGACCTGGTGAACCTGAAGCGGTGATCTCCGCAGGCGCTGAGCTTGGGCCGGCCGGCGGTTGAGGGACTCCGGCCGGCCCGCTCACGCCGCGCCCTCCAAGGAAGGAGCAGACGTGATCGTCCTGCACCGCCTCGGCCACGACGCCGAGCCGTTCCACCTCAACCCCGACATGATCCTGACCGTCGAGGCCACGCCCGACACCGTCGTCACGCTCGCGAGCGGGTCGAAGATCGTCGTGCTGGAGGCGCCCGACCGCGTCGTCGACGAGATCAGACACTGGCGCGCCGACATCCTGTCGGACGCGCTCAGCAGCAGCCGGCGCTCGGCGATGCGGGCGATTGAAGGTTCGCCGCCGCCCGCCGATCACCCAGGCTGATGAAGGCTGCAACCGCCATCGGCATCGGCGTCGGCGTGTTCGCGCTGCTGTTCGCCTCCATGATGGAGGGGACGCAGCCGATGGCGTTCTTCAACATCCCGGCGCTGATCATCGTGCTCGCCGGCACGGGCGCCGCGACGCTCTCCTCCGTCGGGATGGAGACGATGAAGAAGATCCCATCGCTCTACAAGCTCGCGTTCGGCCCGCCCGAGCTCGACATGCGCGGGCGCGTGGAGCTGATCGTCTCGCTCGCCGAGCAGGCGCGCCGGGAGGGCCTGCTCGCGCTCGACGCGCAACTCGCCGAGATCGACGACGACTTCACCCGCAAGGGCCTGCAGCTCGTCGTCGACGGGACCGACCCGGAGCTGGTGCGCGAGATCCTCGAGGCCGAGATCGACGGCATGAGCACCCGCCACGCGGCGGGCGCGACCGCGTTCGAGAAGGCCGGCGGCTTCGCGCCGACGATGGGGATCATCGGCACCGTGATGGGGCTCGTCCACGTGCTCCAGAACCTGTCGAACCCGTCGATGCTCGGCCCGGCGATCTCGACGGCGTTCATCGCGACGCTGCTCGGCGTCGGCGCCGCCAACGTGATCTTCCTGCCGGTCGGCGCGCGCCTGCGCGCGCTCTCCTCCGCCGAGGCGGAGCTGCGCATCCTCACCCTGGAGGGGATCCTGTCCGTGCAGGCGGGCGACAACCCGCGCGTCGTCGGCGACAAGCTGCGCTCGTTCGTCGCGCCCGCCGAGCGCGGCGACGGCGAGGCCGAGGCGCCGGCCGCGAAGGGCGCCCCGGCCGCGGCCGAGCCCGTCGCGGAGGCGGCGTAACGCCATGTCGGCTCACGCCCCCGCACGCGGTCGCCGCCGCCGTCACACCGACGGCGCCGGGCACGAGAACGAGGAGCGCTGGCTGCTCACGTACGCCGACATGATCACGCTGCTGCTGGCGCTGTTCGTCGTGCTGTTCGCGATCAGCTCGGTGAACGTCTCGAAGGTCAAGATGCTCCAGCAGTCGCTGCGCGACGCCTTCTCCGGCAAGGTCATGAACGGCGGCGAGGCGATCATGCAGACGTCCAACAGCGTCGCCGTCAGAACGCTCGACACGCAGCCGAGAGTCGTGCCGAGCACGCCCACGATCGGCACGCCCGACAACGCCGCCGCGCGCGCGGCGCTCGCCGCCCGGCGCGAGCAGGACGAGCTGCAGCGGCTCAAGCACATGCTCGACGCGTTCGCCCTCGCGCACGGCTTCAGAGCGCAGGTCGAGACGGTCGTCACGCGCCGCGGACTCGTCGTGCGCCTGCTGACCGACAACGTCCTGTTCGACTCCGGCCTCGCACAGATCAAGGCGCAGGGGCTGCCGCTGCTGAGCGAGGTCGGCACGCTGCTGGGCGTCGACCACGTCCATCCGATCGTCGTCGAGGGTCACACCGACGACGTGCCGATCGCGACCTCGCAGTACGCCTCCAACTGGGAGCTGTCGACAGCGCGCGCGTCCGCGGTCGTGCGCTGGCTGATCGCCCGCCACCTGCCGGCGAGGCGCTTCTCCGCCGCCGGCTACGCCGACCTGCACCCGCTCGCCTCGAACGGCACCGCCGCCGGCCGCGCGCGCAACCGCCGCGTCGAGGTCGTCTTGCAGCGCATCCACCACACGCCCGAAAGCGTCGCCCCATGAAGAGAAAGAAGCTCCTGATCCCGCTGCTCGTGGTGCTCGTCGCCGGGCTCGCGGCCAAGTTCGTGCTGGCGAAGCCGGCGCCGGAGGTCCACCACAAGATCGACGGCACCGTCTACGTGCTGCCGAGAGAGTTCCTCGTGAACCTCAGCGACGGCCGCTACGCGAAGGTGAACGTCGCGCTCGTGCTCGACAGATCGCAGCCGACCGCCGCCGCCGGCGGGGGCGAGGGGGGCGCGGCCGAGCCGCCGGAGGGCTTCGGCACGCTCGAGCAGGAGGCCGCCGTGCGCGACGTCGTGACCGACGTGCTGACCGGCCAGAGCGGCGACGAGCTGATCGACCGCAGAGGCCGCGAGCAGGTCAAGGCGGAGCTGCTGAGAGAGATCCGCGGGCGCACGGACGTGAGAGTCAACGAGGTCCTGCTTCCCGACGTCGCCGTCCAGTAAGGAGCGCTGAGCGAGATGAGCCAAGAGCACGTGGAGCTGCCGGCGTTCGAGCGGCCGACGGGCGACCCCGCGGCCGGGTACGGCGCCGGCGCCGACCTCGGCCGCCTGTCCGACGTGCCGGTCGAGCTGGCGGTCGAGATCGGCCGCACGCGCATGACCGTCGGCGCGACGCTCGAGCTGCGTCCCGGCTCGATCGTCGTGCTCGACCGCGTCGCCGGCGAGCCGGTCGACCTGCTCGTCAACGGCACGCCGATCGCGCGCGGCGAGGTCGTCGTGATCGACGAGGAGTTCGCGCTGCGCGTCACCGAGGTGCTGGGCGAGCGGGCCGGGGCGCCCGCGCCCGGCGAGTCCGACTCGGCCGAGGCGGCCTGAGGGAGTGCTGCGATGCCGGCCGTCGATCAGGTCGTCGTGTGCGCGCTCGGCGGCGAGGAGTACGGCCTGCCGGTCGGGCAGGTGCGCGAGATCGTGCGCTACAGCGCGCCGCGCCCCGTCGCGAGCGACGTGCCGTGGATGCGCGGCGTCGTCAGCCTGCGCGGGCGGCTCGTGCCGGTCCACGACCTGGCCGCGCGGCTCGGCGTGACAGCAGCCGGGGGCGCGAGCGCGAAGCTCGTGATCGTCGAGGGGGACGAGCCGGTCGGGCTGGTCGTCGATGACGTGGTCGAGGTGCTGAGTCTCGACCAGGCGCAGGTCGAGCCGGTGCCGTCCGGCTCCGGCCGGATCGCGCGCGTCGGCGAGCGGCTCGTGCTGCTGCTCGACGGGGACGAGCTGGGGACGTGACGACGTGGCCGGAGGCACCTCCCGCATCGTCGTGATCGCCGCCTCGACCGGCGGCCCGCGCGCCCTCGGTGAGCTGATCCCGCGGCTGCCCGCGCCGCTCGGCGCCGGCACCGTGATCGTGCAGCACCTGCCGTCCGGCTTCACGGGCCCGCTCGCACGCCGGCTCGACCAGGCCGCGCGCCTGCGCGTGCGCGAGGCCGGCGACGGCGACGTGCTCGACCCGCGCGTCGCGCTGATCGCGCCGGGCGGCTCGCACCTGCGGCTGAGCGCCGCCGGCACCGCCACGCTCAGCGACGCGCCGGAGGTCGGCGGCCTGCGCCCGCGCGCCGACCTGACGATCGCGGACGCGGCACGCGCGTTCGGCGAGCGCACGGTGCTCGTCGTGCTGACGGGGATGGGCAACGACGGGCTGGAGGGCGCCGGCGAGGTGCGCCGGCGCGGCGGACGCGTGCTCGTCGAGGCCGCCTCGACCTGCACCGTCTACGGGATGCCGCGCGCCGTCGCGGAGGCGCAGCTGGCCGACGTCGTGCTGCCGCTCGGCGAGCTGCCGGCGGCGATCGAGGCGGAGGCGGCGCCGTGATCGAGCAGCACGAGTACCTGCCGAGCTTCCTCGCGGAGGCGCGCGAGCACCTGCAGGACCTCGGTCTCGCGATCGTGCGGATCGAGGCGGCGCCCGGCGACCGGTGCGCGGCCGACAACGTCTTCCGCGTCGCGCACTCGCTCAAGGGCATGAGCGCGACGATGGGCTTCGACGCGATCGTCGCGCTGACCCACGCGATGGAGGACGTCTTCGAGCTGCTGCGCCAGCGCGCCGGCGGTCTGCCGCCCGACGCGATCGACGTGCTCTCGGCGTGCCTCGACGCGCTCGAGACGACGGTGGAGGAGATCGGCGCTGGCGGCGACGAGCGGCTCGACCCCGCGCCGCTCGTCGAACGGCTGCGCCGGCTCGCGCGCGACCGCTCCCCCGAGCAGGAGCTGGCGCGCGACGGCGGCGCCGCGCTGCCGGACCTGACGCGCGCGCTCGCCCCCGGCGAGACGCTCGTGCACCTCGTCGCCGAGCTCGCCGACGCCTGCCAGATGCCGGCGGTGCGCGCGTTCATGCTGCACGAGGCGCTGCGCGCGCACGGCGAGCTGCTCGGCGGCGTGCCCGCGCCCGACATGGTCGAGCGCTTCGCCGGCCGCCGCGTCGAGGTGTGGGTCGCGACCCGCGCGGACGCGTCGGCGCTGGCGGACAGCGCCCGCGCGGTCGGCGAGCTGGCCGACGTGCGCGTGCGCGAGGAGGCGCTGCCGAGCCCGGCCGCGGCCGCGGCGGGCGAGCCGGCGCACGCGCCGGGCGGGCGCGGCGCGCCGCCGCGCGCCGCCGCGACCGTGCGCGTCGACGCGGAGCGGCTCGACGAGCTGCTGCACCTGATGGGCGAGCTGGTCCAGCACCGCACGACCGTCGAGGCGCTCGCGGCCGAGGCGTCCGTGCCCGGCCTTCCGCAGGCGGTCCAGCGCCTCGCGCGCACCTCGCAGGCGCTGCAGGAGACGGTCACGCGGGTGCGGATGGTCCCCGTCGAGTCGGTCTTCCTGCGCTTCCCGCGGCTCGTGCGCGACCTCGCCGCGCGCCTCGGCAAGCAGGTCGAGCTGCGGCTCGAGGGGGCGGACACGGAGCTGGACCGCACGGTCGTCGACGCGCTCGGCGACCCGCTCGTGCACCTCGTGCGCAACGCGCTCGACCACGGGCTGGAGACGCCGGACGAGCGCGCCGCCGCCGGCAAGCCGCCGACCGGCGTGCTGGAGCTGTCGGCGCGCCACGCCGGCGGTCACGTCGTCGTGTCCGTGCGCGACGACGGCCGCGGAATCGACCCGGCGGCCGTCGCGCGCGTGGCGGTGGAGCGCGGCCTGCTCGACGCGGACGACGCCGCCGCGCTCGACGCGGCCGGCGCCGCCGAGCTCCTGTTCGCGCCCGGCTTCTCGACCGCCGCCGCAACGACCGACGTGTCCGGCCGCGGCGTCGGGATGGACGCCGTGCGCGAGAGCGTGCGCGCGCTCGGCGGCGAGGTGTCGCTCGTATCGGAGTTTCGCCGTCCGGTCACCGCAAGCGGCGACCTTCCGGCGACGTCACAGGGCACGACCGCGACGCTGCGCCTGCCGCTGACGCTCGCCTCGATCGCCGCGCTGCTCGTGACGGTCGACGAGCTGCCGTACGCGATCCCGCTCGACCGCGTCGTGCGCACCGTGCGGCTCGACGCGGTCGAGGTCCGCAGCGTCCGCGGCGCGCCGCTGCTGCCGCTCGGTGGCGAGCTGCTGCCCCTCTGTGAGGTCGCCGGACGGCGAACGCCGTCTGACGCCGGGCTCGCCGACCGCGCCTTCGCCGTCGTCGTCAACGCGGCCTCCGGCCGCCGCGTTGCGCTCGCCGTCGCGTCGCTCGAAGGGCAGCGCGAGCTCGTCACCCGTCGCCTCCCGCGCAGCGTCAGCCACCGCGCCGGCGCGGCGGCGGGCGCTGTGCTGCCCGACGGCAGCGTCGCGCTCGTCGTCGACTGCGACGCCCTCTGTGACATCGCCCGCTGCGGGCGAAACCCCGGCCAAGAAGGAGCTTCGGCATGATCACCCGCTACGACGAGCAGCAGCTCGACGCCCTCCGCGAGCTGGCGTCGATCGGCTCGGGCACCGCCGCAACGGCGCTGTCGCAGATGCTCGGCCGCCCCGTCGGCCTGGCCGTCCCGCGCGCGCTCGCGCTGCCGCTGGCGGACGCGCTCGACGCGGTCGGCGAGCCGGATGCGATGGTCGCGAGCGTCGTCCTTCCCGTCGGCGTCGGTGACGGCGACGCCGCCGCCGAGATCGTCGTGCTGCTGCTGTTCTCCTACCGCTGCGCCGCGTCGCTGTGCGAGCTGCTCGGCGTCGAGCCGCGCAGCGAGCTGGGCGACTCGGCGCTCGGCGAGATCGGGAACATCCTCGGCGCCTCCGCCGTCGGCGCGCTCGCGCAGATGACCGGGCTCGCGCTCGAGCCGCAGCCGCCGCACGTGCTGTACGACATGCT
This sequence comes from Actinomycetota bacterium, assembly GCA_018268595.1. Classification (GTDB taxonomy): domain Bacteria; phylum Actinomycetota; class Thermoleophilia; order Solirubrobacterales; family Solirubrobacteraceae; genus Conexibacter. The sequence continues at coordinate 27,296 of JAFDWH010000014.1, read as the reverse complement.
CGGCGCCGTCGTCGCGTCGGTGCTCGCCGCGACCGTGGGGGAGCTGGACGTGGCGCTCGTGCTCGACGCGAGCCTAACGGTCGAGGAGGCGTCCTGCGGGATGTCGTTCCTGCTGCTGCCGACGGTCGGCGGCGTCGCCGAGCTGCTGGGCCGGCTGGGCCTCGGAGCCGAGAAGTGAGCGCTCGGCGGTGAAGGTCGTGCGGATGGGAGAGCTGGCGGTGTCGGCCGCCCCCGACGACGAGCTCGTCTCGATGGGGCTCGGCTCGTGCGTCGGCGTCGCGCTGGTCGACCGCGAGCGCGCGGTCGCGGGGCTCGCCCACGTGATGCTGCCGGCCGCCAACGCCGCCTACAGCGCGCCGGCGAAGTTCGCCGACCGCGCGGTGCCGACCTTGCTCGCATGCGTCGAGCGGCTCGGCGCGCGGCGCGAGCGGATGGTCGCGATCCTCGCCGGCGGCGCGCAGATGTTCGCCGGCGCGAGAGCGAGCGTCGCCGGCCTCGACCTCGGCGCGCGCAACGAGGCGGCGGTGCGCGAGGCGCTCGCCGACGCCGGCGTGCCCGTGCGCGCCGCCGCGACCGGCGGCGACCGCGGGCGCACCGTGCGCGTGCGCGTCGGCGAGGCGCGCGTGAGCGTGAAGGAGGCCGGCGGCGTCGAGGTTCCGTTGTGGCATCCGCACTTCCATGCCGATGACCTGGTCGAGACCCCATGAGCGAGCTGTTGAGCAACGACCAGGTCGCCGCGCTCGTCGAGGCGGCGCAGCAGGGCGAGCTGCCGGACGAGCCCGCCGGCGCCCAGCACGCCGGGCACCGGCGCGGGCGGCGCCTGCGCAGCGTCGACTTCGCGCGCCCGACGAAGTTCACGAGCGAGCACGAGCGCCGCATCGTGCGCGCGCTCGACGCCTTCTGCACGACCGCCGCGACGCGCCTGTCAGCCGAGCTGCGCGTGCCGCTCGAGCTGGAGGTGATCGACACGACGCAGCTGCCGTGGTCGAGCGCGCAGTCGGCGCTCCCGCAGGACTCCGTCGGCGCCGCCCTGGCGGTGTCCCCGGTCGGGACGCGCATGCTGCTGACGGCCGAGCTGCCGCTGGTCCTGCTGACGATCGAGCACCTGCTCGGCGGCGCGCCGGAGCGCCCGCCGAAGGCGCGCAAGCTGAGCGAGATCGACTGGGCGCTGACGAAGCGCCTGTTCGAGATGCTCACGCACCACCTGTCGCTCGTGTGGCAGGACCTCGCCGGCCTCGAGCTGGAGGCGAAGGACGTCGACACGCACATGGAGGGCCTGCAGGTCACCGCCGTCTCCGACCCGACGCTGACGCTCACGTTCGAGGCGCGCGTCGACCGCCACTCCTCGACCCTCGCGCTGCTGGTGCCGTGGTCGGCGATCGACGCGGTCGCCGACGAGCTGGCCGGCCGCGAGACGCGCAGCGAGGCCGCCGACCCGCGCATCGCCGCCGCCGTGCGCCGCGCCGTCGCGGGCGCGGAGGTCGTGCTGCGGGCGGAGGTCGCGCACGTCGAGCTGGCGATCGACGAGGTGCTCGCGCTCGCGCCGGGCGACCTCGTGCGCCTCGGCGCGCCGGCCGCCGCCGGCGTCGGCATCTACGCCGAGGACGTGCCGATCCACCGCGCCCGGCCGGGCCGCAGCGGCACGCGCCGCGCGGTGCAGGTGGTGGAGCCGTGAACGCCCCCGAAGCGCTCATGCGCCTTGGCGCCTCGACCGCGGAGGCGGTCGCGAAGGCGCTCGACGCGATCTGCCCCGCGCCGGTGCAGCGCGGCGACGTCGGCGTCGTGCCGGGCGAGGAGAGTCCGTTCGCCGGCTTCCCGTTCGAGCGCGGCGCGGTCGCCGTCAGCGTCCACTACGTCGACGGCGTCACCGGCGGCAACGTGCTGCTGATGACGCCGGCCTGCGCGCGCGCGATCGCCGCCGCGATGGGCGGCGAGGCGCCGCCGGCCGACGCGGACGCCGCGCTGACCGAGCTGGAGCTGTCGGCCGTCGCCGAGGCGGCCAACCAGATGTTCGCCGCGGCCGCGAGCGCGACCGGCGTCGTGCTCGGCCAGGACGTCGAGATCGCCCCGCCCGACACGCGCCTGCTCGACGGGCCGGCGGCCGCGGTCGAGGCGTTCGACGCGACGCCGCACGCGGTCAGCGCGACGTTCCAGGCGTGCGGCGAGCCGTGCCGGCTCGTGCAGCTCGTCCCGAACGCGTTCGTCGTGCGCATGACGCGTGCGCTCGACGAGCAGGGCACCGAGCAGCTCAGCGGGAACGCCGGCCTGTCGGCGCTCGGGATCGCGGGGCGCGCGGTGCCGGGCGAGGAGCGTGCGCTGGACGACGCGCTGCGCGACATCCGCGTGCGCGTGTGGGCCGAGCTGGGCCGCACGCGCGTCTCGCTCGGCGCGGCGCCGGAGCTGCCGCCGGGCGCGGTGCTGGAGCTGGACCGCAAGGCCGACGACCCCGTCGACCTGTACGTGAACGGCCTGCGCTTCGCGAGCGGCCGGCTCGTCCTCACGGAGGAGGGCGAGTGGGCGCTGCGCTTGGAGGAAGTCGCCGGCCGGACCCAATCGACCGAAGGAGCCCTGATCTAGATGGCACGCGTGCTCGTCGTGGACGACGCAGCGTTCATGCGCAAGGTGCTGACCGACGCGCTCGCCGCCGGCGGCCACGAGGTGGTCGGCGAGGCGGGCGACGGCGAGGCCGCGCTCGCGGCCTACCGCGAGCTGGCGCCGGAGCTCGTGACGCTCGACATCACGATGCCCGAGAAGGACGGCCTCGCGACGCTGCGCGAGCTGATCGAGCTGGATCCCGCCGCGCGCGTCGTGATCTGCTCGGCGCTCGGGCAGGAGACGAAGGTGCTCGACGCGATCAAGGCGGGCGCGAAGGACTTCGTCGTCAAGCCGTTCGAGCGCGAGAGGCTGCTGGGCGCCGTCGAGAAGGCGCTGGGGCAGGGCTCCGCGACGCCGGCCGCCTGAGGACCGCGAACCAGACCCGCTCCCAGGGGGTCTGATCCGCGGTCCTCGCTCAGCCGCCGCCCTGCAACTGCTCGAAGCCGGTCCACAGCACGTTCATCGCGGTCTCGACGATCCGCTCGCGCGGGACGTGCGGGTGCTCGTCCCACCAGATCGCGAGCCCTGCGAGGCCGGCGCGGATCGTCTCGGCGACCATCTCGAGGCCGTCCGCGTCGCGCGCGATCTCGCGCGCGCCCGGCTGCTGCCCGAGGATCGCGCTCAGCGCCGCGCGCCCCTGCGCCTGGATCTCGCGGTGGGCTGCGCGTGCATCGGGATCGCCGGTCGCCTCGAGGAAGTACATGCGCGAGGCGAAGCGGTTGTCCTCGACGTAGCGGGCCCAGGCGTCGAAGGCGCGCTCCATGCGAAGCTGCGTCGGGTCCGCGCCCGCGAGCGTCTCGGCCCACATCGCGAGCAGCTCGTCGCGCGTGCGCTCGAGCAGCCGCACGAACAGGTCGAGCTTGGAGGCGAAGTGGTCGTACACGACCGGCGCGGAGACGCCGGAGCGCCGCGCGATCTCGTCGATCGACGCGCCCGCGTAGCCGCGCTCGGCGAACACCCGCGTCGCCGCCCGCTCGATCAGCTCTCTGCGCTCCGCGGCTGGCATGCGTCTGCGCCCGCCGGTTCTCGTGCGGACCGCCTGCTTCGACAAACCTAACGCTCCCTAGGTAGCCTGCCTAACGCTCACTAGGTTAGTCAGGAGGTCGGCATGAGCGTCAGCGCAGATGCGCAGATCGTCCACGACCCGGTCTTCAGGCACCGCCTGCGCTTCACGGAGACGACCGACGAGCGCGGCGCTCCGGCGGTGCTGTGCGAGATGTGGGTCGACCCCGGCGGAGGCGTGCCGCCGCACGTGCACCCGCGCATGGAGGAGCGGTTCACGGTCATGGAGGGCCGCATGGAGTTCCTCGCCGGTCGCAGATGGTCCGGCGCCGACGCCGGCGCGACGGTCGTCGTGCCGCCTGGCACCCGCCACGCCTACCGCAACAGCGGCGACACGGTCGCCTACACGCGCTGCATCGCGACCCCGCCCGACCCCGCGCTGGAGGGCTTCCTGACCGACGCCGCGGTCCTCTCGCGCAACGGCCGCATCACGAGACGCGGGATTCCCAAGGGCGTCACCGGCTGGCTGCAGGGCGCCGTGATGCTGGACACCTACGGCGAGATGGTCGAGATGAGCTTCCCGCCGGCCCCGCCGCGCGCCCTCCAGCGCCTCCTGATGCCCCCGCTCGCCCGCCTCGCCAAGCGCCGCGGAATCCGCGCGGGGCAGTTCGACTAGCGGCCGGCCTAGGAGCCCGGTGCCGCCGCACGCGTCTTCGCGTAGGGGTCGAGAAACGCGACGTCCTCGTCAGCCAGATTCACACTGAGCTGTGGTTCAGCGCCCGGGCGTCATGCGTCCAGCTCGGATGCTGAGGGCTCGCGCCGGATCGCCCAGATGACCGCGGCGATCCCGAACGTCGCTCCGCCGACGCCGGCCAACGGATAGCCCTGCCACATCGCGAACACCATCGCGCCGAGGTATGCGATCCCGAGAACCAAGCCAAGGAAGTGCGCACGGCGCTGCCCGGCGAAGTAGCGAGGCATGACATCGGCGTCGATCTCGACGAGCCGACGCTCGATTTGATGGCGATGTGCCTGCTCCCGCTCTCCTGCGGCCATAAGACGCTCGGCGGCGTCGGGGACCTGGGCGACGTAGCGGTCGAGATCGTCAGGAGAAGGCAGCGGCGACGTGTAGGTGGACTGGCGGAGCCCGACGTCGAGCCTGGCTCCAGGATGCCGCCGGCTACGCCTCCCCGGCTCGATCACGGTCGGCTCACGACGTTCGAGGCTCTTGTCGCCCGCGTTCTCACCTGCGGCTGGCACGTCGCCGCCCCCGATCGACATCTGCCCGGAACGCCTCCATGTCACGGTGTCGCGCGATGCGGTCCGTGGCAGGCGAGCCCATCTCGCGCCGGACGACACGATGGGGCAGTTCGCACCTCCCCGTCACGATGCTGCGGATGCCGTCGCGAAAGCCCCGTGCGAACGCCTGATTCTGGAAAGCGGTGGGCATGCGACCAAGGGTCCACGACCGCCTCAGCGGTGTCTACAGCACGTAGCTGTGAATCAGCGCCCGAGCGTGCGCAGCAGCGCGTGCCCGGCCTCCGGCACCGCGCTCAGGCGCGTGCGGACGTCGGCGATCGCGGCGCGCAGCTCGGCGTCGCCGACCTCGACGGGCAGCAGCGAGTCCTGCAGCTCGGAGAGGATGTCGTCGGCATGCTCGGCCGCCTCGATCGCCGCCTCGACGTAGCCGTGCGCGCCCGCCGACGGCGGCGCCGGCGGCTGGGCCACCGCGAACGACGCGGTGGGCAGCCCGCTGCGCGCCGCGAATTCGACGTGCCCCCGCTTCATCCGCCCGTACGCAGCCTGCGCCGGCCCGAACAGCTCGGCCTCGAGCCGCTCCGCCGTGTCCTCGTCGACCAGCTCGTACGCCTCCCCGAGCGCGGCGAGGACCACTGCGATCGTGTCGGCCGCCTCGGCCGTCGCCGCCAGCAGCTCTCTGCGCCCTTCGTCGCTCGTGTACGTCATCGCCCGCGAGCATAGAGGCGGCCGGCCGCCGGCGGGTCCGCCGAACCCGGCTAAAGCCCGCCGCACCCCTGCCGACTACCCGGGACGACTCTTCCCTCAGGAGTCATCCCTCGATGATCAAGGCTTCCCTGCACTCACGGGTGGCCGCGACGGTCGCTGCCGTCGTGCTGCTGCTCGTCACGCCTGCCCGCGCGGTCGCTGCCGCGCATGACAGAGCCGCGTCCGGCGAGTCGACGCCCGTCGACCTGACCGGCGCGAGCGGTCAGGGCAGTCACATCGGAGGCGGCGGCTCGCTGGTCCGCACGATCGTCGGCCTGGCGATCGTGATCGGCGTCATCTACGGCGTCGCGTGGGTCCTCAGACAGGTCAAGGCCAGCAAGCAGCCGCGCGCCACCGGCGCCGGCCTCGCATCGCTCGCCTCCGTCCCGCTCGGCCCCAACCGCTCCGTCCACCTGGTGCGCGCCGGCCGCGACCTCGTGCTGCTCGGCGTCGCCGAGCACAACGTCGTCCCGATCCGCACCTACAGCGAGGAGGAGGCGCGCGCCGCCGGCCTGATCGACGCGGACGGCATGCCGATCCTGCCCGACGACGACGCTCCGAGCCGCCCGGCGCGCAGACTTCCGCGCCTCGCGCTGCCGCAGCTTGCCCAGCTCGCGCAGCCCCGCCCCCGCCGGCAGCTCGCGCTGCCGGCCCCGAGCGGACAACGGACCCCGAGAAACGCCATCGACACGCTGCGCGCCTGGACGGTCCGCGGATGAGAGGCGACGGCGGCAACGCGGTTCAGATCCTGCTGCTGATCGGCGGGCTCACGCTCGTCCCCGCGCTGCTGTTCTGCGTCACCGGCTTCACCCGCATCCTGATCGTCCTCGGCTTCATCCGCACCGCGATCGGCACGCCGACGGCGCCGCCGAACCAGGTGCTCGTCGGCATCGCCCTGTTCCTGACGCTGTTCGTGATGGCGCCGACGTTCAACACGATCAAGGACACCGCCTGGGACCCGCTGCAGGCGCACAAGATCGACACGCAGCAGGCGATCAAGCGCGCCGAGGAGCCGCTGCGCGACTTCATGTTCCGCCAGACGCGCGACTCCGACCTGGCGCTGTTCGTGCGCCTCGCGAGAACGAGAGAGCAGCCGAGAACGCACGCCGACATCAGAACGACCGTGCTGATCCCCGCCTTCATCGTCAGCGAGCTGAAGACGGCCTTCCAGATCGGCTTCCTGATCTTCCTGCCGTTCTTCGTGATCGACCTGATCGTCGCCAGCACGCTGATGTCGATGGGCATGATCATGCTGCCGCCCGTCTTCATCTCGCTGCCGTTCAAGATCCTGCTGTTCGTCCTGGTCGACGGGTGGGGCCTGGTCACGGAATCGCTCGTCAGGAGCTTCCACTAGCCATGGACCAGGACACCGCCGTCCACCTCGCCCAACAGGCGATGGAGCTCGCGATGAAGGTCGGCGGGCCGCTGCTGCTGGTCGGCCTCGCGATCGGCCTGATCGTGTCGGTCTTCCAGGCGGTCACGCAGATCCAGGAGCAGTCGCTCTCGTTCATCCCGAAGATCGTCGGCGTGGCCGCGGTGATCGTCGTCGCCGGCCCGTGGATGCTCGGCCAGCTGCTGGGCTACACGGAGGAGCTGTACCGCTCGATCCCGGCCCTGGTCGGTGGCGGATGAGCGCCACGCCGCTCTCGCAGGTGCTGGCGCAGCTCGGCGGCCTCCAGACGGCCGGCTTCGTCCTCGTGCTGGCGCGCATCACGCCCCTCTTCGTCGTCGCGCCGCTGTTCAGCTCCAGACAGGTCCCGCCGCGCGTGCGGACCGTCGTCGCGTGCGCGCTCGCGGTCGGCCTGACGCCGGTCGCGATGCACGGCCAGCACGTTCCCAACGACGTCCTGAGCCTCTTCGGCCTCGTCATGAAGGAGCTGCTCGTGGGGCTCGCGTTCGCGATGTCGCTCGCGCTGCTGTTCGCGGCGGTCTCGAGCGCCGGCGCGCTGCTCGACATGCTCGTCGGCTTCTCGTTCGGCGCGATCGTCGACCCGCTCACCGGCAACCAGTCGGCCGTCCTCACGCAGCTCTACGGCCTCGTCGCGCTCGCGATCTTCGTCGCGATCGACGGCACGAGCTGGGTGATCGGCGGGCTCGCGCGCACGTACGCGCTCGTCCCGCTGACCGCCGCGCCCGACGTCAGATCGCTCGCGACGGGCGTCGTCGCGACCTTCACGACGATCTTCTCCAGCGCGCTCCAGGTCGCCGCCCCGGTGCTGCTCGCGCTCGTCATCACCGACGTGGCGTTCGGCGTCGTGACGCGCGTCGTGCCGCAGCTCAACGTCTTCGCCGTCGGCTTCCCGGTGAAGGTCGTCGTCGGCCTGCTGGTCGTCGCCGCCTCGCTCCCGTTCGTCTCCGGCTGGATCGGGGACCAGCTCCAGCTGAGCGTCGCCCAGGCGCTCCAGACGCTGAAGGTCGGCTGATGGCGAACGACAAGACCGAGAAGGCAACGCCCAAGCGCCGCGAGGAGGCGCGCAAGAGAGGCCAGGTCGCGAAGTCGGTCGACCTCAACGGCGCGGTCGTGATGATCGCCGGCCTGCTCGCGATCAGCCTGCTCGCCCCGCACACGGTCGGCGTCGCCGAGGGCGCGCTGCGCGACGGGCTCGCGAACGTCGCGCGCCCGCAGCAGCTCATGAGCGGCGCCGGCCTGCACGAGCTGTTCGTCGCAACCGGCAAAGCGTTCCTGCTCGGCGTCGCGCCGGTCGCCGGCGTCTGCCTGCTCGCCGGCGTGCTGGTGAACGTCGCGCAGACGGGGATCAAGCCCGCCACGCAGGCGCTCCTGCCCGACCCGAAGCGGCTCAACCCGATGGCCGGCTTCAGAAACGTGTTCGGCACGAGACTGCTGTTCGAGACGGCCAAGAACCTCGCGAAGGTCGCCGTCGTCGGCGCGATCGTCGCGCAGGCGCTGATCCCGCGACTGACCGAGGTCTCCGCCACCGTCGGCTCGAACCCGGCCGCGCTCGGCGCGCTGCTCTCCAAGATGGTGTTCGCGATCGCGCAGCGCGCGGCGCTCGCCTACCTGCTGATCGCGGCGGTCGACTACGGCTACCAGCGCTTCCGCCACGAGCGCTCCCTGCGCATGAGCAAGGAGGAGCTGAAGGAGGAGATGAAGCAGCACTCGCTCCCGGCCGAGGTCAAGGGCGCGCTGCGCCGCCGCCAGCTCCAGGCCGCCCGCGCGCGCATGATGGCCGCCGTGCCGCAGGCCGACGTCGTGGTCGTCAACCCGACCCACTTCGCCGTCGCCTTGAAGTACGACGGCACGCGCCCGGCGCCCGAGTGCGTCGCGAAGGGGCAGGACCTGATCGCCTTGCAGATCCGCAGACTCGCGGAGGAGCACGGCGTGCCCGTGATCGAGGACAGACCGCTCGCGCGCTCGCTGCACGCGGCGCTCGAGATCGGCCAGCTCGTGCCCGAGGAGCTCTACCAGGCGGTCGCGCAGGTGCTTGCCTACGTCTACCGAGTCGCCCGTAGGCGGAGCGCCTGATGAGCGCGCTCGCCGTGAGACCAGGCGCCGGCGCCGCCGGCTCGTTGCAGCGGCTGCTGCGCCACACCGACCTGCTGGCCGCGGTCGGCGTCGTCCTGATCGTGACGATGCTGGTGATCCCGCTGCCGGCGGCGCTGCTCGACCTCTTCATCACGCTGAACATCTCGTGCGGCCTCGCGATCGTCGTCGCGACGCTCTACCTCAACCGCGCGCTCGACTTCGCGTCGTTCCCGTCGCTGCTGCTGCTGACGACGATGTTCCGTCTCGCGATCAACGTCTCGGTCACGCGCCTGATCCTCACGAGAGGCGACGCCGGCCATGTCGTCGCCGCCTTCGGCCACTTCGTCGTCGGCGGGAACGTCGTCGTCGGCCTCGTGATCTTCCTGATCCTGATCGTGATCCAGTTCGTCGTCGTGACGAACGGCGCGGGGCGCGTCGCGGAGGTCGGCGCGCGCTTCACGCTCGACGCGATGCCGGGCAAGCAGATGGCGATCGACGCCGACCTCAACGCGGGCCTGATCACCGACGAGGAGGCCCGCCAGCGGCGCGCCGAGATCAGCCGAGAGGCGGACTTCTACGGCGCGATGGACGGCGCCTCGAAGTTCGTCAAGGGCGACGCGATGGCGGCGGTGCTGATCACGCTGATCAACCTCGTCGGCGGCATCGTCGTCGGCGTGATGCAGCAGGGGCTGCCGTTCAGCGAGGCGATCCAGCACTTCAGCCTGCTGACCGTCGGCGACGGCCTCGCGGCGCAGATCCCGGCGCTGCTGATCTCGGTCGCGACCGGCATCATCGTCACGCGCGCCGCCTCCGACAGAGACCTCGGCTCGGACGTCGCCAGCCAGATCCTCGGCCAGCGCAAGGCGCCGATGGTCGCCGGCGGCGTGATCTGCACCTTCGCGCTCGTGCCGGGCCTGCCGAAGCTGCCGTTCCTGCTGATCGGCGGCGGCTTCCTCGCGCTGGGTTGGGCGATGCGCGACGGCGGTCCGCTCGCCGTCGCCGACGAGGCCGCGGCGCTCGCGGACGCGGAGGGCACTGCCGTCCCGGCGGTCCGCGACGCGGCGCTGGAGGCGCTTCCGCTCGACCCGCTCGAGCTGGCGATCGGCTTCGGGCTCGTCCCGCTCGTCGACGCCGCCTCGGGCGGCACGCTGCTCTCGCGCGTGTCGGTGATCCGCCGCCAGATCGCCGCCGACCTCGGCATGGTGATCCCGCCGGTGCGCATCCACGACGAGCTGGGGCTCGACTCGCACGAGTACGTCTTGAAGGTGCGCGGCAGCGAGGTCGCGCGCGGCCGGCTGATGGCCGGCCACCAGCTCGCGATGGACCCCGGCGACGCGCTCGGCCAGCTCGCCGGCGGCGTGCCGACGACCGAGCCGGCGTTCGGCCTGCCCGCCACGTGGGTCGCCGACGCGCAGCGCGCGGAGGCGGAGGCGCTCGGCTACACGGTCGTCGACGGCGAGTCGGTGATCGTCACGCACCTGACCGAGACGATCCGCGCGCACGCCGCCGACCTGCTCTCGCGCCAGGACGTCAGACAGCTCTTGGAGCAGCTCAAGGAGTCGAACGCCGCGGTCGTCGAGGAGGTCGTGCCGGATGTGCTGACGCTCGGCGAGCTGCAGCGCGTCCTCCAGGCGCTGCTGGCGGAGGGCGTCTCGATCCGCGACCTGGGTGCGATCGTCGAGGCGGTCGGCGACAAGGCGCGCGTCACCCGCGATCCCTCGCTGCTGGCCGAGTACGCGCGCCAGGCGCTCGGCCGCACGATCGTCGCGCCGCACGTGGACGGCGAGCGGCGGCTGCGCGCGATCGCGCTCGACCCGGCGGTCGAGGCCGAGGTCGCGGCTGCGATCACGGCGACGACGGACGGCGAGTTCCTCGCGCTGGAGCCGAGCCGCGCGCAGGCTTTGGTGAGCGCACTCCGAACTCAGATGGAGCATGGCGTCGCGCGTGGAACCCGGCCGGTGCTGCTCTGCTCGGCGCGCGTGCGCCGCCACCTGCGGCGGCTCGTGGAGCAGGCGATCCCGCAGCTCGCGGTCTGCTCCTACAACGAGATCGCGGCCGGCATCAGCGTGGAGACGATTGGAGTGATCGACGGATGAGCACGACCGCCCCGACCGCCGAAGCCGTCCAGACGTTCCGCGGCAGAACGTTGGAGGAGGTGCTGCCCCAGATCCGCGAGGCGCTCGGTCCCGACGCCGTCGTGCTGAGACAGCGCGACGGGCTGATGGGCGGGATCGGCGGCTTCTTCCAGCAGCGCTTCGTCGAGGTCGACGCGACCGCCGGCCACGCGCGGATCGACACATACGACGAGGAGCCCGAGACGTTCGCCGCGCTCCTCGCCGAGGCCGCCGACGCACCACTGCGGGTCTCTACAGCCGACAGATGTACAGATCCGCACTCCTCCGGCGACCCGGTCGCCGAGCTGACGCAAGCCGGCATGAGCCACGCGTTCGCCGAGCGGCTCGTCGCCGACGCCGAGGCGCACGAGCTGCCGTTCGCGCCCGACCTGCGGACCGCCGTCCGCCGCGCGCTCGCGCGCCGCCTCCCGACCGCGCTGCCGCACCGCGCCGGCGGCCTCGCCGTCGCGTTCGCCGGCCCCGGCTCGACCGCCTGCGCCGACGCGCTCGCGAGCGCCTACAAGCGCGCGGGCCGCGACGCCCGCGCGATCGCCTCGCTCGACAAGGCGCGCGCGCTGCTGCAGCGCGCCGACGCGGACGAGCAGGTCCTCGCCGTCGACCTGCCGCCGATCGCCGCCGAGCGCGCGGAGGTCGACGCGCTCGCCGCGCGCGTCGCGCAGCTCGAGCTCGACGAGCTGGTCGTCGTGATGCCCGGCGACCTCGACCTTCCGACCGCCCGCGCGCTGCTCGATCGCCTCCAACCGCTGAGCCCCACGGCGCTCGCCCTCTCCCTCGATGCCCAGGACGCCGACGTCGGTGCGGCCGTCGAGCTGGCGTGCACGACGCGTCTTCCGATCGCATACGTCCAGGACTTCCAGGGCATCTCGCCCGCCGATCCGGCCACGCTCGCGGAGCGCGTCCTGCGATGACCGCGGCGACCCCGACGAAGCCGCCCCTGCCCGTCCTGCGGCAGGACGTCGTCATCACCCTTCCAGACCGCGAGCAGTACCGCGGCCGCGTCGGGCAGGTGACGGACGCGAAGATCGCGGTCGTGCTGATGCTCGACACGCGCCGCGCGCTCGCGCTCGGCGACGCCGCGCCGATGTGGGTCGAGTTCCCGGCCCCGCGCGGGCTCGTGCGGCTCGAAGGCCGCGGGACCGTCGTCGCGCGCGACCTCGTCCACTTCCACCACGAGGGCGCGGTCGACGTCGTCCAGCGGCGCGACTTCGTGCGCGTGGGGACGGTGCGGCCGCTCGAGCTGGCGCGCGTCGGCGCCGACGACGCGCCCGGCGACTGGAACGGCACGCTGACCGTCAACGTCAGCGGCAACGGACTGCTCGCCGCCGGCTGGGCGAGCGTCGACGCGCTCGATGTCGGCGCGCTCGTCGCGTTCCGGCTGCGCGCGGTCGACGGCGAGCCGCCGATCGAGGGCCGCGGCCGCGTCGCGCGCGTCGGCGACGACGGCCGGCGCGGCATCGCGATCGAGCAGATCGACCGCGACGCGCGTCGCCAGCTCGTGCGCTTCGTGTTCGAGCAGGAGCGGATCGCGCGCCAGCGCACGCGCGACGGGGAGCTGTGACGATGGCGAAGAAGAGCGCCAAGGACGCGAAGAAGGGCGCCAGGCCGGCCGGCAGAGCGACCGCCGGCGACGCGGCCCTTCCGAGCGTCGCCAGCCATCCCCGTGCCCCCGCCCAGGTCGCCCGCGCGAAAGCGTGGGGCGGGCTCGGCGGCTTCCTGCTCGTCGGCGTCCTGTCGTGGCGCGCGGGCGTCCCGGCGGCCGACGCGCTGCTGCGCGCGATCGCCGGCGGCGTCGTCGTCTACCTCGCCGCGTGGGCGTGCGCCGTGACGATCTGGCGCCACCTCGTGATCGCCGAGCTGCGCGCCGTCCGCGCGCTGCAGGCGCAGCGCGCTCAAGCTTCGCGCGCCCGTGCCGATGAACCGGCATGACAGCGGGTGACATGGAGTCGCCCCGGGACGACATCAAGGAGATGCATCCATGTCCCTTCGCATCAACACGAACGTCGAGGCGTTCAACGCTCACCGCAACCTGGTGAACACGAGCAGCATGGTCGCGAGATCGATGGAGCGCCTCAGCTCCGGCTTCCGCATCAACCGTGCTGCCGACGACGCCGCCGGCCTCGCGATCAGCGAGAAGCTGCGCGGTCAGATCGGTGGTCTGGACCAGGCCGGCCGCAACGTCCAGGACGGCATCTCGCTCGTCCAGACGGCTGAGGGCTCGCTGACCGAGGTCCACTCGATGCTCCAGCGCGTCCGCGAGCTGGCCGTGCAGTACCAGAACGGCACGCTCTCGACGACGGACAGAAGCGCGATCAACAGCGAGGTCGGCCAGCTCACGCAGGAGATCGAGCGCATCGGCACGACCGCCCAGTTCAACAACATCCACCTGCTCGACTCGGCGCAGACGATCACGTTCCAGGTCGGCGCCAACGACGGCGAGGTCATCTCCGTCTCGACGGTGAGCCTCGGGTCGGCGGTCGGCACGATCGACATCACCTCCTCGACCGTCCTCGCGGACGTCGACAGAGCGATCGACAGCGTCTCCCAGCAGCGCGCGACGTTCGGCGCGGTGCAGAACCGCCTCGAGCACACGTACAACAACCTGACCACCTACCAGGAGAACCTGACCGCGTCGGAGAGCCGCATCCGCGACGTGGACATGGCCGCTGAGATGGTCAACTTCACCAAGAACCAGATCCTGGTTCAGGCGGGCACCTCGATGCTCGCCCAGGCGCAGCAGGCGCCGCAGCAGGTCCTTTCCCTGCTTCGGTAAATCGCTGCACCGCGAAGTGGAATGGGTGGGCGTTTCGGCGCCCACCCATCCATCTTTCGTCCAATGAGTCAAGTCGCGCCAGCTCCGGCCGATGACCGGGAGTGATGTCGCTCCCGCTCGCACTCGCCCGCATCGAGCAGATCGAGCGAGCGCTCGTGCTCGAGCCGGCGGCGACGCCCGCATCCTCCGCGCTCGCCGCTCCGACCGCGACCGCAAGTGCCGCTTCCGCGCCCGTCGCGAGCGCCTCGTTCGCGAGCCTGCTGGGCAACGCGAGCGGCTCGCCGATGACGACGATCGCCGGCGCCGAGGTCGGGCAGGCCGAGCAGCCGCCCGGCTCGAACGACTCGCCGCGCATCGCGCAGTACCGCACGGCGACCGCCGGCAGCGGCGTCGGCCCGTGGTGCGCCTACTTCGTCTCGTGGGTCGCGCGCCAGGCGGGCACGCCACTGGGCGACCACGGCGAGGGCTTCGGCTCCGTCGACCAGCTCTACGCGTGGGCCCAGCGCACCGGCCGCGCGGTCCCGAACGGACCGGGTGTCGTGCCGCGCCCCGGCGACCTGATCGTCCTGCACGAGCACGTCGGGATCGTCGAGCAGGTCCTTCCCGGCGGAAGGATTCAGACGATCGAAGGCAACTACTCCGACAGAGTTTCCCGCAATGTGCATGATTTTTCCGATGCACTGGGTTACGTTCGGATGAGTTGACCAAACTACGACGAATAACCAAAACCGGTGCCCACAGTCGATCACGCCCTCCTCGCCGCGCGCGGCGCAGCCACGCCGTCCGCGACGACCAGCGTCGTGATCGTCGACCCGCATCCGGGCATGCGCGACGGGCTCGCGCTGCTGCTGCCGCCGGAAGGCATGGCGGTGCTCGGCAGCGCCTCCACCGGCGCCGGCGGCGAGGCGCTGATCGCGCGCCACGAGCCCGACGTCGCGCTCGTCGCCGCCGACCTGCCGGACGTCGGCGGGATCGCGCTCGTGCGCCGGCTCGTGCACCGCGGGCTGCGCAGCGCCGTCGTGCTGTACGCCGACGACGCCGACTGCGAGGACTCGGCCGCCGCCGTGAACGCCGGCGCCGCCGGCCTCGTCGCCAAGCGCCGCTCGATCGGCGAGCTGGCGGAGGCGCTGCGCTCGGTCGCGACCGGCGGCCTGTGGTTCGAGGAGCGCGACGACGAGCTGCTCGCGCCGCCGCCGGCGCCCGCGGCCCCGCTGCCGCTGCCGCCGCAGCAGCGGCGCACCTCGACGCTGTCGAGCTCCGAGCTGCGCGTGCTCGCGCTCGTCGCCGAGGGCGGCTCGACCGAGGCGACCGCCGAGGCGCTGTCGCTCAGCCCGCACACGGTCCGCACGCACATGCGCAACGTGATGCGCAAGCTCGAGGCCTCCAGCCGCGCGCACGCGGTCGCGATCGCGATCCGCGAGGCCGCGATCGAGATCTGAGGAGCGGGGCCGCCGCGCGCCGTCCCGTCGCCGTCGCCGACCGAAGCGTCGGCGACGCACCCCTTCTCGGTATACGCTGGGCAGGTGGCTCGGAGGACGCCGCCGGCTCTCGTGCGCGCCGCGCTCGCGACGGCGCTGAGCGCCATGCTCGCGTCGTGCGGCGGCGGCTCGATCGGCGCCCCCGTCGCGACGACGACGGCAGTCGCTCCGGCGCCCGCGTCCACCGCGGCCGCCTCCCCGCCGGCGCGGCCGCCCGCCGCGCCGCGCACGACGGCGACCGTCCGCGCGAGGGCGCCGGCCGCCGCCTCGCGACGTGCCGGCCCGACCGGCGGCGCGGCGCCGCCCGAACAGCAGCCGCACCGCTCCTCCTC
This sequence comes from Actinomycetota bacterium, assembly GCA_018268595.1. GTDB lineage: Bacteria > Actinomycetota > Thermoleophilia > Solirubrobacterales > Solirubrobacteraceae > Conexibacter. The sequence goes on along the minus strand of JAFDWH010000014.1, from coordinate 11,496 downwards.
GGCTGCCGCCGGCCGGCCCGCGGTGAGGAAGCCCGCGGCGAGCACGCCGAAGCCCACGACGTCGCCGATCGACGAGCGCGCGCAGCTCGTGCTCACGCGGCGCATCAGCCCGGCGCACTACTTCCAGCAGGGCACCGTCACCGGCACCTACGACGGGACGATGGAGATCGAGGCGCGCATCACCTCGCAGGGCGTCCTCGTCAGGTTCACCGCCACGCTGCCGGGCGGCACGATCGAGGGCCACGGCGTCGCCGTCGCGATCCTCGACAGCACCACCTGGCCGGCGCTGCGCGGCACCGCCGTCGTGACGGGTGGGACCGGCAGGTTCGCCCACGTCCGCGGACGCGGGCTGAAGGTGAACGGCCGGGCGAGACCGGACGCGAGCCGCGCTCGCGTCCGGCTCACCGGAACCGTCAGCGGGCTCTGATCAGCCCGCCAGCTCGTCCTTCGGGCGCTGCGGCACGAGACCGCGCTCCTCGAGCATGAACGTGCGATACACCAGCGCGGCGGCCAGCGCGCCGACGAGCGGGCCGACGACGTACAGCCAGCCGTCGTCGAATCTGCCGGACGCGACGGCCGGGCCGAGCCAGCGGGCCGGGTTGAGGCCCGCGCCCGTCGCCGGGCCGAAGATCATCACCGCGACGCCGAGCGCGGCACCAATGCCGAGGCCGGCGAGCGCCGCTTCGCCGCGCGGGTTGACCGCCAGGCCCATGATCGCCCACATCAGCATGAACGTGCCGAGCGCCTCGGCGAGCAGCGCGAGCCAGACCGAGCCGTGCTGCAGGATCTGGCCGTTGATCGCCGTCGCGCCGTAGTTGACGGCGTCGCCGACGTCCTTGAACAACAGCAGCACGACGAGCGCGCCGAGGATGCCGCCGACGAGCTGGCAGATCACGTAGACGATCGCGTTGGGCGTCGAGATCTTCTTGAGCGACCACAGCGCGAACGTGACGGCCGGGTTGAAGTGCGCCCCGGACGTGCCGCCGAGCGCGTAGATCAGCACCGCCAGCACGAACGCGTGCGCGAGCGCGAGGCCCGCGAGATCGAAGCCGCCGGCCGAGGCGACCGAGATGAAGCCGCAGATGAAGAAGACGAGCAGGAACGTGCCGATCGCCTCCGCGACGAACGCCGGCAGCCCGCGCGGCTCCGGCTCCTCTATGACGACTACCTCCACACTGCTCATCGAACGGGTCCTCCTCGAAGACGGTCTTGGAGACGCCGGGCGGGGTCTCTCCAGCTGTCGGGGTACGACGGCCAGGGACCTTCTCCTGCGCGGCGGCGCCGCGCAACCCGCCGAGTGGCGCGTCCGTCCGCGAGGTCTCGCCCCGCCGTTCGGGTGGTCAGGCGGGCCGCAGCCCGCTCGCGTCGCCCGCTAGTCCGAGCGACGGCAGCGTCACGCGGCCGGCCGCGGCGGTGACCGAGCCGATGCGTGCGGCGCCGGGGTGACGCGCGCTCAGCAGCGCGATCGCGGCGTCGGTCGCCTCGGCGGGGACGGTCGCGACGAAGCCGCAGCCCATGTTGAAGACCTTCTGCATCTCCGCCTGGTCGACGCCGCCGCAGCGCGCGATCAGCTCGAACACGCCGCTCACCGGCAGCGGGTCGGAGATCTCGTAGCCGACGCCGCTGCCCAGCCGCAACAGGTTCAGCACGCCGCCGCCGGTGATGTGCGCGAGCCCGTGCACGGGGACCTCGGAGCGCAGCAGCTCCAGCACCGCGCGCACGTACAGCACGGTCGGCTCCAGCAGCGCGTCGGCGACGGACGCGCCGCCCAGCTCGTCGGGCCGGTCGTCGAAGCGCAGGCCGCCGTCCTCCAGCAGCGCGCGCCGCGCGAGCGTGAGCCCGTTCGAGTGCACGCCGCTCGACGGCAGGCCGATCAGCGCGTCGCCGGGCGCGATCGCGTCGCCGGTGACGATCGCGTCGAGCGCGACGGTGCCGAAGCACGCGCCGGTGAGGTCGAAGCCGTTCGGCGACGGGTGGCCCTTGATCAGCTCGGGGAGCTGCGCCAGCTCGCCGCCGGGGATCTCGACGCCGGCCTCCTCGGCGCCGCGCTTGAGGCCGAGCGCGATGTCGCGCAGCACGCCGGGGTCGGCCTGCTCGACGGCGAGGTAGTCGAGCACCGCGAGCGGCTCGGCGCCGACGCAGATGACGTCGTTGACGTTCATCGCGATGCAGTCGATCCCGACGGTGTCGTAGCGGCCCGTCTGCTCGGCGACGATCACCTTCGAGCCGACGCCGTCGGCACACACGGCGATGCCGAGGTTCGGCGCGACGCGCAGGACGTTGGCGTAGTGGCCGGAGCCGAGCACCGAGGCGGACGGCCGGCCCGGGTCGATCGTCTTGAGCACGTCGACGAGCGCGCGGACGCCCGCGTCCGCCTCCGCGATGTCGACGCCCGCCGCTGCGTAGGAGTCGCTCACGGCCGGATTGTCGCCGACGCGGCGGCGCCGGCGTCGTCAGGCCGGCGGCCGGGAGCGCTGCGGGGGCGTGTCCGGCTCATCTGCGGGCGGCTCCTCGCCTGCCTGCGCGTAGTCCGCGAACAGCTCGGCGGGGGACATCTCGAGCGCCTCGATCAGGCGCAGCAACGTCGTCGCGCGCAGATCCTTCGTGCCGCGCTCGATCGTGCCGACGTGGTTCGGGTGCATGCCGGCGCGCTGTCCGACGGCCTCCTGCGACAGGTCCCGCGCCCGGCGGGCCTTGCGCAGGGCGCGTCCGAGTGCCACGAGACGGGGGTCACTCTCCGGCATGAGGTCGGGACCCTGCCCAACCGATCGTCTCGGTACCAGCCACGATCATGGTGGAAAACCCCACCAGTCAGTGGGATTTGCGCTATGGTGCGACCCGGATACGGTGTACGGCAGGGGAACCCCCTCGAGCCGGCCGTGTCTCCGGTCCGCTCGCCGCCGATCCCCCAATCCCGCGACGAGCGCGACGAGGGCGCTCCGGCCGTTCCCCCTCGGTCGGAGCGCTCGCTCGCGCGCGACCGCCGCTCAGGCCGCGAGCGGCTGCGCGGCCCGGTGTCGCTGCAGCTGGGCGGCTAACGCCGCCAGCGCGGGCGGCTCGGCCGCGAGCGTGCGCAGCGCGCGCCGCGTCAGCGGCTCGTGGGCGCCGTCGGCCGCGCCCGGGACCCCGGCCCCGCCCGCCCGCGCCGCCGCGTCGAGCAGCACCGCGTCGCAGCGCGCGACGAGCCCGTCGACGCGGTCCGCCGGCGGGTCGTCGAGCAGCACGTCCGGCAGCGCGCCGGCCGGCCGGCCGCTCGCCTCCAGCGCCGCGACCGCCGCGGGCGCGAGCGCCTCCTGCGCGCCAGGCGGGGCGACCAGCACGAGCGTCACGTCGTCGGCCGCCGAGAAGGTCGCGGCCCACGCCGTCAGCACCGGCTGCCACGTCTGCGGGCGGCGCCACTCCGGGGCGTACAGCACCGCCGTGCCGCGCGCGTCGAGCTGCGGCGGCACGATCGCGCGCGCCCAGCGCGCCGGCGCGCCGTGCGCCAGCTCCGCGAGCCGCTGCGCCGCGACCTCGGCGGCGTGGCCCCAGCTCATCCGCTCGGCCGCGCGGCGCGCGTGCGCCCCCCGCTGCGCGCGCCCGCCCGGACCGGCCGCGACGGCGGCGCGCAGCGCGCTCGCCAGCACGTCGGGATCGACCTCGAGCGCGCACGCCGGTCCCGCGGTCGGGCCGGCGTACGTGCGCGCCTCGAACGTGACGCGGCGCGAGCGCAGCGGCCAGCCGGCGTCGGGCGGGCAGAACTCGCCGGTCGGGCCGGCGGCGGTGTGGATCACCGGCACGCCGCACGCCATCGCCTCGAGCGCCGGCAGGCAGAAGCCCTCGGCGCGGTAGGGCAGCACGACGACGTCGGCGGCGCGGTAGAGCGCCGGCAGCTCGGCCGGGGGAAGGTCGTCCGTCAGGTAGGTCACCGGCGCGACGTCGTCGCGCGCGGCGAGCGTGCGCACGGAATCGCCGGCGGTCTGACCCGTGTAGGGGCCCTCGACGCCGAAGTCCTTGACGACGAGGCGCACGTCGTCGCCCGGCCCGAAGGCCCGCGCCCACGCGGTCAACAGCACGTCGATGCCCTTGCGCCAGATCGTCCCGCCGACGAACAGGAACGTGACCGATCCCGTCCGCTCGGGCGCGCCGGCGTGCAGCTCACGCGCCGGTCCGTCCGGCGTGAAGCGCTCCAGGTCGACGCCGTTGGGCACGACGTCGACGATCCCCGGCGGCATCCCGCTCGCGACGTAGCCGTCGCGCACGTACGCGCTCGGCACCCATACGCGGTCGACCCGCTCGCGCGCGGCGCGCACCCATGCGCGCGGCGGTGCCGCGACCTCCCACGGCAGGATCGCGATCGTCGGCCCCTCGCTGCCGGGCGCGAAGTCGGGCGGCCAGCAGTGCGTGATCGTCGGGCCGGCGAGCGGCAGCTGCCCGCTGCGCGGCGCGCTCCGCACCAGCTCGTGCCCGCGCGCCTCAAGCGCCGCGCCCAGCCCGTCGTTGACGTGCGCGAGCGAGTGCACGCCGCCGTGCTCGCCGCGCAGGATCAGCTCGGGCCAGGGGGCGCCGGGGGTCATGTCCCCGGTGATCGGCCCGTCAGCGCGCGCGCTTGAGCCGCCGCACGACGAGCGCCGCGAGCCCCAGCCGGTAGGCCGCGTACGGCGCCAGCGAGCGGTCCCGCTCGACCTGCTTGATCAGCCACGTCGAGGCGAGCGTCGAGGCGAACGAGGCGGCCGTGCCGAGCGCGAACGCCGCGTGCACGTCGCGCGGCAGCCCGCGTCTCCACAGCCGCCAGCCCTTCAACCCGGTCGCCGCGAGGATCAGCGGCAGCGCCGCGTGGCGCGAGAGCACGTTCGCGTCCGCGCGCGTGAAGCGCCGCCAGCGCGCGGCCGCGAGCGTCGCGCCGTTGCGCGAGACGCCCGGCACGAGCGCGCACGCCTGCCCGATCCCGAGCGCGAGCCCGTCGCGCCAGCCGGCCGACTCGCGCGCGCGCTGCTGCGGCATGCGGTCGGCCGCCGCCATCGCGAGCGCGCCCAGCACGAGCCCGGCGGCGGTCGTCGCGGGGGTGCCGAGGTGGCGCTCGATCGGCCGCTCGAACGCGAACGCGAGCGCGCCCGCCGGCGCGAACGACAGCACCAGCAGCGTGAGGCGCCGGCGGTCGAGCCCGCGCGCCGTCTCGCCGACCTCGTCGCGCAGCCCGATCAGCAGCGCGACCGCGGTGCCGGCGTGCAGCGCGACCTCGAACGCCTTGCGCAACTCTCCGTCCAGCTCGCGGTAGCGCCAGCCGGCCAGCCACGGCACGAGCGCGACGTGGCCCGAGGACGAGATCGGCAGCAGCTCGGCCGGTCCGTGCAGCGCGCCGAGCGCGAGCGCCTCGCGCAGCGGCAGCGCCGGGGCGCTCACGCCGCGATGCGGTCGCGGCTGCCGCGCCGCCGCCACCAACGCACGCCGTAGTACGCGATCGCCGCCACGATCAGCAGCGCGAACGCGTAGTCCAGGTAGTGCAGCCGGTTCTTCCAGTCCTCCCAGTTCGCGCCCGCCTGCTTGCCGATGAACGTGAGCGCGAAGACCCACGGCAGCGAGCCGAGGAAGGTGAAGACCGAGAAGCGCAGGAAGTTCATCCGCGCGACGCCGGCCGGCAGCGAGATGAACGTGCGGATGATCGGCATCATGCGCGTGAAGAAGACGGTCGCCTCGCCGTGGCGCGCGAACCAGCGGTCGGCGGTCGCGAGGTGCTTCGGCGAGATGTGCAGCTTGCCGCCGTGGCGCTCGACCAGCTCGATGCGGCCGAAGTAGCCGACGCCGTACGCGATCCACGAGCCGACGAGGTTCGCGCTCGTGCCGACGAGCGTCGCCGCGACCAGCGAGTAGTGGCCTCTCGCGACGTTGAAGCCGGCGAACAGCATCGTCGCCTCGGACGGGATCGGGATGCACGCGCTCTCGAGCGTCATCAGCACGAACACGCCGGCGAGGCCGATCTTGTCGACGAGGTCGGTGGCGAAGTTCGCGAGCGACTCGGTGATCGAGGCGAGCAGGAGCACCGGCGAAGCGTAACGACGGGCGGACCTCGCCGTGCCCGGCCGGCGCGCGCGGGCCGCGGCGGGCCGGCCGCGGCCGGCGGGGGCGGCGCTAGGGTTCGCCGCTGCGATGGCCGTCCCCCTGTTCGACACGACCGGCCCGGTCGCGCCGCTGCGCGCCGCGCTCGACGCGGCGATCGCACGGGTGCTCGACGGCGGCGTCTACGTCCTCGGCCCCGAGGTCGCGGCGTTCGAGGCGGAGTTCGCGGCGTATCTCGGAGTGCGGCACGTCGTCGGCGTCGCGAACGGGACCGACGCGATCACGCTCGCGCTGCAGGCGCTCGGGGTGGGCCCGGGCGACGAGGTCGTCGTGCCGGCCTTCACCTTCTACGCGAGCGCCGAGGCGATCCCGCCGACCGGCGCGACGCCCGTCTTCTGCGACGTCGACCCCGAGACGATGTGCGTCACGGCGGAGACGGTGCGCGCGGCGCTGACGCCGCGCACGAGAGCGGTCGTCGCGGTCGACCTGTTCGGCAACGTCGCGCCGATCCCGGAGCTGCGCGCGCTCGGCGTGCCGGTGGTCGAGGACGCGGCGCAGGCGGCGGGTGCGCGGCTCGGCGCGCGGGCCGCCGGCTCGCTCGGCGACGTCGCGACGTTCTCCTTCTTCCCGTCGAAGAACCTCGGCTGCTTCGGCGACGGCGGCGCGATCGCGACCGACGACGACGCGCTCGCGGAGGCCGCGCGCGTGCTGCGCTTCCACGGCTCGCGCGACAAGGTCACCTACGAGCGGATCGGCTGGAACTCGCGGCTCGACGAGCTGCAGGCGGCGATCCTGCGCGTGCTGCTGCCGTCGCTGGAGGCATGGTCGGAGGGCCGTCGCGCGGCGGCGGCGCACTACGCGGAGGCCGGCCTCGGCTCGCTCGCGTCGCTGCCCGTGCCGAGCGGCGGCGCGCTGCCGGCGTGGCACCTGTACGTCGTGCGCCATGCGCGGGCTGTCGCGCTGGAGGCCGCCTTGAACGCCGCCGCCGTCGGCGCCCGCGGCTACTACCGCACGCCGCTGCACCGCCAGGCCGCGCTCGCCCCGTGGGCTCCGGCCGGCCTGTCGCTGCCCGTCACCGACGAGCTGGCCCGCACGCACCTCGCGCTCCCGATCAGTCCGCTGCTCGACCGCGCCGCCGCCGACGAGGTGACGGCGGCCGTGCGCGCGGCGCTCGCCGCCTGACCCCGCCGACCGCCACTCATGCGCATCTGGATCGACCTCACCAACTCCCCCCACGTGCTCGTCATGCGCCCCGTGATCGACGTGCTGCGTGCCGACGGCCACGAGGTGCACGTGACCGCGCGCGACTTCGCGCAGACGCTCGCGCTGTGCGAGCGCTTCGGGATCGAGCACACGGCGATCGGCCACCACCGCGGCGGCCGGCTCGCGGCGAAGGGCCTCGGGCTCGTGCAGCGCTCGGGCGCGCTCGTGCGCTGGGCGCGCCGCCACGGCCCGTTGGACCTCGCGCTCGGCCACGGCTCCAACGACGTGACGGTCGCGGCCGCGCTGCTGCGGATCCCGTGCAGCACGACGTTCGACTACGAGTGGGCGACGGTCCAGCACACGATCAACTGCCGCCTCGCGCGCGCCGTCGTCGTGCCGGACGCGATCCCGCCGGAGCGGCTCGCGCGCTACGGCGCCGGACCCGGGAAGCTGCATCGGTATCCGGGCCTGAAGGAGGAGTACTACCTGGCCGACTTCGAGCCGGACCGGGCGGTGCTCGACGAGCTGGGGCTGGACGCGAGCGCGCCGATCGTCGTCGTGCGCACCCCGCCGGCCGTCTCGCTCTACCACCGCTTCGAGCACGACACGTTCGGCGCGGTCCTGGCGCGGCTGCGCGACGAGGGGGTGCAGGCGGTCGTGCTGCCGCGCACGCCGGAGCAGCGCGCCGAGCTGAGCGCCGCCGGCGGGTTCACGATTCCCGAGCGCGCGATCGACGCGCAGTCGCTGATCGCCTACGCCGACCTCGTGATCAGCGCCGGCGGCACGATGAACCGCGAGGCGGTCGCGCTCGGCACGCCCGTCTTCAGCTCCTTCGAGGGCAGACTCGGCGCCGTCGACGAGCGCCTGATCGCCGAGGGCCGGCTGAAGCTGCTGCGCGACCCCGCCGACGTCGTCGTGACGAAGCGCACGGGCGCCGCTCAGCCGGACGCCGTGAACGACCGCATCCGCCGCGACCCGCGGGAGCTCACGCGACTGCTGGTATCCCCTGCGGGATAGTGACGACGACGCTGTCGACGGGAACGTCGATCACGTCGAGCGTGTAGCCCGAGGGATGCTCGACGATCTCGACCATCACCTCGTCGCGCCACGTGTTCACGACGGTTCCGCCCATCCCGGCGGGCCACTCGCCCACCGGTCTCGTGAACCGGACGACGTCGTTCTCCTCGATCCCGTGTGCGTACGGCATGCGATCACCTCAACGGCCTTTGATGTATGCGGTCACCATGCGCGGCCGGTCCCCAACGTAGCGCAGCTCCCAGCCGGTCGTGACGGGCAGCACACGTCCTTCGTGGACGCCGACACCTCGCACTGGGATGAGGACTCCGCAGGTGACTGTCGCGTTCGGCTTCTCGGTCACGCGCACCACAGGACGACGCGGAAGTCCACGCTGGATCTCAGCTGCGAGATGCTCGATCTCCGCGAGCGTGATGCCGAGAAGCGTCTTGAAGAGGTAAGCCTTCGGCCCACCGTCCGTGTGCTCGAGCACGAGCGAGTACGTCGACAGCTTCCGACGGATGCCGACCGCCTCCGCGCCGCGCGGAAGGGGCTCGCCGAGACGGGGTGGCCACCACATGGCCCGCACCGTGCGACGAGCCCCTGCAACGCCACTACGCGCATTCGCCTCGAATCAGCGGCAGAGTGGCGGCAGAGCGGGCGCGCGCCGTAGACTTTCCGCAATGCGCCGGTGGTACCGCTCCGGGGCGTTTCCGGTTCACCGCCACTCCCTCGTGCAGCTGATCGTGGACGGTGGGCTCGTCGCCCTCGCGTACGTGCTCGCCTTCGAGCTGCGCTTCGACAACGGCATCCCCCGCCGCTACGACCTGCTGCGCGACGAGACGATCCTGTGGGTCGTCCCGCTGTGCATCGTCGTGTTCGCCGCCTTCGGCCTCTACCAGCGGCTGTGGACCTACGTCGGCCAGCGCGACTACGAGGCGCTGCTGCGGGCCGTCGTCGTCTCGGCGATCCTCGTCGTCGGCGGGATCGCGGTCGTCCACCCGGTCGAGGTGAGAGCGCACAACGGCGTCCAGCTGACCGTCGGCATGCCGGTCGGCGTCGCCGCGATGTGGGTCCTGCTCACCCTCTTCCTGACCGCCGGCGTGCGCTTCCTCGCGCATCTCACGTTCGAGGGCCGTGTCGGCCGCGGCGGCTTCCGCGCGGCGAAGGGCGCGCGCACCGTCCTGATCGTCGGCGGCGGTGACGGCGGCCGCCTCGTCGTGCGCGAGCTGGTGCGCAACCCCGACCTCGGCCTGCGCCCGATCGGCTTCCTCGACGACGATCCGCGCAAGCGCGGCATGAAGGACGAGCATCACCTGAGAGTCCTCGGCACGACCGCCGACGCCGACCTCAGACGCGTCCTCGACAACGCCGAGCCCGACGAGGTGATCGTCGCGATCCCGTCCGCGCCCGGCACGCTGCGCGGGCGCGTCGTCGCCGCCTGCCGCGCGCGCGGGATCCCCGTGCGCACGTTGCCGACCGTCTTCGAGCTGCTGCAGGACGGCACGAACGGGGGCGTCAGAGTGATGCGCCAGCTGCGCGAGCTGCAGGTCGAGGACGTGCTGGGCCGCGAGCCGGTCCGCATGGAGCTCGACCGCGTCGGCGCGTATCTCGCCAACCAGGTGGTCCTCGTCACCGGCGCCGGCGGCTCGATCGGCGGCGAGCTGTGCCGCCAGATCGCGCGCGTCGGCCCGCGCCGCCTGATCCTCGTCGACCACGCCGAGGACAACCTGTTCGAGATCGTGCGCGAGCTGGAGGACGAGCGCCACGTCCGCACCGCCGTCCCCGTGCTGGCCGACTGCAAGGAGGAGGAGCGCATGCGGGAGGTGCTCGCCGAGCATCGCCCGGCGGTCGTCTTCCACGCCGCCGCCTACAAGCACGTCGGGATGATGGAGCTGAACCCCGTCGAGGCCGTCCGCAACAACGCGCTTGCGACGCGGCTCGTCGCGCGCATCGCGGGCGAGCTCGGCGTCAAGACGTTCGTGCTGGTCTCGACCGACAAGGCCGTCTCGCCCGCGACCGTGATGGGCGCCTCGAAGGCGCTCGCCGAGTGGGCCGTCGAAGCGGCCGCCGAACGCCACCCCGGCACGCGCTACGCGACCGTCCGCTTCGGCAACGTGCTGGGCTCCTCCGGCTCGGTCGTCCCGATCTTCCGCCGTCAGATCGCGGCCGGCGGCCCCGTCACCGTCACGGACGCGCGCATGCAGCGCTACTTCATGACGATCCCGGAGGCGGTCCAGCTGATCATCCGCTCGGGCTCGCTGTCGGAGCGCTCCGGCGAGGTGTTCGTGCTGGAGATGGGCGAGCCGGTGAAGATCGTCGACCTGGCGAAGGCGATGATCCGCCTGACCGGCTTCGAGCCCGACAAGGACATCGCGATCGAGGTCGTCGGCGCGAAGCCGGGCGAGAAGCTGCACGAGGAGCTGTTCAACCCGTTCGAGCGCCCGCAGCCGACGCCGGCCGAGAAGATCCTGCGCGCGGAGCGCCCGCGGCTCGACGCCGAGTGGGTCGAGCGCACGTTCGGCGAGATCAACCTGTTCGTGCTGGAGGACGACGCCGCCGCGCTGGCCGCGAAGGTGAGCGAGCTGGCCGCCGCGCGCGCGCCCGCATCGCCCGACGGTGGGACCGCTGGTCCGGTCGCCCGGGTACCCTCCTCCGGGACCTGATGGCCGAGGCAGCCGTCTCGCGCGTCCGCCGGCTTCCCCCATGGCCGTGACCTTCGCTCTCTCAGTCCACACCTTCGTCGACAAGATCGGCGCGTACGTCGGCTTCGCCGCCGCGCTGGGGCTCGCGCTCTTCTCGCTGCTGCTGTTCGCGCAGGCGCGCGAGCTGAAGCGGCTGCGCGAGTGGGGCGCGAACGCGCACGACCGCATCGGGGAGCTGGAGAGACGGCTCGCCGCCGCGCTCGAGCTGGCGCGCCGCGCGAGCGCGCCGCAGCGCACGATGCCGCCCGCCGCGCCGCAGCGGGCCGCCGGGGTCGGCGTCCCGGCCGCCGTCGCGCGCGCGCCGCAGCCCGCCAGACCGGCCGTCGCGGTCGCCAGCACCAGCTCGCCCAACCGCCTGCCGCTGCTTCCCTCCGCGCCTGCGCGCGTCGCCGGCGCCGCGCTCGGGTCGGCGACGATGGTGGTGCCGCTGCCGAAGCACCCGCCGGCGCCCGCCCCCGCGACGGCGGCCTCGGCGCCTGCGGCGATGCCGCCCGCCCCTGCGCCGCCGGCTGCGGCGCCCCCGGGCCCCGCGACCGTC
>JAFDWH010000013.1 GCA_018268595.1 Actinomycetota bacterium | reverse complement strand
CGCGTCCAAGCCGTCCGCGCCCGCCGCGACACGCAGGCCGTCGAGCGCTGCCTCGTCGCACTGAAAGAGGCGGCCGCCAAGCCAAACGCCAACCTGATGGAGCCGCTGCTCGACGCCGCCCGCGCCCGCACCAGCGAGGGCGAGATCGTCCACGCGCTCCAGGACGTCTGGGGCTCCTACAGCGAGGTCCCGGTCTACTGATGCCCGCCACCGTCACACGCAAGCTGCGCGTCGTCGTCGCGAAGCCGGGCCTGGATGGGCACGATCGCGGGGCGAAGATCATCGCGCGTGCGTTGCGGGACGCCGGCATGGAGGTCATCTACACCGGTCTGCACCAGACGCCTGAGCAGATCGTGGAGACGGTGATCCAGGAGGACGCGGACGCGGTCGGTCTGTCGATTCTCTCCGGGGCGCACATGACGTTGGTGCCGCGCGTCGTCGAGCTGCTGCGCGAGCAGGACGTCGACGACGTCGTCGTGACGGTCGGGGGGACGATCCCGGCCGACGACATTCCCGAGCTGAAGGAGCTGGGGGTCGCGGAGGTGTTCACGCCGGGCGCCACGACGCACGCGATCGTCGACTTCCTCGGATCGCACGCGACCGCACGCGGCGGCGCGAGCGGCTGACGGCCCCGGTCGCGTCCCGACCGCCGAGGACGCGACAGCTGTCGTGCCCGCGCAGGGGCCGCGCGGGCGAGCATCTTCGGCATGCTCGCCCATGAAGATCTCGCGCCCGACACCGACCACGAGCTCGTCCGCGTCTTCCGCGACGCCGACGCCGGCCTGGTCGCGATCGTCGCGGTCCACTCCACCGCCCTCGGCCCGTCGATGGGCGGCGTGCGTCGCCGCGCCTACGCCTCCTTCGACGAGGCGCTCGAGGACGTCCTGCGGCTGAGCGCCGCGATGACGCTGAAGAACAGCGCCGCCGGCCTGCCGCTCGGCGGCGGCAAGAGCGTGATCCTCGACGCGAGCGAGGAGCCGTCCGACGCGTTGATCGACGCATTCGGCGACGCGGTCGAGCAGCTCGGCGGTCGCTACGTCGCGGCTGAGGACATCGGCACGACGCCGCGCCACATGGACCGCATCGCCGCGCGCACGCGCTGGGTCGCGGGCCAGTCGCCGGAGGCGGGCGGCAACGGCGACCCGTCGCCCTCGACCGCGGTCACCGTCTTCGGCGCGCTGCGCGCCGCCGCGAAGGCCCGTTGGGGCGCCGAGGACCTGACCGGCCGCAGCGTCGGCGTGCTCGGCGTCGGCAAGGTCGGCGGGGCGCTTGCGCGGATGGCGGCCGCGGCCGGTGCACGCCTCGTCGTGGCCGACGCGCTGCCCGGTCGCGCGCAGGCGCTCGCCGCCGAGCTGCCCGGCGCCGAGGCGGCCGCAGGAGAGGAGCTGCCGACGCGCACGCTCGACATGCTCGCGCCCTGCGCCACCGGCGGCCTGCTGACGCCCGAGCTGGCCGACGCGCTCGACGTCGAGGTCGTCTGCGGCGCGGCCAACAACATCCTGCTCACGGACGCGGTCGCCGACCGCCTCGCCGAGCGGGGGATCCTCTACGTGCCGGACTTCGTCGCGAACGCCGGCGGGATCATCCACGTCGGCGGGGCGTTCCTCGGCTGGGGCGAGGCGCGCATCCGCGCCTGCGTCGAGGCGGCCGTCGCGCGCACCGGTGCGGTGCTCGCCGAGGCGTCCGAGCGCGGCGTGACGCCGCTGACCGTCGCGCACGAGCGCGCGGCCGAGCGGCTGCGGGTCGCGGCCGCGACCGGGGCGTAGCCGGCGATGGGCATCGCGGTCACCCACGTGCCCGGCCGCCTGCGCGAGGTCTCGCTCGAGGACCGCTGGCGCGAGGACGCCGAGGTCGCGTTCATGACCGGCGTGCAGGCGATCGTCCGGTCCCTGTTCGACCAGCTGCGCGCGGACCGCGACGCCGGTCGGCGCACCGGCGGGTTCGTGTCCGGCTACCAGGGCTCACCGCTCGGCGGCCTCGACAAGGAGATCGCACGCCGCCGCGGAGAGCTGACCGAGCTGTCGATCACGTTCCGGCCGGGGCTCAACGAGGAGCTGGCGGCGACGTCCGTGTGGGGCTCGCAGCTCGCCTACCTGACGCCCGGCGCGAGCGTCGACGGCGTGCTCGGCATGTGGTACGGCAAGAACCCGGGCCTCGACCGCGCCGCCGACGCGATCCGCCACGCGAACATCAGCGGCGTCGGGCCGCTCGGCGGCGCCGTCGCGGTCGTCGGCGACGACCCGGCGTGCAAGTCCTCGACGCTGCCGAGCGCCGCCGAGCGCACGCTGTCGGGGCTGACGGTGCCGGTGCTCGCGCCCAGCTCGGTGCGCGAGACGCTGGAATACGGCCGCCACGCGTTCGCGCTCTCGCGCGCGGCCGGGCTGTGGGCGGCGCTGAAGGTCGTCGCCGACGTCGCCGACGCCTCCGCGACCGTCCCGCTCGACGTCGTGCTGCCGCCGGTAGAGCGGCTCGTCGACTTCGTCCCCACGGCGCGGCTGCTCGGCGCGCCCTCGCTGGAGCCCGAGCGCCACCTGCTCGACGTGCGCCTGCCGGCTGCGCTCGAGTACGCGCGCCGCGCTGGCCTCAATCGCGTCGAGGGCTCCCGCGGCGCCGCCCGCTACGGCGTCGTCGCCTCCGGTCCCGCGTACGCCGACCTGCGCCGTGCGCTGCACGAGCTGCAGCTCGACGACGACGCGCTCGAGCGGCTCGGGCTGCGGATCCTCAAGCTCGGCATGCCGTGGCCGCTCGACCACGACGCCGTGCGTGCGTTCGCTGACGGGTTGGAGACGGTGCTCGTGCTGGAGGACAAGCTGCCGTTCGTGGAGACGGAGGTCGCCGCCGCGCTGCTGCGGGCGCAACGGCCGCCGCGCGTGATCGGCAAGCGCGACGCGGACGACCGTCGGCTGCTGCCGGCGCACGGCGCGCTCGGCGCCGACGACGTCTCGCGTGCGCTCGCGACGCTGCTGGCCGGCGAGCGCGACGTGCTGCCGGCGATCGAGGCGCGCCTGGCGCGCGTCGAGCGCGCGACGAGCGGCCTCGTCGCGTCGCCGCTCGCGCGCGCGCCGTACTTCTGCAGCGGCTGTCCGCACAACAGCTCGACGCAGGCCAGCGCGGACGAGCTGGTCGGCGCCGGGATCGGCTGCCACGTGATGCTCGTCACGCAGCACGACGAGCGCGCGGGTCACATCCTCGGACTCACGCAGATGGGCGGCGAGGGTGCGCAGTGGATCGGCATGGCGCCGTTCACCGAGCGCCGCCATCTGACGCAGAACGTCGGCGACGGCACCTTCCACCACTCCGGCTCGCTCGCGCTGCGCGCGGCGGTCGCGGCGAGCGTGAACGTCACATACAAGCTGCTCTACAACGACGCGGTCGCGATGACGGGCGGCCAGCACGTCGAGGGCGTGATGCCGGTGCCGGCGCTGACGCGGCTGCTGGAGGCGGAGGGGGTCGTGCGCACGGTCGTCACGACCGACGACGTCAAGCGCTACCGCGGCGTGCGCCTGGCGAAGAACGCGAGCGTGCGCCCGCGCGAGCGGCTCGACGCCGTCGCGCGCGAGCTGGCGGCGCTCGACGGCGTGACGGTGATCCTCCACGACCAGCAGTGCGCCGCCGAGAAGCGGCGCCTGCGCAAGCGCGGCAAGCTGCCGACGCCGAAGCAGCGCGTGTGGATCAACGAGCGCGTGTGCGAGGGCTGCGGCGACTGCGGCGACGCGTCCGGCTGCCTGTCGGTCGTGCCGACCGCGACCGAGTTCGGCCGCAAGACGCAGATCCACCAACCCTCCTGCAACCTCGACTTCTCGTGCCTGAAGGGCGACTGCCCGTCGTTCGTGACGGTCGCGCCGCGCGCCGTCGAGCGCGCGGTGCCGGAGCCGCCCGCGGTGCCTCAGCCCGAGCACGTGCCGACGGGCGACGCGACGATCCGCATGGTCGGGATCGGCGGCACCGGCGTGCTGACGGTCGCGCAGGTGCTGGCGATGGCCGCGCACCTGGAGGGCCGCTCGGCGAGCGGTCTCGACCAGACGGGCCTCTCGCAGAAGGCGGGGCCGGTCGTCTCCGACCTGCGGATCGCGAGCGCTCCGGGCGACGGCTCGGCGCGCGCGGCCGCGGCCGAGGTCGACGTGCTGCTCGCGTTCGACGTGCTCGCGACGACGCAGCCGGGCGTGCTGAAGACGCTCGACCGCGAGCGCACGGTCGCCGTCGTGTCGGACTCCGTGACGCCGACCGGGCCGATGGTGGTCGACCCCGCGCTCGCGTTCCCCGAGCCGGACGGGCTGGTCGCGCGGATCGCCGAGCGCAGCGCGCGCGTCGCCGTGACGATCGACGCGCAGGCGCTGTCCGAGCGCGCGTTCGGCGACGCGATGCCGGCGAACATGGTGCTGATCGGCGCCGCCTGGCAGAGCGGCCTGCTGCCGCTCGGGTGGGACGCGCTCGTGCGCGCGGTCGAGCTGAACGGCGCCGCGGTGAAGTCGAACCTCGCCGCGCTCGCGTGGGGGCGCGCCGCCGTCGCCGCGCCCGCGGAGGTCGAGCGGCTGCTGCGCCCGCCGGCGCCCGCGCCGGCCGCGCCGCCGGCATGGGTCGCCGAGCGCGTGGCGGCGATGGAGCTGCCGAGCGCGGCGGCGCGCGAGCTGGCGCTGCAGCGCGCCAGCGACCTCGTCGGCTGGGGCGGGCGCCGACCGGCCGCGCGCTTCCTCGACGAGCTGGAGCGCGTCGCAGACGCCGAGCGCCGCGCCGCGCCCGGTCGCGGTGAGGTGACGGAGGCGTTCGCGCGCGGCTTCCACAAGCTGCTCGCGTACAAGGACGAGTACGAGGTCGCGCGGCTGCACCTGCTGCCGGAGGAGCGCGCGCGGCGCGAGGCCGAGCTGGGCGCGGGCGCGCCGACGTGGGTGCACCTGCATCCGCCGGCGCTGCGCGCGCTCGGCATGCAGCGCAAGCTGCGGCTGCGACGCAGCGCGACGCCGCTGTTCCGCACGCTGCGTGCGCTGCGCGGCCTGCGCGGCACGCCGCTCGACGCGTTCGGCTACGCGGAGGTGCGGCGCGTCGAGCGGGCGCTGCCGGACGAGTACCTCGCCGCGATGGCGCCTGCGCTCGCGCGGCTCGGCGACGCGACCTACGACGACGTCGTCGCGCTGTGCGCCTCGCCCGACATGGTGCGCGGCTACGAGGAGATCAAGCTGCGCAACGTCGAGCGCTGGCGCGCGCGCCTCGCGGAGCTGAGCGGCGCGGTCGCCGCGGCCGGCTGAGCGCCGGCAGCGATCGTCGGGTGTGGTGCGGCGCCGATGCGGCGTGCCGCGACGATCGTCGCGCGGGGGCGCTCGCCTGGACGACGCGCGTCGCGCGGGCGCGCTTGCAGGCCCGCGTAGCATGCGCCCATGCGCACGCCCGTCGCCCTCACGCCCGCCGGCCTGCCGGCGCCCGTGCGACCCGTCGCCGCCATCGCGATCGCGCGCCTCATCCCCCGTTAGGGGGATCGTTCGTCAGCGTCACCGCACGCCTCACTCCTGCTCCCGCCCCGCTCGCGGCGTGCGCCGCCGCAGCCGGGGACCGCGACGACGATCGGACTCCTGATGACTCCCGAGCGCACGGCGGCCGCCGCGGCCGCGACCGACCCCGACCCGCCATCCGCACCGCTCCCCTGCGGCGCGGACCTGATCCTGCGCGTCTTCGAGGCCGAGCGCGTCGAGGTCTGCTTCGGCATCCCCGGCGGCGCCGTCCTGCCGCTCTACGACGCGTTCGCGCGCGGCACGGCGGTCCGCCACGTGCTGGCCCGCCACGAGCAGGGTGCCGGCCACATGGCGGAGGGCTACGCCCGCGCCTCCGGCAAGGTCGGGGTGACGATCGCGACCTCCGGACCGGGCGCGACGAACCTCGTCACGCCGATCGCGAACGCGATGATGGACTCGACGCCGCTCGTGTGCGTGACCGGGCAGGTGCGCAGCGCGGCGATCGGCAGCGACGCCTTCCAGGAGTGCGACATCGTCGGCGTGACGCTGCCGCTCGTGAAGCACTCGTGGCAGGTGCGCGACGTCGAGGAGCTGGCGGACGTGCTGCACGAGGCGTTTCGGCTCGCGCGCAGCGGGCGTCCCGGGCCGGTGCTGGTGGACGTGCCGCGCGACGTGCAGGAGGCGCCGGCCGGCGCCGCGCTCGCCGCGCCGGTGGCTCGGCTGCCCGAGCGCGCGCCCGAGGCGCAGGCGCTCGCAGCCGTCGCGCGCGCGATCGAGGCGGCCGAGCGACCGGTGCTCTACGTCGGCGGCGGGGTCGTCAACGCGGACGCGTGCGCCGAGCTGCGCGCGCTCGCCGAGCGGGCGCGCATCCCGGTCGTCACGACGCTGATGGCGAAGGGCGCCTTCCCCGAGTCGCACGAGCTGTTCTTCGGCTGGCCCGGCATGCACGGCGCGCGCTGGGCGAACCTCGCGATCGACCGCGCCGACCTCGTGCTCGCCGTCGGCGCGCGCTTCGACGACCGCGTCACGGGGCGCCTCGACGCGTTCGCCCAAGCGGCGACGATCGCGCACTTCGACGTCGACCCGTACGAGCTCGGCAAGGTGCGCGCGGCCGAGCTGCCGGTCCTCGGCGACCTGCGCCCGGCGCTCGCCGGCGTGCGGACCGCACTGCGCGCGGCGCCGCGCACCGACGCGTGGATCGAGCAGCTCGCAGCCTGGCGCGAGCGCCACCCGCTGGCGTACGACGAGACGGCGGCGACGATGCTCAAGCCGCAGCGGGTGCTGCAAGTGCTCGACGCGGCGCTGCGCGACCACCCCGACGTGATCTGGTCGACCGGCGTCGGCCAGCACCAGATGTGGGCGATGCAGTACCTGCGGTGCGAGCGCCCGCGCTCGTTCCTGACCTCCGGCGGCCACGGGACGATGGGCTTCGGCTTGCCGGCGGCGATCGGCGCGCGCGCGGCGCGGCCGGACGCCGCCGTCGTCTGCGTGGACGGCGACGGCTCGTTCCAGATGACGCCGCAGGAGCTCGCGTGCGCGGTCGCGGAGGACCTTCCCGTGGTCGTCGCGATCCTCAACAATGGTGGCCTGGGCATGGTCCACCAGTGGCAGACGATGTTCTACGAGCGACGGCTCTCGCACGTCGACCTCTCGCAGCCGGCCGACCTCGCGCTCGTCGCACGCGGCTTCGGCGCGCTCGGCCTCACCGTGCGCACCGAGGCGGAGCTGCTGCCGTCGCTGGAGCAGGCGCTCGCCTGCGGCAGGGCCGCCGTGCTCGACGTCCACGTCGAGCCGGGCGAGGCGTGCTACCCGATGATCATGCCCGGCGCGCCCGCGGCCGAGATGGTCGAGTGGCCGGGGCGATGAACGAGCTGCAGGGCGTCGTCGACGCGCTCGCGGCGTCGCTCGGCCGTCCCGTCGGCGTGGACGACCGCCGCTTCCGCGCGCTCGCGTACAGCTCGCACGTGGACGGCGTCGATCCCGTGCGGCTCGCCTCGATCCTCCAGCGCGAGGCGCCGCGCGAGGTGACCGGCTGGCTCGAGTCGCTTGGCATCGGCGGCGCGGAGGGCTACGTGCGCGTGCCCGCGAACCCGGACTTCGGGATGGCCGCGCGCGTGTGCGTCCCGATCCGCTTCGACGGCGCGCTGCTCGGCTACCTGTGGCTGATCGACGAGCCGGAGCCGCTCTCGGAAGCCGACCTGGAGGAGTCGCTGCGCTCGACCGAGGAGCTCGGCGTCGAGCTGTTCCGCCTGCGCCGGCTCGAGCACGACGACCGCGAGCGCGAGCGCGAGCTGCTGCTGGCGCTCGCCGGCCGGCGCGACGGCGCGGACCCGGCGGTGGCTGCCACGGCGCTCGTGCGCGACGGCTTCCTCGCGACCGCGCCGGCGTACGGGGTCGTCGTGCTGGCGGCGCTGCACGAGGCCGGGCAGCAGGCGCCGGACGCCGTGCGCGTGCGGCTGGCGGCGGCGGCCGAGCACGCGCGCCGGGCGGTGGCGCCGCGTCATCTGCTCGTGCTGGTGGCCGGCGAGCGGGTCGCCGGCGTGCTCGCGTGCAGCGGCGAGGCGGAGCTGGAGCGCCGCGCACAGGCGCTCGTCACCGAGGCCGCCGAGAACCTGCACGACTACGGCGGCTGGAGCGCGATCGCGGCCGTCGGCGACCTGCGCGCCGCGCCCGCAGCGCTGCCCGCCGCCTACGCGGAGGCGGAGCTGGCGCTCGGCGTCGAGCGTGCGGCCGGCGGCTTCGGGCCGCTCGTGCGCTGGTCAGCGCTCGGGGCCTACCGGATGCTCGCGCGGCTCGGTGTCGGGCGCGACCTCGCGGCGCTCGTGCCGCCCTCGCTGCGGCGACTGCTCGCCTCGCCCGAGGCGGACGTGCTCGTGCCGACGCTCGCCTGCTACCTCGACCACGGTGGCGACGCGCGCGCCGCGGCGGCCGCCCTGTTCGTCCACCGCAGTTCGCTCTACGGCCGCCTGCACCGCATCGAGGAGATCGCCGGGGTCGACCTGCACGACGGCGAGGACCGCCTCGAGCTGCACCTCGGGCTGCGCCTGCGCCGGCTCGCCGGTGAGCGCTGACGCCGCCCGCATCAGACGTCGCCCTCAGATCTCCGTGCGGACTTCGATCAGCTCCGGGAAGAAGGTGAGGTCGAGCGCGGCGCGCAGGAAGCCGACGCCGGAGGAGCCGCCGGTGCCGCGCTTGTGGCCGATGATGCGTTCGACGGTCTTCATGTGGCGGAAGCGCCACAGCTGGAAGCTCTCCTCGACGTCCACGAGCTCCTCGCACAGCTCGTAGTCGGCCCAGCGGCGCTCCGGGTGCTGGTAGACGTCCTTGACGACGGCGAGCAGGCCGGCGTTGCGCACGTGGGGCTGCGTCCAGTCGCGGTCGAGGCACTCCGCGGGAACGGGATGGCCGGCGCGGGCGAGGTGCGCGATGAACTCGTCGTAGAGGCTCGGCGCCTCCAGCACCGCGCGCAGGCGCTGCTGCTTGGCGGGGTCGTGGGCGAAGACGTCGACCATCTCGGCGTTCTTGTTGCCGAGCAGGAACTCGACGAGGCGGTACTGGAGCGACTGGAAGCCGGACGAGTCGCCGAGCGCGCCGCGCATGCGTGCGTAGTCCGTGGGGGTGAGCGTCTCCAGCACGGCCCACTGCTCGAACAGCTGGCGCTGGATCTGCTTGACGCGCGCGAGCTTCTTCAAGCACGGCCCGACGGCGTCGGCGCGCAGGTCGGCGATCGCGGCCTCCAGCTCGTGGATGATCAGCCGCAGCCACAGCTCGGACGTCTGGTGCTGGACGATGAACAGCAGCTCGTCGTGCTGGGGTGGATCGTTCAACGGCCGCTGGAGTGCGAGCAGCTCATCGAGGTGCAGATAGCTGGCGTATGTGATCTTGCCGGCGAGGTCGCGCGTGATGCCCGTCTCGAGCGAGCGGCGGTTCTCCTCGGGACCGGGCGTGGAGGAGGTCGTCATGACCGATATAGTAATCACACGAGCTAGCTGAACTGTTAAACATGTTGTCGATCGATCTCGCGGGCCTGTGCGCCGCGCCCAACCCCCTCGCCGACCACTACCGCGCGTTCGCGGTCGACCGGCCGGGCCGCCTGCTGCTGACCGGCCACTCGCACCAGGCGTGGCCGGACGTGGCGCGCGAGGGCATGCTCGAGGCGTTCGACGACGCGGCCGCCGGCGTGGACGAGAAGTGGGCGCGCGCGTTCGCGAAGGCCGACGCGGTGCGCGCCGGCTTCGCCGCGTGGCTCGGCGACCCGGGTGCGCAGATCGCGCTTGGCGCCTCGACCCACGACCTCGTGCTGCGATTCCTGTCGGCGCTGCCGCTGCGGCGGCGCCCGCGGGTCGTGACCTCTGACGGCGAGTTCCACACGCTGCGCCGCCAGCTCACGCGGTTGGCGGAGGCCGGCCTCGACGTCGTGCGCGTGCCGGCGTCGCCGGCCGGCACGCTCGCCGAGCGGCTCGCGGCGGCGGTCGACGAGCGCACGAGCGCGGTGCTGGTCTCGGCGGTGCTGTTCGAGAGCAGCCACGTGGTGCCGGGGTTGGGCGAGCTGGCCGCGGCGTGCGAGCGGGCGGGCGCCGAGCTGCTCGTGGACGTCTACCACGCGCTCGGCCCGGTCGACTGGACGATCCCGGCGGCCGGCGTGGAGCGCGCCTGGGTCGTCGGCGGCGGCTACAAGTACCTCCAGCTCGGCGAGGGCAACTGCTTCCTGCGCCTGCCGGCGCACGCCCACGAGCTGCGCCCGGTCGTGACCGGCTGGTACGCCGAGTTCGCGTCGCTCGACGCCGAGCACGATCCCGACCGCGTCGCCTACGGCCACGGCGCGGTCCGCTTCGCCGGCTCGACGTACGACCCCACGAGCCACTACCGCGCGGCGCGCGTGCTGCGCTTCTTCGCCGCGGTCGGGCTCACCCCGGAGGTGCTGCACGCGAACTACCGCCGCCAGGTCGACCTGCTGGCCGAGCGCTTCGACGCGCTCGGCCTGCCCCCCACGGCGATCGATCGCGACCGCGGCCTGACGGCCGACCAGCGCGGCGGGTTCCTCGCGCTGCGCACGCCCCGCGCCGGCGAGCTGCAGCACGCGCTCGCGCAGCGCGGCGTGCTGAGCGACAGCCGCGGCGACGCGCTGCGCTTCGGCCCCGCTCCGTATCTCACCGACGCGCAGCTCGACGCCGCGATCGCGGCGCTGGGCGACGCGGTCGCGGCGCTCTGAGAGGGCCGTTCAACCGGCGCGCAGCGCCCGCCGGTCGACCTTGCCGGAGCCGGTCTTCGGCAGCTCGTCAAGAAAGCGCACGTCGCGCGGGGCCTTGTGCGGCGACAGCGTGCCCTTGACGTGCTCGCGCAGCGCGGCGCCGTCGGCCGCGGCGCCGGCGGTCGTGACGACGAACGCGCGCAGCTTGTCGAGCCCGCCGTCCTGGTAGGCGACGACGGCGCAGTCGGCGACGTGCGGGTGGGCGAGCAGGCACTGCTCGACCTCGGTCGGGGCGACCCAGATGCCGCCGACCTTCAGCAGGTCGTCGGCGCGTCCGCGGTACGTGTAGTAGCCGTCGGCTGAGCGCTCGAACAGGTCGCCGCTCATGACGGTCCGGCCGGCGTAGGTGTCGAGCGACTGCGGACGCGCGTTCCAGTACATCATCGCCGCCGTCTCGCCCTCGACCCACAGCCGGCCGGTCTCGCCGTCGGGCAGCTCGGCGCCCCCCTCGTCGACGACCCGCGCGCGGTAGCCGGGGACGACCTCGCCGACGGTGCCGGCGCGCACGCGCCCGGGCCGGTTGGAGATGTAGATGTGGTACGCCTCGGACGAGCCGATGCCGTCGAGCACCTCGACGCCGAACGTCTGCAGCCAGCGCTCGTGCAGCTCGGCGGGCAGCGCCTCGCCGGCCGACGTGCACAGGCGCAGGCAGCTCAGGTCCTGCGCGCCCGCCTCCGGGTGCTCGACCATCGTGCGCATCATCGTCGGCACGTTCACGAGGATCGTCGGACGGTGCTCGGCGACCAGCTCGAAGATCCGCTCGGCGGTCGTGCGCTGGGGGAACACGATGCCCGCCGCGCCGACGCCGAACGGGTAGAGCGCGACGAGGTCGCGCGCGTAGCCGAAGAACAGCTTCGGCACCGCCAGCACGACGTCGTCCGCGCGCATCCCCAGCACGCCCTGCGCGTAGGCCGAGCTGCTCAGCAGCGGCGCGGCGTGCGGGTGCACGCAGGCCTTCGGAGCGCCGGTCGAGCCGGTCGTGAACTTCCACAGCGCGATCTCGTCGCGCGAGGTGCGCGCCGCCTCCAGCTCGTCCGGCGCCGCGGCCGCGAGCGCGTCGAGCGACGCCTCGCCGTCGCGCAGCTCCTGCGCCGGGACGCCGCTGACGAGCACGAGCCGCAACCACGGGCTCGACGCCGCCGCCTCGCGCACGCGCTCCAGCGTCTCCGCGTCGGCGACGACGACGCCCGCGCGCGTGTAGCTCAGGTAGTAGGCGTAGTCCTTCGCCGGCAGGAACGTGTAGACCTCGGCCGTCACCGCGCCGATCTTCTGGACCGCGTACCAGCTCGCGACGAACGCGACCGAGTCGGCGAGCGCGAGCATCACGCGCTCCTCGCGGCGCACGCCGGCGTCGCGCAGCACGTTCCCGATGCGGTTCACCCGCGCGGCCAGCTCGGCGTACGTGCACGGTCCGTCGTCGGCGATCAGCGCGGTCCGCTCGCCGCGGCCCTCGGCGACGTGCCGGTCGACGAAGTGCGCGGCCAGGTTGAGCTCGGCCGGCAGGTCGTCGTAGGTCAGCGTCATGGCGTGTGCTCCTTCACGAGCTCGACGAGCAGGCGGGTCAGGGTCTCCAAGGTCTCCTCGCCCTCGGCGGCGCTCGCCTCGGCGGGGGCGCCGCAGTAGGCGCGCTCCATCCCCATCGCGCGGAAGTCGTCGTTGCCGGCGGCCATCGCCGCCGGCATGTCGACCTCGACCGCCGGCAGCCCGGCCATCGCCTCGGCGTCCACCAGCTCGGGCCGGCGCGCCAGCACGAGCGAGGTCTCGTAGCGGCCGGCGTGACACGAGCCGCGCCGGAACTCGTCCGTCAAGCGCTCGGCGTTCGCGCGGCGCACGAGGTCGAGGTACAGCGCGCCGGTCTCGGCGGCGGCCTCGCGCAGCGCCTGCACCTGTCCGGGCTCGAAGTGGTTGTTGACGATCGCGAGCCGCCGGAACCCCTGCTCGAGCACGGACGCGTTCACGCCGGCCACGACCGCCTTCAACGCCGCGGCGTCGATCCCCACCGCGCCCGCGAACCCTGCGCCGCAGCGCGTCACGCCGAACGGCAGCGCCGGCAGCACCGCGGCGGCGACGCCCTCGGCCTCCAGCGCGACCGCCGCCCGCTCGCACATCGCCTCCGAGATCAGCGTGTCCGTGCCGAGCGGGGCGTGCGGGCCGTGCGGCTCGACGGCGCCCACCGGCCACAGCGCGATCGGCTCACGCGCGAGCAGTTGCGCGAGCGCGGGTGAGGTGAGGTCGACGAGTCGCATGGGCACGGGGGCGCGCGCTCACCGGAGCGTGAGCCCAAAAAAGTATACACATGGACACTGTGTAGTGTGTACTGTTGTCGCGGGCAGTGCCGCTACCGCCCGCCTGCCGGGCTACCATGCGCGGGCACATGACCGCCGTGGCTCGGAGAGAAGGCGAGAGCGCCGCAGGACTGGCCGCCGAGCCGCTGCAGCCGCAGGAGCTCGTCATGACGCTGCTCGGAAGCTACATGCGGCCGAGCCACGAGACGGTGTGGTCGGGCGGGCTGGTGGAGCTGCTGAGCGAGATGGGCTTCTCGACCGGCGCCTCGCGCGTCGCGCTGACGCGGCTCGTGCGGCGCGACCTGATCGCGCGCGAGCGCAGCGGGCGCCTGATCCACTACCGCCTCACCGAGCGCGCCGAGCGCGTGCTGGCCGAGGGCGACCGCCGCATCTTCTCGCTCGGCCGCGAGGTCACGACCGCCGAGCACTGGACGGTGCTGTGGCACGACATCCCGGAGGCGCAGCGCCTCCAGCGGGGCCGGCTCGCGCGCCGGCTGCGCTTCCTCGGCTTCGGGACCTTGCAGGACGGCCTCTGGATCTCCCCGCACGACCGCGAGCAGGAGGTCGTGCCGCTGCTCGAGGAGCTGGGGGTGGCGGAGCGCGCCGGCATCGTCCTCGGCGACGTCACCGCCGTCCCCGGCCCGACCGCGCTCGTGCGCCGCGCCTGGGACCTCGACGCGCTGTGCGCGCGCTACCGCGCGTTCGCGGCGGAGTTCGCCCCGCACGCCAAGCGCCGCGGCGCCCCGCGCGTCGACGACGCCGAGGCGTTCCTCGTGCGCACGCGCATCGTGCACCTGTACCGCGGCTTCCCGTTCCTCGACCCGGACCTGCCGGACGAGCTGATGCCCGACGCGCGCGCCCGCCACAAGGCGGTCGACGTCTTCCACGCCGCCTACGAGCGCCTCGCCGCGCCCGCCCAGCGGCACTTCGACGCCGTCACGTCGGGCTGGCGGTAGGCGTGCGGCGCCCGCCGCACGCCCCGCCGCCCGACCGTCAGACCCCCAGGTCCAGCAGCTCCTCGTACGCGAGGCCCATGCTCACCACGACGTTCGCGTAGACCGCCAGCGCCGCGCGCACGTTCGCGTGCGCGACGGGCGGCAGCTCCTCGCGGCACAGCGCCTTGAGGTCCTCGTAGGTCGCCAGCAGCCGCTCCTCGGTCGCGGTCAGCTCGGCTCCGATCAGGTCAGTCGCCATCTCAAGCTCCCATCGGTCTGTCGCGCAGGTCGACCAAGCGCTTGGCCTTCAGCTCGAAGCGCGGCAGCGCGCCGGTCTCCGCCCGCTCGATGCGGAAGTTCAGGCCCTCGTGCGCCTCGGCCAGCTCCTTGTGCAGATCCTTGCGCATCGCCGTCCACCCGTCGGCCGTGTAGTCGGGCGCCATCTCGACGAGCAACGCGATCTCGTCGCGCAGCTCCTCGCGCGTGATGCGGATCTGGAACTCCTCCACGTGCGGGAAGCTGCGCACGATCCCCTCGATCGCGCGCGGGTAGACGTTCGTCCCGCGCACGAGCTTCATGTCGTCCACGCGCCCGAGGATGCCGCCCTCGTAGATGTCGGCGGTGCGGCCGCAGGAGCAGCGCGAGCCGGGCACGCGCAGGATCTGGTCGCCGGTGCGGTAGCGGATCAGCGGGATCGCCTGGCGCCCGAACGAGGTCACGACGCGCTCGCCGCGCTCGCCGGCGGCGGTCGGCTCCAGCGTGTCGGGGTCGAGCGACTCCTCCAGCACGTGGTCCTCGATGATGTGCGTGCCGCCGGGCTGGTGCTCGCACTCGAACATCACGATCGTGCCGACCTCCGTCATGCCGGCCGTGTCGTAGGCCTTCGCGCCCCACTGCTCCTCGATCAGCGCCTTCGTCTCGGGGATCGAGCCGGCCGGCTCGCCGGACAGGATCACGCGTCTGACGGCCGAGCCCTTGAGGTCGAGGCCGAGGTGCTCGGCCTCCTGCGCGAGGCGCAGCGCGTACGTCGGCGTCGAGGCGACGACGGTCGCGCCGAACGAGAGGATCTGCTTGACGCGCGCCTCCGTCGTCTGCGCGCCGCCGGGGACGTTCAGCACGCCCATCTTCTCCATCGCGTAGTGCAGGCCCCAGAAGCCGATGAAGGAGCCGTAGCCGAACGCGATGTAGGCGGTGTCGGTCGGGCGCACGCCGCAGGCCCACAGGCCGTAGGCCCACATCTCGGCGACCCACGCCCAGTCCTTGCGCGAGTCGAGCGCGCGCAGCGGCGTGCGGCCGGACGTGCCGGAGGTCGTGTGCACGCGGATCGCCGTCTCGGGGCCGATCACGGGCAGCTCACCGTAGGGCGGCTTCGCATCCTGCGAGGCCATCCACTCCTCGCGCGTGAGCAGCGGGATGCGGCGCAGGTCGTCGAGCGAGCGCAGCTGGTCGGGTGCGAAGCCGGCCTTCGCGAACGAGCGCTTGTAGTGGGCGCTTCTCGCCTCGGCCCATTCGCACAGGGAGCGGAGCTTCGCCAGCTGGAGCGCCTCGAGGCGCTCGCGCGGGAGCGTCTCGGTCCGCGGGTTCCAGTACGGGGATTGCGTCACTCCTGTCCTCCTCCTCGGGCTCCTGACCGCGCTCGTCAAGCGGATTCCCGCAAGCGCATCCGCACAACATACGACACTTGAGCTGAGTGCGCTGTAGAATGACTGAGCGTGGCGGACGCGACAGGCACCCCACCCGAGCTGCTGACAGTCTCGCCGTTCGACGCGCACCTCGGGCTCGAGCTGCTGCACTGCGACGCGGAGCGCGTCGAGGCGCGCCTGCCGGTGCGCCCGGAGCTGAGGCAGCCGCTCGGGATGGTCCACGGCGGTGTCTACGCGACGGTCGCCGAGGCGGTCGCCTCGCTCGGCACGAACCACGGGGTCGCGGCCGACGGCAGGGTGGCGCTGGGGCAGAGCAACAGCTGCTCGTTCCTGCGCCCGATCCTCGGCGGCGCGATCAACGCCGTCGCGCGGGTCCGACACCGCGGACGCTCCAGCCAGGTATGGGACGTCGAGCTGTCCGACGACGACGGCCGCCTGTGCGCGATCGGCCGCGTCACGCTCGCCGTGCGGCCGTACCCCGGGTCGCCGCGCGGCTGAGGCCGGCGGTCTCAGCGCTCCCGCAGCAGCGCGGCGCACGCCACGGCGGTGAGCAGCGCCGCCGCCGCGACGACGCGCAGCACCGTCGCGACGCCGCCGATGAGCGCGTGCACGTCGGCGGCGGACGCGGCGCCCGCCGCGAGCGGCAGCCCGTCGGCGCCGGCGCGCACCTGCAGCAGCGCGCCGAGCCCGGCGATGCCGGCGGCCGCGCCGACCGGGCGGCAGAGGTAGATCGCCGCGTTTGCGGCACCCGAGCGCGTGCGGCCGCCGGCGCGCGCGGCGAGTGCCGCGAGCGGCCCGTTGATCGTCCCGATGCCCCAGCCGAACACGACGAGGCCCGGCAGCAGGGGCAGGTAGGCAGCGGCCGACGCGAGCTGCGCGGTGAGCGCCGCGCCGACTCCGAGCGCGACGAGCGAGGCGACGGCGAGCGTCCGCTCGGGCACGCGGCGGCGCAGGCGCAGCGTCACCAGTGAAGCGACGACCGCCACGCCGGTCACGCCGAGCAGCCCCGCGCCGGCGGCCAGCGGGCGCGCGCCCAGCACGACCATCAGGTAGCGCGGCAGGTAGAAGGCCATCGCGAACTGGCTCGCGGACAGCGCGAGCGTGCCGAGCGCGGCCGCCCGCAGCAGCGGCTGCGCCGTCACCTGCGGGTCGAGCATCGGCGCGGGCGCGCGGCGCTCCCACGCGAAGAAGGCGCTCAGCAGCGCGAGCGCACCCGCCGCTGACGCGACGATCGGCGCGCTCGTCCAGCCGTCACGGTTGCCCTCGATCAGCGCGAACACCGCGGCCGCGAGCCCGGCGACGACGAGCAGCGCGCCGAGCGGGTCGAGGCGCGCGTCGCGTGCGGCGTGCGCCGGGACGCTGCGAACCGCGAGCAGTGCCGCGAGTGCCGCCGGCGCTGCGAGCGCCGCGAACACCGCGCGCCAGCCGAGCCATTGCGCGAGCAGGCCGCCGACCAGCGGCCCGGCCGCGTAGGCGAGCGCGACGCTGACGCCCCACGCCGCGAGCGCCCGCTGCCGCCGACCGCCCTCCGGGTAGGCGAGCGAGACGATCGAGAGCGTGTTGCCGAGCGCGAGCGCGGAGACGCCGCCCGCCAGCGCGCCGAGCAGCGCGAGCGCGAGCGCCGACGGTGCGAGCGCGCACGCGACGAGCGCGACCGCGTACCCCGCCATCCCGCCGAGGAACAGCCGGCGGTGGCCGCGGCGGTCGCCGAGCGAGCCGGCCGTCACGAGCAGCGCCGCCTGCGCCAGCACGTAGCCGTTGACGATCCACTGCAGCTGCTCGAAGCTCGCGCCGAGGTCGCGCTGCAGCGACGGCAGCGCCGGTGGCGCGCAGACGAGGAAGCCGACCGTCGTCCCGCTGGCCAGGCACGCCGCCAGCAGCGCCCAGCGGGGACGCTCGGGCAGCCGCGGGTGGCGGCGCATGCGCGGCTAGCGCGTCGCGCCGGCGGGGGGAGCGGACGCGCCGGCGGGTGGAGCGAACGCGCCGGCGGGGGGAGCCGGCGCGCCGGAGGGAGGAGCCGGCGCGTTCGCTGCGGGGACGGCGCCGGGCGGGGCAGGGACGGCGCCGGGCGGGGCCGCCCCCGCGCCCGGCGCGCCCTCCGCGGCCTCCGCCAATCCGGCCGCGACGCGATAGCGCGGATCGCCCTGGGGTCCCGCGAGCCGCTCGAGCAGCGCGACGACGTGCGCGAGTCCCAGCTCGCGGCCCCATGCGAGCGGACCGCGCGGATAGCCGAGCCCGACCGTCATCGCGAGGTCGACGTCGTCCGCCTCGGCGACGCCGGCGTCAAGCGCGAACCACGCCTCGTTGACGAGCTGCGCGACGATCCGCTCGACGAGCTCGGGCGACCCGCCGCCGTCGCCGTCGTCGCCGGCGGGGGCGTCGTCCCGGCCGTCGCCGTACTCGTAGAAGCCGCTGCCGCTCTTGCGCCCGAGCGAGCCCGCGGCGGCCATCCGCTCCTGGATCGGGCTCGGCGCCCAGCGCGGCTCGCCGCCGGACTGCTCGAACATCGAGCGCGTCACGGCGAGGCTGACGTCGATCCCGATCGTGTCCATCAGCCGGAACGGGCCCATCGGGAAGCCGGCCGCCTCGCAGGCGCGGTCGACCTGCGCCGGCGTCGCGGCGCCGCTCTCGACGATCCGCAGCGCCTCCAGGTAGTAGGGGCGCGCGCAGCGGTTGACGAGGAAGCCCGGCCCGTCGGCGACGGCGACGACCTGCTTGCCGATCGCCTCGGCGAGCGCGCGCGCGATCGCGGCCGTCTCCGGAGCGGTGGCCGGCGTCGTGACCAGCTCGACGAGCCGCATCGCGCCGGGCGGGTTGAAGAAGTGCAGGCCGACCACGCGCTCGGGCGCCGCGACGGCTTCGGCGAGCGTGGCGATCGGGATCGACGAGGTGTTCGACGCGAGCACGGCTTCCGGGGCGATCCGCTCGACGCGCGCGAACAGGTCGCGCTTGAGGTCGGCCCGCTCGGGGATCGCCTCCAGCACGAGCTGCGCGCCGGCGACCGCGTCCAGGCCGGCGCTCGCCGTCAGCCGCGCGCTCGCGCGGTCGGCGTCCGCCGCGCACATGCGGCCGCGCTGGACGCGGCGCGCGAGCTCGTCGTTGACGCGGTGCACCCCCGCCCAGACGGCGGCGTCGTCGACGTCGCAGAGGACGGTGGCGATCCCGTGCCTGCACGCGAGCGCGGCGATCCCGGCGCCCATCGTGCCGCCGCCGACGACCGCGATCCGGCGGGGCGTCCTCATCGTGCCGCCGCCGGGTTCTCGATCACCATCGCCATGCCCTGCCCGACGCCGACGCACATCGTCGCGAGGCCGTAGCGCGCGCCGCGGCGGCGCAGCTCCCACGCGAGCGTGCCGACGATCCGCGCGCCGGTGCAGCCGAGCGGGTGGCCGAGCGCGATCGCGCCGCCGTTCGGGTTGACGATCTCGGGGTCGAGCTCGAGCGCGCGGATGCACGCGAGCGCCTGCGAGGCGAACGCCTCGTTCAGCTCGACGACGGCGAGGTCGCCCACCGTCAGGCCGGCGCGCTCGAGCGCGATCCGCGTCGCGGGGATCGGCCCGATCCCCATCAGCGCCGGGTCGACGCCGGCGACGCCGACCGACACGACGCGCGCGAGCGGCTCCCGCCCCCAGCGCTCGAGCGCGGCGTCGCTCCCGAGCAGCAGCGCGGCTGCGCCGTCGTTGATCGAGGACGAGTTGCCGGCCGTGACGCTGCCGCCCTCTGCGAACACCGGCCGCAGCCCCGCGAGCCGCTCGAGCGTCGTGTCGGCGCGCGGGCCCTCGTCCTCGTCCACGACCAGCGGCTCGGCGCGCCGGCGCGGCACCTCGACCGGCACCAGCTCGTCGGCGAAGCGGCCGGCCTCGCGCGCGGCGAGCGCGCGGCGGTGCGACTCGAGCGCGAACGCGTCCTGATCCTCGCGCGCGACGGCGTGGTCGCGCGCGACGTTCTCGGCCGTCTCGCCCATCGAGTCGGTGGCGGCGACGGACGGCATGCGCGGGTTGACGAAGCGCCAGCCGATCGTCGTGTCGGCCATCTGCGCATCGCCCCACGGCAGCCCGCTCTCGGGCTTCAGCATCGCCCACGGCGCGCGGCTCATCGACTCGACGCCGCCGGCGACGAGCAGCTCGCCCTCGCCGCAGCGGATCGCGCGCGCGGCGGCGGCGACGGCCTCCATCCCGGACGCGCACAGGCGGTTGATCGTCGCGCCCGGGACCTCGTGGCCGAGGCCCGCCAGCAGCGCCGCCATGCGCGCGACGTTGCGGTTGTCCTCGCCGACGCCGTTCGTGCAGCCGAGGTAGACGTCGTCGATCGCGGACGGCTCGACGCCGGCGCGCTCGACGACGCGCGCGACGACGTGCGCCGCGAGGTCGTCGGGACGCACGGGGGAGAGCGCGCCGCGGTGGCGCCCGATCGGCGTGCGCAGCGCGTCGAGGATCCAGGCGTCGGCCATGGCGGGACAATATACGACATCTCACCCAGCTATGGCGTATACTTTTGCCATGCCCGTCCGCCCGACCCCCGTCAGCCGGTGAGCCGCTCCGTCGTCGTGACGGGCGGCGCGAAGGGCATCGGCCGCGCGCTCGTCGCGCGCTTCCTCGCTGACGGCGACCGCGTCATCGCGCTCGGCCGCGACGAGCGGGCGCTCGACCGCCTGCGCGGCGAGCTGCACAGCGGCGTCGCCGGCACGCTGCGCACGGCCGTCTGCGACGTGACCGACGAGGCCGCCGTCGCGGCGACGTTCGAGCAGGCGGGACCGCTCGACGTGCTCGTCGTCAACGCCGGCGTGTCGGCCGCCGCGCCGCTCGCGCGCACGACGCTCGCCGACTGGGAGCAGCAGCTCGCCGTCAACGCGACCGGCGCGTTCCTCTGCACCCGCGCCGCGCTCCCCGCGATGCGCAAGCGCGACCGCGGCGCGATCGTCACCGTCGCCTCGACCGCCGGCGTCGTCGGCGCGCCCTACACGGCCGCGTACACGGCCTCCAAGCACGCCGCCGTCGGGCTGATGCGCGCCGTCGCCGCGGAGCTCGCCGGCAGCGGCGTGCGCGCGAACGCCGTCTGTCCGACGTTCGTCGAGACGCCGATGACCGAGCGCTCCGTCGCCGCGATCGTCGCGGCGACCGGCCGCTCGGAGGAGGAGAGCAGCGCCGCGCTCGCGAGCAGCTCCCCGCTCGGCCGCCTGCTCGACCCGCACGAGGTCGCCGACGCGGTCGCGTTCCTCGCCTCCGACGCGGCCCGCTCGATCAACGGACAGACCCTGATCCTCGACGGAGGAGGCATCCAGTCGTGACCCGCTTTCGCGCCTCGGCGCCGATCACCCCCGACGCGCTGTGGCGGCACTTCGACCTGTCGGTCGCCGACGGCGTCGCGACGATCACGCTCAACCGCCCCGACAAGCTCAACGCGCTCACGTTCGAGGCGTACGCCGACCTGCGCGACCTGTTCGCCGAGCTGCCGTACCGCGAGGACGACGTGCGCGTGGTCGTGCTGACCGGCGAGGGCCGCGGCTTCTGCTCGGGCGGCGACGTCGAGGAGATCATCGGCGAGCTGCGCAAGCTCGACGCCTCCGGCCTGCTCGCGTTCACGCGCATGACGGGCGCGACGGTCAAGGCGATGCGCGAGTGCCCGCTGCCGATCGTCGCCGCGATCAACGGCGTCGCCGCCGGCGCCGGCTCGGTGCTGGCGCTCGCAAGCGACTTCCGCCTGCTGGCGCGCTCGGCGAAGTTCGCGTTCCTGTTCACGCGCGTCGGCCTCGCCGGCGCCGACATGGGCTCCGCCTACCTGCTGCCGCGGATCGTCGGCCTCGGCCGCGCGACCGAGCTGCTGATGCTCGGCGACAAGCTCGACGCCGAGACGGCCGTGCGCATCGGCCTCGCGAGTGAGCTCGTCGAGGACGAGGAGCTGCCCGAGCGCGCCCGCGCGCTCGCGCGCCGGCTCGCCGACGGCCCGGCGTTCGCGTACGCGACGACGAAGTCGCTGATCGCGAAGGAGCAGGACATGGACCTCGCCGGCGCGATCGAGCTGGAGGCGATGACGCAGGCGCTGCTGATGACGAGCCACGACCACCACGAGTTCCTCGACGCCTGGCGCGAGGGCCGCAGACCCGACTGGAAGGGACGCTGAGCATGGCGCACGAGATCGTCACCGCACCGGATCTGGCCGAGCCGGTCGGCTACGCGCATGCCGTCGCCGCCGCCCCCGGCCGGACCGTCTACCTCGGCGGGCAGACCGCGCTCGACGCGAACGGGAGGATCGTCGGCGAGGGGCTCGTCGAGCAGCTCGACGTGGTCGCCGGCAACGTCGTCGCCGCGCTGCGCGCGGCCGGCGGCGTGCCGGAGGACATCGTCTCGATGCAGATGTTCGTGACGGACGTGCCCGCGTACCGCGCGCAGCTGCGCGAGCTGGGCAAGGTGTGGCAGAAGCACTTCGGCCGCCACTTCCCGGCGACCGGCCTGTTCGGCGTCGTGCGCCTGTTCGACGACGAGGCACTGATCGAGCTGATGGGCGTCGCCGTGATCCCGCAGGAGCGCGCCGCGTGAGCGAGGCGGCCGTGTCGGCGCTCGACGCGCACCTGAGCGACGAGCAGCGCGCGCTGCTCGCGCAGACGGCCGCGCTGGCCGCGACGACGCTCGCGCCGATCGCCGCCGCCGGCGAGGAGGGGCGGATCGACCGCCCGCTGCTGCACGCGCTCGCCGAGCATGGGCTGCTCGGGCGGCTGTTCCAGCGCGCGGGCGACGGCTGGCGCCCGGACGTCTCCGCGCTCGACCTGTGCCTGATCCGCGAGGGGCTCGCGCGCGGCTGCACCGCCGCCGAGACGGCGTTCGCGCTGCAGGGCCTCGGCACCTTCCCGATCCTGCAGGCGGGCCGCCCCGAGGCGATCGACGCCTGGCTGCCGCGGATCGCCGCCGGCGAGGCGGCCGCCGGCTTCGCGCTGACCGAGCCGGACGCCGGCACCGACGTCGCGGCGCTGTCGCTGCGCGCCGAGCGCGACGGCGAGGGCTTCCGCCTGACCGGCGAGAAGATCTGGATCTCGAACGCGCCCGAGGCCGACGTCTACTCCGTCTTCGCGCGCACGACCGAGGGCGCCGGCGCGCGCGGCCTGACCGCCTTCCTGGTCCCGCGCGACAGCGAGGGGCTCGGCGGCGAGGCGCTGCGGCTGCTGTCGCCGCACCCGATCGGCCGGCTGACCTTCGACGGCGTCCACGTCCCGCCGGAGCACCTGCTCGGCGAGGTCGACGGCGGCATGCGCGTCGCGATGCGCACGCTCGACATGTTCCGCCCGAGCGTCGGCGCGTTCGCGATCGGGATGGCGCACGCGGCGCTGGACGCCGCCGTCGCGCACGCGACCGCGCGCCACGCGTTCGGCAGACCGCTGAAGGACCTGCAGGCGCTGACGCACCGGCTCGCGGACGTGTCGGCGCGCGTGCACGCCGCGCGCCTCGCGGTCCACCACGCGGCGTCCGCCTACGACGCCGGCGTGCGGCCGGTGACGCAGGCGTCGGCGATCGCGAAGCTGCTGGCCACGGAGGTCGCCCAGGAGGCGGTCGACGCGGCGATCCAGGTGCACGGCGCAAAGGCGCTCGAGCACGGCCACCTGCTGGAGCACCTCTATCGCGAGGTGCGCGCGCCGCGCATCTACGAGGGCGCGTCGGAGATCCAGCGCGAGATCATCGCGCGCGGGCTGTTCCCGCGCGTTCGGGAGGAGCGAGCATGAAGGTTGCGATCGCGGGCGGCGGGCCCGGGGGACTGTACGCCGCGATCCTGCTGCGGCGCCTCGGCCACGAGGTGACGGTGTGGGAGCGCAACGCGCCCGACGACACGTTCGGCTTCGGCGTCGTCTTCTCCGACGAGACGCTGACCGCCTTCGAGGCGGCCGACCCGGCGACGTTCGCGCAGATCGCGAGCAGCTTCGCGCGCTGGACCGACATCGACGTCTTCTACCGCGGCACGTGCCAGCGCTCCGGCGGCCACGGCTTCTCCGCGCTCGGTCGCAAGCACCTGCTGCACATCCTCCAGCAGCGCGCGGCCGAGCTGGGCGCCGACGTGCGCTTCCAGACCGAGGCGCCCGGAGCGGAGGCGCTGTCGGCCGGGCACGACCTCGTGATCGCCGCCGACGGCGCCAACAGCATCCTGCGCGCGGCGCGTGAGGAGACGTTCGGCCCGAGCATCGACGTACGCCGCTGCAAGTACATGTGGCTCGGCACCGACCTCGTCTTCGACGCGTTCCGCTTCCACATCGTCGAGACGGAGTTCGGCGTCTTCCAGATCCACGGCTACCCCTACGACGCCGAGATGAGCACGTTCATCGTCGAGACCGACGAGGCGACGTGGCGGCGCGCCGGGCTCGACGTCAACGAGGGCAGAGACCTCCCGCCGGGCGTCAGCGACGAGCACGGGATCGCATTCGCGCGCGAGCGCTTCGCAGAGGTGCTCGGAGGCCACCAGCTGTTCGCGAACAACTCGAAGTGGCTCAACTTCCGCACGATCCGCAACGCGAGCTGGAGCGCCGGCAACGTCGTGCTGCTCGGCGACGCGGCGCACACCGCGCACTTCTCGATCGGCTCGGGCACGAAGCTCGCGATGGAGGACTCGATCGCGCTCGCGTGGGCCTTCAAGGAGCGCCCGGACGACGACGTCGCGACGGTGCTGGCCGCTTACGAGGCGGAGCGCCGGCCGGTCGTCGAGTCGACGCAGCGCGCCGCGCAGGCGAGCCTCGAGTGGTTCGAGGAGATCGCCCTCTACGTCGGCCAGCCGCCGAAGCAGTTCGCCTTCAACCTGATCACGCGCAGCCGCCGCATCACGTACGACAACCTGCAGATCCGCGACGCCGGCTTCGTCGAGCAGGTCGACCGCGAGTTCGCGCCCGTCGACGGGGCGCCGACCGTGACGCCGCCGATGTTCCTGCCGTACAAGCTGCGCGAGCTGGAGCTGGAGAACCGCGTCGTCGTCTCGCCGATGGACATGTACAGCGCGGTCGACGGCGTGATCGGCGACTTCCACCTCGTGCACCTCGGCGCGCGCGGGATCGGCGGCGCCGGGCTCGTGATGAGCGAGATGATCTGCGTCTCGGCCGAGGGGCGGATCACGCCCGGCTGCGCCGGCCTCTACCGCGACGATCAGATCGAGGGCTGGCGGCGCGTCGTCGACTTCGTGCACGGCCACGGCCGCGCGAAGATCGGCGCGCAGCTCGGCCACTCCGGCCGCAAGGGCTCGACGAAGCTGCTGTGGGAGGGCGACAGCCAGCCGCTCGACGACGGCAACTGGCCGATCGTCGCGCCGTCGCCGCTGCCGTACTTCCCGCACAGCCAGGTGCCGCGCGAGATGACCCGCGAGGACATGGACGCGGTGCGCGAGCAGTTCGTCGCCGCCGTGCGGCGCGCGCAGGAGGCCGGCTTCGACCTGCTGGAGATCCACTGCGCGCACGGCTACCTGCTGAACTCGTTCCTGTCGCCGCTGACGAACCGGCGCAGCGACGAGCACGGCGGCTCGCTTGAGAACCGCGCGCGCTTCCCGCTCGAGGTGATCGACGCCTGCCGCGCGGCGTGGCCGGCCGAGAAGCCGATCTCGGTGCGCATCTCGGCGACCGACTGGGTCGAGGGCGGCTTCGAGGGCGACGACGCCGTCGCGCTCGCGCGGCTGCTCGCGGAGCACGACGTCGACGTCGTGCACGTCTCGACCGGCCAGGTCTCGCCCGACCAGCTGCCGGCGTACGGGCGCAGCTTCCAGACGCCGTTCGCCGACCGCATCCGCAACGAGGTCGGGATCCCGACGATCGCGGTCGGCGCGATCTCGTCCGCCGAGGACGTCAACACGACGATCCTCGCCGGCCGTGCCGACCTCTGCGCGCTCGGCCGCCCGCACCTCTACGACCCTTTCTGGACGCTGCACGCGGCGGCCGACCAGGGCTGGCGCGGCGACCCGTGGATCGTCCAGTACCGCTCCGGCCGGCGCAAGCCGCAGGACGGCACGGTCGGGCCGCCGAAGCCGCCGCCGCGGCGCTTCGACGAGGGCGAGGAGGCGGTCGCGGGCGCGCGGCTGTGGCAGTCCGTGCGCAGCGAGGCCTGAGATGGCCGCGTCGCTCGTCCTCGCGGAGGTGCGCGACGGCGTGGCGCTCGCGCGCATGAACGGCGCCGACGGGCGCAACGTGCTCGTGCCGGAGCTGCGCGACGCGCTCGCCGGGGCGCTCGAGGCGGCCGACGCCGACCCGGAGGTCCGCTGCCACGTCGTCGCCGGCGGCGACGACGCGTTCGCCGCGGGCGCGGACATCGCGGCGATGCGCGAGCAGGACTTCCAGGCGGCGCTGCGCGCGCCGGCCGCGAGGTTCTGGCCGCGGCTGCGCGCGCTGCGCAAGCCGATCGTCGCGGCCGTGTCGGGCTACGCGCTCGGCGGTGGCTGCGAGCTGGCGCTCGCCTGCGACCTCGTCGTCGCCTCCGAGACCGCGGTCTTCTCGCAGCCCGAGGTCGGGCTCGGGATCCTGCCCGGCGGCGGCGGCACGCAGCGCCTCGCGCGCCAGCTCGGCCGTCAGCGCGCGATGGAGCTGGTGCTGACGGGCCGGGGGCTGACCGCGCACGAGGCGCAGCAGCTCGGACTCGTCAACCGCGTCGCGCCGGCCGACGGCTGGCTGGAGGCGGCGACCGAGCTGGCCGGGACGATCGCCCGCCGCTCCGGGCTGGCGGTCGAGCTGGCGAAGCGGGCGGTGCTCGCCGCCGAGGAGACCTCGCTCACCGCCGGCCTCGCGCAGGAGCGCGACCTGTTCGTGCTCGCGATGGCCGGCGAGGACCGCGTCGAGGGCATGACGGCCTTCCTCGAGAAGCGCAGGGCGGTCTTCCGTGGACGCTGACTGGTGGGGCAGCATCCTCGTGACGTACACGTCGTCCGACGACGACGCCGTGCTCGCGCACGCGGTCGCGCTCGCCCAGGCGCACCGCGCGCGCCTCGCGGTCGCCGTCCCGATCGCGCGCGCGAGATGCGCGCCGCTCACGTTCGTCGATCTGATCGGCCTGCACGTCGAGCTGGAGCGGACGGCGCAGCGGCTCGCAGCGCAGGCGGCGCGGCTGGTGCCCGACGACGTCTCGCTCGTGATCCGCTGCGTCCCGCCCGAGCATGTGCAGCGGCTCGCGTGCGAGATCGCCGCCGGCGGCTGGGACCTCTGCGTCGCCTCGCAGCGAGCCGCTCGCACGCGCCGGCGCGGCGGCGGCCTCGAGCGCCTGGTGCTGCGCTCCGCCCGCCGCAGCGGCGTGGCGACCGTGCTCGCGCCTGTAGCCGTCGCCTGAGGCGGCTTCTTGTCGCCTCCGCGCTCGGCGCCCGCGTCGTGTCGCGTCGGCGTTTGTCGAGGTCTGCCAAACGGCTCGGCATGATTTGTAGACGTCACCGATGCGGGTGGACGCAGCGGGGCGGATACTCGGCGCATGCGATCGACACACGCCACGCTCGACCAACGCGAGCTGACGGCGCTCGTCTACGAGCTGCTCGACGCGCATCACGACACCGCTGCGCTGGCGGACGTGCCGCGCGAGGACCTCGCGTGGGACGCGCACCTCGCCTACCTGCGCGACCTGCAGCGCGTCGGGCGCGAGCTGCTCGCGCACGCCGACGGCGACCAGGTCGCCGGCGACTGACCGGCGCGCTCAGGCGGCCGCCAGCGCGCTGCTGGCGTGGCGCGGCGACAGCTCCGCGCCAGCGCGTGCGTCGTGCACGCGGCGCAGCACCTGTGCGAAGCGCCGCTTGCGCAGGCGCTTGCGGTCCACCACGATCGCCAGGCCGTTGTTGCCGGGCGCGATGAACAGCGAGAGCTCGCGCTCGGTCGCGTCGAGGAAGTCCTCGATCGCGGTCAGCACGCCGTTGCGCGGCCCGCCCTCGTGCGTCGCGTTGATGAGGCTCGCGTTGAACCCTTCCGGCGCCAGCTCGGACTGCCCGGGGACGATGCCCGACGACGCATGCGGATGGCAGTGCTCGGCGGGCAGCCGTTCGGGCGCGTAGTAGAGGTCGCGTCGCCCGTACGGCCACTCGATGTCGTGCAGGAACGTCAACGGCCAGGCTCCGCACGTGCGGTCGAGGATGCGCAGCTCCTCGTACACCGTGTACCAGTTGTGGTCGCCGTCGAGGAACGCGACGTCGGGCGTGCCGAGCGAGGGCAGGACGTCGTGGCTTATCTGCTGGTGCAGCGTCGCGTGGTCGCTGTACTGGCGCCGGAACTGCCCGGTCGCGAACAGCGGTTCCGGGTCGATCACGTGCAGGTGCGCTCTGCGCGAGACGGCGTAGGGCAGGAGCCTGGCGGTGTGGAGTCCCTGCTCGGCTCCGACCTCGACCATCGTGCTCAGCCGCGTCACGTCGAGCAGCGGCCGGATCGTTGAATCGAAAAAGCGGTGCATTGTCCCCCTGGGTGCGAGTGTGCCTGACGCGCCGCGGCCGTGCAAGCTGCAGCCGCCACTGGAACCGACGCGGCGGCGCGATAGCGTGAGCCCGTGCGGATCGCGACGTGGAACGTCAACTCGGTCAAGCAGCGCATGCCGCGGCTGCTGCCGTGGCTCGACGAGCGCCGGCCCGACGTCGTCTGCCTGCAGGAGACGAAGCTCACCGACGAGGCGTTCGCGGGCCTGCTCGGCGAGCAGCTGCGCGAGCGCGGCTACGAGGCGGCGCTGCACGGCGAGGCGCAGTGGAACGGCGTCGCGATCCTCTCGCGCGTGGGGCTCGAGGACGTGGTGGCGGGGCTCGCCGGCGCGCCCGGCTTCCCGCACCCGGAGGCGCGCGCGGTCGCCGCGACCTGCGGCGGCATCCGCGTCGTCTCCGTCTACGTGCCGAACGGGCGCGTGCCCGACTCCGATCACTACCGCTACAAGCTCGACTGGCTCGCCGCGCTGCGCGCGAGCGTCGCAGCCGGACCGGAGGCGACGGTCGTCTGCGGCGACCTCAACATCGCCCCGACCGACGACGACGTCTTCGACCCTGCCGCCTACGTCGGCCAGACGCACGTCACCGCGCCGGAGCGCGCGGCGCTCGCCGAGCTGCAGGCGCTCGGCCTGCGCGACGTCGTGCGCGAGCGCTGGCCGGGGGAGCGCGTCTTCACCTACTGGGACTACCGCGCCGGCATGTTCCACCAGGACCTCGGGATGCGGATCGACCTGATCCTCGCGAGCGCGAGCGTCGCCGAGCGCGTGCAGGCGGCGTGGGTGGACCGCAAGGCGCGCAAGGGCAGAGGGCCGAGCGACCACGCGCCGGTGATCGTCGACCTCGACGAGACGCCCGACGGCGACGTCGGCCCGGTCGTGCCGCCGCCGTCCAGACCGGTCACGACGCGCGGCGCGAAGCGGCTGCCGCAGGCGTCGTGAGCCCCGGCCGGCCGCTCTACTGCTTGCGGTCGCGGTCGCGCGACGGCTGCACGCGCTTCGGCTCGCCCGGCATCTTCGGATAGTCGGGCGGGTACGGCATGTCGCCCTGCTCGTCGGCCGCGTAGAGGTCGAGCAGCGGCTGCAGCGAGTGCGCGACGTCGTCGATCGCTGCATGGCGGTCGCCGACCTCGGCGAAGCGCGCCGGCATCGTCGCGATCGTGAAGTCCTCCGGCTGCACCTCGGCCAGCTCCTCCCACGTGACCGGCGCCGACACCGGCCCGCCCGGCTTCGGTCGCAGGCTGTAGGCGGAGGCGATCGTGCGGTCGCGCGCGTTCTGGTTGTAGTCGACGAAGATGCGCGCGCCGCGCTCCTCCTTCCACCACTTGGTCGTCACGCGGCCGGGCATGCGCCGCTCGAGCTCGCGCCCGAAGCCGATCGCGGCGTGGCGCACGTCGGTGAACGTCCAGCGCGGCTCGATCCGCACGTAGATGTGCACGCCGCGGCCGCCGGAGGTCTTCGGGAAGCCGCGGATGCCAAGCTCCTCCAGCAGCGCGCGCGCCTCGGCCGCGACCTCGACGGCGTCGGCGAAGTCGGTGCCCGGCTGCGGGTCGAGGTCGATCCGCAGCTCGTCGGGGTGGTCGACGTCGTCGTCGCGGACCGGCCACGGGTGGAACGTGATCGTGCCCATCTGCGCCGCCCACGCGACGACCGCGATCTCGGTCGGGCAGACCTCGTCGGCGAAGCGGCCGGACGGGAACGCGATGCGCGCCGTCCGCACGTAGTCCGGCGCGCCTCTCGGCACGCGCTTCTGGAAGAACGCGTCGCCGCCGCCTCTCTCCCGGGTCGAGACGACGACGTCCGGGTGCACGCCCTTCGTCCAGCGCTCGAGCGTCGTCGGACGGCGGCGCAGCGCGCGCATGATGCCGTCCTCGACGGCGACGTAGTAGCGCGCGACGTCGAGCTTCGTGACCGCGCCGGAGCGCTCGGTCGCGGGGAAGATCACGCGGTCGGGGCTGGAGACGCGCACCTTGCGCCCCCCGGCCTCGACGATCGCGGCGTCCGCTCTCGCCATGCCGTGGAGTTCTACCGGCTGCGCGACGCGGCCGCCGGCAGGCTCGCCGGCGGCCGCGTGCGCCCGGGGGGGCGGGTGACGGTCAGACGGCCGCGAGCGCGGCGAGCGTCTCGGCCGGCGGCGCGGCCTCGGCGCCGACGACTTCCGCGACGGGCGCGTAGGTGACCTTGCCGGCGGCCACGTTGAGGCCGGCGAGGAAGCCGGGGTCGGCGGTGAGCGCGCGCGGCGCGCCCTCGTCCGCGAGGCGGACGAGGTACGGCATCGTCGCGTTCGTGAGCGCGTAGGTCGAGGTGATCGGGACGGCGCCGGGCATGTTCGCGACGCAGTAGTGCGTGATGCCGTCGACCTCGTAGGTGGGGTCCGTGTGGGTCGTCGGTCTGGAGGTCTCGAAGCAGCCGCCCTGGTCGATCGAGACGTCGACCAGCACCGCGCCCGGCTTCATCAGCGCGAGCTGCTTGCGCGTGATGACGTGCGGGGCCTTCGCGCCGTGGATCAGCACGGCGCCGATCACGAGGTCGACCTCGGGCAGGCGCTGCTCGATCTCCAGCGTCGAGGCGTAGCAGGTCGAGGCGCCGCCGTTGAGCAGCACCTCCAGCTCGCGCAGGCGGTCGATCGAGCGGTCGAAGACGTAGACCTCGGCGCCGAGCCCGAGCGCGATCTCGGCCGCGTTCTGCCCGACGACGCCGCCGCCGATCACCATCACGCGGCCGGCCGCGACGCCCGGCACGCCGCCGAGCAGCAAGCCCCGCCCGCCGAGCGGCTTCTCGAGCATGAACGCGCCGGCCTGGGTCGCGATCTTGCCGGCGACCTCGCTCATCGGCGCGAGCAGCGGCAGCCGCCCGCGCGGATCGGTGACGGTCTCGTAGGCGACACAGGTCGCGCCCGACGCCATCAGGCCGTGCGTCAGCTCCGGCGCGGCGGCGAGGTGCAGGTACGTGAAGAGCGTGTGGCGCGTCTCCAGCATCGCCACCTCGCCCGGCTGCGGCTCTTTGACCTTCACGATCAGCTCGGCGCCCTCGAACACGGCGGCCGCGTCGGGGACGATGCGCGCGCCCTGCGCGACGTACGCGTCGTCGGGGATCGCGGAGCCGAGCCCGGCGCCCTCCTGCACGAGCACCTCGTGCCCGCGGTCCGTCAGCTCGCGAACGCCGGCCGGGGTCAGCGCGACGCGGTACTCGTCCGTCTTGATCTCAGTGGGGACGCCGATCGTGGTCATGAGCGCGATCATCGCTCTCGGCTGCGGTACTGTCAGCAGACGATGAGTGCATCTGAGAAATCCGCAGCGTTGGACGATGCCGACCGCGTCATCCTCAGCGAGTTGATCCGAAACGGACGCGCGACCTTCAAGGAGCTGGGCGCGCTCGCCGGCCTCTCCCCGCACGCCGTCGCGCCGCGCGTGCGCCGCCTCAGCGACGCCGGCATCGTCACCGGCTTCACGGCGCTCGTCGACTACGGCCATCTCGGCCGCGGCCTCGACGCGCTGGTCGACGTGCGCCTGCTGTCGACCGCCAGACCGGAGGCGTTCGAGGCGGCCGCCGGCGCACTGCCGTCGATCCGCGAGGTCAGCTTCGTCACCGGACGCTTCGACTACCAGCTGCGCGCCGCGTGCGTCGACGCCGACGACCTCGACCACACGGTGCGCGCCCTGCGACGGGCCGGCGCGGCCGTCACCGAGACGCGCATCGTGCTGCGCACGCAGGCGTTCCTGCGGCCGGTGCGCTGAGCGCGCCGCGCGCTGCTACGCCGCGCGCCGTTGCGCGTGCACGCCCTCGGCCAGCTCCTCGACGACCTTCGCGCAGAAGGCCGGCAGGTCGTCCGGCTTGCGCGAGGAGACGATCCCCTGGTCGACGTGGACCTGCTCGTCGACCCACGTGCCGCCGGCGTTCTCGACGTCGGTCCTGAGGCTCGGCCACGAGGTGATCGTGCGGCCTCTCAGCACGCCGGCCTCCACGAGCGTCCACGGCCCGTGGCAGATCACGCCGACCGGCTTGCCGCTCTCGACGAAGTCGCGCACGAACCTGACCGCGTCCGGGTCGGTGCGCAGGCGGTCGGGGTTGGCGACGCCGCCCGGCAGCACGAGCCCGTCGTAGTCGTCCGCGCGCGCCTCGTGGACGGTGCGGTCGACCGGGAACGTGTCGGCCTTGTCGAGGTGGTTGAACGCCTGCGTCTCGCCCTCCTCGAGGTCGATCAGGTCGACCTCGGCGCCGGCGTCCCGCACCGCTCTGAGCGGCTGCTCCAACTCCACCTGCTCGACGCCCTCCGTCTGCAGGAAGGCGATGCGCTTGCCTGTCAGGTCCTGTGCCATGCGTGGTCACCTCCGCTCGGTGTCGACCACTCGCGCTACCCGCGATCCGGCGCTCAGGAACCGTTCATGTCCGCCCGCTCACGCCGGCGGCCCCAGCTCCCACGGCCCGTCCGCGTGCGGGGCCGCGAGCCAGCGCTCGGCGTCGGCTCTGCCGAGCGCGATCAGCTCGCGCGCGAACTGCGGCGCGAACAGCAGGTAGCTGAGCAACTCGCCGTGCGCCGGGTCGGAGCCGCCCGCGACCGCGCGGCCGAGGAACGCGAGGTCGCGGGCGCGCCACGCGTCGCGCAGGTCGGCGAAGTGCTCGTCGAAGACGCGCTGCGCCAGGCGCCCGATCGCGTCGCGCTCTTGCGGCGCGACGAACATGTACGGGACCTCGCGCCTGCCGGCCGGCGCGTCGCCGGGCGCGGCTCGGACGAGTGCGTTGACGGTCGCGAGCGTCTGCACGTCGTGCGCGAGCGGGTCGACGAGCACCGCCTGCAGCAGTTGCGCCGCGCCCTCGATCGCGTCGGGCCGATGCTCGCCCGCGAGCGCGCCGTCGCCGGCGCTCGGCGCGCCGATCGCGTTCAGCGCGATCACGACGACGCGGCGCGCCCCGAGCGCGAGCGCCGGCTTGATCGGCGTGTTGAGGCGCGTGCCGCCGTCGACGTACCAGCCGCGCGCCTGCGCGGGCGCGTCCACGTGCACCGACGGGAACGCGCCCGGGATCGCCGACGACGCGCGCACGTGCTGCTCGCCGAGCCCGTCCGTGCCGACGTCGACGTAGTCGATCCCGCGCTTCTCGTCGCGCGGCGGCGCCCCGCCGCCGCGGTGGAAGACGACGCTGCGGCTCGTCAGCGCGGAGGTCGCGATGACCGCGGCGGCGTGCAGCACGCCCGTGTCGACGTTGCGCTCGATCGCCGCCAGCGGCACGATCGACGCGAGCGTCGCGCGCAGCGGCGCCGGATCGAGCAGCGCGTCGAGCCGCGCGCCGGGGACGCCGAGGAACTGGCCGACGTAGCGCCACAGCCGCCGCACCGCGCCGGGCGAGCCGAGGTGCCGCAGCACCTGCTCGAAGCGCAGGCCCTCCCAGATCTCCAGCCCGCGCGCGACGACC
Source organism: Actinomycetota bacterium (assembly GCA_018268595.1). GTDB lineage: Bacteria > Actinomycetota > Thermoleophilia > Solirubrobacterales > Solirubrobacteraceae > Conexibacter. The sequence continues at coordinate 292,215 of JAFDWH010000013.1, read as the reverse complement.
TCCGCGACCGGCTGCTCGGCGGTGCCGGCGAGGAACGCCGCGTTCAGCGCGCCGACGCTCGTGCCGACGAGCACGCGCGGCCGCTCGCCGCGCGCCTCCAGCGCGGGCAGCAGCACCGACAGCGCGCCCAGCTCGTACGCCCCGCGCGCGCCGCCGCCGGCCAGCACGAGCCCGACCGGCCCGTCCGCGGATCCCGCTCCGCCTGCCACGTCCGGCAGCGTACGACCGGATCGCGGTGCGATGCGCCGCTTCGGCGGCTCGCGCTGCGACGCCGCGGCGTGTCGCCCGGCGGACGGCGCGCCGCGGCGGAGGATTCCGGCGCGTCCGCGCTGGGGTACCACGACGGTGCCTGCCGCCGCTCGATCGAGGAGGGATCGCACATGGGGAACCGTCACCGCAGCGTCGTGCGCGCGCTGCTGGCCGCGCTCGCCGGGCTCGCGCTCGTGCTGGCGATCGCCGTCGTCGCCGGAGCGCACGGGCACGGGCACGGCCACGCGCGCCCCGCGGCTCACCACGCCCACGCCCGCGCCAACGGCAAGCCGCTGACCGTGATGACGCGCAACCTCTACCTCGGCGCCGACCTGACGCGTGCGTTCGCGGCGCTGCAGGCGCCGCCGGACAGACAGCTCGACGTGCTGATCGGCGCCACCACGACGATCCGCGCGATCGTCGACCAGACGAACTTCCCGCTGCGCGCGCAGCGGCTGGCGGCTGAGATCGCCGACCACCGGCCGGACCTCGTCGGCCTCCAGGAGGCGGCGCTGTGGCGTCACGGCCCGCTCGGCGGCGAGGCGACGACCGTCGACTACGACTTCCTCCAGCTGCTGCTCGGGGCGCTCGCCGCGCGCGGCGCGCACTACGTCGTCGCGCGCGTGCAGCAGGAGTCCGACGTGACGCTGCCGGGCTTCCTCGGCGGGAGACTGCAGAACCTGCGGCTGACGATGCGCGACGCGGTGCTCGAGCGCGCGAACGAGGGCGTCAAGCTGCTCGACGCGAGCGGCGCCAACTACGTCACGCGCATCCCGGTGACGCTCGCCGGCCAGACCGCCTCGTTCATTCGCGGCTACGACGTGGTCGACGTGAGAGCGGGTCCGCAGCGCGTGCGCTTCATCAACACGCACCTGGAGTCGGAGTCCTCCGACGTCGCCTACGCGCAGGCGGCCGAGCTGCTCGCCGGTCCCGCCGCGCCGGGCAACGGCGTGCCGACGATCCTCGCGTGCGACTGCAACAGCGACCCGCTCAACGCGTCGGTCAAGCCGGGCGAGGTCAGAGCGCACCGCGACCCGTACCTGCTGCTCACGGGGGCGGGCGGCTTCCACGACGAGTGGCTGCTGTTCGCGCCCGCCTCCGCCGGCTTCACGTCGGGCCTGAGCGAGCTGGTCAACGACGCGCCGGCCGCCGCCGCGGCGGAGTTCGACCACCGCATCGACTTCGTCTTCGGCCGCCGCGCCGACGGCTCGCCGATGCCGGTGCTGCACGCCTGGGTGACCGGCAAGGACCCGGCCGACCGCACCCCGCCGACCCCGATCGGCCGGCTGTGGCCGTCCGACCACGCCGGCGTGGTCGTGAAGCTGCGGCCGTAGGTTCGCCACGGCACGCACAAGCCCGCCGTCGCCCCCGCGCGGCGGCGGGCAGCGCCCCGACGCACCGGCTTCCCTAGCATCGATCCTGTGAGCGCGACCGCGCAAACGCCGGCGCCTCCGCGCGCCGCCGGGGCGGCGGAGCCGCGTCGCGGGCTGCCGCCCGGCCCGCGCGGCCCCGCCGCGCTCAACCTGCTGCGCCTGTCCGAGCGGCCGCTCGAGACGCTGCTCGAATGGCGCCGTCGCTACGGCGACTGCTTCACCGTCCGCTACCCGGTCTTCGGCACTGGCGTCTACGTCGCCGACCCGCAGGCGATCAGAGCGCTGCACACCGGCGACCAGTCGGACCTGCGCGCCGGCGAGGCGAACGCGCCGTTGGGCGCGGTCGTCGGCCCCCGCTCGGTGCTCGTGCTCGACGGGAGCGAGCATCTGCGCCAGCGCCGGCTGCTGCTGCCGCCGTTCCAGGGCTCGGCCGTGACCGCCTTCCGCGCCGTCATCCAGGACGTCGCCGCGCGCGAGGTCGCGAGCTGGCGGCCCGGCGAGCGCTTCGTCATGCGCGAGCGGATGCGCGCGCTCACGTTCGAGGTGATCGCCCGCGCCGTCTTCGGCGTGGAGGAGCGCGCGCGGATCGAGCGGCTGCGGCACGCGCTCGTCGCGGTGCTCGACGCGCAGTACGTGTTCCTGCTGCCGCCGCGGCTGCTGCGCGACCTCGGCCCGCTCAGTCCGGGCGGGCGCGTGGTGCGCCTGCTGCGCGCGGCCGACGCGTTGCTGTACGAGGAGATCGCGCGCCGCCGCGCCGCGCCGGACCTCGACGCGCGCACCGACGTGCTGTCGCTGCTGCTGCGCGCCCGCGACGAGGACGGCACGCCGATGACGGACGCGGAGCTGCGCGACGAGCTGATGACGATGCTGCTCGCCGGTCACGAGACGACCGCGACCGCGCTCGCGTTCGCGTTCGACCTGCTGCCGCGCCACCCCGCCGTGCTCGCGCGCCTGCGCGACGAGCTGGCGGCCGGGGACGAGGCCTACCTCGACGCGGTCGTGACCGAGACGCTGCGGCTGCGGCCGATCATCGACGCCAACCAGCGCCGCCTCACGCGCCCGCGCGTCGTCGCCGGCTGGGAGCTGCCGGCCGGCGTCAGCGTCTACCCGGCGATCGCGCTCGTCCACCGCCGCGAGGACCTCTATCCGCGCGCCGGCGCGTTCCGCCCCGAGCGCTTCCTCGACGGCCGCGCCGAGTCGTACGCGTGGCTGCCGTTCGGCGGCGGCATTCGCCGCTGCATCGGCGCGGCGCTCGCGCAGGCGGAGATCGCGGAGGCGATCCGCGCGATCGTGAGCGCCGTCGAGCTGCGCCCGCTGCGTGAGCGACCCGACCCGGTCGTGCTGCGCGGCGTGACGCTCGTGCCGCGCCACGGCGTGCCGGTCGAGGTCGCGCGCCACACCGCGCCGGCGTAGCGTCCATGCGCCAGCGGGGCGGACAACACCGCCGCGCGGCTTTGGCCGGAGCGCACGAGGCGACGCGCACGAAGGCAGGGGAGACTTGCTGCCGTGGTGGGTCAGGACCGAGCGCATGCGCTGTGGCACCCGTTCGCCGACATGGGCGCCGTCGAGGAGTCGCCGTTCGTGCTGGCCCGCGCCGAGGACGTGTGGGTGTGGGACGAGCAGGGCCGCCGCTACCTCGACGCGACCGCCTCGCTGTGGTGCGCGAACGCCGGCCACGGCCGCCCGGAGATCGCGGTCGCGGTCGAGCGCCAGCTCCGCGAGCTCGACACCTACTCAATCTTCGGCGACTACGCGAACCGTCCCGCGCTGGAGCTGGCCGACCGGCTCGCTGCGCTCGCGCCGACGCCCGGCTCGCGCGTCTTCCTCGGCTCCGGTGGCGGCGACGCGATCGACACCGCGGCGAAGCTCGCGCGCGCGCACTTCCAGCTCGCCGGCGAGCGCGACCGCGTCCACCTGATCGCACGCGAGCACGGCTATCACGGGACGCACGGCTTCGGCACGAGCGTCGGCGGGATCGGCCCGAACGTCGCCGGCTGGGGGCCGCTCGTGCCCGACGTCTCGCGCGTGCCGTACGACAGCGTCGACGCGCTCGTGACGGAGATCGAGCGCGTCGGGCCGGAGCGCGTCGCCGCCTTCTTCTGCGAGCCGGTGATCGGCGCCGGCGGCGTGCGGCTGCCGCCGGACGGCTACGTCGAGGGCGTCGCCGACGTCTGCTCGCGCTACGGCGTGCTGCTCGTCGCCGACTGCGTGATCGCCGCGTTCGGCCGCCTCGGCACGTGGCTCGGGATCGACCGCTGGCCCGACGTGCGGCCCGACCTGATCGCGCTCGCGAAGGGGATCAGCGGCGGCACGCTGCCGGTCGGCGCGGTGCTCGTCGCCCCGCACGTCGCCGAGCCGTTCTTCAGCGGCGCGCCCGGCGCGCCCGTGCTGCGCCACGGGCCCACGTACGCCGGCCACCCGACCTGCTGCGCCGCCGCGCTCGCGACGCTCGACGTCTACGAGCGCGAGGACCTGATCGCGCGCGGCCGCGCGCTCGAGGGCCCGCTCGAGCGCGCGCTGCGCCCGCTCGCGGCGCATCCGCTCGTGGGCGAGGTGCGCGCCGGGCTCGGGCTGCTGGGCGCGGTCGAGCTGAGCGAGGAGGCGCGCGCGGCCGACCCCGACGCCGTCACGCGCCTGACGCTCGCCTGCCGCGAGCAGGGGCTGCTCGTGCGCGCGCTCGGCACCGGCGTCGCGGTCTCGCCGCCGCTGACGATCGCCGCGGAGCAGATCGCCGAGATCGGCGCGGGCATCGCCGAAGGTCTCACCGCGCTCGAGCGCGCGCCGCTCGGCGGGTGAGGGAGGAGGAGCCCGGCGCGCCCGCCTTGGCCGCGGGCGCGCCGATCTGCTCTCATTGACCCGTGCGCGACGACGCCCACGACGACGGCCCGGCGATCTCCTACCTCGGCCTCCGGCGTGGCACGCGCGTGCGCGGCAGCGACGGCGTCGAGGTCGGGCGCGTGCGGCGCGTGCAGAACAACGAGCGCGAGCACATCTTCGACGGGATCGTCGTCGAGACGAAGCGCGGCCGCCGCTTCGTCGACGCGCCGGAGGTCGCGCACATCGCCGAGCGCGCGGTCACGCTGGCAGTTCCGGCGGCGGAGGTGCTCGACGCGCCGCCGCCGCGCTCGCGCATGCTCGAGCGGATCGACCGCATGACGCTCGTGCGCCGCGCCCGGCGCGAGCTGCGCAACCACTGATCAGCGTCCGGCGAGCCGGTCCGCCGCGAGCGCGAGGCGGCTGGTGCGCGCGCTGCGCGAGGCGGCCTCGCGACGGTCGGCCGCGCGGTAGAGCGCGTAGACGCCGCGCGCGCCGAGCCAGCGCAGCGGCTCGGGCTCCCAGCGCCGCGGGACGTGGCCGACCCACGGCAACTCCGTCAGCTCGCTGCGCTCGCCGAGCACGAGGTCGCGCAGCGTGCGGCCGGCCAGCTCGCTCGCGGCGAGGCCGTTGCCGACGTAGCCGCCGGCGAAGCCGAGCCCGCTCGCGCGGTCGAGCCGCACGGCCGGCTGCCAGTCGCGCGCGACGCCGAGCACACCGCACCAGGCGTGGTCCAGCGCGGCGTCCGCGGCGGCCGGGAAGAGCGCGTGCAGCGTGCGCGCGAGCCCGGCGACCGTGCGCCGCTGCGTGCGGCCGGCGCGGTCGGTGCGCGAGCCGTAGCGGTAGGGGACCCCCCGCCCGCCGAGCGCGATGCGCCCGTCCGCGGTGCGCTGCGCGTAGACGTACGCGTGCGCCGCGTCGCCGAGCAGCTCGGCGCCCGCCCAGCCGATCGCGGCCCACGCGTCGTCGCGCAGCGGCTCGGTCACGACGATCGCGCTGTTGAGCGGCAGCAGCGCGCGACGCCGCCCGCGGAGCTGCGGCGTGAAGCCCTCGACGCACGCCAGCACCACCGGCGCGCGCACGACGCCGCGCTCGGTCACGGCGACGGCCGCGTCGCGCCCGCCCGGGCCGCCCGCGGGCAGCAGCTCGCGCACCGCCGTGCGCTCGAACAGCTGCACGCCGCGCCGCTCCGCCGCCGCCGCAAGCCCGCGCACGAGCTTCGCCGGCTGGACCCGTGCGCCGTGCGGCGACCACGCCGCCGCGCTCGCGCCGGCGACGCGCACGCGCTGCGCGAGCGCGTCGGCGTCCAGCTCGACGACGTCCTCCTCGGCCGCGACCGCCGCGCGCAGCCGCGCCGCCTGTGCGGGCCCGCGCGCGACGCGCAGCACGCCGCCCGCGTGCGCGTCGCAGTCGATCCGCTCCGCCGCGCAGACGGCCAGCACGCCGGCGACGCTGTCCTGCAGCGCGCGGCGCGTCCCCGCATGCGGCCGGCCGGCGAAGGCCGGCGTCAGCCAGCCGCCGTTGCGACCCGAGGCGCCGAAGCCGGCCCACTCACGCTCGAGCACGACGATCCGCAGCGACGGTCGCGCGAGCGCCAGGCGGTACGCGGTCCACAGCCCGGTGAAGCCGGCGCCGACGATGCAGACGTCGGCGTCGCGGTCGCCCGGCAGCGGCGGGCGCAGCGGCGGCGCCCCGAGCGCGGCCTGCCAGAACGAGACCTCGCCGTTGCGCCGGGCGAGCGCGCGCACGCGCACGCTCAGCCGGCGGCGGTCAGCCGCAGCGGCAGCGCCCGCAGCCCGTAGACGCCCTGCACGCCCTCGTAGGCCGGCTCGCCGTCGAGCGCGATCGACGCGACACGCTCGGCGATCAGGCGCAGCCCCTCCTGCAGCTCGGCTCTCGCGAGGTTCGCACCGAGGCAGTAGTGGATGCCGGCGCCGAACGTGAGCGGTCTGCCGGCCTCACGCGCGGCGGTCACGTCGAACGCGTCGCCGTCGCGCTCGCCGTCGCGGTTGGCCGTATGGGCACAGATCAGCAGCACCGTGTCGCGCGGGAAGACGACGTCGCGATACGTCACCTCCTCGACGAGGATGCGCGCGGTGAACGGCGTGATCGGCTCGTAGCGCAGCGCCTCCTCCACGACCGCCGGCGCGCGCTCCGGGTCCTCGCGCAGCAGCGCCCACTGCTGCGGGTGCTCGGCCAGCAGCCGCAGCGTGTGCGCGAGCTGCGACTGCGTCGTGTCGATCCCGCCGATCAGCACGTCGAGCACGAGGTTCACCAGCTCGACGTCGGACAGCCGGTCGCCGTCCTGCGCGCGTGCCGCGATCAGCTGCGAGATGAGGTCGTCGCCGGGGTCGTCGCGTCGCGTCGCGAGCAGCGCGTCGAGGTAGTCGTACAGCTCGACGACGTGGCGCTCGATGCGCGGGCGCTCGGCGATCAGCGTCGGCGCGTCGAACTGGCGCTGCACCCAGTTCGACCACTCGTGCAGCCGCGGCGCGTCCGCCAGCGGCGCGCCCAGCACGGTCGCGATCACGAGCGACGGGTACGGCTTCGCGACCGCGCTGACGAAGTCGACCGTGCCGACGCCGTCCGGCCGCGCGAGCGCGGCGTCGAGCAGCTCGCTCATGAAGCCGCGCATCGCCGGGCGCCAGCGCTCGGCCGCGCGCGGCGTGAAGGACGGGTTGACGAGCCCGCGCAGGCGCGCGTGGTCGGCGCCGTTGATGTGCAGGATGTTGCGCCGCATCTCCTCGTACAGCGGCCCGTCGGCGATCCCGAAGAGCTCGGCGATCTTCATGCCGGGGAACTCGGCCGAGCGCGAGCGCAGGAAGAACGCGGCCGCCTCGCGCTCCAGCACGACGAAGCCGAGCGGCGTCTGCGCCAGCCAGCCCCGCGCGCGCAGCTCGCGCATCGTCGCGTGGAAGCGCGGCCCGTGCAGCTCCGCGTCCGTGTAGTCGAACGCCGGCAGGTCGAGGTCGCTGACGCGTGTCGCCGAGCCGTCGGGACTGGCCATGCGGCCAGCCTATCGCTAGGGTCCTTCGGGCACGTCCACCCCCAAGGAGGTCCCCCCGTGAAGGTGATCGGCGTCGGCTTCGGCCGCACGGGAACCATGTCGTTGAAGGCGGCGCTGGAGCGGCTCGGCGCGGGGCCCTGCTTCCACATGATCGATCTGATCGTCGGCGAGGAGCGCGACCACCTGATCCCGAAATGGGTCGAGGTCGCCGACGGGACAGCCGACTGGCACGACGTCTTCGACGGCTACGAGGCGACCGTCGACTGGCCGGCAGCGGCCCGCTGGCGCGAGATCTGCGACGCCTTCCCCGACGCGCCCGTGCTGCTCAACGTGCGCGAGTTCGACGGCTGGTACCGCAGCATGGAGAACACGATCCGCGCGGCGAAGGTGACGCCGCCGGAGCAGCTCGAGCAGGACGCGAACCGCCCGCCGCCCAACCCCACGCTGTGGGGCGTGATCGACCGCCTCATCTGGGAGGGCGACTTCCAGGGCCGCTTCGAGGACAAGGCGTGGGTGCGCGAGATGTACGACGCGCGGATCGCGGAGATCAAGGCGACGATCGCGCCCGACCGCCTCACCGTCTGGGAGCTGGGCGTCGACGGCTGGGAGCCGCTCGCGGCGATGCTCGACGTCGCCGTCCCGGACGAGCCGTTCCCGCGCCTGCACGACACGGCCGAGTTCCGCTCCGAGTTCGGGCTGCCGGCGCTCGCGTAAGTAACCTGCGGGCGCATGGACGCCCTGCTGAAGCTCGCCGCGGACGCCGGCGTCGAGGTGTCCGCGGCCGAGGCGGCGCTCGCGGAGGGCGCCGCCGGCGAGGCGCGCGAGGCGCTCGACCGCGCCGACGACGCGCTCGCCGCGCTGCGCGAGCGCTGGGGCGGCATGTCGGCCGCCGAGCGCGCGGTGATCGGCGAGGCGGCCGGCGCGGTGCGCACGCGCCGCGACCGGCTGGCCGCCCGGCTCCCCGCGATCCGCACCGTCACCGACGGCGTCGCGGAGCTCGATCCGGAGCAGGAGCGCGACCCCGACGAGCCCGTGTCTGACTGAGAGACAGCGCGGTTTCGCGGCGCCTCCGTCGGGAGAACCCCTCCGGTAGATCTCCTGGAGGAGGAGCGCATGCTTTACAGATCCATCCGTCGCGCGTTCGCGCTCGCGAGCGTCGCCGCGCTGTGCGCCGGAGGGCTCGCCGCCTGCGGCGGCGGGGGCGGCGGCAACACCTCGACGAGCGGCGGCACGAGCGGCGCTGCAAGCAGCGGCAAGAGCGGCACGGTCGCGCTGCTGCTGCCGGAGAACAAGACCGCCCGCTACGAGGCGGCGGACCGCCCGCTGTTCACGAGAGCGCTCAGCAGATATTGCCCGAACTGCAAGCTGATCTACTCGAACGCCGAGCAGGACGCGGCCAAGCAGCAGTCGCAGGCCGAGGCCGCGATCACGAACGGCGCGAGAGTGATCGTGCTCGACCCGGTCGACGCCAAGGCGGCCGCGGCGATCGTCACGCGCGCGAAGCAGTCCGGCATCGGCGTCGTCTCCTACGACCGGCTCGTCCAGAACGCGAACGTCGACTACTACATCTCGTTCGACAACAGAACGGTCGGCGAGCTGCAGGCGAGAACGCTGGTCGCCAAGCTCAGAGGCGACGGCGCCAGAGGCGCGCTCGTGATGATCAACGGCGCTCCGACCGACCCGAACGCCGCGCAGTTCAAGGCCGGCGCGCACAGCGTGCTCGACAGCAGCGGCTACAGAATCGCCAAGGAGTACGACACGCCCGACTGGAGCCCGGACAGAGCGCAGACCGAGATGGACCAGGCGATCTCCGCGCTCGGCAAGACCGGCTTCGTCGGCGTCTACGCGGCCAACGACGGCACCGCCGGCGGCGCGATCGCGTCGATGAAGTCGAACGGGGTCACGCCCTCGACGCGGCCGACGACCGGCCAGGACGCGGAGCTCGCCGGCATCCAGCGGATCGTGATCGGCGACCAGTACATGACCGTCTACAAGGCGTACAAGCCGGAGGCCACGGACGCCGCGCAGCTGGCGGTCGCGCTGCTGAACGGCCAGACGTCGAGCAGCCTCGCGAACAGACAGGTCAACAACGGCCAGAAGAGCGTGTCGAGCGTGATCCTCACGCCGGTCGCGGTGACGCAGAGAAACATCGCCGCCACGGTCGTGAGAGACGGCCTCTACACGGTCAGTCAGATCTGCACCTCGGCGTACGCGTCGGCGTGCAGAAGAATCGGGCTGACGACGGCGCAGGGCCAAGGGTGATGCGCGGAGGCCGGGCATGACCGCGACGTCCGGCAGCGCGAGCGGCGGCGAGCCGCTGCTCGCGCTGCGCGGCGTCAGCAAGCGCTTCGGCGCCGTGCGCGCGCTCGACCGCGTCGACTTCGACGTCCACGCCGGCGAGGTCGTCGGCCTCGTCGGCGACAACGGCGCCGGCAAGTCGACGCTCGTCAAGGTGATGTCGGGCATCTACCTCGCCGAGGAGGGCGAGTACCGCTTCGAGGGCTCCGAGCGCCACGTCGGCGGCCCCAGCGACGCGACCGCGCTCGGCGTCGCGACCGTCTACCAGGACCTCGCGCTGTGCGACAACCTCGACGTCGTCGCGAACCTGTTCGTCGGCCGCGAGGAGGTCGCCGGCGGCGCGGGTGGCGTGCTGCGCGCGCTCGACGAGGCGGCGATGGAGAAGCAGGCGGCCGAGCTGCTGGAGACGCTCACCGTGAGACTGCCGAGCGTCCGCCAGGAGGTCGGCCTGCTGTCCGGCGGCCAGCGGCAGTCGGTCGCGATCGCGCGCTCGCTGATCGGCGAGGCCAAGGTCGTGCTGCTCGACGAGCCGACCGCCGCGCTCGGCGTCGCGCAGACCGCGCAGGTGCTCGCGCTGATCAAGCGGCTGCGCGAGCAGGGCCTCGGCGTCGTCGTGATCTCGCACAACCTCGCGAACGTGTTCGACGTCGTCGACCGCATCTTCGTCCTGCGGCTCGGCCGCAAGGCCGGGACCTTCGCCGTCCAGGACACCTCGCACGAGGAGATCGTGTCGGCGATCACCGGCGCGGAGTTCGGGGGCGACGGCCGCGGCAACGGACGCGGCGCGGAGGAGGAGGCGGCGCGATGAGCACTGCTGCGGCGGCGCCCGAGCCGGACACGCGCGCGGCCGGCGCCGAGCCCGCGCGCGGCGAGGGGCGCTTCGCGGTCCTGCAGCGCGTCGCGCAGGGCGAGCTCGGCTCGCTGCGCGTGCTGTTCGGACTGATCCTGATTTGGGGGATCTTCACGATCGCCAACGACCGCTTCCTGACCGCGACGAACCTCGTCAACCTGGCGTTGCAGATCGCGGCGACGGGGATGATCTCGATCGGCGTCGTGCTGGTGCTGCTGCTCGGCGAGATCGACCTGTCGGTCGCGATCGTCTCGGGCCTGTGCGCGGCGGTGATGGCGGTGCTGGTCGAGCAGCACGGCTGGGCGGCGGTGCCGGGGATCGCGGCCGCGATCGTCGCCGGGGCCGCGATCGGGCTGTTCCAGGGCTCGGTCGTGACGCGCTTCGGGATCCCCTCGTTCGTCATCACGTTGGCGGGCCTGATCGGCTGGCAGGGCGCGCTGCTGCTCGTGCTCGGCCAGACCGGGACGGTCAACATCACGAACCCGACGATCGTTGGCCTCGCCGGCACCTTCTACAAGGGCGCGACGGCGTGGATCATCGCGGCGGTCGTCGTCGCGCTGTTCGCGCTCGCGTCGCTCGACGCGCGCCGCCGGCGGCTGGCCGCCGGCCTCGCGGCGGCGACGCCGGCCGTCGTCGCCGTGCGCGTCGCGGCCGTCGCGCTCGTGTCGTTCGGCGTCGTCGCGGTGCTCGACCAGGACCGCGGCCTGCCGCTCGCGCTGGTGATCCTGATCGGCTTCGTCGTCGTGTTCGACTACGTCGTGCGGCGCACGCGCTTCGGCCGGCACGTGCTGGCGGTCGGCGGCAACGCGGAGGCGGCGCGGCGCGCCGGCATCCGCGTCGATCGCGTGCGGATCGTGGTGTTCGTGCTCGCCAGCTCGCTCGCCGCATGCGGCGGGATCCTGTTCGCCTCGCGGCTGCTGGCGGTCAACCAGTCCTCCGGCGGCAGCGACCTGCTGCTGCTCGCGATCGCCGGCCCGGTGATCGCGGGCACGTCGCTGTTCGGCGGGCGCGGCACCGTCTGGTCGGCACTGCTGGGCGGGCTCGTGATCGGCTCGATCTCGAACGGCATGGACCTGCTCGCGCTGCCGTCCTCGACGAAGTACATGGTGACCGGCGGCGTGCTGCTCGCGGCCGTCGTCGTCGACGCCGCGGCCCGTCAGCGCCGCCAGCGCGCCGGGCGGGTGTAGCGCCCGCTCAGCCCTCGAGCGGCATGAAGATCGCGAGCTGGCGCGCGTGCGCGAGCAGCGTGCCGTCCGGCAGGAACAGCGCCGCGTCCTCCTCCATCAGGCCCCCGTGCGCGGCGGTCGAGCGGTACCAGCCGAGCACCGGCCGATCGGGCAGGCCCTCTGGCGGGATGTCGGCGCGCACGTGGATGGTGAGGTCGATCGTCGGCGCGATCGCGGGCCGGCCGAGCGGCTGGAAGGCGGGCGGCCACCACACGTCGGTGCACAGCGCGATGAAGGCGGCGTCGATCGGCCGCGCCTCCGGCAGCGCGATCCAGCCGCCGGTCTCGGGCGCTTCGCCGGTCGGCAAGGGCCGGTTCGAGAACGGCACGCCGCCGATCCGCGGCGCGACGCGCACGCGTCTGAACATCGGCGGCATCGTCGGCGTCGGGCCGAGCCAGCCGGCCCCGCCGTCGCGGCGATAGTCGTCCGGCGCGATCAGCGGCGCGTCGCGCGCGGGCGGCGGGCCGACCCGCGGCGGCTCCGGCTCCCACTGGCCGGCGGCCGGCAGGTCGAGCACCGCGAGCGCGGCGAGCGCGCGGATCGCGTCCTTGCCGTCCTGCGCGGCGGTCAGCTCGACGGTCGAGATGCGCCGGCCGGCGCGCACCACCTCGACGCGCACGTCGAGCGGGCCGCCCTTGACGGGGCGCAGGTAGTGGCACGTGAGCGAGCGCAGCTGGCGCGGCGAGACCGCGTTGCCGGCGCCGTCGCTCTGCGTCGCGCCGTGCGCCTCGATCGCGCGCACGAGGATCGCCGCCAGGTAGCCGCCGTTGGCCGCGATCGGCGTCGACCAGCCGGGGTCGACCTCGGCGCGGAAGCGGCCGTCGCCGAGCGGCGTCACCGCGGTCGCCTGCTCGAACGTGCCGGCGGCGGCTGCCTCGTCCGTGCGGCTCATGGCGCGGAAGGCTAGTCCTAAGATGCGGCGCTACGCGGCACGAGCGGACCGGGAGGCGCGATGGGCGAGGAGACGACGGTCACGGTGGAGCGGCGCGGCCACGTGCTGCTGATGGGGCTCAACCGCCCGGCGAGACGCAACGCGTTCACGGTGCGGATGTTCGAGCAGCTGGCGCTCGCCTACGGCGAGCTGGAGCGCGACCCGGAGCTGCGCTGCGGCGTGCTGTTCGCGCACGGCGAGCACTTCACCGGCGGGCTCGACCTCGCGCAGGTCGCACCGGCGGTGATCGACGGCGGCGGCCTGCCGGTGCCGGAGGGCGGCCGGCAGCCGTGGCGGCTCGACGGGCCGTGGACGACGCCGGTCGTGATCGCGGTGCAGGGCTGGTGCATCACGATCGGGATCGAGCTGCTGCTCGCCGCCGACGTGCGCATCGCGGCCTCCGACACGCGCTTCGCCCAGCTCGAGGTGCAGCGCGGCATCTACCCCTTCGCCGGCGCGACGATCCGCATGCCGCGCGAGGCCGGTTGGGGCAACGCGATGAAGCACCTGCTGACCGGCGACCCGTTCGACGCCGCCGAGGCGCACCGCATGGGCCTCGTGCAGGAGGTCGTCGCGCCCGGCACCCAGCTCGACCGCGCGCTCGAGCTGGCCGAGCGGATCGCGACCGCCGCCGCCCCGCTCGGCGTCGCCGCCACGCTGCGCTCCGCCTACCGCGCCGTCTACGAGGACCACACCGCCGCCGCGGCGCGGCTGCAGGACGACGCGATCCCGCTGTTCGCGAGCGAGGACGGCGCCGAGGGCATGCGCTCCTTCGTCGAGCGCCGCCCGGCGAGATTCTCCGGGCGCTGAGCCGCACAACACAGAGTGGGTTGTGCGGGCGCTGCCGGCGGCTTACCCTTGAAGGGTGCCCCTGGGTGGGCTCGGAGCCGACTCCCACCCAGGGACATATGGTGACTTGGCTTGTGGCGCTACTCGCGCGTCTGCCGGTCGATGACCAGCAGCGCGACGAGGAGCGTCACCGCCAAGACGATGATCGCTTGGATCATCGTCGCTCCCTCCTTGGGGATGCGAGTCCCCGTTCCCACGGAGCCGCTCGGCTCCGTGACGGACCGTGGGAGGGAAGGAGGCGTCACCACGTCTCCTTCCTAATCCATGGATCTGCCCATGTCGCCATGGCGCGCGACGGTCGATGCAAACCCGCGCGAGCGCCGTGACGATTCGCGCTACGCCGCCCGCTGATACGCCCGGAACGCCCGCGTCGCGACCGCGAAGCAGGCGATCAGCAGCAGCGCGAGCAGGCCGAGGCGGGACAGCACGACGCCCCAGTCCGGGTCGGGCGACGTCAGCGCCTCGCGGCCCGCGACGACCGCCCACTGCAGCGGGTTGAACTTCGCCACGTCGGCGATCCACGACGGCGCGAGGTTGAGGGCCATGAACGTGCCGGACAGGAACGACAGCGGCAGCGTCAGCGAGGTGACGGTCGCGATCACCGTCTCCTCCTTGCGCACGACCAGCGCGAGCGCGTTCGACAGCGCGCCGATCGCCATCCCCAGCAGAATCGCCGCGACGATCACGACCAGCGCGCCCGGAACGCCGCCGGGGAACGACGCGCCCGCGACCGCCAGCCCGAGGCCGATGATGATCAGCGACTGCACGATCGTCACGATCGCCTGCTGCACGAGCGGCCCGGCCAGCAACGCGATCCGCGAGGACGGCGTCACGAGGAAGCGGTCGAGGATCCCCCGCTCGTAGTCCTGCAGGATCCCCATCCCCGACCAGCCGGCCGAGAACAGCGCCGTCATCACGACGATGCCGGGCGTGAGGAAGTCGGCGTAGTTGTCGGCGCCGAAGCCCGGCAGGTTCACGATCGACTTGAACAGCGCGCCGAACAGCAGCAGCCAGATCACCGGCTGCACGAGCGTGACGACGATCCACGCCGGCTGGCGCAGCAGCGCGCGCAGCCAGCGCGACGCCATGAACCACGAGTGCTGGAGCACGATCGGCATCGGCTCAGCGGCTCCCGCTCGCGGTCGTCTCGCCCGCAGCCCCGGCCTCGCCGGCGGACGCCGCGGCGCCGTCGCCGTCCGGCGCGGCGTGCCCCGCGTCGGCCGACTCGAACGTGCGGCCCGTGTGGCGCAGGTAGACGTCGTCGAGCGATGCCCGCGCGACCGTCACCGCCGCGACTGACACGCCCTCGCTCTCCAGCGCCGCCAGCACCGCGGGAACGGCGCGCGCGCCCTGGTCGGCGCGCGCGTGCAGCAGGCGGCCGTCGAGCGCGACCTCGCGCACGCCGCCGACGCGCGCGAGCGCCTCGTGCACGGAGGCGACGCCGTCGCCGTCGAGCTCGATCGTGATGCGGTCGCCGCGCAGCTCCGCCTTGAGCTGCTCCGGGGAGCCCTCCGCGACGATCCTGCCGCGGTCGACGATCGCGAGCTGCGAGGCGAGCTGGTCGGCCTCCTCCAGGTAGTGCGTCGTCAGCAGGATCGTCAGCCCCTCCTCGCGCGCGAGCGTGGAGATCTCCTCCCACATCGCGACGCGCACCTCCGGGTCGAGGCCGGTCGTCGGCTCGTCGAGGAACAGCACCTGCGGCCGCGCGACCAGCCCGAGCGCGACGTCGAGGCGCCGCTGCATGCCGCCGGAGTAGCCCTTCGCGAAGCGGTCGGCGGCGTCGGCGAGGCGGAAGCGCTCCAGCAGGTCGTCCACGCGCGCGCTCAGCGCGCGACCGCGCAGGCCGTAGAGCCGCCCCTGCAGCAGCAGGTTCTCGCGCCCGGTCGCCTCGCCGTCGACCGCGTTCTTCTGCCCGACGACGCCGATCGCGCGGCGCACGGCGACCGGCTCGCGCCCGACGTCGAGGCCGGCCACGCGGGCCGTGCCCGCGTCCGCGCGCGAGAGCGTCGTGAGGATCTTCACGGTCGTCGACTTGCCGGCGCCGTTGGGGCCGAGCAGGCCGAAGATCGTGCCGGCGGCCACGCGGAAGCCGACGCCGTCGAGTGCGCGGACTCCGCCGGGGTAGGTCTTGACGAGGCCCTCGGCCTCGATCGCTGCGTTCATGTCCCTGAGCGTGCCACAGCCGCGAGCGCGGTGCCGTCGAGCCGGTGCAGGTGCCACTCCGGCAGCCGCCGCGCGCCGAGGCCGCGGTAGAAGTCGAGCGCCGGCTCGTTCCAGTCGAGCGCGGACCACTCGAGTCGCCCGCAGCCGCGCGCGACGGCGAGCTGCGCGACGTGCTCCAGCAGCGCGCGCCCGATCCCGCCGCGGCGGTGCGCCGGCAGCACGAACAGGTCCTCCAGCCAGATTCCCGGCCGTCCGAGGAACGTCGAGAAGGTGGAGAAGAAGAGGGCGTAGCCGACCGGCTCGCCGGCGGTCTGCGCGATGACCGCCTCGGCCGCCGGCCGCTCGCCGAACAGGTGCCGCTCGAGCAGCGCGACGTCGAGCACGACCTCGTCGCGCAGCCGCTCGTAGTCGGCCAGCGCGCCGATCAGCTCCAGCAGCAGCGGCGCATCCTCGCGGGTCGCCGGGCGGATGTGGCAGGCGGCGGGCATCGGCGGTCGAGCCTAGCGAGGCGGCGGCTCAAACCTCCCCTGTCAGCGCGCCGGACCACCGCGCAACTCGCGCCGCGCCGCCCGGTTGGGGACCCGGTACGCCACGAACGAATCTGGAGGTTCCCCCATGCGGCGATTCGCTGCGTTCGGCGTCGCGACCCTCGCACTGCTCGCGTGTGCGGTCGCGTTGACGACAGGCGCGACCCTCGCGGCCGGCGCCCCGACCGCGAGCACCGGCGACAGCTCGGCGGTCACGGACTCGCAGGCGACGGTCACGGGCACGGTCAACCCGCAGGGCGAGCTGACGAGCTACGCCTTCCAATACGGCACGACGACCGCCTACGGTCAGCAGACCGGGCTCGGCTCGGCCGGCTCCGGCAGCGCCGACGTGCCCGTCAGAGCCGACCTGGCCGGCCTCACCGCCGGCACGACCTACCACTACCGCGTAATCGCGACGAACGCGAGCGGCACGACGGTCGGCGCCGACAAGACGTTCAGAACCACGGGCACCGCCCCGTCCCCGCCACTCGCGCCGAGCGCGACGACCGGCGGCGCGACCGTCGGCGACGGCACGGCGACGCTCAACGGCGCGGTGACGCCCAACGGGGTCGCGACGTCGTACTACTTCGAGTTCGGCACGACCGCCAACTACGGCCAGCAGACGCCGCCGCGCAGCGCCGGCTCCGGCTCGGGCGCCGTGTCGGTGTCGGCCTCGCTGTCCGGCCTGGCCGCGAACACGACATACCACTACCGACTCGTCGCGGTCGGCCCGAACGGGGCGATCGCGATCGGCTCCGACCGCACGTTCGTCGTCGTCGGCTCGGCCTCGACGCGCCTCGGCCTCTTCGGCCACACGGCGTTCGCCGACCAGCACGGCGTCGCGGGCGTGTTCGTCGCGTGCTTCGGCAGCAGCGGCTGCAGAGGCAGCCTGACGCTCTCGCGCAGCGGCACGCAGCTCGGCGTCCGCAGCGCGTACTCGCTGCGCCAGAACGACGGCGGCTTCGTGCACCTCACGCTCAACGACCTGGGCCGGCGGCTGCTGCGCCAGCGCGGGACGATGCGCGTCAAGGCGGTCGTCGCGAACGCGCTGGCGAGAGGGCAGACGGCGACGAAGACGGTGACGCTGATCCGCTACTCGACCCACGGGCTGAAGGGCTGACCGACGCGTGAACCGATCGGCGGGCGGCTGCGTAGGTGCGAGTGGTCCCCGCCACGGCGCCCCGTTTCCGGCATGGATGGCCGGAGCGGGGCGCCGCCCCCACGGCCGGCGCCTTCGCAGGGCCTTGACATGACATGTGAGTGAGTGCATACTCACTCCTGATGATTCCGCCGACCGGCACCCGTCAGCTGTCGACCGCCGCCGAGCGCCGCGAGGCGCTCGTCGAGGCGGCCGTCGCGGCGTTCGCCGAGCACGGCTTCCACGGCACGCCGACGACGGAGATCGCGAAGGCGGCCGGCATCTCGCAGGCGTACCTGTTCCGCCTCTTCCCGACGAAGTCGGAGCTGTACGTCGCGGCCGTCGACCGCTGCTACCGGCGGCTCGGCGACGCGATGCGCGCGGCGGCGGAGGACGAGAGCGCGCCCGGCGAGACGGTGCTGGAGCGGATGGGCCACGCCTACGCGGCGCTGCTGCAGGACCCGACGACGCTGCGCGCGACGCTGCAGGCGTTCGCGGCGGCGTCCGGCGAGGACCTCGCGATCCGCGACGCCGTGCGCCGCGGCTACGGCGACCTCGTCGAGCTGATCCAGCGGATCAGCGGCGCCGAGGGCGAGGAGTTGCGCGGGTTCGTCGCGAAGGGAATGCTGATGACCGTGCTCGCCGGCATGGACGCGCCGTCGATCGACGCGCCGTGGGCACAGGAGCTGTGCGGCGCCGGCGACGCGTGACGCCTCTCTTTTTTTTGCCAACCATATGAGTGACCGCTCACACACCAGGAGGACCCGATGATCCGCTCGCGACAGATCTGGACCTCGATCGTGACGAGCGTCGCGCTCTTCATGGTCACGCTCGACAACCTCGTCGTGACGACAGCGCTGCCCTCGATCCGCGTCGACCTGAAGGCCGACCTCGCGTCGCTGGGTTGGGTCGTGAACGCCTACACGCTGAGCTTCGCGGTGCTGCTGCTGCCGGCCGCCGCGCTCGGCGACCGGCTCGGCCGCAAGCGCGTCTTCGCCGGCGGGCTCGTCGCCTTCACCGTCGCCTCCGCGGCTGCCGCGCTCGCGCCGAGCGCCGGCGCGCTGATCGCGGCGCGCGCCTTCCAGGGTGCGAGCGCTGCGTTCGTGATGCCGCTCTCGCTGACGTTGCTGAGCGAGGCGTTCCCGGCCGGCAGCCGCGGCCTCGCGCTCGGCATCTGGTCGGGCGTCAGCGGCCTCGGCGTCGCGCTCGGGCCGCTCGCCGGCGGCGCGGTCGTCGAGGGCATCTCGTGGCACTGGATCTTCTGGCTCAACGTGCCGATCGGGCTCGTGCTCGCGCCGCTCGCGGCGGCGCGGCTGACCGAGTCGCACGGGCCGGGCCGCCGGCTCGACGGGCGCGGCCTCGCGCTCGCCGCCAGCGGCCTGTTCGGCCTCGTGTTCGGGATCGTGAAGGCGGCCGACTACGGCTGGACCAGCACCACCGTGCTGGCGAGCGGACTCGCCGGCGTGGCGCTGCTGGTCGCGTTCGTCGCGTGGGAGCTGCGCGCGCCGGAGCCGATGCTGCCGATGCGCTTCTTCCGCTCGCGCGGCTTCACCGCCACCTCCGGGGTGACGATCGCGATGTTCTTCGGCACGTTCGGCTCGATCTTCCTGCTCGCCCAGTTCTTCCAGACGGTGCAGGGGTACTCGCCGCTTCAGGCCGGCCTGCGGACGCTCCCGTGGACGGGCGTGACGATCCTCGTCGCGCCGGTCGCCGGGATCCTGTCGGACCGCATCGGCTCGCGGCCGCTGATGACTGCGGGGCTTGCGCTGCAGGCGGGCGCGATGGCGCTGCTCGCGCTCGTCTCGACCCCGGACGTCCCCTACGCGCAGCTCGTCGGGCCGTTCGCGATGGCGGGCGCGGGGATGGCGCTCGTGTTCGCGCCGGCGGCGAACGCGGTGCTCTCCTCGGTGCGCCCGCAGGAGGCCGGGCAGGCGTCCGGCGCGACCAACACGTTCCGCGAGATCGGCGGCGCACTCGGCGTCTCGGTGCTGTCGACGGTGTTCGCGGGCGCCGGCTCGTACGCCTCGCCGCAGGCGTTCACGGACGGCCTCACGCAGGCGGTGTGGGTCGGCGCCGGCGTGCTGGCGCTCGGCGCGGTCTGCGCGCTGTTCGTCCCCGGCCGCGCACGCCAGGCGCAGATGGCCGCGGCGAGCCGCGCGGCGGGCGAGGCGGACGCGGGCGCGCCGGTCGCCGAGCCGCTGGCGGCGTAGCCGGCGCGACGGTCGTCGTCGGCTGGGACACTGCGGGACATGTCGACCGCCATGTCGAACATGGCTTCGGGCGTGTCGCCGGTGCGTCGGCGTGCGGTCGACGTGCTCCTTCTGATCGCGGCGATTGCGGTGGCGCTGCTCTACCTGCCGCTCAACCATCCCCGTGGCGCGCACATTGTGCAGACGGCGCTCGACCCCCATACGCCGCTCGTCCCAGTCTTCGCCGTTCCGTATCTCGCCTTCCTGCCAATCTTTTGGCTCACGTTGCTGGCGGCGCTACTCACGCAGCGTCGCTATCGCGCGTTCGTCATCACGATCATCATCGTCTACTGCGTCAGTGACGTCGTGTACGCGCTCTACCAAACGTACGTTCCGCGACCGAGCGTCGAGGGCGGCGGTCCGTTCAATGCGCTCGTCCGCTTCGTGTACTCCAACGACCATCCATACAACGACCTTCCGAGCGAGCATGCCTCCTCCGCGACGATGTTCGCCGCGTATCTGCTCGCTATTCGCAGTCGCTGGTGGCTCGCAGGGTGCGCGCTCGGGGCGTCGGTGGTCGCAGCGACACTGCTGCTGCACCAGCACTTCCTCCCGGGCGCGCTGACGGGCGTGCTGCTGGGCGCGCTCACGTCCGTGATCGTTTATCGCCGCGTGCGCGATTGACGGTCAGCGCTTGAGCCCGGAGTAGAGGAGGATCACCTGCACGGCGATCGGGAAGCCGATCCCTGCGATCAAGCTGGCAATCGTGGAGCCGCGGATCGGCCAGACACCGAAGCCGCGTGCCTCCCGGAAGCGTTCGAAATAGACGCTGCGCCGAGGGTCGTTCGGATCCGTCCCGTCGATCATGCGCTCAAGTCGGGTGAGGGCGTTCTCGCGTGAGCCAACCATCAGCATGTGGGTGCCGACCAGGTGGTTCACGAACACCGCGAGGCAGAACGCGAGGCTGAAGGCCGAGAAGAGCACGAAGCCGGTGTTGAAGCGGAAGTGGTCGAGCACGTCTGGCATCAGCATGAACGGACTGCCGATCCCGTAGACGAGGAACGACAGCGTGAACGCCAGGATCCCGAGCCGCGTGATCGCTGTCCAGATGGGGTCGTAGTGCCTGCCTCGGCTCGGGTGGGCGATCGAGAACGTTCCGGTGCCGCGGAAGAGCGAGATCATCAAGAGCGATGCACCACCGCAGGCGACGACGAGCCACGCGAGCGCACCGGCCGCTTCGGACCGGAGCGCCGTCTCCGCTGACAGGCCCGAACTGAAGATCGCCACCGTGAGGCCGATCGTCATCGCGCCTGCGACAACCCCGAGCTCGGCCAGGCCGCCGTAAGAGCGCTCCAAGACCTTGTCCACGAGGTCGAGGTTGCGCAGGCACCAATAGTGCTGCCAGCGATCCATCAGCAGCAGCGCGTCGCCCTGCTGTGCGAGTGCGCGCAGTTCGGCGAAGATCTCCTCAGGCGGCTTCTCCGGCGAGCGCCTGCCTCTGCTCGTCATCACTTCTTCGAGCACCACGCGCTGCGCGAGATCTCTCACCGTCGGGAAGATGCGACCCCAGTAGCGCTTGTCGATCACGTCGTTGTATTTCTGCTCGAAACGACCTCGTCGGATCTCGGCAACGAACTCCTCGTACGTCGTGCATCTGCGGATGAGTTCCAGCACGAGCGAGTCGACGTACTCCGGGTCGTCGGCGAACGAGGCTTTCATCTCGTAGCGCCACCGCCGTCCCGGCGGCGCGGGAAGTGACCAGTCGGTCGCGTCCAGGTAGTTGCTGGCGATGTCCTCGTAGACCGCAAACAGGCGCCTCCGCATCGTCGCGGCACCGAGCAGTGCAAGCAGCAGCAGAACGACGTAGAAGGCGTCCTGTCGCGTGTGCGGCGCCACGGCGAACAGCACGAGCCCGAACGCCGCGAGCCAGAGCGGGGCCGCTCTGAACGATCGTCTCAGCGTTGGCGCGCGATCGCGGCCGAAGGTTCGCTGCGGCTCGGCGTACACGCCGACGACCATCCCCGCGTGCAGCAGCAGCGGGACGGCGAGCAGACAGGTGCCGAGGAGGATGGACATGCGCGCGAGCGGCTTTCGGACATGCCGAGGCGAAGTCGCGCTGGAAACTAGCTCATCGTGGGCAGCCGTCGACCCGCTACTGACGCGGCCGCCCCGTCCCGCCGCGCGGCGCGTGCCGGGCCGGCCGCGTCGCGTCGCCGGGCGTTGCGACGTCGCGCTCGAACGCGTCGAGCAGCTCGAACACCTCCGGCGCCTCCCAGCGCCGCCCCCAGCGCTGCTGCGACGGTCGCGTCAGGATCCCGGCGCGCTCGAGCGCGGCGAGCGCGCTCGCCGCCGCCGTGTCGCTGACGCCGGCCAGCTCGGCGGCGCGCGCGACCGTGACGACCGGCTCGGCCGCGAGCTGGTCGAGCAGCGCGCGCGAGCTGGCGTGGCTGCGCGGCCGACCGAGGCGCTCGAGCCACTGCTCGCGCAGCGCGTCGACGCGGAACGCGAGGTCGTGCGCGCGGTCGACGGCCTTCACGGTGCAGGCGGCGAAGAACAGCAGCCAGTCCTTCAGGTCGCCGAAGCGGTAGGCCTCCAGCCCGCCGACGTACAGACGGTGGTGGGTCGCCAGCACGAGGCTGATCGGCGGGACGACGCTCGTCGCCAGCCCCCGACGCCGGTAGACGACGTGGATCAGGCAGCGCCCGACGCGGCCGTTGCCGTCGAGGAACGGATGGATCGTCTCGAACTGCGCGTGCGCGATCGCCGCCTGCAGCGTCACCGGCAGGTCGTCGAGGCTGAGGAACGCGGCGAGGTCGTCGAGCAGCACCTCGACGTGCTCGTGCGGGGGCGGGATGAACTCGGCGCCGGCGGGGCTGAGCGACGAGCGGCCGATCCAGTTCTGCTCCTGTCGCACGACGCCGCCGATCGGCTCGTCGACCGTGCCCTCGAACAGCGTGCGATGGATCGCGGCGACGTCGTCGCGCGTCAGCGGGCGCGGCTCGGTCGCCAGCGCGATCGCGCGCTCCATCGCGCGCACGTTGCCGATCACGAGGTCGGCGGTCGCGTCGTGCTTGGCGCCGCTCCCGGCGGCTGCGCGCGCGAGCCGTCGCTGCCCGACGATCAGGTTCTCGATCCGCGACGAGCCGACCGACTCCTGCCGCAGCAGCTGGCGCGCGAGCGCGTCGTGCCCCTGCACGTCCGGCGCCTGGCGGTCGAACTCGCGCACCTCGGCGTCGGCCTCGGCGATCAACGCCGCCGTCGAGGCCGTCAGCGTGGGGTCCCACTCGGCGATCGGGTCCGGGACGAAGCACTCGATCGTCTGCGCGACCCGGTGCCGCCGGCCCGCGCCGTGGTCGATCGCCGGTCTCCAGATCCGCCGTTCGATCCGGCCGTGAGAAGGTTGGGAAGTCGCGGCCACTTCCCAACTTTATCACCCTAACCTTGGAAAGCAGTGAACGCTTTCCAACCCGGCCCGACGCGCGTCAGCGGTGCGCGCCGGCCCGCGGCGCCACTGCCGCATGCCACGTGCCGACGTCGCGGAAGCCCTCGCCGTTCACGTCGCCCGGCCGGTGGTCCATGTCGAACGTGTAGAGCTGGCGGCCGCGGTAGGTCGCCTGACGGGAGCCGTCCGGGCGCGTGATCACGCCGAGGTGCGCGACGCCCTCGACCTTGCCGCCGGCCGGGACCTTCAGCGGGTGCCAGTCGGCCAGGCACGCGCCCGTGCAGATGAAGCGCCCGTGGACCTCGGCGCTCAGCGTGTAGAGCGTGCGCCCGCGCGCGGTCACGACGATGCGCTTGCCGAGCGTCGCGTTGCGCGCGGCGTGCACGTGCACGCTGTGCTTCGCGAGCGCCGGCGCGGCCAGCGCCGTGAGCCCGACGAGCAGCGCCGCGGCGAGCGCGACCAGCGCCGCCGCCAGTGGCCGCGGGCGGATGTGGACGGGAGCAGGGGCGGAGGTCGGGTGCATCGGTCGCATCGGGCGCGGCTCCTTCCGGTCGTCGATCGGCGTCACCCCACATGGACGCCGCGCCCGCCGAGATCTTCCCGGCCCCACGGCACTCCCGCGAGGCGGCTGAGGCATCGGCAAATGCCTAACGCAAAGCACTACGTCCTAGGGGTAGTTACCGGTGGCGAGTCGCGAGTGTCTTCTGTACGGTGCCGTTCCTGGTCTTCTGCGATCGGGGGAAGGGCTTTGTCGATACAGAACATGCTGCTTGGGGAGCTGATCTGGCGGCGCGGCTACGGGTATGGCTACGAGCTGCGCGATCAGCTTCTCGAGTTCTCGGAGGCGCTGGGCTACTCCGACACCGCCGTCTACTCCGCGCTGAAGGCGCTGGACCGTGAGGGCTTTGTCCGCGTGGTCGAGCGAGACGGGCCGATCGGCAAGAGCAAGAGCAAGCAGGCCCAGTCGCGCGTCTATTACGAGGTGACGGATCGGGGCGAGGTTCGGTTCCGCGATTGGATGGGATCGATTCCGAAGAAGAAGCCGCTGCGCGAGCAGTTGCACATGCAGTTGATGGCGGCGCGAGCTGATGACATCCCGCACCTCATCGAGGCGCTCGCGGACTTCGAGCAGCAGTGCCGCGACGAGCTGCGGCACCTGATCGAGCATCCGCTCGGCAACCGCAGCGCTCGCGGTCGGACTCCGGGGGCGGTGCTGGTGGGCGACGCCCTGATCGCGCACATGCAGGCGATGATGGAGTGGGCGCAGCGGAGCCGCAGAGCGCTCGTCGCGCAGGTCGAACATCCGACCGGCGTTTCGGGGCGCCGGCGTCCGTAGGCTCTCGCGTGATGTCGCTTCTCTCGGTGGAGCACGTCGGCAAGACGCACCAAGTCGGCCCGTACCAGAAGCGCGTGTTGGTGGACGTGTCGCTGACGATGCGGCCCGGCGATCTGTTCGGCGTGTGGGGTCCGCAGCGCTCCGGAAAGTCGACGCTGTTGCGACTGGCGGCCGGCCTGGAGGCTCCCGACGTCGGCGTCGTGCGCTTCGACGGAACCGACCTCGCAACGCTCAGGAAGGCGCAGCGCGACGCGCTGCGCCTGAGGGACATCGGGCTGGTCCAGGGCGAAGGCCCGCAGAGCCAAGCCTTCACGGTGCTCGACCATGTCGCCGTCCCGCTCTACAAGCGCTTCAAGCCGAGACAGGCACGCGGGCGGGCGATGGCGATGCTCAAGAAGCTCGACGTGGCCGAGTGCCACGACGCCAGATGGCATCAGCTCTCCGACTGCGAGAAGGCGTTGGTCGGCTTGGCGCACGGGTTGGTGCGCGAGCCGCGGCTGTTGCTCGTGGACGATCCGACCGCCGGCCTTGACACGCTCCAACAGCAGGAGGTCATCGAACTGCTGCGCAAGGCTGTGGTCGAACAGAACGTCGCGGTCCTGATGACCTCCTCGATGCTCGCGGCCGTGACCGAGGCACACGAGTCCTTCACGCTGAGCGACGGCCGCCTGCTTCCGGTGACGGACGCCTCGCGTCCCGGCGGCGCGGTGATCGAGCTTCGCCGCGGCAGCGACCAACAGCGCGGATAGGTGCTCGAACTCCACAGCGTGGTCAAGCACTTCGCCTCTCCGGGCGGCGAGGTCATCCGGGCGGTGGACGGCGTGTCGCTGTCGATCGACCCCGGCGAGATGGTGGCGCTGTACGGGCCGAGCGGGTCGGGCAAGACGACCCTGCTCAAGATCATCGCCGCATTGCTGCGCCCGGACTCAGGCGCCGTGCGCGTCGGCTCTCGCGACGTGCTGGCGCTCTCCAAGCGCGAGGCTGCCGCCTACCGGCTGCACGAGGTCGGCTTCGTACGCCAACAGCCCGACTTCGTTCCCGGCGCCAGCGCAATCGACAACGCCGCCCTGAAGCTGTTCGACGAGCTGCGTCGGCGCGATGCGCGCAGGCGCGTCGAGCCGCTGATGCACCGGTTGGGCCTCGGGGATCGGCTGCGCCACGCCGGGGACGAGTTGTCGACCGGGGAGCGCCAGCGCGTCTTGATCGCCCGCGCGCTCTCGACCGAGCCGTCGTTGCTGCTGGCTGACGAGCCGACCGGAAACCTCGACAGTCGCCGCAGCCGTGACGTCATGGAGCTGTTGTGCGAGCTGTGCCACGAGCGCGGCGTGGCGACCCTGCTTGTCACGCACGATCCCTTGGTGGCGGGGTACGCCGATCGCGCGCTCGAGTTGCACGACGGACGGTTGCAGGACTACGTCGGCGACAGCAGCCACCTGTGAAGCTCGCCAACGTCGCCGCGCTCTACCAGATGCGTCTTCGGGCGCAGCTCGGCCAAGAGCTGCTGGCCCTGCTCGGGATCGCAGTCGGCGTCTCGTTGCTGTTTGCAGCTCTGGTCGCCAACACGAGCTTGACGGGATCGTTCGAGCGCACCACGAAGGGCATCGTCGGCAAGGCGCGCTACGAGTTCGCCGCTCGCGGCGAGGGCTTCGACGAGCGCATGCTTTCCAAGGTCGAAGGGTTGTCCGGCGTCGCTGCCGCGGCCGGCATTCTCGAAGTGCGTGCTCAAGCGCGTTCCGGTCGGTTGCGTCGCTCAGTGCTGCTCGTCGGTGTGACACCGGATTTCGCCAAACTCGACGGCGCCGTGTCGCCGGTCTTCTCCTATGGCTGGCTGGCCGATGTCACCGCGCTGGCGCTGCCAACGCCGCTGGTCCACGAGCTGAGACTCACGCTCGGACAGTCGGTGATCCTCGACGTCAGCGGTCACAGCGTCGTCGCTCGGCTCGGCACCAAGCTTCAAGCCTCAGACATCGGCAGCTTGATCGACAGTCCAGTGGCAATCGCGCCCCTGCATTACGCGCAGGCGCTCAGCAATCGCGTCCGGCAGCTCTCGCGGGTCTTCGTCGTCCCAAAGGCAGGCCAGGACTCCAGGGTCAGGGCCGAGTTGACGCGCCTGGCCGCCGGCCGAATCGACGTGCGGGCGGCCGACTTCGACGCGGCGCTGTTTCGACAAGCATCCCAGCCGACGAGTCAGTCCACGGCGATGTTCTCGGTCTTCAGCGCGATGGTGGGCTTCCTGTTCGCGTTCAGCGCCGTGTTGCTCACGGTCCCGCAGCGTCGGCAACTCATCGCCGACCTGCGCACGGAGGGGTACGGACCGAGAACGATCTTCAAGGTGCTGCTGTTCGACGCGCTGGTCCTCGGCGTGGTGGCCTCGGCTGTGGGGATCGTCGCCGGCGACCAGCTTGCGCGCCACCTGTTCGACCAGCGTCCGGTCTTTCTCGAAATGGCCTTCGCGTTCGGCTCCGAGCGGATCACGACGCCGACGACAGTGGTGATCGCGGCGGCCGGCGGGGTCGCCGCCAGCCTGATCGCCGTCCTCGGCCCGATGGCGCCGTCGCTGCTGCGCGGCGCCGACATCGAGCCGCTTGACCGCAAGCCGGGGCGGCTTGACTCGGCGCTCCTGAGCAGCGGGCTGGTGTGTCTCGCGGCCGGCATCGTTACGGTGATCGCCCGTCCGAGCTTGGCGGGAATCGGGGTAGGCGGACTGGTGTTCCTCACCGTGGCCATGCTGCTGCTCCTCCCGCTGATTCTGCGGCGACTCGTGGCACTGCTCGACCTGGCGACTGAGGGCATCCGCAGCATCGTGCCCTTCCTCGCCATCACCGACCTGCGCGATCCGGTCACGCACCTGCGCTCGCTGGCGGTGGCGGCGACCGGCGCCGTGGCGATCTTCGGCAGCGTGGCGCTCCAGGGCGCTCACGCTGACCTGCAACGCGGACTGGATCGCACCTCGGCAGACCTGTCGTCGATTGGGGACGTATGGGTGGTCGCGCCGGGGAGGGCCAACCTGCTGGCTACGACACCGTTCCGCGCCCCGACGCTCCGAGTTCCTCCCGGCGTGATTTCGCGATTCGCTGACTTTCGCGGTTCGTTCCTCGACGTCGGCGACCGCCGGATCGTCGTGTACGGCTCGCCTGCGAGCGCGCGACGACCGATCCCTCGCGGCCAGATGATCGACGGTGACACGACGAGAGCGACGCGCCTGCTGCGCGCTGGCGGGTGGGCGGTCGTCTCAGCCGCCCTGGCCAACCAGCTCGGCCTGCGCGTGGGGCAGCGGTTCGTGCTGCCCTCACCGGTTCCGACACCGCTTCGCGTGTCGGCCCTGTCCACGAACATGGGATGGCCGCCGGGCGCGATGGTGCTCAACAGCGACGACTACGCACGGGCTTGGGGCAGCGACGATGTCAGCGCCGTGCACGCGACGCTCGCGCCTGGTGTGACGCAGGCTGAAGGTGCACAGGAGTTGCGTCGAGCGCTCGGACCGCGCTCCGGCCTCGATGTGCAGACCGCGGCGCAACGCGAGCGAGACCAGCGCGCCGCCAGTCGCGAAGGCTTGACGCGTCTTACGGAGATCGCCGCCCTCGTGCTGGTCGCGGCCATGATCGCGATGGCGGCGGCGATGGCCGGGATGATCTGGCAGCGCCGTGCCTTCCTGGCCCGTATGAAGGTTGAGGGATACTCGGCCGGCGAGCTGTGGCGATCCCTGCTGCTCGAGGCGGCCGTCCTCGTCGGTGCGGGCTGCGCGATCGGGGCGCTGTTCGGCCTGCTCGGCCAATCGCTGCTGAGCCGTGCCCTCACCAGCGTGACGGGCTTCCCCGTCCTGTACTCGGTCGCGGTCGTCGACGCGCTCCTGAGCTGCGCGGCGGTGACGCTCGTCTCCGTGGCGATCATCGGCGTGTTTGGTCGCCGTGCAGCGAGCATCGACGCCCGAGTCGGCGTGCGCTAATCCCCTGGCACTGGGTCTGCATGATTAGGCTCCCCCGAGAGGGGGATGCGTGCTGCTGCGACGCCCAATGCGATGCCGCTCAGCGGGCCGCAGTCGGCGGCCCTGCTTCGCGCTGCCGGCCGCGAGCTGACGGGGGGCCTCCGTGCCGTATCACGCGAGGTTCACGTCTGGCGCGCGCGAGCCGAGCGCATCCCCGACCTCAGCGTGCGCCACGACGCGCTGGCCGCGATCGACCTCAAGCGCGGGCATACGGACGGCGCGGCGATGTTCTGGACGTTGCCGAGCCGTCGTGAGCCGGGGCTTCTGCGAACCCTGGTCCGTTACGAGTTGCTGCAGGACTTCCTCGACAGCACTACCGAGCACGACGGATCCGTCGGACCCGAGCACGGCGGCAGGCTCTATCGCGCACTCGGCGACGCGCTCGACCTCGACCAACATCCGTCGGACTACTGGCGCCATCTCGCGCCGGACGACGGCGGCTATCTCGCCACGCTCGTCGCCGCGTGCCGGGAAGGATGCCGCTCCCTGCCCGGCTACGGCGTCGTGCAGCCCCTCCTTGTCCGTGAGGCTGAGTGGGCCAGCGTGCTGATCCTCAACCACCAGCTCGACGCCACGGTGCGCGACGCTTCGTTGCGGGCGTGGGCGGCGCGACACTTCCCGCACGAGCGCGAGTTGTCGTGGTTCGAGGTGGGCGCCGCCGTCAGCGGCTGGATAACGACGCACGCGCTGCTGGCAGTGGCCGCCGAGCGTGATCCGACGCCGGCCGACGCCGAGGCGACCTACGCCGCCTACTTCCCGTGGCTCGCGATGACGCTGACACTGCTCGACAGCTATGCCGACCAGGCCGAGGACGAGCGCCGCGGCAATCACAACTATCTCGTCCACTACGCAACCCGAGAGCGGGCAGTCGAGCGGCTTCACGAGAGCATTCGCTGCGCCGCCGACTCCGTCCGAGAACTCCCGAACGGCGAGCGTCACTGCGTCCTCCTGGCCTGCATGATCGCGCTCTATCTGACCAAGGACAGCGCCCGGTCGGCCGCGTTTCGTCCCACCAGTGCGCAGCTCGCAGGCACAGCCGGATCGCTCCCGCGCCTCCTGATGCCGGCCCTTCGTCTGTGGCGCGTTCGAACCGGGCAACGAGCCGCCACCTGACGACCGGAACAGTCGCTCACTATTAGGTCTGGTTGCCGCCAATCCGGGCTATTAGCTTGCTACTCGGCCGCGGGCGACGTCCCCCATCGCGGTCCGGCGTGGCAGCGGGTGGGGGACGGCGCAGGGCAACGAGAGGCGCCTGCCACTCCACAACCTCCCCCTCGTGGAGATCCCACCCGCTCGCCACGCCCACCCCGCCTATGCCGCCGATCCCGCGCCAGCCTCCGAACCCCGGCCCCCGCGGAACGCGCTTCCGCACAGCGTGGGGCGCGCACTTCTTCGCACATCAAGCTCGTCATTTTCCCCCGTGGACACCGCCCGCCGAGCGGCGGCTGGTGCGATGCGTCGCCACGGTGTTCAGCATTTCTGAGCGGATGCTCGACCACATGGAAGACGCGGATGTATGGGAACTCGCGCTCGCCATTGAGCGGTTGAAGACCGCCACCGCCGACGCCCTCAGAGCGGGAAGCGACGGCTGCTACGTCCGCACCCTTAGGGCGCTTGCCTTCCTCGCGGCGCGTGATGTCCTAGAGATCGCCAAGGAGCTTGTAGACCCCGAGGACATGCTCCGCGACGAAGCCGACCTCAGGCGAGAAACTCCCTAGAGGGAGTAAACGATCAGCTCTTTGGTCTGCTGGAAGCTCTGCCGTCGGCCTTGGCGCGATCTGTCGCGATCACGCGCGCGCGGAGCGTCAGCATCTCCAGCGGCACGCCGAGCGCCTCGGCCAGGGCACACAGGGCGTCATAGCTGACCCGCGTTGACGTGCTCTCGATCTGCCACACCCGCTTCTGAGACGTGCTGGCAGCATGCGCCAGATCCTCCTGCGTCATCCCCAGCTCCGTCCGCCGCTCGCGCACCGCCTGCCCCAGCGGCGATCCCGGCTGCTTTCGCTTCGGCACGCGGTCACCCTTCCGTCTGGGTCTACTTGGCGCAACGTCCTATAGGACGTACGGGCGCGCAGATCTCTCGCTCGCGGACGGCTTGGCCAGAGCCGATCCGGGACAGGCGTGTCTTGGACAACGCGATCCTGTACAGGACGCGCTCAGGCCGGCTGCTCAGGGAGCGGTGGGTGTCGGTTGGCCTCGACTTCGGCAGGTGTGCCGTCGATGTCGCGCAGCACGTCGAACCCCGCGAGCGCGCGAGCGCGGGCGACGTCAAGCTGAGCACGGACAGTCTCCACCGCCTGCTCGTCGGCGTCATCGGTGGCGCGCGCCATGCGCACGACGGTAGGGCATCAAGCCACGCCGCTACCGCGCCACCACCCGCAGCGGCGCGCCGAACGCGCGCTCGAACAGCTCGCCCTGCCGCTCGGCGCCCCAGCGCGCGACGGTGTCGTCTCCGACCGCGTCCAGCTCCAGCTCGACGACCCCATCGGCGGCGTCCGCCGGCCGTCGCAGGCGCGCCGCGCGCACGACCTGGTCGCGGTTGCGCTCGAGCTGCTCGGCGATCCGCAGCAGCGCCGCGCCGCGAAGCACGAGCTGCTCGTCGCCGTCGCGGCACAGCGGCGCCAAAGCGCCCAGCGACGGCGTGCCCTTGCGGTGATAGCGCGCCATCAGCGCGATCAGCGCCACCTCGCGCGGCGTGAAGCCGGGCAGCCCGGATCCCAGGATCAGGTACGACGAGTGCTTGTGGTGGTCGTCGTAGTCGACCGCCATCCCGACGTCGTGCAGCAGCGCGGCCGCCTCCACCAGCTCGGGCTCGCCCGGCTCCGGCAGGCCTGCCCCCGGCAGCGCCTCCAGCAGCTGGTGCGCGAGCGCCGCGATGTGCTCGGCGTGCACGAGGTCGACGCCGTGCTGGCGCGCGAGGTTGCGCACGCTCGCGGTGCGCACGTCCTCCACCAGCGGCGGGTCGGCGGGCGCCAGCAGGCCGGACAGGAAGATCCCCTCGCGCAGACCCGCCTCCGTCACCTCGATCCCGGCCGCGCCGCTGCCCTCCAGCACCGCGCGCAGCACGACCGCAGCCGCCAGGATCACCTCGCCGCGCCCGCGCTTGATGCCCGGCACCCGCTCGCGCTCCTCCGGCGCCCGCCCCGCCAGCTCGTCCACGAGCGCGTCGAGCGCGTCGCGCGAGAGCAGGAAGCCCTGCACGCTGTCGAGCGGCAGGTCCGCCATTC
The DNA here is from genome assembly GCA_018268595.1 of Actinomycetota bacterium. Classification (GTDB taxonomy): domain Bacteria; phylum Actinomycetota; class Thermoleophilia; order Solirubrobacterales; family Solirubrobacteraceae; genus Conexibacter. The sequence continues at coordinate 260,611 of JAFDWH010000013.1, read as the reverse complement.
GCACGGCCGCGGCCGCGAGGCTGCGCACGCTGCCGCCGAGCCCCACCAGCCGCGCGCCCTCCGCGCCGGCCGCCACCACCCACGGCGCGTCCGACTCCAGCGCTCTCAGCGTGCGCGCGTGCAGCTTCGCGATCGGCTTCGCCTCGACCGGACCGTCGCTCGGCAGCCAGCGCTCGGTCGCGCGCACCGCGCCCAGCGGCCACGAGGCGATCGCGCCGGCGCGGCGCTCGCGCACCTGCACCAGCTCCAGCGACCCGCCGCCGAGGTCGAGCACGACCCCGTCCTCCAGCGCGGTCGAGTTGGCCGCCGCGACGTACGAGTAGAGCGCCTCCTCCTCGCCGGAGATCACGCGGATCGGCAGCCCCGTCTCGCGCTGCGCCCGCGCGACGAACGCGCCGCCGTTCGGCGCGTCGCGGATCGCGCTCGTCGCGACCGCCTCGACCTCGCCGACGTCGATCCCGTTCGTCGAGCAGAACGCCGCGAACACTCGCAGCGTCTCCAGCGCGTGCGCCATGCGCGCCTCGGAGAGGCACCCCTCCGAGGTCAAGTCGCCGCCGATCCGCACCATGTCGCTCAGCTCGTCGGTGCGTCTCCACCAGCCGCCCTCGCCGGTCGTGAAGACGACGAGCCGGAAGCTGTTGGAGCCGAGGTCGATGACGGCGCGCGAGCTGCTCACGCGTCGGTGAGCTGCGCACGCGCGAGGTGCGCGCGCATCAGCTCGGCGTGCACGTCGCGCGGCTGCTCGCCGGACGGCACGCGGCGGTGGGTCCACATGCCGTCGGCGGCGAGGTCCCACGCGTTCTCCGTGTCGGCGAGGCAGCGTTCGAGCGTGTCGAGGAGCTGTGCGCGCGCGTCGGGGTCGTCCACCGGCACGACGAGCTCCACGCGCGAGTCGAGGTTGCGCGGCATCAGGTCCGCGGAGCCGACGAAGACGGCCGTCTGCTCACCGCGCTGGAAGGCGTAGATGCGCGAGTGCTCGAGGAAGCGGCCGACGATCGACACGACGCGGATGTTCTCGGAGACGCCGGACACACCGGGGCGCAGGCAGCAGGCGCTGCGCACGTTGAGCTCGATCGGCACGCCCGCCTGCGACGCGCGGTAGAGCGCGCGGATGCAGGCGGCGTCGACGAGCGAGTTCATCTTCATGCGAATGCGCGCGTCCTTGCCCGCCTCGTGCGCGTCGATCGTCGCGTCGATCTCGCCGATGATCCGCTCGCGCAGGTTGAGCGGCGCGACCAGCACGCGGCGGTAGTGCTCGGGCCGCGAGTAGCCGGTCAGCTGGTTGAACAGCTCGGCGATCTCGCCGGTCAGGTCCTCGCGCGCGGTGAAGAGGCCGAAGTCGGTGTAGAGGTCGGCCGTGCCGCGGTGGTAGTTGCCGGTCCCGACGTGCGCGTAGTGGCGCACGCCGTCGCCCTCGCGGCGCACGACCAGGACCGCCTTCGCGTGCGTCTTCAAGCCCGGCATCCCGTAGGTCACGTGCACGCCCGACTGCTCCAGCGCGCGCGCCCATGCGATGTTCGCGCGCTCGTCGAAGCGCGCCGTCAGCTCGACCAGGCAGACGGCCTGCTTGCCGCGTTCGGAGGCGCGGATCAGCGCCGGCACGAGCGGCGAGTCGTCGCTCGTGCGGTACACGGTCTGCTTGATCGCGAGCACGTCGGGGTCGTTGACCGCCTGGTTGACGAACTGCTCGACCGTTGCGAAGGCGTCGTAGGGGTGGTGGACGAGCAGGTCGCGTCTGCGCAGCAGCGCGAACAGGTCCGAGCGCTTGCCGTCCTGCTCGAACTCGGGCGGCATCACCGGCTTCCACGGCGGCTCGCGCAGCTCGCGCGGGACCGGCAGCTTGGCGATCTGCCACAGGTCGCTCGGGTCGAGCAGCCCGTCGACCTCGTAGACGTCGCGCTCCTCGACCTCCAGCTCGGTCATCAGCCGTGCGCGCAGGCCGGGGTCGGTGCCGGCGCTCAGCTCGAGCCGCACGACCTCGCCGAAGCGCCGCCGCCGCAGCTGCGCCTCGACCGCCTCCAGCAGGTCGTCGGCCTCGTCGGAGACGGTGAAGTCGGCGTCGCGCGTGACGCGGAAGACGGTGTGCGCGACGATCTCCATCCCGCGGAAGAGGCGGTCGAGGTGGTCGGCGATGACCGCCTCCATCGGCACCAGCGTGCGCCCGTCGCCGACGGCGATGAAGCGCGGCAGCCCCTCCTTCGGCACCTTCACGCGCGCGAAGCGGGTCTGGTCGGTGGCGGGGTCGCGCACGATCACGCCGAGGCTCAGCGACAGGTTCGAGATGTAGGGGAACGGCTGCGAGGGACCGACCGCAAGCGGCGTCAGGGCGGGGAAGACCTCGCGGCGGAAGCGGTCGTCGAGCGCGGCGCGCTCGTCGTCGCCGAGCGCGTCCGGGGCGACGACGCGGATGCCGTGCTCGGCGAGCGCCGGCCGCAGCGCGCGCTCCCAGCAGCTCTCCTGCCGTGCGCTCAGCTCGCGCACGCGGTCGCCGATGCGGTCGAGCAGCTCGCTCGGGGCGACCCCGTCGGCGCTCGGCGCCTCGATGCCGGCGTCGACCTGGTCGTGCACGCCGGCGACGCGCACCATGAAGAACTCGTCGAGGTTGGAGCTGTAGATCGCGGTGAACTTGACGCGCTCGATCAACGGCCGCTCAGGGCTCTCGGCGAGCTGCAGCACGCGCTCGTTGAAGTCGAGCCACGACAGCTCGCGGTTGACGTAGAGCGACGGGTCGCCGACGGCCGCCGCCGCCTCGCCCGTCGTCGGCCGCAGCCGCTCGACCGCGTTCGCGAGCGGCTCGAGCAGCGGCAGGTCCGGATAGGCCTCGCGCAGCTCGGCGAGCGTGGCCTGGAAGTGGCGCAGCTTCTCGGGGCGCAGCCGCCCGCCGGCGGCGCGCGTGGCGCGCGCGAGCTTGTCGGCGGCCATCACGGCGGCGACCTCGCGGCCGGCGGCGATCCCGCGCGACCGCAGCTCGCGCTTGCGGTCGGCGTAGGCGTGCAGGTCCGGCCGCTCGGTGAGCGCCTCGACGCGCCGCGCGACCTCCGGCCCGACGCGCGCGGCGATCGCGGCCGCGTCGAGGCCGGTGTCCTCGATCACGTCGTGCAGCACGGCGGTCGCGACGATCGACTCGTCACAGCCGGCGTCGTGCAGCAGGCGCGCGGTGATCGCCGGATGCTCGACGTCGGCGGCGACGTTGCCGGTGCCGTTCGCGGCATGTCCGCGGTAGGCCTCGAGCGCGAGCTGCCACGCGCCGGAGACGAGCTCCGAGTCGCGCGCGAACGCCGGCAGCTCGCCGGATGCCTCGGGTGGTCGGGCGGCTGACGTCATCGAGCGTGATTGTGGGTCGTCACGGCGGGCAGGCTGTTACCGCAGGGTTGCCCGGGTTGCCTTGTGACGATACGGGAAACAGTTGTTGACGAAGCAACGACCTTGGCGTAGAATACCTAGCGTGCAAGTAGGTATTGAGAAAGGAACACCCACGAAGACTGTAGACACCCAGGCCATCGCCCCCGAGGAGACGACGTTCGACGCCCTTCAGCTGCTGATGCGGGAGGCGCGCAACTGGCCCCTGCTCACGCCGGCCGAGGAGATCGAGCTGGCGAAGCAGATCGAGCGCGGCGACCTCGTCGCCAAGGAGCGCATGGTCAACTCCAACCTGCGCCTCGTGATGTCGATCGCGCGGCGCTACCAGGGCCAGGGCCTGTCGATGGGCGACCTCGTCCAGGAGGGCACGCTCGGCCTGATCCGCGCCGTCGAGAAGTTCGACTGGCGCAAGGGCTTCCGCTTCTCGACGTACGCCACGCTGTGGATCCGCCAGTCGATCCAGCGCGGGCTCGAGAACAGCGGGCGGACGATCCGCCTCCCCGTCCACGTCGGGCAGCGCGCCCGCAAGGTCGCGCGTGCACGGCGCGAGCTGACGGCGAAGCTCGGTCGCGAGCCCTCGGACGAGGAGATCTCCGAGGAGACCGGGATCGAGCTCGAGCTGGTGCTCGAGGCGGCGAAGGCCGACCGCGAGCCGACGAGCCTCGACCTGCCCGTCGGCGACGACGGCGAGACGTCGCTCGGCGCGCTGATCGCGACCGACGAGGCGAGCCCGCACGAGGAGGTCTCCGACACCCTGCGTCACGAGGCCGTGCAGAAGGCGATCAACACGCTCCCCGACAAGGAGCGGACGGTCATCCACCTGCGCTTCGGCACCGGCGGCGAGCCGCCGCAGACGCTCAGCGAGGTCGGCCGGCGCCTCGGTCTCAGCTCCACACGCGCGCGAGAGCTGGAGGAGCAGGCGCTCAGACGGCTCTCGCGCGAGAGCTCCCTCGCCGCGCTGCGCGAGGCGGCGTAAGCCGAGCCCCACGGATCCCCTCCGCGACCGCGTCCCCCGGGCGCGGTCGCGGCCGTTCGCGGCTCAGACCTCGGTCAGACGGCGCCCGAGCGCGTCGAGCAGCACGTTGACGATCCACACGATGATCGCCGCGCCCACGCCGGCCCAGAAGCCGTCGACGTGGAAGTCGCCGACGATCCAGCTCGTCACGAAGATCATCAGCACGTTGACGAGGAAGTAGGCGATCCCGAGCGTGAGGATGATCAGCGGGATCGCGAGGATCGCGACGATCGGCTTGACGACCAGGTTCACGAGGCTGAAGACGAGCCCCGCCAGCACGAACGTCACCCACGTGTGAGCGCCGGCCACGTCCACGCCGCTCAGCAGCTTGTCGGCGACCCACAGGGCGGCGACGTTGAACGCCCACGTGACGAGGAAGCGCGCGAGCACGCCCCGATCCTCCCGCATCGGGCGGCGGAGCGCCAGGACAGGTCTGATTTATCTGATACGGTCGGGTGCATGCTTCGCCTGACCGCGACGGAGGTGGCCCGCAGCTTCTCCCGCATCATCAACCGCGTCGGCGCGGGCGAGGAGATCGAGATCGTGCGCAACGGTGCGCCGATCGCCGAGCTGCGGCCGGCCAGCTCCCGCCCGACCGTCACGGCCGCTCAGTGGCGCGAGCTGATGGCGACGCTGCCCCCGGTCGACGACGCGTTCGCGCACGACGTCGAGGAGGGGCGCGCCGCCTTCGGGCCGCCCACGGGCGCGTGGCCGTCCTGATCGACACCTCCGTCGTCGTCGACGTCGAGCGCCGGCGCGCGCCGCTCGAGGCGCTGGCCGGCGAGGAGGACCGCGCGATCAGCGTCGTGACCGCGAGCGAGCTGCTGCACGGCGTCCACCGAGCCGCCGACCCGACCCTGCGGATGCGGCGTCACGCGTTCGTCGAGGGCGTGCTCGCGCGGCTGCAGCCGATCCCGATCACGATGCACGTCGCCCGCGCGCACGCGGAGATCTGGGCGCGCCTCGAAGCCGACGGTGCGCTGATCGGCGCGCACGACCTGTGGATCGCGGCGACCGCGCTCGCGCACGGCATGCCCGTCGCGACGGTCAACGCGCGGCACTTCGAGCGCGTCCCCGGGCTCGAAGTGCTGGCGGTCGCGTAGCCAGCAGCTCGCGCACCGCGGCAGCCACGGCCGCCGGGTGGACGTACGTCTGCATGTGGCCGCCGCGCAGCATCACGAGGCGCGCGTGGGGGAGGAGCGCGGCGAGCCGGCGGCCGTGCTGCGGCGCGACGAGCTTGTCGGCGTCGCCCTGGATCACGACCGCCGGCGCCTCGATCGACGCGAGCCGCTCATCGACGCCCGCGATCGCGTCGTCGGCGTGCAGCTGCTCGCCGGTGTAGGCGTCGAGGTCGCCGTGCTGCATGTTGAGCGCGAGCAGGCGCTGCTCGTGCGCCGGGTCGATCGCGCCCGGGTCGAACGCCTGCGCGTCGCCCTGCTTCGCCGAGACGGTGCGCAGCAGCTGCGAGAACGTCACGTCCGCGAGCGGTTGCACGACCGGCCATGAGAGCGCCTGCACGAGGCGCGACTGGGCGCGCTTGAAGGCGCTCGAGCGCTGGCCGGCGGCCGCCGCGTCGACCAGCACGAGCCCGCGCACGTCCTGCGGGCGCTGCTCGGCGTAGGCGAGCGCGAGCGTCCCGCCGTAGGAGTGGCCGACCAGCACGACGCGCCCGAGGTGGAGCGTCCGTAGCAGCGCGCGGATCGTCGCGAGCTGCTCGGCGAACGGGTGGTAGCCGCCGCTCGAGAAGCCGAAGCCGGGGCGGTCGATCGCGACCGTGCGGCGGCCGGGCAGCCGCGCGACGACCGCGTCGAAGTCCTGCGCGGTCCCCGGCAGGCCGTGCAGCAGCACGACGGCCGGGCCCTTCCCCGGATGCTCGAGCACGCGCACGGTCGCGTCGCCGAGCCGCAGCATCCGCCCGCTGCGCTCCGGCTCGCCCGGGAGCCGGCCCCACGTCCAGTTCAGCACCACGACCAGCGCAGCCAGCGCCAGCACGATTCCGAGCGCGATCCGCCTCACCGTGCTCCAGGACGCTATGCGAAGCGCGAAGCGGACACGCCGCTTCCCCGCGCCGAGCGGCCGGCCCTACGAGGCCGTGCCCAGGCGCGACGCCTGCCGCGCCGCCGCGCGTTCGGCCGCGGTCGGCTCGCGCGGGGGCGACACGGCGGTAGCCGGTGCGCGCCGCGGCACGACGGTCGCGGCCAGCGCCGTCCCCAGCCCGAGCAGCGCCCACGTCATCGGGTCCTCCAGGAACGCCGCGTAGACGAGCGTGTGGAACACGAGCGCGAGGAAGGCGGCCGCGACGGCCGAGCGCGCGACGGAGGCGCCGGCCGCGCCGCGCAGCAGGCGGAAGAACGCGGCGGCGAGCAGCGCCAGGTATGCCACCAATCCGATCGCGCCCTGCTCGGCGGCGACCGTCACCGGGATCGTGTGCGACGCGGTCGCGGCGTCGGGCGCGAGCTTGCGCCCCTCCAGCCGCCGGTACTCGTGCACGAACGAGCCGCTGCCGTAGCCCGCGACCGGCCGCGCCGCGAACAGGTCGCCGCCGCCGCGCACGAGCTGCGAGCGCCCGCTCGACGAGCTGTCGAGGTTGTGCAGGTTGACGCCGAACGTCCCCGGCGTGACCAGCACCGCCGCGGCCGCCAGCGCGACCACGGCCGCCGCCGGCAGCAGCACGCGCTTCGCGCCCCAGCGCAGCACCGCGAGCGTGGCGAGCCCGACGAGCAGCGCGCCCAGCGACGACTGCGACAGCGTCAGCACGAGCCCGGCCCACAGCGCCGCCAGCACCGCCGCGCCGACCCACACCGTGCGCGCGCGCGTGGACTGGAGCAGCGTCGCCGTGACCGCCAGCATCGCGACGACGAGGAAGCGGCCGTAGATGTTCGGGTCGAAGAAGACCGAGTTGGTGCGGAAGTACGTGTGCAGGTCGTTCGAGGCGATCAGCTTCGGGTTGAGGAAGATGTGCTTCGTCGCGTACTCGACGTACCCGATCGCGCTGAACGCGAGCGCGAGCCCGACGAGCAGGCCGAGGCACAGCCGCAGCAGCCGCGGCGTCCACTCGAGCTGCGCCAGCAGCACGAACAGCAGCGCGAACGGCACGACGAAGAACGCGATCTGCTGGAGCGCCTTGTCGAAGTCGGCCGAGTAGGTCGCCTGGATCCCGTACAGCGCGACCGACAGCGCCAGCAGGCGCTCGAGCCACGCAGGTGACCAAGCCGTGGCGGGCGCCTCCTCGCGCAGCCCCCGCGCGATCGCCGCCAGCGCGCCCGCGGCGATCACCGCGTACAACGGGACGAGCAGGTTCGAGGTCGTGCCGCCGACCTCGATCGGGACGCGGAACGGCAGCGCCGCCAGCACCAGCAGCGGCAGCACCAGCGCGTTGCGCGCCATCGCGACCGCGAGCGCCACGACGACGCCGATCGCCACGACGCCGCCGGCCGCCGCCGGCAGCGGGTGGTCGCGCACGACCGCGAGCTGCGGCGAGTCCCAGATGTCCGCCAGCAGCAGCACCGGAGCGAGCAGCAGCGCGCCGGCCATCGCGAGCGCCCGCTGGCGCGGCTCGCGCGCGAGCAGCGCGCCGGCCGCCAGCAGCACCGCCACGACGGCGCCCGCCTTCGGCAGCGGGCCGGCAAGGGCGAAGGGCAACGCGAGCGGCATCGGCGCGCCGAGTGTAGACCCCGCGGCCCCCGGGCCCGCCGCGCACGGGCGTCGCACACCCCGACACCCCGCGCCCGCGTGCACGCGCCGCGCGCGGCGGGCACCGCTCCCCGATCCTCTAGCCTGTGGCGGGATGCGGTCTCGCCGTTCCCCCCTGGCAGCACTGCCGCTGCCCCTTGCCCTGCTCGCGCTCGCAGCCGCCGGCTGCGGCAGCGGCGGCACGACGGTCGGCGGCGGCAACGACGCAATGCCGGCGGCCTCGACGCCGGCCGGCGTGCAGGCAGCCGCGTTCGACCCGCGCGACGCGCCGCTCGGCTGCCTCGCCGCAAAGGGGATCAGAGCGCAGAAGGACGCGCGCGCGACCGACAGACTCGACGTCCTGCCGCCGGCGAGCGGCGCCTACGTGCAGTTCGCCGCCACCCCGGCGGAGGCGCAGGGCCGCCAGCTGCGCAACCAGGCGCCGGGCGCCGAGGTGATCGGGCCGCACCTGCTCACCGTCGGCCGGCTCGGCGACCGCGAGCTCAGAGCGATCGAGACCTGCCTGCAGGCGCAGGGCTCGAGATACTGAGCGAGGCCGGCCGGTGTCCACGCGCACACGTCGCCTGCTGCTGCTCGTCGTCTGGGTGATCCCGATCGCGGGCGTCGTCTGGTGGGCGACGAAGCAGAGAGCGCCGACCTTCCCCAGCTCGTTCGGCGGCATCATGGCGCTCGTCGGCGCGCTCGCGCTCTACGCCGTCGCGACGCTGATGCGCGGCGAGCGCTGGCTGCGGATCCTGCGCCGCTCGGAGATCGGCGAGGCCTCGCGCGGCGACGCCTACGCGCTCGTGCCGGTCGGCTACATGGGCAACAACGTGCTGCCGGCGCGCGGCGGCGAGTTGCTGCGCACGTTCCTGCTCGGCGGCAGAGTGCGGGCGACGAAGCGCACGATCCTCGGCACGATCCTCGCCGAGCGCGTGCTCGACGCGGTCGCGCTCGGGGTGATCCTCGTCGTGCTGGCGGCGGGCCTGCTGCGCAGACTGCCGAAGCCGAACGAGGCGCTCGTGCTGGCCGGCGTCGCGCTGCTCGTCCTGCTCGTGCTGGGCGCGGCGGTCGCGTTCCTGCGCTACCGCGAGCGGCTGGTCTTCGTGCTGCGCGCGCTCGCGCCGATGGCGGCGCCGAGCAAGCAGCTGCTGAGCCGCTTCGGGCTCGTGCTGCTGCTCGTCTCGCTCGCGATCTGGGGCGTCGAGGCGAGCGTCTACATGGCGGTCGGGCACGCCGTCGACATCACCCTGAGCCTGCGCGACGGGCTCGCCGTCGTCGCCTTCACGAACGCGGCCGCCCTGATCCCGGCGGCACCCGGGTACATCGGCACGTACGATGCCGCCGTCATCTTCGCTGTCGACGCGGTCAGCTCGGCGTCGAAGTCCTCCGTCCTGTCGTATCTGCTGCTGTTGCGCTTCGTCCTCTTCGTCCCCATCACGGTCGTCGGGCTCGGGCTGCTCGTGGTCCGCTACGGCGGGCTCTCGCGCATCCGCGCCGCGCGCGCGGCGGCGAGAGCCGAGGCCGCGACGGCGACCGCCTGACGCATGGCCACCTCGACCGCAGAGCTGGGCTCCTCGCCGCACTGGCTGGCGACGCTGCGCGCGCGCCTGACGCCCGGCGTCACCCCGCGCGAGGCAGCGACCGACGGGCGCGTCTACGCGCTGCTGGCGGCGGTCGCGCTCGCGCTCGCGGCGCTCACGCTGCTGTACCCCAGCACGCCGACGTACGACCCGTGGGCGTGGATCGTGTGGGGCCGCGAGATCGTCCACATCGACCTGCAGACGACCGGCGGCCCGTCGTGGAAGCCGTTCCCGGTGATCTTCACGACGGTCTTCTCGCTGTTCGGCTCCGCCGCGCCCGACCTGTGGCTGGTGATGGCGCGCGGCGGCGCGATCCTCGCCGTGATGCTGGCGTTCCGGCTCGGCGCGCGGCTGACCGACCGCGACGGCTGGAGCGTCGCCTCGGTGACGGCCGGCTTCATCGCCGCGGTCGCGCTCGTGATCAGCTCGCAGTTCGTGCGCACGATGTCGCTCGGCAACTCCGAGGGGCTGATGGTCGCGTTCACGCTGTGGGCGGTCGAGCGCCACCTCGACGGCAGATACCGGCAGGCGTACGTGCTGGTCTTCCTCGCCTCGCTGCTGCGCCCGGAGATCTGGCTGTTCCTCGGCGCCTACGGGCTGTGGCTGCTGTTGATCGACCGCGACGCGCTGCGGCTCGTGGTCGGCGGCGGCGTGCTGACGCTCGCGCTGTGGTTCCTGCCCGAGTATTGGGGCTCGGGCAACTTCATGCGCGCCGCCGATCGCGCGCAGCAGCCGAACCCGAACAGCCCCGCGTTCGCCCAGCACCCGTTCGTGCAGGTGATCAAGGACACGTGGCCGCTCGTGATCACGCCCGTGAAGGCGGCCGCGGCGTTCGCGCTCGCGCTCGCGGCCGTCGACTGGCTGCGCAACCGCCGCCAGGGCGCGGTGCTGGCGGTCGGCCTGCTCGGCTTCTCGTGGATCGTGCTGATCGCGCTGATGACCCAGGCCGGCTTCTCCGGCAACCCGCGCTACATCATCCTCGGCACCTCGCTGCTGGCGGTCTGCGGCGGCGTCGGCTTCGGCCGCGTCGTGCAGTTCGCCGGCGCGCTCGTGCAGCGCGCCTTCGGCCCGACGCGCCCCCGCCTCGCGCTCGCCGCCGGCGTCCTCGCGTTCGCGCTGCTGTCGCTCGCGACCGTGCACTGGGCCGCGCCGCGCTTCAAGAACTTCGGCAAGCTCGACAAGGCGCTGCGCTACCAGGCGGAGCTGCGCTTCGACCTGCGCGACGCGCTCGCGAAGGCCGGCGGCGCGACCGCGTTCAAGGCGTGCGGCAAGGCGACGGCCGGCAAGTTCAGCGTCCCGCTCGTCGCCTGGTACCTGCACGAGCACACGCTCGACGTCGGGCTCACGCCGGAGCCGAGAGGCGTGATCGTCGCCGCGCGCACGACCAACAAGCTGAGCCTCAAGCCGCAGCCGCAGCAGCCGTACCCGCCGGGCTACGCGCCCGTGCAGACGGTCCGCACCACGACCCTGTTCTCGACCTGCCCGAGCGGGCAGTAGCCTTCGACCGCGCAATGGCCACGGTCGCCGTCCCCCGTTCCAGGCGCCTCGCGAGCTTGCGCGCGTCCGACGCGCTGCTCGCCGGTGCGACGCTCGTCGTCCTGATCGCGCTCTCCGCCTACGTGCGCACGCGTGCGATCGGCGGCTCCTTCTGGATGGACGAGGGCCTCTCGGTCGGCATCTCCTCGCACGCGCTGACGGACATCCCGGGCGTGCTGAGACAGGACGGCTCGCCGCCGCTCTACTACATGCTGCTGCACGTCTGGATGGACGCCTTCGGTCGCAGCGAGACGGCGGTCCACTGGCTCTCGCTGACGGCGGCGCTGCTGACGATCCCGTCGGCGATGTGGGCCGGCTGGAGCCTGTGGGGCCGGCGCGCCGGCTACATGGGCGCGACCCTCTGCACGCTCGTGCCGTTCCTCACCGCCTACGGCGAGGAGGCGCGCATGTACTCGCTGATGGCGCTGCTGGGGCTGCTCACGAGCGCGTGCTTCCTGCATGCCTTCGTCTACCGCCGCCGCGGCTACATCGCGGCGTACGCGGTCGGCCAGGCGCTGATGCTCTACACGCACAGCTGGGGGATCTTCTTCGGCGTCGGCGCGTTCCTCGCGCTCGCCTACCTGTGGTGGATCGCGCCGCGGCAGGAGCGTCGCGGCCTGCTGCGCGACGGCGCGCTCGCGTTCGGCGGCGCCGCGCTGCTGTACCTGCCGTGGGTGCCGACGCTGCTCTACCAGAGCTCCCACACGGGGGCGCCGTGGGCGAACAAGCCGCGCTTCGGCGTGCCGATCCAGATCGCCAGAGACGTGCTGGGCGGCTACGGGCCCGCCGTCGCGCTGGTGCTCGTCGGCGGCTTCGGGCTCGCGCTGCTGCTCGGCGCCAGACGCACGCGCGGCGACCGCCAGCGCCAGTCGATCTTCGTGCTGGCTGGGATCGCGGTCGTGACGCTCGCGCTCGCGTGGCTGCTGTCGCAGGTCTCGCCGGCGTGGGCCTCGCGCTACTTCGCGGCGATGGTCGGGCCGCTGCTGCTGCTGCTCGCGCTCGGGATGGCGCGCGCCGGGCGGCTGGGGATCGTCGCGATCGCCGTCGTGTGCCTGTTCTGGATCAAGCCGACGCAGTACGTCGACGGCTACAAGAGCGACGTGCGCGACATCGGCGCTGAGGTCGGCGGGCAGATGAGAAGCGGCGACCTCGTCCTCGTCGGACAGCCCGAGCAGACGCCGCTCGTCTGGTACTACATGCCCGGCGGGCTGCGCTACGCGGACCCGATCGGCGCCGTCGCCGACCCGCGTCACATGAACTGGGTCGACGCGCTCGACCGGCTCGAGGCGGCCCAGCCGGTGCAGGTGCTGCCGGGGCTGCTTGCTAACCTGCGGCCCGGCCAGAAGGTCCTGTTCGTGCGCCCGCTCACCGAGGGGGTCCAGAACTGGAAGGCCCCGTGGACGCAACTCGTGCGGCGCCGGTCGGCCCAGTGGGGTGCCATCCTTGCGGGCGATCCGACGCTGCGGCAGATTCAGGTCGCGCCGCAGTTCTATCGCGGCGCATCGACCGTCGGCAACAGCGCCGTGCTGTACGAGAAGACGTCCAGAGCCCAACTCCCCTGATCCCACGCACATGACCGAGAACGCTCCGCAGGACTCCAAGCCGTACGTCGTCCTCGGCGGCGGCCCCGCCGGCCTCACCGCCGGCTATCTGCTCGCCAAGCGCGGCGAGCCCGTGATCGTCTGCGAGTCGACCGACATGGTCGGCGGCATCGCCCGCACCGAGGAGCGCGACGGCTACCGCTTCGACCTCGGCGGCCACCGCTTCTTCACGAAGGTGAGAGAGGTCGACGACCTCTGGCACGAGATCATGAGAGGCGAGTTCCTGCTGCGGCCGCGCCTCTCGCGCATCTACTGGCACCGCAAGTACCTCCAGTACCCGCTCGAGGGCATGGACGTGCTGAAGAAGCTCGGCCCGGTCAACCTCGTGAAGGCCGGCACCTCGTACCTGTGGGCGGCGCTGAAGATGAAGCTGCGCCCCAACCAGCGCGAGGACACGCTCGAGCAGTGGGTCTCGAACCGCTTCGGCCGCTACCTCTACGAGCAGTTCTTCAAGACCTACACCGAGAAGGTGTGGGGCGTGCCGTGCACCGAGCTGCGCGCCGACTGGGCCGCGCAGCGGATCAAGGGCCTGTCCTTCTTCGCCGCCGCGAAGGCCGCCTTCCTCGGCAACAGAGGCAACAAGATCAGATCGCTGATCGAGGAGTTCCACTACCCCAGATTCGGCCCCGGCCAGATGTGGGAGAGAATGAAGGCCGACATCGAGGCCACAGGCGGCGAGGTGCGCATGAACGCGCCCGTCACGAAGGTCGAGTTCGAGGGCAACCGCGCGGTGCGCGTGGTGGCCGGCGGCGAGACGATCGAGTGCCGCGCGGTGATCTCCTCGCTGCCGATCTCGGTGACCACGAAGATCGCCGACCCGGAGCTGCCGGTCGACGTGCGCGACGCCGGCCGCGGGCTGCGCTACCGCGACTTCCTGACCGTCTCGCTCGTGATCGACGGGCCGGACCTGTTCCCCGACACGTGGATCTACATCCACGAGCCGGACGTCGAGGTCGGCCGCATCCAGAACTTCCGCTCGTGGAGCCCCTGGATGGTCCCGAACGATCACGAGACCTCGATCGGCATGGAGTACTTCTGCTTCGCCGGCGACAGACTGTGGACGATGGAGGACGAGAAGCTCGTCGAGTTCGCCACGCGCGAGCTGGGGCAGACCGGCCTCGCCGATCCGACGAGAGTGAAGAAGGGCTTCGTCGTGCGCGTCAACAAGGCCTACCCGGTCTACGACGCCGAGTACGGCGATCGCCTGGCGACGGTGCGCACGTGGCTCGACGAGCTGGAGAACTTCATCCAGGTCGGCCGCAACGGCCTGCATCGCTACAACAACTCCGACCACTCGATGCTGACGGCGATGCGGGCGGTCGACAACCTCTGCGACGGCGCGCGGCACGACATCTGGGCGGTCAACGCCGAGAGCGTGTACCACGAGGAGGACCACGGGGAGGAGGAGGCCAACCCCTACCCGTACAAGGACGCGCCTCCGGAGACCGCCGCCGAGCAGGCCGCGGCGTCCTAAGAACCTGTTTCAAAATGAGGCGAGTCGTATGGCGTCGGATCGTGGATGCCGGGCGCCGCACGCGATGTGAAGGCGCAGCAATGCTGCGTCGAACATCGCGGGTGGCGAACCGGCGCCGCGAGACGGTGCCAGCCGGCCGTCAGTCATTTTGAAACAGGTTCTAAGTGTCGCCCCCGCCATGCGCCGGCGCTAATGTCGGCGCATGGCCCGCATCGTCGCGCTGATCGTCGTCGCGGTGCTCGCCGCGACGCCCGCGGCGGCGCTGGCGGCGTCCGGGGGGCAGGGCCTGCTGCAGAACACCGCCCCGCAGCAGGCGCCGCCGCCCGCGCAGACCACGCCGGCGCCGACGCAGACGGCGCCCACGCAGGTGGAAGTCAACAGCGGCTCGATCGGCGCGCGCGAGACGCTGCTGATCGCGATCGGGATCGTCGTGCTGATCGGCGGCATCTGGGTGGCGATCTCGCGCGACGCGAAGCGCGTCACCGCCGGTCGCCTGCCCGCGCGTGACGGCGAGGCCAGCACCGGCCGCGGCGGCAGCGCCACGCGCGCGTCGCGCAGAAGCCGCAAGCTGAGCGCGGACGAGCGCAGACGCCGCAAGCGCGGCAGGGCCCGCTGAGCGGGCGCCGTCCGCCGCCGCGCCACGGCGAGTGACAGACTCCCTGGTTCAACCGCAGACCTGAACCGTCTCCGCGCGCCCGCGTGCGGGGACGACGTGAAACCAGGAGATTGACCATGTCCACCAACAGCTTCGACGCGAAGGCGACGCTGTCGGTCGGTGATCGCGACTACGAGATCTACCGGCTCGACGCGCTGCAGGCCGAGCACGACGTCGCGCGCCTGCCGTTCTCGCTGAAGATCCTGCTCGAGAACCTGCTGCGCAACGAGGACGGCGAGACGATCCGCGCCGAGGACGTGATCGCGCTCGCGCGCTGGGACGCGAGAGCCCAGCCGAGCAAGGAGATCGCGTTCACGCCCGCGCGCGTCGTGATGCAGGACTTCACCGGCGTGCCGGCCGTCGTCGACCTCGCCGCGATGCGCGACGCGATGACCGCGATGGGCGGCGACCCGTCCAAGATCAACCCGCTCGTCCCCGCCGAGCTGGTGATCGACCACTCGGTGCAGGTCGACGAGTTCGGCACCCGCTACGCGTTCGACACGAACGCGAGACTCGAGTTCGAGCGCAACCAGGAGCGCTACGCGTTCCTGCGCTGGGGCCAGGGCGCGTTCGAGGGCTTCAAGGTCGTCCCGCCGGACACCGGCATCGTGCACCAGGTGAACCTGGAGTACCTGTCGCGCGTCGTGTTCGTGAACGACGACGGCGCCGCCTACCCCGACACGCTCGTCGGCACCGACTCGCACACGACGATGGTCAACGGCCTCGGCGTGCTCGGCTGGGGCGTCGGCGGGATCGAGGCCGAGGCGGCGATGCTCGGCCAGCCGATGTCGATGCTGATCCCGCAGGTGATCGGCTTCAAGCTGACGGGCGAGCTGCGCGAGGGCGCGACCGCGACCGACCTCGTCCTGACCGTCACGGAGCTGCTGCGCAGACACGGCGTCGTCGGCAAGTTCGTCGAGTTCTTCGGCGCCGGCGTGTCGCGCCTGCCGCTTGCCGACCGCGCGACGATCGGCAACATGTCGCCGGAGTTCGGCTCGACCTGCGCGATCTTCCCGATCGACGCCGAGACGCTGCGCTACATGGAGTTCACGGGCCGCGCGCCCGAGCAGATCGCGCTCGTGGAGGCGTACGCGAAGGCGCAGGGGCTGTGGCACGACGAGCAGTCCGAGGAGCCGACCTACAGCGAGACGCTCGAGCTGGACCTGTCCGAGGTCGTGCCGAGCATCGCCGGCCCGAAGCGCCCGCAGGACCGCATCGCGCTGACCGACGCGCAGGAGGCGTTCCGCCAGGCGCTCGCCGGCTACCTGCCCGAGGTGGACGGGGACGACGACGCGGTCGCCGACACGTTCCCGGCGAGCGACCCGACGGCGGCGCAGGACCCGTCGAACGGCGAGGGCGCGCGCGAGCCGCACGTCCAGCCGGCGGGCGCTCCCGTCGGGATGGTCGCGGCGCCCGCGCTGACGCACAGCGAGGTCCCCGTCACGCTCGCCGACGGGACCGAGACGACGCTCGACCACGGGCACGTCGTGATCGCCGCGATCACGAGCTGCACGAACACGTCGAACCCGTCGGTGATGCTCGGCGCCGGGCTGCTCGCGCGCAACGCGGTGCAGCGCGGGCTGAGAGCGAAGCCGTGGGTGAAGACGTCGCTCGCACCCGGCTCCAAGGTCGTGACCGAGTACTACGAGCGCGCCGGCCTGACGGATTCGCTCGACCAGCTCGGCTTCAACCTCGTCGGCTACGGCTGCACGACCTGCATCGGCAACTCGGGCCCGCTGCCGGAGGAGATCTCGAAGGCGGTCAACGACAACGACCTGGCGGTCTGCTCGGTGCTGTCCGGCAACCGCAACTTCGAGGGCCGCATCAATCCCGACGTGAAGATGAACTACCTCGCCTCGCCGCCGCTGGTGGTGGCGTACGCGCTGGCCGGCACGATGGACGTCGACCTGCAGAGCGACCCGCTCGGCGAGGACGCGAACGGCGAGCCGGTCTACCTGCGCGACATCTGGCCGAGCGCCGCGGAGGTCGCGCGCACGATCGAGCAGGCGGTCCAATCCGACATGTTCGTCAAGTCCTACGACGGCGTGTACGCGGGCGACGAGCGCTGGCGCGGGCTGGACGTGCCGACCGGCGAGACGTTCGCGTGGGACGACGAGTCGACGTACGTGCAGAACCCGCCCTATTTCAGGGACATGCCTGCGCAGCCCACGCCCGTCACGGACATCATCGGGGCTCGCGTGCTGGCGCTGCTCGGGGACAGCGTCACGACCGACCACATCTCGCCCGCGGGCGCGATCAAGCCGGACTCGCCGGCCGGTCGCTACCTCCAGACCCGCGGCGTCGAGCGCAAGGACTTCAACTCCTACGGCGCACGGCGCGGCAACCACGAGGTGATGATGCGCGGCACGTTCGCGAACATCCGCCTGCGGAACCTGCTGGCTCCGGGCACGGAGGGCGGGGTCACGCTCCACCTTCCGGACGGCGAGCAGATGGCGATCTACGACGCCGCGATGCAGTACGCGCAGGAGGGCGTCCCGCTCGTCGTGATCGGCGGCAAGGAGTACGGCTCCGGCTCCTCGCGCGACTGGGCCGCGAAGGGCACGAACCTGCTCGGCGTGCGCGCCGTGATCGCCGAGAGCTTCGAGCGCATCCACCGCTCGAACCTCGTCGGCATGGGCGTCCTGCCGCTCCAGTTCAAGGACGGCGAGTCGGCCGCCTCGCTCGGCCTCAGCGGCCGCGAGACGTTCACGATCGAGGGAATCGCGGGCGGCGACGAGGTCCCCCGCGAGCTGACCGTCAAGGCCGACGACAAGCAGTTCACCGTCACCGTGCGGATCGACACGCCGAAGGAGCAGCGCTACTACCGCAACGGCGGCATCCTGCCGTACGTGCTGCGCGAGCTGCTGGCGCGCGGCTGACGCTGGCGCGCCGCCGCTCTGGCGACGCAACGCCCGAATCGAACGGTCAGACTCCTCTCGCATGGGAGGAGCCTGGCCGCGCCGTCTCGGCGCCCCGTCGCTCGCGGCTGCCGGCCGGCGCGGCGTGTCACAGTAGTCGTGGTGCGTGCCCGTCGGCTCATCCTCGCCCTGCTCGCCGCGAGCGCGGCGGCCTCGACGGCGACGAGCGCGCAGGCTGCGCCGTTGGCGCGCTGCACGACCACGGCGGGCGACCGGACGCTGTGCGGTCGCGTGACGGTCCCGCTCGACCGCACGGGCGTCGTGCCCGGGACGGTCAGCCTGCGCGTGAAGGCGCTCCCGCCGGCCGGCGGGAGCGGGGCGGCGGGCGGCGCGGTGCTCGCGCTCGCCGGCGGTCCGGGGCAGGCGGCGGTGCCGCTGCTCGACGCGTTCGCGAGTGCGCTGCGGCCGATCCTGCGCACGCGCGAGCTGGTGACGTTCGACCAGCGCGGCACCGGCGGCTCGGGCCGCCTGCGCTGCGCGGCGCTGTCGGGGCGCGGGACGCTCTCGAGCGTGATCGAGCGTTGCGCGAGCGAGCTGGGCCCGCGCCGCACGACGTACACGACGGCGGCCTCGGTGCAGGACGTCGAGGCGGTGCGCGCCGCGCTCGGGGTCGACCGGCTGACGCTCTACGCGGCCTCGTACGGGACGAAGGTCGCGCTCTCCTACGCGGCCGCGTATCCGCAGCACGTCGAGCGGCTCGTGCTGGACTCGGTCGTGCTGCCCGAAGGGATCGACCCGTTCGAACGCAGCACGCTCGCGTCGATCCCGCGCGTGCTGCGCGCGACGTGCCAGCGCGCCTGCCACTTCACGCGCAGTCCCGGCGCCGACCTCGCGGCGCTCGCGCGCCGGCTCGGCCGCCGCGCGCTGCACGGGCCGGTGCTCGACGGGCGTGGGCATCCGCATCGCGCGCGCGTGTCGGAGGTCGACCTGCTGAGCCTGCTGTTGGACGGCGACTTCGACCGCTACCTGCGTGCGTCGCTGCCGGCCGCCGTGCGCGGCGCGCTGCGGGGCGATGCCGCGCCGCTGCTGCGCCTGGCGGTGCGGAGCGACGCGGCGGACACGCTCAACGCCGGCTCGGACAGCGACGCCGTCTACGTCGCGACGACGTGTCAGGACGGGCAGGTCCCGTGGGCGCCCGGGACCCCGTTGGGGGCACGCCGCGCGGCCGTGGACGCCGCCGCGGCGGCGATCCCGTCGCGCGCGTTCCTGCCGTTCGACCGCGCGACCGTGCGGACGCTCGGCACGGCCGACCTGTGTCGCGGCTGGCCGGAGTCGCCGATCCCGCAGCCGCTGCCGCCGCTGCCCCCGACGCCGACGCTGGTCATGTCGGGCGACGAGGATCTGCGCACCCCGCGCGCGGACGCCGTCGCGCTGGCCGGCCGGCTGCCGGGCGCGCAGCTGCTGGAGGTGCCGGACGCGGGGCACGGCGCCCTCTTCTCCGATCCCACCGACTGCACGGCGAACGCGCTCGTCGCGTTCGCCGGGGGCGCGGCGGTGCGAGCCTGCTCGCCGCATCCGAACCTGGTGGCCGCCTCGCCGCTGGCGCCGCGCCGGCTGGCGGCCGTGCCGTCCGCGCCGCGGCTGGCCGGTCGGCCCGGGCGGACCGTCACCGCCGTCCTGGAGACGCTCGACGACGCCACGCAGCAGCTGATCGAGCTGCTGAGCGGCGGCGGGCGCGCGATGTCCGTCGGCGGCCTGCGCGCGGGCAGCGCCGCAATCGGGCGCGACGGCTCGCTGCGCCTGCGCGGGTACGCCTACGTGCCGGGCGTGCTGGTGAGCGGTCGGCTGCCGACCAGAGCCTCGCGCTTCACGCTGCTCGTCGGCGGCCGCGCCGCCGCGCACGGGCGCCTGATCATCTCACGCCGCGGCGTGACCGGCGTGCTGGGCGGCCAGCGGATCGACTTGCCGGCGCGCGTGCTGCGCGGCCGCTCGATCGGCGCTGCGATCGCCGCCGCCGCTGCGAGGGGGCCGCGGCCCACCGCGACCCCCATCGCGTTCAGGCCCTTCTCATATTAGGGTGACGGTGAGCGATCTCCCGCCCGGCGTGGCGATCGTTCCGAGCCCGCTGAACCTAACTATGGGACATCCCATGTTTTCGGACCTTATGCTTCCTTCCGATTCCAGTTCCGTAGCAGCCCTCGTAACGGTGTTCCGCCTTGCCTCGCCATTCGCCGGTTCCGTTGCAGTGGTGGTGTAGTTGCACCTGATCGAGATCCCAAGCAACAGCGCCCGGATTAGGAATCTCGCACCGATCAGATGGTCGCTTATTTCAGTTATGTTTGGTAGCGTCCCGCCGAACGATCCATAGCGAATATGCCACGGCAACGTGCTAGCGATCGTGGTTCCTTCTAGGACTTCTCTCCCGTTGTAGATCCACGCTTCGCCGCCGGTGCACGGTTGGCCCAGCGACGCAGATGTGATGTAGCCCACTAGCGCTTCCGCGGTCTTCGCTGATGTCCTGCTGTGGTATGAGCCTTCGAGCGTCACGCTACATCTGACGACGACAGAGAATCCCGACAATTCCATGATCGCCCACGTTATTCTGAACCTCTGTTCGCTCACCGACAGACGGCCGGCGTCCGACGTCGCCGTGGCAGCAGCCATGGCGACGCTTACAGCCAGAGCCGCGAGCAGGAGCTTGCTGCGTGTTCGCATCCCGGTCTCCTTATATTAGGGTGACGGTGATCGACCCGCCGGCGGGCGTTGTGATCGGACCGGTGCCGATGAAGTTGCTCGTCGGGCAGCCGCCGCCGCTTTCGGACCTCACCGCTCCCCCGAGTTCGAATTCCGTCACGACCCTCGACGTGGTGTTCCGCCTCCACGGGCCTCTGAAGGGTTCTGCCGCCGTGGTGGTGTAGGTGCACCTTAGGCGAATGCCGAACAGTTCGGATTCTCTTAGGAGTCTCATGCCGACTACCTTGAACGAGAGTTCCGTTATGTTCGGTAGCGAACCGCTGAACGATTCGTACCGCAGGTGCCACGGCAGCGTGTTCGCGAGCGTCGTGCCGTTCTGCACTTCTCTGCCGTTGAACAGCCACTGTTCGCCGCCCGTGCACGGATGGGCGATCGTGCCGCCGGTGATGTAGCCGACTAGCGCTTCCGCGACCTTCGCGAAGCTTCTGCTGTGAAAGCTGCCTTCGAGCGTCACTCTGCACCTGATCAGCTCGGTGAAGCCGCCTAGTTCGAACGACGACCAGGTTATTCTGAATCTCTGTTCGCTCGTGGAGAAGCGGCCGGCGTTAGCTGTGCCCACCGCGACGGCCAGCACCGCCACGGCGGCGAGCAGGGTTAGCAGCTTGCTGCGTGTGCGCATCGAAGATCTCCCCTCGGAGTGGTTCGTCGGTTTGCGGGGTCGTCGGGCAAGCCGAGGCCGCGGGGGCTCGCGGCAGCCGCGCCGAACGATTCGCGAGCGCGCGAGAACCGCGCGCGATGAGTGCCTCACCTCCCGTCTCGACGGCCGCGCTGCAGCGTCGCCCAGGCGCGGCGATTCCCCACATGCGCCCGCGCGGGAGCGTTCGTCGGCTCCCCCGCGACGAGACGCGGCGACAGTCTAGGGACAGAAAATATGGAGGTCAACGTGCCAAAAGCATGAGCAGAGGGTCGTCGGACTAGCGGCATGAGAGCCACAAGCGTCTCCAGAACGGGACGGCGCTCCGCCGAAGGGGCGCTCGCTAGGCTTGCGCCCGTGCCGACGCCGCCGCTCCTGCAGACGCTCCTGACCACGCCCGGGCCCTCCGGATACGAGGGCGACGCGGCAGCCGCATGGCGCGCTGCCGCTGCCGAGTTCGCCGACGTCAGCGCCGATGCGCTCGGCTCGTCGGTCGCGCGCGTCGGCGGCACCGGCGACGGGCCGCTGCTGGCGATCGTCGGCCACATCGACGAGATCGGCGTGCACGTCTCGCACATCGACGACGACGGCTTCCTGCGCTTCGGCTCGGTCGGCGGCTGGGACCCGATCATCCTCGTCGGGCAGCGCGTCACGCTCGTCACGCGCGAGGGCCCGATCCCCGGCGTGATCGGCAAGAAGCCGATCCACCTGATGAAGGACGACGACCGCAAGCGCGTCCCGGAGCTGAAGGACCTGCACATCGACATCGGCGCGAAGGACGGCGACGACGCGCGCGCGATGGTCCGCGTCGGCGACGTCGCGGTCATCGCCGGCGAGCCGGTCGAGCTGCCGAACGGCCGCATCGCCTCGCGCGCGCTCGACAACCGCATCGGCTGCTACGTGGCGCTGGAGGCCGCGCGGCTCGTCGCGCAGGCCGGCGGCGCGGCCGGCGACGTCGCCGCCGTCGCGGTCGTGCAGGAGGAGATCACGTTCGCGGGCTCGCGCACGACCGCCTTCTCGCTCGCGCCCGACCTCGCCGTCGCGGTCGACGTCACGTTCGCGACCGACCAGCCCGGCGTCGAGCTGGGCGAGCTGACGAAGCACCCGCTCGGCTCCGGCCCCTCGCTGACGCGCGGCTCGACGATCCACCCACGCGTGTTCGAGCTGCTGCACGAGGCGGCCGAGGCCGAGGCGATCCCCTTCACCGTCGCCGCGGCCGGTCGCGGGACCGGCACCGACGCCGACGCGATCCACCTCTCGCGCGCCGGCATCCCGACCGCGCTCGTGTCCGTGCCCCTGCGCTACATGCACTCGCCCGTCGAGCTGTGTCAGCTCGACGACGTCGAGAACGCCGCGAAGCTGATCGCGGCCTTCGCGCTGCGGCTCGCCGCCGACACGTCGTTCGTGCGCTGAGCGGCGCCGCGCGCGCGGCGCGCCCGCAGCGTCACTTCGGCGTCGGGAACTGCGCGCGCATCATCGCGTCCCACACGCGGTCGGGCATCAGCCGCCGCGAGGGGATCGACAGCTTCGCCGAGGGCGTGATCGTCACGCGCGTGGGCGCCCGGCGCTTGCGCAGCGACTTCTCGATCACCTTCGCGACGCGATCGGGGCCCGCGCCGAGCAGCCGCAGCGGGCCCTCGTAGGCGCCCTGCGTCGCGCTCCCGACGGTGGCGTTGAACGCCGCGTACGGGTCGCCTGACGGTGCAGCGCCCGCGGCGCCGGCGCCGGCCGCGGGCGCGGCGCCCGCGTCCGCCCCGACGTCGCTCATGCTCGCGACGGCGGCGTTGCCGAACTCGGTCGTGATCAGCCCCGGCTCGAGCAGGATCACGTCGACCCCGAAGCCGCGCACCTCGAAGCGCAGCGCGTCGCTGACCGCCTCCAGCGCGTGCTTCGTCGCGTGGTACCAGCCGCCGCCGGGGAACACGAGCCGTCCGCCCATCGACCCCAACATCACGATCTTGCCCCAGCGCTGGTCGCGCATCTTCGGCAGCACGAGCTGCGTGAGGCGCGCGAGCCCGAAGACGTTCGTCTCGAACTGCCTGCGCACCGCCTCCAGCGGCACCGTCTCGATCGCGCCGCTCTGCGAGTAGCCGGCGTTGTTGATCAGCACGCCGACCGCGCCGTGCGTCTCCTCGACCTGCCGCACCGCGGCGACCATCGAGTCCTCGTCGGTCACGTCGAGCGCGAGCGTGCGGCAGCCGGCCGCCTCCAGCTCCGCGATCGACTCGAGCCGCCGTGCGGTCGCGTAGACCGTCCAGCCGCTGGCGGCGAGCCGTCGCGCCGTCGCCCGTCCGATCCCGGACGAGCAGCCGGTGATCAGCACCGCCTTCGAGACGTCTCCCATGCAGCGGACCCTAGCGCGTCCGACTGGCTGCGGAGCCAGGCTCTCACATGTCCCGTCAGCCCGCCGCTTCAAGTTGCGTCGATAAGCAGGTCTTCGGTAGGTTGTCGCCGCTCGCAGCCCTGGGTCCCCCGTCGTGACGATTCTCAACGAAGACAACCTTCTCGACCGCCGGAGCGAGCAGATTCCGTCGTGTGCGCCTCACGGCGAGCTCTACTTGACGTTGCTGGCGAAGCAGCTGCGTGCATGTCAGGCGCCGTGCGCACTCGATGTCAAAGCAATCCCGCTCACGAGCGGGCCGCGGGCGCAGCATGAGACACGACTCGTGCTGACACCGACCGAGTCGCGTCTCAAGCATTTTCCGAGTCTTCATTTCGCGCGCCCGATCGGGACGGCGCTGCTCGTCGGCTACGACCTGGTGGGAGCGAAGTATGCGAGCGGATGGGGCACGATCGGCCTGACCAGCCAGGAGAGCATGGACCGCCTCGAGCACCTCATGGACTTCGTCGAGGAGAACGCGATCGTTCCCGCGATGCAACAGACCGCCGCGCAAGCCGGCGTCCGCCTCTAGAGCAAAGGACCGAGCATGGGAGTCTTTGTCGCCGTCATGTGGGCTGGGGCCATCGGCACCGGTTGCCTGTACTGGTTCAAGTACTCCACCACCGCGGACAACTACATCCTGCGTCGATACAAGACCGGCTTCGCGATGGTCTTCTGGCCGGTCTTCCTGGCCTACGTGTTCCTCGCGCGGGACAGCCGCAAGGCGACTCAGGCGAGCGCCGAAGACGCCAAGAGGCGCATCCTGGGCGACTGACGCCGCACAGCGCGCCGCTACGAGCGCACGAGTCTCTTGTACTGGATGCGGTGCGGCCGGTCGGCCGCGTCGCCGAGCCGCTCGCGGCGCTCGGACTCGTACGCCTCGAAGTTGCCCTCGAACCAGCGCACCTGCGAGTCGCCCTCGAACGCGAGCACGTGCGTCGCGATGCGGTCGAGGAACCAGCGGTCGTGGGAGATCACGACCGCGCAGCCGGGGAAGGCCAGCAGCGCCTCCTCCAGCGCGCGCAGTGTGTCGACGTCGAGGTCGTTCGTCGGCTCGTCCAGCAGCAGCACGTTGCCGCCTGACCGCAGCAGCTTCGCGAGGTGCACGCGGTTGCGCTCGCCGCCGCTCAGCTTCCCCACCTTCGCCTGCTGGTCGGTGCCCTTGAAGTTGAAGCCGCTCACGTACGCGCGCGAGGACATCTTGCGGTCGCCGACCATGATCTGGTCGTCTCCGCCGGAGATCTCCTCCCATACGGACTTGTCGGGATCGAGCGCGTCGCGCGACTGGTCGACGTACGCCAGCTCGACCGTCTCGCCCAGCTTCAACGACCCCGCGTCGGGCTGCTCCTGCCCCGTCAGCATGCGGAACAGCGTCGTCTTGCCGGCGCCGTTCGGCCCGATCACGCCGACGATCCCGGAGCGCGGCAGCTTGAACGAGAGGTCCTCGATCAACAGCTGCTCGCCGTAGCCCTTCGACAGCCCGTCCGCCTCGATCACGACCTCGCCCAGACGTGGACCGGGCGGGATGTGGATCTGCACGGAGTCCAATTTGACGTTGCGCTCCTCGGCGAGGAGCTGCTCGTAGGCGTTCAGGCGCGCCTTCGGCTTCGCGCGCCGCGCGGACGCGTTCATCCGCACCCACTCCAGCTCCTTGGCGATCGTGCGTCTGCGCGCCTTGTCCGAGCGCTCCTCCTGCTCGAGGCGCTCCTGCTTCTGCACGAGCCAGCCACTGTAGTTGCCCTCGTAGGGGATCCCGCGCCCGCGGTCCAGCTCGAGGATCCAGCCGGCTACGTTGTCGAGGAAGTAGCGGTCGTGGGTGATCGCGACGATCGTGCCTCTGTACTCCTGCAGATGCTGCTCCAGCCACGCGACCGACTCGGCGTCGAGGTGGTTCGTCGGCTCGTCGAGCAGCAGCAGATCGGGCGCTCTCAGCAGCAGGCGACACAAAGCGACGCGGCGCCGCTCGCCGCCGGACAGCTTCGTCACGTCGGCGTCGCCCGGCGGCAGCCGCAACGCGTCCATCGCCGTGTCGAGCATCGTGTCGAGGTTCCAGGCGTCGGCCGCGTCGATTCGCTCCTGCAGCCGCGCGAACTCGTCAGCGGTCTCGTCGGAGTAGTTGGCCGCCAGCTCGTTGAAGCGGTCGAGCAGGCCGCGCAGCTCGGCGACGCCGTCCTCGACGTTGCCGCGCACGTCCTTCTCGGGGTCGAGCTGGGGCTCCTGCTCCAGCAGCCCCACCGTCGCGCCCGGCGCGAGCTGGGCCTGGCCGCGGTACTCGGTGTCGGTCCCGGCCATGATCCGCAGCAGCGTCGACTTGCCGGCGCCGTTGTAGCCCAGCACGCCGATCTTCGCGCCCGGGTAGAACGACAGCGAGACCTCTCTCAAGACCTCCTTGTCGGGCGGGAACGACCGCGACAGGCGGTGCATCGTGAAGACGTACTGGGCGGACATCGAGCCGCGGAGGATAGCCAGCGTGCGCCGTGCGCCGCCGCTACCCTCGCACGAGTCATGGCAACCGTCTTCGACGTCGAGCAGGCCATCCTGCTGCTGGAGCTCGAGCCGCCCTTCGACAAGCGGGCGGTCCAGCTCGCGCGCCGCAAGATGGCGAAGCGCTGGCACCCGGACATCGCCCCGCCGGGGCGTCAGCACGAGCACCAGCGCCACCTGCAGGCGATCAACGAGGCGGCCGACCAGCTCGAGCAGCTCGCCGAGACCTCCCGCGGCGGCAGAGTCTCGAACAACGCCGTCAAGGTCGCCGCCGCGGCCGCGCGCAAGCGCCGCGCCGAGGAGGGCGCGCGCGCCTACGCCGAGCAGCAGCGCGCCCAGCAGGAGGCCGAGGCCCGCGCCAGACACGACCCGTTCGGCGCGCGCGTGCCGGACCACTCGGTCGTCCACCGCTACGCGCGCTGCAACGCCTACCCGGAGTGGGGCGTCGGCTCGGTGACGGGCATCTACTTCTCCGGCGACGGCGACGACACGCAGCAGTGGGCGCGCGTGAGGTTCCAGCACGGCATCCGCACGGTTCCGGCCGGCACGCTCCACTTCGTCGACTTCTCGAAGCCCGATCCGGCGGCGGAGCGCGTCGAGCGCTTCATGACGGCGGCGCGTCACGCGCTCGCGGAGGGCGACCCGGAGCTGGCGGCGCAGCGGCTCGTCTACGCGCGCGACGCGGACCCGCGCAACCCGGTCGTGTTGCGCCAGCTGACGGTCGCCTTCTGGCAGGCGGGGAACCTCGCCGCCGCCGGCCGCGCGGTGCGCGACTGGGCGCGCGCCGAGCCGGACCGCCCGACGCCGCACCGCTTCGCCGCGCGCATCTACGAGGACATGCGCGCGTTCGACCTCGCGCGCGACGCAGCGCTCAGAGAGACGACCGCCGCGCCCGGCGACGCCTCCGCGTGGGAGCGCCTCGGGCGCCTGCGGATGCGCCTCGGCGACCGCGCCGGCGCGCAGGACGCGTTGGAGCGCGCGCGGGGCATCGCGCCGACCGTCGAGGGGCTGCTCGACCTCGCGCTCGTGCACCAGCTGTCCGGCGACGTCGGCGCCGAGGTGACCGCGTGCGAGGCCGCGACGCTGCTCGCGCCGGCCTCTGCGGCCGCCTGGTCGCGCTACGCGCACGCGCTCGCGCGCACCGACCGCGTGAGCGACGCGATCGAGGTCTGCGAGCATGCGCTCACGCTCGCGCGCGACCCCGAGGTGCTGTCGCTGCTGGGCGCGCTGCGAGAGCGCGCGCCGCGCGTCCTGCCGGCCGAGAGCATTGCGTCGTGAGGGGCGCGTCTCGCTGCGCGTCGACTAGACTCCAGCGAAGCTCGGGAGCCATCCGCGAGCCACATGCGCGAGTAGCTCAATTGGTAGAGCACCGGCCTTCTAAGCCGATGGTTGCGGGTTCGAGCCCCGTCTCGCGTGCTGAGTCGCCCGGGGGGGAGCACACGCATGGATGAAGTGGCACCGCTGCGCACGGACAACCTGCTCGACGCCGTCGAGGCGACGCTGCGCGCCGTCGACCCGGCCGCCTTCCGCGTCGTCCCGATCCTCAGAGAGGGTCAGCCGGCGGACGTGAGCGCGATCGCGCTGCGGGAGGAGGCGGCGCCCGCCGCGCAGGCGGCGCTGGAGGCCGACCCCGCGATCGCGTCCGTCGAGCGGCAGGGCCAGCGCTTCCTGATGCGCTTCGCCGACGAGCGCATCGCCGAGACCGGCGCCGGCCTGGAGGCCGGCCGCTTCACCGGCATGGAGACCGACGACCTCGCCGCCGGCACGCGGGCGATCGTCGACTTCTGCGACCCGAACGCGACGAAGGCGCTGCACGTCGGGCACCTGCGCAACATCGCGCTCGGTCAGGCCGTCTCGATGGCGCTGCGCGCCGCCGGCGCCGACGTCGAGCGCCAGTCGCACATCGGCGACGCGGGCCGCTCGATGGGCGAGGCGATGGCGGGCTACCAGCGCTATGCGGCGCCGCAAACCCCGCAGGAAGCCGGCCTCAAGGGCGACCAGTTCGTCGGCGAGCTGTACGCGCGCTACGCGCGCGAGGAGGGCCCGCCGGCCGACGTCGCCGACGGCGACGCGCCGGTCGCGCGCGACCTCGACGAGCGCGACGACCTCGCCCAACAGCTCCTGACCGGCGTCGAGCAGGAGGACCCGCAGGCGCTCGCGCTGTGGCGCACCGTGCGCGACTGGGCGGTCGAGGGCCAGAACGAGACGCTCGCGCGCCTCGGCCTGCGCTTCGAGCGGATCATCTACGACTCGCAGCGCACCCAGACGAGCAAGGCGGTCGCGCAGCTCGGGATCGAGCGCGGCGTGTTCATCAAGGAGCCGCGCGGCACGATCGCCTACCTGACCGGCGACGACAGCTACCCGGTGATGCCGCTCACGCGCGCCGACGGCTTCCCGACGCATCACCTGCGCGTCGTCGCGATGTGGCGCGACATGATGCTCGCCGAGCAGGGCTCCGAGCTGATCCACCTGTCCGGCGACGAGTGGAAGGCCCACGTGATCCACGCCGAGGAGCTGCTCACCAGATTGGAGCCCGACCTGCGCGTGTTGCCGAGCCGGCACATCGTCCACGGCATGGTCTCCTCGGAGGTCGACGGCGAGCTGTCCTCCTCGAAGGGCACCGCCCAGCTCGTCGACCGGCTGCTCGACGAGCTGGCCGCCAGGCCGGAGGTGCAGGCGCTCGCGCGCGAGGGCGAGCCGCTCGTCGGCGCCGACGACCTCGTCGCGATCGCGGTGCTTGGCTACTGCCTCGACAAGCCGGTCCACAAGGGCCTCGTGATGCCCTCGGTCGAGCACTTCCTCGACCCCGACCACAACACCGGCTGGCGCGTCGCGCTCGCGTGGGCGAAGGCGTGGGAGGCCGCGAACGACGGCGCGCCGGACCCGGCGCCGGACGACCCCGACTACCGCCACATCGTGCTGCAGTCGCAGGTCCACCGCCGCAACCTCGCGGTCGCGCTGGACGATCTCGACCTGCTCAAGTACGTGCGCTACGCCGGCCACCTCAGCGGCTGGTACCTCGAGCGCGAGCGCGACGCGCGCGTCGGACGCGTGATGCGTGCCATCCTTGTCTGCGGGCTCGGGACGCTCGGGCTCGTGCGCGCCGGCTTGGACGCCGCCCGCGCCGAGACGCTGCGCCGCGCCCAGACGACGACAGGAGCCGCGACGCCATGAACCCCCCACAGGCCCGAGCCACCGCCACCGACGAGCGCGTCCTCAACGAGCTCGACACCTACGGTCCCGCCTACATGCGCATCGCCGAGGCGCTCGGCGGCTACGAGGAGACCGCGCAGGAGGCGGAGCAGGTGATCGAGCTGCTCGGCCTGCAGGAGGGCGACCTCGTGCTCGACGCCGCATGCGGCTTCGGCCGCTTCGCGGAAGCGCTGTCACGGCACGGGATCGAAGCGGTCGGGATCGACATCTCCCCGGCCGCGATCGCGGAAGCGCAGCGCAGATGCCCGGGCCCGCGCTATCTCGTGCACGACCTGACGCAGCCGCTGCCCGACGGCGTCGGCCCGTTCGACGCGCTCGTGAACGTCTACTCGTCGTTCGGCTACGGCATCACCGAGTCCGAAGACCAGGAGATGCTCGCCTGCTTCCACCGCGCGCTGCGGCCGGGCGGCTGGATCGTGATGCAGCTCAGCGACCTGGAGCGCTCGCGGCATCGCCTGAGAAGCGACGCCGAGCCCGTGGTCCGCTGGACGAACGGGGTGAAGGAAACGCTCACGGTCGACTTCTCGAGCGGCAGACTGCACGTCAGATACGAGCTCGACGGCGACGAGGTCCACTCGCGCATCCGCATGTACGAGAAGGAGGACCTCGTGCGCATGCTCGAAGAGGCGGGCTTCGGCGACGTCAGCATGTACGGCGACTTCACCGGCAAGCCGAAGGAGCCCGCCGACCGGCTCGTGCTGGTGGCGCGCGCGTGACGCACGGGGGAGCCGGGGACGTGGGCAACCTCAACGACGTCGACGCGATGGGCGGGGCGTTCATCGCGATGTCGGACAAGCTCGGCCGCTACGAGGAGACGCGCAGCGAGTGCGAGCAGATCGCCGCGCTGCTCGAGCTGGCGCCGGGCGCGCGCATCCTCGACGCCGGCTGCGGCTTCGGCCGCACGGTCGGCGTCCTTCACGAGCTGGGCTTCGACGCGGTCGGCGTCGACATCTCGCCCGCGGTGATCGCGGAGGCCGAGCGGCGCAACCCCGGCCCCGCCTACCTCGTCCACGACCTGACGCAGCCGCTGCCGGCGGATGTCGCGCGCTTCGACGCGGTCGTCAACGTCTACTCGTCGTTCGGCTACGGCGAGACGGTGGAGGACGACGCGGCCGTGCTGCGCACCTGGCACGACGCGCTGAAGCCCGGCGGCGCGCTCGTGATGGAGCTGAGCGACATCGAGCGCTCGGAAGCGCGCCTCGGGCCGCTCGGCACGGTCGTCGACCGCGAGGACGACGGCGTGCACGAGCACCTCTGGTGCGACCCCGAGACGCACATCCTGCACGTCAGATACACGGCCAACGGGCAGACGCTCGACGTCGACACGCGCCTCTATGAGGCGGGCGAGCTGGCGGCGATGGTGGAGCAGGCCGGCTTCCGCGACGTGCGGCGCTACGGCGGCTTCGACGCGCACCCCAAGCAGCCGACCGACCGGCTCGTGCTGGTGGCGCGCGCATGACGGCCAGCTCGCCGGCGCCCGACCGGCGCGTCGCCGTCGTGGTCGACGCCTACTCGACCGGCGCGAGACTCGCGCCGCGCTTCCACGCGGCCGGCCTCGACGTCGTGCACGTGCAGTCCTCGCCGCAGCCGCCCGACTTCTACCTGCGCGCGCTCAAGCGCGACGACTTCGTCGCGAACGTCGTGCATGCCGGCGACCTGGAGGCGACGGCGGAGCAGGTCGCGCGCTTCGACCCGGCCTTCGTCGTCGTCGGCTCCGAGCCGGGCGTGCTGGTCAGCGACGCGCTGTCCGAGCGGCTCGGCCTGCCGTCGAACGGCACGCGCCTCAGCACCGCGCGGCGCGACAAGCACCTGATGGCGCAGGCGCTGCGCCGCGCCGGCGTGCGCGCGATCGAGGAGTGCAAGACGGGCGACGCCGAGGAGGCGGTCGCATGGGCCGTCAAGCGCGGCGACTGGCCGGTCGTCGTCAAGCCGTGCGACAGCGCCGGCACCGACGGCGTCGCGCTGTGCGAGACGCCCGACGCGATCCGCGCCGCGTTCGCGGAGACGCTCGGCCGCCCGAACGCGCTGCACGGCTCCAACGAGCAGCTGCTCGTGCAGGAGTTGCTGCGCGGCACGCAGCTGTTCACCGACTCGATCTCGTGGGACGGCGTCCACCACGTCTCCGAGTGCTGGCGCGACAACAAGCGCCGCCTCGGCGACGCGTTCGTCTACGACTACGAGGAGCTGCTCGACCCGCGCGGCGAGCAGCAGGATCAGGTGATCCCGTACGTGCACACGGTGCTCGACGCGCTCGGCGTCGCGTACGGGCCGGCGCACACCGAGGTGATGCTGACCGACAGCGGGCCGGTGCTGGTCGAGTGCGGCGCGCGCATGCACGGCTCGGTGCGCGACGACGTGATCGACCGCTGCACGCCTAGCCACGTGACGGTGACGGTCGACGCCTACCTCGACCCCGCCTCCGTCGCGCGCCGCGCCGAGCGCGGCTACACGCTTGACGCCGCCTCCTACTGCGTGATGCTGATCTCCCACCAGGAGGGCCGCGTCGTCGCGCCGGCCGGCATGCGCGAGGTCGAGCAGCTCGAGTCGTTCGCCGGCACGATCTCGATGGTCGAGCCGGGCGACACGATCACGCCGACCGTCGACCTCTTCTCCTGCCCGGGGATCATCTACCTAGTGCACCCCGACCGGACCGTCCTCCAGCGCGACTACGAGCGCATACGCGAGCTGGAGGAGACGGTCGGGATGTTCGAGCTGGACGCGACGCCGGTCGGCGCCTAGAGATACGCGAGCGAGGTCGGCACGCCGCCGAGCTCGTCGCGGATCTTGCGCAGGGTCGGCGCGAGGACGCTGTCTTCGCGCCAGCCGTAGGTGTCCAGCACGCGCTGCACGGCGGCGCCCTCGGGCGCGGAGACGACGTCGCGCTCGAGCGCCGCGCACAGCTTGTGGACGCCTTCGACGACGCGCTCGGTCTCCCACGAGATCGTGCCGTCCGGGTGGACGTCGATCGCGCCGTGCGTGGCGAGGAAGCTCAGCTCGACCGAGGCGGCGCCGGCGTCGCCCCAGTTGCGCGGGTGGCGGCGCAGGTAGTGCAGCGCCTCCGCGAGGTAGACGGCGACCATGTCGTCGAGCGAGCAGCCGGCGAGCCCGAGCCACGTGTCGGTGAACGCCATCGCGCTGCCGTACGCGTCCGCTATCGCCTCCTGCAGCGCGTACCACGGCTCGTGGCCGACGTCCTTCGGCTCCACGCGCCCGACGCGCGGCGTCGTGACCGCGTGCGCGATGTCGTGCCCGCGCATCCACGTGATCAGCACGTCGCGCACGTCGACGCTGGGGTTCGGCCGGTAGCCCTTCAGCAGCGCGTCGCCGAGCGGCTTGGAGATGTACTGGTAGCGCAGCCCGTAGACGTTGCGGAAGAGGACCGTCTTGTTGAAGACCTCGCCGTAGCCGGCGCCCTCGTCCTCCGGCAGGAAGTAGGCGAAGTGCTTCGGGAAGGCGTTGCTCTCGCCGCCCATCGCGATCAGGTCGGTCACCTGCATCGCGAATATCCCGCCGACGGTGACGTCCGGCGTGCCGCAGTAGCCGTTGACCTCGTCGAGCACCGCGCCGGCGGAGGCGTCGAGCGCTGCGATCAGCCGGTCGCCGTGCTCGTGCGCGGCGCACGCGACGACCGAGTGCAGCGGCGTGCGCGTCTTGTTGCGGAACGTGCACATCGGCCCGGCGATGACGGTCAGCGGCTGCGGGGCCGTGAGCGCGGCTTCGTCGTGCGCGATCGCCGTGTCGTGGCGCAGCTCCGCGAGTGCGGCGGCGCGGCGGCGCAGCATGTCGGCCTGCTCGGGCGAGATCGCGTCAGCTTCGGCGAGCTCCTCCATCAGCTCGGCGGAGGCCTTCGCGAGCGCGCGCGCCCGCGTCTCGCTGACGAACGTGCCGTCGATCGACTGCAGCGCGCGCAGCGCGTCGCCGAGCGCGGCCAGCTCGCGCAGCTGCGGCAGCAGCGCCTCGACGCCCTTGGACAGCTGTGGGTCGAGGTCGACGGCGGTGAGCGTGTGGTTGTCGCGCTCCGGCCAGATCAGCGGCGCGGGCACGGGGACGGCGGTGGAGGTGCTGGAAGCGGTGGCGGACATGGCGTGATCTCCTGAGTCGAAAGAGCTGACGGGCGGTCGATGCGCGCTCGCTCCGGGCTCAGCGGCCTGCGGAGGCGAGCGGCGCGGGGTCCATCACGAGTCGGACGCGGCGGACGTGCGTCTTCGAGACGCGACGAACGCGGGTCTTCGCGACGGGGCGACTGCGCGTCTTCGCGCAGGAGCGGCCTTGCGGCCCGCGATGTCAGCGGTGGCGATCACGGTGTGACTCCGATACGGCACTCGCGCATTAAAGCCGATTACGCGCGACTTCCCCCAAGGCGCCGTACGAATACCCACATCGTAGAGGAGCGGTCAACGCACCGGCAAGGCGTCTCAGGCGGTCTGAGCGAGCGCCCCGTCGCGCGTCGCGTGCGTCGGGACCACCTCGACCAGGCCGGCGATCGTGAAGATGCGCAGCAGCGGCGAGCCGGCCGGGACGACGAGCCGCAGCCGCTGCTGGCGGGCCGCCAGCTCGTTCGACAGCTCGAACAGCAGGTTGACGCCGGCGCTGTCGAGATAGCTCGTGGCGGCGAGGTCGACGACGAGCAGCGTGTCGTGGTTGCTGAGCAGGCGGCGGAGTCGCTCGCCGATCTCGCGCGCGTTCGAGGCGTCGATCTCGCCTTCGACGGCGGCGACGACGACGTCGTCGCGGCGCTCCTCCGTCACGTCCGCCAGCAGGCTCATGCCGACTCCGGCGCCAGGATGCGCTCGAGCACGACCGTCGTGCCGCTGTCGGTGTGCTGGATGTCGACCGAGTCCATCAGCCCTCTCATCATCATCACGCCCCGACCGCGATGGCTGCCGCGCGGCGGGCGCCAGCGGCCTTCGTCGCGGATCGTCACCCGCACGCGGCCCTGATCGTAGCTCGCGTCGAGCTCGAACCAGTGACGCCCGGGACGGTAGGCATGCTCCACCGCGTTGGCGCACGCCTCCTGGCAGGCGACGACGATGTCGTAGACCTCGTCGGCGCTCGCCCCGACCTTCTCGAGCCAGCGACGCAGCAGGCGGCGGACCCCCGCGAGCACTCTGCGGTCGGCCGGCCAGCGGCCGCTGAGGCGCTCCGGCACCGGCTCCAGGCGCGCCGCCAGCAGCGCGACGTCGTCGAGCCGCTCGCCGCTCACCAGCTCGGCGACGAGCTTGCGGCAGAGGATCTCGGCGTCGTCGTTGCCGGCCGCGAGCGCGGCGAGCCGCTCGAGTCCGCGGTCGATCGGCTCCGAGCGGCGCTCGACGAGGCCGTCGGTGTAGAGCAGCAGCATCGTGCCCGGTTCGAACGGGAACGTGTGCGAGTCGTAGCGCGCGACGTCCGAGACGCCGAGCGGGATCCCGGCCACGCCGTCGAGGAAGGTCGTGCCGTCCCCGCGGATCAGCAGCGGCGGCGGGTGGCCCGCCGTCACCAGCTCGAGCGTCCCGCGCTCCGGGTCGATCACGGCGTACGCGAGCGTCGTCATCGCGTTGGGGCCGAGCCCGGTCATCAGCCGGTTGACGAGCTCCACCACGGTCGCGGGCGCGTGCCCCTCGACCGCGTAGGCGCGCAGCGCGGTGCGCAGCTGCGCCATCGCGGCGGCGGCCACGACGCCGTGGCCGACGACGTCGCCGATCGCGACCGCGACGTGGCCGCTGCCGAGCGTGAAGGCGTCGTACCAGTCGCCGCCGAGGCTCTCGCGGCTGGCGGGCAGGTAGCGGCTCGCCAGCTCGAGCCCGCCGGTGACCGTCAGCTCCGTCGGCAGCAGGCGGCGCTGCAGCACCTCGGCGAGCCGGCGCTGCTCGTAGAGCGTCGCGTGCTCGATCGCGATCGCCGCGCGGTCGGCGGCGAGCTGGAGCAGGTCGCGGTCGACGTCCGTGAAGACGCGGTGCACGAGGCTGCCGACGTGCAGCACGCCCAGCACGCGCTGCTCGACCACGAGCGGGACGCCGAGCAGCGAGCGGATGCCCTTCTCGCGCAGGATCGGGTTGAGGATGTCGGCGTGGTCGACGTCCTCGATCGCGATCGCTCTGCGGCGCGCCGCGATGCGACCCGCGAAGCCGGCGCCGACGGGGATCTTGACGCCCTGCTCGACCTCCTCCTCGATCCCCTTCGCGGCACGCGCGTGCAGCATCGAGCCGGTCTCGTCGAGCAGCAGGATCGCGGCCGTGTGGGTCCCCAGCACCTCCGAGACGCGGATCAGCAGCTCTTGCAGCAGCTGCTCGACCGACAGCGACGCGAGCGCCGCGTCGGTGATGCGCTGCAGCGCCTGAAGGCGCTCGCGGTCGACCGTCGGCACTTCCTCGCCGGACGCGGACGGATAGGACATGCCGGCGATCATATGAAGGGCTATCCCCGTTGCGCCCGATTCCGCGCACCGGCTGTCAGCGCACCGTCGCCTGGTCCGCCGGCGTCTGCCGCCGGGTAGCGTGCCGGCCGTGAGCCTCGTCGTCGGCATCGCCGCGTTCGGCGGCGGCCTGTGGCTGCTGGTCGAGTCCGTCGAGGGGCTCGTGGAGCGCCTGCGCGGATGGGCGCTGGCGGCCGGCCTCTCGGGCGTGCTCGTCGGCGCGCTCGTGCTCGGCTTCGACGTCGAGTCGACCGCGGCGGGCGTCGCCGCCGCGCTCCAGAACCTTCCCGGCACCGCGCTGGGCACCTCGGTCGGCGCCGCGATCTTCCTGCTCACCGTCGGCCTGGGGATCGCGGCGCTGGTCGCGCCGTTCGCGATCGCCCCGCCCGGCACGCTGCTGGCGGCCGCCGGCGTCGCGACCGCGCTGTGCGTGGCGCTGTGCGCCGACGGCCGCGTCTCGCGCCTGGACGGCGCCGTCCTGCTCGCCGCGTTCGTGCCGCTCGTCGCCGTGATCGTGCTGCGCCGCCCCGCGGCGGCGCCCGTCGAGCCGCGGCCGGCGCCGCCGCCGGCGCTCGTCCCCAAGCTCGTCGTCGGGCTGCTCGGGCTCGTGGTCGGCGCCGAGCTGCTGGTCCTCGGCACGCGGCGGATCGTCGGCGACCTGGGGCTGTCGGAGAGCGTCTTCGGGGTGCTCGTCGTCGGCGCGGCCGTGTCCTTCGAGGAGGTCGTGCTGGAGGCGCTGCCGGCCTTCCGCGGCTTTCCCGAGCTGAGCGTCGGCAACGCGCTCGGCACGCTGATCTTCCTGCTGACGGGATCGCTGGGCGTGATCGCGCTGGTGCGGCCGATCGAGGTGCCGGGCAGCGTCACCGGCTACGACCTGCCGGCGCTCGCGCTCGTCGCGCTGCTGGCCGGCGGCCTGCTCGCGCGCGGGCGCATGCGGCGCGTGGAGGGCGTCGTGCTGCTGACCGCCTACGCGGCGTACGCGGCGGGCGCGCTGCTGCGCTGAGCGGGCTGCCGGCCTTCGTCCGTGCGCGTCCCTAACCTGCCGGTCCGTGCGCCTGATCGTCGCCCGCTGCGAGGTCCGCTACACCGGGCGGCTCGACGCGCTCCTGCCGGAGGCGCTGCGGCTCATCATGGTGAAGTCGGACGGCTCGGTGATGGTGCACGCCGACCACGGCTCCTACAAGCCGAGCAACTGGATGACGCCGCCGTGCGTGATCGAGGAGGCGGAGGACCGCATCGTCGTCCGCAAGTTCGCCGGCGCGACCGAGGACCGGCTCGACATCCGCATCGCGGAGGTCGTCTCGGACGTCACGCACGACATGGGGGAAGCCGCCGCGCTGGAGAAGGACGGCGTCGAGGCGCATCTGCAGGAGCTGCTCGCCGAGCAGCCGCACTGGTGCGGCGAGGGCTTCCGCCTCGTGCGGCGCGAGTGGGCGACCGACATCGGCCCCGTCGACCTGATGTGCCGCGACGACGAGGACGGCTGGATCGCGATCGAGATCAAGCGCGTCGGGACGATCGACGCGGTCGAGCAGCTCTCCCGCTACCTGACGCGCATCCGGCTCGACCCGGCGATTGCGGACTGCCGTGGCGTGCTCGCGGCGCAGCAGATCAAGCCGCAGGCGCGCGTGCTGGCGGAGAGCCGCGGGATCGCGTGCGTCGAGGTCGACCTCGCGGTGCTGCGCGGCGAGCGCGAGCCGGACCTCACGCTGTTCGCCTGAGGACCCGGCGCCCCGACGCGCGCGGCGCGCCCGAGCCGCTGTGTACGGTTAGGCGCGAGCGGCCGACGCGATGGAGGAGGCCTGGATGTCGGTGAAGCACGCGGTGCTGGGGCTCGTGATCGAGCGCCCTGGCTACGGCTACGAGCTGGTGCAGCGGCTCGAGCGGCGCATCGAGGGGTGGCGGTCGTCGGACACCGCCGTCTACCCGGCGCTCAGAGCGCTGCGCGCCGAGGGCATGATCCGCGCGCGCGAGGCCGCCGACGGCCACCGCGGCGTCGTCTGGTACGAGGCGACCGACAGCGGCCGCGAGGAGTTCCGCGCATGGGTGCGCGCGCCGATCGACCTGGCCCCGCAGCGCGACCCGTTCTGGCTGAAGGTCGCCCTCGCGCGCGCCGAGGACCTGCCACACCTCGCCGAGTCGACGCGCGAGCTGGAGCGCGCCTGCCGCGAGCGGCTGCACGAGCTGCGCGCGCACCCCGACGGCGTCGAAGGCGTCGAGGCCGACTGGCCGGACGTCGGCCAGGCGTGGCTGCGCCGCACGGAGGCCGCGCAGCTCGAGGTCCAGATCGAGTCGGTGCGGGAGATCCGCGCCGAGATGGAGCGTGCGATCGAGCGCGGCGAGCGCCTCGACGGCGAGCTCCGAGCCGGCGCGCGCTAGCCGCCCGCCTCGCCCCAGGCGGTCGCGACGAGCCGGCGGGCGCCGCCCGCGTCGCGGTGCTCGCACAGGTAGATCCCCTGCCACGTGCCGAGCGCAAGGCGGCCGGCGGCGATCGGCAGCGTCAGCGAGGGGCCGAGCAACGAGGCCTTCACGTGCGCCGGCATGTCGTCGTCGCCCTCGAGCGTGTGCGTCCAGTACTCGGCGCGCTCGGGCACGGCGCGGTCGAACCAGCTCGCGAAGTCGCGGCGCACGTCCGGGCTCGCGTTCTCGTTGAGCGTCAGCGACGCCGACGTGTGGAGGATGTGCAGGTGCAGCAGGCCGACGCGCATCCCGGCCAGCTCGGGCAGCGCGGCCTCCACCTCGCGCGTGACGAGGTGGAACCCGCGCGGGCGCGGGTCGAGCCGGATCTCGCGCTGGAGCCACATGCGCCCGCAGGCTAGCGCCGCGCTCAGTCCGGCAGCCGCGCCGCGCGCATGTCCACGCGCTCGCCTCGGAACGGCACGCCCTCCGCCTCCAGCAACGCGCGCTGGCGGGCGCCCTTCGCGAGTGAGCCGTCCGCGCGCACGATGCGGTGCCACGGCACGCTCGGGTCGTCGCACGCGCTCAGCACGGCGCCCGCGACGCGTGGCGCGCCCGGCGAGACGTCGCCGTAGCTGCGCACGAAGCCCTCCGGCGTCGCGCGGACGCGCTGCAAGATCGCCGGCGCGCGACCGCCGTCAGCGATCGCCCGGCGCCTTCGACGGATACATCCCGATCGGCCGCGACAGGTCGAGCGCCGTCTGGACGATGCGGCGCTGCTCCTGCGCGTGCGCGGCCGGGTAGCCCTCGGCCGTCGAGGCGCGCTCGGGGCGGCCGATGTAGCCGAACTTCAGGTCGCGCGGGAGGATCTGCATGAGGCGCGGGGACATGTGCGCGCGGGCGCCCATGTTGCGCGGCTCCTCCTGCAGCCACACGACCTCTCTGAGGTTCGGGTAGCTGGCGACCAGCTCGAGCAGCTGGCCCTGCGGGAACGGGTAGAGCAGCTCGACGCGCGCGATCGCGACGCCCTCGTTGTCCTGGCGCTCCTCGGCGCCGACGAGGTCGTAGTAGACCTTGCCGGAGCACAGGATCAGGCGCGTGACCTTCGCCTCGTCGACGCGCGGCTCCGCCAGCACCGGGTAGAACTGCCCCTCGGCGAGGTGCTCGATGCGGTTCGTCGCCTGCGGCAGGCGCAGCAGCGACTTCGGCGTCATCACGACCAGCGGGCGCTGCTTGGCGATCTTCGCCTGGCGCCGCAGCAGGTGGAAGTACTGCGCCGGCGTGGAGGGGTACGCGACGCGGATGTTGCCCTCCGCGGCGAGCTGCAGCCAGCGCTCCAGGCGCGCGGAGGAGTGCTCCGGGCCGGAGCCCTCGTAGGCGTGCGGCAGCAGCAGCGTCAGGCGCGTCGACTGGCCCCACTTCGCCAGCCCGGAGACGATGAACTGGTCGATGATCACCTGCGCGCTGTTGACGAAGTCGCCGAACTGCGCCTCCCACAGCACGAGCGTCTCGGGGCCCTCCTGCGAGTAGCCGTACTCGAAGCCGAGCGCCGCCATCTCCGACAGCGGGCTGTTGTGCAGCTCCATCGGCGCGAGCGCGTTCGGCAGGTGCTGGATCGGGCAGTACTCCTGCCCGGTCTTCGGGTCGTGCAGCACGAGGTGGCGCTGGCTGAACGTGCCGCGCTCGGCGTCCTGGCCGGTCAGGCGGACGGGCGTGCCCTCCGTCAGCAGCGAGGCGAACGCGAGCGACTCGGCGTGCGCCCAGTTGATGCCGCCCTCGGCACCGAGCGCGTCGCGGCGCTGCTCAAGCGGGCGCTTCAGCTTCGGATGCACGGCGAAGCCCTCCGGCACCCGCAGCAGCGCCTCGTTCAGCTCGCGCAGGCGGTCCGCGTCGACAGCGGTGGCGACGTCCGGCGAGGGCGTGCGGTCGAGCTGGTACTCGCCCGTGCCCTGCTCGACCGGCGTCGCGGCCGACAGGCGCGCCTTCAGCTGCTGGTGCTCCTCGCTCAGTCTCTGCCAGACCGCGTCGGTCAGCGCGTCGACGTCGTTCTGGCTGACGACGCCGGCCTCGATCAGCTGGCGCGCGTAGAGCTGCGGCGCGGTCGGGTGGTCTCTGATTCTCGCGTACATCTCCGGCTGCGTGTACGCGGGCTCGTCGGCCTCGTTGTGGCCGAAGCGGCGGTAGCCGATCAGGTCGATCAGCACGTCGTGGCCGAACTCCTGGCGGTAGGCGTGCCCGAGCCGCACGGCCGAGACGCAGGCCTCCATGTCGTCGGCGTTGACGTGGATGATCGGCACGTCGAAGCCCTTCGCGAGGTCGGACGCCCAGCGCGTCGAGCGCGCGTCGTCCGGGTCCGTCGTGAAGCCGACCTGGTTGTTCTGGATCAGGTGGACGGTGCCGCCGACCGTGTAGCCGTCGAGCGCCTGCAGGTTGAACGTCTCCGCCACGACGCCCTGGCCGGGGAAGGCCGCGTCGCCGTGCAGGATCACCGGCAGCGCGGCGTTCGTGTCCTGCGCCGCGAGCGGGCCCTGGCGCGTCGTCTGCGCGGCGCGCGTCGCGCCGACGCCGACCGGCCCGACGTACTCGAGGTGGCTGGGGTTCGACTCGAGCCGCACGATCAGCGAGCCGCCGTCCGCCAGCTCCTGCGTGCCGCGGGCGCCGTGGTGGTACTTCACGTCGCCGGTGCCGCCCTGCGGGATCGAGGTGATCACGTCGAGCGTCGTCTGGCCCTCGAACTCGGCGAAGATCGAGCCGTACGAGCGGCCGAGGTTGTGCGCCAGCACGTTCAGGCGGCCGCGGTGCGCCATCCCGATCACGACCTCGCGGCCGCCGTTGGCGCCGGCGAGGCGGATCAGCTCGTCGACCATCGGGACGGTCATGTCGAGGCCCTCGATCGAGAACTGCTTCTGGCCGAGGTAGGCCTTGTGCATGAAGCGCTCGAGCGCGTCGACCTCGATCAGGCGCGTGAGCAGCGTCTTGCGCTCCTCGCTCGTGAGCGGCCGGCGGAAGGCGCCCGTCTCGATCTTCTCGCGCAGCCACACGCGCTGGCGGTGGCTGGAGATGTGCTCGATCTCGTACGCGATCGTGCCGCAGTAGGTCTCTCTCAGGTGCGGCAGCGCGTCGGCGAACGTCTCGCCGGGGACCCCGGTGCGCAGGATGCGCGCGGGGATCTGCCGCATCAGCTCGGGCGTGAGTCTGAGCGGGCCCGGGTCGAGCGCCGGGTCGCCGACCGGGTCGGAGCCGAGCGGGTCGAGCTGGGCGGCGAGGTGGCCGTGCATGCGGAAGGCCTTCAGCAGCGAGTCGGCGGCCTGGACCGCCTGCAACAGCTCCTCGCTCGGCGCGCCGGCCGGCGCGGCCGGCGCCGCGGTCGGAGCGGCCGCGAGCTGCGGGGCGGGGCGCTCGGGCAGCGGCGGGAGCGCGACGCCGAGCGCGCCGAAGACGCCCTCGTAGAAGTCGTTCTCGCCCTGCAGGTAGCGCTCGATCAGCTGCAGGAAGCGGCCCGACTCGGCGCCCTGGATGATGCGATGGTCGTACGTCGAGGTCATCGACATGACTCTCTCGGCGCCGATCTGCGCGCCGATCTCGCCGAGCCCGACGGGGTAGGCGATCGAGCCGGTCGCGACGATCGTGCCCTGGCCGACCATCAGCCGCGGCACCGAGGCGACGGTGCCGATCCCGCCCGGGTTCGTCAGCGTGATGTTGCCGCCGGTCAGGTCGTCGGCCGTGAGCGTGTTCGTGCGGGCCTTCTCGACGAGCGCGTTGTAGGCGTCGAGGAAGGCCTTGAAGTCGAGCGCGTCGGCGCCTCTGACGACCGGCACCATCAGCGTGCGCGAGCCGTCCTTCTTCTCGACGTCGACCGCGAGGCCGAGGTTCACGGCGCCGTCGTCGACGCGGTGCGGCTTGCCGTCGATGTCGGCGAAGTGGTGCGCCATCACCGGCATCTCCGCGCCGGCCTGCGCGATCGCGTAGGCGATCAGGTGCGTGAAGGAGACCTTGAGGCCGGCCTCCTTGAGCTGCTTGCGGCGCGCGTCGAGCGTCGACACCGTCATCGTGCGGAACGAGGTCGCCGTCGGGATCGAGCGGCTGTCGTCCATGTATCTCGCGAGCATCGCCGCGCCGCCCTTGAGCAGCTGCGCGCCGGCCGGCTTGCCGGCGGCCGGCTTCGTCGTCGCGGTCCCGTTCGCGGCGGCCAGCACGTCGTCCTTCACGATGCGCCCGCCGGGGCCGCTGCCCGCGACGCGGTCGAGCGCGACGCCGTGCGCGGCGGCGGCGCGGCGCGCGACGGGGGAGGCGGGGTGGTCGCCGCTCGGGGCTGCGGCCGGTGTGGCGGAGGCGCCGTTGCCGGTCGCGGGCGCGGGCGCGCTTGTGGCGACCGCGGTGTCACCCCCGGCGGAGGCGGTCATGCGCGCGAGCACCTGGCCGACGGTGACCGTGTCGCCCGGCTCGACGAGCAGCTCGGTGACGGTCCCGCTCGCGGGCGCAGGCACCTCGGCGTCGACCTTGTCGGTCGAGATCTCGACGAGCGTCTCGTCGGCGGCGATCGCGTCGCCGGCGGCCTTGTGCCACTCCAGCACGACGCCCTCGGTGACCGACTCGCCCATCTGCGGCATCACGATCTCGAGCGTCTGCGGCTCGCCGGCCGGCTCGGCCGGCGCCTCGGCGGCGGGTGCGCCGCCGTTCGTCGGAGCGGCCCCGTCGGCCGGCGCGATCTCGGCGAGCGCGCTGCCGACCGCGACCGTGTCGCCCTCGGCGGCGAGGATGCGGACGACGGTGCCGGACACGCCGGCGGGCACCTCGGCGTCGACCTTGTCGGTCGAGATCTCGACGAGCGTCTCGTCAGCCTCGACGTGGTCGCCCTCGTTCTTGTGCCACTCCAGGATCGTCCCCTCGGCGACGGAATCACCCATCTGGGGCATCACGACCTGGGTCGTCGTGTCGACTGACATCCTGTCGCCTGACAATAGCGATTTGCCTTCGAGGCCGACTTGCGCTAGGTGACTGCGCCGCTACGGCGTCGCCGGCGGCTCTCGACCAGAAATCCGAGTGTCCCGGCGAACGGGCCGACGCCGCCCACGACGGCGACCGTGACGCCCAGCCAGAACGG
Organism: Actinomycetota bacterium; assembly: GCA_018268595.1. Taxonomy (GTDB): domain Bacteria; phylum Actinomycetota; class Thermoleophilia; order Solirubrobacterales; family Solirubrobacteraceae; genus Conexibacter. The sequence goes on along the minus strand of JAFDWH010000013.1, from coordinate 217,500 downwards.
GATCGTTCCTCTGCGCACGGCGACGATCGCGAGCAGCGAGAGCGCGATCCACAGCAGCCCGTGCGCCCAGCCGAGCGCCATCGTCGCAGCCGGGACGTCGGGTCCCAGCCAGAAGACCAGCAGCCCGCTGAAGATCGCCGAGGCGGTGAACGAGAGCGCCTCGAGCAGGCGGAAGGAGGGGAAGCCGCCGGCGGCGGGGCGGCGGCGCGGCGGCGCGCTGACGGCGGTGTGCGTCATGCGAGCAGCCCGGCCATCCGCCGCACGGTCTCGTCCGCCTCGTCCGGCCACTGCGCGACGTCGGTCGGCCACCAGGCGTGCGCGTCGTGCTCGTCGTCCGGGACCGCCTCCGCGCCCGACGCCAGCCACGCCATCCCGACCACGAACACGAGCCCGTTCGGCGTCTCGGCGAGCGCCTCGACCGACAGCTCGGCGGGCGCGACCGACCACTCCTCCTCCAGCTCGCGCACCATCGCGTCGACCGGCTGCTCGCCGACCTCGACCGCGCCGGCCGCCCCGAGCGTCCAGCGGCCGGTCCACGAGGCGAGCCACGGCGCGCGGCGGCCGGCGAGCCAGCGGCCTTCGGCGTCGCGCACGACGCACAGCACCGAGACGCTGCGCGTGTCGACGCTCCCGACCAGCCGCAGCGACCAGCGCGCCGGCTGCAGCTCCAGCCGCAGGCCGCCGGCGTGATGCTCGAAGCCGGCGAGGCGCGCGGCGAGCCCGTCGTGGCTCGGCGAGCCGCGCTCGCGCAGCGCGGCCAGCGCGGCGTCGGCGGCGGCGGTGTCGGCCGCGCTCGGCTCGAACGGCTCCTCCTGCCACGCGGCCGTCACCTGCGCCGGCGACCAGGGGCCGCGGGCGAGCAACAGGCCGTTCGTCGAGGACATGCGGCACAGGCTACATCCGGCGCATCGCCCGCCGCCGGCGCCGTACGCTCCCGCGCGATGACGCGCCGCGCGCGCAACCATTGGGGCTGGGGCTGGGCCGACGAGGCGCTCTCCCACGAGCAGGTGCGGGCGGCCGCCGGGGGGCTCGCGCAGCACCTCGGCTTCGGCGCCGCGGAGCCCGAGCGGCCGGTCGAGCTGGCGGCGATCGAGCTGCCGCCGGCACGGCTCCCGTCGCCGCCGGCCGCGCTCGCCGGCGTCTGCACGAGCGACCACGACGAGCGCGTGCGCCACGCCTACGGACGCGCGTACCGCGACGTCGTGCGCGCCTTCCGCGGGCGCATCGAGCACGCCCCCGACGTCGTCGCGCGCCCGCGCGACGAGGCGGAGGTCGAGCAGGTGCTGGAGTGGGCCGCGCAGGTGGGCGCGGCGGTGATCCCGTTCGGCGGGGGCACGAGCGTCGTCGGCGGCGTCGAGGCGCGTGTGTCGGAGCGCTTCGCGGGCGTCGTGACGCTGTCGCTCGCGGCGCTCGACCGCGTGCTGGAGGTCGACGCGGTCTCGCGCGCGGCGCGCATCCAGGCCGGCGCGCTCGGTCCGCAGTTGGAGGAGCAGCTCGCGCCCCACGGCCTCACGCTGCGTCACTTCCCGCAGTCGTTCCAGCTCTCGACGCTCGGCGGCTGGATCGCGACGCGCGCCGGCGGCCACTTCGCGACCGGCGAGACGCACGTCGACGACCTCGTCGAGTCGGTGCGCGCGATCACGCCGGTCGGCGTGTGGGAGTCGCGCCGGCTGCCCGGCTCCGGCGCCGGGCCGAGCCCCGACCGGCTGCTGCTCGGCTCCGAGGGCACGCTCGGCGTCGTGACCGAGGCGTGGGTGCGCGTGCGCCCGAAGCCGGCCGAGCGGGCCGGCCGGGCGGTGCGCTTCGCCGACTTCGCGGCCGGCGCGGGCGCCGTGCGCGCGATCGTGCAGGCGGGGCTCGCGCCGTCGAACTGCCGCCTGGTCGACGCGCGCGAGGCCGCGCTGACGTTCGCGGGCGACGGCGCGCACGCGTTGCTCGTGCTGGGGTTCGAGTCGAGCGGCGCGCCGGTCGCGGAGCGGATGGCATCGGCGCTCGCGCTGTGCCGCGAGGCGGGCGGGACGTGGGACGAGCGCGTCGAAGGGGCAAGGGGCGGTGCCTCCGGCGCGTGGCGCGAGGCGTTCCTGCGCGCCCCCTATGTGCGCGACGTGCTCGTCGCGATGGGCGCGCTGAGCGAGACGTTCGAGACGGCGATCACGTGGGAGCGCTTCGACCGCTTCGTGGAGGACGTGAAGGCGGCGACGCGCGCGGTCGTGCGCGAGGTCTGCGGGGTGGAGGGGATCGTGACCTGCCGCGTCACGCACGCCTACCCCGACGGCGCGGCGCCGTACTTCACCGTCCTCGCGCCGGCCCGCCGCGGCGAGGAGGTCGAGCAGTGGGACGCGATCAAGCACGCCGCGGCCGGAGCGGTGCTCGCCGGCGGCGGCACGATCACGCACCATCACGCCGTCGGGCGCGACCACCGCCCCTGGTACGACGCGCAGCGGCCAGAGCCGTTCGCGGCCGCGCTGCGCGGCGCGAAGGCGGCGGTCGACCCGGCGGGGCTGCTGAACCCGGGCGTGCTGATCTAGCCTGCCGGGCGTGAGCGCAGCGCCCTCGATCGCGATCCTCGGGCCCGGCGGCGTCGGCGGCCTGCTCGCCGCCGCGCTCACGCGCACGGGCGCGCGCGTGACCGTCACGCGCACGGGCGCGCGCGTGACGGTCGTCGCGCGGGAGCAGACGGCCGCGCTGATCGCGCGCGAGGGGATCGCCGTCGAGAGCGCCGTGCTCGGCGACTTCACGGCGCGACCGCAGGCGGTCGCGCGGCTGGCCGAGCCGGTCGACGCGCTGATCGTGGCGACGAAGGCGGCGGCGCTGGAGCACGCGCTCGCGCGCGTGGACGCGACCCCGTCCGCCGCGCCCGCGCTCGTCGTGCCGCTGCTCAACGGCTTCGACCACATGGCGCTGCTGCGCGAGCGCTTCCCCGGCCGCGTCGCCGCCGGCACGATCCGCGTGCAGGCGGACCGTCCGGCCGCCGGCCGCGTCGTGCAGACGAGCAGATTCCTGTTCGTCGAGCTGACGAGCGACGACCCCGCGCTGCGGCCCCCGCTCGCCGCGCTTGGCGCCGCCCTCGCGGACGCCGGCGTCGAGACGCGCGTGAGCGACGACAAGAGCGAGGCGCGCATCCTGTGGGGCAAGCTCGTGCGGCTCAACACGCTCGCGTGCATGACGACCGCGTACGACGCGCCGTTCGGCGCGATCCGCTCCGACCCCGCGCGCTGGGCGGAGTTGGAGGCGTGCGTGCGCGAGGGCGTCGCCGTCGCGCACGCCGAAGGGGCCGAGGTCGACCCGGCCGTCGTGTTCGGCGAGTTCGCGGCGATCCACGACGGCTTCGGCACCTCGATGCAGCGCGACGTCGCCGCCGGGCGGGAGCCCGAGCTGGACGCGATCGCCGGGGCGGTGCTGCGCGCCGGCGCGCGCCACGGGATCGCCTGTCCGACGGTCGCGTCGCTCGCCGCGCGGATCGCCGAGCGCGCGGGCGTGCCGGCGCCGGCGGCCGCCTGAGCGCGGTCAGCCGTCGTCGCGCGCGAGCGCCGCGCGCGCGTCCGCGAGCCATGCCAGCTCCGCGCGCAGCCGCGCCACCACGGCCGCGTCGACGAGCGGCGCGCCGTGCGCCCGCGGGTAGCGGCCGAGCAGCTCGCCGCAGGCGCGCTCGCGGGCGGCCAGTCGCGCGGCGAGCGCCGCGCGGTGCCGGGGCTGCGCGAACGCGACCTCGAGATGCAGCTCGGAGCGCACCGGCTCGAGCGGCGCGTCGGTCGCCGCCAGCCAGCCGTCGAGCGCCGCCGCGCCGGCGGGCGTGCCCGCGTAGACGATCCGCGGGCTGCGGCGCGTGCCGTCGTGCCGTGCGGCGCTCGTGACGAGGCCGTCGCGCTCGAGCTGGTCGAGCGCCGGGTAGACCGCGCTCGGGTTGAGCCGCCAGCCTGGCCCGACGCGTTCCTCGAAGCGCTGCACGAGCTCGTAGCCGTACCCTCGTCGCTCCAGCACGAGCGCGAGGATGGCGTGCTTCAGCGGCATCGCGCCGACCGTAGTGCCGCGGCGTGCGGGTCGTCGCAGACGGCAACGCGGATCGCGCACGCTGCACTGCATATGCGGTGATCGGCGCACTTTATTCAGTTCGGAACTTTTGGTCATAGGCTTGACCCAGCGCGCCGTTGCGCCAAGCATTGCGCGCGATGACAGCATCGCGCTCGCCGTCCCCATCCGATCCCCCAACCCGGCAACCGTCCTTCCCCCGACGAACGCCGGGACGATCCGTGCGCACCCCCATCCCGGCGCACGGAGCTGCTGGCCTGGCCTCGCCTCCCGCGTGGGCCGACCGTCGCTAGCTACGGGTGGGAGCCGGCATGCGAGCTGACCTGCGGCCCTGGCGGGTCTCGAACCCGCCAGGGCCGCTCATCGCCGCCGGCCGTGCGGGGGGATGAGCGTGGCCGCGCAGCTCGAAGCGGATCCCGTCGACACGCGCGTCGTCAAGGCGCTCGGGCATCCCACGCGCGTGCGGATCCTGAACGTGCTGCGCGACCGCGAGCTGGCCAGCCCGGTCGAGCTGTCGGCTGAGCTGGAGATCCCGCTCGGGACCGTCGGGTACCACGTGCGGCGGCTCGAGGAGCTCGGCTTCATCGAGCTGGCGCGACGCACGCAGCGGCGCGGCGCGGTCGAGCACCACTACCGCGCCCGGCAGGTGCTGGACAACGGCGCCGCCGGCTTGCGCCGCGGCGCCGCGACGCGCGCCGCCTCCGGTCGCGGCGCGGAGGCGATCGCGCTCACGCGCACGGCGCAGGCGGCACTGGCACGCGGCGGCTTCGACGCGCTGCCGGCGCACGCCGACCGGCGCGTGTTCTCGCTCGACGCGCGCGCCCGCGCCGAGCTGGAGCGGCTGCTGAGGCACTGGCAGACGACCGTCGAGCGGATCGGCCACGACAGCGCGCGGCGCCTCGCGCGCGACGTGCGGCCACCGGCGCCGCCGGCGCACCGCTGCGTCGCGGCCGTCATGTGCTTCGAGCTGCCGCCCGGGGTGGACGAGGACTGAGGCGCGGCGCCGCGGCCGGCGCCTCGGCTCAGAAGGAGCGGCGCGCGAGGTCGCCGGTGCGCTCGCCGCCGACGGTGGTGGTCGCGACCGCCTCGACGACCTCCTCCTCGGCCGCCTCGCGCTCGCCGTCGTGCTGGCCGTCGCACAGCACGCGAAAGTTGCCGGTCACGCCGTCGTCGGCCTGGATCACGATGCCCGGCAGGATCTCCTCGCCCTCCTCGAGTCCGAGTCGCTCGAGGTCGAAGTGCGCGAGCCCGATCCCCCACGCGGTGTGCGTGGGGTTCTCGCGGTCGTGCGCGGCGATCGCCTGCGCGAACCGCTCGAGGTTCTTCGCGATCTTCGACGTGTCGGCCATCCCGCGCAGGGTACCGCGAGGACGCGAGTGCGACGCTCTCGACCGAGTCGAGGGTGTCGAGGAGGTCCGCGTCGACGGTGGTGATTCGTCTGGGCTCGACCGGGCGAGCCCAGACGACCACTGTGTATCGAGCGCTACTGCTGCCCGGGCGGCGCGTGACCCGCCGGGTTCTCCGCCGGCTGCTGCTGCAGGCCACCGCCCTGGCAGGTCGGCTGCTGACCCGGCGGCAACTGGCCGCTGCTCGTCTGGCACTGCGCGGGAGAGATCTTCGCGACGGCACCACCGGCCGGCGCGATGCCAAGGACGCCGACCGCCGCCGCCGCGGCGATCCACGCGCGTCGCTTCATCCGCATGACGGACCTCCTGGTCGTTTTCATCCACTGGAGACCGGGATCCCAAGCCCTGCCCAGACAACGGGGTCTTCCCAACCGCGAGAGCTGCGAAAACGAACGCGCCACACGTGGCGCATAGCCGCCGCGCCCGCCTAGCCGCCCACGGAAGAGCCTACGTACCGGGCAATGAGCTCGCAGGGCGCTCGATCAGCTCCACGCGGTAACCGTCTAGCACACAGAAGATCCCGAGTGCATGCGGGGCCGACTGGTCAGGAGCCTAATGGGCATAGTGGTCTCCATGACGAACGCGATACCTCAAGTCACTCTCAGCAACGGCGTGCAGATGCCGGTCCTCGGCTTTGGCGTCTTTCAGGTTCCCGTCGAGCAGACGGAGCAGGTGGTGACGGACGCGCTCGCTGCCGGTTACCGCTCGCTTGACACCGCCGCCTCCTACGGCAACGAGGAGGCCGTCGGGCGTGCGATCGCCGCCAGCGGCATCGTGCGCGATGAGCTGTTCGTCACGACGAAGCTGTGGGTGCTGGAGTCCGGCGGCGAGGACGAGGCCAAGCGCGCGTTCGAGCGCTCGCTGAGACGGCTCGGCCTCGACTACCTCGACCTGTACCTGATCCATCAGCCGTTCGGCGACTACTACAGCTCGTGGCGTGCGATGCAGGACCTTCATCGCGATGGCCGGATCCGGGCGATCGGCGTCGCCAACTTCTATCCGGACCGGCTGGTCGATCTGATCGACCACAACGAGATCGCGCCGGCGGTCAACCAGGTCGAGACGCACCCGTTCTTCCAGCGCGCGGCCGAGCAGGACTTCATGTGTGAGCGCGGCGTGCAGATTGAGTCGTGGGGACCGTTCGCCGAGGGCAGGAACAACCTGTTCTCCAACCCGGTGCTGAGCGAGATCGGGGCCGCGCACGGCAAGTCGGTCGCTCAGGTCGTGCTGCGCTGGCTCGTCCAGCGCGGTGTGGTCGTCATCCCCAAGTCGGTCCGGCCCGAGCGGATGCGCGAGAACAGCGACATCTTCGACTTCCAGCTCACGGACGCGCAGATGGCGCGCATCGCCGGCCTCGACACCGGCACGTCGCTGTTCTTCGACCACCGCGACCCCGAGGCCGTCAGCAGACTCGGCAAGCGCCGCGTCGACTGACGCGCGGGCGGCGTCAGCCCGCCCGCTCGAGGATCTCGATGCGGTAACCGTCCGGATCTCTGACGAAGCACAGCCGCGAGCCGCCCTCGCGCACGGAGTACGGCGGCTTCTCCGGCTCGATCCCCTGCTCGGCGAGGCGCGCGAGCGTGGCGTCGAGGTCGTCGGCGGTGATCGCGATGTGGCCGTAGCCGGTGCCGATCTCGTAGGGCTCCTCGCGGCCGATGTTGTACGTCAGCTCCAGGCGCGGCATGTCGCCGTCGCCGGGGATGTTCATGAAGACGTTGATCGCCTCGTCGCGGATCGGGAGGCGGCCCGTCTCTCTGAAGCCGAGCGCCTCGTAGAAGGCGATCGAGCGGTCGATCTCGAGGATGCGGTAGCAGGTGTGGATCAGGGGCATGCGGGCTCCTTGTCAGAAGAAGTCGCGCGCGGTGGGGCGCGCCGCGAACGGATGGCGGAAGCGGGTCTGGAAGGCGGGCGAGCGCGGCGCCGCGAACGCCGGGGCGGTCGTGACGCCCCAGCGGCCGGGCCACGCGTCCCAGGAGGACGGCGCGCCGTCATGCGCCGGCAGCAGCCGCACGCAGCGGTCGCGGCAGCCGGCGGCGGTGTTGCCGCTCCACGCCAGCCTCCCGTCGAAGCGGGCCTCGGGCAGCGTGCCGTCGGTCTGGCGGCAGCGGCGCAAACACGGGCGCGGATAGGAGGCGTGGTCGCCGCGCGCGGCGAACACCGCGACACGTCCGCCGCGCACGAGCGGGACGCGGGCCGGGTAGCGCCACGCGTCGGCGTGCGCGGCGAAGTGCACGTCGAGGACGTGTCTGCCGCGACGGTCGGCGATCACCGTGACGCCCTCCCAGTCGCCCTCGTGCACGTCGAGCGAGTAGGCGTTGTAGCGCAGGAACCACCAGTAGTCGATCGCGATCCGCCCTCCCCGGCGCACGACGTGCGCGTAGATCGCCGACGGCCCCGGCAGGTCGGGCGGGCCGTCGCCGCGCAGGTCGAGGTGGTCGACCGCGGGCGTCAGCTGCGCGACGCTCGTCAGCGGCACGCAGGCCGCGGGCGCCGGCGGGCACGCCTGGTGGCCCGGCTCGGCGAGGAAGCGGTCGACGTCGAGCGGGCGCCAGCGCTCCTTCGAGTCGAAGAACAGCCGGGGGCGGAGCCGCTGCGCGAGCGCGAGGTCGTCGCGCGGCGCGGCGGCGGCGCCGGCGGGCGCGAGCGCCGCCAGCAGGACCGAGAACGCGATCGCTCGCCGCACCATCGCGACGATCTTCGCACTTCTCCTGGGTAAGCTCGGCCGCATGATCCTCGAACGCTCGATGTCCGACAACTTCCTCACGAACACCTACCTCGTCGCCGACGCGCCAGGCGGTGCGGCCGTGCTGGTCGACGCCGGCGGCCCGATGGCGCCGCTGTTCGACGCGCTCGAGGCGAACGACCTGACGCTGACCGCCGTGCTGCTGACGCACCACCACTACGACCACGTGTGCGCGCTCGACGAGACGCTGGAGCGCTTCCCCGGCACGCCGGTGCTGATCCACGCGCTCGAGCGCGAGCTGGTCCCGCAGGCGACCGGCGAGATCGTCCCCGGCGAGCCGATCCCCTGCGGCGGGCTGCGGATCGAGCCGCTGCACACGCCCGGCCACACCGCCGGCATGGTCTCGCTGCTGATCTCGCAAGGCCCCGAGCAGGCGCTGTTCACGGGCGACACGCTGTTCAAGGGCTCGGTCGGCGGCGTGCGCGCGCCCGGCCACACGACCTACGCGGACCTCAAGTCCTCGATCATGGACAAGCTGCTCGCGCTGCCGCCCGCGACGCCGGTCCACCCCGGCCACACCGACCCGACGACCGTCGGCGACGAGCTGGAGGGCAACGCGTTCGTGCGCGTCTGGCGCGGGCTCGACCCGGAGGGCTCGGAGCCCTGCACGGCGCTCGGCGAGCCGGCGACGCTGGTGCTGCTCGGCGACGACTACGACGGCGGCCACAAGGCGTGGGTGCGCTGGCCCGACGGCTCGGACGACATCGTGCCGGGCTCGAAGGTCGAGCGCGGGTAGCGCGGGGCGCTTCTGCCGCGTCCTAGGATCTGTCGCGATGGCACGCGACAGAATCCCGACCTCCCGCGTGCGCCGCACCGCGACGCTGGGCAGACTCGCCGCCGGCCAGGCGGTACGGCAGGCGGGCACGCGCGCGGCGAACGTCGCGCGCTCCAGAGAGGACGCGCAGGCGGCGCTCGAACGCCGCCACCTCGAGGCGGCGGAGCAGATCGTCACCGCGCTCGGGACGATGAAGGGCGCCGCGATGAAGCTCGGCCAGGTGCTGTCGTTCCTCGACGTCGGGCTCGTGCCGGAGGAGCACCGCGAGGAGTTCCAGGCGAAGCTCGCGGCGCTGCGCGACGCCGCCCCGAAGGTCTCCTTCAAGGACATGCGCAAGGTGATCGAGCAGGAGCTGGAGGACGACCTCTCCGAGCTGTTCGCCGCGTTCGATCAGGAGCCGATCGCGGCCGCCTCGATCGGGCAGGTCTACCGCGCGACGCTGCACGACGGGCGCGACGTGGCGGTGAAGGTGCAGTACCCGGGCGTCGCCGCCGCCGTGCGCGCGGACATGCAGAACCTCGGGCTGATCATGCGCGTCGTCAAGCGCATGACGCCCGGCCTCGACGTGAAGGCCGTCACCGAGGAGATCCGCCTGCGGATCGACGAGGAGCTCGACTACGAGCTGGAGGCGCAGAACCAGCGCGCGCTCGCGCGCATCTTCCGCGGCCACCCGTTCATCCACGTGCCCGACGTCGTCACGCGCCTGTCGCGCGAGCGCGTGATCGTCAGCGAGTTCGTCGAGGGGGTCGGCTTCGAGGAGCTGAAGGGCTATCCGCAGGCCGACCGCGACCGACTCGGCGAGATCGTCTTCCGCTTCTTCTTCGGCTGCCTGCTGCGTCATCACCAGTTCTCCGGCGACCCGCATCCCGGCAACTTCCTGCTGCAGCCCGACGGGCGCGTGGCGTTCCTCGACTTCGGGCTGTTCAAGCGGATGGTGCCGGAGGACGTCGAGAGCGAGCTGGCGGTCGGGCGCGCGGTCAGCGAGGGCGACGCGGTCGCCGTCCACGCGCTGCTGGCCAGCAACGGCTTCCTGCCGGCGCCGGAGCGGATGAAGCCGGACGAGCTGCTCGCCTTCATGCAGGACACGGTCGGCTGGTACACGTGCGAGGGCGGCGAGCTGCAGCTCACGCCGGAGCTCGCGACGCGCGTCGCGATCGAGTCCTCCGACCCGCGCTCGAGCCATTTCCGCACGATGCGTCACCAGGACATGCGCCCCGAGCACCTCTTCACCGTGCGCATGCAACTGCTGGTGCTGGCGGTGCTCGGGCAGTTGCGCGCAAGAGCCAACTGGCACCGCATCGCGCGCGAGTGGATGTACGGCGAGCCGGCCGTGACCGAGCTGGGTCGCCTGGAGGAGGAGTTCTACGGGCGCATCGCCGCCTGAGGGGGCCGCGCCGCACCGGCGCGAGCGGCGCCTCGCGCTGCTGCGCCTCGCCGCGCTGGCGGCGCTCGTCGGCGCGCTGTTCGCGGCCGTCGCGCTGACGGGCGACCTGTCGGCCCGGCGCGTGCAGGACGCGGTCGACGCGGTCGGCGCGGTCGCGCCGCTCGCGTTCGTCGCGATCTCGTCGCTGCTGACGGTCGCGATGTTCCCCGGCCCGCTGCTGGCGGGCGCGAGCGGGCTGCTGTTCGGCACCGCGCTCGGCACGCCCGTCTCGGTCGTCGCGGCGACGCTCGGCGCGTCGCTCGCGTTCTCGCTCGCGCGCCGCTTCGGCGCACGGTCGGTCGACGAGCTGTCAGGTCATCGCGTGCGCGTCGTGCAGGACTTCATCGCGCAGCGCGGCTTCCTCGCCGTCCTGTACGCGCGCATCCTGCCGGCGATGCCGTACAACGTCGTCAACTACGCCGCCGGCCTGACGCGCGTCCCGCTGCTGACCTTCGCGGGCGCGACCGCGCTCGGCTGCGCGCCGCGCGCGTTCGCCTACACGGCGCTCGGCGGCAACCTCTCGAACCTCGGCTCGCCGGCGGCGATCGCCGCCTTCGCGGTGCTGCTCGCGATGGGCGTCGGCGGGCTGGCGGTGGCCGCGCGGGACGCGGGGATGCGCAGGCGGCTTTCGTCCTTCGGCAGCCGGAACCGGCCGAATCAGCTTTCGTCCTCCGGTGACCGCGAGCGGCCACCTTCGGACGACGTCACCCTCAGACGGTCTGGATCTGGAAGAGGCTCGTCGTCCCCGGACGGCCGCTCGGAAGCCCGGCCGTGATGCCGACGCGGTCGCCGCGTCTGACCCAGCCGAGCTCGAGCGCGCGCTGGGCGGCGTCGCGGATCAGCTGCTCGGTCACCTCGCAGCGCGGCATCGAGCCGGCCTCCACGCCCCACATCAGCCCGCAGCGGCGCACCGTCTCTCTGCCCGGCGAGAGCGCGTAGATCGGCACCTCCGGCCGGTGCGCGGAGATCAGGCGCGCGGAGCGGCCCGACAGCGTCGGCACGAGCAGCGCGGCGAGCCCGAGGTCGCGCGCCGCCTCGCAGGCGCTGTGCGCGACGGTGTAGGCCGGGTCGCGCGCGTCGCGGCGCACGCGTTCCTCGTTCCAGCGCTCGTACGGCAGCTCGCGCTCGGTGCGCTCCGCGATCGAGGCGAGCATCGCGACCGCCTCGACCGGGTGGGCGCCGACGGCCGTCTCCTGCGAGAGCATCACCGCGTCGGTCCCGTCGAGGATCGCGTTGGCGACGTCGGTCACCTCCGCACGCGTCGGGCGCGAGGAGGCGACCATCGAGTCGAGCATCTGCGTCGCGGTGATCGACGGGCGCGCGAGCTGGCCGGCGAGCGCCAGCAGGCGCTTCTGCACGACCGGCACGTCCTCGATCGGCAGCTCGATGCCGAGGTCCCCGCGCGCGACCATCACGCAGTCGGCGGCGCGGATGATCTCCTCCGCCTGCGCGACCGCCTGCGGCTTCTCGATCTTCGCGATCAGCGGGATGCGCGTGTGCTTGCGCACCTCGGTGACGTCTCCCGGCTCGCGCACGAACGAGAGCGCGACGAGGTCGACGCCGATCGACTCGCCGAAGCGCAGCAGCTCCAGGTCCTCGTGCGGCACGGCAGGCAGGCCGCGCGTCGAGCCGGGCAGGTTGAGGCCCTGGCGCGAGGCGAGCGCGCCGCCGATCTCGACGAGCGTGTCGACCTCGCCGTCGCGCACCGCCTGGACGCGCAGGCGGATGCGGCCGTCGGCGAGGTAGATCACGTCGTTCGCGTCGACGGCGGACGGCAGTCCGGGCCAACTGATCGAGATGCGCTCCTCGTCGCCGGGCTCCTCCTCGCCGCACGCGAGCGTGAGCTGGTCGCCCGGACGCAGGTCGATCAGGTCGTCGCGCAGCGGCCCGATGCGCAGCTTCGGCCCGGGCAGGTCCTGCAGGATCGCGACCGCGCGCCCGGCGCGGCTGGCCGCCTCGCGCACGCGGCGCACGTTCTCGGCGTGCTCCTCGCGCGTCCCGTGGGAGAAGTTCAGCCGCGCGACGTCGAGCCCCGCCTCGACCATGCGAGCCAGCGTCTCGGGGTCACGGCACGCCGGCCCGATGGTCGCGACGATCTTGGTCCGGCGCACGCGGCCACGGTAGCGCGAGCGCGCCCCGGAGGTGTCGCGTGCGCGTGAAGCGACCCCCCGAGCGGGCCGAAGAGATCGCCCGCTGCGGTCGGTGACCCTTCACGCAATCGCGCCGCTCCGCTCCTCTAGTACGCGGTGCAGCGGCAGCGCGGGCGCGGGACCGCCTTGTAGTCGGGGCCGCCGCCCTTGCGCCACAGCAGGTGGTCGAGCTGCTGGGCGGTCAGGTCGGGCCGCTCGCGCACGAGCAGCTCGACCGCATGGACCGCGCACGCGCGCAGCTCGACCTCCTCGGCGCTGTCGTGCGCGATCAGCTCCTCGCGGTCGATGCGCGCGGCCAGCTCGGGCGCGACGCGGAGGATCCCGTCGAGGCGCAGCACGTGCGGCACGAGGTTGTCGGCGAACAGCGTGAGCCGGTCGAGGTCGTGCAGCGCGACGACGCCGGCGTGATGGAGGTCGGACGCGGCGATCTGGGCGCGCTTGAAGAAGGGCACGCGGCGGCCCGCGTACGGCGAGGCGTCCGCGAAGCAGTCCCACGCGGCGAGCCGCTCGGCGAGCGCGACGGCCGAGCCGTCCGCCGCCTGCGCGACCGCGAGGAAGCTGCCGCCGTGCTCGTCCGCGACGTGCGCGCCGAGGTCGTTGAGCGAACGGGCGAACAACGCCATCAGCTCGTGCGCGGGGTCCTGGCCGAGCGCGTGCGCGACCGTCCGCGCGTCGAGCATGCGCAGCTCGGCGGCGCTCCACGCGCCGTGCTGCGCGAAGCGGTCGCGCAGGCCGAGCGCGACGGTCCAGTAGCCGGAGCGCCCCTCGCGCTTGCGCAGCGTCGGGAACCAGCCCGAGCCGAAGTTGATCGCGTCGAGCGTCAGGTGGAAGGCGGCGCGCAGCTCCGGCGGTCCGTCCACGAGGCGGTCCTCGGGGTCCGTCTCCGGCGGGGGACCGGGTAGCGCCGCCGCGTACGCCGGGATCGCATCGTGCGCGATCGTCACGTGGGTCGCGCGCGCGGCGACCCGTTCGCAGCCCGCGCGGATCTCGTCGACGAGCGTCACGCGGCGAGCGTGGCGGCGCCCTGCTCGTGGTCGAGCAGCCAGCGCTTCACCGGCAGCCCGTAGCCGAAGCCGCCGAGCCCGCCGCCGGTGCGCACGATGCGGTGGCAGGGGATGAACAGCGCCGCCGGGTTGCGGCCGCAGGCGGTGCCGGCCGCGCGCACGGCGCTCGGGCTCTCGCATCTGGCGGCGAGCTGGCCGTACGTCTCGGGCGCGCCGGCCGGGATCAGCCGCAACTGCTCCCACGCGCGCTCGTGGAACGGCGTCGAGGCGAAGCGGACCGGGATCGCGTCGATCGCGGCGAGATCGCCGTCGAAGTACGCCCGCGCGGCGCGGGTGAAGGGACCGAGGTCGCGGCGGGCGGTCAGCTCGCCGGCCGGCCGCAGCGGCGCGCCGACGTATGCGCGCAGGCGCTCGGGGTCGGCTGTCCAGCCGCTCGCGAAGACGGCGTCGTCGGAGGCGAGGATCGTGAACGGGCCGGGGGGCGTGTCGATCGTGGCGGTGTACATGGTGGGAGTCGATCCTTTCAGCTGAGGCTTGCCCACAGGTGCTGCACCGCGTAGGCGCGCCAAGGGCGCCAGCGGTCGGGCTCGGCGCCGCGGCCGAGCCGCGCGAGCGCCTTCTTGACGCCGAGGTCGGTCACCGGGAAGGCGTCGGGATCGCCGAGCGCGCGCATCGCGACGTACTCGGCGGTCCACGGGCCGATGCCCGGCAGCGTCAGCAGGCGCTCGCGCGTCGCGTCGCGGTCGGCGCCGGGGTCGAGCGCGAGCGAGCCGTCCGCGACGGCCCGGCTCAGCGCGGTCAGCGCGTGGGCGCGGGCGCGCGTGAGCGGCAGCTCGGCCGGGTCGGCGGCGGCGAGCGCCGCCGCGGTGGGGAAGGCGTGCGTGAGCTGCTCGTCCGCCAGCGCCGCGGGCAGCGGCTCGCCGAGCGCGGCGGCGAGCCGGCCGGCCAGCGTGCGCGCGCCGGCGACCGACACCTGCTGGCCGAGCACGGCGCGGACGGCCAGCTCGGCGCCGTCGACCGCGCCCGGCACACGCCGGCCCGGCGCTGCCTGCACGAGCGGCGCGAGCAGCGGGTCGGCGGCGAGCGCGTCGTCCACCGCGAGCGGGTCGGCGTCGAGGTCGAGCAGGCGGCGGCAGCGCTGCACGGCGGCGGCGAGGTCGCGCAGGTCGCTCAGGCGCAGCTCGCAGCGCACGTGGCCGGCGGCGGCTGGCGCCAGCAGCGCGACGCCCGGGCCGTGCGGCAGCGCCAGCACGCGCCGGTACGCTTGCGCCGCCGGGTCCCACGCCTCGACGCCGGGGACCGCACGGGTGCCGAGGAACGCCAGCAGGCCGGCGGCGTCGAACGGCGCCCGGTGGCGCAGGCGCAGCGCCAGGCCGGTCGCGGCGTCGCCGCGCTGACCGTTGCGCGGCGCTCCGCTCCGCAGCGCGGTCGGCGTCGTCGCGAACACCTCGCGCACGGTCTCGTTGAACTGCCGGATGCTCGGGAAGCCGGCCGCGAACGCGACGTCGGTGAACGGCAGCGTCGTCGTCTCGATCAGCAGCCGTGCGGTCTGGGCGCGCTGCGCGCGGGCGAGCGCGAGCGGCCCGGCGCCCAGCTCGGCGACGAGCTGGCGGTGCAGGTGGCGCTCGCTGAAGCCGAGTCGGCGCGCCAGCCCGGCGACGCCCTCGCGCTCGACCGCGCCGTCGCGGATCAGTCGCATCGCGCGACCGACGACGTCGGCGCGCAGGTTCCACTCGGGCGAGCCGGGGGAGGCGTCGGGGCGGCAGCGCTTGCAGGCGCGGAAGCCGGCGCGCTGCGCGGCGGCCGCACTCGGCAGGAAGCGCACGTTCGCGCGCTTGGGCGTGAGCGCCGGGCAGCTCGGGCGGCAGTAGATCCCGGTCGAGGTGACGGCCGTCACGAACCAGCCGTCGAAGCGGGCGTCCTTGGAGCGGACGGCCCGGTAGCACTGGTCGAAGTCGTCGATCACGCTCCGCATCATCGCGCGGCGCGCCGGTCTCGACTAGTGGAAATCGGACGTGTAGGTGGGCGGCCAGCCAAGCGCCCAGATGCCGTCGCGCTCGACGTGCGGGAACGCCGCCGGGTCGTGTGCGATGAAGCGCCTGCCGCGGAACGCGGTGACGACGGTGTGGTACTCGCCGCGCTCGCCGCACGGGTGGAACGCGGCCGGGTCGTCGAGGTCGTGCGCGGCGAGCAGCGCGCGGCTGACCGGCCGGCCGAGGAAGCTCGCGCGGTAGTGCTCGGCGCGCATCCCCGCGACCGTCGCCTCGACGCCCGCGTCCGCAAGCTCGTCGAGCAGCGCGCCGGCGTCCGCGTCGTCCGCGGTCGCGAGCGGCGTCTCGAGCGCGAGGCCGGCGGCGTCGCAGGCGGTCGCCAGCCACGGCCACTGCTGCGGCGTGATGTCGCCCGTGACGACCCGCTCCACGCCGTCCGCCGCCAGCGCCGCGAGCGCGCGGGCGTACGCCGCCTCCCACTCCGCGCGCTCGATCGCGACCAGCTCGTGTCGCAGCCCCAGGCCCGCCGCCTGCCGTCGCATCACGCCGAGCGGATGGCAGCGGAACGCCGGCCGCTCGCCGGCGGGGACGAACGTCACGAGCCGCGTGCGCGCGTCGTCGAGCGCGCCCGCCCGCAGCCCCGCGGCGAAGCAGTCCTTGCCGCCGGACCAGAGGACGGCGGCGGTCATCGAGCCGGCCCCGGCCTACTCTCAATCAGCTCTAACGCCAACTGTAAATGCAGGTTGAGAGTAGGTTGAGAGTAGTAGGCACCCGCGACCTCACCGCCGCACGACCTCCCAATACGCACGCGGATCTTGCGGGCTCTTGCCGACCCAACGGATCAGCTCTGCGGCCTCCAGCTTTCTCAGCACCCTGATCGCGGCAGGGCGCGAGCGTTGCAGCAGCTCGGCGATCTCCCCGGTGCTCAGACGGCCGGCGTCCCGGAGCGCCGCGGTCACCTTGCGGGCCTGGGGCGTGAGCCGGGCGTCGAGACGGCGGTCGGCCGGCTCCGCCGACAGCAGCAGGCGCACGCTGGCTGCGCTCTGCGTGTAGACGGGGTCGTTCAGACCCGCATGTCGCATCTCCTCGTAGATCCGGCGGATGCCCTCGCCCAGCTCCTGCCCGAACTTGAGGTCGGCGCACACGCGTGCGATGCGCGGGTTGCGGGCGAAGCGCGGGGCCGTCAGCGGGTCGGCGAGGTCGACGATCCCCGGAAACCGGCCGGGGCTCGCGACCTCGATGCGGTCGTCGAACACCTCGACGCGCACATGGTCGCCGGCAAGGCTGTAGGACCGGTGCACCACCGCGTTGACGAGACCCTCGAGCCAGGCGTCCTCGGGGACGAGCGCGACGTCCTCGAAGCGGCCCTCGCCGCCGAGTGCGCGACGCATCGGCTGCACCTCGCGCACGCGTGCCCGCGCCTCGACCAGCATTCGCGGGATCGGCCCCTCGCACCGCTCGTCGAACAGCAGTCGCTGCCGAGCGCCGGCGCCGCGTTCGCTCCCCTGGTAGCGCAGCACGCGCACATGCGCCTCAGGCAGGAGCGCCTGCGGATGCTCCCCGAACAGGAGCCACCCGGCGACGTTCGGGGCCTCGTCCCCGGCGAGCAGGCCGCGGGCCTGCAGCAGCCGGTCGGCGTCCGAGGCGCCGACGGCCGTGACGTAGCGGTCGAGCAGCTCGGCGTCGAAGCCGTCGCGGGAGGCTCCGGGCAGCGGACGGGCCTCGTACGTCACGGGGCCGCGGTCGAACGTCAGCTCCTGACGCTGCGCGAACGTCAGTCTGCGGTTCTCGTCGCCGACCCGCAGGAAGACCTCGTCGCGTCTGGTGGCGTGCACGGCGCCCTCGGTCGGCCGCACGTCGAGCACGAGCAGGTGGTCCGGTCTGCCAGCGTCGTTCATGCACGGGACGAGCCGGTGGTCGGCGCGCACCGGCGGGACGCAGAAGTCGAAGGCCGCCTGCACGAGGTCGTTCCGCGCGCGACCGAGCGAGTCGGTTCCCTCGACGCGTCCGTCGGACAGGCCGACGACGATGACGCCGCCGTCCGCGTTGGCGAAGGCGACGAGCGCGTCCGCCAGCGCCCGCGGCTTGATGCGCGCGGACTTGCGGTCGAACCACTGGTCCTCCTCGGCGGCGAGCAGCTCACGGGCGACGCGAGCGGTCGGCTCGGCGAGGGCTCGCTCGACGACTCCGGGAGGACTCATGCATCTACTCTAAACTGTTTAGAGTAGGTTGCAAGTAGCGGCACGATCCCCGATGACACAAGCGATCGCGGCGCCGCTACTCGAAACCTACTCGAAAGCCCCTGCGTCAGAGTGGGTCTCGACGACCTCGCCGTCCGCCGTCAATCGCCCGCCGTCGCGCAGGTCGCAGATCAGGTCCCAGTGGACCGCCGACTGGTTCACGCCGCCGGTCTCCGGATAGGAGCGGCCGAGCGCGAGGTGGATGGTGCCCCCGATCTTCTCGTCGAACAGGATCGCGCCGATCGGGCGGTCGATCCCGCGGTTCGTGCCGATGCCGATCTCGCCGAGCCGGCGCGCACCCGCGTCGGTCGCGAGCGTGCGCTGCAGGTACTCGTCCCCGCGCGCGGCGCGCGCCGCGACGACCTCGCCGTCGCGGAACGTCAGCTCGACGTCCTCGACCGCCACGCCGCGCGGGGAGGACGGCACCGTGAAGCGGATCGTGCCGTTCGCGCTGTCCTCGAGCGGCCCGGTGAAGACCTCGCCGCTCGGCATGTTGCGCTTGCCGTCGCTGTTGACCCACGTGCGCCCGTCGACCCGCAGCGTCAGGTCGGTGCCCTCCGCCTCGATCCGCAGCTCGCGCGCCGCGCTCAGGCGCTCCGCCAGCCGTGCCTGGAACGCGCCCAGCTCGCGCCACGCCGCCGCCGGGTCGTCGCGGTCGAGGAACAGCGCGCCGCGCACGAACGCCGCGAACGCGTCCTCGCTCATCCCCGCCTGCTGCGCGCCGGCCGGCGTCGGCCACAGCGTCCCGCACCAGCGCTTGCGCATCCGCAGCTCCGTCAGCGGCGCGCGCGAGCGCGCGAGGCGCGCGATCCGCTGCGGGTCCGCGTCCGCCAGCGCGCGCGTGTTGAACGGCGCCTGGATCGTCAGGAACGCGTCCGCCTGTGCCGCCTCCGCCTCGGCGATCGAGCCGAACGCGTCGAGCTGGCGGTCGCGCGCGAGCGCGTGGAAGTCCTCCTCGACGCCCGGCAGCTCGACGCGCAGCAGCGGCCAGGCGTCGCGCTCCAGCAGCGCCGCGTGCAGCGCGCGCAGCAGCGGCGCCGCGAGCGTCGTCGAGCGCACGAGCACCTGCTGACCCGGCTGCACGTCGAGGCAGTAGTCGCACAGCAGCGCCGCCATCCGCTCGGTGTCGGCGTCGCGCCAGGCGGTCACGGCGCCTCCACGTCGGGGAACCACGCGGCCAGGTGCTCGCGCAGCACGCCGCGGATCCACGCGCGCTCGTCGGCCGACGCGAAGCGGTAGCGCGCGAGCAGCTCGGCCTGCTTCTCGATCGGCGCGCCGGCGATCTCCCAGCGCACCGCCAGCCGCTCGAACAGGAACTCGACGCTGCGCTGCCACGCGTCCTCCTGCGAGAGCGGCGACCCGGCGCGCACCGCGGCGTACTCGCGCCGCGTCGCGGGCGTCATCGCGCCGCGCAGCGTCAGCACGTTGCCGTCCGCGTCGGCGTAGTCGGTGCTCGGCGCGCGAAGCTGCTCGCGCGAGCGCTGGCGATTGCGGCGACCCACGCGCCGAAAGGCTACGTCGTCGCCGCCGCGCGCTCCAGCTCGGCCGCGACGTCGCCGCGCAGCGGGTCGGCGTGCCCGTTCCAAGCGACCGCCGGCGCGAGCGCGGCGAGCTTGCGGATCGAGGCGCGCGCCTGCTCCGTGTCCTCGTTGAACGCGCGGTGCGGAACGCGCGGATGGCCCGGCATCCCCGTCTGCGGGTCGAGCGTGTAGAAGCAGTCGCTCACGATCGCCAGCCGGTCGGACTCGCGCCACAGCCCGATCAGCCCCGGCGCGTGGCCGGGCAGGTGCAGCACGCTGAAGCCGGCGACCTCGTCGCCCTCCGTCACCGTGCCGGCGACCTGCACGGGCCCGCCGTCCCAGACCGGCAGCAGCCGTCTGAGCAGCAGCTTGCCGTGCGCGTCGAGCTGGCTGAGGTCGAAGTAGTGGACGCCGCCGTCGCCCTCGGCGTCGGCGACCTCGTCCGGATGGCACCACACGGGCGCGCCCAGTCCGGCCGCCGCGCCGCGGTGGTCCGGGTGCGCGTGGCCGAGCAGCACGCGCGTGATCCCGCCGAGCTGCGCGCCGACCTGCGCGAGCGCGGGCGTCATCGACTTGACGCCCGCGTCGAACATCAGCACGCCGTCCCCGTCGCGGACGAAGTACACGTTCATCACACGTCTGGGGAAGCCGCCGCGCACGACCCACACGCCGTCGGCGATCGCCTCCGGCTCGCCGGCCGCGAAGCGCCGCGCGAGCCGCGTGCGCAGGTTCGTCAGCGCCATCAGCCCCCGCTCGGGACCGGAGTCGCGCGGCGGCAGCGCGCCGAGCTGGCGCGCGATCGTCATCCCGTCGACGTACGCCTCGTTGCCCGCGACGAGGCCGTCGGCGACCTGCACGACGTCGCAGCCCTGGACGTCGAGCCGCGCGCCGGTCGGCGCGAGCCCCTGCCACTCGCCCGGCCCGGCGAACGTGCCGGTCAGGCGCCAGCGCACCGCGCAGCGGTCGTCCTGCGTCGTCGTCTCCAGCACCTCCATCCGCGCGTCGGGCACGGCCGCGAACAGCTCCTCGAACCATGCGCGCACGCCGTCCGGGGCGACGAGCTCCGCCTGGCCGTGCAGGCGGTCGATCGCGCCGGGCTGCCAGCAGGCGACCATCGCCTCGACGTCGCGCGCGGCGACGGCGTCGAAGTAGCGGCGCGCGACCTGCTCCGTGGCGCTCGGCATGGGCCCACCCTACGCCGCGCAGGCGAATAAGGTGCCACCTCGATGGCAGAGAGAGCCCGCAGACGCGAGCAGGGCCGCGGCGAGCGCGTGCTGAACGGCCTCTGGCGCCTGCGTCTGCCGCTCCCGTGGCCGGGCGTCCCGCACTGCAACGCATGGGCGATCAGAGCCGGCGACGGGATCGTGCTGGTCGACACCGGCATGCACGAACCGGGCTCGCTGGAGCAGCTCGAGCGCGCGATGGCGATGGTCAGACTGCGCCTCGAGGACGTGAAGCTGCTCGTCTGCACGCACGCGCACTCCGACCACTACGGCCAGGCCGGGCCGATCATCGACCGGGCGGGCTGCGAGCTGTGGATGCACCCGAGCTACCGGCACGCGACGGACAGACTCGAGGACCCCGAGCATGCGCTCCAGCGGCGCCTCGAGGTCGGCCGCACGAGCGGCGTGCCGGAGCTGGTGCTGCGCCGCTACGCGGAGATGGCGAAGGACCAGCCGCTCGGCATCGCGCGCGTCGTCGACCCGCAGCTCGCGCTGCTGCCGGGGATCGAGGTCGAGACCGACCTCGGCATGTGGGGCGTGATCGAGACGCCGGGCCACGCCCCCTCGCACGTCTGCCTCTACCAGCCGGAGCGCCGCCTGCTGATCTCCGGCGACCACCTGCTCGGCCGCATCTCGCTCTACTACGACTACGGCTGGACGCCCGACCCGGTGGGGGAGTTCCTGCGCTCGCTCGACGCGATCGAGGCGCTCGACCCGGCGCCGCGCCTGTGCCTCGCCGGCCACGCGCGCCCCTTCACCGACGTGCAGGCGCACATCGAGGCGAACCGCGAGCTGGTCGCGCAGCGCGTCGCGGCGACCGCCGTCGCGATCGAGCGCCGGCCGCTGACCGCCTACGAGGTCGTCCCGCTCGTGCACGGCGACGACGCCGTCCACGCCGCCGCCTGGCTGCTGACGGAGACGCTCTGCTACCTGCGCCACCTCGAGTCGATCGGCGCCGCCCGGCGCGAGCCCGGCGACCCGGAGCGCTGGGTCTCCGTCTGACCCGCCTCCCTGTGGCAGCGCGGCACGCCATCCGCTAGCGTCGCCCCATGGGGGTCGTCGAGGGGGTCGGGGCCGCCAGCCCGGCGCGCGGTCGTGCGCGCGTGACGGTCGAGGCGGACGCGCTCGCATGGCTGGTGGCCGTGCCGGTCGCGCTCGTCTCGGTCGCGCTGGTCGCGCTGCTCGGGCCGCCGCTCGGCAGGCTGCTGCACGCGGGCGGGAACCCCTACACGTTCTGGCGCGACCTGCGCTGGGCGGTCGTGCCCGAGCCGACCGAGCAGGGCCGCTTCCTGCTTGCGCTCGCGGCCCCGCTGCTGTTCGCGGGGACGCTCGCGCGCGTCGCTCGGCGCCGCGTGGCGCTGCCGGCGCGCGTCGTCGCGCTCGGCGTTCCGCTCGCACAGGTCGCGCTGCTGGCGCTCGCGCTCGTGTGCGTCGTCGTGCAGCAGCGGCTCGTCTACGAAGTGCCGATATACCAGCCGGGCGTCGCGCACCGCTGGCGCTACTTCACGCCGGCGACGCTCGTCGCGGCGGCCGTGCTGGCGGCGGGCGCGTTCGTCGTGCTCGACCGCCCGGCATGGCGTGCGCGGGTCGGCGGCTGGCTGCGCGAGAGCGACCGCCGCCGGTTGCTCGCGGCGCTGCTCGCTGTCCTGCTCACCGCCATATGGCTGCTGCACGCCGTCAACACCGACGGCTCGATCATGGGCACCAGCTCCCACGAGTGGAGCCCGGCCCAGTTCACGCTCGACGAGACGTACGCGATCGTCGACGGGCGCACGCCGCTGGCCGACTTCACCGCCCAGTACGGCTCGCTGTGGCCGTACCTGCCGGCGGCCGCGCTGGCGCTGTTCGGGGAGACGTTCCTGACCTTCTCGCTCGCGATGTGCGCGATCACGGCGGTCGCGCTGCTGGCCGTCTACGCGCTGCTGCGGCGGATCGCGCGCAACGGCGTCACGGCGCTGCTGCTGTACCTGCCGGTGCTGGCGAGCAGCCTCTTCATCGTCGGCGGCACGCGCACGAGCCGCTACACGTTCGGCGACTACTTCGGCGTCTTCCCACTGCGCTACGCGGGCCCGTTCCTGCTCGCCTGGCTGCTGGCGCGGCAGCTCGACGGCGCCGCGCCGCGGCGGGCGGCGTGGCTGTTCCTCGCCGCCGGGCTGTGCGTGCTCAACAACGCCGAGTTCGGGCTGGCCGCGCTCGCGGCGACGGTCGCGGCGCTCGCGTGGGCGACGCCCGACCGCAGCCCGCGCGCGCTCGGCCGCCTCGCCGGCGAGGCGGCGCTCGGGCTGCTCGCCGCCTACGCGCTCGTCGCGCTGCTGACGCTCGCGCGCGCGGGCGAGCTGCCACAGCTCGGCCGCCTGCTCGACTACGGCAGGCTCTACTCGGTCGGCGGCTTCGGCCTGCAGCGACTGCACCGCCTGCCCGGCGTGCACCTGATCCTGTACGCGACCTACGTGGCCGCGATCGGCGTCGCGACCGTGCGCGCGCTCGAGCGCGCGCCGAGCCGCGCGCTGACCGGCATGCTCGCGTGGTGCGGCGTGTTCGGGCTCGGCTCGGCCGCGTACTTCATGGGCCGCACCCATCCCGAACTGCTGATCGCGCTGTTCCCGACGTGGGCGCTGACGCTTGCGCTGCTGAGCGTGGAGGCCGTCGAGCGGTTGGAGCGCCGCGCGGGCGCGCGGCCCCGCCTTGGCACGGCGCTCGTGCTGGCGGCGACGGCGCTGACCGTCTGCTCGCTCGCGCAGGTCCCCGCCCCGTGGACGCAGCTCCAACGGATCGGCCAGCAGACGCCGAGCGAGCCGCTGATCGAAGGCGAAGCGCCGCTGCCCGTCTACTCCAGGGCGTTCCTGCCCGACCCCTCCACGCGCGCGTTCTTCGCGCCGCGGCCAGGCGCGAAGGTCGCGATCCTGCTGACGACCGGGCACGAGATCGCGCACGCGTTCGGGGTCGTGGACGTCGCCCGCTACACGGGCCTCTACTCGATGCCGAACCGCGAGCGGCTGCACACCGTCGTCGACGACCTGCGCGCCGAAGGCGGCGACACGCTGTACCTGCCGCAGACTTCGCAGGAGGTCTACGACACGCTCAGAGGCTGGGGCTTCAGACGCGCCGCCGGCGAAGCCGAATGGGGCGGGACGCCCGTCTCGAAGTGGGTCGACGCGGCGGGCGCGCACGGGGCGCGCGGCTAGACTGCCAGGACGATGCGGATCGACGAGATCATCGCCGCGGACGGCGACCCGGTCTTCTCCTTCGAGTTCTTCCCGCCGAAGACCGAGGAGGGCGAGCGCAACCTGTACGCGGCGCTCGAGGCGCTGCGCTCGCTGGAGCCGGCGTTCGTGTCGGTCACCTGGGGCGCGGGCGGCTCGACGCGCGAGAAGACGATCGAGATCGTCAGCAACATCCGCGCGAGGCACGGGCTGGAGGCGATGGCGCACTTCACCTGCGTGGGCGCGACGGTCGCGGACCTGCGCGGCGCGCTCGACCAGATGCGCGCCGCCGGCATCGACAACGTGCTGACGCTGCGCGGGGACCCACCGCGCGGCGAGAGCGCGTTCGTCGCGACCGAGGGCGGCCTGAGCCACGCGACCGAGCTGGCGACGCTCGCGGCGGCCGACTACGACTTCTGCCTCGTCGGCGCCTGCTATCCCGAGATGCACCCGGAGGCGTCCGACCCGGAGACCGACCTGCGCCACCTGAAGGAGAAGGTCGACGCGGGCGTGAAGGTGCTGATCACGCAGTTGTTCTTCGACAACGAGGCGTACTTCCGCTTCGTCGAGGAGGCGCGCGCCGCCGGCATCGAGGCGCCGATCGTGCCGGGGATCATGCCGATCACGAACGGGGAGCAGATCAAGCGCTTCACGCAGCTGTGCGGCGCGACGATCCCCGCGCCGCTGCTCGCCGCGCTCGACGCGCGCCGCGACGACCCGGAGGCGGTCGCCGACCTCGGCGTCGCCTACGCGACGCTCCAGTGCGCCGAGCTGCTCGCATGCGGCGCCCCCGGCATCCACTTCTACACGCTCAACCGCTCCCCCGCCACCCGCGCGATCCTCTCCGCGCTGCGCCTCCAGCGCCCGTGGGAGCGCCGCGCCGGCGGCGAGCCCGCGCTGGGTGCGTTGGCCTAGAGGCGGATCGACAAGATCCGTCTGACGATCTCGACGGCCGGATTCGCGAGCACTCTCGCCACGACCTCCGTGAGCATCGCTCGGGTGCGCTCGACGACCGCGGCGGTCGTCCGTCGCGCGAAGCGCTCGCTGACGCCCACCTCTCTGGCGAGTCGCACCCACCCGTCCATGTCAACCTCCTCGATCTGCGCTGCGCCGTCGATGCGCATTGCGAGCCGGGTTGTCAGTTCCGGATAGGCCGTCGTGCTGACGAGGTCATAGAGCGGTGCAAGCGTGGGGGCTCCTCCGTCGTACAGCAGCGAGAAGTTCTTCCCGTGCGCGTCGCAGTTGCCGACCAGCCAGTTGAACACGAGCGCTTGCCAGAAGCGCGGCAGCTCCTGCGCCGGCACGGCCGTGGCGCTGCGGAGCAGTTCGGCCAGCTCGCGGACGCCGGGGCCGCCCTCCGCCTGGTACTTGCGGTCTGACGGGATCCCGAGCGCTTGGCAGGCGTCCTCCTGATGGAGGCGTCGGATCGGATCGCTCGTGAGGTCGCGGTCGTAGCGCTCGACGATCAGATAGGGCAAGCCCGAGACGCTCGTCGCCGTCTCGACCGCGGCGGCGAGCAGTCCTGTCGCTCTCGCGAGGCGCATGCAGAACGCCTCGTTCGCGACGAGCCCCGGGAAGCGCGCGGGCTCCGGCTTGAGGATGTGCGTCGTGGGCGTCGCGGCGTTCAGCGGTAGCGCGATCCGTCCGTCCTCGATCACCACCGGCAGCTTCGGCTGCGCGCCAGCGAGCGAGAGGCGCACGCCCTCACTCGGGTCGGCGCCGAGCGGGCGCTGGGGGAGCGCGCGCAGCAGCGTGTCGAGCTGCTCGTCGTCGAGCGTGCGCGTGCGCGGCTGCGCGTCGAGCGTCGCGTCGGGCGCCAACAGCGTGATCGCGCCTGCGCAGTCGCCGCCGACTTCCGCGAGCAGGCCGTAGTCGTTGCCAGGCGAGACGCCGAGCGTCCGCGCCAGCGCCTCGCGCCCGTCGCCCTCCGGCAGGAGGCCGCCGAACACGGCGTGGCAGACGGCATGGGGATGTGCTTCCGCCTGCAGCGGCATCGCATGCGACAACGGCGGTCCGGCGTAACCGTCGTCGTAACGGAATTGCAGGTTGCCGTTGTCCTTGCGGATGAGGCGGCCCGCTCGTCGGTTCGCGAGGTAGGCGAACAGCTCCTCGCTCATCCGCCGCGCCGCCGCAGCTCGACATCCAGGCCGACTGCGCGCGCCGCCGCGAGCGCGATCTCCAAACGCACCGATCCCTTGCCGCGCTCGAGCTCTCCAATGACGCGGCGGTTGACTCCGATGGCGTCGGCGAGCTGCTCCTGTGTCAGCTCGCGCCCGGCGCGCAAGGCGCGGACCTCACGGCCGAACTCGTGGGTATCCGAGACAATCATGGTACCGATCGATCACATTATCACCTCACGGCGGATTTTGCTACCGATCGGTATCAGGACGCCAAAACAAGCCGATATGTGATCGATCGGTATCAGCTGGCGGGCTGATCGTTCGGCGCATGCACCGGCAGCGCATGCGCCACGAGCGTGCGGCCGTCGAGCGTGTAGCGCACGTCGACGACGTCGTTGCGGCGGTAGGTGCCGATCCCCCAGGCGCCGAGGAACCAGCGCCAGAAGCCGAGCTTGCCCTCCTGCGCCAGCTCGCGTGCGAACAGCAGCGCGTCGCCGCCGGGCGCCAGCTCGTAGTCGGCGCCCTCCTGCTGGGGCACGCCGTTGACGAACACCTCGAACGGCGGTCGGACGGCGGGGGGAAGCGGCACGCGCCAGCGCTCCATCGCGCCGCCAGC
Source organism: Actinomycetota bacterium (assembly GCA_018268595.1). Taxonomy (GTDB): domain Bacteria; phylum Actinomycetota; class Thermoleophilia; order Solirubrobacterales; family Solirubrobacteraceae; genus Conexibacter. Next base: position 191,057 of record JAFDWH010000013.1, on the reverse strand, counting down.
GTACCCTCCCGCGCGATGGCGCACGACGAGCCGGCGTTCGACTACCGCGTGCGGCGCTCGGACCGCGCCCGCCGCGTGCGCGTGCGCGTCGACGAGGAGCGCGGCGTCGAGGTCGTGCTGCCGCGCCGCGCGGCCGAGCGCGAGGCGGCGGCGGCGATCCGCGAGCTGCGGCCGTGGATCGAGCGGCGCGTCGCCGAGCTGCAGCGCACGCGCGCGGCCGTCGCCGCGCGCGGTGCGACCGTGCCCTACCTCGGCGAGACGCTCCAGCTCGTGCGCGAGCGCGACCGCACGCGCGTGCACCGCCGCGACGCGACGCTGCTGGTCCCCGGCGACGCCGACCACCGCCCGGCGCTCGAGCGCTGGTACCGGCGCCGGGCGCGCGCCGAGATCGCGCCGCGGCTCGACGCCGCGACCGCCGCCGCCGGCACCGCCTACAGCGGCCTCACGATCCGCGGCCAGCGCACGCGCTGGGCGAGCTGCTCGACGACCGGCGCGATGTCGTTCAACTGGCGACTGCTGCTCGCGCCCGCGCCGGTGCTCGACTACGTCGTCTGGCACGAGGTCTGCCACCTCGAGGTGATGGACCACTCGCCGCGCTTCTGGGCGCTGCTGGCCGGGCGCTGCCCCGACTACCGCGCCCACGCCGGCTGGCTGCGGCGCCACGGCGCGACGCTCGTGCTGTGAGCCGGGCCCGCACGGAGCGCGTGCGCGTCGCCGTCGTCGGGCACGTCGAGTGGCTCGACTTCGCGCTCGTCGAGCACGTGCCGGTCCCGGGGGAGATCGTCGCCGCGAGCGACGCCTTCGAGCTGCCGGCCGGCGGCGGCGCGGTCGCCGCGGTGCAGCTGCGCAAGCTCGCGGGCGCGGCGCTCTTCCTGACCGCGCTCGGCGTCGACGAGCGCGCCCGCCGCGCCGGCGCCGAGCTGCGCGGGACGCACGGCCTGGAGCTGCACGCGGCGATCCGCCCGCGCCCGCAGCGGCGCGCCTTCACGCACCTCGACGCGCACGCCGAGCGCACGATCACGGTGCTCGGCGAGCGGCTCGTCCCGCACGGCGCCGACGCGCTGCCGTGGGAGCGGCTGGCCGCATGCGACGGCGTCTACCTGACCGGCGGCGACGGCGCGGCCGCCCGCGCGGCGCGTGCCGCCCGCGTGCTGGTCGCGACCGCGCGCGCCGCCGACGCGCTGCTCGACGGCGGGATCGTGCCCGACGTGCTCGTCGCCAGCGGCCGCGACGAGAGGGAGCGCGCCGGCCTCGCTGCGCTGCCGGCGCCGCCGCTTGCGACGGTCCTCACCGACGGCGCGCGCGGCGGGCGCTGGCTGGGCGCGGACGGCGCGAGCGGGACGTGGCCGGCAGCCGAGCTGCCCGGCCCGCCGGTCGACGCGTACGGCTGCGGCGACTCGTTCGCCGCCGGGCTCACCTACGCGCTCGCCGCCGGGACGGCGCTGCCGGCCGCGCTCGACCTCGCCGCGCGCTGCGGTGCCCACTGCCTGACCGGCCGCGGGCCCTACGCCGCTCAGCTCGCGCTCGGCGCGCCGCCGTCCTGAGCGGCCAGCACCCGCCGCAGCGCGGCGACCGCCGACTCGCCCTCCTGCTGGGCGACCACCCGCCGCCTGGCCTGGCCGGTCCACGCCTCGGCCGAGCCGTCGCCGCGGACGTCCACGCCCGCCCGCACGCGCGGCAGCAGCCGCTGCGGCCCGCTCAGCTCCGTACGTGCGACGACCTGCGCGATCGGCTCGAAGCGGCGCACCTTCAGGTCGATCGCGGCCCGCTCCGGCCGGGCGCTCAGCCGCACGACGTCGGCCGCGAGCGCGTCGAGCGCCGCGTCGAGCGAGCCGAAGCGCGCCCGCGTGACGCGCGGACCCTCGCGCACGAGCAGACGATAGGAGCGGGCCATCCGCCGCGATCCTAGCCCCCGGCGACACTCCGGCCGCTAGAGTCATGCGCCTCATGAACGCTCTCCGTCGCACGCTCACCGCCGCCGGCGCCGTCGCGCTGCTCGGCCTCGCCGCGGCCCCGGGCGCCGGCGCCGCCGGTCAGTCGCACCGCCCGGTCTGCCCCGGCCCCGCCAACCGCGGCGCCGCGCTCTGCCACGCGCACGTCGTGACCGACGCGCACGGGACGCCGAGCGTCACCCCGGCTCCGTCCGGCTACGGCCCCGCCCAGTTCCGCACCGCGTACGGCCTGCCGAGCGGCGCGCCGTCGGCGCAGACGATCGCGATCGTCGACGCGTATGACAGCGGGACGGTCGCCAGCGACCTCGCCGCCTACAGCACCGCCTACGGCCTGCCGCAGTGCCCGACCTCGAACGGCTGCTTCAAGAAGGTCAACCAGAACGGCGTCGCCGGCTCGTACCCGAGCAAGAACGCCGGCTGGGCGCTCGAGATCGCGCTCGACGTCGAGATCGCGCACGCGATCTGCCCGAACTGCAAGCTGCTGCTCGTCGAGGCCAGCTCGAACAGCCTCGCCAACCTCGCCGCCGCGGTCAACACGGCCGCGGGACTGGGCGCCACCGAGATCTCCAACAGCTACGGCGGCTCCGAGTACTCCGGCGAGTCGACCGTCACGGCCTACGACCATCCCGGGATCGCGATCACGGCGTCGTCGGGCGACAGCGGCTACGGCAGCAGCTTCCCGGCGGCCGCGCCGACGGTCGTCGCGGTCGGCGGCACGACGCTGACGCTCGGCACGGCCAACGCGTGGGCGGGCGAGACGGTCTGGAGTGGCGCCGGCAGCGGCTGCAGCGCGTACCTGTCCGCGCAGCCGTGGCAGACGAGCCTCACGAGCTGGTCGCTCACCGGCTGCGGCACGCAGCGCGGCATCGCCGACGTCGCGGCCGACGCGGACCCGGCCACCGGCGCCGCCGTCTACGACACGACGCGCTACCAGGGGCGCAGCGGCTGGTTCAAGGTCGGCGGCACGAGCCTCTCGGCGCCGCTGATCGCGGGCGTCTACGCGCTCGCGGGCAACGCCGCGACGGCCGCCTACCCGGCCTCACTCGCGTACGCGAACGCGTCGGCGCTGCACGACGTCACGAGCGGCTCGAACGGGAGCTGCTCCGGGGCGACGATCTGCGCCGCCGCCGCCGGCTACGACGGACCGACCGGCCTCGGCACGCCGAACGGCGTCGGCGGCTTCTAGATCCGGCGCCGGTCTCCGGCGGCGCGCGTTCGGCGCGCCGCCGGGGGCGGGTCCCGCTCCGGCTAGGAGCGGGACCCCATCGGGACGTACTCGCGCGTGCGCGCGCCGGTGTAGATCTGGCGCGGGCGGGCGATCTTCTGCTCGCCGTCTTCGATCATCTCCAGCCACTGCGCGATCCAGCCGGACGTGCGGCCGATCGCGAACAACACCGGGAACATCTCGACCGGCATCCCGAGCGCCTCGTAGATGAGGCCGGAGTAGAAGTCGACGTTCGGGTAGAGCTTGCGCTCGATGAAGTACTCGTCCTCGAGCGCGATCTTCTCCAGCTCGAGCGCGATGTCGAGGTACGGGTTCGTGCCCATCACGTCGAACACGTCCTGCGCGGCCTTCTTGATGATCTTGGCGCGCGGGTCGTAGTTCTTGTAGACGCGGTGGCCGAAGCCCATCAGCCGCTCGTCGCCGGCCTTGACGCCGTCGATGAAGCCGGGGATGTTCTCCTTGCGCTCGATGCGGTGGAGCATCCGCAGGACCTGCTCGTTGGCGCCGCCGTGCAGCGGGCCGTAGAGCGCGCCGACGCCGGCGGCGAGCGCCGAGTACGGGTCGACCTGCGAGGAGCCGACGCCGCGCACCGCGCTCGTCGAGCAGTTCTGCTCGTGGTCGGCGTGAAGGATGAACAGCACGTCGAGCGCCCGCTCGATGCGGGGATCGGGCTGGTACTTCAGCTCGGCGATCTTGAAGAGCATGCCGAGGAAGTTGCCCGCGTAGGAGAGATCGTTGTCGGGATAGACGTACGGCATCCCGCGGTTGTGGCGGTACGCGAACGCGGCGAGCGTCGGCATCTTCGCCAGCAGACGGATGATCTGCTGGTAGCGCAGCTCGGCGTCCTTGATCTGGCTGGCCTCCGGATAGAACGTCGACAGCGCGCCGACGGAGGCGAGCAGCATCCCCATCGGGTGGGCGTCGTAGCGGAAGCCCTGCATGAACTCCTTCACGTTCTCGTGCACGAACGTGTGGATCGTGATCTCGTGCGTCCACGTGTCGAGCTGCTGCTGCGTCGGCAGCTCGCCGTGGATCAACAGGTACGCGACCTCGAGGTAGGAGGACTGCTCCGCGAGCTGCTCGATCGGGTAGCCGCGGTACTCGAGGATGCCCTTGTCCCCGTCGATGAACGTGATCGCCGAGCGGCAGGAGGCGGTGTTCATGAACGCCGGGTCGTACGACATGAGGCCGAAGTCCTCGTCGTCGACTCTGATCTGGCGCAGGTCGATGCCGCGAATCGTCCCGTCGGTGATCGGGATCTCGTACTGCCGGCCGGTGCGGTTGTCCGTCACCGTGAGCGTGGCGGAGGCTGCGGCTACGCCCCCCTCGGCTCCGTTGCTGGCGGTTTCGGTGCTCATGGCTCTCCCATATGCGTGCAAGGTCTCCTACCCGTTCTACCGCATCGAGCTGCCCAGCCGACGTGCGGCTTGTGAACACGCCAGCGTTCAGCTGAGCGCGGGCTACGAGGTGATGACGGCGGTCGCCATCGCGGCGACCATCAGCACGCCGCTGACCGCCATCACGCCGCGCGCGGCGCCCGCGCCGCGCGGAAACGCGGGGCGCGTCACGCCGATCACGCCGATCAGCACCGCCCAGCAGGCGAGCGCGCCGCCGGCGACGTAGAAGGCCGTCTTCGAGCCGTGCTCGGCGACGGCTGCGATCAGGGGAAGCATCGCGCGCGAGCCTAACCGATCGGCCGAACGGCGGGGGAACCTTCGTAACGCGACTCGGTCGCCTCGCGCTGGCCCTGGTAGTGCGAGCCCAGCTCGGCGCTGCCGTACGGCCTCCGCGCCGGGCGGTCGAGCGTCATGAACGACAGCTGCGCGATCAGCACGCCCGGCGAGAGCTTGATCGGGACGCGCGTGAGGTTGTTCAGCTCGAGCGTGAGCGTGCCCTTCCAGCCCGGGTCGCAGAAGCCGGCCGTCGCGTGCACGATCAGGCCGAGCCGCCCGAGCGAGGACTTGCCCTCGATGCGCGCGACGACGTCGTCCGGCAGCTCGACCCACTCCAGCGTGCGGCCGAGGCAGAACTCGCCGGGGTGGATCACAAACGCTTCGTCGGGCGCGATCCGCACCTCCGAGGTCAGGTTCGCGGGCCGTTCGCGCAGGTCGATCGAGCTGATGCGGTGGTTGTCGAAGACGCGGAACGTGTCGCCGAGCCGCAGGTCGATGCTCGCCGGCTGCACGAGCGACGGATCCCACGGGTCGATCGTGATGCGGCCGGACTCGACCAGCTCGAGGATCGTGCCGTCGGACAGGACCGAGGTCGGCTGGGGCGTCATGGGCGCGAAGTGTGCCATGCGGCGCGGCGAGTGGGAGCGGGCGCGACGGGTCACCGCTCCGGCGTGCGCGCGCGGGCGGCCGTCGTGCGCACGCGCGGCGGCGCGGCGGGCTCCGGGTCGCCGTGCGGGCCGCGCCGCGGATGCTGCGGGAAGCGCGGGCTGCGCGGCTCGCGCACGCGCGAGCCGCCGTCGCCGCCTTGCGGCAGCTGCTCGTCCTCGGGCGTCTGTCTGATCGCCCACCAGACGAGGTACAGCAGCGCGCCGAGCGGGATCTTCAGCGCGAGCATGAGGAACAGGAAGCCCGTCCACTCCATCCGCGCGATGGTACCCCCGCGCGGACCCCGCTGTCACGCCTTGTCGCGGTGCGTCAGGCGCCTTACCCGCGCAGCGCGAGCGGCGCGTCGGCGAACTGCGTGATCTGCGCCAGCTCGCCCACGCGCGCGACGATCTCCTTGCGCGTCAGGCGCCGCACGCGCTCGGTCCCGAACTCCTCGACGTTGTAGGAGGCGATCGCCGTGCCGTACGCCATCGCGCGGCGCAGCGTCTCGTGCGAGAGGTCCTCGCCGCCGTGTGCGGCGATGCAGCCGACGAAGCCGCCGGCGAACGAGTCGCCCGCGCCGGTCGGGTCGAGCACCGTCTCGAGCGGGAACGCGGGCAGCCCGAAGAAGCCCTCGTCGGTCAGCAGCGCGGCGCCGTACTCGCCCTGCTTGGCGACGACGACCTTCGGGCCGAGCGCGCGGATCTCGCGCGCCGCCTGCACGAGGTTCGGCTTGCGCGTGAGCTGGCGGATCTCGGCGTCGTTGAGCAGCACGCAGTCGACCTGCTCGATCGTCTTCAGCAACGAGTCGCGCGCCGTCTCGATCCACAGGTTCATCGAGTCGAGCGCGACGAACTTGGCGTTCCCGCACTGCTCGCGCACCTCGCGCTGGAGGTCCGGCTGGATGTTCGCGAGGAACAGCACGTCGCAGTCGCGCGAGGCGTCGGACAGCTTCGGCCGGAAGTCGCCGAAGACGTTCAGGCGCGTGTCGTCGGTGTGCGCGGTGTTGAGGTCGTACTCGTAGTGGCCGCGCCAGAAGAACGTCTCGCCGTTGGGCACGCGCTCGATGTCGTCGGTGATGACGTTGCGCCCGTGCAGGACGCCGTACTCGTCGTCGCCGAAGTCGTCGCCGACCGGGCCCACGACGCGCACGTCGGTGAAGAACGACGAGGCGAGCGAGAAGTGGACCGCCGAGCCGCCGAGCATCTTCTCGCGGCTGCCGAACGGCGTGGAGACGGCGTCGAACGCGATCGAGCCGACGACGGTGAGCGACATCGTGGTGGGCGTCTTTCCAGTCGGGTGCAGGACCGCGACAGCGTACCGGCGACAGGCAGCGCCGCGCGGGGCCAACGGGTACCCTGCGCGCCCCATGCGCGCGATCCAGCAACGCGAGTTCGGCGGACCGGAGGTGCTGGAGCTGGTCGAGCTGCCGGTGCCGCAGCCGGCCGCCGGCGAGCTGCTGGTCGAGGTCAGCCGCGCCGGGCTCAACTTCGCCGACACGCACCAGCGCACGAACGACTACGTCGCGAAGAAGACGCTGCCGTTCGTGCCGGGCGTCGAGGTCGTCGGCCGGCGCGCCGACACCGGTGAGCGCGTGGTCGCGCTGTGTGGGGAGGGCGGCTACGCCGAGTACGCGACGGCGCCCGCGGAGCTGGTGTTCCCGGTCCCCGACGAGGTCGACGACGGCACGGCGCTCGCGCTGCTGATCCAGGGCCTGACCGCCTGGCACCTCTACAAGACGAGCGCGCAGCTCCGCCCCGGCGAGTCGGTCGTCGTGCACGGCGCCGCCGGCGGCACCGGCTCGCTGACGGTGCAGCTCGGCAAGCCGCTCGGCGCCGGGCGCGTGATCGCGACCGCCTCGACTGAGGAGAAGCGGGAGCTGGCGCGCTCGCTCGGCGCCGACGCGGCGATCGACGCCGACCCGGAGGGGATGACGGAGCGGCTGCTGGAGGCGAACGGGGGGAAGCCGGTCGACGTCGTGTTCGAGATGGCGGGCGGCCCGGTCTTCGACGCCTCGTTCGACGCGCTCGCGCCGTTCGGGCGGCTCGTCGTCTACGGGATCGCCTCGCGCGAGCAGCGCGAGGTGCGCAGCGGCAAGCTGATGAAGACCTCGCGCGCCGTCGTCGGCTTCTGGTTCAACCACTGCCTCGAGCGGCCGGGCATGGTCGAGGAGGCGCTGAGCGACCTGTTCGCGCGCGCTGCGCGCGGGGAGCTGAAGGTCGTCGTCGGCGCGACCTATCCGCTGAGCGAGGCCGCGCGCGCCCAGGTCGACCTGGCCGAGCGGCGCACGACCGGCAAGCTGCTGCTCGACCCGCAGGCGTAGCGGGCGCTCAGGCGGCGGCTGCCGCCGCCCGTGGTCCCTCGCGCCGCCGGCGCGCCGCCGCGCGGATGCGGCTCCACGCGTGCTCCTCGGCGACCGCGCTCGGCAGGCACCTGCGCTCGCGCGCCTCCAGCAGCACCGCGCGCGTGCGCGCCCGCGCGGCCGCGAGCGCCTGCTCGAGCTGCGCCGCGTCCGCCTCGCGGCGGCGCTCGCAGTCGGCCTGGATCAGCCCGCCGCAGTTGGCGAGGAAGTCGGGCACGTACAGCACGCCGCGCCGCGCGAGCCGCGCCGCCGCGCCCTCGCCCGTCAGCGCGTTGTTGGCCGAGCCACACACGACGCGACAGCCGACGGTCGCGGCCGTCGCCGCGTCGATCATCCCGCCGATCGCGCACGGGGCCAGCACGTCGAGCGGGCGCGCCAGCAGCGCCGCCGCGCTGCGCTCGATCTCGACCCCGAGCGCGCCCGCGCGCCGGCAGGCGGCCGCGTCGGGGTCCGCGCCGACGACGTGCGCGCCCGCCTGCACGAGCAGCTCGGCGAGCCGGCCGCCGACCTTGCCGAGGCCGATCACGCCGACCGCCCGGCCGGCGAGCGCGTCGTCGCCGTCGAGCACGTCGAGCGCCACCGCCATGGCGCCCAGCACCGTGCGTGCGGTCGAGGGAGACGGATCGCCGAGCCCGGCGCTGCGCGTCGTCCCGACGACGTGGTGCGTGTGCTCGGCGAGCAGGTCCATGTCCGCCGTGGAGGTGCCGATGTCCTCGGCCGTGACGTAGGCGCCGCCGAGCCGCTCGACCTCGCGCGCGAACGCCCTCAGCCGCGCCGCCCGCCGGGCGGGGTCGCGCCAGGCGTCGTCGGCGAGCACGACCGCCTTGCCGCCGCCGAGGTCGAGGCCGGCCGCGGACGCCTTCAGCGTCATCGCGCGCGAGAGCCGCAGCGCGTCGTCGAGCGCCTCCGGCAGGCCGCCGGGATAGCGGCGCACGCGCAGCCCGCCGAGCGCGGGCCCCAGCATGGTCGAGTGGATCGCGATCGCGGCCTGCAGGCCGCTGTCGGCGTCGTGCACCAGCTCGACGCGCTCGTGTCGCCAGGACAGGGACTGCTCCAGCGCCTCGCTGACGTCCTCGGTCATCGGGACTCCTCCTTCTCCAGTCGCTCGCGCAGCTCCGCGCCGCGCGTGCGGAAGCGCTCGACGCCCGCGAGCTTGATCTGCTCGTAGCCGCGCACCAGCTCGGGCAGCGCCGCGATCTCCAGCGCGAGCGGCAGCGTCGTAGGGGTCAGCCGCTCGAGCGCCAGCTCGACCAGCTCCAGGTACTCGCCCGGCAGCGCGCGCTCGACGCGCCGCACGCGCGTCGCGCCGAACGGGTCGAGCGGCGTGCCGCGCAGCACGCGACCGCGCCGCAGCAGCCGGAAGGCCGGGACGAACCAGCGGCCGAGCGACAGCTTGCGTCTGAGGCCGAGCGCGCGCAGCAGCGGTGGGTGCAGCAAGAAGCGCACCTCGGCGCCCGCCGGCAGCGCGGCGAGCCCTTCGAGGTGCAGGCGCGCGACCTCGTACTCGTCCTTGTACGCGATCAGCTTGTGCAGCCCGCGCGCGACGCCCTCGGCGAGCGCGCTGCTGCCGGGCATACGCTCGGCCTCGACAGCGCGCACGTGCGCGATCGTCTCGGCGTAGCGGGTCGCCGGCCGCATGCCGCCCCAGCCGATCAGGTCGGGGACGCGCACTTCGAGCAGCCGGCGCAGCTCGCCGTCCTCCTCCGGCGCGGCGCGCTCGACGAGCCGCCGTGGGCGCGGGGAGAGCGGGGCGGGCGCGTCGTCGTCGCGGCCGTCGCCGAGCGCGGCGCGCACGCGGTCGCGGTCGGCGACCCACGCGCGGCCCCATGCGAGCGCGGCGAGGTTGCGCTCGGCGGCGACGCCGTTGAGGTGGAACGCCTCCTCCAGCGCCGCGCGCGAGACCGGCAGCAGCTCGCGTTGCAGCGCTGCGCCGAGCACGACCACGTTGGCGTGCAGCGCGTCGCCGACGAGCGTCTCGGCGATCCGCCGTGCGTCGAGCCAGACGTCGGCGTCGGCGCGCGTCGCCGCCTCGATCGCAGCGCGCGCGGCGCCGGCGTCGAGCGCGGGCGCGTGCACGTCGATCGCCTGGCGACCGGTCGGCGCGCGGCTCTCCGAGACGACCGCGACCGTGCTCTGCGGGTCGGCGACGCGCAGGCTGGCCGCGCCGGCGGCGCCGAGCAGGTCGAGGCCGAGCAGCACGTCGGCGGCGGCGCTCGGCACCGTGACCCCCTCGTCGCGCGGCGTGCGCGTGAGGCGCAGGTCGGAGACGACCGGACCGGCCTTCTGCGAGAGCCCGGTCTGGTCGAGGCCGCTCGCGTACAGGCCGTCGAGCAGCGCCGCCATCCCGAGCGTCTGGCTGACCGTCACGACGCCGGTGCCGCCGATCCCGACGAGGCGCACGCGCACGTCGTCGGCGTCGCTGGGGCACGGCTCGGGCAGCGAGACCTGCGGCAGGCGCGGGGCCGTGGCGTCGCGCGCCGGCGGGATCACGGTGAGGAACGAGGGGCAGTCGCCCTCCAGGCAGGAGTAGTCCTTGTTGCAGGAGGACTGGTTGATGCGCGTCTTGCGGCCGTACTCGGTCTCGACCGGCTCGACGGAGAGGCAGCCGGACCGCTCGCCGCAGTCCCCGCAGCCCTCGCACACGCGCTCGTTGATCAGCACGCGCCGCGCGGGCTCCGGCGCCGCGCCGCGCTTGCGCGCGCGGCGCAGCTCGGCCGCGCAGGCCTGGTCGTGCAGCAGCACCGTCACGCCGGGCACGTGCGCCAGCTCGCGCTGGACGCGCAGCAGCTCGGAGCGATCGCGCAGCTCGACGCCGGGCGGCAGCGCGACGCCGTCGTAGCGGGAGGGGTCGTCGGTCGTGACGACGATCCGGCTGACGCCCTCGGCCGCCAGGCTGCGCGCGAGCGCGGGCACGTCCATCCCGCCCGGCACGCCCTGCCCGCCGGTCATCGCGACGGTGCCGTTGAACAGCAGCTTGTAGGTGACGTCGAGTCTCGCCGCGACGGCCGCACGGATCGCGAGCGAGCCGGAGTGGTGGAAGGTGCCGTCGCCGAGGTTCTGCGCGAAGTGCGGCACCTCGACGAACGGCGCGGCGCCGATCCACTGCGCGCCCTCGCCGCCCATCTGCGTGATGCCGCGGACGTCGCCGTGGTGTTGCGGCGCCAGCAGCACCATCGTGTGACAGCCGATGCCGGCGCCGACGAGCGTGTCGTCGTCCGCCGCCAGCGAGCTGTTGTGCGGGCAGCCGGAGCAGAAGTACGGCGTGCGCGCGGCGCCCAGCGTGGCGGCCGGCCGCGCCGCCACCGCGTCGAGCCGCTCCAGGCGCGCGCGCACGCTCGGCAACTCCTCGCGCGCGAGCAGCCGGGCGCCGAGCACCCGTGCGATCGCATCGGCGTCGAGCGCGCCGTGCGCCGGCACGAGCGGCGCGCCGTGCTCGTCGCGCCGGCCCAGCACGCGCGGCCGCGCGGACGCCGGCGCGTCGTAGAGCGCGTCCTTCACGAGCCGCTCGAGGAACGGGCCCTTCTCCTCGATCACGAGCAGCTCGTCGAGGCCGTGCGCGAAGTCGCGCACGGCCTGCTCGTCGAGCGGGAACAGCAGGCCGAGCTGCAGCATCCGCACGGGCGTGTCGTCGCCGAGGCCGAGGTCCGCAAGTGCGCGGCGGACGTCGTGCGCAGTCGCGCCGGCGGCGACGATCCCAATCCGCGCGCCGGGCGCGTCGAGCACGACCCGGTTCAACCCGTTAAGGGCGGCGTAGCGCTTCGCCAGCTCCAGCCGGACCTCCACCAGCGTCCGCTCCATCTCCAGCGACGGCGGCGCCAGCAGGTGGGCGCTCGGTCGGTGCACGTACGGCGCGCCTTCCCACTCCAGCAGCGGCGTCTGCGGCTGCACGCGGTCGAGCCCGACCTCGACCGTGCCGGCCGCGTCGGCGACGTTCGTGACGACCTTCAGCGCCGACCACAGGCCGGACGCGCGCGAGCAGGCGATCGCATGGCGGCCGAGGTCGAGGGCCTCCTGCACGCTGCCGGGCGCGAAGACCGGCACGCGCAGCGCGGCCAGCAACTGCTCGGAGGCGCTCGGCAACGTCGAGGACTTGGCGGCCGGGTCATCGCCACACAGCGCAAGCACGCCGCCGCGCGGGTCGGTCCCCACGAAGTTGCCGTGCCGGATCGCGTCGGCGGCGCGGTCGACGCCCGGCGCCTTGCCGAACCACACGCCGACCACGCCGTCGAAGCGGGGGCGGGGGAGCGTGCCGGCGAGCTGCGACCCCCACACGGCGGTCGCGCCCAGCTCCTCGTTGACGGCCGGGCGCAGGACGACGTCGTGCTGCGTGGCGAGCGGGCCGAGGCCGGCGGCCTCGCGGTCGAAGCCGGCGAGCGGCGAGCCCGGGTAGCCCGACACGAGCGTCGCGGTGCGCAGGCCAACGCGCGCGTCGGCGCGGTGCTGGTCGAGCAGCACGCGCACGAGCGCCTGGATGCCGGTCATCAGCACGCGTCCCTCGTCCAGCTCGTAGCGGTCGGAGAGCGCGGGACGGCGGGGCCGCGGCGGGCGGAGGGGCCCGTCGCGCCGGTCGGAGTCGGTCCGAGCCTCCTCCACGATGCTCTGACCAAGCATGGTTCAATTTTAGACCTTGATCGGTCGCCTGAAACGATAGGTTGTCCGCATGGAGCCCTTCCTGCCGGTCGGCCCGCGGCGCACGTTCGAGGGCGCGGTCGAGCAGATCGCCGAGCGCATCCGCCACGGCGACCTCGGCGCCGGCGACCGCCTTCCCTCCGAGCGCGAGCTGGCGGCCGCGATGCAGATCAGCCGCCCGACGCTGCGCGAGGCGGTGCGCGTGCTCGCCGACGCCGGCGTCGTGACGGTGCGCCCCGGCTCGGCCGGCGGGATCTTCGTCGCCTCCGACTACGTCCCGTTCGAGCTGCTGCGCTCGAAGTCCGACCTGCGCCTCGGCGAGGTCGCCGGCGTGCTCGAGGCGCGCCGCATGATCGAGCCGCGCGTCGCCCAGTTGGCCGCCGTCAACGCGCGCGAGGACGACTTCGCCGCGCTCCAGCGCACGATCGACGCCCAGCGCGCGCTGCTCGCCGAGGGCGACGTGCTCCAGCACGAGGACCGCTTCCTCCAGCTCGACACGCAGTTCCACGTCCGCATCGCGCGCGCGACCGGCAACACCACGATCGTCTCGCTCATGCGGACGCTGCTGCGCCGCCTCGAGATCGCGCGCGACCTCGCGATGCACGAGCCGCCCGTCGCGCCGTGGGTCATCGACGTCCACGAGCGCACGCTCGCCGCGATCCGCTCCGCCGACCACGAGCGCATCGAGGCCGTCATGGACGAGCACCTCGCCGCGATGGAGCAAGCCTGGGAACGCGCCACCGACCGCGCGCTCGTACGCCCGGTGCCGGACTTCCTCCAGCCGCTCGCAGAGCGCGCGACCTCGCGGCGCGCTTCTCACTAGTCTCAGGCGCCGTGACCACGTTCGCCGACCTCGGCCTGTCCGACTCCCTCCTCGACGCGCTCCACGACGTCGGCTACGAATCGCCCAGCCCGATCCAGGAGCAGGGGATCCCGCCGCTGCTGACCGGCGCCGACGTGATCGGCCAGGCGCAGACCGGCTCCGGCAAGACGGCCGCGTTCGGCCTGCCGCTGATCGAGTACGTCGACCCCTCGGTGCACGAGGTGCAGGGGCTCGTGCTGACGCCGACGCGCGAGCTGTGCATCCAGGTCACGCAGGCGCTGCGCGCGTACGGCGCGCGCAAGGGCGTGGACGTGGTGGCCGTCTTCGGCGGCGCGCCGATCCGCTCGCAGCAGGCGCAGCTGCGCGCCGGCGGGCACATCGTGGTGGGGACGGTCGGACGCGTGAAGGACCTCATCTCGCGCCACTCGCTCGTGCTGCACGACTGCCGCTTCGTCGTGCTCGACGAGGCCGACGAGATGCTCGACCTCGGCTTCCTCGAGGACGTCGAGAAGATCATGGCGCTGACGCCGGGCTCGCGGCAGACCGCGCTGTTCAGCGCGACGATGCCGCCGGAGATCCGCCGCCTCGCCGAGCAGTACCTGTACGACCCGGTGCTCGTGAAGGTCAGAGCCGCGACCCTGACCGTCGACACGGTCGAGCAGTTCTCGCTCGAGACGACGACGCGCGAGAAGGACGACGCGCTCGTGCGCGTGCTGGAGGCCGAGCGGCCCGACCAGGCGATCGTGTTCGTGCGCACGAAGATCCGCTGCGACCAGCTGTTCAAGCGCCTGCGCGACCGCGGCATGAACGTGAAGGCGCTGCACGGCGACATGTCGCAGGGCTCGCGCGACGGCGTGATGCTCGCGTTCAAGAGCGGGCGCCTGCCGATCCTCGTCGCGACCGACGTGGCCGCGCGCGGGCTCGACATCTCCTCGGTCACGCACGTGATCAACTTCGACGTGCCGACCTCGCCGGACGTGTACGTCCACCGCATCGGCCGCACCGGCCGCATCGGCCGCTCGGGCCGCGCGATCACGTTCTTCGAGCCGCGCCAGAAGCGCGACGTCGAGGCGATCGAGCGTCACACCAGCACGCCGATGGCGCCGTGGACGGCGGGCGCGAAGGTCGCGCCGCTGAAGGTCGAGGCGAAGCCGCGCCGCCACTCGAAGCCGCACGCGTCGGTCAACGGCGACGACGGGGCGCGCACGCGGCTCGTGCTGGCCGGCGGTCGCGCCGACGGGCTCGAGCCGAAGGACGTGATCCACGCGATCACGGCAGCCACCGGTCTCGACGGCGAGGCGATCCGCAACGTGCGCATGCTCGACCGCTTCTCGTTCCTCGACGTGCCCGCCGACGACGCCGCGCGGGTCGTCGAGGCGGTCGACGGCACGACGGTCGACGGCAGCGACCGCCGCCTGCGGATCGAGCCCGTCCGCGGCTGAGCGGGGCGGGACGCGGTGCCGAAGCGCAGCGCGGGGATCCTGCTGTTCCGGCGGAGCGGGGGCGATCGGCTGGAGGTGCTGCTCGTGCACCCGGGCGGGCCGTTCTGGGCGAGAAGGGACGCGGGCGCCTGGACGATCCCGAAGGGCGAGGTCGACGCCGGCGAAGCGGAGCGGGCGTGCGCGCTGCGCGAGCTGGAGGAGGAGACCGGCGCCGCCTTCCCCGACGCGCTCGAGCACGAGCTGCTGCCGCTCGGTGAGGTGCGCCAGAAGAGCGGCAAGGTCGTGAGCGCGTGGGCGCTCGAGCGCGACCTCGACGCCGGCGCGATCCACAGCAACACGTTCGAGCTGGAGTGGCCGCCGCGCTCGGGTCGCATGCAGACGTTTCCGGAGGTCGACCGCGCCGGCTGGTTCGCGCTCGCCGCCGCGCGCCGCAAGCTGCTGCCCGCGCAGGCCCCGTTCCTCGACCGCCTGGCGGAGATCGCCGCTCAGTAGGGTGGGGCGAGACCCACCTCCGACCCCCGCACCCCCGAGGAGCCGCCGATGTCCCAGGCCACGATGCACACCACCCACGGCGCGATCCAGCTCGAGCTGTTCGACGAGGACGCGCCGAAGACGGTCGAGAACTTCAAGAGACTCGCGGGCGAGGGCTTCTACGACGGGATCATCTTCCACCGCGTGATCACCGACTTCATGATCCAGGGCGGCTGCCCGCAGGGAACCGGCACCGGCGGCCCCGGCTACACGTTCGAGGACGAGATCAACCAGCACAAGATCGTGCGCGGCACGCTCGCGATGGCGAACGCCGGCCCCAACACGAACGGCTCGCAGTTCTTCATCGTCACGGCCGAGGCGACGCCGTGGCTCGACGGCAAGCACACCGCCTTCGGCCGCGTGGTCGAGGGGATGGACACGGTCGACAAGATCGAGGGCGTCGAGACCGGCCCCGGCGACCGCCCGGTCGACCCGCCGACGATCGAGCGCGTCGAGCTGGCGGACTGACCGCCGCGCGGGCGCGCCGCGGGCGCGCCTGAGGTTCGGCCGCTGACCGGCGGCGGCGCATGGGGTCGTTCCACGATCAAGCGCCGCCGCCCGCGTGCCGATCACGAAAGGCGATGGTCGCGCGGCGCACCGGCTCGCTCCTGCTCGCTCTCCTGCTGTTGCTCGCCGTGCTGACGGCGAGCGCGGCCGACGCGCGCCGCCGTCCGCCGACGACCTCCGTCGGCGTCGCGGCGCGCGAGTTCCGCTTCTCTGCCTATCGCACGAGCGCGCCGGGCGGGATCGTGCGCTTCAACGTCGCCAACTTCGGCGAGGACGGCCACGACCTCGTCGTCGAGACGGCCGGCGGGCGCCGCGTCGGCCGCACCGGCGAGGTGCGCTCGGGCCGGCGCGCGACGCTCGCGCTGCGCCTGCGGCCCGGCACCTACCGGCTCGTCTGCGACCTCGCCGACCACGCCGCGCGCGGGATGCGCACGAGCTTCCGCGTGACGCGATGAGCGCGACCGCGGCCCGCCGCAGACACGGCCGCCGCCGCGCGCACGCGCGACGGCCGAGCGGCGGGCGCGGCTGGACCGAGGCGCACGTGCGCCGCCTCTTCTGGCGCGCCGGCTTCGGCGCGACGCCCGCCGAGGCGCGCCGCTGGGCGCGGCGCGGAAAGGCGGCGACGCTCGACCACGTCGTGAACGGACCGCCCGGCGGCGCGCGCGTGCGCGGCCCCGCGCCACGCGTCGAGCAGCGCCCGCTCGACCCGCTCAACGAGTGGGGCGACGACGTCCTGTGGTGGCTCGACCGCATGATCCGCAGCACCCATCCGCTGCAGGAGAAGCTGACGCTGTTCTGGCATGACCACTTCGCCACGGCCGACCAGGACACGCCGCTGATGCTCGCGCAGAACCGCATGCTGCGCGCGAACGCGCTCGGCTCCTTCCGCGAGCTGCTCGGCGCCGTCACGCGCGACCCGGCGATGCAGCTGTTCCTGTCGCTCGCCGACTCGACGAAGGACGCGCCGAACGAGAACTACGCGCGTGAGCTGATGGAGCTGTTCACGCTCGGCTCCGGCTACTCCGAGCGCGACGTGCGCGAGGCGGCGCGCGCGCTGACCGGCTACACCGCCGACTGGCACGACGACGGCACGGTCACGATCAAGTACGACGCCGGCCAGCACGACGACGGCGTCAAGACGCTGCTCGGCCGGCGCGGCCGCCTCGGCGTCGACGACGTGCTCGACCTCGTCACCGCGCACCCGAACCACGCGCCGTTCCTCGTCGGCAAGCTGTGGAGCTTCTTCGTCGCCACGCCGCCGAGCCGCGCGACGCTGCGCGCGCTCGTCGCGACCTACCGCGGCAGCGGCCTGCGCATCGAGCCGGTCGTGCGGCAGATCCTCGCCCACCCGCAGCTCTACCGCGGCCTCGACGCGCCCGACATGGTCAAGTGCCCGGTCGTGTTCCTCGCCGGCGCGATGCGCACGACCGGCACGTACGTCACGCAGGACTACCCGACGTGGCTGCTGGAGCTGATGGGCCAGCTGCCGTTCTCGCCGCCGAGCGTCGCCGGCTGGGACTGGGGCGCGGCGTGGATGTCCTCGAACGCGATGCGCCAGCGCTTCGTCGCCGGCAACCACGTCGTGCAGTACGGCCGTCCGAGACCGCGCAAGGGCGCGGCGCCGGCGAGCCTCACGCCGCAGGAGGCGTACGCGCGCGCGTGGAGAGCGGTCGGCGAGCCGCGGGTGTCGGCGGCCACGCGCGCGACGCTGACGCACCTCGCCGCCCGCTTCTTCGACGACATCGACGCGCGCTGGCGCGACCAGGCCGACTGGCGCGCCGACGCGCTCCAGTGGACGCTGCGCCACCTGCTGCTGACCTGCCCCGACGCGCAACTTCACTGATGCCGCGCTCCGTCCACAAGGGTTGTGACGACTTCCGCCAGACGAGCGCGGGCGTGCGCGAGCGCTGGCTCGGCGCGCCGCTGACGCGCCGGCAGGCGCTCGCGGGCGCGCTCGGCGGCGCGCTGGCGATCTACGCCGAGCAGACGATGCCGTGGGCGCGCGTGCTGGAGGCCGCGCAGGCGCGCGCCGCCGAGGCGCCCGGCGCGCGCGTGCTCGTGAGCGTCTTCCTGCCGGGCGGCTGCGACCTGCTCGACACGCTGCCGCCGATCGGCGCGTACGGGCGCTACGCCGACCTGCGCGGCGACATGAAGCTGGCGGCGCCGCCGGCGCTCGGGAGCACCGGCCTCGGCATCCACCCGTCGCTCGCGGAGGGCGCCGGCGGCGGCGTGAAGGGCCTGTTCGAGGCCGGCAAGGTGGGCTTCCTGCCGGGGATCGACTACGCCAACCCGGACCTCTCCCACTTCCACTCGCGCCACTTCTGGGAGACCGGGCTCGTGACCGAGCGGGCCGCGCCCGGCTGGCTCGGCCGCTGGCTCGACCGCCACGGCGCGCGCGACAACCCGCTGCAGGGGCTGACGCTGTCCTCGACGCTCTCGCCGGTGCTGGCGACCGGCTCCGCGCCGGTCGCGGCGCTCGAGTCGCCGAGCGACTGCGCGCTCGACGTGTGGGCGATCGACGGGCGGCAGGAGCGTCAGATGCTGGCGGCGTGGCAGCGGATGGCCGCGGCGCACGCGCGCGGCGAAGGGCCGCGCGCGGTCCACACGGCGGCGCGGCTCGCGAAGGCGGTCGGCGACCGGCTCGCGCCGTACGCCGAGCACGACGGCGTCGACCCGCTCGCGCCGCCCGTGCCCTACCCGCAGGACGACGACCTCGGGCGGCGCCTGTCGCGCGTCGCCGCGCTCGTCGCGCAGCCGCTCGGCGTGCGGCTGGCGGCGGTCGACGCGAGCGGCGAGTTCGACACGCACGACGACCAGCCGAGAGAGCTCGGCGACGGCTTGAGATCGGTCTCGCAGTCGCTCGCGGCGTTCCAGGCCGACCTCGAGGCGCGCGGCGTCGCCGACCGCGTGCTGACGCTCGTGTGGTCGGAGTTCGGCCGCCGCCCGCAGGCGAACGAGTCGAGCGGGACCGATCACGGCGCCGGCGGGATCGCGTGGGTGCAGGGCGCGCGTGCGGCGAGCGGGATCCTGACCGACTACCCGTCGCTGACCGCGCTCGACCCCGACGACAACCTCAAGGTGACGGTCGACTTCCGCAAGGTCTACTGCTCGCTGATCGAGGGCTGGCTGGGGACCGACGCGAGCGAGGTGATCCCGAACGCGGGCGCCTACGGGCGGCTAGCGCTCGTCAGGTAGGTGGCGGCGAGGTCCTCGTCGCCGTGCTCGGCGGCGCCCTGCTCGAGGCGCTTGCGGATCGCGGCGACCGCCGGCAGGTCGAGCCCGCGCCGCGCTGCCGCCTCCTCCACCAGCGCGGCGTCCTTCGCGGCGAGCGCGAGCCGGAAGGACGGCGTGAAGTCGCGCTCCTGCATCGCTCTCGCCTTGAGTCGCAGGTAGGGCAGGTCGAGCGTTCCGCCCTCGATCGCGTCGAAGAACGCGGCCGGCGAGACGCCGAGCCCCTCGGCGAGCGCGATCGTCTCCGCTCCGCCCTCGACGACGCAGCCACACGACGTCCGCGCCGACGCGCGAGAAGGCGCCGCGCTGCCCGTCGACCGCGTCGATCACGGCGTCGCCGTCGGACAGCATCGTCAGCAGGACCTGCGCGCCCTCCGCCGCCTCGGCGGGCGAGTCGCAGACGACCGCGCCGTCCTGCGCGAGCGGCTCGGCTCTCGTGCGCGTGCGGTTCCAGGCGCGAACCGCGTAGCCGGCGCGCGCCAGGTTGCGCGCCATCGCGAAGCCCATCGTGCCGCCGGCTCCGAGCACGGCCACGGTCTGCTCAGGCATGCCGCCTCGTGTACCCCGGCCCGCCGTCCGGCACGCCCACTGGCCAGACGGCCAAATCGCTGCGCGGCTCCGGTAGGCTTGACCGCGGGTCAAACGATCTCGCCGCCGAGCACCGAGAAGGAGCGCGCCATGTCGACCACCGAGCAGGCGCCGGCCGCCGTCCAGAACGGCGCCGGAGCCCATCAGGGCATCCCCGTCGAGAACCCCGCCACGGGCGAGACGATCGCGACCGTCCCGGCGCTCAGCCGCGACGAGGTGACCGCGCTGGTCGAGCGCGCGCGCGCCGTGCAGCCGGCCTGGGAGGCGCTCGGCTTCGAGGAGCGCGGCAAGGTCCTGCGCCGCATGCAGAAGTGGACGGTCGACAACGCCGACCGCATCATCAGGACGATCGTGTCCGAGACGGGCAAGACGTGGGAGGACGCGCTGCTCGCCGAGGTCATGTACTGCGCGAACGCGTTCGGCTTCTGGGCCAAGCACGCGCCCGAGTACCTCGCCGACGAGCACGTCAAGACGTCCAACCCGATGACGAAGGGCAAGAAGCTGATCGTGCGCTACGCGCCGGTCGGCGTCGTCGGCGTGATCGGCCCGTGGAACTTCCCGCTGACGAACTCGTTCGGCGACTGCATCCCGGCTTTGGCCGCCGGCAACGCGGCGGTGCTGAAGCCGGCGCAGGTGACCCCCTTGACCTCGCTGTTGATGGAGGAGGGGCTGCGCGCCTGCGGCATCCCCGAGCACGTCTTCCAGGTCGCGACCGGCACCGGCCGCGAGGCCGGCGAGGCGCTGATCGACGCGGTCGACTTCGTGATGTTCACCGGCTCGACCGAGACCGGCATCAAGGTCATGCAGCAGGCCGCCCAGACGCTCACGCCCGTGGGCCTCGAGCTGGGCGGCAAGGACCCGATGATCGTTTTGAGCGACGCCGACGTCGACCGCGCCGCCAACGCCGCCGCCTACTACTCGATGAACAACGGCGGCCAGGTCTGCATCTCGGTCGAGCGCGTGTACGTCGAGGAGCCGGTCTACGACAGATTCGTCGCGAAGGTCGCCGACAACGTGCGCGCGCTGCGCCAGGGCGTCCCGACCGGGCCGGGCACCGTCGACATCGGCTCGATGATCTACCCGCCGCAGATCGAGATCGTCGACGCGCACGTCAGAGACGCGGTCGCGAAGGGCGCTCGCGTCCTGACGGGCGGCAAGCGCGGCGACGGCCCCGGCGCCTTCTACGAGCCGACCGTGCTGGTCGACGTCGACCACTCGATGGCGTGCATGACGGAGGAGACGTTCGGCCCGACGCTGCCGATCATGAAGGTGCGCGACGAGGAGGAGGCGCTGCGGCTCGCGAACGACTCGCCGTTCGGGCTGCAGGCGTCGGTGTGGACGAAGGACGTCCACCGCGGCGAGCAGATCGCGCGCCGGGTCGAGGCGGGCGCGGTGTGCGTCAACGACGCGCAGGTCAACTACACGACGCTCGAGCTGCCGATGGGCGGCTGGAAGACGTCGGGCCTCGGCTCGCGCCACGGCGCCGGCGGGATTCGCAAGTACTGCAAGCAACAGACGCTGCTGGTCACGCGGCTCGCGCCCAAGAAGGACCCGCACATGTTTCCGTACAGCGCGCGCAAGACGAAGCTGCTCGGGCGGCTGACGAAGCTGCTGTACGGGCGCGGCAAGCGGGCGTAGCCCGCGAGCGCGGCTAGCGGCGCACGCACGCGTCGAGCTGCAGGCCTTGCCAGTAGGCGTTCTCCTGGCGCAGCAGCGGCTCGAGCGCGGCGTCGAGCCGGCGGTACGTGTCGATCACGTCGTCGCCGGCGGCGATCGCGCGCTGATGTCTGGCGATCAACGCGACCTCCCGGCCGGCGAGCTGCACGGCGCGGTCGTAGCGCTCGCGCACGACCTTCGGCGCCTTCAGCGCATGCAGCTCCGCGACGGCGGGCCGCAGCTCGGCGACGCCCTCGTTCAGGAAGCGCCCGCCCTGCGACGGCTCGTTCGGCACGGCGATGCGGTCGGTCGCCGCCGCCGTCCGCGCGCAGATC
The DNA here is from genome assembly GCA_018268595.1 of Actinomycetota bacterium. Classification (GTDB taxonomy): domain Bacteria; phylum Actinomycetota; class Thermoleophilia; order Solirubrobacterales; family Solirubrobacteraceae; genus Conexibacter. The sequence continues at coordinate 169,458 of JAFDWH010000013.1, read as the reverse complement.
GCGCTCGCGCGGTCGTGCAGCTGCGCGGCGGTCAGGCTGTCGTCGCCGCAGGCGGCGAGCGCGACGGCGAGCAGCAGGGCGAGGAGCGGCAGCGCGCGGCGCATGCGTGCGCGGATGCTAGTCGAGCGCCACGTCCAGCAACCGCTCGACCGCGGCGATCGTCTGCGTCGTGTCGACGTGGTGGACCGTCGCCATCCCCAGCTCCTCGGCCGGCGGCAGGTTGAACGGCAGGTCGTCGACGTAGACGCACTCGCGCGGGTCGGCGCCGGCGCGCTGGGCGCCGAGCAGGTACATCTCGGGCGCCGGCTTGCGGATGCCCTCCTCGCCGGAGATCACGACCCCGTCGAACAGCTCGTCCAGCATCGCGCGGTCGTAGCGGCGCGTCCCCCACGAGTTCGAGATCAGGCCGGTGCGGATGCCCGCCGCGCGGGCGTTGCGGACCGCCGCGAGCATCGCCATGTCGGGGCCGACGCGGGCGAACAGGCGGTCGATCAGGCCGGCGTGGTCGACGCCGAGCAGCCCGCCGAAGCGCTGCTCGAAGACCGGCTCCTCGATCTTCCCCTCCTCGAACGCGATCAGCGTGTCGCGGAACTCGCGGTTGCCGCGGAACGCCTCCACGAGCGCGTCGGGCGCCAGCCCCGCCTCAGTGCAGAACTCGCCGAAGGAGGCGAACAGGTTGGTCGTAAGCACGCCGCCCCAGTCGACCAGCAGCGCGGTCCGCCGCTCACTCGCCATGCGCCACCGCCCACGCATGCTCGGCGAGCGCCGGCACGCCGGTGTCGAGCGCCTTGAAGAACGGGTCGTCGGTGGTGCCGGCGAGCAGTCGCTTGTAGGAGCCCTCGAGGAAGATCGCCGCCTTCCACAGCGCGAGCGTCGCGTACCAGGCGACGCTCTGCATCGAGCGGCCGGAGCGCTCCTCGTAGCGCGCGATCAGCTCGGCGCGCGTCGGGAAGCCGGGCTCGGTCGTGACCGCGAAGCGTGAGAAGTTCGTGTCCGGATCGCCGGGCTGCGCCCACGTCGCCGTCAGGTAGCCGACGTCCGCGAGCGGGTCGCCGATCGTCGCCAGCTCCCAGTCGAAGATCGCGTTCAGACGTGCCGGCGCCGCGTGCTCGAACATCACGTTGCCGAGCCGGTAGTCGCCGTGCACGATCGTGGCCGGGCCAGACTCGGGCCGGTTGTCGGCGAGCCACGCGGTCACGCGGTCGAGCGTCGCGATCTCGCGCGTCTTGTTGTGCTCCCACAGGCCGCCGAAGCGGCGCAGCTGGCGCTCGAGGTAGCCGGTCGGTCTGCCGTAGCCCTCCAGCCCGCACGCCCGCCAGTCGACGGCGTGCACCTCGACCAGCGCGTCGATCAGCTCGTCGGCGATGCGGCCGTGCTGCTCGGGTGCGTCGAGCGCGGGCGGGACCTGCGTGGTGATCACGTCGCCGGCGACCTTCTCCATCACGTAGAAGGGCGCGCCGATCACCGACGCGTCCGCGCACGTGGCGAGCACGCGCGGCGTGCGCACCGGCTGCGCCTCGACCGCGCGCAGCAGCCGCGCCTCGCGCAGCACGTCGTGGGCGCTCGGCGGCAGCGGCGGGCGCGGCGGACGCCGCAGCACGACCTCCGCGTCGCCGCGGCGGACCGTGAACGTGACGTTCGAGTGGCCCTCGCCGATCGGCTCCGCCGCGAGCGGTCCGGCGCCCGGCTCGCCGCACAAGCCGTGCGCGTCGAGGAACGCGGCGAGCGGCTCGCGGATCAGCAACGGCGCCAGCTCCAGCTGCGCCGCCTCGGCGTGCGTGTCGACGATCGCGCTGCTCGTGCCCATGCACGCCGAACGCTATGCGACGGGGCGTTGAGCGGGCGCCGGTGGGGGAGGCCGGCGCCCGCTCGGGGGGAAGGCTCAGGCGGCGCTGCAGAGGTGGGCGCCGCCGACGATCGCGTCGAAGCCGCCGAGGTCCAGCTCGCCGGCGTTGCCGACGAGCCCGATCACGCTCGCGCCGGTCGCGCGCTCGACAACGGTCAGCAGCTCGGCGAGGCGGTCGCGGCGCGTGGCGGCGACGTGCTGCTCGCTCCAGCACCAGCTCGGATCCTGCGCTTCGATCAAGACGGTGACGCGGCGTGGACGGTGCGCGGCCGCCGCCGCGACCAGCTCGTCGTCGCGAGCGTCGGGCCCTGCGATCAGGAGGACCTCTGCGTTCGTCATGGCGACACTCTTCCCCTCGTCCGTAAAGCGGTCATAACAGAGAGGACTTCCCCTCCTTAAACCTGTATTACGCCCAAATGTCGCTGGCCGGCGCGTCGTCACTTCGCGGGCCCATTAGCCTGAACGGCGCATGCCGGAGCTGCCCGAGGTCGAGATCACGGCGCGCCTGATCGGCGCCGCGGTCGCCGGCGCGCGCGTCGAGTCGACGCTCGCGCCGGGCGTGAACGCGCTCAAGACGTTCGACCCGCCGCTGCACGCGCTCGACGGCACGACGCTGACCGGCGTGCGGCGCCGCGGGAAGCACCTGGCGGTCGCGAGCGACGCGGGCCTGGTGCTGCTGGTCCACCTGATGTCAGCCGGACGGCTGCAGCTGTTCGACAGACGCGCCGGCCTGCGCGACCGCAGCTCGCGCGTGCTGATCCGCCTGGACGACGGGCGCGAGCTGCGGCTGCGCGAGTTCGGCACGAAGCAGGCGGCGTGGGCGAAGCTGCTGCGGGCCTCCGAGTGGGAGGACGACGAGGCGATCGCGACGCTGGGCCCGGAGGCGTGGCCGGACCCGCCGCCGTTCCTGCCGCTGCTCGGCAGACAGCCGCGCCCGCTGCACTCGCTGCTGCGCGACCAGCGCGTGATCGCCGGGATCGGTCGCTCGTGGGTCGACGAGATCCTGTGGGAGGCGCGGCTGTCGCCGTACAAGCGCGGGGTGGACCTGAGCAAGGCGGAGGCTTCGGCGTTGCGGGAGGCCACGGTCGCGCGGCTCGGCGAGGCGATCTCCGTCTACGAGCAGACGCTGAGACTGCCGCTGCCCGACAGACTGCCGCTGCCGTTGCGGGTCCATCGCCACGAGGGCGAGCCGTGTCCGCGCTGCGGCACGACGCTGCAGGCGGTCCATTTCGAGGACTACGTGATCGCCTACTGCCCGGCGTGCCAGACGGAGGGACGGGTGCTCAAGGATCGGCGGCTGTCGCGGCTGTTGAAGTAGCCTGCGGCGCATGATCGAGACAGGCGTCACCGCACCGCAGTTCACGCTCCCCGACCAGGACGGCCACCCCGTCAGCCTGAGCGACTTCGCCGGCAAGACGGTCGTCCTCTACTTCTATCCGAAGGCCGACACGCCCGGCTGCACGGTGCAGGCGTGCGGCGTCCGCGACCACCTGCCGAACTACGCGGAAGCGGGCGCGGTCGTGATCGGCGTCTCGCCCGACCCGGTCAGAGCCGTGAAGAAGTTCGCCGACAAGCAGTCGCTCGACTTCACCCTGCTCGCCGACGAGGACCACGCGGTCTGCGAGCAGTACGGCGTTTGGGCGGAGAAGAGCATGTACGGGCGCAAGTACTGGGGCGCCCTGCGCGCGACGTTCGTGATCGGTCCCGACGGCGTCGTCGCCCACGTGATCCCGAGAGTCACGCCGAGAACGCATGACGACGAGGTCTTGGCGGTGCTGGAGCAGTTGGCGGCGGCCTGAACAGTTGCCCACGGCTTAGTCCGTCGTCGGACTGTCCGGTTTCGCGTTCTCCTCGGCTTCGGGTGGGACTCTCAGGTTGGCCGACACGATGTGGAGATGAGGCGTCTCTCCCTCAGCCGGGAACGGCTCGTATATGTCTGCGATGACGTGATCGCGAAGGCCCCGCGAAGCTAGGAGGTCGTCCGGCGGCGTTGGACGGTAGACCTTCTCCAAGGGTTCTCTCAAGTGGCGTGCTCGCCCGCGCACCCAGATGCTGCGCATCAGCATCGTGGCCATATAGATCAGGGCAATCGTGGCGCCTTGGTCGAGGAAGCGAGAGACCTGGGTCCAACGTGATGGTTGCTCAGAATCGTCTCGTGGCCAGCGAGCCAGCCAGCCCACCGTGACGCCGTCACGCTCGAGGACTCTCCAGCCGTCGATCTCAAGTCCGAGGCGGTGGCTCCCGCCGCGGAGGACCATCCCGTGTTTGGCGGCGTTGTAGCAGTCCGCATCGACGAAGTGCGTTCCGAAAAGCCGAAGGTATGAGGAGCAGGCATGGAGGTCGGCGGTACGGCTCGAATCGACGGCGAAGGTTTCCTTGCAAACGTGGAGCAAATCCTGATCGGACGCGTCGAGGATCGCTGTCTTGACCCATCTCTTGAACTTCCCGTGGATTGTGAGCGACGCCATGCGTATCCACGGAGAAGTGCCCAGCCCTGCGTGGGCGTGGACGAATCGGAGAAGCGTCTCGGAAGCGTGATGCAGCAGGACCTCCGACTCGATCGCAACGAACGACTGCTCGGGCGTCGGTGACTCATCGCCGGACTCTCGATTCTCAGAGCCACTCCACCAGCGGACACGCCCTCTCGGAAGATCGCGCGGTAGCGATCCTGGTCGGTGGCGAGCATGAGGTGCGCAAGCCGCTGCTGGAAAGAGATCCACGGCTCCATTGCGTAGAGCCTCTGGTTCAGCGTTTGGGCTTGCGCAGCCGTAAGGTCCGGGACGTCTTCCATACGAGGACATGGTGCGGCATTGCCGGTTGCGCGTGCACCAGTCGCAGGCTGTGGACTTCGCAGTCTTGCTCGGTACCCTGACTGCATGGCTCACCAGATCTATCTCGACCTTGATGACGAGTCGGCCGCGCGGCTGGCTGCGCTGGCTGAGCGTGCGCACGCACAGCAGGACGACCTGGCGGTGACTCTGCTCTCGGAGGCGCTTGCTGAGTTGGAGCGGGAGCCGGCGGAGGTTGCGTCAGTGCTGGACCGCATTCCCGGCTCATGGGAGCGGATGCATCTCGGGCGCGAGCAGGCCGGTCGCGGCGAGACGGTCAGGCTCGACGAGCTGTAGGTGGCGAAAGTTCGTGTTGCCGCGGCGGCCGTCGAGGACCTCCGCGAGCTGATCCTGACGCACGAGCTGCCGCCGGATACGGTGCAGCGGGTCGCGCGGCGGTTGCGGGCGCTTCAGCGCTTTCCGAAGCTCGGGCCTGCCCTGAGTGGCCGATGGGCGGACACGCGGTACGTGCTCGGACCTTGGTCGTGGCTGCTGATCGTCTACGAGCACGACGAACGCGCCGACACGGTGACGGTCCTGACGATGCAGGACGCGCGGCGAGCGGCTTCGCCGACCAACGACTGATGCGACCCCTCTCCTGGTGGATGTCGATGTACGGGCACAAGTACATGGGCGCTCTGCGCGCGACGTTCGTGATCGGTCCCGACGGCGCTGTCGCCCACGTGATCCCGAGAGTCACGCCGAGAACGCACGACGACGAGGTGCTGGCGGTGCTGGAGCAGTTGGCCGCGGCGTAGGAGGCCCCGCGAGCCGGCGGCCGGTTAGCGGACGCGCTCGTAGCGCAGGTACAGCGTGCCCGAGGCGAAGGCGCGCTGCTCCAGCGGGCGCAGGCGCAGCTGCTCGCCGCCGGCCGGGAAGTACGGCTTGCCGCCGCCGACCGCGACCGGGTTGACCCACATGCGGAACTCGTCGATCAGGTCGAACAGCGCGGCGGCGAGCGTCGGGCCGCCGACCTCGATGTGGCCCTCGTGCTCGCGCGCGAGCCGCGCCACCTCGGCGGCCGCGTCGGCGCGGCGCACGAGCCGCACCCCGTCCGGGACCTCGCCGAGCGAGTCGGAGACGACGACGCGCGGCGTCTGCACATAGACGCGAGCGAACTCCGCCGCCACCTCCGACAGCTCGTCCGGAGCCGCCGCGGCGGCCGGCCAGTAGCTCTCCATCAGCTCGTACATGCGGCGCCCGAACACGAACACGGCGGCGTCGCGCGCCTGCTCGTTCGCGATGCGATGGACCTCATCGTCCGGCACGGCGAAGTCGAAGCTCCCGTCCGCGTCCTCGACATAGCCGTCGAGCGACATGCCCATCGCGAAGAAGACACGACCCATGCGGTCCCACGGTAGCCGAACCCGCGGCTGCCGCTGGCTTGCGCGGCAGAGCAGTCTCGGAAGGCGCCGCTGCGATCTGTGACTGGCGGAGGCAAGCGCACCTAGATACGGTCCAGCGCGTCCGGACGGCGGATGGCCGGTGCGACCTCCATCGGACCACGGGCGCTCTGGAGAACCCGATGCGTGAACGAGACGATCTGCTCGCCGGCCGCTACCGCCTGCTCGACGTGATCGGGGTCGGTGGGATGGCCGTGGTCTACCGGGGCGAGCAGCTGATGCACGCCGACACGGTGCGGCCTGTCGCCGTCAAGCTGATCCGCGCCGAGCACGCGAACGACGACGGCTTCCGCGGCCGCTTCCTGCGCGAGGCGGAGGCGGTCGCGAAGCTCGAGCACCCGCACGTGATCCCCGTGTACGACTCCGCCGCGGCGGACGGCGAGCTGTACCTCGTGATGCGGCTGGTGCCCGACCGCGACCTCGGCACGCACGTGAACGAGCACGGGCCGCTCCCCTGGCGGAAGGTCGGGCACGTCGCGCTCCAGGTTGCCGCCGGGCTCGGCGCCGCGCACCGGCGCGACATGGTCCACCGCGACGTGAAGCCGAGCAACCTGCTGTTCAACGACCTCGGACGCACGCTGCACGTGTACGTGTCGGACTTCGGGCTCGTGAAGGTCGGCGGCGTGACCCCGCTGACCGGCTCGCGCGTGCATGTCAACGGGACGCCCGAGTACGCGGCGCCCGAGCAGCTCCGCGGCAAGCCGGTCGGTGCGCCGGCCGACGTCTACGCGCTGGGACGCGCGCTCGCGCATCTGCTCACCGGAGCGATGCCGCTCGTCGGCGAGCGGATCGACGTGAGAGCGCTGCCCTGTCCGGTGCGGATGCGCTCCGCGATCGCACGTGCGACCGCGCGCAACCCGGACGATCGCTACCCCGACATGGAGGCGTTCGGGCGCGCGCTCGAGCGGGCGCTCGACCTCGATCGACGCGGCCGCGTCCGTCGCCCCGTGCGGAGGCGCGACGCCGGACGGCCGTCGCGGCGAACGCTGCAAATGGTCGCGGCCACCGTCGCCGCGACGGCGTCGGTTGCCGGCGGCCTCGTCGTCGGCCTCCGGCACGCCACGGTTCAGGCTGCGACGCTCGACGGGTCGCTGAGCGTCCGCTACGGCTCGCCATGGCGACCCGCGAACCGCCCGGACGCGCCGAAGGGGCTCGAGCTCGCGGACGCGATCGCCGTCGAGGATCATGCGGCGCACGCCTCGCTCACCGTCGGGATCGTCCGCCGTCCGCAGCCCGGAGCGGATCCGGCGTCGCCGGCGCTGCGGCGTGCGCTCCGCATGTCCAGCGCCCCGACCGGGGCGCGCCTCGGCCGGTTGCAGGCGCTCGTCTACCGGGGGACCGCGGCGGGAGACCGGCTGTCCGTCTTCTTCGTGCCGACGAGTCGCGGCTGGCTGGCGCTCGCATGCCGTGCCGGGGCCCCCGGCGGCGAGGATGCGCTGCGGCGCTGCGAGGCGCTCGCCGCCGACGTCCAGGTTGCGCGCGGGCGACCGCAGCCGGTCCTGCCCGATCCACGCTATGGGCGCGCGCTCGACGGCGCCCTCGCGGCGGCGCTCCATGTGCGAGACACCGCGCGGGCCGACCTTGCCGCACGCTCCCTGAGCCGGCGCGCGCACGCAGCCGAGCAGGTGGCCGGCGGTTACGCCGCCGCGCGCCGGACCGTCGCGCGCACGACGCCGCAACTGCGTGACGCGGCGGCCCACGCGGCGCTGTCACGTGCGCTCGGCGCCGAGCAGGCGGCGTTCTCGACGCTTGCGACGGTGGCGAGGAGACGGGACGAGCCGGCCTACGCAGGTGCGCGCGCGGCGGTCGTCCACGCCGACGCGCGACTGCATGCGGCGCTCGCGGGCCTGCGCAGGAACGGCTACTGAGCCGGCGCGTGCGGTCGCACGCGCGGGATCGGCTCCCCGCTCACTTGAGCGTGATGCCGTACGGGCGCTGCGCGCCGCTCGACGTCGAGGAGCTGCCGCTGCCCGAGGACGTCGGCGAGGAGCTCGCGACCGGCGTCTGCGTCACGACCGGCGTCACGGCCGCGGCGCTCGACGACGCGCTCTGCGTCGTGCGCGGCTGCGGATAGGGCGCGACCGCGGCGCCCACGCCGAGCGGGACGTGCACGCCTGCGGGGCGCAGCACGAGCGCTCGCGGCGGAGCGCTCGGCGCCGGGCCCGGACGCGGGGATCGCACGCGAAGCGCGAAAGCGGCCGCGAACAGGACCGCGCACGCGACGAGGAGCAGCGCAACACGCATAGCGGGGCGAGGCTAGCGCCCGGTCGGGCGCCGATGCACCGGTTCCCCGCGAAGCGGCGCCGGAGCGTCCCCACGTGCGGCAGGCTGTGCGGCGATGGCATCCGCATGGGTCCAGTGGCCGCGTCGCGACGCGCCGGGGCTGCACCGCGTCGAGCTGCCCGCTGCGGGCGCGGCGCTGGTCGGGCGGCGCCGGCAGGCCTCGATCCGCATCGACGACGACGGCACGGTCAGCCGCGAGCACGCTGCGCTCTCGCACCTCGACGGGGCATGGCTGCTCGCCGACGTCGACTCGGGGAGCGGCACGTACCTGCTGCGCGACGGGCAGCGCGAGCGGGTCAAGCGCCCACGGCGTCTGCGCCACGGCGACCGGATCTGCGTCGGCAAGACGGTGCTGACGTTCCACTGCCCGCCGGCTTCGGGCGAGCCGGGCCGCACGGATCCGGTCGAGCAGACGACGATCGAGCTGACGCGGCGCGAGCAGGAGCTGCTCGCGCTGCTGTGCTCCGAGGCGCTGGCCGGGCGCGGCGGCTGGCCGAGCAACGCCGCGCTCGCGCGTGCGCTGGTCATCTCGGAGAACACGCTGCGAGACCACCTGAAGGCGCTCTACGAGAAGTTCGGCCTCGGCGACGCACCCGTCGGACAGCGACGGTCGCAGCTGATCCGTCGGGCCAGCGACGGCGGCTGGGTCTGAGCCGGCCGCAGGGGGTGGGCAAGACCGCCGGGAGCGGTGGTGACTGCGGCTCGCCACTCGGCGAGCATCGCATGCACTCCCTTCCCGACCCGTCCACGGAGGCTGCGATGTCCACCGACCTCTTGTTCACGATCGTCGCGACGCTGCTCGTCAGAGGCGTGCGCGCCTGGGACGCGCTCTCGCCGACGACGCGCCGAGAGCTGGCCGCCGCCACCCGCGCCGTGGTGGTCGCGACCGCCTGGGCGGCGCTGCTCGTGCTGGCGCGCTCGCGCTACGAGCCGTAGCCGAGCGCCAGCTCGATCTCGTAGATGCGCTTGCGGTGCAGCCGAAACGACGCGTCGTAGTCGTATCCCGAGAGGTAGCTGTTGACGCCGCAGTAGCACTTGACGAGATCGCACTGCCCATGCGAGCAGTAGAGCTTGTGGAAGGCGCGCTTGAGCTGCCCGACGGTCGAGCCGACGTGCACCCCGTTGGGGAGGTAGTCCTTCGGGCTGCGCGTCGTGACGCTGTCGACGTGCGACTTGCCCGGCTTGCAGTAGTCCTTGAGCGAGCGGATCGCGTAGACCACGGTCAGTTGCGCCGGGTACGTCGCGCGCCAGCCGCCGGCGGAGCGGCAGTATCGCGGGTCGTTGCACGCCGTCCGGGAGCACAGCCGTCTGAGCGTGAGCGGCTTGCCGAGGTGCTTGACGACCTGGCGCATCGTGTCGTTCAGGTGCACGCCGGCGATGCCGTACTTCTCGTACGGCGCGTGCCGGCGCGCGAGCGCGGGCGGTCCGGCCGCAAGCGCCGCGACGAGCGCGACGGCGGCGACCCGTCCGCTCGTGCGTCCAAAGCGTCTCGGTGTGCGCCTCATCCGGCCGGAATCCTTGCAAACGCCGTGCGCGGCGGCGACGGTCTGACCGCCCCCGCCGCCCGCCCTCAGGCGGCCGGCCGCGGCCGGCCGCTGCGGCGCCGGCGGTTGCGCGAGCGCGGGCGGCCGCCGGTCTGCGAGCTGGTGCGCGCACCCGCGGGCTCGCTCGCGCCGAGGCCGGCGGCGCTCAGCTCGCGCTGCAGCCCGAGCCGCGTCCCGATCGCGGCGACGTCGCGGACCTGGTCGTCGAGCACGAACGTGATGCCGACGCCGTCGGCGCCTGCGCGCGCGGTGCGGCCGACGCGGTGGACGTAGTCCTCGACGGCGGCGGGCGCGTCGAAGTTGATCACGTGCGTGACGTCGCGCACGTCGATCCCGCGGGCGGCGACGTCGGTCGCGACGAGCGTGTCGACGCGGCCGGCCTCGAACGCCGCGAGCGCGCGCTCGCGCTGCGCCTGCGACTTGTCGCCGTGCATCGCGGCGACGGTGAGCGTCGGCACGCGACCGAGCTGCTTCGCGAGGCGGTCGGCGCCGCGCTTGGTGCGCACGAACACGAGCGTGCGGCCGCGCTCCTGCTCGGTCAGCTCGGCGACGAGCTGGTCGGTGCGGCGCTCGCGCGAGACCTTCACGAAGCGGTGCTCGACGCTGCCGCTGGCCTCCTGCGGCGGCCGATGCGCGTGGCGTCTCGCGTCCTGCGTGTAGGCGCGCGCGATGCGGTCGACCTCGCCGGCGAGCGTCGCCGAGAACAGCAGCGTCTGGCGGTCGTCCGGCGTCAGCGCGACGAGCCGGTCGACGACCGGGCGAAAGCCCATGTCGAGCATGCGGTCGGCCTCGTCGAGCACGAGCACGTCGACCTCGCCGAGCGCGACGGCGCCGCGGTCGAGCAGGTCGACGAGCCGCCCCGGCGTCGCGACCAGCACGTCGGCGCGGCGCGCGGCCTTGATCTGCGGGTTGATGCCGGCGCCGCCGTAGACGGCCGCGATCGACAGCCCGCGCGCGCGGGCGATCGCGTCGAGCTCGTCGACGATCTGGCTCGCCAGCTCGCGCGTCGGCGCGAGCACGAGGCCGCCGGGCTCGCCGGGGCGGCGGCCGGCGCGGCGGCCAGGCTCGACGGAGTCGACGAGCGGGATCCCGAACGCCAGCGTCTTGCCCGAGCCGGTCGGCGACTCGAGCAGCACGTCGTGGCCGTCGAGCACGTCGCCGACGACGAGCTCCTGCACGGCGAACGGCCGCTCGATGCCGCGCTCGCGCAGGGCGCTCGCGACGGCCTTGGACACGCCGAGGTCGGCGAAGGTGGACTGCTGCATGTGTGTTGCTCCTCGCGGTCGCCGCGACATGCGCGCCGACCGCCGATGTGGGGAGAGATTCGACTGTCCCCAACCGCGCGTGGCGCCTTCAGGAGCAAAGAACCTCGCGGACGACGGCGTCGCCCGCGGCCGGCACGCTAGCAGGCGGCGCCGTCGACCCGTGCAAGCGCGCGCCCGATCGCGCCGCCAACCGGCCCCCGCCGCCCCCGTCCGCCGCTACCGTCCGCCCATGCCCGCTCGCGCCGCACTGCCGCACGTCGACCCGCACGCGCCGCGCGGCCCCCTCTACCGCGCCTACGTGCGCTTCCTCGGCACGCGGCTCTCGGCGTGGCTGTCGGTCCACGTCGTCTGGAAGGTCGACCCGCACCTGCTGCGGCTCACGCGCGGGCGGCTCGGGATGGGACTGATCCTGCCGACTGCGCTGCTGGAGACGCGCGGCGCGCGCAGCGGCCTGCCGCGGCGCAACGGCGTCATCTACTTCCACGACGGCGAGCGCGTCACGATCGTCGCCTCCAAGCTCGGCGCGCCAGCGCACCCGGCGTGGTTCCACAACGCCGTCGCGCATCCGGACGTGCTGCTCGGCGGCGTCCCGCTGCGCGCGGAGGTCGTCGAGGACGAGGCGGAGCGGGCGCGCATCTGGGCGCTGGCGGACCGGGTCTTCCCGCCCTACGCGGCCTACCGCGAGCGCGCCGCGCGCGCCGGTCGCACGATCCCGCTGGTCCAGCTCGCGCCGCGCTGAGCGGCGGCGGGCCGGGGCGGCGTCAGCGCGGCGTCACCTTCTCTGCGCGAAGCAGCTCGTGACTCTTCTTCCGCCTCTGACGGCGGAGCAGCTCAGCGCGGTGCCGTTTCTGCTCTTGAGCGCTCTCAGCAGCTCGGTGCTGGGCGCGTGCGGGAAGCTGCCGAGCGCGCCGTAGCCGATCACGATGTTGTCGCCGTCTCTGAGCTGCAGCGCGGCGGGGTCGCGCAGCGGTCTGCCGTCCAGGTAGAAGTGCAGCTTGTCGCCGCCCAGCCCGGTGAGGCCGCCGACGCGGTCGGGGCCGAGCTTGACGCCCCACACGGCGAAGAAGTCCCCCAGCGTGAAGCGGTGCGGGTGGGTCGCCTCCATGTGGATGATCCCGGTCTTGTCGTGCGTGTGGAGGCTCGTCTCGATGTGCTTGGCCTCGTCGATGCCGACGTTCGCCGGCACCGGCTGGAGGATCCCGTCGACGTAGACGTGCAGCAGCGCGTGGATGTGGAATCTCTCGGTCCCGGCGGGCGGCAGGCCGAGCGCGCTGATGCGCTGCGCGAGGTGCGCGTACTCGGGTCTCCACGGCGGCTGGCTCGTCTGCAACCCCGGACCGGCGTTCGTCGTGCCGGGCACCGTCGCGGTGCCGGAGCCGGACGAGCCGCAGCCGGCCGCAAGCGCGACGGCCAGTGCCAGCAGCGCGCAGGCGAGCGCGTGTCGCACGCTCCTGCCGCCGTGTCTCGCCGCTGCCCCCACGCGCTCGATCCTAGCGAGCTACCCCGCCACGCCCGGCGGGTTGGCGGCGTCGACGAACAGGTCGACCGCCAGCTCGGCCCCGGGCACGTACGCGTACGCGGAGAGGTCGGTCACGCCCTCCTCGGCCAGCACGTCCTCGCACAGGAACGCCTTGCCGGTGCACTCGCGCGCGGGGCGCGTGAGGACCGCGTGGGCGGCGTCGGCGTAGACCTCCGGCTTGCGGGCGCGCGCCATCGCCTCGTCACCGCCGAGCAGGTTCTGCACCGCCGCCGTCGCGACGAGCGTGCGCGGCCACAGCGCGTTGGAGGCGATCCCGTCCGCGCGCAGCTCGGCCGCCAGGCCGAGCGCGATCAGCGACATGCCGTACTTCGCGAGCGTGTAGCCGAGGTGCGGGCCGAGCCATCTCGGGTCGAGGTCGATCGGCGGCGAGAGCGTGAGGATGTGCGGGTTCTCGGCCTCGCGCAGGTGCGGGATGCAGGCGCGGCTGACCGCGAACGTCCCTCGCACGTTGATGTCCTGCATCAGGTCGTAGCGCTTCAGCTCGAGCGCCTCGGTGCGCGCGAGGTTGATCGCGCTCGCGTTGTTGACGCACACGTCGATGCCGCCGAAGCGCGCGACCGCCTGCGCCACCGCCGTCTCGACCTGCTCCTCGTCGCGGATGTCGCCGACGATCGGCAGCGCGCTGCCGCCGGCCGCCTCGATCTGCTCGGCGGCCGTGTAGATGGTGCCCTCGAGGCGCGGATGCGGCTCGGCCGTCTTCGCGATCAGCGCGACGTTCGCGCCGTCGCGCGCGGCGCGCAGCGCGATCGCGAGGCCGATCCCGCGGCTCGCGCCGGAGATGAAGATCGTCTTCCCGTGGAGGCTCATGCCCCGCATCCTGCCGGGTCGGCCGCCGGCGGGCGGCACCACGCCGGGGCCGCGCCGCTTACTGCAGGCCCTCGCGCGCCTCGCGCACGAGCGTCACGGCCTCGGGGAAGACGACCGCCATCACCGAGCGGATCTGCTGCGCCTGCTCCTCGGTCGTGCCCTGGATGTTGACGCGGTTGATCGCCGCGACGGTCAGGTCGACGGCGAGCTTGATCGCGTTGTCGGCCCACGCCAGTCTTTGCTGGCCCTGCATGCTCTCGGCGAGCTCGGCCATGCGGCGCTGCAGCTCCTCCGGGTCGCCGAACAGTCCTCCGAATCCCTCCATGGCTTGGATGCTACCCACCGGCTTCCGTCGGCGACCGTGGGCCGCTATGGCGCCGGCTCGGCGGCGACGGCCGCGTGCGTGGAGGCGTCAGCGCGGCCGCGGCCGGTGCCCGTGCGCAGCACGCCGGTGTCGCGCGTGAGGCGCTGCGCGAGCGTCACCGGCACGATCGTCACGACGATCACCATCAGCACGACGACGTTGACCTGCGGCAGCTGCTGGCCGAGGCGGATGTTGCCGAAGATCCACAGCGGCAGCGTGTTCTGCGCCCCGGCGGTGAACGTCGTCACGATCACCTCGTCGAAGCTGAGCGCGAACGCCAGCAGCCCGCCGGCCACCAACGCGGTGGCGACCATCGGCAGCGTCACGTGGCGGAACGTCTGCCAGCCGTCCGCGCCGAGATCCATCGACGCCTCCACCAGCGACGTCTGCGTGCGCCGCAGCCGCGCAAGCGCGTTGTTGTAGACGGTCACGATGCAGAAGGTCGCGTGGCCGATCACGATCGTCGTCAGCGAGAAGTCGACGGTGCCCCAGGCGAAGAACGAGTTCAGCGCCATGCCGGTGATGATCCCGGGCAGCGCGAGCGGCAGCACGAGCAGGAACGAGACCGTCTCGCGCCCGAAGAAGCGGAAGCGGTGCACCGCGAACGCCGCCATCGAGCCGAGCACGATCGCGATCGTCGTCGCGATCAGCGCGGCGCGCACGCTCAGCCACAGCGCCTGGCGCATCGCCTCGTTGTGGAACGTCGAGGCGAACCACTTCGTCGAGAGGCCGGGCAGCGGCCAGCTCTGCACGTTGCTCTCGTTGAACGCGTAGAGCGCGATCAGCAGGATCGGGAACAGCAGGAACAGCACGATCAGCGCGACCCAGACGCGCAGCGCGACGCGTGCCATCTAGAGCGCCTCGAACGCGCCGACCTTGCGCGCCACCAGCAGGTAGGCGCCCATCACGAGCAGCGGGATCGTCGCGAACGCGGCCGCGAACGGGACGTTGTTCGCGATCCCGACGCTGCTGTACACGACGTTGCCGATGAAGTCCGAGCCGGCGCCGCCGACGAGCGTCGGCGTGATGAAGTCGCCGAGCGTCAGCGAGAAGGTGAAGATCGAGCCGGCGACGACGCCCGGCAGCACGAGCGGCAGCAGCACGCGGCGGAAGGTCGTCCAGCCGCGCGCGCCGAGGTCCGCGCTCGCCTCCAGGAAGGAGTCGGGCACGCGCTCGAACGCGACCCACACCGGCAGGATCATGAACGGCAGCCACAGGTAGCTGAAGACGACCCACATCGCCCAGTTCGAGTAGGCGATGTCGACGCCGCCGAAGCCGAGCTTGTGCAGCGTCCAGTTGAGGATCCCGTCGTGCGCGAGGATCAGCCGCCACGCGTACACGCGCACGAGGTAGGACGTCCACAGCGGCACGAGCACGATCACGAACAGCACGGTCTGCAGGCGTCTCGGCGCGAGCCGCGCGGCGAAGTACGCGAACGGGATCGCCAGCAGCGCGTCGGTCAGCGTCACGGCCGCCGCGATCCCGATCGTGCGCAGCGCGATCGTGCGGTAGGCCGGCGACTCGGCGATCGTCTTGAAGTTGTCGAGGTTCCACTGGTGGACGACCTCGCCCGTGAACGCGTCGACGCGCCAGAACGCGCTCACGAACAGGATCGCGAGCGCCGCGAGGTAGATCAGCACGAACCACGCCGCCGGCGCGCTCAGCAGCAGCGTCGCGCGCAGCCATCCGCGGCGGAACAGCCCGGCGGACGCGCGCCGGCGGGCGGACCGGAAGCGTCCCGGCCCGCCCGCCACGACCTCGGCGCGGGCAGCGGTCATGGGGTGCCGGAGCCGGCCACGTGGCCGGCGGAGGCGGGTCCCCAGTCCGCTTTCACCCCTTCATCTCCGTCCATCTCTGTTGCCAGGTCGTGTAGTCGGTGCAGTCCTGGCTGCCGTTCCCGCAGTCTCTGGTCGGCGTTCTCCAGAAGCGGATGGAGGCGAAGTAGGAGGCCGGCGCGTTCGCGTGGTACTTCGTGCACGCGCCTGCCTGGATTCTGTCCATGTACGGGCACGCCTTCGTGTTGGCCGGCGTCTCGCCGAACGAGATCGCCTGCTCGGCCTGCACTCTCGGCGTCGAGATCCACTGCATCCACTTGTAGGCGCAGTTCGGGTGTCTGGCGTGCGCCGACAGCATCCACGTGTCGGCCCAGCCGGTCGCGCCCTCTCTCGGGATCAGGTCCTTCACCGGCGCGCCGCTGTCCTGCAGCGTGATCGTCTGGTAGGGCCACGAGGCCCCGACGACCGCGTCGCCGTTCTTGAACAGGTCGATCTCGTCGGACGCGAGCGCCCAGTACTTCTTGATCAGCGGGCGCTGGCTCTTGAGCAGGTCGATCGCCGCGGTGAGCTGGTCCTGCGTCAGCTCGTACGGGTCTCTGATGCCCAGCTCCGGTCTCGTCTTCGACAGGTAGAGCGCCGCGTCGGCGATCTGGATCGGGTTGTCCGGGACGGTGATCCTGCCCTTGAACTGCGGGTCGTAGATCGTCGCCCAGCTATCCGGTGCGGGGGTGACGTCTCTCGTGTTGTAGAGCAGCGTGTTCGGCCCCCACTGCAGCGAGACGCCGTAGTGCTTGCCGTCGACCGTGTTGTGCGGCGGCGACTGGAGCTGGGGGATGAAGTCCTTCCAGCCGGGTACCAGCGCGACGTTGACCGGCTGCACGTCGCCGCCCTTGATCAGGCGCAGCGACGCGTCGCCAGACGCCGACACCATGTCGTACTGCGTCCCGCCGCCCTGGCGCATCAGCGTGACCATCTCGTCCGAGGAGCCGGCGTACTTCGCGCTGACGTTGCAGCCCGTCTGCTGCTCGAACGGTTTGACCCACTGCGGCTCGGTGTAGCCCTCCCACGCGATCAGGTTGAGCTGCCCCTCGCCTCTACCGACCGACGTCGGCAGGCTCGAGGTCGTGGAGCCTCCGCTCCCGCCGCCCCCGCACGCGACGACGGCCGTCATCGCGAGCGTCACCAGCCCGACCGTGAGCCGGGCGAGCGCGGGATGGGCGGGGGGAGCGCCTCGGTTGCGACTGTTCCTCACTGCGGCACCTCCTCGTGCTCTCGCTGCGCGTCCGCCGCGGCGAAGCCGTCCACGGCGGTCATGTGCTGCGCCCTCCATGCGAGGCGGACGCGGCGGCCGCGCTCCTCCGACGCGGCGCCGTCCTCCGACTCGTCGTTCTGTCGCATCGCCACGAGCGTCTCGCCGTTGTCGAGCGCGACGACGTAGCGCGTCGTCGCGCCGAGGTAGACGACCTCGCGCACGACGCCCAGCTCCGACAGCTCGCCGTCCGGCGCGGCGGCGTCGGGCGGCAGCAGGCGGATCTTCTCCGGCCGGACCGTGCAGCGGCGACCGTCGCGCGCGACGACGTTCGAGGTCCCCACGAAGCCGGCGACGAACTCGTTCGCGGGGCGCTCGTAGATCTCGCGCGGCGTGCCGACCTGCTCGATGCGGCCGGTCGAGAAGACGGCGATGCGGTCGCTCATCGTGAGCGCCTCGTCCTGGTCGTGCGTGACGTAGACGAACGTCACGTCCTCGCTCAGCTCGCGCTGGATCCGCTTCAGCTCCAGCTGCATGTCCTGGCGCAGCTTGAGGTCGAGCGCGCCGAGCGGCTCGTCGAGCAGCAGCACGCGCGGACGGTTCACGAGCGCACGCGCGAGCGCGACGCGCTGGCGCTGGCCACCGGAGAGCTGGATCGGCTTGCGCGCGCCCAGCTCGGCGAGCTGCACGAGCCGCAGCGCCTCCGCCGCGCGCGCGGCGCGCGCTCTGCGCCCGACGCCGTTCACCATCAGCCCGTAGGCGACGTTCTCGGCGATCGTCATGTGCGGGAACAGCGCGTAGTCCTGGAAGACGGTGTTGACGTCGCGCTGGTAGGGCGGGCGGCTCGTGACGTCGACGCCGTCGAGCGCGACGCCGCCGGCGTCGGGGCGCTCGAAGCCGGCGATCAGCCGCAGCGTCGTCGTCTTGCCGGAGCCGGACGGGCCGAGCAGCGTGAAGAACTCGCCCGGCCACACGTCCAGCTCGAGGCGCGCGAGCGCGACGACGTCGCCGTAGACCTTGCGCAGCCCGCGCGCGGAGACGGCGGGCGCGGGGGCACCTCGCGGGTCGGGCTGCACCTCGGACAAACGCGCTCCTCCCGTCCTGCCGGACGTCGTGGCGTCGGTCTACCCATGCTCGCCGCTGCCTGACCATTCGGCCACGGACGCTCCGGCGCATCGGCGGACGCGCCGTTGTGCGCAGCGGCGTGCGCGCGCTCAGCCGCCGCGCTGGTGGAAGTAGAAGTCGGGCAGCGCCGCGCGCGTGACCTGCGAGGCGAGCCGCGCGACCAGCTCCGCGTCGCCCGTGCGGGCGGCGAGGTCGTCGAGCGTGACGATGCCGGTGAGGCGCTCGCCGTCGACGATCGGCAGGCGGCGGATGCCGTGCGCGACGAGCAGCTCGCACGCGTCCGCCACGTCCATGCCCGGCGCGCCGGTGACGACGGGCCTGCTGGCGTGGTCGATCGCGTGGTCCTCGCCGCTGCGCCCGTCGGCCAGAACGCTCAGCGTCAGGTCGCGGTCGGTGACGATCCCGACCGGCGCGCCGTCGCGCACCAGCACGACCGACCCGACGTTGCGCTCGCGCATCAGCTCGGCGACCTCCCGCACCGGCGTCGCCGGGTCCGCCGTGACGACCGAGGCCGTCATCACCTCGCGGATCTCCATCGCACCGAGCATAGGACGGTCCAACGGGACGCGCCACTAGCATGTGCGCCCCATGGCGACGTCGGAGATCCTGCAGGCCGAGGCGCGCGAGCGCCCGCGCATGACGCTCGTCGCGATCGTGGCCGCCGTCTTCACGCTGCTCGGCTCGCTCGTCGGCCGGATCGCCGCGGGCGCGCCGCCGGACAACCTCCCGGCCGCGCTCCTCTTCTACCACGACAACCAGGCCTCGCAGTACGCGAGCGCCGCCTGCTCGGTGATCGGCGCGGTCGCGATCGCGATCGTGCTCGACTTCCTCTACCGCGCCACGCGCGCGCGCAACCCGGAGCTGCCGTGGCAGATCCGCCCGCTGCCGTGGATCGGCGGGATCGGCGTGGCGATCTTCACGATCGCCTACCAGATCGCGCTCGCCGTCAACGTGACGCACTTCGCGACGCACGGCACGCAGACCTACGAGGAGGCGCGCAAGGCGGTCGACGCCGGCGTGCCGCCGCTGTTCGGCCTGTTCGTGCAGCTCGCGCTGGCGCTCGCGATCGTGTTGATCTCGGTCAACGCGATGCGCGCGGGCCTGCTGACGCGCTTCCTCGGCTACCTCGGCGTGATCTCCGGCGTGCTGTTCGTGCTGATGTTCGTGCCGATCCCGATCGTCCAGGCGTACTGGCTCGGCGCGCTCGCGATGCTCTTCGCCGGCCGCCTGCCGAACGGCACGCCGCCGGCGTGGCAGAGCGGCGAGGCGATCCCGTGGCCGAGCCCCGCCGACATGCGCGAGCAGCGCGTGCGCGACGCCGAGGCGCGCCGCTCCGGCGGCGACGCCGAGGACGTCGTCGAGGGCTCCGCGGCGGCGCGCGGCGAGGCGAGCGGGGCCGGCTCCGCCGGCGCCCGCCGCAAGCGCAAGAAGCGCCGCTGAGCGGGGCCGAGCGGCGGCGCGCCTGCTGCTCGTCCGAGCCCCGACCAGACGTGCTTGCGGGCCGCTCGCGCGGGTACCGGGCTTCGGTGGCATCCCCCGGACGAGGAGGAGGACCACATGGGAGCCATACGCCATCCTGCCGACGGCCTCGCCGAGCGTGAGGTCGCGCCGCCCCGGGCGCGAGAGGCGGCGACCTCAGCGCGCGGCGGCTTCACGATCGCGGACCCCGGACCGCTCGGCCTCGCGGGCTTCGCGCTCACCACGTTCGTGCTGAGCATGTTCAACGCCGGGTTGGTCAGCAGAGCCGGCGAGCCGGTCGTGCTCGGGCTCGCCGTCGCCTACGGCGGGCTCGCGCAGCTGCTGGCCGGCATGTGGGAGTTCCGCACGGGCAACACGTTCGGCGCAGTCGCGTTCAGCTCGTTCGGCGCCTTCTGGATCTCGTTCTTCGTCTACGTCGCGTTCTTCGCGAGAGCGGTTCCGGCCGCGGACGCCGGCCACGCGGTCGGCCTCTACCTGATCGGCTGGGGCGTCTTCACGACGTACATGCTCGTCGCGTCGCTGCGGACGACGGGCGCGGTCGCGCTCGTCTTCCTGCTGCTGGCGGCGACCTTCATCGTGCTCGGGATCGGCAACTCGGGCGGCAACAACTCGATCGTGAAGATCGGCGGCTGGCTCGGCCTCGCGACGGCCGTGGCCGCCTGGTACGCGTCGTTCGCGGCGGTCGTGAACGCCACCTTCGGGCGCGTCGTGGCGCCCGTGATGCCGCTGAGGCGCGCGGAGGAGTAGAACACGGGCTGCCTTCCCGCGGGACCGCCGGCCCGCGGGACGGCGGTCCGACCCATACGAGAGGAGCGAGATGTCTGACGGCGCAGCCACCGAGAGCGGTGCGACGCTCGAGCAGGAGCTCGAGCGGATGCTCGAGATCGAGCGGTTTTCGCCGCCGGAGTCGTTTCGCGCGCAGGCGCTGTTGACAGACCCGGCGGTCTACGAGGAGGCGGCTCGCGACCCGCAGGCGTGGTGGGCCAAGCAGGCGGAGGAGCTCGACTGGTTCGAGCGCTGGGACACCGTGCTGGACGACTCCGACCCGCCGTTCTACAAGTGGTTCGTGGGCGGCAAGATCAACGCCTCCTACAACTGCCTCGACCGCCATGTCGAGGCGGGACGCGGCGACCGCGTCGCGTACCACTGGCGCGGCGAGGAGGGGGAGGAGCGCGACCTCACCTACGCCGAACTGCACCGCGACGTGCAGCGCTTCGCGAACGCGCTGAAGGACCTCGGCATCGGCAAGGGCGACGTCGTCGGGATCTACCTGCCGATGATCCCCGAGGTCGTCGTCGCGATGCTCGCGTGCGCGCGCATCGGCGCGCCGCACAACGTCGTCTTCGGCGGCTTCTCCGCCGAGTCGGTCAAGGAGCGGATGGAGTTCTCCGAGGCGAAGGCGCTGATCACCGTCGACGGCGCGCGGCGCAAGGGCAGAACGGCGCCGATCAAGCAGCAGGTCGACGACCACATGCACGACCTGGCGACGCTCGAGCACATCGTCGTCGTGCGGCACACCGGCATCGACGTGCCGATGCGCGAGGGCCGCGACGTCTTCTACGACGAGGTCTGCGCGGCGGCCGACGCGGACTGCCCCGCCGAGCCGCTCGACGCCGAGCACCCGCTGTACATCCTGTACACGTCCGGCTCCACCGCGAAGCCGAAGGGGATCCTGCACACGACCGGCGGCTACCTGACGGGCGTCGCCGCGACGCACAGATACGTGTTCGACCTGAAGCCCGAGTCGGACGTGTACTGGTGCGCGGCCGACGTCGGCTGGGTCACCGGCCACTCCTACATCGTCTACGGCCCGCTCTGCAACGGCGCCACGTCGGTGATGTGGGAGGGCGCGCCCGACTACCCCCACAAGGGCGTCTGGTGGGAGGTCGCCGAGCGCTACAGAGCGACGATCCTGTACGCCGCGCCGACCGCGATCCGCACCTTCATCAAGTGGGGCGCGGACATTCCCGCGAGACACGACCTCAGCTCGCTGCGCCTGCTCGGCAGCGTCGGCGAGCCGATCAACCCGAAGGCGTGGCTCTGGTACCACCAGGTGATCGGCGGCGGGCGCTGCCCGATCGTCGACACGTGGTGGCAGACCGAGACCGGCGCGATCATGATCACGCCGCTGCCGGGGATCACCGAGACGAAGCCGGGCTCCGCGACGACGCCGTTCCCCGGCGTGTTCGCCGACGTGGTGAGCGAGCACGACGGGCAGCCGGTCGAGAACGGGCAGGGCCTGCTCGTGCTGACGCAGCCGTGGCCCTCGATGCTGCGCACGCTCTACAAGGAGGAGGACCGCTTCGTCGAGACGTACTTCGCGCGCTTCGGCCGCGAGACGTACCTCGTCGGCGACGCGGCGCGCAGGGACAAGGACGGCTACTTCTGGGTGATCGGGCGCATCGACGACGTCGTCAACGTGTCCGGGCACCGGCTCTCGACGGCTGAGGTCGAGTCGGCGATCGTCGCGCACGAGCTGGTCGCCGAGGCGGCCGTGATCGGCCAGTCCGACGAGGACACCGGCCAGGCGATCTGCGCGTTCGTGACGCTGACCGGCGGCGTCGAGGGGACCGACGAGGTCGAAGGCGGCATCCGCGAGGTCGTCGCCGAGCGGATCGGCAAGTTCGCCCGCCCGAAGCGGATCGTGTGGGCCGACGACCTGCCCAAGACGCGCTCGGGCAAGATCATGCGCCGCCTGCTGCGCGACATCGCCGAGGGCCGCGCGCTCGGCGACGTCACGACCCTGCGCGACCCCGACGTGATGGAGCAGCTGCAGGAGAAGATCGTCGAGGCGCAGGCGCAGGAGCAGTAACGGGCCGCAGGGGCGTCCCGCGGGCCTCTCGCGCGGGACGCCTACCTGTGTCGCGGGCAGACCGTCTGCCCGCCGACCTGCACCCACACGCCGGTCCCGTCCGGCAGCCGCTCGCACGCCGGGGCGCCGGCGTAGCGGCGGCCGCGCCCACGCAGCAGCAGCGCCTCGCGCGCTTCGAGGTGCGAGAGGTCTATCGCGCCGCTGTGCACGTGCAGCCGCGCGACTCTCGCGTAGGCGAGCAGGCCGCGGATGTTGAAGTCGCGGCTCCACGGCGGCGCCTGCTGCGGGATCCACAGCACTTCGGTGACGCCGTCCGCGCGCAGCGCCTTCAGCAGCGGCAGCACGTCGTCGCCATGGCGCGGGCCGGAGACCATGTAGTTGCTGCCGGCCTGCAGCGTGAGCGTGTGCAGCGGCGGGACGCCGACGCCGTCGGGGGCTTCCTGCACCGCCGGCAGCGGCTCTGGCCGCTTCGACCCGACGCCGAACGTCGCGCCGAGCGTGGCGGCGACCGTCGCGGCCGCGAGGCAGCCGATCGCCGCGTGGCGCCACGGCACCGCCAGCCGCGGGATCCAGGCCGTTCCCAGCACGGCCAGGTAGGGGACGAGCGGGATCGTGTAGCGCAGGTCGTGGTGCGGCATCAGCGTGATCGCGACCCACGCGAGGCCGAGGCCGCCGAGCAGCTCGGGCGTCCAGCCGAGCGGGCGCGTGCGGCGCACGACGTCCACGACGGCCCACACGACGCCCGTCAGCGCGAACAGCAGCAGCGGCAGGAACAGCGTCGAGTTGGCGAGCGCCCAGCCGTACCACTCCAGGTTCTCCAGCGAGACGACCGGCGGTCTCGCGAGCGGCGGCACCGTCCCGTTCGCGCTCGCGTTTCTCGCTATCGCGCCGAGTTCGCCCGCATGCGCGAGGAACCACGGCGCGGCGACGACGAGCGCGACGAGCAGGTAGGCGCCGAGGCCGCGCCCGTTGCGCCAGCCGCGCTCGCGCAGCAGCAGGACGGCGAGCAGCCCCGCGACGTAGAGCGGGAACGTCTGCTTCGTGACGATCCCGAGCCCGGTGACGAGGCCGGCCGCGGCGGCCAGGTCGACGCGGCGCAGCCGCTCGCTCGACAGCAGCAGCCACGCCGTCACGGCGACGAGCGCCGCCTCCGGCGGGTCGAGCATGAAGACGTGGAACTGCTCCGCGATCAGCGGCGAGCCGAGCGCGAAGACGACCGCCAGCAACCCCGCCAGCGCGCCGTAGGAGAGCTGCGCGACGCGGTAGCAGCCGAACGCCAGCAGCGACGCGTAGAGGAGGTTCTGCGCGACGATCGGCGTCGCCGTCGTGCGCGGCCCGAAGAAGATCGCCAGGCCGCCGACGAACGACGTGAGCGGCGGATAGACCGATCTGTAGCTGAACGGTCCGAGCAGGTCGCCGTGCGCGAGCTGGTCGTGGAAGTAGAACGCGTTGTAGAGGTGTTCGGCGGCGTCGCCGTACGGCATGCCGTCGTCGGCCGCCAGCCACCAGCACGTGATCGCTATGAACAGCGCGGTCACGCCGACCGCCGCCCACGCCTCCCAGCTCAGGCGCGACCACAGCGGCGCCTGGTCCGCGCGCGATCCCCCGTGGCGCGTCCCCACGCGCCGCGTCGTCCCCCACGACATGGGGGCAGTCTAGTGGCGCCGCCCGGGCGCGTCGCGGCTTGCCGCCGGTTATGCGCCGGCCGCGTCGCGGCGCGCCTGCGTGCGCATCTCGGACAGGATGCGCTCGAGGCGGGGCTCGGTCTCGCGGTCGACGTGCGTCATCGTCGCCGCGACGGCGGGGTGGACCTCCGCGATCGCGGCGTGCAGCGCATGCGCGACCGCGCGGTAGGAGGGATGGCCCTCGCGCCCGGAGCGCAGCTCGATGAGCTGCATCGCCGCGCGCGCGTTCATGTCGAGCACGTAGCGGATGCGGTAGCCGAGGCAGACGGCGTAGGGCGCCGCCTCGCGCAGGCCCGCGTCCGCGAGCCGCTCGTACTCCGCGCGCGAGACCTCCAGCGCGCGGCGGTAGTCGTCGCCGCAGCCGGCCAGCTCGACCTCCTCCGGCACCTCCGCGCCGAGGTGCGGCGTGAGCGCCTGCCACTGGCACGTCAGCATGCGGTGGCGCTGCAGGTCGCGGAACGCGCCGTAGTCGGAGACGATCTCGAAGCGATAGCGCAGCGCCTCGAAGCCGCGTCCGGGGCGGTGGCGGCGGTTCTCGCGCGCGCCGACGAGGTCACGCAGCAGGGCGGCCCGCTCGTCCGCGCCGAGCGCCGCCACGCGCGCGTGCGTGCGCTCCTCCGGCACGCCGCTCGCCTCGAACAGCAGCGCGGCGAGCAGGTCCTCCTCGCTGCCGTCGTGGCGCAGCAGCGCGACCGACGGGCGCAGCTCGCCCGCGGCGCCCTCGCTCGCGTCGAGCCCCAGGCGCGCCGCCCACGCCGCGCCCGCCTCCGCGCGCGTGCGCAGGTGCTCGACCCACGCTCCGCCGCGGTCGGGCCGCTCGACGCGCGTCACGAACGAGGGGATCGTCGCCTGCACCGCGCGCAGGATCATCGCGCCGTAGCGCTGCGCCTCCGGCAGCGGGTGCGCGAGCAGGTGCAGGATCAGCTGCTCGTACGTCTGGCCGCTGGCGAAGATCCCCATGTGCGAGAGCGAGGCGGCCGGCAGTAGGCCGCGCAGCAGGTCGAGCGCCTTCGCCTTGATCGCGCGCGCGTGCGCGCGCTCGTCCTCGCCGTCGCGGCGCGGGAACTGCTCGGCCGTCCACGCCGAGACGCGCGGCAGCAGCGCGGCGTAGGTGTCGAACAGCGCGTCGAGCGCGCGCTCGTACTGCGGGCCGAGCGCCGCGTCGCGGTAGTAGCGGTAGCGCGGCATGCCGTCGCCGGGGGCCGAGCCGGCCTCCATCGGCGCGTCGTAGGCGATGTAGCGGGTCGACTGCTCGAGGTAGGCGCCGAGCCGCGGGCGCTGCAGCAGCTTCGTCAGCACGTTCGAGACCCACTCGCAGGCGACGTGCGCGCCGCCGAGCTGCGCGACCGAGTCGTCGCCGTAGCCGAGGAAGACTCTCTCGTAGAGCTGCGCGGCGCGCTCGCCCTCGCCGCTCGTGTCCCAGCCCGCCGGCAGCTCGGGCAGCGAGTCGGCGAACTCGTCGAGGAACAGCCGCTTGAGCGTCCCCGGGTAGCGCGAGTAGCGCGCGAACAGCGCGCCCTTGACGGTCTCCGGCAGGTTGAGCAGCGCGAACACCGGGCCGTCGAGATCGCTGACGTGCGGCGCCAGTCGTGCGCGCTCGGCCTCGGTGAACGTCTCGCTCGGGTACTCCACGGGGGCGAACACCCTAGCGCCGCCTCCGGCGGCGCCGGCCTGACGCGCGGCGAATGGCCCGGGCGAGGCCGGGTACGCCATGCGCATGGACCACACCGAGATGCAGGGGACGACCCCCGCCGGCGCCCAGCCGTCGGGCGACGCCCCGCAGCGCCGCCGCATGGACTACCGGCCGACCGGCACCGACGCGCGCACCGCCCTGCTGCCGACGCTCAAGCGCACCGTGCTGGAGTTCCGCGAGGACGGCATGACCGACTGGGCGGCGGCGCTCACCTACTACGGCCTGCTCGCGCTGTTCCCGGCGCTGATCGCGCTCGTCTCGATCGTCGGCCTGTTCGGCGATCCCGTCACGACGACGAGAAAGCTGACCGACATCGTCACCTCGATCGGTCCCAGCACCGCCGCCGACACGTTCTCCGGCCCGATCAGATCGATCACCGCCAACCGCGGCGCGGCCGGCGTGCTGTTCGTCGTGGGGCTCGGGGCCGCGCTGTGGTCGGCGTCCGGCTACGTCGGCGCGTTCATGCGTGCCGCCAACATCGCCTACGAGACGCCCGAGGGACGGCCGTTCTGGAAGCTGCGCCCGCTGCAGATCCTCGTCACGCTCGCGATGGTCGTGCTGCTCGCGCTGCTGGCGCTGTCGCTCGTGCTGACGGGCCCGGTCGTCGACCAGGTGGCGGGCCCACTTGGCATCAGCAGCGCCGCCACGACCGCGTGGGACATCGCGAAGTGGCCCGTGATGGTCCTCGTCGTGCTGCTGATGCTCGCCGTGCTGTTCCACGCCTCGCCGAACGTGAAGCTGCCCGGCTTCAAGTGGGTCACCGCCGGCGCCCTGCTCGCGCTCGTGGTGTGGGTGGTCGCCTCGGCGCTGTTCGGCCTCTACGTCGCGAACTTCGGCGCCTACGACAAGACGTACGGGACGCTCGGCGGCGTCGTCGCCTTCCTCGTGTGGCTGTGGATCACCAACCTGGCGCTGCTGCTCGGGATGGAGCTGAACGCCGAGCGCGAGCGCAACCGCGAGCTGGAGGAAGGGCTCCCCGGCGCCGAGCGCGAGCTGCAGCTCGACGCGCGCTCCGCGCCGAAGCGCAAGCGCACGACCTAACGCTCAGCCGGCGACCGGCGGGACGCGCGGCTGGCGCGCCGGCGCGTCCGGCACGGCGCCGTCGCCGCCGGTCCCGTCGCCCGGCAGCGGACCCAGCTCCGGCCCGGGCGGGCGGAAGCCGGTCCGCGCGCTCATCAGCGCCTCGAGCTCGGCGCGCCGCGCCGGCGGCGGCACCGCCCAGCCCGGCTCGTAGCCGAGCACCTCGTGCAGCGGCGCGCTCGTGAAGCGCTCGCCGACGATCTCGATCCGCCCCGGGTCGACGAGCGCCGGGTGCGCGACGCCGCAGGTGCGCGCGAGCGCGAGCAGCTCGCCGCGCAGCGCGCGCACGTAGGTCGCGTGACGGACCGCCTTCAGCTGCGGGTCGAGGCCTCCGGTCAGCCACGCGTTCTGCGTCGCGACGCCGGTCGGACAGCGGCCGGTGTGGCAGCGCTGCGCCTGGATGCAGCCGATCGCCATCATCGCCTCGCGCCCGACGTTGACCATGTCGGCGCCGAGCGCGAGCGCGCACAGCGCCTGGTCGGGGAAGCCGAGCTTGCCGCTGCCGGCGAACACGACGTCCTCCGCGATCCCCGCGCGCGCGAACGCCGCGTAGACGCGCGCGAAGCCGAGCTTGAACGGCAGCGCGACGTGGTCGGTGAACGTCAGCGGGGCGGCGCCGGTGCCGCCCTCGCCGCCGTCGACCAGCACGTAGTCGACGCCGCGCCCGCGGTCGCGCGCCATCGTCTCGGCCAGCTCGTCCCAGAACGCCTGCTCGCCGACGGCCGACTTGATCCCGACCGGCAGGCCGGTGCCGTCGGCGATCGCCTCGACGACGTCGAGCAGCTCGTCGACGCTCGAGAACGCGCTGTGGCCGGGCGGGCTGACGCAGTCGCGCCCCGCCTCGACGCCGCGGATCGCGGCGATCTCGGGCGTCACCTTGGCGGCCGGCAGCAGCCCGCCGAGGCCGGGCTTCGCGCCCTGCGAGAGCTTGATCTCGATCGCCCGCACCGGGTGGCCGGCGATCGTCTCCCGCAGCCGCTCGAGCGAGAAGCGGCCCTGCGCGTCGCGGCAGCCGAAGTAGCCGGTCCCGATCTGGAAGACCAGCTCGCCGCCCTGGCAGTGCTGCGGAGCGAGGCCGCCCTCGCCGGTCGACTGCAGGCAGCCGACCAGCCGGCAGCCCTCGTTGAGCGCGTGCACCGCCGGGCCGGACAGCGCGCCGAAGCTCATGCCGGAGACGTTCACGAGCGAGGCGGGGCGGAACGTGTGCCGCCGCCCGCGCGCGGCGCCCAGCACCTTGCCGGCCGGGATCGCGTAGTCGGGGAAGCCGCCGGGCTCGCCGTCCGCGGGCGGCGGCGCCGGGAACGGCGCGTGCCGGATCGCGAGCATCGCGCTGACCGACTCCATCTCGTTGTCGGTCCCGAACCCGAACGTGTTCGTCTGCGCCTTGGCGGAGGCGTAGATCCAGCGGCGCTGGTCGCGGTTGAACGGCCGCTCCTCGTCGTTGCTCGTGACGATGTACTGGCGCAGCTCCGGGCCGAACAGCTCGAGCAGGTAGCGCAGGTGCCCGATGATCGGGAAGTTGCGCAGGATCGCGTGGCGGCGCTGCAACAGGTCGTAGGCGGTCACGCCGGCGAGGCCGGCGGCGAGCGCCCGTCCTGCGCGACCCCGGGCCATCAGCCTCCGACGGCCGCGGCGAGCGTCGCCGGCGCGCCGGCCGCCACCAGCGCCGGCGGGATGACGATCGTGCCGTCGTCCTGCTGGCCGTTCTCGAGCAGCGCGATCAGCGTGCGCCCGACGGCGACCGCGGTGCCGTTGAGCGTGTGCAGCGTCTCCGGCTTCTTCGCGTCCCGCGGGCGGTAGCGGATCTCCAGCCGGCGCGCCTGGAAGTCGGTCGTGTTCGAGCAGGACGTCAGCTCGCGGTAGCGGCCCTGCCCGGGCAGCCACGCCTCGCAGTCGTACTTCTTCGCCGCGCTCGCGCCGAGGTCGTTCACCGCGATGTTGACGACGCGGTAGGGGATCTCGAGCGCCTGCAGGATCGACTCCTCGAGCGCGAGGATTCGCTCGTGCTCGTCGGCCGAGTCCTCCGGCGCGACGAAGCTGAACATCTCGACCTTCTCGAACTGGTGGACGCGGAAGATCCCGCGCGTGTCTCTGCCGGCCGCCCCGGCCTCGCGGCGGAAGCAGGGGGAGAAGCCGGCGTAGCGGCGCGGCAACTCGCCGGCGTCGAGGATCTCGCCGGCGTGGAGCGAGGCGAGCGCGACCTCGGAGGTGCCGACGAGGTACAGGTCGTCGTCCGCCAGCCGGTAGATCTGCTGCTCGGTGTCGGGCAGCATCCCGGTCCCGTACAGCGCATGCTCGCGCACCAGCACCGGCGGGATCACCGGCTCGAAGCCCGCGCCGACGAGCTGCGTCATCGCCCAGCGCACGAGCGCCAGCTCGAGCAGCACGAGGTCGCCGCGCAGATACGCGAAGCGGCTGCCGGACAGCCGCGCGCCGCGCTCCATGTCGATCCGCTCGCCGGCCAGCTCGAGGTGGTCCCTGCCGCTCTTGCCGGCCGCGCCCCACTCACGCACGACGGTGTCCTCGGGCGCCGCGTCGGCGGCCGGGACGTTCGGCAGCGCGCGCAGCAGCTCGTCGCGCTCCGCCGCCACGCCGGCCTGCGCGTCGGACAGCGCACGGCCGCGCTCGGACAGCGTGCGCAGCTGGGCGCGCTGCTCGTCGGTCGGGGCGCCGCGCAGCGCGCGCGTCGCCTCGTTCTGCTCGGCCTGCAGCGTCTCCAGCTGCGTCGTCAGCTCGCGCCAGCGCTCGTCGGCGGCGAGCAGGCGGTCGATCGCGTCGGCGGCCACGTCCCCGCGCCGCGCCAGCGCGCTGCGGACGGCGTCGGGGTCGCGGCGGATCAGCCTGAGGTCGAGCATGGGCGGCGGGCTCCCCTTCCCGCCGCGCGTCAGCCGCCGCCCGCGGGTGCCGTCGGCGAAGGCGTCGTCTGCGCGCTGCCGCCGGGGGCGGTCGTGCCCGTGCAGTGGAAGCCGTTCGCCGCGCTGCCGCTGCCGTCGGGGCGCGGGCCCTTCGCGTCCTTGCCGGCGTAGTGGGCGACGAAGTCCGCGACCTCTCTCGCCTGGTCGCCGACGACGATGTTCTGCGGCATGATCGCGCCGGAGAAGCCGCCGTTCTCGATCGCGTACAGGACGCGCTCGATGCACTCGCGACGGGTGTTGAAGTTCGGGCCGTCCGTGCGCTCGCGCGTGCGGACGTTGGAGGAGCCGCCCTGCGTGGCGGCGACGCGGAAGGTGTGGCAGCCCGCGCAGCGCTGTGAGAACAGCTCGGCGCCGGCGTGCTGGGGGCTCGAGCTGGGGACCTCGATGCGCTGCTCGCCGCAGGCGGCGAGCGGGAGCGCGAGGGCGACAGCGAGCAGGGGGAGGAGGATCGACTTCGTGGGGCGGAGCATGCGGCCGCGCATCATACGGAAGAATCCCGCCGCGATGCCCTCCCTCCCCCCGCTGCCCCTGGCGGCGGCTGCCGGCGCGGCGGCCGCGGCGGCGCTCGCCGGGTGCGGCGAGCCGGCGCCCGTGGCGGTCGACGCGGCGCCGCTGCGGCTGACGCTGTCGGAGTACCGCGTCGAGCCGCAGGCGGTGCGCGTGCCGGCCGGCCGCGTCGAGATCGTGGTGCGCAACGGGGGCGCGACGGTCCACCGGCTCCAGCTGCGCAGCGGCGACCGCACGCGCACGCTCGCGACGAGCCCGCCGCTGCGCCCGGGGCAGACGGCGCGGCTGGTCGTCGAGCTGGCGCCCGGGCGCTACGTCGACGCGTGCGCGGTCGAGCGTCACGACACGCTCGGCGAGCACGGCACGATCGTGGCGCGCTGAGCCGGCCCGGCCGTTTTGCACGCGCGCGTGCAAGCGCGCGCGTGCGGCAGGACACCGCCGAGCGGCGGCGAAACGTCGAACAGTCCCGGCGCCGGCGTGACGATCTTGAACGCGATCGTCCTCACGGCGGCAACCAGAGGGTCGGCGTCGGGACGTGCCTTCTCCGGCACCCGCCCGCGGCCGCACCGATCCCCTCCCGGTGCGGCCGCGGGCCATCCGGGCTGATACAACCAGCGCCCATGCCGAGCGCCCCCGACCCCGACCGCTATCGCACGGTCTTCGGCCACTTCGCGACGGGCGTGGCGGTCATCACCGTCGCCGGTCCCGCCGGCGAGGGCGGCATGACGGCGAACGCCGTCTGCTCGGTCTCGCTCGACCCGCTGCTCGCGCTCGTGTGCTTCGAGCAGTCCGCCCGCACGCTGCCGCTCGTGCGCGACGCGGGGCGCTTCGCCGTCAACGTCCTGCGCTCCGGCGCCGAGGACGTCGCGCGCGTGTTCGCCTCCAAGGTGCCCGAGGCGGAGAAGCTGCGCGACGTGCCGCACCGCATCGAGGACGGCATGCCGATCCTCGACGCCGCGCTCGCCTGGATCGTCTGCGACCTGCGCGAGCTGGTGCCGGCCGGCGACCACGAGATCGCGATCGGCGAGGTTGCCGCGCTGGACCTCGTCGACGGCGACCCGCTGCTGTGGTACCGCGGCGGCTACCGCGCGCTCGCGGACCACTGATACACCGCTAAGAGGTAAAATGCTTCCCGGGGCTCGACCAGGGGGAAGCGCGATGCTCGGGACACGCAGGAGACGGGGTGGACAGCCGTCGTCCGACCTGTTCGCGACGGACGACGGTCGCAGGCTCGTGCTGCAGGTCGGCTGCGGCCCGCCCGACGACCAGGCGACGCTGTTCCGCGACTTCCGTAGGCCGGAGTGGCGCGAGGTGCGGCTCGACATCGACCCGGGCTGCGACCCGGACGTCGTCGCGAGCATCACCGACATGACGCCTGTGCCGACCGACGCAGTCGACGCGGTCTTCTCGCACCACAACATCGAGCACGTCTTCGCGCACGAGGTGCCGCTCGTGTTCGGCGAGTTCCTGCGCGTGCTGCGGCCCGGCGGCGAGGTCGTGATCGCGACCCCGGACCTGCAGAGCGTCGCGAGAGCGATCGCCGCCGGGCGGCTCGAGGAGCGGCTCTACACCGGGCCCGCCGGCGACATCGCCGCGCTCGACGTCGTCTACGGCTTCCGCGCCGAAATCGCGAGCGGGCGCGAGTACATGGCGCACCGAACCGGCTTCACCGTGAGAACGCTCACGCGCAGGCTCAGCCAGGCCGGCTTCGTGGCGCTGCGCGTCGGCGTGCACGAGTTCGCGCTGTGGGCCAACGGGCGCAAGCCGATCCCGGGCGGTCCGCGCTGATGCTCGGCACGCGCAAGCGACGCGACGGACGCGACGGACAGCCGTCGCCCGACCTGTTCGCGACGGACGACGGTCGCAGGCTCGTGCTGCACGTGGGCTGCGGGCCGCCGGCCGCCGACAACCTGCACGAGCGCTTCCACGGCGCGGAGTGGCGTGAGCTGCGGCTCGACATCGACCGCGCCCAGCTGCCCGACATCGTCGCCGACATGATCGACATGCGGGAGACGGTGCCGTCGGCGTCGGTCGACGCGCTCTGGTCCTCGCACAACATCGAGCACGTCTTCGCGCACGAGGTGCCGCAGGTCTTCGGCGAGTTCCTGCGCGTGCTGCGCCCCGGCGGCCTCGCGCTGATCACCACGCCCGACCTGCAACGGGCGGCCGAACGGATAGCGTCGGGGCGCCTCGACGACGCGCTCTACGAGTCGGAGGCCGGTCCGATCACGCCGCTCGACATGGTCTACGGGCACGGCCGCGAAATCTCCCGCGGCTTCCACTTCATGGCCCACCGCACCGGCTACACGGCGCGCTCGCTCGAGCGCCGGCTGCGCGACGCCGGCTTCGTCGACGTGCGCGTCCGGCGCGAACCGGGCGACCGTGCGCTGTGGGCGGAGGCCCGCCGGCCGGCCGGCTGAGGGGCGCGCCGCTCGGCTCAGAACGCGCCGGACGTGGTCGCCGCGCGCAGCGCGAGCGCGACCACGACGAAGCACGCGACCGCCATCACGCCCATCTCGCGGCGCACGATCGACAGCACCACCACGCGCTGCTCGTCCGGCGGCAGCTCGCCGACGTCGGCGGCCGAGTCGTAGCCGCGCGCGGCGAGGATCGCGTCGGCCGAGCCGATCCGCAGCTGCTCGGCGACGAACGAGACGACCAGCGGCAGCGCCCCGTAGAGGATGTGCAGGTCGTCGCCCGGCTTGTGGCCGAGCGCGAGCAGGAGCCCGCCGAGCACCACCTGCAGCACGATCGCCGCCTGCCCCGCGCGCAGCAGCTGCCAGAAGCGCGTGCTCGGCTCGACGCGGTACCAGCACCACGCGCCGAGCAGCCCCGCGGCGAGGTTCAGGACGAGCAGCGCGGCACCGGTGACGACATGGACGACGACCATCGCGCGGACCCTATTCGAGCGCGCGCCGGGCAGCCCTCCCGCACGGGTCTCCAAGCGCGTTTTCGCACGATCACATCGAGCGTTTCCGCACTAAGTAACACGTTGTTACAAACCGCCCTCGCGCGGTGCTATAACCCGCAACGCTTTGCTGACCAGCTACGGACCAGCGATCGTCTTCCTCGCGATCGGACTCGTCGTCGCGGGCGCCTTCGGGACAGCCCCGCGGCTGCTCGGGCCGAAGCGTGCGGCGGCGTCCCGTCAGTCGCAGCTCACTCCCTACGAGTGTGGCCTGCCGAGCGAGGTGACACGCAACTTCCGCTTCGGCATCAGCTTCTACCTGATCGCGATGTTGTTCATCTTGTTCGACATCGAGGTGATCTTCCTCTACCCGATCGCGGTCGAGCTGCGCGCGTTCGGGACCTTCGCGCTCGTCGAGACCGCCGTCTTCGTGACGCTGCTGATGGTCGGCTTCGCGTACGTATGGCGGCGGGGAGCGCTCGAATGGAAGTGACGCGCGCAAAGCTGAACGGCGCAGCCGCCGACAGCAGCGACTTCCGCATCCGCCAGTTGCGCGCGCGCGACATGCTGCGCGGCGACATCCCCGACGAGGAGCTGGAGCAGTACGTCGAGGAGCGCGTCCTCACCACCACGCTCGACAAGGCGGTCGCGTGGGCGCGCGGCAACAGCCTCTTCCCCGCGACGTTCGGGCTCGCCTGCTGCGCGATCGAGATGATGTCGCTGCCGGGCGCGCGCCTCGACATCGCGCGCTTCGGCTTCGAGGCGTTCCGCGCCTCCCCGCGCCAGGCCGACCTGCTGATCCTGTCCGGCCGCGTCTCGATCAAGATGGCGCCGGTCGTCCGCCGCATCTACGACCAGATGCTGGAGCCGCGATGGGCGATCGCGATGGGCGCCTGCTGCTCCTCGATGGGCGTCTTCAACAACTACGCGATCGTGCCGGCCGACAAGTTCATGCCGATCGACGTGCACGTGCCGGGCTGCCCGCCGCGGCCGGAGGCGCTGATGCACGGGATCCTCAAGCTGCGCGACAGAATCCAGGGCAACGCGCCCGCCGGCTGGCGCGAGCGCTACGACGCGCACGGCACCGAGGAGGTGCTCGGCGAGGCCGACCTGCCGGGCGTCAACGCCGTCAACGTCTTCCAATCCGGAGAGACCCAACGTGCCTGACGCGACCGGTCTCGAGCTGATCGCTCAGGACCTGCGCGCCGCCGACTCCGACGCCGTCCTGGGAACCAGCTTCTTCCGCGAGGAGGCGACGGT
The DNA here is from genome assembly GCA_018268595.1 of Actinomycetota bacterium. Classification (GTDB taxonomy): domain Bacteria; phylum Actinomycetota; class Thermoleophilia; order Solirubrobacterales; family Solirubrobacteraceae; genus Conexibacter. The sequence goes on along the minus strand of JAFDWH010000013.1, from coordinate 135,090 downwards.
CGAGGTCGCGCCGGCGTTCCTGCGCACGGCCGCCGAGCTGCTCGTCGAGAAGGGCTACGCGTTCATGGCGTCGTGTCACGGGGTCGACTACTACCCCGAGGAGCCGCGCCTCGGCGTGCACTACCAGTTGCTCGACATGCCGAACGTCGACCGCATCTGCCTCAAGACGCGCGTCACGGTCGAGCAGCCGAACGTGCCGTCGCTGTGTGACCTGTGGCCGGGCGCGAACCACCCGGAGCGCGAGGTCTTCGACATGTTCGGCGTCGTCTTCGACGGCCACCCGGACCTGCGCCGCATCCTCATGCCCGAGGACTACGAAGGTCACCCGCAGCGGCGCGACTTCCCGATCGGCGGCGAGCCGGTGCTGTTCACCTACAACGAGGACAAGGTCCCGGGGTGGACGCGATGAGCACCGGCATCAGCGACTACCGCAAGCAGGAGGAGTCGGTCACGCTCAGCTCCCAGCCCGCCGGGGAGGGGCTCGAGCAGGAGCTGATGACGATCAACATGGGGCCGCACCACCCCTCGACGCACGGGGTGCTGCGCCTGATCGTCACGCTCGAGGGCGAGACCGTCCGCGACATCAAGCCGGTGATCGGCTACGTCCACACCGGCATCGAGAAGACGGCCGAGGACAAGCCCTACTGGAAGGCGATCCCCGTCGTCGAGCGGATGGACTACCTCTCCTACTACTTCAACGCGATGGCGTTCTGCGGCGCGGTGGAGAAGCTGCTGGAGGTCGAGGTCCCGGCGCGCGCGCAGTACCTGCGCGTGATCCACCTGGAGCTGAACCGCATCATGTCCCACCTCGTGTGGCTCGGCACGAGCTGCATCGACCTCGGCGCGATCTCCGTGTGGTGGTACTGCTTCCGCGAGCGCGAGGCGGTCCTGGACCTGTTCGAGATGTCCTCCGGCCAGCGCATGCACACGCGCTACTTCCAGGTCGGCGGCGTGATCGAGGACATCCCGCGCGGCTGGGTCGAGCGGGTCCGCAGATTCACGAAGACGATGCGCACGCGCGCCGACCAGTACGCCGCGCTGCTCGACAAGAACGAGATCGTGCTGCAGCGTCTGCGCCACACCGGCATCGTCGACGAGGCGACGCTGCTCGGCCTCGGCGTCACCGGCCCGCTGCTGCGCGCCGCCGGCAACCCGTGGGACCTGCGCAAGGCCGCGCCGTACAGCTCCTACGACCACTTCGACTTCAAGATCCCGGTCGGCACGATCGGTGACAACTACGACCGCTACCGCGTGCGGCACGCCGAGATCTACGAGTCCTGCGACATCATCGACCAGGCGCTCGACGGGCTGCCCGAGGGGCCGTTCATCACGACCGACCGCAAGGTCGCGCTGCCCCCGCGCCACGAGCTGGCGACCTCGATGGAGGCGCTGATCCACCACTTCAAGCTCGTCACGGAGGGCTTCCGCGTGCCGCCGGGCGAGGTCTACAACCCGATCGAGTCGCCGCGCGGCGAGCTCGGCTGCTACGTGCGCAGCGACGGCTCGTCGAGACCGGCTCGCGTGCACATGCGCGACCCCTCGTTCGTGAACCTGCAGGCGACCGCGCCCGCCACGCGCAACTCCTACATCGCCGACCTCGTCGCGACGCTCGCGATGCTCGACCCGGTGCTGGGAGGAGTCGACCGATGAGCGTCGCGCGCTACGACCACGGCTCGCGCATCCCCGGCTGGGACGACGCGGTCGACCTGAGCAAGGACCCGGCCTCGATCCCGGACCCCGCGCTGACGCCGGTGCCCGCCGAGCTGCGGCAGCAGATCGAGGCGGCGATGGCCCGCTACCCCGACTTCCGCTCGGCCGCGATCCCCGCCCTGCACGCCGCGCAGGAGCTGCACGGCTGGTGCTCGCCCGAGGCGATCGAGCAGGTCGCGTGCGTGATGCGCCTGACGCCGGCGTACCTGACCGCCGTCGTCGGCTTCTACGACATGTTCGAGAGCAAGCCGGTCGGCCGCAACACGGTCTACGTCTGCACGAACATCTCCTGCTCGCTGCGCGGCGCGCGCGAGCTGCACGCCGCGGTCCAGCAGGCGGCCGGCGACGACCCCGACTTCAACGTGCGCGCGTTCGAGTGCCTCGGCGCGTGCGACATCGCGCCGATGGCGTCGGTCAACGGCGCCTACGTTGGCCCCCTCGAGCTGAGCGACGCCGAGCGCATCGTGGAGCAGCTCCGCGCCGGCGAGGACGTGCTGCCGGAGAAGCAGCTTTTGCGCCGCAAGGTCGCCGACCCGCGCGCCAGCACGGACGCGCCGGCGCTGTTCGACGACGAGGACCGGGCATGAGCGAGCTGCTGCTGTTCAAGGACATCGACGAGCCGGGGCTCGCGTCCCGCGAGGTGTATGAACGCCGCGGCGGCTACGAGTCGCTCAAGCGGGCGCTGAGAATGCCGCGCGAGGAGGTCCTGCAGAACCTGCTCGACTCCGGCCTGCGCGGTCGCGGCGGGGCGGGCTTCGCGATGGGCAAGAAGGCGTCGTTCCTGCCGAAGGGGACGATGGACAAGTACCTCGTCTGCAACGCGGACGAGTCCGAGCCCGGCACCTTCAAGGACCGCGAGCTGATGCAGAAGTCCCCCCACATGCTCGTGGAGGGGATGATCATCGCCGCCTACGCCGCCGACGCGAACCGCTCCTTCATCTACATCCGCGGCGAGTACCAGCAGCAGGCGGAGATCCTCGAGCGGGCGATCGAGGAGGCGCGCAGCGCGGGATACCTGGGCGAGCGGATCCTCGGCTCCGACCACTCGCTGTCGCTGGTCCTCCACCGCGGCGCCGGCGCCTACATCTGCGGCGAGGAGACGGGCCTGCTCGACTCGCTCGAGGGCAAGCGCGGCAACCCGCGCCTGAAGCCGCCGTTCCCGGCCAACCAGGGCCTCTATCAGGGTCCGACGCTGATCAACAACGTCGAGACGCTCGCGACCGTGCCGCACATCATCCGGCTCGGGGGTCAGGAGTACGCGAAGCTCGGCACCGAGACGTCGACCGGCACGAAGCTCGTGTCGGTGAGCGGGAACGTCCAGCGGCCCGGCAACTACGAGATCGAGCTCGGGATCCCCGCGCGCGAGATCATCTTCGGACTGGCCGGCGGCCCCGAGCGCGGGCGCGACGTCAAGTTCTGGTTCCCGGGCGGCTCGTCCTCGCCGGTGCTGACACCGGCCGAGCTGGACCTGCCGTACGACTTCGACTCGATGGCGAAGGCCGGCTCGATGCTCGGCTCCGGCGCGATCATCGTCGTGGACGACTCGCAGTCGGTCGTCGACGTCGCGCTGACGCTCGCGAAGTTCTACAGACACGAGTCGTGCGGCAAGTGCACGCCGTGCCGCGAGGGGACGAACTGGACCGTGAAGATGCTTCAGCGCGTCGAGTCGGGCGAGGCGACGCCGATGGACCTCGACATCATTGCCTCCGTCCAGGAGCAGATCATGGGCAACTGCCTGTGCGTGCTGGGCGACGCGATGGCGATGCCGGTCGCCTCGATGGTGTCGAAGTTCCGCGACGAGTTCGAGGCGCACATCGAGACGCGCCGCGCGCAGCTCGGGCTCGGCGAGCCGACCGAGCCGACGCCGTTGGAGGCCGTGGGGGTGGGCTCGTAATGCCGCGTCCAGAGGTCCGCATCGTCACGTTCTCGATCGACGGCCGCGAGGTGCAGGCGCCCGAGGGCGTGATGCTGGTCGACGGCGCCAAGCACGGCGACGTCGAGATCCCCGTCTTCTGTTACGAGCCGAAGCTCGGCCAGCCGGTCGGCGCGTGCCGCATGTGCCTCGTCGAGATCGAGGGCATCCCGAAGCTGCAGACCGCCTGCTCGACGCCGGTCAAGGACGGCATGGTCGTGCACACGCAGACCACGCGTGTAAGAGAGGCGCAGAACTCCGTCGTCGAGTTCCTGCTCGTGAACCACCCGCTCGACTGCCCCGTCTGCGACAAGGGCGGCGAGTGCCCGCTGCAGGACATCACGTTCGGCTGGGGCCGCGGGATCTCGCGGATGGTCGAGCCGAAGCGCCACTTCAAGAAGCCGCTGGAGCTGTCGCCGCTGATCGCGATCGACCGCGAGCGCTGCATCCTCTGCTACCGCTGCGTGCGCTTCTCGCAGGAGGTCTCCGAGGACTACCAGCTCATCCTGCACGAGCGCGGCGCGCAGTCGTACGTCGGCACGTTCGACTCGCACCCGTACGTAGCCCCCTTCTCCGGCAACATCATCGAGCTGTGCCCGGTGGGCGCGCTGACGTCGCGGCCCTACCGCTTCCGCGCGCGCCCGTGGGACATCGAGGGCGCCGGCACCGTCTGCACGCTGTGCCCGTCGCAGTGCAACGTCGAGCTGACCGTGCGCGACGAGCGCGTGCTGCGCGTCCTCGGCCGCGACCACGCCGACGTGGATGACGGCTGGCTGTGCGACAAGGGCCGCTTCGCCTACCAGGCGATCCACAGCGAGGAGCGGATCGTGGAGCCGCTCGTGCGCGACGGCGACCAGCTCCGGCCCGCCTCGTGGGAGCGCGCGTTGAGCGCCGCCGCTTCTGCGCTCGGCAAGGCGCGTGGGTCGGTCGGCGCGCTCGCCGGCGGCACGACGACGAACGAGGAGGCTTTCCTGCTCCAGCGCCTCGTGCGCGAAGGGTTGGGCAGCGCCGACGTCGACTCCCGCATCGACGGCAGCCCGATGCCGCTCGAGCTGCAACGCGCGCTTGCCGCGCCGGCGCTGGGAGCAACCGTTCCCGACATCGAGTTCGCCCACACCGTCCTCGTGCTCGGCACCGAGCCGGTCGACGACGCGCCGATCCTCGACCTGCGCATCCGCAAGGGCGTGCGCCGTCGCGGCGTGCAACTCGCCGTGGCGACCCCTCGGCCGTCGTCGCTGGACCGCAACGCGAAGCTGTGGCTGCGCTACGCGCCCGGCGCGGAGCATGCGTTCCTGGCGGCGCTGGAGGCGGCTCTGGGTGCTTCCGGCGACGTGGATCGGTTGTGCGCCGTCGCCGACGCCGACCCGAAGGCCGTTCGCGCCCTGGCGGACCTGCTCGGCGAGGACGGCCGCGGCGACGTGGTGATCCTGTGGGGCGAACGCGTCGGCGCCGCCGCGCTGCCGGCGCTGCTCAACGTCGCCGGACGGCTCGGGCTGGCGGAGCGCGAGGGCGCCGGCCTGCTGGAGGTCCCGGCGAGCGCCAACGGGCGTGGTCTGCGCGAGGCCGGCATGCAGCCGAACGCCGGACCGGGCCTGTCGGAGGTGGCGGCCGCCGGCCGCTCCGCGCAGCAGATCGCCGCGGCCGCCGCGGACGGCGAGCTGGCCGCCCTGTACCTCTTGCACACCGACCCGATCCGCGACGGCGCCGACGCGCCGCTGTGGCGCCGCGCGCTCGCCCGCGCCTCGACGGTCATCGCCCACAGCGCGTTCCTGACCGACGAGCTGCGCGAGCACGCCACGGTCGTGTTCCCGGCCGAGTCCTACGCCGAGAAGGAAGGCACCGTCACGCACCCCGACGGCCGCCTCCAGCGCCTGCGCCCCGGCATCGGCCACCCCGGCTCGGTCCGCGCCGAGTGGTCGGTGCTGGCCGAGCTGGAGCGAGCTGTGTCCGTCAGGGTCCCTCAGGGGGACACAAACGGTCACAGCTCGCCGCTCACGGGGCCGATGGCGACCCGGCAGCTCGTGGAAGCCGTGCCGTTCTACGCGGGCCTGACGCTCGAGGAGATCGGCGGGCGCGGCGTGCGCTGGCAGGAGCGCGCGGCGGCCGAGGCGTTCCCCGCCGGGCCGGCCGGCCCGTTCGACGTCGGCGAACCGACCCCGGTCGCATCGCCGCACGGCGCGCTGCGCCTCGGCACCTTCCGCTCGATCTGGGCCGCGCCCGAGGTCGAGCACGCGCCGGCGCTGAAGTTCCTCGCGCGCAGCGCGACGCTGGAGGTCAGCCCGGCCGACGCCGAACGACTCGGCATCGAGAACGGAGACCGCGTGCGCGTGGGCAACGACGATCGGAGCGTGGAGGCCCGCGCGGCCATCCGTGGCAACGCCCCGGCCGGGACCGTGTTCCTCGATGCCGGCCTGCCCGCGGGCGGGGCGAGCGAGCTTGTGGACGGAACGCCGGTGAGCGTGGACCGCGCGGGCGTGGAGGTGACGGCGTGAGCCTCGTGACAGCCACCGTCGGCTACGCCGAGTCCTGGTGGATCCAGATCCTCAAGTCGCTGATCATCTTCATCGTCGGCTTCAGCATGGTCCCCCTGGCGCTGATGATGGACCGCAAGCTGATGGGCCGCTTCCAGAACCGCTTCGGCCCGAACCGCGTCGGCCCGTTCGGCGCGCTGCAGCCGATGGCCGACATCTTCAAGCTGCTCGTGAAGGAGGAGTTCCGCCCGCGCACCGCGACCGGCTTCCTGTTCGCGCTCGCGCCCGCGATCTCGATCCTGACCGCGTGCGTCGCGTTCGCGATCGTGCCGTTCGGCAACACGGTCGACATCTTCGGCACGCAGGTCGGCCTCTACGGCATCGACCCGAGCATCGGCGTGCTGTTCGCGTTCGCGTTCAGCGCCATCGCCGTCTACGGCCTGATGCTCGGCGGCTGGGCGTCGGGCTCCAAGTACAGCTTCCTCGGCGCGATGCGCTCGGCCGCGCAGCTGATCTCCTACGAGGTCTCGATGGGCCTCTCGCTCGTGGGCGTGATCATCACGTGCGGGACGCTGTCGCTGACGGAGATCGTCGGTCACCAGGAGAGCGCCGGGATGTGGCTGTTCATCCCGCAGTTCGTCGGCTTCGTCGTCTTCATGGTCGCCGCCTTCGCGGAGACGAGCCGCCCGCCGTTCGACCTGCCCGAGGCCGACGCCGAACTGGTCGCCGGCTACAACACCGAGTACGGCGGCGGCCGCTTCGCCTTGTACTACGCCGCGGAGTACTTCCACATGGTGATCGCCTCCGGCATCGCCGTGACGATGTTCTTCGGCGGCTGGCTGCTGCCGTTCGGCATCGACCCGCCGACGTGGGTCGACCCGATCGTCGTGCTGGTGAAGATCACGCTCGTGATCGCGATCTTCGTGTGGGTGCGCGCGACGCTGCCGCGCCTGCGCTACGACCAGCTGATGTCGCTGGGCTGGAAGGTCCTGCTCCCCCTGGCCACGGCCAACGCGCTCGTGACCGCGATCCTCGTGACGGTTTTGGACTGATGAGCACGCTCGAGATCAGACGCTGGGCGCCGACAGGCGACACCGTGATCGCCGTGCAGCGCGGGCCCGAGCCCGGCGGCGCCGGCGGCCTCTACCGCGCCTTCGGCGAGACGCTGCGGGGCCTCAAGACGACGTTCGGTCGGTTGGTGGAGGGCACGTACGTCTACCAGTACCCGGAGGAGAAGATCCCCGTCTACCCGCGCTTCCGCGGGCGTCACAAGCTGCACCGCTTCGAGGACACAGGGCTGGAGAAGTGCGTCGGCTGCTCGCTGTGCGCTGCCGCCTGCCCGGCCGACTGCATCCGCGTCGTCGCGGCCGAGAACACGCCGGAGCAGCGCGTCTCCGCCGGCGAGCGCTACGCGGCCGTGTACGAGATCAACCTCTCGCGCTGCATCTTCTGCGGCTACTGCGAGGTCGCGTGCCCGTTCGACGCGATCACGATGGGCCACGACTTCGAGCTGTCCGACTACAACCGCGACGACCTCATCTTCACCAAGGAGATGCTGCTCGCCGAGCCGCTCGAGCGCACGCCGCTCCGCACCGAGGACGAGTAGCCCGCGCATGTCCACCATCGTCTTCTTCGTCGCCGCCATCGGCGCGATCGCGGGTGCGATCGGCGTCGTCGCGCTGCGCAACCCCTTCTACAGCGTGCTGGCGCTCGTCGGGCACCTGCTGTCGCTCGCGGCGCTGTTCCTGCTGCTGCGCGCGGAGTTCGTCGCCGCCGCCCAGGTCGTCGTGTACGCCGGCGCGGTGATGGTCTTGTACCTGTTCGTCGTCTCCTACATCGGCGGGGGCGCGACGCAGCTCACGCCCGGCGGCGCGCCGTTGCGCGCGGTCGCGGGCGGCGCGGTGCTGGCGCTGTTCGCGGAGCTGGCGATCGCCGTGCTGGGGTCGGGCCTGAAGGCGATCGACTCCGACGGCGCGCCGTACGTGCCCGGCTTCGGCACGCCGGCGCAGATCGGCGAGGCGCTGCTGACGAAGTTCCTGTTCCCGTTCGAGGTCGCCTCGCTGCTGCTGCTCGTGGCGGCGGTCGGCGCGGTCGTGCTGGCGCGGCGGCGGGCGGGCACCACGCTCGGCGACGAGCCGGAGGACGCGACGCGCTGGATCACGCCGCGCTCGCTGTTCACGGGCACGATGGCGGAGGCCGTCGGCGGGCCGCATCGCGCGCAGACCGAGCCGGAGCCGGTCGAGGAGCTGCGCTCGTGAGCATCGCCTGGTACCTCGTCGTCTCGGCGCTGATCTTCTGCATCGGCGCGGGCGGCGTGCTGGTGCGGCGCAACCCGCTCGTGATCCTGCTGTGCCTCGAGCTGATGCTGAACGCGGCGAACCTCGCGCTGATCGCCTTCGCGCGCATGCACGGCAACAACGACGGCCAGATCTTCGCGCTGATCGTGATGGTCGTCGCCGCCTGCGAGGTGACGGTCGGGCTCGGCCTGATCGTCGCGATCTTCCGCCGCCGCCTTCCCATCGATGTCGACGAGCTGCGGGAGTTGCAGGGATGAGCACCACGACCTGGGCCTGGCTGGTCCTCCTGTTCCCGCTGCTGGGCACGCTCGTCAACGGGCTCGGCTACAAGCAGCTCGGCCGCGGCGGCGCGGGCGCGATCGGCACGGCCTCGATCGGCCTCGCGTTCGTCTGCGCGCTCGGCGCGCTGTTCAGCCTGCAGGGGCACAGCGCAGAGCACCGCGAGCTGACGTCCTCGCTGTGGGACTACGCAGTCACGAACGGCGACGTGGACGCGAAGCTGTCGATCCTCGTCGACCCGCTGTCCGTCTACATGATGCTCGTGGTGACGGGCATCTCGACGCTGATCCACCTCTACAGCGTCAGCTACATGAGAGGCGACCGCGGCTACGCGCGCTACTTCGCGTACCTCAACTTCTTCGTCTTCTCGATGCTCGTGCTGGTGCTGGGCGGCAACTTCCTGATGCTGATCGTCGGGTGGGCGTTCGTCGGCGCGGCCTCGTACCTGCTGATCAGCTACTGGTACCGCCGCGGCACCGCGACGCAGGCCGGCATCAAGGCGTTCGTGATCAACGTCGTCGGCGACGTGGGGCTCGTCTTGGGCACCTTCTTCGTGCTGCGCCACAGCGGCACGCTCGACTTCCTCGGCACGTTCAGAGCGGTGCACGGCGGCGCGTTCGCCGGCCACCACGGCGCTTTGGTGGCGGGCTGCCTGCTGATCCTCGTCGGCGCGTTCGCGAAGTCCGCGCAGATCCCGCTGCACACCTGGCTCCCGGACGCGATGGAGGGCCCGACCCCCGTCTCCTCGCTGATCCACGCCGCCACGATGGTGACCGCCGGCGTGTACCTGATCGCACGCCTGCACCCGCTGTTCGAGGCCGCCCCTGCGGCCGCCGACACGGCCGCGGTGATCGGCTGCGTGACGCTGCTGATCGCCGGCACGATCGCGCTCACGCAGACCGACATCAAGCGCGTCATCGCCTACTCGACGATGTCGCAGATCGGCTACATGATCATGGCCGTCGGCGCCGGCGGCTACGTCGCCGGCCTCTTCCACCTGATGACGCACGCCTTCTTCAAGGCGCTGCTGTTCATGGCGGCCGGCTCGATCATCGGCGCGATGGCCGGCGCGCAGTCGCTCGACAAGATGAGCGGCTTCCGCAGATCGATGCCGTTCACGTTCGGCTGCTTCGTCGTCGGCGGCCTCGCGCTCTCCGGCGTGCCGCCCTTCTCGGGCTTCTTCAGCAAGGACGAGATCCTCGCGTTCGTCGGCCATCGCGGCGGCTGGTTCGTCGCGCTCTACGTCGTCGGCTACATCGGCGCGTTCCTGACCGCCGTCTACACGTGGCGGATGATCTTCCGCGCCTTCTGGGGCGAGCCGTGCGCGGAGGCGCGCGAGCTGGAGGGCGGCCACCTCGCGCACGCCGAGGTGCCGACCAACCCCGCCAACGGCGAGCAGGAGGACACCGACGTCGGCTTCCCGGGCCCGGAGCACACGATCGCCGAGTGGGCGCTGCCGATGAAGGTCGCGATGTCGCTGCTGGCTGTGGGCGCGACCGTCGCCGGGCTCGTGCAGATCCCGAACGTCGACCACGTCATCACGAACTTCCTCGAGCCGACGTTCGCCGACTCGAAGTACGTCCACGACGAGGCCGGCAACGGGATGGTCTACTTCGGCATGGCGCTCGGCACCGTGCTGGCGCTGGCCGGGATCGCCCTCGCGCACCGCATCTGGGTCGCGCAGCCCGGCTCGGCCGCCGCCTGGCGCGCGCGCTTCAAGCCGGCGTACACGCTGTTCGTCAACAAGTGGTTCTTCGACGAGGCGATCGACCTGCTCGTCGTGCGCCCGTTCGCCGCGTTCGGGACCTTCTCGCGGCGCACGTTCGAGCGCGTCGTCGTCGAGGGGACGCTGGTCGACGGCACGACGTCGGTCGTGCGCGCCGGCTCGTCCGCCGTGCGCGCGATCCAGACCGGCTTCCTGCGCTACTACGCCGCGCTGCTGCTGCTCGGCGGCGCCGGCGTGCTGCTCTACTTCCTGATCTCCGCGAGCTAGGTGACGCGATGACGCTCTCGATCCTCATCTGGCTGCCGCTCGTCTTCGCGCTGCTGAGCGCGATCTGGGGCAACCGCGCGGCCGCGCGCCTCGCGCTGCTCGGCACGCTCGCGACGCTCGCGATCGCGATCTCGTTCGTCGTCCGCTTCCACACCGGCGGCGGCATGCAGTTCGTGACCGACCGCTCGTGGATCAGCGCGCTCGGGATCTCCTACTCGCTCGGCCTCGACGGGCTGAACCTCGTGCTGGTGCTGCTGACGACGGTGCTGTTCGCGGGCGCGACGCTGATGGCGAACCTGCGCTCGGACTGGGAGCGCCCCTCGCAGCTCTACATGTGGCTGCTGGCCGGCGAGACGGCCGTCCTCGGCGCCTTCTGCGCGCAGGACCTGATCCTGTTCGTCGCGTTCTTCGACCTGATGCTGATCCCGTTCTACTTCCTGACCGGGATCTGGGGCGCGGGCGAGCGGCCCGAGCGCGTGCGCGCGACGACGAAGCTCGTGATCTACACGCTCGTCGGCTCGCTGCTGATGCTCGCCGCCGCGGTCGCGACCGGCGTGCTGACGGCGCAGCAGCACAACAGCGACCTGACCTTCTCGCTCGCCGCGCTCGCGAGCGCGCCGCTGTCGAGAGGCTCGCAGGAGTGGATCTTCCTCTGCTTCGCGGCCGCGTTCCTCGTGAAGATGCCCGCCTTCCCGCTGCACGGCTGGCTGCCCGACGGCTATCGCACGATGCCGCTGCCCGCGCTGTCGGCGTTCTCCGGCGTCGTCTCGAAGGTCGCCGCCTACGGCTTCCTGCGGATTGTGCTGCCGGTCTTCCCGGACGCGTCGGTGCACTTCCAGGAGCTGCTGCTGCTGATCGCGGTCGCCTCGATCCTCTACGGCTCGGCGATGGCGTTCAGCACCACGAACGCCCGCCTCGTCGTCGGCTTCAGCTCGGTGGCGCAGATGGGCTTCATCACGCTCGGGATCTTCGCCCTGAACCAGGACGGGGTGCAGGGCGCGCTGCTGCAGATGGTCAACCACGGGCTGGTGACGCTGCCGCTGTTCTTCGTCGTCGGCCTGCTGGCCGCGCGCGCCGGCGGCAGCGAGGACCTGCGCGACATGGGCGGGATCGCCTTCCGCGCGCCGGTGCTCGCGTCGCTGTTCCTGATCGTCGGGCTCGCGACGCTCGCGATGCCCGGCAGCGCGAACTTCGTCGGCGAGTTCCTGATCCTGCTCGGCGTCTTCAAGGCGAAGGTCGTGTTCGCGTTCGTCGCCGCGGTCGGCGTCGCGATGGCGAGCGTGTACGTGCTGCGCTTCTTCATCCGCGCGATGCACAACCGCGTCGCGCCGAGCGTCGCCTCGCGCGAGGTCGGCTTCGGCGACCTCGCCGTGCTGGCGCCGATGGTGCTGGCGATCCTCGCGCTCGCGCTCTACCCGCAGTTCGGGCTGAAGCGGAGCGAGCCGGCTGCGAAGGCGAGCGTCGCCGCGGTCTCGACCCAGTCGGCGCAGGTCGCCGACGCGACCGCCGGAGGCCGGCCGTGAACGCGCTCGTGACCGCGGCCGCCCACGCGAAGGCGCCGCACATCGACTACGCCGGGCTCTCGCCCTTCATCGCGCTGACCGCGGGGGCGATCCTCACGCTGCTGATCGGGCTCGCGCGCGGGCGCTGGGTGCGCCACGCGACGCCGCTGCTCGCCATCGTCACGCTCGGCGCGGCGATCGGGCTGGGGATCTGGCAGTTCGGCGAGGCAACCTCGCTCGTGTCCGGCGCGCTGCTCGCCGACGACCTGACCTGGACGCTGCTGTTCGCGTTCGCCGGCGCCGGCATCGGCGCGACGCTGCTGGCGTGGCGCTCGCACGCCGCGCAGGAGGCGAGCCCGGGCGAGTTCTTCAGCCTGCTGCTGTTCAGCGTCCTCGGCATGGCGATCCTCGTCGCCGCGACCAACCTCGTGACGCTGTTCCTCGGCTTCGAGCTGCTGTCGATCCCGCTGTACGTGCTGTGCGCGACCGAGCTGCGCCGCGAGCGCTCGCTCGAGTCGGGCCTCAAGTACCTGATCGTCGGCTCGGTCGGCTCGGCGACGCTCGTCTACGGGCTTGCGCTGATCTACGGCGCGACCGGCTCGACCGACTACGCCGGCATCGACAAGGCGATCGCGAGCGGCGCGGGCGTCGGCGGCGACGTGCTGCTGCTCTCCGGCGTCGGCCTGACGCTCGTCGGCCTCGCCTTCAAGGCGTCCGTCGCGCCGTTCCACCAGTGGACGCCGGACGTCTACGAGGGCGCGCCGACGCCCGTGACGGCGTTCATGGCGGTCGCGACGAAGGCGGCTGCGCTCGGCGTGCTGCTGCGTCTGTTCGACAGCGCGCTGATCGGCTCGCAGCACGACTGGGCGCCGATGCTCGCGGCGCTGGCCGCGATCACGATCGTCGTCGGCAACGTCGGCGCGCTCGGCCAGACCTCGCTCAAGCGGATGCTCGCCTACTCGGGCGTCGCGCAGGCCGGCTACCTGCTGGCGGGCGTGATCGTCGGCTCGCAGCTCGGCGCGAAGGCGACCGTCTTCTACCTCGTCGTCTACCTCGCGATGAACCTCGCCGCGTTCGCGGTGGTGGTCGCGCGCGAGCGGGCGAACCCGGCGGACGGGGACGACCTCGCGGGCTTCGCCGGCCTCGGCCGCACGCAGCCGTCGCTCGCGTGGCCGCTGACGATCGCGATGCTCGCGCTCGCGGGCATCCCCGCGACGGCCGGCTTCATCGGCAAGGTCTTCCTGATCGACGCGCTCGTCGACGGCGACTACGCGTGGCTCGCGATCGTGCTGGTGATCGGCTCGATGATCTCGCTCGGCTACTACCTGCGGGTCGTCGCGACGATGTGGATGCGGGAGGCGCCGACGGCGACAACGACCGGCGTCCCCGTGATCGCCGGCGGCTCGCAGGAGGCGGACGCGGCCGCGCGCCCGCAGCCCGAGGTCCTGCTCGTGGCGTGGCTCGCGGCCGCGGCGACGATCGTGCTGGGGATCGTGCCCCAGCCGCTGTTCGACCTCGCCGCGGACGCCGGCCGGGCGTTGACCGGCATCTTCTAGGGAGCCGCCGTGTCGACCTGGTGGACCGCCGTCCGTTGGCTCCACCTCGTCGCGATGGCGTTCTTCGTCGGCGGCCAGCTGTTCCTGGCAGCGGTCGTCGTGCCCGCGCTGCGCGGCGCCGAGACGAGACCGCAGCTGCGCACGGTCGCGCGCCGCTTCGGCGCTGGCACGCTCGTCGCGATCGGCGTGCTGATCGCGACCGGCGCCGCGATGGCCGGGCACTACCGGCTGTGGAGCGACGGCACGCTGCACGTCAAGCTCGCGCTCGTCGCGCTCGTCGGCGTGCTGGTCGTGTGGCACATGCGCCGTCCGCAGCTCCACGCGCTCGAGGGCCTGATCTTCCTCGGCTCGCTCGCGATCGTGTGGCTCGGCGTCACGATCGCGCACTGAGCGCCGCCCGGCCGGCCCGCCCGGCACCCCGCTGCTAGGTTCGGTCGAGTGCACGAGACGAGCCGCCCCCGCCGCGCGACGGCACTGCTCGTCGCGTCGCTCGTGCTCGTCGCGCTGAACCTGCGGGCGGCGCTCACGGTCGTCGGCCCGCTGATCGGGGACCTGCGCGCCGACACCGGCCTGTCGGGCACCGCCGCGGGGCTGCTGGCGGCGGCGCCGCTGATCGCGTTCGGGCTGATGGCGCCGGTCGCCCCCGTGCTGGCGGCGCGCTTCGGCGTCGAGCGCGCGCTCGTCGGCTGCATGCTCGTGCTGGCCGTCAGCTTGGCGCTGCGCCCGCTTCCGCCGGTCGCGCTGCTGTTCGCCGGGACGCTCGCCGCCGGCGCGGGGATCGCGGTCGCGAACGTGCTGCTGCCGGCGCTCGTCAAGCAGCGCTTCGCCGCGCGGGCGGCGTTCATGACCGGCGTCTACTCGGTCTCGCTCGGCGTCGGCGCGTCGCTCGCGGCCGGCTTGGCGGTGCCGAGCGAGAGCTGGCTCGGCTCGTGGCGCGCGGCGCTCGCCGTGTGGTCCCTGCTCGCGCTCGTCGCGGCGCTCGCGTGGCTGCCGGCCGCGCGCCGCGCGTCCTCGCCAGGCCGGGTGCGGGCCGGGCGCGGGCGCGTGAACCTGTGGCACGACCGCATCGCCTGGCAGGTGACCGGCTTCATGGCCTTCCAGTCGGTCCTGTTCTACTCGCAGGTCGCGTGGCTGCCGGAGATCTACCGCCACGAGGGGATGAGCAAGGGCGCCGCGGGCGCGCTCCTGTCGCTGTCGCTCGTGGTCGGGATCCCGTTCGGCTTCCTCGCCGCCGCGGCAGCCGGCCGCCTGCGCGACCAGCGCTCGCTCGCGCTCGCGGCGGTGCTCGTCACGGGGATCGGCTGGGTCGGCGTGCTGGTCGCGCCGAACGCCGCGCCGTCGCTGTGGGCGGGCTGCCTCGGCGCGGGCCTCGGCGCCGGCTTCACGCTCGTGCTGGCGCTGTTCGTGCTGCGCGCGCCGGACGCGGACCATTCCGCCGAGCTGTCGGGCATGGCGCAGACGCTCGGCTACCTCGTGGCCGCCGCCGGCCCGGTCGCGATCGGCGCGCTGCACGACGCGACCGGCGCCTGGACGCTCCCGCTCGTCGTGCTCGTCGCGCTCACGGCGGCGGCGCTCGTGACGGCGGTCGGCGCGAGCGCGCCGGGGCTCGTGCGCGGGCACGGGGTCGCGCAGCCGTCGGCGCCGGAGCAGCCCGCGCCCGCCGCCAGCTCGGCGGGGCGCTAGCTCCCGCCGCCGCGCGGCACACTTCCTCTCATGCCAGCTCGCCTGCCCGACGGCGACCCGGCGCCGGCCGACGGCGCGCTGCCCGCCGGCGCGCTCGCCGGCCTCGGCACGCGCTCGTTCGGCGTCTACGTGCACGTCCCGTTCTGCGCGACGCGCTGCGGCTACTGCGACTTCAACACCTACACAGCCGCGGAGCTGGCCAGCGCCGACGGGCGCGGCGGCTATGTCGCAGCCGCGCTTGCCGAGCTGGCGCTCGCGCGGCGCGTGCTGGGGGAGGGCGCGCCGCCGGTCGACACGGTCTTCTTCGGCGGCGGCACGCCGACGCTGCTGGCGCCCGCGCAGCTCACGGCGATCCTGCGTGCGATCGAGGAGACGTTCGGGCTCGCCGCGGGCGCCGAGGTCACGACCGAGGCGAACCCGGAGAGCGTCGACGCGGCGTCGCTCGCGGCGCTGCGCGCGGCCGGCTTCACGCGCGTCTCGCTGGGAATGCAGAGCGCGGCGCCGCACGTGTTGGCGACGCTCGAGCGCACGCACACGCCGGGGCGTGCGGCGCAGGCCGCGAGCGAGGCGCGCGCGGCCGGCTTCGCGCACGTCAGCCTCGACCTGATCTACGGCACGCCCGGCGAGTCCGACGACGACTGGCGCGCGTCGCTCGATGCCGCGCTCGCGGCCGCGCCCGACCACCTGTCGGCGTACGCGCTGATCGTCGAGCCGGGCACGCGGCTGGCGGCGCAGGTCAAGCGCGGCGCGCTCGCCGCACCCGACGACGACGCGATCGCCGACCGCTACGAGCTGGCGGACGCCGCGCTGGCGGCGGCCGGCTACGGCTGGTACGAGGTGTCGAACTGGGCGAGATCCCCGCGGGACGCCTGCCGCCACAACCTCGGCTACTGGCGCGGCGGCGACTGGTGGGGGATCGGGCCCGGCGCGCATTCGCACGTCGGCGGCGTGCGCTGGTGGAACGTGCTGCACCCGTCGGCGTACGCCGCGCGGCTGGCGCAGGGCGCGTCCCCAGCCGCCGGCCGCGAGCAGCTCGACGCCGAGACGCGCCGCGTCGAGCGCGTGATGCTGGAGCTGCGGCTCGCCGAGGGCCTGCCGCTCGACACGCTCGGCGACGCCGGCCGCGCCGCCGCCGCGCAGGCCGCGAACGACGGGCTCGCGACGCTCGACGGCGAGCGGGTCCGACTCACACTGCGCGGCCGCCTGCTCGCCGACGCGGTCGTGCGCTCACTGCTCGGCTGAGCGCCGCCGCACCTCGTACGCGCACGCGTGCGCGCCCGTGAGGATGTGCGAGACGCGCGTGACCTCGGCGTCGGGCAGCACCTCGCGCAGGAACGCAATCTCGGCGCCGCAGGCGTGGCCGTAGCGCTGCGCGACCGCGAGGATCGCGCAGTTGTGCTCGCGGATCCGCCAGCCGGCCGGCCGGTCCGGCCCGTCCGCCGGCAGCGGCTCGACGTCGGCGAGGTAGCCGTCCTCGTCGAGCACGCGCGTGACCTCGGCGACGCGCTCGTCGAACGACAGGCCGCCGACCCGCTCCAGCGTGCGCTCCACGCGCGCTCTGCGGCGCCGCTCGAACGCACGCGCGATCAGCCCGGGGTCCTCGTCGCCGATGTAGTCGAGCAGCTCGACCGTCAGCTCGCCGTAGGCGCGCGGGAACAGCGCCTCGGCCGCGGGCGCGAGCCGGTAGACGTGGCGCGGGCGGCCCGGCCCGGGCCGTTCCTCGCGGTGGCCGACGAGGTCCGCCGCCGCGAGCCCCTGCAGGTGCTGGCGCACCGCGCCGACGGTGATCCCCAACCCGTCCGCCAGCTCCTCCGCGCGCGCCTCGCCGCGCTTGCGCAGCGCGATCAGCAGTGCCCGGCGCGTGGGCGGCAGCTCGGCGAGCGCTGGACCGAGGTGGCGTGCCATGATGTTTGGACAGTAGCGACTGTCTTTATCGGCAAGCGAAGAAAGGGCGGGCATGGCCTACGAGGTGCCGGACCTTCCATACGCATACGACGCGCTCGAGCCGCACATCGACGAGGCGACGATGCACTTCCACCACGACAAGCATCACGCCACCTACGTCAGCAGAGCGAACGAGCTGCTCGAGGGCACGGAGTGGGCGGACAAGCCGGTCGAGGAGGTCCTCAAGAACCTCGACAGCCTCGGCGACAAGGCGACGGGCGTGCGCAACAACGCCGGCGGCCACTACAACCACTCGCTCTTCTGGGAGAGCATGTCGCCGAACGGCGGCGGCGCCCCGAGCGGCGCGCTGGCTGAGGCGATCGACGCGACGTTCGGCTCGTTCGACGAGCTGAAGGCGAAGATCAGAGCGACCGGCGCCGGGCAGTTCGGCTCCGGCTGGGCGTGGCTCGTGCTCGACAACGGCAGCCTTGCGGTCGTCGGCTCCGCGAACCAGGACAACCCGATCAGCCAGGGCAAGGTCCCGCTGCTCGGCGTCGACGTGTGGGAGCACGCCTACTACCTCAAGTACCAGAACCTGCGCCCGAACTACATCGACGCCTGGTTCAACGTCGTCGACTGGGACAAGGTCGCGGAGCGCTACGCCGCGGCGACCGCATAGGGGCAGTCATGGCGTACGTCATCGCAGAGCCCTGCATCAACGAGAAGGACTCCTCCTGCGTGGAGGTCTGCCCGGTCGACTGCATCCACCCGACCCCGGACGAGGACGGCCACGAGGCCGCCAGACAGCTGTTCATCGACCCGGAGGAGTGCATCGACTGCGACGCCTGCGTCGAGGCCTGCCCGGTCGACGCCATCTACCCGGAGGACCTGCTCCCGGAGAGATGGGCGGACTACGCCCGCATCAACGCGGAGCACTTCGCGAACGCGCAGTGACGTCGCGCGAAGGCGGCCGGTTCCGGCCGCCGGAGCGCGAAAGCGGATGCGCACGCCGCTCAGAGCGGCGTGCGCTCCTCCTCCAGCATCGCGCGCAGGCGCCGCAGCGCGCTCGCGGTGCGCGACTTGACCGTCCCGAGCGGGACGCCCGTGTGCGCGGCGATCTGGCGCTGGCTGAGGCCGAGCCGCCAGCGCAGGCGCACGACCTCGGCCTCCTCCGGCGCGAGCTGCTCGAGCAACTGCTCGAGCGTCACGCGGTCGACGAGCTGGGCGACCGGCTCGAACGCGTCGCCGCCGCGCTGGCGGCTGTCGGCGTACGCGTCCGCCGGGTCGTGCGGCTCGGGGACGCGGCGGCGCAGGTGGTCGATCGCGCGCGAGCGGGCGATCGTCGCGAGCCAGGTGCGCAGCGACGCGCGCGCCGGGTCGAACGAGCGGCCGCGCTCCCACGCCTCCAGCAGCACCTGCTGGTAGACGTCCTCGGCGGCCGCGCGGTCGCGGATCGCGTCGTGCAGCAGCGCGAGCGCGCCGGGCCCGTACTCGGCGTACAGCGCGCGCACGGCGTCCGGGTCACGCCGGCGCAAGCCGGCGGCGATGCGAAGCTCGGTGGTGGAGGGTGCAGAACGACGCATCGGCGCTCACCCACTGTCGCACGAACGTGCGGTCCCGTCGGTATGGCGACGGTAGGAGTTTTCTGGGTACGCTCGCGTTTTCCGCACCGCTTCACCGAGCGGTGAGACAACGCGATAGTGGTGGAAAAGCCTTGCGCGGTCGGGAGACGCGCGTGCCTGGTCGCCGCCGTCCGCGGCCGACCACGGGCATGCCAACCGGGGACCGCGACCGGCGAGCGCCGACGCGCCAGGTCTTCTCTGCGCAGACGCTCAGGCGTCCTGCTCGAAGCGCGCGGTCTCGATCCGCCGCGCGACCAGCTCGGTCCAGGCGCCGTCGAAGCGCGCGCGGACAGCCTCGGCCGCGTCGGCGTGCGCGTAGGCGACGCGTCGCCGCTCGACCGTCCCGTCGTCGCGCAGCAGCGCGTACGCCGCGCGCGGGTCGCCGTCGAACGGCATCCCGACGCTGCCGGGGTTCAGCAGCGCGATCCCGCCGGCGCTCGTGCGCTCGAACGGCAGGTGCGTGTGCCCCGCGACGAGCCGCCGCTCGCACACGGGCGCCAGCAGCGCCTCCTCGTCGTCCGCCGGCTGCGGCGGCAGGCCGACGAGGTCCGAGCCGGGCGAGCCGTGCACGTAGCGCACGCCGTCGAGGACGGCCTCGGCCGGGAGCGCCGCGAGCCGCGCGACCGTCGCATCGCCGAGCGCCTGCGCGCACGCGCGTGCGGCCTCCTGCACGGGCGGCAGCGGCGCCAGCTGCGGATCGGCCGTCCAGCGCTCGCCGTTGCCGCGGATCCAGGTCGTGCCGCGCAGCGCGTCGAGCCGCGCGACGGTCTCCGCCGGCCACGCGCCGAACAGCGCGTAGTCGCCGCCGAGCAGGAAGCGCTCGGCGCCGGCGGCGGCCGCGTCGCCGAGGACCGCCTCGAGCGCGGGCAGGTTGCCGTGGACGTCGTAGAGGATCGCCAGCATCGCGCGGTCCCGACCCTAGTGTGTCTCCCGCCGCAGCAGCAGGAACGCGGTCCCGCCGAGCAGCGTGCGAATCCAAAACATCAGCCCGTGGTAGACGAGCACGGCCGCGGCGGCCGTCGCGGCGGGCGCGTCGTAGACCAGCAGCATGCCGATCATGCCGCCGTCGAGTGCCCCGACGGCGCCGGGGATCGGCACCCACGTCGCGAGCTGCCCGACCTGGTAGCTGAGCGCGATCGAGGCCCACGGGATGCCGTCGCCGATCCCCTGTGCGCACGCCCACAGCACGCCGACGTCGCACACGAGGTACGCGAACGCGCCGACCAGCCCCCAGCTCGGGCGCAGCGCCAGCCGCACCGTCTCGCCGAGCGCGTCGGCATAGCTCTCGAGCGTCGCGGTCAGGCGCGGGCCGGTGTGCGGCGCGAGCAGCCGCGCGAGCGGTCCGGCAAGCAGCACCAGCAGCAGCACGGCGGCGACGGCCGCCGCCGGCACCAGCCACAGCGACAGCTCGCGCGGGCCCGACAGCAGGCCCGTGCCGAGCGCGAGCGCGGTCGCGAGCAGCACGAGCGCGTTGACGCCGCTCGTCAGCAGGTAGAGGACCGCCGAGCGCTCCGCCAGCTCGCGCGTCCCCATCCCCTCGCGGCGCAGCACCCACGCCCCGAACGCGAGCCCGCCGACGCCGCCGAACGGCAGCGCCGCGCCGAACGCGAGCTGCGCCGCCGCGAGCCGGTTGCCGAGCCGCGGCGCCACCGCCGGAAAGGTGAGGCGGAAGACGAGCACGTAGCCGAGGCAGGCGCCCAGCTCGAGCGCGACCGCGACCGCGAGCCAGCGCGGGTCCATGTCCGTGATGCGGCGGCCGACCGAGCGCAGGTCCGGCACGGCGAGCAGCAGCGCGACGACGAGCGCGCACGCGACGAGGACCCACACGATCGCCGTGCGCAGGCGCCGGCCCGCGGCCGCGGGCGAACCGGCCTGGCGGCGCGCGTCGGGGGCCGCCTCAGGACTGCTCGGCGAGGGGCGCAAGCTCGTCGAGCACCTCGAGCATCTTGCGGTGGAAGGCGACGCCCGCGACCAGCGTGCGCTCGGGGCCCTGTGCGACGCCGGTCTCGCGCAGGCGCCCGAGCAGACGCTCCAGCTCGGCGAGCTTCGCCTCGTGCCAGGCGCGGCGCGCGGGCACGAGCGGGGACGGGTCGGCGCCGGCGAACACCTTCAGCAGCAGCTCGTCGCGCAGCAGCGGCGGCGCGGCGGTCGCCTCGGCGGTCCACGCCGCGAGCGCCTCGCGGCCGAGGTCGGTGAGCGCGTAGAGCTTGCGGCGCCGCCCGCTCGCCTCCTGCCGCACGCTCAGATAGCCGCCGCTCGCGAGCCGCGCCGGCTCGTCGTAGGCGGTCGTGTGCGGGAGCTGCCAGAAGTTCTCGATCGAGCGCTCGATCAGCTGCTTGAGGTCGTAGGAGGTGGCCTCGCCCAGCGTCTGGAAGAGTGCGAGGACGGCGTAGGAGGTCTGCGTGAGGCGGATCGGCTTGCGTTTCATAGTTCGTCTCGTATAGTACGGGACGAATGGTCAGGTGAGTGGGCACGACGCAGGGGGTCGAGATGCAGGACTCGAGCCATCGAAACGGGATCATCTCCGCCGGCGCGGACTACGACGCGGTGATCGTCGGCGCGAGCCTCGCCGGCTGCACGGCCGCGCTGATGCTCGGCCGTGCCGGCGCGCGCGTCGCGCTCGTCGACAAGCGCGCGAGCGCGGACGCGTTCAAGCGCGTCTGCTCGCACTTCATCCAGGCCTCGGCCGTGCCGACGCTCGAGCGCACGGGCCTGCTCGACCCGATCCTCGCGGCCGGCGGGCTGCGCTCCCACCTGCGCATCTGGACGCGCTGGGGCTGGATCGTCGCCCCCCGCGACCCGCGCAACGCGTCGGTCAACCTGCGCCGCGAGCAGCTCGACCCGCTCGTGCGCGCGCTCGCCGCCGAGACGCCCGGCGTCGAGCTGCTGCTCGGCCGCACCGCACGCGCGCTCGCGCTCGACGGCGCCGGCACGGTGACGGGCGTCGTCGTGCAGGAGCGCGACGGCGGCGAGCGCACGCTGCGCGGCACGCTCGTGGTGGGCGCCGACGGGCGCGACTCGCGCGTCGCCGAGCTGGCGGGCGTGCCGGAGCGGCGCACGCGCCACGAGCGCTTCGCCTACGGCGGCTACTTCGCCGGCGGGGCGCCCGCGCATGCGCCCGACGCGTCGATCTGGATGACCGACCCGCAGTGGGCGGCCGCCTTCCCGACCGACGGCGAGCTGACCTTCTACGCGGCGATGCCGACGAAGGCGCGCCTGGCCGAGTTCAAGCGCGACCCCGCGCGCGCGCTCGTGTCGTTCCTCGCCGACCAGCCCGACCCGCCGCCGATCCGCGAGGCCGAGCTGGCGAGCCCGGTGATCGGCAAGCTCGAGATGGAGAACCGCCTGCGCCGCCCGGTCGCGCCCGGGCTCGCGCTGATCGGCGACGCCGCGCTCGCGATCGACCCGCTGTGGGGCGTCGGCTGCGGGTGGGCGTTCCAGTCGGCCGAGTGGCTGGCCGACGCGGTCGTGCCCGCGCTGGCCGGCGCCGAGCCGCTGGAGCAGGCGCTCGAGCGCTACCGCAAGCGGCACGCGCGCGGGCTCAGAGGGCATGCGCTGCTGATGGTCGACTACGCGCGCGGGCGCAAGTTCAACGCCAGCGAGCGGATGATCTTCTCGGCGGCCGCGCGCGACGACCGCGTCGCGCGCGTGTTCGAGGACTTCGGCACGCGCCAGATCGGGCCGGCGCGCGCCTTCCCGCGCCTCCTGCCGCTGGCGCTCGCGGCGCACGCGCGCGGCCTGCTCGCGCGCGACGGAGCGGGCGAGCGGCCGCCGCCGGCCGACCCGTCGCCGGCGCGCGAGGCCGAGCCCGAGACGGTGGCCGCGTGAGCGGCGCGCCGGCCGTTCGCCGCACCCGCGTCCGCGCCGGCGGCACGCAGCCGCGGACGCTGGAGGCGGGGCCGGCCGACGCGCGCGAGGCGGTCGTGTTCGTGCACGGCAACCCGGGGTCGTGCGACGACTGGGAGCAGCTCGCGGGCGCGGTCGGAGCGGTCGGCGTGCGCGCGGTGGCGCTCGACCTGCCGGACTTCGGCGAGACGATCGCGCCGGACGGGTTCGTGCACGACGTGCCGACGTACGCGGGGTTCCTCGACGAGGCGCTGGGCGCGCTCGGCGTCGAGCGGGTCCACCTCGTGATCCACGACTTCGGCGGGCCGATCGGGCTCGTGTGGGCGGCGATGCACGCCGACCGCGTCGCGAGCGTGACGCTGATCGACACCGGCATCCTGCCCGGCTACAGATGGCACCGGCTCGCGCGCGTCTGGCGCACGCCGCTGCTCGGCGAGCTGTTCCAGGCGACGGCGACGCGGCGCGGCTTCCGGCTGCTGCTGAACCGCAACGAGCCGCGCGGGCTGCCGCGCGCGTTCGTCGACCAGATGTACGACCACTACGACCGGCGCACGCGCCGCGCGGTGCTGGCGCTCTACCGCGCGACCGACGATCCCGGCGCGGCCGGCGAGGCGTTCGCCGAGTACATGCGCTCGCGCGACATCCCGGCGCTCGTGATCTGGGGCGAGCACGACGCGTACCTGCCGGCGGCGATGGCGGAGCGCCAGCGCGACGCGTTCCCCTCGGCGGATGTGCACGTGCTGCCGGCGAGCGGCCACTGGCCCTACGCCGACGCGCCGGAGACGGTCGAGCGGCTGCTCGTCGAGTTCGTGCAAAGCGTGGCGCAGAGAGCGGCCGCGGCGGCCTGAGGCCGTCGCGGCCGGCCACGGCCTCCGCCCCGGCTACGCGGCGAGCGGCAGCGGCGCCTCGGGCGCGTCCGGCAGCGGCACGATCGGCCAGGCCGGCTCGATGCGGTCGTCTCTGCCGTTGCGCCGCAGCCAGTCCTCGAACGAGGCGGCCTGCTCGGCGGCCCAGCGGACCTGCTCGTCGTGCAGCGCGCGCAGCTCGAGCGCGCGCAGCTCCTCGAACGCCTGCCCGAGCCGCCACGCGACGCGCGCGGCGGCGAGCGCGTCGGCGTGCGACGCGTGCGCCTCGTCGAGCGGGACGTTGTAGTGCGCGCAGACGGCGCCGAGCGTGCGCTTGCCCTTGCGGAAGCGGTCGAGCTGCTTGTCGAGCACGTACGGGTCGACGACGAGCATCCCGTCCTCGCCCCCGACGCGGTCGAGCAGCGGCTCGATGCCGAGGCGGCGCGCCTCGCGGTCGAGGCAGGTCAGGTCGAAGCGCGCGTTGAAGGCGACGACCGGAATGCCTTGCAGGAGCTGCTCGGCGAGCAGCGCGACGATCTCCTCGACCGCCTCGAGCGGCGGGCGGCCCTCCGCGCGAGCGCGCTCGGTCGTGATGCCGTGGACGGCGGAGGCGCCCGGCGGGATCGGTATCCCGGGGTCGAGCAGCCAGGCGTGGAAGACCGACGGCCGGCCGTCGCCGACGAGGCTCACCGCGGCCGTCACGATGCGGTCCGACTCGCTGTCGATTCCCGTCGTCTCCAGGTCAAAAGCGGCCAGGCGGCGCTCGTGCCAGCTCATGGCGCGGAAGCATGAAGACGGGTCCGGACGGTCCCCGGCGGTGAGGCGGAGGGGGAGGGATTCGAACCCTCGATGGACTCTCGCCCATGCCGGTTTTCAAGACCGGTGCATTCAACCGCTCTGCCACCCCTCCGTGACGCGGCCGGTCCGATGCTAACCGGTCGGCGCGGACCCGCCGTCCGCACGCCCGCGCGCGCAAGCCTCTAGACTGGCCCTCTCCCACCGGGAGAGGTGGCCGAGTGGCTGAAGGCACTCGCCTGCTAAGCGAGTATGGGGTTCACGCTCCATCGCGGGTTCGAATCCCGCCCTCTCCGTAAGGTCCGCCACCCGCGGGCCATCCCAGCCGGCCGGCGGCTACAATCCCCGGCTCGCACTGCGCCCGTAGCTCAGCTGGATAGAGCGTCGGTCTACGGAACCGAAGGTCAGAGGTTCGAATCCTCTCGGGCGCGCTGACGGAAGCCCTGCGGTAGCGGGGCTTTTGGCGTTTCTGGGGCTGCTGGCAGATCGCGGCCGATGAGACCGCCGCATCGCATCGCCGGCTTGGTCCTCGCCGCCGGGGCTGGGCGGCGGTTCGGCGCCGCGAAGCAGCTCGCGCCGCTCGGCGGGCGGCCGCTGCTCGAGGATGCGCTCGCGGCGATGGCGGCGGTGCCGTCGCTCGCGTGCGTCGGCGTGACGCTCGGCGCCCGCGCGGACGAGATCGTCGCGACGGTGGATCTGCACGGGGCGCGGCCGATCCGCGTCGAGGAGTGGCGGGAGGGCCTCGCGGCGTCGCCGCGCTCGCGCCCGACGCCGACGCGGTCGTCGTGGTGCTGGGCGACCAGCCGCTGCTGAAGCCGGCGGCGCTCGACCGCTTCGTGCGCGCGTGGGACGGCCGGGAGGCGGCGCTGCACGCGAGCGTGCGCGGCGTCGCGGGCCATCCCGTCCTGCTCGCGCGCGCTCTACCCCGACGTCGCCACGCTGCGCGGGGACGCCGGCGCGGGTCGCCTGCTCGCCGCGGTGGGCGCGCGTGAGATCCCGTACGACGCGTCCGGGGCGGTCGACGTCGACACGCCGGCGGCGCTCGAGGCGCTGCGGCGTCGCCGCGACGGCTGAGCCCGCCCGCCGCGCGGCGCGGCGCGGCTACCCCGTCGCCCGCAGCCGCCGCCCGAGCGCCATCCCCGCAGCCTCGATCTCGGCCAGCGTGGTCGCCTCGAGCACGTCGCTCAGGCCGAGCGTCGCGCGCTCCTCGACGGGCAGCGCGTCGCGGCCGACGACCGCGTACAGCGGGACGCGGACCGCCCGCGTGCGGCGGCCGATCTCGCCGACGAGCTTGCCCTGCAGCGTCTGGCGGTCGAGCGCGCCCTCGCCGGTCACGACCGCTGCCGCCGCGCGCAGGCGCACGTCGAACCCGACCGCGTCGAGCACGCGCGCCGCGCCGGGCGCGAGCGTCGCGCCGCAGGCGGCCCACAGCGCGCCGGCGAGTCCGCCCGCGCCGCCCGTCATCGCGACGCCGCGCGGGTCGCGCGGCAGCCGCCCCGCCACCGCGTGCAGGCGCGCCGTCAGCGCGGCGACCGTCTCCGCGTCCGCGCCCTTCTGCGGGGCGTAGAGCTCGGCCGCCAGCTCGAACGGCGTCTCGACGTCGCACAGCACCTCGACGCGCGCCGTGCCGATCCCGCCGGCCGCCTCGAGCGCGGCGAGCGCGCCGGCGCCGCCGTCGCTGGTCGCCGAGCCGCCGATCGACACGAGCACGGTCCGTGCGCCCGCGCGCACGGCGGCCGCGATCAGCTCGCCGGCGCCCGCGCTCGACGCCGCCCACGCGTCGCGCTCCTCGGGCGCGACGAGCCCCAGCCCGCACGCGGCGGCCGTCTCCACGATCGCCACGCCGTGCGCGGCGTTCATCGCGTAGGACGCGCGCAGCGGCCGGCCGAGCGGGTCGTGCACCTCCGCCGTGCGCAGCTCCGCGCCGAGCGCCGCCGCGAGCACGTCGAGCGTCCCCTCGCCGCCGTCGGCGACCGGCTGGAGGTCCGACGCGACGCCCGCGCGCGCGAGCCCGCGGCCGAGCGCGTCGGCGACCTCGCGCGCCGTGAACGTGCCCTTGAACGAGTCGGGGGCGACGAGGACGGGGGAGGGCGCGGGCATGGCGCGCGACATCGTAGGCGCGGACCCTCGGGCCTGCGCGCGGCGTCGTCGGGGCGCCCCGCCCCGATCCGCGTCACCCGCCGCCGAACCCGCGCAGCAGCGCGCGCAGCGCGACGTCCCAGCGGCGCTCGACGGCGGCCGCCGAGCTGCCGAGGCGTCTCGCGCTCTCGGCCGCCGCGAGGCCGTGCACGAGCGCGACACAGGCGTGCGCCACGTCGGTCGGGTCGCCGTGCAGGCGGCCGGCGGCGAGCGCGCGGCGCACCGCGCCGACGATCCGCTCGCGCACCGCCGCGCCCGCGGCGGTCTCCGCGGGCGCGGGGTCGAAGCTGGCGAACGGGCGCGAGAACATCACCCCCGCCAGCGCCGGCCGCTCGAGGATGAAGCGCCGGTAGCGCTGCGCGAGCGCGACGAGGTCCTCGAGCGGGTCCTCGCCGTCGCGTAGCTCGCCGAGCGCCGCGCCGAGCTGCGCGAAGCCGGCGAAGAAGATCGCGCGCACGACGCCGGCCTTGTCGCCGAACAGCTCGTACACCGCAGGCGGCGAGGTGCCGGCCTCGGCCGCCAGCCGCCGCGCTGTCAGCGCCGCGACGCCGTCGCGCTCGACGATCTCCAGGGCCGCCGCGAGCAGCCGCTCGCGCAGCGCGGGGGTGCGCGTCTTCGCCTTCGGCATCGAGCGAATCCTAGAGACCGAAACGGCGTAACGAAACAAACATCCGAAACACTGTTACGATTTACCCCCATGAGCCCTCTCGCCACGTACTCGCTCGCCGACGGCATCGCTGCGATCGCGCTCGACGACGGCAAGGCGAACGCCCTCTCCGTCGCCATGCTGGCCGAGCTGTCGGCCGCCTTCGACCGTGCCGAGGCCGACGGCGCGATCGTGCTGCTGACCGGCCGCGAGCGCACCTTCTCTGGCGGCTTCGACCTGCGCACCGAGCCGGCCGGCTGGCCGCAGATGGTCGCCGCGGGCGCGCGCCTCGCCGAACGCGTGCTGTCGTTCCCGCACCCCGTCGTGGCCGCCTGCAACGGCAACGCGATCGCGATGGGCGGCTTCCTGCTGCTCGCCTGCGACGTGCGGCTCGGCGCGGCCGGCGCGTTCAAGCTCGGTCTCAACGAGGTCGCGATCGGCCTCACCGTGCCGTGGTTCGGGATCGCGCTGGCGCGCCACCGCCTCACGGCCCCCTACGCCGACCGCTGCCTCGGCACCGGCGTGCTGCTCGATCCGGAGGAGGCTCAGGCGGCCGGCTTCCTCGACCGCGTCGTGCCGGCCGAGCGGCTCCAGGACGAGGCGCGCGCGGCGACGCGGGCGCTGCTGGCGGTCGACCGCCGCGCGCACGCCGCGACCAAGCTGCGCGTGCGCGAGCAGGCGCTCGCCGGCGTGCGCGAGGGGATCGCACGGATCTCGCCGCAGACGGCCGGCGACTGGTGAGTCGGCGGCGCCCGGCACGCACGCGAATACGCCGTACGGCTTCCCCGCTAGAGCGGGAACGCGCCCAAGCGCCCGTCGGCTCCCGCTTGCACCGTAGCCCACCGAAGGGTAGGTTTTCGGCGATCTAACTTAAAGTCCATCGGGGGTCGCGACGTGACGGCCAGGCGAGCGAGGCGCAGAGGGCAAGGACGCGCGCCGGTCAGCGCAGCCGTGCTGGCGCTCGTGATCGAGCAGCCCAGCTACGGCTACGAGGTGTGGCAGCGCTTCGACGCGCGCTTCAGCGGCCTGCTCGACGTCGGCGCCTCGCGCATCTACCAGGCGTTCGACGCGCTGCTCGACGCCGGCCTGATCGAGGAGGTGCCGGGCACCGCGCACGTCAGCAGACGGCAGCCGCGGCCCTCCTACCGCGCGACCGCGGCCGGTCGCCGGCAGCACCGCGCATGGGTCGTCCAGGAGCTGCACCGCGACCCGGACCGCCTCGAGCTGGGTCGGCGCCTGCTCGCGTCCGTCGCCGACGACGCGGTCGCGCTGCGCGAGCTGATCGACCGCTACGAGCAGGCGTGCCTCGACGAGATGGCGCAGCTCGCGCCGGCGCACGCCGACGCGGACGCGAACGGGGCCGCGGTCGCCGAGCGCCTGCTCGCGGAGGAGCGGCGGCTCGTGCTGGAGGCGCGCACGAAGTGGATCCTGTTCGCGCGCCGCCAGCTGGAGGAGCGATGAGCCTGCTCGTGCTGGAGCGCGCGACGAAGCGCTTCAAGAGCGGGCAGCGCGAGACGGTCGCGCTCGAGGACGCGTCGCTGGAGCTGGACGCCGGCGACTGCGTCGCCGTGTACGGCCTGCGGCGCTCCGGGCGCACCACGCTGCTGCGCGTGGCGGCGGGGATCCTGCCGCTCGACGAGGGGACGGTCCGCTTCGGCGGGCGCGACCTGTCCGGACGCGCGGCGCACGCGCTCGGCGTCGAGATCGGCTACTGCAGCCCGTCGTTCGACCCCGCGCACGGCGGCACCGTGACCGACCACGTGGCGGTCGCGCTGCTCGCGCGCGGGGCCGGGCGCACGCGCGCCCGCGAGCGCGCCGAGGAGGCGCTCGAGCGGGCCGGCGCGAGCGCGAGCGCGCACCTCGACCCGCGCGAGCTGCACGCCGACGAGTCGATGCGGGCCGGCATCGCGCGCGCGCTCGTGACGCGACCGCGGCTGCTGCTGCTCGACGAGCCGACGAACGGCGTCGACCTGCTCGAGCGCGACGCGATCCTCGCGCTGCTGCGCGAGCTGGCCGACAGCGGCACCGCCGTGCTGATGACCGTCGGCGAGCCGGTCGCGGGCGCCGACCGCGTGCTGGCGCTCGACCGCGGCCGGCTGCGCGGCGAGGCCGTCCCCGAGCAGGCGTCCGTCCTGCCGCTGCGTCCGCGGCACGCGGAGCCGGTCGCGTGAGCGGGCTCGAGCTGCGCGAGGTCGTCAAGCACTTCGCGAGCGGGGAGGAGACGGTGCGCGCGGTCGACGGCATCACGCTGACGGTCGCCCCGGGCGAGGTCGTCGCGCTGTACGGGCCGAGCGGATCGGGCAAGACGACGCTGCTGCTGCTGGCGGCCGGGCTGCTCACGCCGGGCGCCGGCAGCGTCCGCTTCGACGGCCGCGACCTCGCACAGCTGTCGCAGCAGGAGGCGGCCGAGTACCAGCGCCGCGACGTCGGCTTCATCTCGCAGTCGTTCGACCTGCTGCCAGGCGTCCCCGCGCTCGACAACGCCGCGGTGAAGCTGCTCGCCGACCGCGTGCCGCTCGCCGCCGCGCGCCGCGAGGCGACGCCCTGGCTCGAGCGCGTGGGGCTCGGCCGGCGCCTGCACCACCTGCCGGCGCACCTGTCGGGCGGCGAGCGCCAGCGCGTCGCGATCGCACGGGCGCTTGCGAACGCGCCGCGGCTCGTGCTGGCCGACGAGCCGACCGGCAACCTCGACACCGAGCGCGGCGCCGAGGTGCTCGCGCTGCTGCTGCGCGTCAGTCGCGAACGCGGCGCGACGGTGGTGCTCGTGACGCACGACCCGCTGGCGGCCGAGGTCGCCGACCGGGTCCTGACGCTGCGCGACGGGCGGATCGCCGACGCGCCGCAGCAGCCCGGCAAGACGGGCACGGTTGCGATCGCCCGGCGGTGCTAGGGGGAACCGGTGCGGATCCAGACGCTGCTCTACTTCTACGGCCGCCGGCTGCGCACGCATCCGATTCAGGAGCTGCTGGCCGGGCTGGGGATCGCGATCGGCGTCGCGCTCGCGTTCGCGGTGCTGGTCTCCAACGGCTCGGTTGTCGGCTCGGCGCAGGAGATCGTGCGGGCGGTCGTGGGGCGCGCCGACCTGCAGCTGCGCGCGCCCGACGGGGGCGCGTTCGACGCGCGCGTGCTGCGCGAGGCCGAGCGCGTGCCGGGGGTGCACGTGGCGGCGCCGCTGGTCGAGCAGCGCGCCACGCTGATCGGGCCCGGCGGCCGGCGCGTGGCGGTCGACGTCGGGAGCCTCGACCCGCGGCTCGCCGCGCTGTCGGGCCGGCTCGCGGCCAACTTCGCCTCCGGCGGCTTCCGCCTGCTGAACGGCGTGCTGCTGCCGAGCGCGACGGCGCGCGCGCTGGGCGTGCCGGACCTCGCCGACCGCGCGCTCGCGAGCCCGCTGCCGGCGGTCGGGCTCGCGCTGCGCGGGAGCGTCGCGCCGCTGCGCGTCGCCGCCGTGCTCGGACGCGAGACGATCGGACCGGTCGCCGGCGCGCGCGTGGCGATGCTGCCGCTCGCGCAGCTGCAGCGGCTCGCCGGCATGCGCGGACAGCTCACGCGCGTGCTGGTCGAGACGGCGCCGGGCCGGGAGCCGCAGGCGCGCGCGGGCCTCGCCGCGATCGCGCGGCGCCACCACCTGCAGCTGGCGAGCTCGACGGCCGAGGTCGGGCTGCTGCGACAGGCGCTGCGGCCGAGCGACCAGGCGACCGGCTTCTTCGCCGCGATCGCCGCGCTGCTCGGCTTCCTGCTGGCCTTCAACGCGATGCTGCTGACCGCGCCGGAGCGGCGCCGCATGCTCGCCGAGCTGCGCATCCAGGGCTTCAAGCCGCGCCAGCTCGTCGGCCTGCTGCTGTTCCAGGCGCTCGTGCTCGGCGCCGTCGCGTCGCTCGCCGGCCTGCTCGCCGGCAGCGTGCTGTCGCACAACGTCTTCGGCGCCTCGCCCGGCTATCTCGCGCCGGCGTTCACGCTCGGGACCGGGACCGTCATCGGCGCCTGGCCGATCGCGCTGGCGCTCGGCGGCGGCACGCTCGCCTGCTGCCTCGCCGCCGCGCCGCCGCTGCTCGACCTGCGCCGCGGCCGCGCGGTCGACGCGATCTTCCACGCGGGCGGCGCGCCGGGCAACGCGCTCGAGCCGCGCACCGGCGGGCGCCTGTTCGCGGGTGCGCTGGCGCTGTGCGCGCTCGCGACCGCGGTGCTGCTGGGCTGGCCGGCGGCGACGCTCGCCGCGAGCGCGCTGCTCGCGCTCGTGACGGTGCTGGCGATCCCGGCGGTGTTCGCCGCGGTCGTGCGCGTCGCCGAAGCGACGACTGCCCGCTTCGACTGGCTCAACATGCTGTCGGTCGCATTGCTCGCGCTGCGCGCGACGACGCTGCGCTCGCTCGCGCTGGCGGCGACCGGCGCGGTCGCGGTGTTCGGGAGCGTCGCCGTCGGCGGCGCGCGCAACGACCTGCTGCACGGCATCGCGCGCTACACGGACGACTACGTCGCGACGGCGGACCTGTGGGTCGTCAACCCGCTCGACAACCAGGCGACGAACGCGCTCGCGGACGGCGCCGACCGCGCCGCGCGCGTGGCGGCGCTGCCCGGCGTCGCGGCCGTGCGGGCGTATCGCGGCGGGTTCCTCGACTTCGACGGCCGGCGCGTGTGGGTGATCGCGCGCTCGCCCGCCGACCGCGCGCTGCTGCCGGCCAGCCAGCTCGTGGACGGCGACCTCGGCGCCGCGACGCGGCGCCTGCGCGCCGGCGCCTGGGTCGTGTTGTCGCAGCAGATCGCGCGTGCGCGCGGGGTCGGGCTCGGCGACACGATCGCGATCCCGGCGCCGACCGGCACGCTGCGGCTGCGCGTCGCCGCGACGACGACGAACCTCGGCTGGAGCCCGGGCGCGCTGATCCTCGGCGCCGCCGACTACCGCCGCGGGTGGGCGACGAGCGCGCCGACCGCGCTCGAGGTCGACCTTGCGCCGGGCGCCGACCGCGAGGCGGTGCGGCGTGCCGTCGTGCGCGCGGCCGGCGGCGCGGCCGGCGGGCTGCTCGTGCAGACGGCGGCGGAGCGGGCGGCGGGGATCAACGCCTCGGCGCGCGAGGGACTCTCGCGCCTCGGCCAGATCTCGGCGCTGCTGCTGGTCGCCGCGGTGCTCGCCATGGCGGCGGCGATGGGGGCGGCGATCTGGCAGCGGCGCACGTCGCTCGCGGCGCTGCGGATCCAGAGCTTCAGCCCGCGCCAGCTGTGGCGCGTGCTGCTGCTGGAGGCCGGCGTCGTGCTCGGCGCCGGGTGCCTGACGGGCGCGCTCGTCGGGGTCTACGGGCAGGTCGTGATCGATCGGTACCTCCAGACCGTGACGGGCTTCCCGGTGGCGTCGACGGTGGCCGGCTGGTCGACCGTCGAGATCGTCGCGCTCGTGCTGGCCGCCGCGCTGGCGGTCGTGGCGATCCCCGGGTGGTTCGCCGCGCGCGTGCCGCCGCACCTCGGGCTGCAGGACCGCTGACGCCGTTCCCGTCTCTTAGTTGTCTAATTCAAGAGACAACGATGGCTCTATAAAGTGGAGTCAGGCACCATGGCATCATGGCTGGGCAGGCATGGGTCGGTGCCCCGCGTGCGCTCGCACCCTGGTCCGCAGCGGCTAAGCTCGCGCTCCTGCGCGCCAACGTGCGCTACTGGCCGAGCGTCTTCCCCGGCGTCCGGCGGGAGCTGGCCAAATGGGATCGCCGCGCGCAGGAAATCCCCGACGCGACGCTGCGTGAGCAGGCGGTCGCGAAGCTGCGCGAGGAGCGCTTCAACACGGAGGTCGCCGCGACGCTCGCGACGCGCGTCCCGCGCGCGCGCCGACGCACCGCGGTCGCGGCGATCGTCGCGCTCGAGGTGATGTACGACTATCTCGACGGGCTGACCGAGCAACCCGCCCGCCGCCCGCTCGCGAACGGGCGCCAGCTCTACCGCGCGTTCGCCGACGCTACCGCCTGCTGCGGCCCGCTCGCGGACTACTACCGCCACCATCCGCAGCACGACGACGGCGGCTACCTGGCCGCGCTCGTGACGACGTGCCGCTATGCCATGTGGTCACTGCCGGCGGCGCAGGTCGTCGCGCCCGCGATCGCCGAGGTGCTCGCCCGCTGCGGTGAGGCGCAGACGCGCACGCACGCCGTCGCGCAGCTCGGCGCCGGGCAGCTGCGCGCGTGGGCGAGCGCTCAGCCGGAGGCCGGCGCGATGCGCTGGCTGGAGGTCGCCGCCGCCGCGGCCGCGTCCGTGCTCGCCGCGCACGCGCTGATCGCGCTCGCGGCCGACCCGGCGGCGAGCTCCGCCCTCGCCGTCCGCGTGGCCGACGCCTACCTGGCGACGTGCGCGCTGACGACGCTGCTCGACAGCTTGATCGACGCCGACGCCGACGCGCGCGACGGCGGCCACGCGTTCCTCGGCTACTACGCCGCCGACGCCGAGGTTGCGCAGCGGCTCGCGCGGCTCGCGCGCGACGCGGTGGCGGCGGCGTCGCTGCTGCCCGGCGCGGGACACCACTTGACGATCGTCGTCGGCGCGGTCGCGTTCTACCTGTCGGCGATCGAGCCCGGGAACGCTCGCGCGCGCGGGCTGACGGCACCGATGGCGCGTGAGCTGCGGCCGCTGCTCGCCCCGCCGCTGGTGATCTTCGGCGTCTGGCGACGCGTCAAGCGGCGGCGCGCGCTGCGTGCGCATGGCCTGCCGCGCGGGCGCTCGCCGGCCGTCGGCGCGGTGCCGCTCCTAGGCTGATCGCGGATGCCAGATCGGTAGCGCAGGACGACCGGACTGCGGAGGAGTACGGAGGCATGAAATAGCCCGTTGCGGGGAGGATGGACGCATGGAGACCCTGACCCCGTCGGTCGCAGCTTCGGCCACCCGCACCGCCACTCGCACCACCACCCGCACCACCACCCGCACGCTCGGCTACCAGCTCGAGCGCGACCGCCTCGAGCAGCGCGCCGTGCGCGTGCGCCAGGTGATCCGCGCGCTGCGCGACCGCGCCGAGGCGCGCGACACGACCGGCGGCGCGCCGCGTCCGCTGCGCGCGGCGATCGAGGACTTCGGCCGCGAGCTCGCCGAGCTCGAGCGGCGCCTCCACCACCGCGGGACCGCCGGCGCCGCCGGCCGCTAGCGATGCGCGGCTCGATCCGCATCGCGCGGGTCGCCGGCATCGACGTCGAGGCCCACTGGAGCTGGCTGTTCATCGTCGCGCTGGTCGTGTGGTCGCTCGCGGCCGGTGTCTTCCCCGACACGAACCCCGGCCATGGCAACGGCACGTACGCGGCGATGGCGGTCGTCGCGGCGCTGCTGCTGTTCCTCTCGCTCGGCCTGCACGAGCTGGGCCACGCGCTCGTCGCGCGGCGCGAGGGGATGCAGATCGACGGCATCACGCTGTGGCTGCTGGGCGGCGTCGCGCGCTTCGGCGGCGGGCGCTTCCCGTCCGCGCGCGCGGAGCTGCGGATCGCGCTCGCCGGTCCGCTCGTGTCGCTCGCGATCGGCGGCGCGCTGCTCGCGTTCGCGCTCGCCGTGCCGCTGCCGAGCGCGGTCGACGGCGTCGTCTTCTGGCTCGGCTACGTGAACCTCGCGCTGCTCGCCTTCAACCTGCTGCCGGCGCTGCCGCTCGACGGCGGCCGTGTGCTGCGCGCGCTGTTGTGGGCGCGCCGCGGCGACCTCGGCGAGGCGACGCGCACGGCGAGCGCGATCGGACGCGCGTTCGGGCGCGTGCTGATCGGCGCCGGCATCGTGATGGCGCTGTTCGGCTACCTCGGCGGGATCTGGTTCGCGCTGATCGGCTGGTTCCTGACGAACGCCGCGGCGCAGGAGGAGCTGGCCGCGCCGCAGGGCCGCCTCGCGCACCTGCGGATCGGCGACGTGACGATCCGCGAGCTGGACGTCGTGCCGGACGGCACGACGCTGGAGCGCTTCCTCGAGGACGACGTCGTGCGCACGCGCCACACCGTCTACCCGGTCGTGTCCGGCGGCCCGGTCGCCGGCAACGGGTCCGCGATCGTCGGGCTGATCTCGTTCCGCGACGCGCAGCGCGTGCCGCGCGCCGAGCGCGCGCGGCATCTCGTGACGGAGGCGATGGTGCCGGTCGCGCGGGTGCGCGTGCTCGACGCCGACGCGCCGCTCGTCGAGCACCTGAGCGAGCTGCTGAGCGCGCCGCTGCGGCGCACGCTCGTGCGCGAGGACGGGCGCATCGCCGGCATGCTGTCGCCGACCGACGCGCTGCGCGTCGTCGACGTGCTGCGGCGCTGAGCGGCGTCAGCCGACGCCGGCGAGCTTGCGCAGCAGCAGCTCGAACTGCCGGCGCTCGTCGGCGCTGAGCGTGCCGAACAGCTCGTCGCCGAGCCGCTTGGCGAGCGCGCGCCCGCGTCTGAGCGCCGCCTCGCCCGCGGGCGTGAGGTGGATCGCGCGCTTGCGGCGGTCCTGCGGCATGACGCGGCGCTCGGCGAGCCCGTGCTGCTCGAGCGCGTCGAGCGTCGCGACGAGCGTGCTGGCGTCGATCTCCGCGGCGGCGGCCAGCTCGTGCTGCGTCAGCCCAGGTTTCGCGGCGACGATGTTGAGGGCAGCAAACTCCCGCGGGTGCAGGTCGATCTCGGCCAGCGCCGTGGCGAAGCGCAGGCGCGAGCGGGCTGCCACCCAGTTGAGCAGGAAGCCCGAGTACTGCGCGAGCTGCTGCGGCGGTCTCTCCCCGTCGACCATCGTCATCGGTAACACAAATGCTACGCGAAGCGATTCATTCGTGATACAAACGAATCCATGACCGCTCTCACTCGCTGGGTCCTCGCCCACCGCAAGCTCGTCGTCGCCTTCTGGCTCGTGCTCACCGTCGTCGGCGGGGCCGCCGCCGGCCCGGCCGGCAGAGCGATGAACCAGAAGTTCTCCGTCCCCGGCCGTGAGGGCTGGGAGGCCAACGTCCAGATCCAGAAGCTCTACAGAGGCACCGGCGGCAACGCCGCGCCGCTCGTGCCGGTCGTGCAGCTGCCGGCCGGCAGAACGGTCCGCACGGCCGCCGTGCGCGCCGAGCTGCGCGGCGTCGAGGACAAGCTGCGCGCGGCGCTGCCCGGCGCCCGCGTGACCGGCTACGGCTCGACCGGCGAGACCGCGTTCGTCTCCAGAGACGGGCGCACCGCGTTCGCGGTCGCGTTCCCAGTGCCGGACCGCAACCAGCCGTTCGGCGACAACCCGAGAGCGGAGAGAGCCGCGCGTGCCGCGCTGCGCGGCATCACGGTCGGCGGCGCGCCCGTCCACCTCACCGGCTTCGACGCGCTCAACGCGCAGAGCGGCGACTCGAACGGCCCGGGCGTGCTGCTCGAGGCGCTGCTCGGCGGCCTCGGCGCGCTCGTCGTGCTCGGCTTCGTGTTCGGCTCGCTGCTCGCGTTCGTGCCGCTGCTGATGGCGGTGCCGGCGATCCTCACGTCGTTCCTGGCGGTCTACGGGCTCACGCACATCACCGGCGTCTCGCCGATCGTGCAGTTCCTGATCGCGCTCGTCGGGCTCGGCGTCGCGATCGACTTCTCGCTGCTGATCTCGATGCGCTGGCGCGAGGAGCGGGCGCACGGGCGCGAGGGCGACGAGGCGATCGTGCGCGCGATGGAGACGGCCGGCCGCGCGGTCGCGTTCTCCGGCACGACGGTCGCGATCGGCCTGTTCGCGCTCGTCGCGCTGCCGCTGCCGTTCCTGCGCTCGGTCGGCTACGGCGGGCTGCTGATCCCGGTGATGAGCGTCGCGGTCGCGCTGACGCTGCTGCCGGTCGTGCTGCACTCGGCCGGCAGACGGCTCGACTGGCCGCACAAGCGCACCGACGACCAGGCGTCGCGCTTCTGGACGCGCTGGGCGACGGGCGTCGTGAAGCACCGCGTGGTCGCCGCCGGCGTCGCGCTGCTGGTGCTGGGCGCGCTCGTCGCCGCCGCGACCGTCATGCACCCGGGCCTGGCCGACCTCGACACGCTCGCCAAGCAGGGCGACGCGAAGGTCGGGCTCGCCGCGCTGGAGAGCTCCGGCATCGGCGGCGGGGCGCTCGTGCCGAACGAGGTGCTGGTGAGAGGGACGCAGCCGGAGCGCGTCGCGCATGCGCTCGCGGGCGTCGACGGGATCTCCGGCGCGACCGCGCCGAGCGATCCCGCCTGGCGTCAGCACGGCAGCGCGATCGTGCTGGCGTTCCCGGTCGAGGACGGCTCGTCGGGCACGTGGCGCGGGACGGTCGACGACGTGCGCGCCGCCGCGCACGCCCAGGGCGGCGCGGTCGTCGTGGGCGGTCAGCCGTCGCAGAACAAGGACTTCATCGACGCCGTCTACGGCAACTTCCCGCTCATGCTCGCGCTGGTCGGCATCGTCACCTTCCTGCTGCTCGCGCGGGCGTTCCGCTCGGTGCTGCTGCCGGCCAAGGCGGTGATCCTCAATGTGCTCAGCGTCGCCGCCGCGTGGGGCGTGCTGGTGCTGGTGTGGCAGGAGGGCTACGGGTCCGACGCGATCTGGGGGATCCCGGCGTCCGGCTCGCTCGAGTCGTGGATCCCGCTGATGGCGTTCGCGTTCCTGTTCGGCCTCTCGATGGACTACGAGGTCTTCATCCTCTCGCGCGTGCGCGAGGAGTACGACAACACCGGCGACACGAACGAGGCGGTCGTGCGCGGGATCGGCCGCACCGGCCGGCTCGTGACGAGCGCCGCGCTGATCTTGTTCCTCGCGTTCATGTCGCTCGCGTCGAGCCCGGGCACGCAGGTGAAGGTGCTGGCGACCGGGCTGGCGGCCGGCATCCTGCTCGACGCGACGGTCATCCGCGCGCTGCTCGTGCCCGCCGCCGTGTCGCTGTTCGGCAAGGCCAACTGGTGGCTGCCCGACTGGCTCGCGCGCCTCCTGCGCGTGCGCCCGTCGCACGCGCACGAGGGCGTGCCGGCCGGCGCGCAGCCGGCGGCGGAGGCGGAGTAGCGCGCCATCCGCGCGGCGGTCCGGCTCAGTCCGCGACCGCCGCGCGCAGCGTGTCGGAGGGCGTGTAGCGGGTGGCCGGTCCCTGACCGCTCTGGACGAGCAGGCCCGCCTCGACCATGCGCCGCAGGTCGGAGCTCGCAGTGGCGGCGGACACGTCGGCTTCGCGCGCGTAGCTCGCGCGGTCGCAGGCGCCGAAGAGGGCCTGCTCGAGCCCGATGACGAAGCGGTCGGGCCAGGCGCGATCGTCGGCCAACCGCTCGAGCTGCTCCCAGCGCGTCGCGGCCTCCTGCACCTGCGCGAGGCGACGCCGCGCCTGGTCGAGATGTGCGCGGACGCAGAACCTCACCCATCCGCCGGCGTCGCGTCGCGGGTCGTACGTGCGGCCGTGGGCGCGTTGCAGGTGCTCGTAGTACGCGGGCGTGTGCTCGCCGAGGTACTCCTCGATCGACGCAAACTCGGGCGTCAGGAGACCGTCGCGTGCCAGCACGAGCGACTGCACGATCCGCGACACGCGGCCGTTGCCGTCGCGAAACGGATGGACCGACACGACGTGGAGATGCGCCATCGCCGCACGCACCACGACGTGCGCGTCCAGATCGCCTTGGTCGAGCCACTCCACCACCGCGTGCATCAGCTCCGGCACCTCGCCGGCCGGAGGCGCCTGGTAGACGATCCGCCCGCGACCGTCCACGACCGCGACCGGCGTCGTCCGCCACATGCCCGGATCCTGGTCTCGCTGGAAGGAGCAGGCGTCGTAATGGAGGTCGAGGATCACGCGGTCGAGCCAGCGGAAGCCAGGGTCGCGCGCCAGGACGGCGACGTGGTTCATCGCCCGCGCGTAGCACTCGACCGCCTGCTGGGCGGTCTCCCCGGCGCCGGCGCGAGCCGAGCCCGTGACGAGCGAGAGCGCCTCGTCATCGCTCACGTGGAAGCCCTCGATGCCGGTCGATTGCGCGATCGTCGTCGCCTTGACGAGGCGCCGCAGCGTTCCCATCCAGGGCGCGGGCCGATGCGTCTCGCGTATGAGGCGTGCCCGCAGCCCGTCGAGCTCCTCGAGATCGCCGGCGGTGACGTCGTCGAGGTCGGGGGTCGAGAAGAGCATCGTGCGCACAGGGTAGACGACTGATCGTCTAGTCGTCTACACGATATATCGTGTAAAGATCTATGTATTGTTCCGAACACCGATACACTGCGGCGGATGGCTGAGCAGTCCCTGTCGCGCGCGTCGGTCCCGGACCAGGTGTTCGGGCGGCTGTGCGAGGCGATCCTGTCCGGGCGCTACGAGCCCGGCGAGCGGCTGCCGACGCAGCGGGCGCTCGCGGCCGACCTCGGCGTCAACATCGCGACCGTCCGCGAGGCGATCAAGCGGCTCGAGCAGCTGCGCCTCGTCGAGGTCCGCCACGGCGACGCGATGCGCGTGCGCGACTGGCGCCGCTCGGGCGGGCTCGACGCGCTCGCGCTGCTGACAAGCGTCGATCGCGACGTCGTGCGCTCGCTGTTCGAGGCGCGCCGGCTGCTGCTGAGCGAGGCGGCGCGGCTGGCGGCGCAGCGTGCGAGCGCGGCGCAGGCGGACGAGCTCGCCGAGCTGGCCGGCGCGGTCGCGAGCGCCGGCGACGACCATGGCGCGCTGCTGGCCGACTGGCGCTTCATGGCCGCCGTCGTCGACGCCGCCGGCAACATCGTCTTCCAGCTCATCATGAACTCGGTCCGCGAGCTGTACCTGCCGCGGATCGGCGCGTTCGGCGGGATCGTCGCCCACCGCGACGCGTGGGCGCCGACGTACCTGCAGGCGGCCGCGGCGATCCGCGCCGGCGACGGCGACGCGGCGGCGCACGCGATCGGCGAGCTGGCGCGGGCGCAGGAGCAGGCGATGGTGGGGGACCCGCCGGCGTGAGCCGCGCGATCCCGGACGTCGCGCGCGAGAGCGTCGACCGCTTCGTCGACGCCGCGCCGCAACCGCAGCGCTCCGGGCTGCGGCTGCTCGTCGCGCTCGAGCGCCGCCCGCGCGGGCGGCGCCTGCTGGGCCGCGTCCACACGCTCGACCAGCTCGCCAACGGGCTCGTCGCGATGGGCCGCTACGAGGACCCCGCCAACGCCGTCCCGCTCGGCTGGGACGCTGACGCGATCGCCGCGCGCGGGCGGGCGCTGCGGCGGCAGGAGGGGCGGCCGTGAGCGGCCGGGGGGCGAGCGGGGCTCGCGTCATCGACGCCGACGTGTGCGTCGTCGGCGCCGGCGCCGGCGGCGCGGTGGCGGCGGCGGAGCTGGCCGAGGGCGGCCTCGACGTCGTCGTGCTGGAGCAGGGCCCGCGCCACGACGCCGACCGCTTCAGCGCGCGCCCGCTCGACATGCTCGCCCGCGTCTACCGCGACGGCGGCCAGACGACGACGCTCGGCACGCCGCCGATCCTGCTGCCGCTGGGGCGCGGGCTCGGGGGCACGACCCTCGTCAACTCGGGCACCTGCTTCCGCACGCCGGCGGCGGTGCTGGAGCGCTGGCGGCGCGAGTTCGGCCTGGAGGGACTGAGCGGCGATGCGCTCGACGCCTGCTTCGCGCGCGTCGAGGCCGCCCTCTCGATCCAGGAGGTGACGCCGGAGCTGGCCGGCCGCAACGCCGCGGTCGCGCGGCGCGGGGCGGAGGCGCTCGGCTGGTCGCACGGCTTCCTCAGACGCAACGCGAGCGGCTGCGTCGGCTCCGGCGTCTGCGCGTTCGGCTGTCCGACGTCCGCCAAGCAGCACGTCGGCATCACGTACGTGCCGCGCGCGGAGGCCGCCGGCGCGCGCGTGATCGCCGGCGCCGACGTGCGCCACGTCCTGACCGCGCACGGGCAGGCGACCGGGGTGGAGGGACGGCTCGCGAGCGGCGGCCGGATCGAGGTGCGCGCGCCCACCGTGATCGTCGCCGCCGGCACGATCCACACGCCGCTGCTGCTCGCGCGCAGCGGGCTCGGCCGCGGCTCCGGCCAGCTCGGGCGCAACCTCGCGCTGCACCCGGCGACGGGCGCGTTCGCGCTGATGGACGAGCCGGTCGACATGGCGAGGGGCGTGCCGCAGAGCTTCTACGTCGACGAGTTCGCGGCCGAGGGGATCATGTTCGAGGGCGTCGCCGGACCGCCGTCGTACGTCGCGATGTCGCTCCCGCTCAGCGGCAAGCGCCACGCCGACGCGATGGCGAGCTACCGCAGACTCGCGATGTTCGGCCTGATGGTCAGCGACAGCTCGCGCGGCTCGGTGCGCGCGCTCGCCGGCCGCCCGCTGATCCGCTACGAGCTGGTCGAGGAGGACGTCGCGCGCTTCCGCACGGGCCTGCGCCACATGGAGGAGCTGTTCCGCGCGGCGGGCGCGCGCGAGGTCTACCTGCCGCTGCCGCACGGCGTCGCGCCGGAGCGGGCGCGGGCGCGCGACCTCAAGCTGATGGCGTTCCACCCGCTCGGCACCGCCCGCGCCGACGCCCGCCCGCAGCACGGCGTCGTCGACGGCGACCTGCAGCTGCACGGCGTGCGGGGCGTCCACGTCGCCGACGGCTCGGTCGTGCCCAGCTCGCTCGGCGTCAACCCGCAGCTCACGATCATGGCGCTCGCCACCCGCCTCGCCTTCGGGCTGCTCGGCCGCGCGGTGCCGCCGACCCTCGAGGAGGTCCCATGTCCTTCCTGATCGACCCCGCCCTGCTCTACCTCGGCGGCCGCACGTACGCGGCGACGACGCCGGCGGAGGAGCGCACGCGCGCGAACGACCTGAAGGTCGCCGCGCGCACGATGGCTGTCTTCTACGGCGTGAGCGTCGGGCTCTACCTCGACCAGGAGTGGACGAAGCCGATCTGGCGGCCGGTGCGCGCGAAGTCGGGACGCGACTGGATGATCAACTCCGGCGTCACGAGATTCGACGCCGCGAAGGCGGGACGGCGCACGCACAAGCTCGCGGCGGCGATCTTCGCGACGTACCCGGTCTGGCTGTGGCTGGGGATGCGCGGCCGGCGCCGCGCGCGCTGACCGGCGGCCGTTGCGGGGCCGGCGGCGACGGGTAGGCGAGCAGGGCACCCGACGTCAGGAGGGACGACCGTGTTCGAGCGGCTCAACACCCCGCAGGAGGCCTACAACTACAAGCTCGGCGCCGCCTTGAAGATGGAGCAGACGGTGCTCGACATGCTCGACGACAACTGCGAGGAGGCGCACGACGAGCAGCTCCGGCAGCTGTTCCGCCACCACCAGGCCGAGACGCGCCAGCAGATCGCGAACATCGAGCAGGCGTTCGCGCTGATGGGCTGGGACGTCGACACCTCGCCGTGCCCGGCGATCGAGGGACTCGAGAAGGAGGGCAAGGCGAACGTCAAGAAGACCGACGACGCGATCGTCGACGGCGTGCTGCTGCAGGGCGCGGCCGAGGTCGAGCACCACGAGATCGGCGTCTACGAGAACCTCATCATCACTGCGAGAGCGATGGGCAGACCGGACGTCGCGCGCCTGCTGGAGCAGAACCTCGAGCAGGAGCGGCACACGCTGCGAGAGGTGCTGCAGGCGGAGGAGCGCCAGGCGGCGATGCTGTAGCGGCGACGGGCCGGCCTAGGATGGAGAGGTGCCGCTGCGCCTCTCCGTCCTCGACCAGTCGCCGATCGCGCACGGCGCGACGGGCGCGGACGCGCTGCGCAACACGCTCGAGCTGGCGCGGCTCGCCGACCGGCTCGGCTACCACCGCTACTGGGTCGCCGAGCACCACGGCGGCCCGATGCTCGCGTGCGCGAGCCCGGAGGTGCTGATCGGTCCGATCGCCGCGGCGACCGAGCGGATCCGCGTCGGCAGCGGCGGCGTGATGCTGCCGCACTACAGCCCGCTGAAGGTCGCCGAGTCGTTCTCGATGCTGGCGGCGCTCGCGCCCGGCCGGATCGACCTCGGGATCGGCCGCGCGCCGGGCACCGACGCGCGAACGATGCTCGCGCTGCAGCGCGATCGCCGGCAGGCCGCGCCGGACGACTTCCCGCAGCAGCTCGCGGAGCTGCTCGCGTATCTCGACGGCGAGCTGCCCGCCGGCCATCCGTTCGCCGGGCTGGCGCGCGTGCTGCCCGGGCGGCCGGAGACGCTGGTGCCATGGCTGCTCGGCTCCTCGTCGCAGAGCGGGCTGTGGGCGGCCGAGCTGGGGCTGCCGTATGCGTTCGCGGACTTCATCAGCGCGCAGGGCGCGCCGATCGCGCAGGACTACCGCCGGCGCTTCCAGCCCTCCGCGCGGCTGGAGGACCCGCAGGTCGCGGTCGCGGTGTGGGCGATCGCGGCCGAGACGGAGGAGGAGGCGCTGCGGCTCGGCGCGAGCGGCAAGATGGCCTTCACGCTGCTGCGGCGCGGGCAGCTCGTGCCGGTGCCGCCGGTCGAGACGGCGGTCGCGTTCCTGGAGCGCGAGGGGATCGCGCTCGACCACCGCGGCCACGGCCGGCGCACGATCCTCGGCACGCCCGAGCAGGTGCGGGCGGAGATCGAGCAGGTCGCGCGCGACTACGGCGCGCAGGAGGCGATCGTCGTCTCGATCGTTCACTCGCACGCGGCGCGGATGCGCTCGTACGAGCTGATCGCGGAGGCGTTCGGGCTGGGGCGCGGCGCGGTGACCGCGTCGGGCGTGGCGGGGACGTAGCAGTGCGGATCTTGCCTCGGTATGCGAGGCGAGACCCGCAGTGATCGTCTGAGTGCGCCGGGTGCCGCTTGCGCTGGCGGAGATCGGCCGTCACTATGTGTGAGTGATCGCACACTCTCATGGTCGGCCGGCTGAGAGGGTCGGCTGGCCAGGCAGCCAGGCGCCGCCGCCGCGGCGGTGACCGACCCGAGGAGGACCTCCGTGCAGACCGCCATGCTCCGCCTCGACGCGCTGATCCGCCGCCGCCGTCGCCTGTTCCTCGGCGCCTGGGCGCTGATCGTGCTCGCCGCGCTGCCCTTCGCCGCGCGCCAGTCCGACCACCTCACCGGCGGCGGCTTCGACGTGCCCGGCTCGCAGTCGGTCGCCGTGCAGCGCGCGGTCGAGCGCGACTTCGACCGCGCGCAGGGCTCGACGCTCGCGGCGGTGCTCGTGCCGCACGGCGACGCGACGGCGGCGCAGTTGCGCGCCGCGCTCGCCCGCGTCGGCGCGGCGGCGGGGCAGACCAGCCACGTGGCGCTCGCGCCGGCCGCCCGCGCGCAGGCGCTGCGCGCGCTGCAGGCGGACGGCCCGCGCACGCTCGTCGTGCCGCTCGCCACGCGCGTCGGCGACTCGGCCGCGATCGACGTCGCGGTCGAGCTGCGCAAGCAGCTCGGCATCGCGGACCAGGCGGCGAGCGCGCCGGTCGCCTTCCACCTCGTCGGGCAAGGCGCGCTGTGGGCCGGCATGCAGGACCTCACGAAGGCGGACCTCAGAAGCGCCGAGTCGGTCGGCTTCCCGATCGTGCTGCTGATCCTGCTCGCCGTCTTCGGCTCGCTCGTGGCGGCGCTGCTGCCGGTCGCGCTCGGCGTCGTTGCAGTGATGGTGACGGGCGCGCTGATCTACGCGCTCTCGCTCGTGACCGGCATGAGCGTGTTCGTCACGAACATGGCGTCGATGATCGGGATCGGCGTCGCGGTCGACTACTCGCTGTTCGTGCTGGCGCGCTTTCGGGAGGAGATCGCCGCC
Source organism: Actinomycetota bacterium (assembly GCA_018268595.1). GTDB lineage: Bacteria > Actinomycetota > Thermoleophilia > Solirubrobacterales > Solirubrobacteraceae > Conexibacter. Next base: position 90,382 of record JAFDWH010000013.1, on the reverse strand, counting down.
GGGCGCGGGCCGGAAGACGCGCGCGCGATTGCGCTGGCGACCTCGGGCGTCGCCGTGACGTTCTCGGGCCTGACGGTGATCGTCTCGCTCGCCGGCCTGTTCATCGTCGACACGATGTCGGTGCGCTCGATGGCGCTCGGCGCGATCCTCGTCGTCGCCGTCTCGGTGCTGGCCGCGACGACGCTGCTGCCGGCGCTGATCTCGCTCGCCGGCCGGCGCGCGTGGGAGCCGGGGCGGGTCGTCGGCAGCGTGACCGGCTGGCTGCCGCGGCGGCGCGCGCGGCGCGGCGCGCAGGACGCGCCCGGCGCGTTCTGGGCCCGCTGGACCGGCGCGATCATGCGCCGGCCGGTGCTGGCGGCGGCCGGCGCGGCCGCGGTCCTGCTCGCACTCGCCGTGCCGGCGCTGCAGCTCCACATCAGCAACGGCGCTTTGCAGCAGTTCCCGAAGGACCACGAGACGCGCGTCGGCTTCGACGCGGCCGCCAAGGTGATCGGCGCCGGCGCCGCGAGCCCGGTCGAGGTCGTCGCGCCGAGCGGGCAGCTCGCGACCGTGCAGCGGATCGTGCGCGCCGACCGCGAGGTCATGCGGCTCGAGCCGCCGCTGCGCTCGCGCGACGGCGCGAGCGTGCTGGTGCGCGCGATCCCGCGCCACGACGGGGAGTCGGCGCCGGCGCGGGCGCTGGTGCAGCGGCTGCGCGCGGAGCTGCCCGCGGGCGCGCAGGTCGGCGGCTCGCCGGCGTTCGGCAAGGACTTCGCCGACCGCATCGCGAGCAGCATGGGCCTGATCGCGCTGTTCGTGCTGTCGCTCTCCTATGTCGTGCTGCTGCTCCTGCTGCGCAGCGTCGTGCTGCCGCTGAAGGCGGTGCTGATGAACCTGCTCTCGGTGGGCGCCGCCTACGGGGTGTTGGTCGCGGTCTTCCAGCTCGGCTGGATCGACGGCTTCCTCGGCTTCCGGTCCGACGGCTACGTCGACGCGCTCACGCCGCCGCTCGTGCTGGCGATCGTGTTCGGCCTCTCGATGGACTACGAGGTGTTCCTGCTGAGCCGCATCCGCGAGCGCTGGGCGGCGACGGGCGACTCGCGCACGGCGGTCGCCGAGGGCCTGCAGGCGAGCGCGAAGACGATCACGAGCGCCGCGCTGATCATGACGTGCGTGTTCGGCGTGTTCGTGGGGACGGGCGTGCCGTCGATCCAGCAGCTCGGCGTCGGCTGCGCCGTCGCGATCGCGCTCGACGCGACGCTCGTGCGGCTCGTGCTGGTGCCGGCTGCGATGGAGCTGCTCGGCGACTGGAACTGGTGGCTCCCGCGCCGGCTCGCGCGCGCGATCCCGGACGTCGCGGTCGAGCAGGCGCCGGCCGCTGCGCTCGGCTCGCGCTGAGGAAGGGCGGCGGCTCCCCTCCGCGCAGCGGCGCGGAGGGGAGGTCGCTGGGTCGCGAGCCTACGAGAGGCCGAGTGCGACGTCGTTGGTGGCTTCGGCGGAGTTGTTGCCGGCCGCCGACGGCAGCCTGAGCCTGAGGTTCACGAGCGAGTTGATCAGCCCGAGCCCGAGGCCGCATTCCGTCGCGCCGGGGACCGCGAACGAGTTTTCGACGTTCACGTTGCCCCTGATCAATATGGCTCTTTCGGTGAACGACTGCGTCCCTGTTCTGCCGGAGATCGGCGTGTTCGGCGGCGGCGGGCTGGTGGTCCCCGTGATCAGGTTGAGGACGACCGGGTTGCTGTTCGTACCGATGTGGCAGTCCATCCCGAGCAGCAGGTTCACGAGCCGCACCTTGATCGGGATTCTGACGCTGAGGTTGCCCGTGTCGATGTGGATTAGCGACGGCGAGCCGGCGAGCTCGGTGATCGCTAGCACTTCGTTGCCCGGCAGCCATTCTATGCCGAAGATCCCGCCCGGAACTGACACGGGTCTCGTGAAGAAGCCGTTGGTGCCGGTCGGCGGAACGAACGTGTTGTTACCGCCGGCTTCCGCGAGCAGCTTCCCGCGGATCTCCATGGTTTCATGCAGCGGGACGTTGAAGCCCTTTATGTTGAGGTTGCCGCTGCGCTGCTGGATGTCTATGCACGCTTCCCTGCTGATGTCGGTGGCGTTGCACCCCGTGAAGTCGGGGAACGTCGCCCGTGCGACAGGTCCCATGCCCGCCAGCGCGAGCGTGGCGAGCGTCGCCGTCAGCGCAAGCGTGAACTTGCGTGATCGCATGTCTCTCTGCCTTTCTCCGCGCGTCTCGCGCGGATGTCGACCGGAACCGGCGCCGCCGGCCGGACGCACGGGGGCTCGCATGCATGCGTGCGCCCACAACCGGCGGGCGCCAGGCTCCGTCTCCCCCATCTGTCGCGGCAGGCCGCCGGGACCACGCGGACCCTCTCCGCGATAACAAGACTCTAAAAACTAGATCAATGGCTTGTCAAGTTGCAACGTGCCAGTCGGCTCACAGCAGCTGGCTGACGACTAGCCCATCTGTGCTCGCCGGAGCGCGCCCACGAACGCGGCCTCCCAGGATCCTGCGGCATGCTCGATCGACTGGGAGGGCGCCCACGCTCGCGCGCGCTTCATCAGCTCGACACGGCGGCGGTAGTCGACGATCAGCTCTTCCAGCACTTGCTGCCAGGCATGGTCGTCGACGAGCATGCCGCCCTGCGCCTCGCCCATCCCAACGTAGGGGCCGATCGGTGAGGCAAGCCACATCGCCCCCGCTGCGGCATACTCCTTCAGCTTCACGTTCGAGCGTGCGCGGTTGAACGCCGAGTCGACGAGCGGCGCAAGCCCGATGTCGAACTGCTGCTCGCGTGCGACGAGTTGCTCGATCGGCACGTGCGACTCGTTCGCGTAGCGTCCAGGCGGCAGGTCGAGCGCGCATCCGAAGCTCATCACGCGTACCCCGTCGTGGGCCTCGAGCACCCGCTGCAGGACTTTGTCGATCCGCAGCTTCGCGATGTCGTGCTGATGCTCGCGTGCCGCCGTGATTCCGATCACAACCCCTGGATGCCGCTGCCGCTGCGGCTTGAGCTGCTCAGGCGCGAGGTAGTTCTCGATCACTTCGACGAACTCGACGCCTTCGTCCCGGTAGCGCTGCGCCAAGTGCTCGCTCGGCGTCGTCATCAGGCTGGAGGCACGAGCCAGCTCGGCGCTTCGCGCAAATGCGCGCCGCATGCCACGTCGGCCGCCATAGCTGCGGAAGGCAACGCTGCCACGCCGGTTCGCTGAGATGTCGTCGTCCTTGTCCCAGATGACTGCTACGCCCGCCTCGCGTAACCGCATTGCCGGCACGTGCAGCCATTCGTCGAAGTAGTGGTGGATTACGAAGACGTCGAATGCCGGCACGGCGCTCATCAAGAGCTCTTGCGAATCGTGCTGATCGGGCCAAAGCACTTGATGGCCGCGGCGCTCGAGCGCACGCAGCGGCACTGTCGTGCGGTAGTACGCATTAGCTGTGTCTTCGGCACAAAGAACGCCGATGCGCAAACGAGCCGTGCGCCCATTGGCCGCGCTCTTCCCCCTACGCGCCATTACGTGGAGTATCGCAGCTTGTGCGGTGGCGGAGCGTGTCTGCAGTCGACCCGCCCCAAGCGGCTACGCTGCCTTGGGGGCGATGGCGGGACGCGAGACACCGGCGACGCGCGCCGCGCGGGCGGCAGGGATCGAGCACGCGCTGCACGCGTACGCGCACGACCCGGCGGCCGGCTCCTACGCGCTCGAGGCGGCGGAGGCGCTCGGACTCGACCCGGCGCGCGTCTTCAAGACGCTCGTCGTCGCGGCCGACGGCGGCGCGGACGGGCTGACCGTCTGCATCGTGCCGTCGGCGGCCACGCTCGACCTGAAGGCCGTCGGCAAGCGCGCCGCGCTGGCCCCGACCGAGCGCGCCGAGCGGGTGACCGGCTACGTCGCGGGCGGGATCAGCCCGCTCGGGCAGCGGCGCGCGCTGCCGACGCTCGTCGACGACAGCGCGCTCGCCCATGCGAGCGTGTTCGTCAGCGCCGGCCGGCGGGGGCTCGAGCTGGAGCTCGAGCCGGCCGATCTGGTGGCGCTCACGCGCGCGCAGGTACGTCGCCTGCGCCGCGCCTGAAGTTGGTAGGCTCGCCCGCACGGACCGCGCCGGGGGAAGGCGCGGCCGGGACATGCGATCGAGGGGGACGTTCGGGTGCGACGCGCGACGGCATGCGCACTGCTGCTGATCCTGGCGCTCGCCGGATGCGGCAGCGACAGCTCGAAGAGGGACGACGCGGCCGCGAGGGCACGCGCCCGCGCGCACGCGGCGCTCCAGGCGAGACTCGTGGCGGCGGGGCGGCCGCTGTTCGTCAAGCACTGCGGGCTGTGCCACACGCTCGAGGGACGTGTGGCGCACCCGACGTTCATAGAGTCGCCGATCCCGAACCTCGACGAAGTCAAGCCGAGAGCCGAATACGTGGAAGAGCGCATTCACAGGGGCGGCTTCGACATGCAGTCGTTCGAAAACGAGCTGTCGGCGACGCAGATCAGAGCGGTCGCCGCCTACGTGGCGGACGTCGCCGGCGGCAGAATCGCCGCGTCGAGCGCCAGGACGACGCAGCTCGCGACGGGGAGACAGGTGTTCGCGCAGAACTGCGCGAGCTGTCACGGAATCGCGGGGCGCAGAAGGACCGGGACACCGATGTATCCCGGCACCGAATTCAACTTCGTCAAGCCGAGCGAGCGCATGGTGATGGAGCGGATCCTCAAGGGCATACCCGACGAGATGCCCGCGTTCAAGAGCAGGCTCTCGCCCGCCCAGCTCAGGGCGGTGGCCGCCTACGTGACCGCGACCGCCGGGGAGTGACGCGGCGCCGGCCGCAGCGCCGCCGCCGTCACGCGCGCCTGGGCGTAGAGCGCCCAGCCGTCGCCGCCGGTCGCCTTCGCGTCGTACATCGCGACGTCGGCCGCCGCCAGCACGCCCTCCGGCACGAGCGGCGCGTGCGCGTCGAACGCGATCACGCCCACGCTCACGGTGACGCCGCGCGCGTCGGCGGTGAGCGCCTCGGCGCGCACCGTCTCGACGAGGCTGCGCGCGACGGCGCCCGCGCCGGCGCGGTCGACGCGCGGCAGCAGGACCGCGAACTCGTCGCCGCCGAGCCGCGCGACGACGTCGGTCGCGCGCAGGCGCTCCTGCAGCACGCACGCGACGCGCGCCAGCAGGCGGTCGCCGGCGGCGTGCCCGAACGTGTCGTTGACGGGCTTGAAGCAGTCGAGATCGAGGATCAGCACCGCGCCCTCCGGGCCGTAGCGGCGCACGTGCGCGAGGTGGCGCGCGAGCTCCTGCTCGAAGCGGCGGCGGTTCGGGAGCCCCGTGAGCGCGTCGTGGTCGGCGAGGTGGCGCAGCTCAGTCGTCGTCGCCATCAGCGAGCGCAGGTCGCGCTGCGTGCGCGCCGCGCGGCGGCGCAGCGCGACGAGCGCGAGCACGCAAGTCGCGAGCGCGAGCAGGAGCGTTGCGTTGAGGGGGCTCACGGCCCGGATGATCGGCTGCCGTGCAGCGGACTTGACCCGCTGCACGGCGCCGTGCGCAGCCTAGATTAGGGTCAGTCTCACGCGTCTTTCGCTGCTGCCTTGGACATACACTTCGCCGGAGCCGGAGAATATGCCGGCTTCGGGGCAGAGCGCCCCGGTGACGGGTATCGCGAGCGACGAGTCCGGCTGCAGCGACGTGATGTTGCCGCCCGCTTCGCGGCTCGCGTTGCCGGCCGCCGGAGAGGTGACGCTCGAGGAGGCTAGGCAGACGATCCCCAGGCCCGGTTCGATCTGGAAGGCCGCGCCGATCAGGTCGTAACGGACCCCGGTTATGTTGGGTAGCGTGCCGGTGAACGACTGGAAGGTGACGTGCCACGGCAGCGTCGCTCTTAGGATCGTCGCATGCCCTTCGGTGCAGCCGGCGTTGTTCACCACCGCGTTGGTGATGTAACCGCTTAGCTGGTCCCTCGTCTTCGTGAACGTTCTTGCGTGGAAGCTGCCTTCGAGGGTGACGGGGCAGTTGATCGGGAAGCCGCCGCCCGCTTCAGAGAAGATCAGTCTGGTCCAAACTATTCTGAAGCTCTGTTCGCTGTAGCTGAGCCTGTTGGCGGACGCGGAGCCGACGGCGAGCGCGAGCAGGAGCGCGGCCGCCGCCGTCGCGAGCGCGACGGTGATGCCGGTTCTCATGACGCAGTCCTTTGGGTCGAATTAGGCGCGAGCGGGCGCTCGCGACGAGCAGGGAAGAGCAAGCCAGACGGGTTCGGGCACGATCCCCCTTTCTGTCTCTTCAGGCCGGTGTCCCGCGCGTTCCCGGAAGCGGATGGCCGGAGCCTGTCCCCGCGGGCTGTCGGCAGTCGGGGCAGGCGCTTCAGGGTCTTCCGGTAGCGTGACAACACTCTACACACCAATATCCAGTGTGTCAACAAACAACATTTTAGTTTCCAGTTGGACAGGTGGGCCAACGCATTTGCCGCTTGCACTTGGAGCCATCACTGTTTACAGTTAAGAGGTGTGGCAGCGGACCACTAAGAGGGGGTTGATCCTCGCCACCGTCGCCTGCGCGCTCCTGCCGGCCGCCGGGCAGGCGGCGCTGCCGGACGGCCGCGCATGGGAGCTCGTCTCGCCGAGCGCGAAGGGCGGCAGCGACGTGATGGCCGAGAGCTCGCGCACGCGCGCAGCCGCCGCCGCAGCGCCCGGCCTGCCGATGGCGGTCGCGTTCGCGTCGCTCGGCGGCTTCGGCGACGTGCAGGGCATGGGCATCTCGGCCGAGTACCTCGCGCAGCGCACCGCCGAGCCCGGCACGAGCGGCTGGACGACGCACGCGATCACGCCCCCGCAGCAGTCGCTCACGCTCGCCGGCGCGATCCAGAGCCTCGACCCGCTCTACGAGGGCGACATGTCGGCCGACCTGACGCAGGGCGTCTTCCGCGCCTGGTCGCCGCTGACCGACGCGCCGAACGTGGCCGCGGTCGAGAACCTCTACCTGCGCGACGACCTGCGCACGGCCGGCGCCGGCGACTACCGCCTGCTGACGGACGCCGCCGCGCCGCTGCCGCCGATCCAACAGGGCAGCCAGCGCCCGTACCTCGCGGCCGCCTCGGCCGACTTCCGCCACGTGCTGTTCGAGTCGCGCCAGACGCTCACGCCGGACGCGGTGAGAGGCAACGTGATGCTCTACAAGGCCGACGACGGCGTCGTGCGGCTGCTCGCCGTCGCGCCCGACTGCCCGGGCGGCGCTGCGCCGGCACGGCCGTGCGCGGTCGCCGGCGCGGGCGTGTCCGGGCTGCGGCGCACCGCGCGCACGCTGTCGGCCGACGGGTCGCGCGTGCTGCTGACCTCGCCCGTCACAAACACCGGGAGCGTGACGAGCGCGACCGGCGCCGGCGCCAGCCAGCTCTACGAGCTCGACGACCGCGGCACTTCCACGACGGCCGACGACGTGACGCTGCACGTCAACGCGTCGGAGAAGTCGCCGCCCGAAACGCCCGCCTCGGCCGCCTTCCAGACCGCCAGCACCGACGGCGACCGCGTCTTCTTCACGAGCGCCGAGCAGCTCACGAGCGCGCCGGGTGGCGGACTCTACCTGTGGCGCCGCTCGCCGCCGCAGGGCGCGGGCCACCTGACGCTGATCGCGCCCGGCGCCGCTGCCGCGATCGGCGCCTCCGACGACGGCCGCCGCCTCTACTTCGTCACCCCGGGGCAGCTGCTCGACGGCGGGCCGCCGGTCGCCGAGGACGGCGTCTACCTGTGGGACGACACGACCGGCGCGCCCGGCGGCACGCTCTCGTTCGTCGGCGCGATCGGCTTCGGCGACGCGAACGCGAACGCCGGCGCGACGCCCTGGAACCAGACGCCGCAGGTCTCGCGCGTGACGCCGGACGGGCGCACGCTGCTGCTCGAGGTCTCCGACGGCAGCGGCCTCGCGCCCGCACGCGACCACGGCAGTTGCCCGGAAGGGAATCCCAACGCCGTCAGCGACGGGCGCTGCTCGGAGCTGTACGTCTACCGCGCGGCGCAGTCGAGCCCGCTCGCGCCCGACGTCGTGTGCGTCTCGTGCGGGCCGCCGGGGAGCGTGCCGGGCGCGAACGCGCTCGTGAACGTGCGCTCGGGCGGCGGCGCCTCGCAGGTCACGTGGCACCTCAGCCGGGCGCTGTCGGAGGACGGGCGGCGGGTCTTCTTCAGCACGGCTGCCGCGCTCGTGCCGGAGGACCGCAACGGGCGCGTCGACGCGTACGAGTACGACGTCGCGAGCGGCGCGGCGCACCTGCTGTTGAGCGGTGCGAGCGAGACGGACTCGTGGTTCCTCGACGCGAGCGCGAGCGGCGACGACGTCTTCTTCGTGACGCGCGAGCGGCTGTCGGGCTGGGACGTCGACGACTCCTACGACGTCTACGACGCGCACGTGGGCGGCGGCTTCCCCGACCCGCCGGCGCCGCCGGCGCCGTGCGACGGCGACGGCTGCCGCGGCGCGTCGCACGCGGCGCCGGCGCTGCCGGTGCTCGGCAGCCGCGTGTTCGCGCCGGTGACGCCGCGCGCGAGATCGCCGCCGCCGCGGCACGCGAGACGCTGCCGGCGCGGCTTCGTGCACAGGCGCGTGCACGGCAGACGGCGCTGCGTGCGGCGGCACGTCCGGCACCGCAGGGGTCGCAAGCGGTGAGGCGCCTGATCCCGCTGCTGGCCGCCGTCCTGCTCGCCGCGCTGGGCGCGCCGGCCGCCCGCGCCGCCCCCGCGCCCGCCTGGCGGCTCGACGTCCTCTCGGACACGACCGCCGCACCCGGCGCCACGCACACCTGGGTCGTCCAGATCACGAACGTCGGCGACGCGCCCGCCGACGGCGCGACGACCCCGATCGCCCTCTCCGGCGTGCTGCCCGACGGCCTGACGATCCTCAGCGGGCCGGCCGGCTGGGACTGCTCCGGCCTCGTGCCCGGAGCGCACGCCTTCACCTGCCTCGACGCGACCGACGCGATCGCCGCCGGCGGCTTCAGATCCTTCACCGTGCAGGCGGCGGTCGCGGGCGACGCGGCCGGGACGCTCACGAGCCGCTTCGCGGTCGCGGGCGGCGCGCCGTCGAACCCGTCGGCGAGCGCGGTCGACCCCACGCGCATGAGCGACGTGCCGCCACCGTTCGGCGTCGACGCGTTCGACGGCACCGTGACGGCCGACGCGTCCGGCGCGCCGCAGACGCACGCGGGCGCGCACCCGTACGACGCGACCGTCTCGCTCGACTTCGACACCGTCACCGACCCGGCGCCGCTGAAGGGGCTGCTGTGGCCGGTCGAGCCGGTCAAGGACGTGCTGGCGGACCTGCCGCCGGGCCTCGTGGGCAACCCGACGGCGGCGGCCAGATGCACCGCCGCGCAGCTCGCGACCGGCGGGCTGCTGGCGAGAACGGAGTGCCCGTCGGCGTCGCAGGTCGGGACGGCGATCGTGCGGCTGAGCGGCGTCGGCGTCAAGACGGTCTACGGGCCGCTGCCGATCTTCGACATGCAGCCGCCGCCGGACGTGCCGGCGCGCTTCGGCTTCAACGTCGCCGGCACGGTCGTCACGCTCGACGGCGAGCTGCGCAGCGGCGGCGACTACGGCCTGTCGGTGCGCGTGCGCGACATCCCGCAGGGGCTCGCGATAGCGGGGACGAGCCTGACCTTCTGGGGCGTGCCGGCGGCGCACGCGCACGACCGCGAGCGCGCGTGCCCGGGGCAGCAGGCGCCGTGGGAGGGCGGGCCGTCGTGCACGGTCGACGGGCCGCTGAAGGCGTTCCTCCGCAACCCGACGTCGTGCACGGCGCCCGGGGTGGGGCTGCCGGTGACGGTCTCGCTCGACTCGTGGGCGCACCCGGGCGCGTTCGTGCAGGCGCGGTTCGTCAGCCACCTGCCGCCGGGGTATCCGTATGCGCCGGGCGACTGGGGGGCGGAGCAGGGGACGACCGACTGCGACGCGGTGCCGTTCGCGCCGCGGCTGTCGGTCGCGCCGGACTCGCGGCGGGCGGGCGCGCCGGCGGGCTACGCGTTCGCGCTGACGCTGCCGCAGCTCGACGACCCGGCGGCGATCGGGACGGGCGACGTGCGGCGCGTCGTCGTGCGCTTGCCGGTCGGCGTGCGCGTGAACCCGTCGGCGGCGGACGGCCTGCAGGGCTGCTCTCCGGCGCAGGTGGCGTTGCGCTCGACGGCGGACCCGACGTGCCCGGACGGCTCGCGGGTCGGGTCGCTGACGGTCGAGACGCCGCTGCTCGACGTGCCGCTCGAGGGCTCGATCTACCTGGCAGGGCCGCACGACAACCCGTTCGACTCGCTGCTGGCGGTGTACCTGGTGGCGAAGGGGCCGGGGCTGATCGTGAAGCTGGCGGGGCGGGTCGAGACGGACCCGCTGAGCGGACAGGTGACGGCGACCTTCGACGACGTGCCGCAGCTCCCGTTCTCGGCGGTGCGGCTGCGCTTCGACGGCGGCCCGCGCGCGCCGCTGGTGAACCCGCCGCTGTGCGGTGCGTATGCGGTGGAGGGGGAGCTGACGTCGTGGAGCGGGGCGGTCGCCCTGGTGTCGGCGGGCTTCGGCGTGGACGCGGGGCCGGATGGGGGCGCATGCTTCGCGCCGCGCGCGCGGCCGTTCGCGCCGGGCTTCGAAGCGGGGGTGGAGAGCCCCGCGGCGGGCGGCAGCTCGCCGTTCCACCTGCGGCTGACGCGGGGCGACGCGGACGAGGAGCTGGGGCGGGTGACGGTGCGGCTGCCGCGCGGGCTGCTGGGGCGGTTGTCGGATGTCGTGCTGTGCGGGGAGGGCGAGGCGCGGTTCGGGACGTGTCCGGCCGCGTCGTTGATCGGGCATGTGGTGGCGGGCGCGGGGGCGGGGCCACTGCCGTTCTACCTGAGCGGCGGGCGGGTGTACGTGACGGGCCCGTACGCCGGTGCGCCGTTCGGGCTGTCGGTGGTGGTGCCGGCGGTGGCGGGCCCGTTCGACCTGGGGACGGTCGTCGTGCGGGCGGCGGTGTTCGTCGATCGGCGGACGGCGGCGCTGCGGGTCGTGACCGATCCGCTGCCGCAGGCGCTGCAGGGGATCCCGCTGCAGTTGCGCGACGTGCGCGTGGCGGTCGACCGGCCGGGCTTCATGGTGAACCCGACGAGCTGCGCTGAGAAGCAGGTGCGCGGAATGGTGGAGTCGGTCGCGGGACGGGTCGTCGGCGTGCACGATCGGTTCCGGGCGGCGGACTGTGGGGCGCTGCCATTCCATCCGCGTCTGCGGCTGTTCGTAGGGTCGAGAGGCCACACGGCAGAGCGCTCCTCGACGCCGCTGACGGCGGTGTTGACGCAGCAGCCGGGCGAAGCGGGGATCCGTCGCGTGAGCGTGACGCTGCCCTCGATCCTGAGCGCGCGGCTGCCGGTCGTCGAAGACGCCTGCACGTGGGAGGAGTTCGGCGCCGGGCGCTGCGAGCAGGCGCGGATCGGCAGCGCTGTGGCAGTGACGCCGCTGCTGCGCGACCCGCTGCGGGGTGGGGTGTATCTGGTGAGAAGACTTGTCGGCCACCTGCCGGACCTCCTGGTGGCGCTGCGCGGCCAGGTGTCCGTGGACCTCGTCGGCCGCGTGGCGATACCCGGCGGCGATCACCTCGCCGCGAGCTTCGACGCAGTGCCAGACGTGCCAATCAGCCGCTTCGTAATGCGGCTGTGGGCTGGGAGGCGCGGGGTAGTGGGGCTGGCGCGGAACTTGTGTCAGATTGGCGGCACTGGGCCGCTCCGCGTTTCGAGCGCGACGCGCAGCCAAGCCGGGAGCCTTGTCGGAGCCTTGTCGAGCCTGGTTCGCCGCGGCTGTGCGGAGCGCCACGGCTTCGACGGGCCTGGTCGCGGAGGCCGGGGACAGAGAGAGCGAGAAGGTCGAGTGGCCTCTGGGCCGCCGGTTCGCGTGACGAGGTACATGCGGTCGAGCAGCTGTCGTCGCGTTGGTGATGCAGCACCAACGGGGCCACGATCACGCGGCCCCGTCCAGCAACGATGCCTATATTAGTCTGACGGTGACTGCTGTGGTGCCGCCTAGTATCGTGATTGGTTCGGCGCCGCTGGTCCATCTTATTTCTGGGCAGAATGCCGTGCTGCTCCTAATGGCAATTCCGTTTTCGGAGATCAGTCTGGCGGCCCTGGTGCCTTCGTTGATGCCATTGCCTGCCGGCCCAACGGCTATATAGTTGGGGCTGCCGGAGTATTTGCAGGTGCCGAGGATCGGGACCCTGATCTCATCGAATCCTAGGTTGATCACCCTGATGCGTGGTCTGACTTCGGGTAGGGTGCCGCTGAAGTCAACGTATTGGACGTGCCATGGCAGTGTTTCAGTTAGAACGCGTAACTGGATTCCGGCGGGTGATGATGCGCAGTTGGCGGTGTCGATTGCCGCCCTGGTGATGTAGCCGATTAGGGATCTTTCGACTTTGGCTATGGTCCTGTAGTGGAAGGTGCCTTCGAGTGTGACGGTGCAGCTTATCCTGTCGCTGCCTTCGGTGCTCTGGAATATGAGTGGCCTGAAGACGACTCTTATCCTGGTTTCACTGGTTTCGAACTGCCTCGCCGACGCGGTCGTTGCGAGCGCTACGAGGAGTGCGGTGGCGGCGAGCGCTGCGGTGATGAGGTGTTTGTGTGTGTGCACGGTGTGCCGTTCCCCTTGCTGGTTGCTCGGTGATGCTTCTGGCCGTGGCTAACGGCGGACGGGGCCGCATCGTGCGGCCCCGTCCAGCAACGATGCCTATATTAGTCTGACGGTTACTGTTGTGGTGCCGCCTAGGACCGTTATTGGTTCGGCGTTGCTCGTGAATCTGCCTTCGGGGCAGAATGGTGTGATGCTGGGGCTCGCGACGCCGTTTTCGGCGATGATTCTTGATGCCCTGGTGCCTTCGTTGATTCCGCCACCGCCTGGCCCGACAACTATGCCGTTCGTGGTTATGATGTACTTGCAGGTGCCGAGGATCGGGACCCTGATGAGGTCGAATCCGGCCCTGATCAGCGTGATTCTGGGTCTGACTTCGGGTAGGGTGCCGGCGAAGTCCTTGTACTGGAGGTGCCATGGCAGTGTTTCGGTTAGGACGCGGGCTTGGATGCCTACGGGTGATGATGCGCAGTTGGCGGTGTCGACTGCGGCCCTTGTGACGTAGCCGAATAGGGATCTTTCGACTTTGGCTATGGTCCTGTAGTGGAAGGTGCCTTCGAGTGTGACGGTGCAGCTTATCCTGTCGGCGCCTTCGGTGCTCTGGAATATGAGTGGCCTGTAGACCACTCTTGCCCTCGTTTCACTGACTTCGAATTCCCTCGCTGAAGCGGTGCTTGCGAGGACTGCGAAGAGTGCCGTGGCTACGAGAATCCCGAGAAGAGAGTGTTTGACTGCTTGCATTCGTCAGTCCCCTGTCTGGTTGCAGGCTCGGCGGTAAGGAAGCGGTGCCTCCTTCGGCAGGGAGCGCATCGCCTGGTGCGAGCCGAAAGACAACGGGGCCGCAGGATGCGGCCCCGTTGTATGATCAATTGCTTATATTAGTCTGACGGTTACTGCTGTGGTGCCGCCTAGGACCGTTATTGGTTCGGCGTTGCTCGTAAATCTGCCTTCGGGGCAGAATGGTGTGATGCTGGGGTTCGCGACGCCGTTTTCGGCGATGAGTCTCGATGCCCTGGTGCCTTCATTGATGCCACCACCTGCCGGCCCGACGATTATGCCGTTCGTGGTGGCGATGTACTTGCAGGTGCCGAGGATCGGGACCCTGATCAGGTCGAACCCGGCCCTGACCACCGTGACTCGGGGTCTGACTTCGGGTAGGGTGCCGGCGAAGTCCTTGTACTGGACGTGCCATGGGAGTGTTTCGGTTAGGACGCGGGCCTGGATGCCTGCCGGCGACGAGGCACAGGTGTTTGTTTCTGCTATTGCCCTTGTGATGTAGCCGATTAGGGATCTTTCGACTTTGGCTATGGTCCTGTAGTGGAAGGTGCCTTCGAGTGTGACGGTGCAGCTTATCCTGTCGGCGCCTTCGGTGCTCTGGAATATGAGTGGCCTGAAGACGACTCTTATCCTCGTTTCACTAGTTTCGAATTCCCTCGCTGAAGAAGCGCTTGCGAGGACTGCGAAGAGTGCCGTGGCCGCCAGAGCGGCAACGACGAGCTTCTGGATGAAGCGCATGGTGTACTGGCTCCTTGTATTGGTGGAGCGGTGCTGCCGGCGGTGAGAGCGGCCGGAAACGCGGCAAGCACCAAGGGCGCGAGTGCGCGGTTTGGACTCCGATGGTTCCCCCTTTGCGAGCGGGCAAAGCTGGCGCATGGCTGCAGTGCCAGTGCGGCGCTGCCCTTTGGACGCGAGCTGCCCTTTGGACGCGAACCTGGGCTCGCCGTCAGGCGTCTGCGGATGCGCCGCCGCTCACGACGCGGCTCGGCCCGGACGTCACACCCAGATCCTGGGAAAGACTAAAAAACAGAGCGCTGGATGTCAAGGAGATTGGCTGACGCCGAAGCGACCGACGAGTTGCGCAAGCGAGCTCGGCCACTATATGCTGGCGCGGCTACCCGGAAAGAGGAGAGTCGGTGTGCTGAAAAAGGGTGTTGCGGGCTGTGTTCTCGCTTTGGCCTACTGCATGAGTATCGCTGGGAGCGCTTTCGGGGCTGGCCTTGCCGACGGGCGCGGCTACGAGATGGTGTCGCCGCCGGACAAGGCAGGCGGGAGCGTGGGCCTGACGGTGGAGCGGACAAGAGCTGCCGCAGATGGGTCGGCGATCGCGTTCATCTCCCTCACACCTTTTGGCGATGCGGTCGGGACCGGGATCGAGACCGAGTACATCGCTCAGCGCACCGGTCAGTCCGGCACCCCCGGGTGGGCGACGCATGCGATCACGCCAAGACAGGACCCGCTCTCGATCTTTGCGCTCACGAACGGCGGCTCGCCGGCGTATGTCGATGAGTTCTCGCCTGACCTCAGCACTGGGATATTCCGTGCATGGTCGCCATTGACAGATGCGCCCGACGTGGCGAACGTGGAGAACCTCTACGTGCGGCGAGGCTTGCGCTCGGCGGGTGGCGGAGCGTCGACGCTCGTCACCGCCTGCCCTGCATGCGCCGGCACGCCCCTGACCAGCGCGGCTGACTATCCGTCCGCGGCGGGCGCATCCGCGGACTTCAGACATGTCATCTTCGAGTCGACCCTCAACCTGACCGGCGATGGTGGGGGCGCTATTAAGCTCTACCGCTCGGATGATGGCGCGGTGTCGCTTGTCGGCCTGGTGCCGCCGGGCGCGGCGACGTCGTGCGGAGGAGCGGGACCTCCCTGCGTGCTGCCGCCCGGCGACGGCAGTTCGATCGCTGGCCTGGGCGCGGCTGCGCAGCACACGTTGGTGAATGTGATCTCCGCTGACGGCAGCCGCGTCAACTTCACGGCACCTACCGCTGGTGGGATCGTGGATCTGAGTGCGAGCAACATCTATCAGCGTGACACGCACGGCACGGCAGCGACGGCTGACGACACGACCGTGCTCCTTAACGCGTCAGAGAGCACCGCGCCTGGGGGGGGATCGGCGGGCGCTGTGTATCAGGGCGCAAGCACCGACGGATCACGGATCTTCTTCACGAGCGACCAGGCGATGACGGACGACACGCCACTCGGTTTCGCTCACCTGTACATGTGGCACGAGACGCCGAACGACGAGGTGCAGCGGCTGACCGTGAGCGCCTCGGGCGGAACGTTCACGCTCTCGTTCGACGGGCAGACAACCGCCCCGCTCTCCGCGAGTGCATCGGCCGCACAGGTCGCCGCAGCGCTCGACGCCCTTAGCTCGATCGGCGGCGCGGGCGGATCGGTCGACGTGACAGGCGGCCCAGGTGACGACGCCGGGAGTACTCCATACCTCCTGACCTTCGGGGATGCCCTTGGTGGCAGAGATCTGCCTTTGGTTACGGCCGATGGCACGTCACTGACGGGCAGTGCACCGGGGGCAAGCGTTGCGCCCTGGGTTGCGGGCGGTGGGCATCTGACCGTGATCGATCGCGACGAGGACTCTGCCGATGCTCCAGGGCGGGCCGAGGGCGTCATCGGCACAAGCAAGGACGGCGCGTACGTCTATTTCGTGGCCAACAGCCAGCTGGTGCCGGGAAAGCCGCTCCTGGACTCTGACAGACGCGGCATCTATCTCTGGCATGACGGTGAGCTCCGATTCGTCGGGGCGCTCACGTTCGGCGCCGTGTCCGACTGGGTCAGAAACATGCCGGTCGGTGACCGGACCGGCCAGTTTTGGGGCGACATTCCCTCGCGTGTGACGCCTGACGGCAGGACGCTTTTGTTCTCGGCGACGAATGGCTCGGGCCTCACCGGCTATGACCACACGGGGTGCGGTGCGGGTGGAGCCGTTGGTTGCACTGAGCTCTACGTCTACCACGCCGATGATGCGAGCTTGGCGTGCGTATCGTGCAACCCGAATGGGCCGCCGTCGTCGGATGCGAATTCGTTTGTGAGCATCGTTCTGGGGGTGCTCGGGTCCGCGCATCAGCCTCACGCGCTTTCTGATGATGGACGTTGGGTGTTCTTCACGACTGGGGACGCGCTTGTCCCCGGAGATGTCAACGCAAGACGGGACGTTTACGAGTACGACTCTCTGACCGGCAGAGTGAGCCTGGTCTCGAGCGGCAAGAGCACCTCTGACTCGTACTTCATGGACGCGAGCGCGAGCGGCAAGGACGCCTTCTTCGCTACTCGCGAGCCGCTCGTCGGCTGGGATGTCGACGACTCGTACGACCTCTACGATGCGCGCGTCGGAGGCGGCGTTCCCGGTCCCGTCCCGCCCAGTCCGTGCAGCGGGAGCGCCTGCCAAGGGCCGTTGAACGGGGCGCCCGCTGTCGTGAGTGGCGGCAGCGTCGGCTTCGTCGGCAGCGGCAACGTCCACGAGCGGGTGAGAGCGCCGCCGAGACGCAAGAAGTGCGCCAGAGGGAAGGTCCGTCGCAGGGTGCGCGGCAAGGCTCGCTGCGTGAAGCGGAGAAAGGCGAGACATCGGCACCGCCGCACTGCTTCCCACACCGTGGCCGCAAGGGGCGTCCGATGATCTCGGTCAGCGCGACGACCCCGATGGCCGGTCACACCCCTGTTGGCAACGGCGCGGCGGCGATGGAGAGGAGCCATGGCATGAGGAAGCGACCGGGCCGGCGGCTCCTCCGACACAGCGTGCGCTCGCTGGTGCTGGCGTGCGTGCTGATGCTCATTCCAGCAGCACCGGCGTTCGCAGGCCCGCAGTGGCTGCTCAACGTGGACGCCAACTCCAGCGCGGCTCCCGGAGGGACACTCAACTACCACGTCCAGGCGTCGAACATCGGCGACGCTCAGGCCGATGGCAGCGGAGGTGACCCGATCGTCGTCAGAGCGTCGCTGCCTGCGCAGGTGACCGCGACCGGCGTGGTCAAGCTCGACTTCGGGCAATTCGGGACCTTCGACGCGTCGTTTTTCGGCTGGACCTGCACGGGTGACGGCCCGGATCCGACTGCTACCGTCGTCGGAGCGCACAACGTCGAGTGCAGTCTGTCGGGCACCGTCGTGCCAAATGAGTACCGAAGCGGTTTTTTTCCGGTCAAGCCGATCATCGTGGCCGACATCGCGGGCGACGCGTCGGGCACGCTGGAGAGTCAGTTCACCGTCTCGGGTGCCGGCGCCAGCCCGGTGGCCACGTACGAGAGCACTCGCATCACCAGAGATCCCCCGGTGTTCGGCGTCGACGTGTTCGACGGGGCGGTCGCGGCTGATGCCGCAGGGTCGCCTGAAACGCAGGCGGGCGGTCACCCGTACAGCGCCTCGACGACGATCGTCTTCAACAGCGAGACGAACCCGACTCCGCTCCTCGGCGACGTGTGGCCGGTCGCAGCGCCGAAGACGCTTGCGGTGAACCTGCCGCCCGGCTTCGTCGGGTACCCGGCGGCGGCTGCGCGCTGCGACGCCGCCGAGCTGGCCGACAAGAACTGTCCGGAGACGTCGCAGGTCGGCACAGTGGTGATCCACCTCAACGGAAATTTCGCCACGAACGTGCTTGGGCCGATTCCGCTGTACAACCTCAACACGCCGCCAGACGTCCCGGCGGAGTTCGGCTTCAACGTCTACCAGGTCGTCTCAACGCTGCAAGCGCACGTCCGCAGCGACAGTGACTACGGCGTGACCGTCACGGCGCCGAAGCTGCCCGAGGGGCTTGCCTTCACGAGCACCACCGTAACCTTGTGGGGCTTCCCTTCTGACCCCGCGCACACACCCGAGCGCGCGTGCCAGGGGGCGTCGGACTACCCCCAGTACGTGCCGGCCCCGGCCGGCCCCACCTGCGCCAGCGGCGCGCCGAGAGTGCCGTTCCTGCGCAACCCCACGTCGTGCACGCAGGCAGGCAGAGGTCTCACGACGACGCTCAGCGTCGACTCGTGGAAGGACCCGGGCAGAACCGTCACGGCGAGCTTCACGAGCCATGACCTGCCCGGCTATCCGCGGGCGCAGGAACACTGGGGGCCCGAGCTGGGGACGACCGGCTGTGACAGAGAGCCGTTCACCCCGACGCTCAGAGCCACGCCGGTCGAGCCAGCGCGGGCGGGATCGCCGACCGGCTTCGCGTTCGACCTCAGCATCCCGCAGCCGCAGGATCCGGACATCATCAGCCAGTCCGACCTCAGAAAGGCCGTCGTCACGCTGCCCGTGGGCATGCGCGTCTCGCCGGCCTCGGCGGCCGGGCTCGCCGGTTGCTCCTCGGCGCAGATCAAGCTCCACACGCTGGAGGAGCCGACCTGTCCCGACGGGTCGAAGATCGGCGACGTGACGTTGGAGACGCCGCTGCTGGACACGCCGCTCAAGGGCAACGTGTATCTCGCGACGCCGTTCGACAACCCGTCCGACTCGCTGATCGCGCTCTACATCGTCGTCAGAGGTCAGGGTGTGCTGATCAAGCTCCCCGGCCAGGTTGACGTGAACCAGAGCAACGGTCAGATCACGACGACGTTCGACAACAACCCGCAGGCGCCGTTCAGCGACCTGCAACTCACGTTCAATGACGGGCCGCGGGCGCCGATCACGACGCCTGACAGATGCGGCACCTACACCGTCCATGCAGACATGATCGGCTGGAGCGGCGCGTCCGCGAGCTCGGACGCGAGCTTCACACTCGCGCACGACGCCGACGGCACGCCGTGCAAGAACCACGGCTTCAGCCCCGGGTTCAGCGCCGGGACAGAGAACCCGGTGGCGGGTAAGACCTCGCCGCTGCACGTGCGCGTCACGCGCCCGGACCAGGACCAGCTCCTCGCGGGCATCCAGGTCCACACGCCGCAGGGCCTGACCGGCTACGTCTCCAGAGTGAGGCTCTGTGGGGCGGTCGAGGCGCTCGAGGGCATCTGCACGTTCGGCTCGCAGATCGGCGATGTGACGGTCGGCGCCGGCTCAGGCAGCAACCCGTTCTACATCACGAACGGCCGCGCGTTCCTGACCGGCCCCTACAAGGGGGCGCCGTTCGGCCTCTCGATCGTCGTGCCGGCGATCGCGGGCCCGTTCAACCTCGGCAACGTCAACGTCCGCTCGGCGCTGTTCGTCGGGCGACACGACGCGACGCTGCGGGTCGTCAGCGACAGCCTGCCGACGATCCTCAGAGGGATCCTGCTCGACGTCCGCGACGTCCGCGTGGACGTGAACAAGCCAGGGTTCATCATCAACCCGACGAGCTGCGCCGTGAAGCGCATCGACGGGACGATCGTCTCGACGCTCGCCGCCTCGGCCTCCGTCTCGTCGCGCTTCCAGGTCGGCGAGTGCGCCAACCTCGGCTTCAAGCCGCGGATGGTGCTGACGGTCGGCGGCAGAGGCCATGTCGCGGCCGGGCGCACCACGCCCCTCTCCACGACGCTGACGATGCCGGCGCGCGGCCAGGCGAACCTGAGATCCGTTCGGGTGACCCTGCCGGGCACGATCAACGCACGGCTGAACACGATCAACGACGCCTGTACGCGGGCGGAGTTCGAGCACGACATCAGCAAGTGCGCGCACGCCAAGGCGGGCACGGCGACGGCGGTCACGCCGCTGCTGAACGACCCGCTCCGGGGCAACGTGTACTTCGTCAAGAACGGGCACGGGATCCCGGACCTGTTCGTGGCGCTGCGCGGCCAGGTCAGCTTCGACCTGATCGGGCGCATCACGATCGTGGACAGCACGTTCCTGCGCACGACGTTCGCGACGGCGCCGGACGTGCCGATCAGATCGTTCACGCTGCGCCTGCTGGGCGGGCCGACGACGGCCTCGATCGGCGCGTTCAGAAACCTCTGCTCGCCTGCGAGCAGACGCGCACGAGCGGATCTGCTCTACACCGCGCAGAACGGAAAGGTCCTGCACGTCACCCCGCACCTGCGGGTGAAGGGCTGCACGCGCAGGCGCTGACGGCCGAGGTGGGCCTTGGGGGGCCCGACGGGGACCCGGGCGGGGTCGGCACCAGCGAGGTGCCGGCCCCGCCCGTCGGTGCGCTACAGGCCCCGCCCGCCGGCTAGCATCGCCGCCCATGCCCCCCGCTGAGACGCCGCTCGCGCGGCTGGAGCAACACGCCGGCCGCGCCTTCCCGGCGCTCAGCGCCGCGCGTGAGCGCACCGCGCGGCGCCTCGCCGAGCGCGCCGTGCTGCTGGAGGGCGTCGCGATCGCGCCGAACGCCACCGTCGCGCTGATGGGCTCGTGGGGGCGGCGCGAGCTCACGACCGGCTCGGACGACGACTACGTCGTGCTGGTGCGCGGGCTCGCGCCCGCAGACGGCGGCTGGGGCTCGGCGCACGACACCGCCGCCGCGGTCGCCGAGCGCTTCGCGCGCGACCCCGGCGGCTTCGGCGCGCCCGGCCGGCAGGGCGTCTTCGCGGAGGTCGTCTACTCCGCCGACCTGATGCGCGTCGGGCTCGACGACGACACGAACACGAACCTCACGCGGCGCATGCTGCTCGTGCTGGAGTCGGTCGCCGCTGTGCATGACGACGTGCTCGCCGGCGTGCGCCTCGACGTGATCCACGACTACCTGCGCGCCGCGCTGCGCGACCGGCGACCACCGCGCTTCCTGCTCAACGACCTCGTGCGCTACTGGCGCACGATCGGCGTCGACTTCGTCGCGAAGGACCGCGAGCGCGGCGGCGCCGGCTGGGGACTGCGCAACGCGAAGCTGCGCACCTCCCGCAAGCTGCTGTTCGCAAGCGGCCTGCTGCCCGTGCTGCGCTGCCACGAGCTGCGCGCCGAGCAGATCGCGCCGTTCCTCGCCGAGCAGTTCGCGCTGCCACCGAGCGACCGCGTCGCCGACGCGTTCCTGCGCTACGACGCGCCCACCGAGGGCGCGCAGGCGCTCGCCGCCTACGACGCGTTCCTCGCGCTGCTCGACGACGACGCCGTGCGCGCCGAGCTGAGCGCGCTCGACTCGCGTGCCGCCGCCGCCGGCTCGCCGCGCTGGCGCGAGGTCGCCGAGCTGGGCGCGACGCTCGAAGATCGCCTCCTCGGCCTGCTGTTCGGACCCGAGCTGGGCCCCGTCACGCAGCGCTACGCCGTGCTCTGACGGCGGCGCCTCTCGCGCGGCGCAGCTCGACCGCCTCGGCGAGCCTCTGCTCCCACACGTCGAGGTTCTTCGAGAGCGCCTGCGACGCGCCCCAGCGCGCCGCACGCTTCGCGAGCCTGCGCAGCTCGCGCGGGCGGTCGACGAGCCGGGTGATCGCCTCGTGCCAGCCGTCGTCGGGCACCAGCCGGCCGCCCTGCTTCTCGCCGAGCCCGGCATAGGGGCCTATCGGCGAGGCGAGCCACGGCGTGCCGCCCGCCGCGTACTCCTTCAGCTTGATGTTCGAGCGCGAGCGGTTGAAGGCGGTGTCGGCGATCGGCGCGATCGCGATGTCGAATTCGGCAGCCGTCTGAGAGAGCGTCCAGATCGGCACGCTCTCTATGTGCTCGTAGCGCTCGTGCCT
Source organism: Actinomycetota bacterium (assembly GCA_018268595.1). GTDB lineage: Bacteria > Actinomycetota > Thermoleophilia > Solirubrobacterales > Solirubrobacteraceae > Conexibacter. The sequence goes on along the minus strand of JAFDWH010000013.1, from coordinate 68,510 downwards.
GAGGCCGAGCCCGACGCCGACCGAGACGACGCGCACGTCGGCGCGTTCCTCCAGGATCCGCCCGAGCACCTCGCCGATCGGCAGCCTCTGGATGTCCATCGCATGCTCGCCGCCCGCGACCCAGCCGATCGTTATGCCGCTGTGCGGACGCTGATCTATCTCCAGGCACGGGTCGGCGAGGTAGTTCTCGATCACGCCGGTCGCAGGCGCGCCCCACTGCGCGAAACGGCCCGACAGTGTCTCGCTCGGCGACGTGACGAGGTCGGCGTGCGCGAACAGCGCTCTCATCTGCGCGAGCCGCCGCTCCCACGCCATCCCCCCGAAGTGCCTGTACGTGACGCTGCTTCTCGGCATCGCGCCCATGTCGTCGTCGTTGTCCCACATGACCGCCGCGCCCGCCTCCTGCGCGCGGCGCGCCAGCTCGAGTGCGGGCGGGTTGCAGTAGCGGTGGATGAGGACGACGTCGACGCCGTCGAGGCGCGCTTCGAGCGGTCTCGCGTCGTCGGTGAACAGTCTGCGCACGTCGTGGCCGCGCAGTCCGCCGAGCGCGGTCATCGGCAGCAGGCCGCGGTAGAGCCCGTTGGACGACTTCGGATCGGCGCGATACGCGATGCGCATTGCACCAGTATCTGGGAAAGAGTTGGGGCGCTGCAAGTGCGAGCGCGACCACGCGGGCGCCGCAGGCCGCTCAGCCCGCCGGCGCCTCCAGCACCCACGGCACGCCCGCGCAGCGCTCCAGCACCGGCAGGAACGTCTCCGCATCGCTCGCGCGCAGCGGCACATGCTCGCCGTCCGGCTCGATCGACGAGACATGCACCTCGGCCAGCCGCTCGCCGAACGCGTCCAGCAGCTCGTGCGCGAGCCCCATGCTCGGATCGTGCAGCTGCGCATGCGCGACGTCGAAGCAGAAGCGCGCCTGCGGCAGCGCCGCGAAGTAGCGAGCCAGCTCGGCGACCGTGCGCGCGTCGCTCTTGCGCGAGTCCATGTTCTCGAGCCGCAGCCGCCCGCCGAGGTCGGCGAAAGCGTCCACGTCGCCCAGCGTCTCCGGGTGCAGCACGATCCCGTCGACGAACCCCGGCACCGCCGCCAGCGCCGTCGCCAGCGCGGCCGGCGTGCCGTCCCAGCCCTTCGACGGCCCGTGCACGGAGACGTGGCCGAACGGCAGCGTCCCCGCCTCGACGAGGAAGCGCAGCAGGCCCGGCAGCTCGCGCGCCGACAGGGCCGACAGCTCGACCACGTCGAGGGAGCAGGACTCGGCCGCCGCCACCAGCCGCGGCCAGTCGCCGCGCGCCCCGACCATGTAGCCGGTCGACGGCCCGACGAGGCCCTCGTTCAACGCGAGCAGCTCGCCGACGGCGGTCATCGCGGGGAGCGCTTCGACGGTGACGGGCACGCGCACGACCCTACCCTGCGCGCGCGACGGAAGGGCGCCGTTCCCGCGCCGCCGCTCACCCCTCGTCGTCCGGCCAGCGACCCGTACGATCGAACTCACGCCGCGCGGCGTCCTCCTGCGCGCGGTCGCGGTCGCTCGTGACGCCGAAGCGGAACAGCACGTTCACGAGCAGGACCGACAGGCCGGCGCCGATCAGCGCCATCGCGCCCTCGAAGTTCGCGCCCGGATCCACCACCAGGAAGATCAGCCCCGCGAGGCAGATCGCCGCCGGCAGCCCGTAGCGCACCAGTCTCACGCGGGCGCGCCCTCGCCGCTCCCGCGCGGCACCACGACGACCGGGCACGGCGCGTCGCGCAGCAGGTGCGTGGAGACCGACCCGAGCAGCACGCGCTTGAACGGGCCGTGCGCGCGCGAGCCGGTGAACAGCAGGTCGTCGGCGTGCGCGTCCTCGACCAGCACCCCGACGACGTCGCCGTCCAGCACTGCGCCCTCCGCCACGACCCCCGGCGCCAGCTCCGCGATCGTCGCGTCCAGCCGCGCGCGCGCCTCGTCGCGCGCGATCCGGCCCAGCTCCTCGTAGGACGCGACGTCGAGCGGCGGCGGCGGGTAGATCCCGACCGCGGCCGTGTTGACGGCCGTCACGACGCGCAGCCGCGCGCCCGCCGCGCGCGCATAGCCGGCCGCCACGTCGAGCGCGTGGCGCGCCTCCGGCGAGCCGTCGAACGCGACCGCCACCTGGCGCACGGCGCCCGTCCCGTGCACGTGGTCGCGGAAGCCCTCCGGCGCGACCGCGACCGGGCACGGCGCGTGGTTCAGCACCGCGTCGGGCGTCGAGCCGGCCAGCAGCCGCAGCGCCCGGCCGTGGTGGGTGGCGCCGACGACGATCGCCTCGGCGCCGAGCTGCTCGCCCAACTCGTGCAGCACGTGCGAGGGGGAGGCGCCGGCGACCGCGCGCAAGCTGGCGGCGCCGTCGGCGAGGCCCGCGCTCGTCAGCCACCCGCGCGCCCGCTCCAGCTTGCCCTCCGCGTCCTCGCGCATCCCCTGCGCGACCTCGCGCGCCGCCGCGCTCTCGCCGAGCGGGTCGTCGGGATACGCGCACGCGACCACCAGCTCCGTCCCGGCCACGCCGGCCAGCAGGCGTCCGAGCGCGAGCGCGTCGTCGCCGTGATCGGTGCCGTCGTAGCCGACGACGATCGTGCGGGTCATGCGGGGCCTCCGGGGGCGGGGATGGCGGCAGCGTACTGCACGAGATTCGCGGCAAGGAGCCGTGCAACGCTCATGCGATCAGGGAGTTTTGACGATCTCCTCGAATACCGTCGTGAACCCGGCCCGGCGCCGACCCGGGAAGCCCCTTGCGCGCGCTCGTCGTCCACCGAGATCCCACAGCTGCCTCAGCGCTGGTCGACGCGCTCACCGCGGACGCCCTCGTCGCGACCGCGCTGCCCGACCCCGCCGCGCTGCCCGGCGCGCTCGGCCGCGGCGAGGCCGACGCGGTCGTCTGCGCGCTGCCCGCCGGCGACGCCGCCCTCGAGCAGGTCCGCGACGCGTGCGAGCGCGCCGGCGTCGCGCTCGTGCTGACCGACCCGAGCGCGGCCGCCGCGGCACAGGCCGCGCAGGGCTGCGCTGCCCACGAACCGGACCCAGATCGCCTCCAAGCCGCCGTCCTGCGCGAGCACGCCTGCGCACGCGACCGCGGCGCCGCCGCGGCCGCCCAGCGCCTCCTCTCCGCGCAGCAGCAGATCGCCGACCAGCTCGTCGCCGAGCTGCCGCCCGAGGCGCTGCTGCGAGAGGCGCTCACGATCCTCGCCGCGCTGTTCGGCGCCGCCGGCGGGATCGCCTGGGAGCTGCCGGCCGAGCGCGGCGAGCTGATCGCGCGTGCCGCGCTCGGCGACGCGACGCTCCCCGCCGTCACGCCCGAGCAGCCCGAGGAGCATCTCGCCGGCCGCGCCGCGCTCGCTCGCGCGACCGTCGCCGACGGTCCCCACGTCGCCGTCCCGCTCGTCGCCGGCGGCGCCTGCGAGGGCGTGCTGGAGCTGCGCCTCGCGCCCGGCGCCCGCCCCGACGCGCGTCTGATGGCGGACGTCGCCGCGCTCGCCAGCCAGGTCGCGCTGCACCTGCGCTACCGCCGCGGCGCCGCGATGCTCGACCTGCACGAGCGCGCGCTCGCCGCGACCAACAACGGCATCGTGATCGCCGACCACGACCCGGACAGCGGCGGCTGGCCGGTCTCCTACGTCAACGAGGCGTTCGAGCTGCTGACCGGCTGGCGCGGCGCCGACGTCGTCGGCCGCTCCCTGAGCGTCCTGCAGGGCGAGGAGACCGACCCCGAGCCGGTCGCCGAGATGGCCGCCGCGCTGCGCGACGGCGAGGAGTGCTGGGTCACGCTGCGCAACTACCGCCGCGACGGCTCGCCCTTCTGGAACGAGGTCTTCCTCACGCCCGTCCACGACGAGGACGGTGTCGCGCGCCGCTACATCGGCGTGCTGCACGACGTCACCGCGCGCGTCACCTCCGCGGTCGAGCTGGAGGAGGCGGAGGCCCGCTACCGCACGCTGATCGAGACGATCCCCGCCGTCACCTACATCGCCGACTGGGACGAGATGGGCTCCTTCCGCTACGTCTCCCCGCAGATCGAGGAGCTGCTCGGCTACCCCGCGAGAGACTGGCTCGGCGCCTCGACGCTGTGGGAGGAGCGGCTGCATCCCGACGACGCCGACCGCGTGCTGGCGGAGACGCGCTACGCCTACCGCGAGCGCAAGGCGTTCGACTGCGAGTACCGCCTGATCGCCGCCGACGGCCGCGTCGTGTGGGTGTGGGAGCGCGACACCGTGATCCGCGACGATCACGGCGAGCCGTACCTGACGCAGGGGATCATCACCGACGTCACCGCGACGCGGATCGCCGAGGCGGCGCTGGCGGAGAGCGAGGAGCGCAACCGCGGCGTCGTGCACGCGCTGGAGGAGGGGCTGCTGATCTACGGCGCCGACGGGCGCGTGCTGTCGTGCAACGCGGCGGCCGTGCGGATCCTCGGCGTGCTGGAGGAGGAGCTGCTGTACCGCACGGCCGGCGAGTGGCCCGTGACGATCCGGCTCGAGGACGGCACCGAGCTGGCCGACGACGCGATGCCCTCGCAGCGCGCGCTGCAGAACCGCGTCGTGCAGCGCGACGCCGTGCTGAAGATCGAGCGCCCCGACGGCAGCGAGGTGTGGACGTCGGTCTCCAGCCACCCGCTCGTGCGCGAGGGCGAGTTGCGCCCGTACGGCGCCGTGACGGCCTTCAGCGACATCACCGAGCGCCGCCGCGCGCAGGAGCAGATCGCCTTCCTTGCCTACCACGACCCGCTCACGAAGCTGCCGAACCGCGCGCTGCTCGACGAGCACCTCGCGCTCGGGCTGGCGCGCGCGCGCCGCAGCGGGCACGCGGTCGCGCTGCTGTACGTCGACCTCGACGACTTCAAGGCCGTCAACGACTCGCTCGGCCACGCCGCCGGCGACGAGCTGCTGCGGCGGATCGCCGTGCGCCTGCGCGGCGTCGTGCGCTCGACCGACCTGCTCGCGCGCCAGGGCGGCGACGAGTTCCTGATCCTGCTGACCGACCTCGAGACGGACCCGCGGATGGCCGCCGAGGCGGTCGCCAAGCAGGTCGAGCAGGCGCTGCTGGAGCCGTTCTCGATCGCCGACGCCGAGTTCGAGATCGGCTCCTCGATCGGCATCTCGATCTACCCGCACGACGCCAACGACGCCGACCAGCTGATGCGCCACGCCGACGCCGCGATGTACGAGGTCAAGCAGGCCGGCCGCGGCGGGATCGCCTCCTACGGCGGCGACTCGCGGCACACGCTCGCGCGCCTGTCGCTCACGAGCAAGCTGCGCCGCGCGCTGCAGCGCGACGACTTCGTCGTGCACTACCAGCCGATCGTCGTGCCGGCGACGGGCGACCTCGTCGCGTTCGAGGCGCTGGTCCGCTGGCAGGACGCCGAGCGTGGGATCGTCGGCCCGAACGAGTTCATCCCGTTGGCGGAGGACGCCGGCCTGATCGAGGCGATCGGCGGCTGGGTGCTGCACGCGGTCTGCGCGCAGCTGCGCGAGTGGTCCGCCGACGGGCTCGACACGCACGTGCACGTGAACGTCTCGCCGCGCCAGCTGCGCCGCCCCGACTTCCCCACGACGGTGCGCGAGTCGCTCGACGCCGAGGGGGTCGCGCCCGGCTGCCTGACGCTGGAGATCACCGAGTCGGCCGCGATGCTCGACGCCGAGCGCGCGAACCCGGTCGTGCGCGCGCTGCACGAGCTGGGCGTGCGGCTCGCGATCGACGACTTCGGCTCGGGCCACTCGTCGCTGGCGCGCCTGCGCGACGTGCCGGTCGAGGTGCTGAAGATCGACCAGTCGTTCCTGCGCGGCGTGCCCGACGACGCGCAGGCGGCGGCGATGACGAGAGCGATCATCGAGCTGGGCGCGGCGCTCGGCATGCTGACGGTCGCCGAGGGCGTCACGAGCGAGGCGCAGCGGCTGTTCCTCGTGCAACACGGCTGCGCGCTCGCGCAGGGCTTCCACTTCGCCCGCCCGCTCGAGGCGGAGGCGGCGACCGAGCGTCTGCGCGCGCTCGCCGCGGCGCGACGGTAGGGCGACCGCGACGCCGCCCCACCGTCGCGGACGGCCGCGGCTATCCGGGCAGCGGCTCCTGCTCGCGCGGGCCGGGCTGGTAGGACTCGGCCGGCTCGAGGAACTGCCTGATCTGCTCGCGCATCTCAGGCGTGTCCTCGTGGTCGTGCACGGACGCGGCATGCTCCGAAGCGGCGCGGACGACCTCGTCCTCCTCACCGATGATCACGAGCGAGCAGTTCGACTCGCTCGGCCAGCGACGGCAGTCCGCCATCTTGCGGGCCATTGCGCTCCTCTCGTCGGGAACCGACGCGTGCGATCGTCTCGCGCGGGCGGGTGCGCGTCAACCGCGCGGGCGCGTCAAGCCGCTTGCCGCTGTGGCGCCGGCAGGCGCGTGCCGCGCACGAACAGCCAGCCGCAGGCGCTCGCGAACGCGAGCGCCGCGAGCGGACCGGCGAGCTCGAGCGCCTCGCCGCCGCCGACCTCGGCCAGCTCGTGCAGGCCGCCGACGATCAGGTAGGCGGCGAAGGCGATCACCAGCAGGCCGGTGACGAGGAAGAAGCGGCGCAGGTCGAGCTTGACCGAGCCGCGGTAGAAGGCGATCCCGAGCGCGATCGCCGCGAGCAGGCCGAGCGCGCCGCCGGCGACCGTCGGCAGGAGCCCGGCGTCGCCGACCGACACGAACAGGAACAGCGCGCTCTCGAGCCCCTCGCGCGCGACCGCGACGAACGCCACGAGCGCGAGCGCGGGCCCGCCGCCGGAGGCGACCGCCTCGCCGACCTGCGCGCGCAGCGCGCCGCCGATCGTGCTGGCCTGCTTGCGCATCCAGAAGACCATCCAGGTGAGGACGGTCGCCGCGACGAGCATCGCGGAGCCCTCGTAGACCTTCTCGGCGGTGCCGTGCAGCTCGCCGACGGTCGCGAACAGCAGCGCGCCCATCGCAACGCTGAGGCCCGCGGCGAGCGCGGTGCCTGACCAGACGGCGGCGGCGTGCCGCTCGGACTGGCCGGTCTTCTTGAGGAACGCGAACACGAGGCCGAGGATCAGGCTGGCCTCGAATCCCTCACGCAGGACGATCACGAACGCACCCATGGGTTAGGGAAGCCTAACAGACGTTGCGCGCCCAATGCACCAAAGTCCTTGATCGGTCGGGTGCGGTTGCTCTAGCCTGCGCGCAGGGGCAACGTGCTGTAAAGGAGTCCATCGTGTGGCGTCGCGCGCGCGCCGCGAGCGGGACAGCGGCCGGGGAGCGGGCGGAGGCGATCGTCGCCGAGATCTCCGCGCAGGAGATCGGCGGCCAGATCGCGGTCGGCTCGCACAACCTGCAGATCCACGCCGACCACGGCGCGATCGTCCACGTCGCGGGGCAGGCGCCGGCGGTGCGGGCGCGGGCCGTGCCGGTCGTGCTGCAGCCGCGCGACTTCCCGCAGCTGCTCGGGCGCGAGCGCGAGCTGGAGGAGGTCGCGGGCCTGCTCGCCGCCGGTCACAGCGTCGGGCTGACGGCGCCGGCGGGCGGCGGCAAGACGAGCCTGCTGCGGCGCCTCGCGCACCTGGCGGCGGCGACGCTCGAGCACGGCGTCGTGTACGTGCGCGTGGCCGGCCAGCCGCGCGAGGACGTCGAGCGCTTCCTGTTCGACGCCTTCTACGAGAGCGACGCGCCGTGCCAGCCGACGCCGTTCGAGCTGCGCCGGCTGCTCGCCGACCGCCGCGCGCTCGTCGTGCTCGACGACGTGCAACAGGAGCGCGACGACGTCTGCGAGCTGCTCGACTGCGCGCCCGCGTGCCGCTTCCTGCTGGCGTCCGAGCGGCGCGGGCTGTGGGGGGAGGAGCGCACGTTCGAGCTGGGCGGCCTCGCCGACGAGGCCGCGCTCGCGCTGTTCGAGCGGGAGCTGGGCCGGCCGCTGCGCGACGACGAGCGCGGACCGGCCGCGGCGCTGTGCCGCCGCGCCGGCGGGCGCCCGCTGAGCGTCGTGCAGGCGGCCGCGCTCGCGCGCGGTGGCACGCTGCCGCTCGGGGTCCCGGCCGAGCTGGAGGCGGCGGTGCGCGACGGGCTCGACGAGGAGGAGCGACGCGTGCTGGCCGTCCTCGAGCTGCTGGCGCCGGCCGCGGTGCACGTCGACGACGTCGCGGCGATCGCCGGCGTGCCCGACGCGGCGGCGCTGCTGGAGCGGCTGCGGGCGCGCGGCGCGGCGCAGGCGCACAGCCCGCGCTGGAGCGCGACGCTCGAGGTCCGGGCGGGCGGGGTGGACGGGGCGGACGTCACGCTGCTGCTGCGCCGCACGCGCGAGCGGCTCGCGACCGACATGGAGGAGCGGCCGGTGGAGGACGTGCCGGCGATCCTCGCCGCGCTGCTCGGCGCCGGCGACGGCGGTGCCGCCGAGCGGCGCGACCTGCTCGCGCTCGCACGCGCGGCCGACGGGCTGCTGGCGCGCAGCGGGCGCTGGGGCGCATGGGCGGTCGCGCTGGAGCGCGCGCTGGCGGCGGCGGAGCGCGGCGGCGACCGCGCCGCGGCGGCGTGGGCGCTGCATCAGCTCGGCACGCGCGCCGGCTGCCTGGGGGACCGCGGCGGCGTCGCGCGGCTGCAGCGCGCGCTGGCGCTGCGGCGGGAGCTGGGCGACGAGGCGGGCACCGCCGTGACCGCACACAACCTGTCGCTGCTGTTCGGCGTGTTGCCGACCGGCGGCGGGCAGCAGGGCGGACGCGCGCCGGGGAAGGGCTGGATCGCGCTCGGCGGTGCCGGGCTGGCGCTCGGCGTCGCGGCGGCGCTGCTGCTCGGGTCGAACGGGTCGTCGCCGGGATCGGCGAAGCTCGCCGGCGACTCGGGCGCGCGCTCGGTCACCACCACGCTTCCGACGACGACCGTCCCGCCGACGACGACCGTCCCGCCGACCTCCACGCCGGCGAGACCGGCGCCCGGACGCGGGCCGGCGCCGGGGCCGAGACCGGGGCCGAGCGGCCCGCCGCAGCTGTCGATAACCGGCAAGCTCGCCTACGCGTGGACCGACGTCGACGGGCCCGACACCGGGACGGTGACGGTCGCCGACCTCGGCCCCGGGCCGATCGCCGTCCAGCCGAGCGTCAACAGCGACGCGTTCAGGGTCTCGGTGGCGAGATGCCCGCAGCCGCTGCAGGTGGGGCAGGGCGGCTGCACGCTGTCGATCGAGTACACCGCCGGCGCGGAGCGCGTGAGCGCGCTGCTGTCGTTCGCCGGGAGCCCGAGCACCGCGACGCTCGAAGGCGGCGCGAAGGTCGTCAGCTCGCGTCCGACGCACAATCCGAGCGTCCTGCTGCGGGAGCACGCCACGACCCTGTCGACCACGACCGCGCCACCCCCGTTCAGACAACCGAGATAGGAGGGGCGATGCGCGACGACGAGCGAGCAGGCGACGCGATCAGCGCGAACGTCAACGTGACCGGGTCGAACGCCGGCCAGATCGCGATCGGCAACGAGATCGAGCAGCGTCAGGCGCTCGGCGACGCCGCGGTCGCGGCGGTGACCGAGGCCGAGCGCGAGCAGGTCCGGCTCGCGTTCGCGCACCTGCGCGAGCAGGTCGCCGCGCAGGCGCCGCCCGAACAGCGCGCCGCCGCGGTCGAGCGCGTCGAGGAGCTGCAGCAAGCGGTCTTCGCGCAGCAGCCGGACCTCACCACGATCCAGTACGTCACTCGCTGGTTCCGCCGCAACCTCCCCGCCCTCGCCGGCTCGGTCACCGCCCTCGTCATCAACCCGCTCGTCGGCCGCCTCGTCCAGGTCGCCGGCGACCGGCTGGCGGAGTTGGTGGGTGGGGAGGGGGAGTAGCTCCCTACAGCAGCCCGAGCAGCTCCGAGGGTCGTCGATCAGCCGACGCCGATGATCGCTCTCATTCGCGGCATGACGATGCGCTCGACGCGGGCTTGGCTGGCGTCGTCAGGGAGTAGGGCGGCGTAGACGCCATCCATGAAGATCCAGTCGGCCTGGTGGCGCGTCAGTTCGGTCGTGATGTACGCGCGCAGATCGGCAGGCGCGTCGGCGATCTCACGGACGAGTTCCGTGCGGCCGTCGAGCAGGCTGACGATGCTTGGTGGCGATGAGGTCGGGCGGCGACACGGCCGCGATCGACGCGCCCGAAGGAAGCCGGCGGACGATCGCGCGGGGAACGGCGGGGCGTTGCCAGCGGCTCTCGAAGCCGAGGATGGCCGGGTTCGTCGGCATCGCGTCGAGCGCCAGGCCGCTGTCGGCATGTCGCCAGCGGCAGATGACGCCGCCGAGCTGATCGTGGTGGAAGCCACGATCGCGCATGCGTTGTTCGAAGTCGGCGAACGCGCCACGCGTGGTGATCTCGACGATGACGTCGACATCCTCGGTCGGGCGCGGCTCGGGCGCGGCGGGATCGGTGATCCACAGCCCGACCGTCGCTCCCCCTGTGAAGACCACCTCGTCCACAAGCTCGCCCAGGGCGGCGGCTGCAAGCTCGAGCAACGCGATGCTCACGCGGCGGCCGCCTGCGCGAGGCGCTCGTTCAGCAGCTCTCGCGCGACGCCGCGCACGCGGGCGTCGCCGATGCGGATGCCGTCGATGAGCGCAAGCATGTCGTACATCCAGGAGTCGTTCGCCGCAAGCTCGACGACTGCGGGGTGCACCGGCTCGACGGTCAACCCGCGGGCGTCGCCCTCCGGGGCGGGCCAGAGCGGGGGCAGCTCGTCGGTCGGCGCGAAGCGGTCGGCGAGGACCGGCGCCGCCCAGGCGGTGCGGACCCCGCGTGTGGGGCCGCCGAGGCGTGCCGGGGCGACGAACGGCAGGGCATGCGTCAGCAGCTCCATCGCAGCCGAGCGGTCGATCCGACGACGCGCGGCGTCGTAGACGGGCGTCTCGCCCAAGCGTGCAAGGGAGCGCTGGACCGCCGCGGGAGGCAGGTGCAGCTCAGCTGCGAGCGACCGCACGGTCCACGTTTCGTCGCGGCCCTGTCGAAGGAGTGCCAGGAGCGAGAGAAGGTCTGCCGCCTGCATTCCCGAGGAACTGTATCGCGTATCGATACACGATACAAGGGGCGGTCGCGATAACAAGAAAGCGCCCGATGCAGGCGCTTTTGAGAGCCCTCCGCGGGACTCGAACCCGCGACCCCTTCCTTACCATCGTCGCCGGGGGTTCCCGATGGTGTTCCGCTGTCCAGGCAGGACGCGGATTTCGGCCAGCTCCCCGGACCATCGAGGCACGTGCTGGGTACCCGTCGTGTACCCGCGCGGTACCCGCCGGTTGGTCATTGCACAGATAGATGTGGTCAGTCCGGCCGGGCGGCTTTCATGGCTGGTCGTGAGTCCCAAGGATCGAAGCCGCGAGGAGCGACCGGACGACGATGTGCGCATCGAGATCACGCGGTCGAGCACGCATCCAGTCGAGTACGCCGTCGTGCTGATGGCGCGCCGCGAGGGACGCTGGCACACGGTGCGCGTGTTTGACAACGCGCACGACCCGGACGAGCATCACGAGCACCGCTACGTCGGCGATGAGAAGCAGCCGCCGACCGTGACGCGCGGGCCGGTGAACGACGCGATGCAGGCCGCGATACTCGCGTGCCGGGATTCGTGGGCCGCTATCGTTCGCGAGTGGGAGTCCACGCGATGACCGACGTCCAGGACAAGATGCACGAGCTGTTCACGCGGGCCGCGCTGGCGGACGACGATCTCGGCTACCCGGATCACGTCTCGTTCCTGCCGGGCGATCAGCCGTGGGCAGACAGAGCTGCGTGGGAACTGCTGCACGACGAGGGCAAGGCCGTCGTGGTCGTGACCGCCGAGCACGAGATCCTGTTGATCCCGCGCCGGCACAACCCGGTGCTGCATTGGCTCGACGGTGTGCGCGGCCTGACGCCGGTGCTCGTGCAGTGGCGCGCGCACGGCCGCGACCGGGAGCCGTACGCGGTCGCCACGCACGTCGGCCGCCACCCGCTCGGCCGCATGCGCGAGCTGGCGCACGCGGCCTGACGCGCGCGAGCGCGCCGAGGGGAATTCGGCGAAACCCGGTGCGGCCGGCACAGACGCTCGCGCGACCGCGGCGAGCACCGCCCGCATGGCTAATCGTTGGTGGCCCTGCCGCGGTACCCGTTTCGTACCCGCCGCCATCTGACGCCCAAGCAGCGCCGACCCTCCGAAACGACGAAACCCCGCCATGAGCGGGGCTTCCTCGCAGAGCCCTCCATCGGACTCGAACCGATGACCCCTTCCTTACCATCGAGACCCGGGCGGTCCGATGGGTCTGGCTGGGTCGTGCGGAGTCCGCTGAAGTCCCTGCACATCGCCGTGTTTCGATGACACGGCATGACTGGAGGGTACTGGCGTGGACTGGAGCTGACAAGCGGGTTGGGACCCAGGTGGGACCCGCGCTACGGGGAGCCAATCGCAAGGTCAGCGTCGGCGAGTCCGACCCGTCCGATCGGCGGTTCGCGGCGGCTGTCCTCAGACGGTGCAGCTCACGAAGCGGGCGCCTCTGATCAGGAGCGGCTCGCCGAGTGCTGCCTGTGCGCGGACGACGATCTCCTCCACGACCGGCCAGAGCTCGGGCCCGGCGCCGTGGAAGACCTCGGCCTCCCGGAACGCGCCGGCCAGCTCCTGCGGGTCGTCATGGAGCATCCAGTTGAGGCTCAACCAGGCCAGCGCGCGGAGGTGGGGCAGGCTTCCGAGGATGGGGAGCAGCCCGTCCGGGGTCATGCGATCGACCGTCGCGTCCAGCGCGCCGGGCTCCACGAACGCCAGCGCGGTCATCGAGTAGAGCTGCCTGCTCCAGTGCTCGAGCTGGTCGCGCACCGCGGCGAGCACGATCTGGGCGGTCTCGTCCTGGCGCAGGTGGGCTTCCACGACCACGGCTTGAGCCCGGTCTGCGGTCGCTGCGAGCACAGGGTCGGTCAGGAACTGGAGGAACTGCTCCTTGAGCACGGCACTGACGTCGCGACTGAACCAGACGAGCAGCGGGTGCCCGTCGACGCTGGCGGTGAACGCCATGAAGCGGCCCCACCGCCACGGGTTGACGAAGATCGCGAGCGACCCGGGCGTGCGGGCGCACTGCTGCACGCCGTCGATGCCGGGCCCGGACGTGAGCAGCTCGCTCCCTCGCCAGACGCGCACGTGCCCGCGCTCGTTCACGTCGACCTCGACGGCGAGCGCGCCGAGCAGCAGCAGCTGGCGCTGCGCGACGGCCCACAGCTGCCGGGAGGGCAGGCCGCCGAGCGGCCCGGCGTCGTCGCCCGCCTCGCGCTCCAGCTCGGCATAGAGCGCCGCCAGCCGTTCCCGGCCGGCCTCCGCCAGGGCGGGATCGGTGCCCAGCGAGGGGATCTGCTGCATCGTGCTCATGAGGTCGCCGTGGGGCCGCTGGTCGAGGAACGGCTGATCGTGCCCGGCCTCGACCTCGTCGACCCAGTCGGCGGTCATCGAGCCGATGAGCTTGACCACGCGATCATGGAGGTGGCGCAGGATCGCCGTCGCCGCGCCCGCGTCGCTGGTCCCGGAGTCGAGCAGGTGGGCGACCAGGCCGAAGTCGTTGTAGACATAGGTCACGAGCAGGCTGAGGAAGAGGTCGGTGTCGTCCAGCCGCGAGTCGATCGAGGCGGCGTGGTGCCACAGCCGCTTGACGAACAGGTAGCCGGCGAGGTAGCCGCCCTGCAGCGGGTCCATCGACTGCGCGAGCAGGCTCGCCTTGCGATGCGCGTAGGGGAGGGCCGACCGCTCGTGGCGGAGGGTGGAAGCCAACGTGTCCCACGGATTCGCCGACGGATCCGCATGGCGGATGAAGTGACCGAGGAGCATCGTCATCAGCTCTGTGGAGATGGGCGACGTGCCCGGCAGCGCGTCGAACTCCGCGAAGGTCGCGAGGCCCTCGGCGAGCGGTCTCAGCGCGCGGGTGACCGCGTCCTGTCGCACGTAGTCGTCGAGCACGTCGATGCTGTCCGGCCGGGGCGAGGCTTCCAGCGGCACCGGCCTGGTCTGGAACGCGATCAGGAGCGCTCGGCGGCGTGCGCGCATGTTCAGCAGTGCGAGCGTGAGGCCGACCGGCGAGAAGAAGCACAGGTGGTGCGTGCCCTCGTGCAGGAAGGCCGGCAGGGCCGCGCTCGTGAGCTCGCCCGCGACCAGCGCGCCGGCGTCCTGTTCGAGGCGCACCTGCGCGAGGTGTGCGAGGTTCGTGGTCGGGTCGATCGCGCTGCGCCCGCCGAGCGGCGTGACGAGCGGGTCGGCCCCGGTCATGTCGCCAGCTCGCCCAGCGCGGTGTCGAGGCCGGGGATCGCCGAGAGCTCGCGCACGACGGTGTCGGCGAGCGGCTCGCCCCTGCGCTCCTTGAACGTGATCTCGCGCACCTCCACGACCTCGCCGTCCCGCAATACCGTGACCTTCTGCGTGAGCTCCCTGGTGGGCGCCATCTCGACATTCGCGACGGTGTGGGCGACGTACGCGCGCAGCGCCGCCGCGGTGAGCAGCGTCAGCGCGAACAGGATCGGCTCGCCGTAGGAGCCGTCCGCCACCGCTGTCTCCGTGCGCCGGACGTTCTGCCTTCCCGCGCGCGCCTCGATGTCGAGCATGTCGATCTTGCCGAGGTCCTCGATCTTGAGCTGGGGCGTGCCAGGCATCGCGGTCAACTCCCGTCGTAGTCGTAGATCCAGATCTCCGGGTCGTCGCGCCGCACGAGCAGCCGCTCCGCGTCGAAGCTGACGCCGGTCTCGGTGGTGCAGCAGAGCCAGCGGAACCACTCGTCGAGACCCTTGTCGTGCAGCGTGTCCAGGTCGGTCATGACCACCATCCCCGGACCCATGATCTCGCGCGCGCCGATGAAGTTGAGGAAGCCGGACGTGCTCCGGCACGCGTACGGGTTCATGAACTGCTTCGGGTCGGCGAGCTGGTTGTGGTTGTTGAACGCGTAGCGGCCCGTGGCGCGGTCGCAGTCGACCACGACCGGCACGTGCACGTCGCTGCGGGCGCCGAACCTCATCTCGATGTCCACCTCCCCGGCCGGCGCCAGATCCTGCGTGGCGAGGGCGGTTCGTAGCTGGGCCAGCGGAGCGCCCAACGGGCAGACGACCGACAGCTCCGTCTCATCGGGCTTCGGCTCGACGCCGAGCAGGATCACGAATTGGACGGCGCCGCCGTCGCTCGTGGCGTCGACGGCGAACATCAGCGAGTGCATGAAGAGCCGCACCTGCTGCTCCAGCTCGACGACCGGCTGGCGCCAAACCCAGTTCAGGGTGGGAACGGCCATCCAGTCCTCTGGGCGCATGTCCGGGCGCGGCTGAAGGACCTTGCGCCGGTACCCCTCATCGACGATCCCCATCGATGCACCATAGCCCGGTGAAACAGGCGGGGGTGCAGTACGGCTGATGGCTTCTCAGACATGCCCTGCTGCAGGTGACCATCGGAGGCCGTCACACGGGATACGCTCAGCCGGTCCGGGCGCCCAGGCAGGGCCGGTCCCCGGCGCTCAGATGCCCGACGCCGACATCGATTTCTTCCGCCTCGATCCCGGCGAGTTCCGAATCGCCCTCGGCGCTGTGCTCCGAGAGCGCCGCGAAGAGGTCGGCATGTCGCAGAGCGCCGTGGCTGAGAGTCTCGACATCCGCCCCAGCCGTATCTGGGAGTGGGAGAACGGCCGCCACGTCCTCCGATGGGATCGCCTCTTCCTCGTGTGCGGTGTGCTCCACATCACGCCGACCGAGATCGTCGCCCGAGCTGAGACGCGCACGCGGGATGCGATGCGGGCTCGTTCCGCGCGCTGATGCTGAGACACGGCCGACATTGGCGGTCCGTCAGCAGCGGCTTGCTCAGGACACCCGGCCCGTCGGAAAGTCCAGCAGCTGGCCACGATTCTGGTGCCTCGATGTCTGCATCAGCGTGCCGGCGTTCAACGTGAGCATCGTGTCCGCATGCACCGCCTCGGACGGGTGCGCGACGGTCATCAGTGCGGCCGTCGCGTGTGTTCGGGCCGCGTCGCGGATCTGCGAGAGGACCGTCTCCGTAGTTGAGATGCCGAGGCCGAGGACGGGATCGTCGAGCAGCAGCAGCGTCGGTCGGCGAACGACTGCCTGCGCGATCCGGATCAGTGTTCGCTCCACGTCCGACAGCTCGGGCCATGTGGAGCCCGCGAGCGTGTGGAGATCGAAGGCGTCGAGGATCGCGTCCGTGCGTTGACGCGCCTCGCGAGTCGGCATACGGTCCATGAGCGCCAGCCCCACGAAGTCGGTCACCGGCAAGCTCGTGGTCTCGCGCGGTGGTGGGGTGCGGGTGACGAGCGCGATCCGTGGGTCGAGGTCGTTCGTGGCCGGGAGCGGCTCGCCCGCGAGGCTGACGGTGCCGGTGTCGGGCGGCTCGAGGCCGGCAGCGATGCGCAGCAGGGTGGTCTTGCCGGCGGTCGGGTCAGCGACGATCGCAGCGACGTCGCCGGCATTGACGTGCAGGCTGACGTCGCGCAGGATCGGGAGACGGTGACGGCCTCCCCGGTAGTACGTCTTGCTGACGTTCTCCAGAGCCAGGAGCGTCATCGGTCCTGCTGCGCGCTCTGCTCGATCGCAGTGATGATCTCGGCCTGGGCTCGTCGCAGGCCGCGCGCGAGCCCGTCGAGGACCGCGAGCTGGATGGCGCGAGCGACCAGCAGGCGCGTGATGCTCCATGGCTTCTGGAGGCGCCGCAGCTCGCGAAGGTGGCTGACGTCGCGGAGCGCCGCCTGCTGCTCGCCGATCCATCTGAGGCGCTCGCGGATCTGCTGCTCGATCCAGGGAAGGTCCTCGGGCTCTGAGTAGGCGATCTGCAGCCGCAGGTCGTCGCGGAACGGCCCAGGCCGCGACGGTCTGCGCACCCACGCGCGCAGGCGGATGTCTCCCGTGGCCGTCAGCTCATAGTCGCCTGTGGTCTTGTCGCCGTCGCAGGGACGCAGCAAGTGGGGCGTCAGCTTGTCGACGGCGTGATAGACGCCGCCGCTGCTGAAGTTCCACAGCGGGAAGTCGCGCCGCAGCCGCATGAGCAGCTCGTAGCGGGAGGCAGGTCCCTCCTTCGCGGCCCCCAGCACGGCATGCGTCATCCCCACTTGCGCGTTCGCCTCCGCATCACGACGGTCGAGGGCCGCCTAATGAACTCAAACGTACAGGAACCTCAGGGGGCGGCGGAGCCGTCGGGACTGCGCTGGTTGGAAGCTTGCTCGCGAGCGAACTCCTCCGCCCGCGCAAGCAGCTCCGAGACGTGCATGTCGAACGCTCTTGCAAGGGAGACGATCGTTTGCAGCGTCAGGTTGCGTGGCACGCGCTCGATCTCGCCGATGTGGTTCCGCGCGAGCCCGGTGCGCTCGCCGAGTTCGGCCTGGGACAGCTCTCGATCGCGCCGCAGTCGACGAATCGTCTTGGCGAGCGCGCGGCGGAAGAGCACATCGTCGTCTCTCTCGGCCGAGCGGAGCGCGATGCGGGGAGTGGACTGTTGAAGGGTCATCTCGTGCTCGCGGGCCCGCGACCCGCTCGTTTGCCGGTCGCGGACCCGCACTCGTAGCGATCCGCAGGACCGTTACCGGCTCTTGGCGCGGCCAACATACGATCTGCCTGCTCTGAGAGGAACCCATTTATTCCGTATTTTGGGGTTCTCGCCCACGAGTTGAGCGGGCGCGCCTCCGTTCCATGATGCGAGTCACGGGCATCGCCACGGCCGCCATCCAGTCGACGCGCATACGGATCTGTCGCGAGCTCTCGCGGAGCAGCGCACTGCGGGGACCTTGCTTCGAGAGGTACATCGCGACCATCCCGTTCACGATCACAGCGTGTCGTGGTCCGCTCGGCAGCCGACGCACCTCGGCGAGCGCTCGTGGAACGAGGGCAGAGATTCGCTCGATCGCGACCACAGCGTCGCCGTAGCGAGCGACGTAGCTGTGCACCCCAGTGGCACGGTCCTCCTCGTAGTCGGCGAGGCTATCCATCAACGTGCACAGGAGGCAGACCGTGGGGCGGTACGCGGCGTCGACCGCGCGAATCTGGTTTGCGCGCAGCTGCGAAGCGGCGGCGATGGCGAGCAGTGCGTAGATGCCGAGCGTCGAGCTGGCGGCACCGGCGCGCTCGAACCACTGCAGCTCGCTGTCGCGGCGTCCCTCGCCATCGGCCCAGGCGCGGATCGCTGCGTCGCGCTCAGCCGGGTGAGTGAGGTGGTTGAGAACCTGAACGGAGAGATCGGAGGCCGCGCTCAGGGCGTATGGACGCACCGTCGAGTAGCCGGGCAGCGCGGCGCATTCGCGCCGGCACGTCTCGACGAGCCCGCGCAGGTAGCCGCCGTCGTCCTCCCATGGCCGCTCGTCGTAGTAGTCCGTTGGAGTGGCGTTGGGATCGAGCGCGTCGACGAGCGCGCGATGAAGCCGGTCGCCGTGCGCGCGCTCGTCTAGAGCAGGTCGCTCGGTGACCGTGTCGAGGTAGTCGAGGGCGACCTGGAAGGCGACGAGCAGGCGCAACAGCGGTCGGCTGCGTGTGCGCGGCAGCACGGCGAACAGCGCGGCACCGTGCGCGTTCATGTGCTCGCGACGCAGCGTCTCCAAGGCGTCGGCGCGCAGTGCCGGATCAGGGATGCAGAGCGCTCGCTCGCGCCAGCCGCGCAGCTCTCGCTTGACGCTCGGGATCGTCCAGGTGACGCCGCGCCAAGCGACGCCGAGCAGCGCGAGCGCCTCTGTCGGCGTGCGTCGGCGATCGTTCATCGGCGAGGACCATGCCTGGGCGTCCTCGTCCGTTCAGTCTTGGAGTGCGGTTCGGGTCGGGACTTGGGCGGCGATGTAGCTGGTGGCGGCGGCGATGGTGAAGGCGATCAGCGCGAGGCTGCCGTAGGCAGCGAGGGCGACCGGGATCGGAAGTGAGGGCGTGACGGGGAATCCGGTGACGGTGGTGAGGGTGCGGTTGAGCAGTTGGGCGCCGTAGATGCCGGCCAGGGTTCCGATCGTGCATCCGACCGCAAGCAGCACAGCGGCCTCGAGCAGCATGGCGTGCCAGAGGCGGCGGGTGGGGACGCCGAGCAGCTTGACGGCGGCGAGGCGCTGGCGGCGCTGCCAGACCATCGCGCCCATGGCGGCGGCCATCGCAAGCGCGGCGGCGCCCAGCATGAGCACGGCGATCTGCGTGAGGCGCACGAGCCCGTCGTGAGAGACCTGGCGTTGGCTGCGCTCTCGCTCTGGAACGGTCTCGACCGTGAGCCCGGAGCCGGCGCCGAGCGCCCGCTCGACCAAGGCTCTGCCGGCGGCCGGAGAGATGCCGGGATCGAGCGTGACCCGGAGTGCGCTGGCGTCCGTGGTCTGCCAGGCGCGGGCGTAGTCGTCGGCGTTGAGCACGATCGCGCCCGGTGTCCAGCCGAGGTTGGAGATGATCGCCGCGACCCGCATGCGGGTGGGCTGCGGCGCTCTGAGCAAGAACGTGTCCCCCACGGAGACGCCCTGCTCGTGTGCAAGCGCCTCGGAGAGCGCGACCCATCCGTGCCCACGCAGCCGGGTCGTAGCCTGGGCCGGATCGCCCTCGAGCACCTGCTCCCCCGGCACCAGCTCCGCGGAGGTCGCCGGCGGCGCCAGCACCCACACGCGTCGGTCGCCCACGTCGAAGAAGCCGCCGCGCTGCACGCCGACCGCCGCGACGCCGGCGCTCCGCTCCAGCCGCCGAGCGGCGTCGATGCCGAACGGCGTCGTCGCCAACGCGTTGGCGGGTCCGGGGGCGGTCACCCACACGTCGGTGACCGCGGTCAGCTGGTGCACGTCCCGATCCAGCCCGCGCAGGAGGTCGCGGTGCGATCCCTCGACGGCGACGCTGCCCAGCAATGCGATGCCTGCGATGGCAGTGATCGCCACCGAGCGGAACCCCGCTGCGCGCAGCTCGCCGACCGCCAGCATTACGACGGAGCCGCGGACCCGGTGCTGCATGCGTGCGCCGACGCTCAAGATGGCGGAGAGCAGCCGTGGCAAGAGCAGGAGCATGGCCGCGATCAGCGCCAGCATGCCGACGACGGCGGCGCCCGGGGCCGCGATCAGCACGACGACGGTGATCGCAAGCAGGGCGATGCTCGCGACGAGCGTCCACCGCGAACGGAGCGCGCGGGCGAGGCTGCCGGCGTCCGTTCCTGCGGCCTCCGGATCCGAGCGCCCGGAGATGTCCAACACGAGCGGCACGAGCGTCGCAAGCACGGCGGCGAGCACGCCGCAGCCAAGTGAGATCGCGACGGTCTCCCATCGCACGACCCGACCGGCGCCAACGGGGAACGCAAGCCCGAGGTAGCCGGGGGTTGGGGGGAACACAGTCCGCGAGAGCAGCTCGCCGAGCGCAAGTCCGAGCGCCGAGGCGATCAGGCCGAGGACGACGGCGTCGAAGACGAGGATCCGCACGATGCTGCCGGTGCGAAAGCCCCACAGTCGCAGCGCCTCGATCAGCTCGCGTCGTTGGCCGGCGACAAGCAGCAGCGCGTTGAACGCGAACAGGAACCCCACGAACGCACTGATCGCGGCGAACAGTCCGGTCGACTGGTCGTTCGGTGCCGCGGCCTGCGCGAACACCCGTGCGTCGAAGTCGACCGGCCGCACGTCCAACCGACCCGCTGCCACCCGGTGCAACAGCGCCTCGACCGCCTGCTCGCGCCCCTGGCGCGCCGCCACGTAGACACGCGAGACGCGGCCTGGCATCCCCGCAAGCTCCTGGGCGTATGTGAGCGGGGCCGCCACGATCGGCGCGTCGGCGAGCGCGCCGAACTGGTCGCGGCTCAGGACCACCCCGGCGCGGGCCGGTTGTGCGCGGCCGCCGACGTCGAGTGTCACGGCGTCGCCGAATCTCGCGCCGATGGCGCCCGCGACGGCTGAGGGAAGCGCGAGCGCCCGCAGCGCTGCGAGGACCGTGCCGTAGCCCGTCGGCAGGCTTCCCTCACCGACCTGGCCGATGCGCGGATCGACGCCGATCAACGACACCGTACGAGTGCCCGTACGGCCGTTGACGCTCGCCGGCAGTTCGAGGACGGGCACGGCTGCCCGCACGTCGCGGGACGCCTCGAGCTGCGACACCAGGTGTTCGTCGAGGCCGCGCGGGCCGCGCGCGACCAACTGCCATTGCGACTTCCCGAACAGCCCCTGGGTCAGCTGCTCGACCGATCCGGAGAGGCTCGTGCTGGAGACCTGCACCGAGTAGAGCAGCGCCACGCCGACGGCGATCCCGACCAGCGCCAGCAGCTCCTGCACGCGGCGCGCACGCAGCCGTCGCCGGTAGAAGAAGACGAGGTTCGACAGGCTCACGACGCCGGCCCGGGCACCGGGTCTGCTGGCGCTGCCTTCGATGCATCCAGCCTGCCGTCGTGCAGCGCAAGCGTGCGGTGCGCGTAGTGCGTCGCCTGCGGGTCGTGCGTGACCAGCAGCAAGGAGGCGCCCTGCTCGGCGCTGTACTCGGCGAGCAGCGAGAGCACGTCCTGGCCGCGCCGCGTGTCGAGGTTGCCGGTCGGCTCGTCGGCGAGCACCAGACGCGGTTGCGTGCTGAGCGCCATCGCAATCGCGACGCGCTGACGCTCGCCCTTGGAGAGCTCGCCGGCCTGGTGATCGGCGCGCGCTCGCAGGCCGAGGCGCTCGAGCAGCGGCATCGCGCGCTGGTGGGCGGCTTTCCACGACAGGCCCTGCTCGGTCAGGCGCAGCGCCGCCAGGTCGAGCGCCGTCGGACCGTCCACCAGCCGCAGCGACTGCGGCACGATGCCGAGCGTGAAGAGCCGGTAGCGGTCCAGTCCGCGTTGGTCCAGGGCGGCGACCTCCTGACCGTCGACGAGCACGGCGCCTTGATCGGGTCGCTGCACGCCTGCGATCAGCTCCAGCAGCGTCGTCTTGCCGGAGCCGCTCGGCCCGTACAACGCGACCAGCTCGCCAGCGCCCACGCTCAGCGACACCTCGTCGACCGCGCGCACCGACTCCCCGGCGACGGGCCGGTACTCCTTGACGAGCTCGCGGACCTCCAGCATCAACGGCGCTCCGCCGGGAAATCGAACACTTGGCCGCGCTCGTGCGTCGACATCGCGACGAGCGAGCCGGCGCTCAGCGAGTAGAGCGTGTCGACGCGGGCCGTCTCCTCGAGGCTGCCGGCCGTCATCAGGACCGCCGTGCGGTCGGCATCGGCTGCATGGCGCAGACATCCCAGCACGGCGTCGACATGAGCGATGCCAAGTCCGGCCATCACGTCGTCGACGAGCAGCAGCAGCGGCTTGCGCACCACGGCCTGCGCAATCCGAATCGCGACGCGCTCCGCGTCGGACAGCTCCACCCACGTCGCGCTCGACAGGTCGCCGACGCCGAGCGCTTCGAGCATCGGAGTGACACGCCGATGCGCCTTGGCCAGCGACATCTGCTCC
Source organism: Actinomycetota bacterium (assembly GCA_018268595.1). GTDB lineage: Bacteria > Actinomycetota > Thermoleophilia > Solirubrobacterales > Solirubrobacteraceae > Conexibacter. The sequence goes on along the minus strand of JAFDWH010000013.1, from coordinate 46,199 downwards.
AAGAGCGGGATCGCGACCAGGTCGAGCATCCGCATCGTCATCGTCTCGCGTGGCGGCGGGGCGCGCGTGACGAGCGCGATCCGCGGGTCGGGATCGTTCGTGGCCGGAAGCGGCTCACCGACGAGGCGGACGGTGCCGCCGTCGGGTGGCTCCAGCCCGGCGGCGATGCGCAACAGGGTGGTCTTGCCGGCGGTGGGATCGGCGACGACCGCGACGAGCTCTCCGGCATCGACATCAAGTGCGACGTCGCGCAGGACTCGGAGACGGTGGCGCCCTCCGCGGTAGTAGGTCTTGTCGACGTGCTCGAGCGCGAGGAGGGTCATCGGTCTTGCGGAGGCTGTTCGAGAGCATCGACGATCTGCGCATGCGCGCGCCGCAGACCTCGTGCGAGCCCGTCGAGGATGCTCCGGTCGAGCTCTCGTGCCACCAGCAGTCGCTTCCGGTGCCAATCATCCGGTTTGACCGGAACCGTTGCGGACGATTCGTTGTCCTCCGCGGCGAGGTCTGTGACCGTCGTCCAACGCTCGCGCACGATCGTCTCGAGCGCCGGAAGGTCGTCCATCTCCGACGCGGCGATCTGGAGCAGGAGGTCATCGCGGAACGTCCCGGGCGGCGCCTCTCCGCTGAGCCACGCGCGCAGTTGCTCGCGCCCTGCGGGCGACAGCCCTACAGGCGTCGGATCTTCACGCGGATCGCGGGCCTCGTCATCGTGGCCCGCGGGATCGAACGCAGCGTGATCGCCGTCCGGATCGGCGTCTGCGGCGAGGACGACCGCGCTCAGCAGACCCTCTCGCCGAAGCTTGTCGACCATCGTGTCGACCCCCTGCCAGCGAGCGAGCGGATGTCTGCGCCGCAGCCGGCGCACGAGCGCAGTTCGACGCAGCGGCTGGTCCGCCACCTCGCCGAGCATCGCCTCCTTCATGCCCATCCGGTCGTCCCCGATCGCTCGCAGACCCGCCTCCAAGACCTGCTGGGCGAAACGTACTGGTGTGTGCGAACCCGCGCGCTGGTGGTCTGGCGCCCGGCGTATACGAGTCCGAGCGCGAGCTGAGTCCAAAGTCCGCGTCCGCCGGATATTCCGTGTTTTGGGGTTGACCCGATTCCGAACCCGGCCATACCGTGCGCTCGGCAGGGGCGCGATCCCCCAGAAGCAGCGTCCCCGCGAACGCCGGCGCCCTCCCGACGCCGGTGCGGGAGGCGGGCTGTCCCCCAAGCCCGCCTCCCACAATCGTGTTCAGACGGAACCACGGGGGAGTGAGGGAGACGGGGCGGTGGACGACGCAGCGGGCGCGTTGGCGCTGATCCGCTTGCACGAGCTGGTTGGGCTCGAGCGCGAGGTCGTGGAGCGGCTGGCACGGGATCTCGAGGACTACGCCGCCAGCACCATCTACGTGGGCGACGAGGTCGAAGCTTCGATCGAGCGGCAGCGCCGGATCGTCAGCGAGCTCGAGGAGCTGCTGGAGGTGGCCGAGCTCGCGCACATGCTGCGCGAAGCGCTGGCGCAACGCGACTTCCGGTCGCTCGACGTCGGCGTCGATGCGGTCGAGCGTGCAGCAGCCGACTGGCTGCGATCAGGGATCGCCGACGCGCGTCAGCTTCGACTTGCCGTGCGTCTGCTGCCTGCCCGTGAAGGGCTGCTGGCGCTCGCCGACGCGCTCGAATCGGTCGGCGAGCCATGGATCTCGGAGGCGACGCTGCGCGACCTCCTCGGAGGACTCCGGCAGTTCCCGGCGCAGCTCGTGGATCGCATCGGCGACGAAGCGGCGATCGATGTCGACATCCCCCTCGACGAGATCGAGCCCGGTGCGGTCGGGCTGCTGATCGTCGCGTTGCGCAACGGGGCCGAGCAGCTGCGGGTCGACGGGGGACCATCGTGATCGACCAACGACCCCCGGTGCGAGCAACCGACGCCGGGGAGCTGCTGGCGGCCGGCACCAGCCTCGCGGTCGCGAGCGCCGCGACGGACCGACTCAGCGGCCAGATTGCGCTCGCGCACGCGGCACCGGAGTTGCTCTGCTTCGAGGATGCGTCCCCTGAGCAGCTGACACGACTCCGACACGCCTCCGACGAGTTGACGCAGGCGGTCGTCGCGTTTCTCGAGGCGGTGCAGCCGCAGCTCGTTTCGGGTGCTCGCGAGCGGATGGCGTTGGCGGTGGCGCTGGCGGAGCATGTCCAGTCCCGTGCTCGGGAGGCGGCTCAAGCCGTGTCGGCCTCCTCCTCGTGAGCCTGTCGAACCTCGTCTTCTTCTACCGGCGACGGCTGCGTGCGCGGCGGGTGCAGGAGCTGCTCGCGCTCGTCGGGATCGCCGTCGGCGTGGCGCTGCTCTACTCGGTGCAGGTCTCCAGCACGAGCCTCTCCGGATCGGTCGAGCAGCTGACAGAGGGGTTGTTCGGCCGAGCGCAGTGGCAACTCGTCGCGCGCAGCCCGGACGGTTTCGACCAGCGTACGGTCCGCATCCTCGCCCGCAACCGGGACGTGCGCGCGGCGGTGCCGGTGGTCGAGGTGCCGGCGAGCGTCACGGGTCCAGGCGGCAGCGCCTCGGTCACGATCTTCGCGGCCGGGGGCGGACTTCGAAGCCTGGGCGGCGACGTCGCCCGCTTCGAGACGGTCTACCGAGGTGTGCGCACGGCGATGCTGCCGCGCGCGGTCGCCGACGCGGTCGGGGCGCGCTTCGGCGGTAGTGCGACGCTCGATGTGAAGGGCCGCGCGAAGCAGGTATCGATCGGCGCGATCGTCAATCAGGCCGACGTCGGCGACTTGAGCGAGATCACGGGTGTGCTGCTGCCCTTCGCCTATGCGCAGGAGCTGACGGGTCTCGAGGGCCGCGTCTCGCGTGCGTACGTGGCGGCGCGTCCGGGTCGCGAGGAGGCGGTCGAAGCATTGTTGCGGCGTGTCGCTGCAGGTCGGTTGGACGTGCGGCCGGTCGACTTCGACGCGCGGGTGTTCGCGCAGGCGGCGGCACCGAACGATCAGTCGACCGGACTGTTCGCGGCGATCAGCGCGTTCGTGGGGTTCCTGTTCGCGTTCAACGCGCTGCTGCTCGTCGCCGGCCAACGACGCGAGCTGATCGCCGAGTTGCGCGGGCTCGGCTTGAGCCGGCGGACGATTGCGAGAGTGCTCGCCGTGGACGCGCTCGTGCTGGGGATCGTCGCGTCGGCGCTCGGGCTGGCTCTCGGCGAGCTGCTCTCGCGGACGGTCTTCCCGCCGAGTCCCGGCTATCTCGCGCTCGCCTTCCCGGTAGGCATCGGTCGCCTCGTCGACCTGCGCACGATCGCTGTCGCCGTCGCTGGAGGCCTGCTCGCATCGTTGCTCGCGACGTTCGTGCCGCTGCTGCCGACCCTGTGGCCGCGACCGGCGAGCAGGACCGCCTACGTCCGCGGCGGCTCCGCACGAGCGCCCAAGCGGTGGGCGTTCGCGGCTGGGGTCGTCTGTCTCGGCGTTTCGATGCTCGTCCGCATGACGGCGCCCGAAGCGGCCGCTCTCGGCATCGTGACGCTGATCGCTGCCTTGCTGCTGAGCCTGCCCTGGATCCTCGGCGCGGCGCTCACGGGGGTGGACCGCACGCGCGCATGGATGCACAGCTCCGCGCCGCTGCTCGCTGTCGGTGAGTTGCGCGCCAGCGGGGCTCGGTCGGTGGCCGTGGCGGCAATCGCGGGGATCGCGCTGCTGGGAGCCGTCGCGCTGGAGGGGTCGCATCGAGACCTGCAGCGCGGCTTGGATCAAGACGTGCACGAGCTGAGCGCCGTCACGGACGTGTGGGTGACCGCGGCGGGCACGGCGAACGCACTGGCGACGACGCCGTTCGACGTGGACGCGGAAGCGCGGTTGCGAAGGGTTTCTGCAGTCCGACGGGTGGAGGTCCAGCGCGGCGCGTTCTTGGATCTCGGCGATCGGCGGGTGTGGGTGATGGCCCCGCCGAGGAGCGCAGCGGAGCCGGTCCCGCCCGGGCAGGTGCTCGACGGCGATCCAGCCCAGGCGACGGCTCGATTGCGTGGACGCGGGTGGGTCGCGCTCTCCGAGGCACTCGCCCAGGAGCGGCACCTGTCGGTCGGCGAGGCGTTCACGCTCAGAGCCCCCAAGGCGGTCCGCGTGCGGGTCGCCGCGATCATCTCCAACCTCGGCTGGACGCCCGGCACGATCGTGCTCAACGCCACCGACTACGCACGCGCGTGGGGCAGCACGGACGCGAGCGCGCTGCGGGTCACGCTCGCCGCAGGCGTCTCGCCGGCAAAGGGCAGAGCGCTCGTGCAGCGCGCGCTCCGCCCAGGATCGGGGTTGACGGTCGAGACGGCCGCCGAGCGCGAGCAGCGCCAGCGCGAGGCGGCCCGTCAGGGCTTGGCGCGCTTGACGCAGATCGCCGGGCTGATGCTGGGTGCCGCCGCCTTGGCGATGGCGGCCGCGATGGGTGCGATGGTCTGGCAGCGTCGGCAGCGCATCGCCGCTGTCAAGCTGCTCGGGATCAGTACCCGCCGCGTGTGGCACGCGCTGCTGATCGAGACGGCGGTGCTGCTAATCGTTGGCTGCACGATCGGCGCGCTGTTCGGCATCTGCGGCGCTCAGCTGCTCAACCGCACGCTGACGACCGTCACCGGCTTCCCCGTCCAATCCTCGCTTGCGCTTCCCGTCGCGGGGACCGCCTACGCGGTCCTCGCGCTCACGGCCTTCGCGATCGCCGCCGCCGCCAGCTACTTGGCCGCTCAGGTCCCGACGCGGGAGGCGCTGCTGGAGTGACCAGCCCCATTTCAGGGTCCACATCGCCGCAAGAACCCAGCGGCACTGACGCTGATGCACCTGTTGCGCGCGAAGAGGCGTCGCCTCGCGAAGGATGGTTAGAACAGGTTGCCGATCGTCCCGAGCACGAGACCGATTAGCACGCAGCTCGCTCCGAACGCCTGTGGGCGCAGCGACGCTCTGATCTGTTCCTTGCGTTTGGCCTCTCGGTCGGCGAGCTCGGCTTCGATTGCATCGGCGAAACGTTTGACGACGGCGTCCGTCTGAGCCGCCCGTCGGTGTGCGCCGTCGAGCACGTCCTGATGGCCTCTGCGCAGCGCTTCGTTGGCCGCCTCCATCTCGCCGACCTTCCATTGCACGTAGTCCTCGATTGCATCGACTCGCGTTTGGATCGGCGCATCGCGGGGTGCGAGCCTCCGGCCGGTGGTCAGCTTCATCGACGCGCTGGATGTGGCGGTCGCGCGCATCTCGCCGAGATTGGCAGGGGTCGTAGCCGGCTTTGGGGTATCGCGCTGCTTGCGGGGGAATCGAGACGCGATCCGTGTCCAAGGCGTCGGGATGCCCAACTCGCGGCTGCGAATGTCGGCCAGCTCGCCGAACACGAAGCCGAGTCCCACGATCTCGAAGGCGGTTCCGGTCAGGATCGGGACGGTGGACACGGCGCCTACGCCTCCGAGCCGAATCGCTGTCGCAGCTCGATGTCCATCGACTCACTGCTTGCCACCGATGGGTGCAGGGGGCGGTCGCCTTTCAGGGCTGTCACGTCGTAGCCGCGATCGATCGCGGCTTCCAAGAGAGCTCTGTGTGCGTCGATGAACGCCCACTTGGGTTCGCGGATCGCATTCGCGCGCTCGTACAGACGCTCGTACAGCTCAGGGACGCCTTCGGCCTCGCCACCGAACACGCCGACATAGAGTCTGCTGGGGTCTCTCGGGTGGATCCACGCGTTCGCGGCCCACGCTTCGGCGAGGAGATCGGCAGCGGCGAACAGCACGGCTCGGCGCTTCTCGAGTACGCGGTCCTGAAACCGGTGCTCTACGTCGCCGAACTCCTCGACCAGCACGGCGACCGGATAGGTGATCCGCAGCGGCCACGCCGCCGTGAAGTCCTCGACCTCGATGTTCTTCACCGCCGGTCGCGTCAGCAGCGCGAGCAGGTCGTCCAGGCGCGCCTGATTGGCTGGCAACCGCTTCACGGTGCGGTGCTGGCGCCAGAGCGACCCTCCCAGCACGACGATGACGAGGGCCATCGCGACGACGATGCCCGTCGGCCACAGCGCATCCAAGATTGCCGAGACGCCCAGGGTTGCGACCGCGAGGCCGATCGTCACGATCGACCCGGTCGTGTTCAGCATCTGTTCGACTGCACGTCCGAGACGGCTCACGGCGGGCCGGAGGCTACCGGGGTACTTGCGCGATGCGCCTTAGTTCTGCACGCTAAGAGGTGAGCCGCCACGCCCGGTGCGAGGCTCGCGCCTCGTGAACGCCGGTGAGATCGTTGCCATCTACGCCGCCTTCGCCAGCACCATCGCTCTCGGCTGGCGATCCCGGTCTGGTGGCTCCTCTGTGCGGCTTACGGGTGCGCGGTCGGTCGTGACGCTGGTCAGCCGGTCGCACGCCGCGAGCCGCGCCGATCACGCAGGATGACCCGCGAGCCGGCGTGCGGTGTGACGATGACGCTGCGCCAGCGCGGTCGCTCGGGTTTGGCGGCGGCGGGGTGGACGCTCACGGTCGAGAGCGCGGCGGCGAGTACGGTCTCCAGCTCGAGCAGCGCGAGCCGGCGGCCTGGGCAGCGCTTGCGTCCGCCGCCCCAGGGCAGCCACGACGCCCCGGGATGCTCGTCGAGGAACCGTTCTGGCCGGAACTCGTCTGGCGACGGGAATGCGACGGGGTCGTGGTGCAGCAGATAGATGCAGACGAGCAGTTGCGCCGGCGGCTCGTAGGTCCAGCCGCCGATCGCGATCGGCGCGGCGACCGCCCGAGGGATCGCGAAGAGGAACACGGGGCGATGACGCAGCACCTCGAGCACCGTCGCGGTCAGGTAGTCGCGGTCGCCGGCTGCCAGCTCGCCGGCGAGCCGCTCCTGAACGCGGGGGAGGTGGGCGAGCAGCTGGAAGGCCCAGCACAGCTCCGCCGCCGTCGTCTCGTGACCGGCGAGGATCAACGACATCACGCTGTCGCGAACGTAGCCGGCGGACAACGGACGCTCGTCGGCGTCTCGCGCGGCGATGAGCGTTGCGAGGACATCGCTCTGCTCGCCGGGCCGCACGCGTCGGGCCTCCACGAGCTGCAGGAGCATCGCGTCGACGGCGGCGCGGTCGGCGAGGAACCGTCGCCACGAGGCACGGCCACCGGGCAGCGAGCGCGATGCCGGCAACGTGAGCCCGGTGCCGGCCGTCAGCGCGAGCATCGAGAGGAGTCGCCCGTGCAGCTCGGGCACCTGCTCGACGTCGTGGCCGAAGAGCGCGTGCAGGATCACGCGCAGCGTCAGGGCGCGGAGCCGGTCGTGCAGCGGGAGCGGGACGTCACGGGGCCAGGTGGCGATCTCACGCTCGGCCAACTCGCGCACCGTCTCGGCGTGCTCGTCGATCGCGCGCTGTGAGAAGGCGGGGGAGAGCATCGTGCGGCCCCGCCAGTGCGCCTCGCCGTCGGCGAGCATGAACGACCGCTCGCCGACGATCGGCATGATCGTCGCGCCGCCCTCGCCCGGCAGCAGCAGCTCCGGCGGCGCGGCGAAGACCTCCTTCGCCTCCGAGAGGTCCGACAGGAAGACGAGCGGTGGACGCGCGAGTGCATGGATTGTGAAGCGCGGCCCGCAGCGCCGGCGCATCGCGCTCAGGAACGAGAACGGCCAGCGCCACAACAGCCACGTTTGCAGCGCACCCGGAAGCGGCGGGCTCGGCGGCAGGCCCGCACGCGCTTCGGCACTTCGCACCGGGCGAGCCTATGGACGGCGGGGTCATGCCCCAACCCGACTTTCCGGGTAGGACGGCCCAGGAGCGTGACAACCGCGCGGCGCCCCAGCGCGGTGAGTCAGGCTGACCCATCCGGGTGCGCGCACCTGACCGGAAGCGACGGGAGCGGGCGGGTGCTGGGGGATCACGCACGTTCCGCCGCGCCGGCCGCAAGGCCAACTGCCATCCCCCGATACCTCCTTACAGTCACCGGGTGGAAGGGGGTCCGGATCGTGCAGGTCAGGTCACGGGGATTTCACCCTTATGCAGGTATTTCCTTGAGATAAGCGGATGGTTCAGGGGCGCAAAGAGTGCAGGTTGGTGTCCCGTAAAACCAGGCCCGACCTGCACGAAAAGGGGGCCGACCTGCATTTTTCGGGGGCCGACCTGCACGATTTGGGGGCTGACCTGCATGCCTGTATTCGCCATGCGCGACGCCTAAGCCGCGCGAATACGCGCCGAGCGGCATCGCCGACTTCCGCCGTGAGCACCCATATTCTGCGCCGCTCTGCACCGGATCTTGGATCTTCAATGCCCAGCGCTATGAACCCTCCGCCGCCGAGGAGACGACGCAGAAAGCAGCGGCTCACCTGGTTCCTCCTGAAGGACGGGATGGATGTCGACGACATCCTTCGAGATCGAAGCGGACTGCGAGAACTGAAGCTCGATACAGGCGCCGTTCTGTTCGTGGCGTCTCGGCCTCCGACGGAGCCAGGATGGACGGCATACGTCAAGCCGCATCTGCACGACGAGCTCGGCGGCGTGTGGAGCGCATCCAGTTCGGCTGTGATGCTCGTCGGCGCTGGCGGACGAACTTTCGCGCTGATCTTTGGATACGGAAGAAGCCTGCTTGCTGCTGATGCGTACGAGCAGGACTTCGGACTGAAAGTCGTGCTCAACACCGTTGCGTTCGACCAGATCAAGAGCGTCGACGCGCGAACCATCGACGACAACACACTCCATACCCGCCGGGACGTCAGCCGCGACTCGTCCTTCGAAGCCTTCGGCCTTGACGTCACGCGGGATCTCGTCCGCGCCGTCACGGGCACATCCACGGCCGATGATCTCAACGGAAAGCTCACAGGGTCGGACGCCCTGGCTTTGCACACGCATGCGCGTGTCCCGGAACTCCCTGCCCTCGCGGAGCGGCTCCTCGCCGCCTACGAGGACACGGCGTATCAGCAGCATTTTGACTTCATCGACTACCTGCGTATCGAGCGTCGCCCGGACGTGATCGAGCGTCTCCAGGGACAGCTCCTCGCGGCGCTACGGGCGGGCGCTCTCGACGACGTCCATCTTGCGATTCCCGAGCCGCTGAACTGGCTCGATGTGGCAGGCATTCGCTTCTCGTCCCAGCGCCGGGGGGATGCACTCGATACCGACCCTCGAATCAGCGTCTACCTCAGAACGCGGGATGCCGCGGAACTCTCAGTCGAGCGGCTGAGAAGGGACTACGTCGAAGCAATGAGCGCGAGCGACGACCTTCAGAAGCTTCAGAGTTGGTCGGTATATCGGTGCCTCGTCTTCGAGACGCAGGACGGCGAACATCTCTACACACTGAGTGGAGGTGAGTGGTACCGCGTCGCTCTGACCTTCAAGGACGAGGTCTATGACTTCGTCGAGAGGTTGCCGATCCTTGACCTTGAGCTGCCGCTCGCATCATTCGGCGTCAGGGAGGAGGTCTACATCCAAGATGCTGCGGCGGCCACCGGAACGCTGCCTCTTGACCAGCGCCTGGTGCGCAGATCCGTTCCTGATCCGATCGAGATCTGCGACCTGCTGACGAGCGACGGCACGTTTGTCCATCTCAAGAAACGTGGGAAGTCCTCGACCCTCAGCCATCTCTTCGCGCAGGGTCTTGTATCCGCGGAGCTCCTCTTGCAGAACCCGAGATTCCGCGATGAGGCACGAGAGATCATTCGTGGTGTCGATCCAGCGTTCGAGGGATTGATCCCTGACGGGCGGCCGGCTCGTGGCGAGTATGAGGTTGCCTACGTCGTCATGACGCGGAGCAATCGCGACAGCCCGCTCACGCTCCCCTTCTTCAGCCTTGTCAGCTTGCGAGCCGCGGCGCTGCGCCTCGAGAACATCGGGATGTCCGTTTCCGTCGGCAAGGTCAATGAGGCCCGTCCCGGCTAGCAGTTAGGCGGCCAGGGAAACATCCATTGAGCGAGCAGCTCGGATCCGCCCCTCGATGTCAATCGGCGGCTGCCCGCGGTACTCGTCGATCAGGTGGCCGTAGGTTCGCAGCGTCATCTCGGGACGGTGGCCGAGCTGGGTGGCGATCTCGAGGATGTTGCGCTGGGCGGCGATGAGCAGGGACGCGCAGGTGTGGCGGAGGTCGTACGGGCGGCGGATCGAGAGGCCGAGGTCTCTGACGGCGGGGCGGAAGTGGCGGCGGCGCCAGTTCTTGTAGTCGTCGGCGTCACGCACCTCGCCAGCCCCGTCCGGGACGAGCGGCGCATCGGCGTCACCGCCCGAGCCGAGTGCGCCGAGCGCGAGCCCGATGTCGTCCTTCACCGGCCGCAGCAGCTCAACGGTCCGGTACGGGCTGCCGTTCTTCAACCCCTCGTGGTCGCCCAGTCGCACCGTGCGGTGTACGAGCAGCGTCCGCTCGCGCGCGTCGCCGACGCGCAGTCCCGCGACCTCGCTCGGCCGCAGGCCGGCGTACGCCATCAGCACGACGACGAGCACGCTCTCCCACTCTTCGGCTTCGAGGAAGTACGCACGCAGCCGCTCGACCGCCTCGACCGACAGCGGTTGCACCGGCGCCGGCGGCTTCACCGGCGGCTTGCGCACCACCGCGAACGGATTCGAGCTCGCCTCCTCCCACTCCATCGCCAGCCGGAAGACGCCCTGGAGCATCGTCAGCGTCCGGCGCGTCGTCTCCACGCCGACGCCGTCGGCGAGCATCCGCTGCTTCAGCCCGCTCACGACGCGCGGCGTGATGTCGCGCATCGGCAGCTCGTCGATCCGGCCGACGACGTGGCGGCGCCAGAGGATCTCGTAGTGCTCGACCGTCTTCGGCCTGAGCGTGGGCGCGTGCTCGGGCACCCAGACCTCGTCGTGGAAGCGCTGCAGCGTCGTCGTCCCGCGCTCCAGCTCGCCCAGCCGCCCGCGATCCCGCAGGCCCTTCACGCGCAGCCACGACTCCAGCGCCGCCTCGTAGCTGCCTCTCGTCACGCGGCGCTTGCGGCCGAGCACGTCCCGGTACCGGAACGTGTACGACGTGGTGACGGAGCCGTCGCGGCGCTTCGACTCGCGGGGGCGCACGGGCGTAAGGTCGCGGCCGCCGGTCACGCCGCCAGCTCGCGGTCTTCGCTCTGTCTCGCGCCAGCCAGCCAGTCCACGACGGCGCTGCGCAGGATGCGATGGCAGCCGAGCGAGTCCTTGAGGCTCACGAGTCGGCCGGCCTCAATCGCTCGCGTCACCGTCCGAGTCGAGATCCGCAGCCGCTCGGCGACCTCCTCCACGAGCAGCACCTGCTCGGGGAACAGTTCGGCGATGGATGTCGGGTCGACGGACAAGGCGGCTCTGATCGGTTGACGGATCAGAGCGCCGTCCATACCCCACTTCCAGCGCCTGCGGGACCCCACACGGGACCCACGCGCACGCCGCCGAGCCCGCACGAAGCGGCCCCGAAAACAAGAAGACCCCGCGATGTGCAGGGCCTTCGCCGGAGAGCCCTCCGCGGGACTCGAACCCGCGACCCCTTCCTTACCATGGAAGTGCTCTACCAACTGAGCTAGGAGGGCCGGCCGGCCGTATTGTAGGCGCTCGTCCCGGGCCGTGCCCGGCCTCCGGCCGCGCGTGCCCTTCGCCCCCGATCCGAGGAGCCCGCCTGCGATGAGCGCCTCCGCCACGACCCCCGTCACCGGCGTCGACTTCGTCTTCGTCCCCACGCAGGACTTCGAGCGGGCCGCTGCCTTCTACGGCGACACGCTCGGGCTCGCGTGCAGCGCCCGCTACGGCAGAGTCCCGGGCGGCGAGTTCGAGACCGGCAGCCTCACGCTGCAGATCATCGAGTCGGCCGCGATCGGGCGCGAGTTCGCCCCGCTCGGCGGCGCGATCGCGCTGCACGTCGACGACGTCGCCGCCGCGCGCGCCGAGCTGGAGGGGCGCGGCGTGACCTTCTCCGCCGACACGCTCGACAGCGGCGTCTGCCACATGGCCTTCTTCTCCGACCCCGACGGCAACGCGCTGATCCTGCACCACCGCTACGCGCCCCGCACGTAGCGCCGCGTCCCGCTACCGACGACGCGGCAGCACGCTCGCCCGCGCCGATCTCGGGCGTCACGCCCGGCCCGGGGTGGGTCTCCACCTCAGACGGCTCGATCGGCTCGCCGCAGTGCGATGTTCGTCGCCGCGCCCGTCCTGCGCCGGAGGTCCGCGGTGTGGGCCTGTGCGGCGGGCTGGCGCTCGCGACCGCGGTCGCGAGCGCCGCGATGGGGCGGGTGCGGGCGCGCGGTGCCGCCTCGACGGAGGCGGCACCGCACGCCGCGCAGCTCGCTATCTCCTCCGGCTCTGCGTGACCTGCGTCGTCAGGTTCACTCTCGGCGCGCCCGAGCCGATTCTCGTCGCGCGCACCTTGAACTGGAGCTTGCCGCGCGTGAGGTTGCCGACCTTCACCACGAGGAAGGTGTCGCCCTTGCGCGTGGTGAGCTTCAGGTGACGCTTGCGCGCGGCGACCGCGACGACTCTGCCTCGCTTGACGATCCGCACGCCGGCGATCGTGAAGCGGTCGAGCGGGCTCGACCACGACAGCGTCAGCTGCGCCGACTTCGCCTTGCTCGCGATCGCGACGGCGTGCTGCTTGCTCTGGCCGGCTCTCGCGAACGCGTCTCTGAACTGCTTCGGCGGCGACTGGCACGTGAGCGTCGTGCCGATCTCGTTCATGACCGCCTGCAGGCTGCTCGAGTCGGTCTGCGGGAAGTATCTGCCGTGCGTGTCGTCGGCGATCTGCTGGAGCCGCTGGCCGTCCTCGCCGCTCGTCGCCGAGCTGAAGCCGATCACGTACGTCGGCGGCCCGCCCTGGTGGCCGTTGTTGTACGTGCCGACGTTGTGGCCGCCGTCCGTGAGGAAGATGCGCGCCTTCGCGTTCGGGTCGTCCGCTCTCGCGCGGTCGAACGCGGCGTTGTAGTCGGTCACGCCGTTGTCGGCGTTGACTCTCGCCTTCAGCGCGGCCTTCATCGCTGCCGCGTTCGCGCCGATCGCCTCCGGCGGGAAGACGGTGTCGGCTGCCGGCGGCTCGCCGGGGAAGCCGTAGGAGCCGCCGAACTCGACCGCACCGAGCAGGATCTTCTCGTTGCCGGGCGTGTCGATCAGCAGGTTGAGGGCGGCGACGCGCAGCTTGTCCGGGTCGGTGATGCTCATCGAGCCGGAGTCGTCGATGATCGCCTCGATGTTCGACACCGGCGTGCAGCTCGCGGCCGCGAGCGCGACCGGGTCGGCGGGCGCGCCCGGCGCGAGCGCCAGCGCCGACACGAGCGCGGCGACGCCTCCGGTGCCCGCGAGGGCTGCGATGCGACGTGACTTCATGCGGTGCGGTTCCTCTCGGTCGTGGTGGCGCGACAAAACCAGGCGCGCCGGACGGGGTCAACCCGCGTCGGCAGGGTTCGTAGCGGCCGTCGGGGCGTGCCGTCTGTGAGAAGATCGCCGCCGGGGGACTGAATGGCGCGTGGGGGAACGGGCAACGGACGGACGCTGCGGCTTGCGGTCGCACCGCGGCACACCGCGAACGGGTACTACCGCGGAATCCTGCCGCTGCAGGAGCTGGCGCGGCGCGGCCACGCGGTGCACTGGCCGGGCGACGCGACCTTCCAGCAGCTGCGCAACGGCGGCGCCCCGCCGTGGGACGCCTTCCTCGTGCAGCAGATGCACGACGAGGAGGCGCTCGAGGTGATGGCGCGCGTGCGGCGCGCCGGGATCGGGCTGCTGTGGGACACCGACGACGACCTCGGCGCCGTCGAGCGCGGCAGCGAAGCGTGGCACCGGCTCGGCGGACGGCGCGGCATCAGGCGCCACGTCAAGCAGGCGACCGCGGCGGCGCGCACCGCGCACGTCGTCACGACGACGAACGAGCACCTCGCGCAGGTGTACCGCGAACGCGGCTGCGAGCACGTCGTCGCGATCGAGAACTACCTCGGACCGCAGGACCTCGGCCGGCCGCGCAGACGCCACCGCGGCGTCGTGATCGGCATCACCGCCGCCGGCGAGCACGAGCCCGACCTGCGCAGGATGCGCTTCGGCGCGATGCTCGAACGGCTGCTCGAGCGTCACGACGGCGTGCGCGTCGTCGCGCTCGGCGCCGACCTCAGACTGCGCAGCGAGCACCGCTACGTGCACGTGCGCGACGTCGAGATCGAAGACCTGATCGCGACCGAGTGCGAGTTCGACATCGGCCTCGCGCCGCTGCTCGACACCGCCTTCAACCGCGCGCGCTCGAACGTCAAGCTGAAGGAGTACGCGGCCGCCGGCGCGATGTGGCTCGCCTCGCCGGTCGGCCCGTACGCCGGCATGGGGGAGGAGCAGGGCGGCCTGCTGGTGGGCGAGGACGCGTGGCTGCCGACGCTCGAAGCGCTGCTGCGCGACCCCGACCGCCGCGGCGTCCTCGCCGGCAGAGCGCGCGCGTGGGCTTCCGGGGAGACGATCAGAGCGGGCGGCGCGCGCTGGCAGGCGGCCTTCCGCGCCGCGGCCGAGCGGGCGCGCGGCGGCTGAGGCTCACCAGGCGTCGACCAGCGTGCGCCGCCGGCCGCTGGCCGGGTCGGGCGGCGGCACCGGCGTCGCGTCGAGCGTCTGCACGAGCCGCATGCGCGTGTCGGCCGGGTCGATCACGTCGTCCAGCTCGAAGTAGGTGGCGGCGTTGAGCGCGCTGCTCTGCGCGCGCACGGCGGCGACGAGGTCCTGCACGCGCTGCTCGCGCTCGGTCTCGTCCGCGATCGCGGCCAGCTCGCCGCGCAGCGCGAGCCGCACCGCGCCCTCGACGCCCATCGCGCCCAGCTCGCCGCTCGGCCACGCGAGCGTGATCGCCGGCGCGTGCAGCGAGCCGCCCGCCATCGCCTGCGCGCCGAGCCCGAACGCGCGCCGCACGATCACGCACAGGAACGGCACGGTGAGCGTCGCGGCCGTCAGGAACATGCGCGAGGTGTGGCGGACCGCGGCGGTCCGCTCGGAGTCGGGCCCGACCATGAAGCCGGGCGTATCGACGAGGCTCAGCAGCGGCAGCCCGAACGCGTCGCAGAGCTGCATGAAGCGCGCGGCCTTGTCGGAGCCGTCGGCGTCGAGCGCGCCGGCGAGGTGTCTCGGGTCGTTCGCGATCACGCCGAGCGGGCGGCCCTCGATCCGTGCGAACGCAGTGATGACGGTGCGACCGAAGGCGGGCCGCAGCTCCAGCACCGAGTCGTCGTCGGCGAGCGTCGCGAGCAGGGCGCGCGCGTCGTGGACGCGCTTGGGGTCGGCGGGGATCGCGTCGCGCAGCAGCATCTGGTCGGCGCAGGTCCAGTCGGGCAGCGCGTCCGCGCGCAGGTAGGAGAGGACGCGCTTGGCGAGCGCGACCGCCTCCGCCTCGTCGGCCGCGACGACGTCGAGCGTGCCGTTGGGCTCCTGCACGCTCACCGGCCCGACCTCCTCCGGCGCGAACGAGCCGAGCCCGCCGCCCTCGATCATCGCCGGCCCGCCCATCCCGACGCTCGCCTCGGGCGTGGCGATCACGACGTCGCAGCAGCCGAGCAGCGCGGCGTTGCCGGCGAAGCAGCGGCCCGACGCGATCCCCACGCGCGGGACGAGCCCCGACAGCCGCGCGAACGTGTGGAAGCTCGGCACGACGAGGTGGAACAGCTCAGAGGAGTCGGTGTCACCGGGGCGCCCGCCGCCGCCCTCGGCGAACAGCACGACCGGCAGGCGGTGGCGCTCGGCCAGCTCCAGCAGCCGGTCGGTCTTGCGGTGGTTGCGGATCCCCTGCGTGCCGGCGAGGACCGTGTAGTCGTAGGCGAGGACCGCCGTGCGCCGGCCGCCGACCGTCCCGACGCCGGTCACGATCCCGTCGCCCGGCGTCTTCTCGATCAGCTCGTCGAGGCTGCGGCGCGCGCGCTGGGCGGCGAGCGTGAGCGCGCCGTACTCGTTGAACGAGCCGGGGTCGCACAGGTCCGCGACGTTCTCGCGCGCGGTCCGCAATCCGGTGGCGTGGCGCTTCGCGACCGCCTGCGGGCGGGCGGCGTCGTCCTGCGCGCGGCGGCGGCGCTCGAGCAGCTCGGCGAGGTCGGGGCGGATCGCGTGCGCGTCGTCGTCGGCGTCGGCGGCGGGGTCCGCTTCGCGCGCGGCCGCGCCGGCCTCGGCCGCTGCGCCCGCCTCGACGCGGAACAGCCGCTGCCCCTCCGCGACCTGCTCGCCGACCGCGACGGCCAGCTCGCGCACGACGCCGGCCGCCGGCGCGACCACCTCGTGGTGCATCTTCATCGCCTCCACGACGAGCACCGCGGCGCCCGCCCGCACGCCCGTCCCCTCGGCGGCGAGCACCTCGGCGACCACGCCGGTCAGCGGCGACTCGATCTGCACGCGCGGACTGTAGAGCCGCTCATGTGCGCACTGCGCCGATCGCGCGCGCGAGCGTCGGCCACGCGCGCGCCCAGCGCTGCGGCGGGGCGGCGGCGACGATCACCGAGTCGGCGCGCGTGCCGTGGACCAGGCAGGCGACCTCGACGAAGCGCAGGCCGGTCGCGGTCGTGTACGCGTCGCGCACGCACGTGCCGCGGGCGCCGTCGCGGAAGCGCACGCCGTGCGCCGCGCCGAGCGCGGTGACGGTGCGGTCGCCCTCCTCGCGGTTGTGCGCGACGCGGAAGGCCGGCCACGTCGCGAGCCGCTCCGGCGCCTGGCGCGGCGTCAGGTTGAGGTAGCCGAGGAAGCGGCCGTGCGCGTCTCTGAGCGCGGCGCTGGCGGTCCCGCGGTCGCCCGCGAGCGGCCGCCAGCTCGCGGGGTAGGCGAGCGCGGCGCCGGTGGGAAGCGCCGCGCTGCGCCACCCCGCGGGCGGCGGCGCGGGTCGCAGCACGGGGAAGGGACCGGCTGCGCCCGCGCCTGCCGGCGGCGGCGACGGCGCGTGCGCCGCCCCCGCCCCGCAGCCGGCGGCGGCGAGCGCAAGCGCGACGGCCGCCCCACACCGGGCCGTCGCGATCGCGCCGAGCGCGCGTGCCGTGCGCCCGCGCCGCCGTCCGGCTGTCCCCCTCGGAGGGAGCCGCCACACCCTCCGGCCGGGCTTGGTCTCAGAGATTGCCGTCGCCGTCGTTCGGCCCGCCGTTGTTGTCGGCGTCCTGGTCGCCGCCGTTGTTCTGCGGGATGCCGGACGACGACTGCGACGTCGATCCGGACTGCGTCTGCGCCGGGGCCTTGCTGGCCGGCGGCGTGGACGAGCCGCTCGACGAGTTCGAGCCGCCGCCGCAGCCGACGAAGGCGAGCGCGGCGAGCGCGAGGCCGACGAGGACGAGGCGTCGGAGCGAGAGCGGAAGGACGGGAAGGCGTGTGGACATGAGCACTCCTCGAGGCCGATGGGTTCGGACCTTCAGATGCCCGCTCCGGCCGGTTCCTTCCCGGGCAGTGCGTCCGCTCGGCGTGGCCGCGCGCTACGCGGACGCCGCGACGCGCCCCGCGGCGAGCGCCGCGAGCCGCGCGCGGTGCTGGCGGGCGCCGCCGAGCAGGGCGGCGTCGAGCTGGGCGCGCTTGTAGAGCCAGTGGACGTCGGCCTCCCACGTGAAGCCGATCCCGCCGTGCGCCTGGATCGCGCTCGCCGTGACCGCGCGGCCGCCGTCGGCTGCGGCGGCTGCCGCCAACGCCGCCGCCTCGGGCAGCCGCTCCGGCGCGGCGTCGGCCGCCCACGCGGCGAACAGCGCGGTCGAGCGCGCCGACTCGGTGTCGAGCAGCATCTGCGCGCAGCGGTTCTGCACCGCCTGGAAGGCGCCGACCGGCACGCCGAACTGTCTGCGCTCCTTCACGTACGCGAGCGTCATCTCGAGCGCGCGCTGCGCGACCCCGACGACCTCGGCCGCCACCGCCGCCCGCACGCGGTCCGCGGCCGCGCGTGCCCCCGCACCGCCGCCGTCGCCGAGCGGCTCGGCGTCGCCGCCGCTGACGGTCGCGTAGCGGCGCGTCGGGTCGATCGTCGCCAGCGGCGCGCACTCGGCGCCGCTCACCAGCATCGCCTCGCCCGACGGCCGCTCGAGCAGCACCAGCACGGCCGCGCCGACGCCGTCGGCGCACAGCGCGCGCGTGCCGATCCCCGCCGTCGTCTCGCCCGACGCGAGCGCCGGCAGCCAGCGGGCGCGCTGCGCGCCGGACCCGCACGCCTCGATCGCAGCGGCCGCCGCCGCGGTCGACAGGAACGGCGAGGCCGCGCACGCGTAGCCCAGCTCCTCCAGCAGCACCGCCAGCTCGACCGCGCCGAGCCCTTGGCCGCCGTGCTCCTCGCCGACCGCGATCCCGGGCCAGCCGAGCTCGCACAGCTCCCGCCACAGCGCGTCGTCATACCGCGCGCCGCCCTCGGCCGCCTCGCGCACGCGCGCCCACGAGGAGCGGGCGGCGAGCAGCTCGCGCGCGACGCGCTTGATCTCCTTCTGATCGTCTGTGAGATCGAAGTGCATGGTCACTTCAGCCGCGGGAGCCCCAGCACCCGCTCGGCGACGATGTTCTTCAGCACCTCGGTCGTGCCGCCCTCGATCGAGTTGCCGCGCGCCCGCAGCAGCTCGAACGCCCACGGCGCGCCGTCCGTCAGCGCCTCCGGGCCGAGCAGGTCGGCGGCGAGCTGCGTCAGCGCCTGGTTCGTGTCCGACCACATCCACTTCGTCAGCGAGCCCTCCGGGCCGGGCTGACCGTACGTCTCGATCGCCGTCAGGCCGCGATAGGCGGTCAACCGCAGCACCTCGCAGCGCAGGTGCAGCTCACCGAGCTTGTCCGCCACGACCGGGTCGTCCAGCAACCCGCGCGCGGACGCCTCCCCGACGAGCTGGTCGAGCAGTTGCCGCATCCGCACCTGCAGGAAGAACGCCAGCCCTGAGCGCTCGTTCATCAACGTCGTCAACGCGACCTTCCAGCCGTTGCCGACGCCGCCCAGCACGTTCGCGTCCGGCACGCGCGCGCCGTCGAGGAACAGCTCGTTGAACTCCGACTCGCCGGTGATCTGCTTGAGCGGCACGACCTCGACGCCGTCCTGCTCCATGTCCATCAGGAAGTAGGTGAGGCCCTGGTGCTTCTTTGGCGCGTCGGGGTCGGTGCGCGCGACGAGCATGCACCACTTCGCGTACTGCGCCATCGAGGTCCACACCTTCTGGCCCGTGATGACCCACTCGTCGCCGTCCTTCACCGCGCGCGTCTTGACCGCCGCGAGGTCGGAGCCCGCGTCCGGCTCGGAGAAGCCCTGGCACCAGATCTCCTCGGCCGTGAGGATCGGGACGAGGTGGCGCTCCTTCTGCTCCTGCGTGCCCCACGTCATGATCGTCGGCCCGGCCAGCAGCAGGCCCAGCACGTTCGCCGGCAGCGGCGCGCCGGCTGCCGCCAGCTCCTCGTAGAAGATCGCCGACTGCGTCAGCGTCGCGCCGCGCCCGCCGTGCTCGGCCGGCCAGTGCACCGCGGCCCAGCCGCCCTCCGCGAGCCGGCGCTGCCAGTCGCGCCGCCAGGCGTAGTGCGCGTCCTCGTCGCCGTGCGGCGGCGTGCCGGGCGGGTTGGCCGCCAGCCACGCGCGCAGCTCGTCGCGGAAGGCGGTCTCGCGGGCGTCGAACGTGAGGTCCATGGCCGGCCGCTCCTACCCCGCGTCGCGCACGTCCAGCACGACCTTGCCGGTCGCCTGCCGCGCGTCGATGCAGCGCAGCGCGCTCGCTGCGTCGTCGAAGTCGAAGCGCGCGCCGACCAGCGGGCTCACGAAGCCGCGCTCGATCAGCCGGTCGAGCGCGGCGCCGACCTCGCGGTTGAAGTCCGGCTTCGGCATCGCGTACGCGCCCCAGCCGGCGCCGATCACCTCGGTGTTGCCGAGCAGCAGCCGGTTGACGCGCACCTCCGGGATCGCGCCGCCGGTGAAGCCGACCACGACGACGCGGCCGGTCTCGCGCAGCGCGCGCAGGCTGTCGGTGAAGCGCTCGCCGCCGACCGGGTCGAGCACGAGGTCGACGCCGCCGCCGGTCAGCTCCTTCGCCTCGTCCTTCCACGGCCCGTCCGAGCGCACGACGTGGTCGGCGCCGGCCTCGCGCGCGACGCGCTCCTTCGCCTCCGTCGAGACGACGCCGATCGTGCGCGCGCCGAGGCCGCGCGCGACCTGCAGCGCGGCGGTGCCGACGCCGCCGGCCGCGCCGTGCACGAGCACCCACTCGCCCTCGGCGAGCCGGCCGCGCGTCTTCAGCGCGAAGTAGGCCGTGTGGTAGTTGAGGACGAGCCCGGCGCCCTGGTCGAAGTCGAGCGCGTCGGGCAGCTTGAAGGTGAAGAAGGCGGGCGCGACGGCCGTCTCGGCGAACGCGCCGAGCGCGGTGAAGGCGGCGACGCGGTCGCCCGGCCGCAGGCCGGAGCCGGCGGGCGCCGAGCGCACGACGCCGCCGACCTCGCTGCCGGGGACGAACGGCAGCGGCGGTCTGAACTGGTACTCGCCGCGCGTCTGCAGCACCTCGGGGAACGAGACGCCGGCGGCGTGCACGTCGACGACGACGGCCGCCTCGCCGTTCGGCGCGAGCGGATGGGCCGGCTCGGGCTCGGGCAGCTCGACGTAGCGCAGCGCGCTGTCGGGCCCGCTCAGCTCGGCGATCTGGATGGCGCGCATGCGCGCAACCTAGTCGGTCGCTGCGCGGCGCGCGGCAGCTCCGCCGACTGCGACGCGCGCCGCGAGCGCTCGGCTAGCGTGCGCGCGGTGACCGGCTCGCGTCGCGTCCTGCTGCTCGCGCTCCCGCTGCTCGCCGCCGCGCCGGCGCTGTCCGCCTGCGGCGGGGGAGCGGGATCGAGCGGCGGCGCGGCCTCCTCGCCGCCGCCCCCCGCGCACGTGCACCGGCTGCTGCGCGGCGGAGGGGCCGGCGCGCCGCCGCCGCCGGCGCGCCGGCGGATCGCGGCGGCCGTCGAGCGCGTCTGCCGCAGCGTGGCGATGCCGCCGCTCGGGTCCCACGGGCCCGGCCACGCGGCGCTGCGCGCCGCCCAGCTGCGGCGCGAGATCGCGTGGCTGACGGGGCTGCGCGCGCAGCTCGGGCGCATGCCCGTCGCGCGCGCGGACCGGCTGCGCTGGAGCGACTACCGGCGCGCCGTCGCGAACCAGCTCGTGCTCGACGCGATCGTCGTGCGCGGCCTGCTGTCGGGCGACGACGCGCTCGGGGTCGACGCCGGCGAGCATCAGAACCTCGCGAACCGCGCCACGCGCGACGCGCTCGCGGCCGCGCTGCACGCGCCCTGCCTCGCGACGTTCACGAGCTGACGCGCGCGTCCCCGCCCGCTCAGCAGACGACGGCGCCGCCCTTCAGCAGTCTGCGCCACGCCACCGCCATTTGCGCGCCCGCGTCGCCGCCGGAGGAGATCGGCGCGACGAGCGGGAGACGCGCGCCGCCGGCGAAGATCCAGCAGCGCTGCCGCAGCGCGGGCGCGCCCGCCTGCAGCGTCAGCCGCCACGCGCGCATGCGCAGCTCGCTCGGCGCCTCCGGCTCGGAGCCGCGCGCGAGGTAGCCGGCGACGACGACCGCCGGCCGGCTGCCGGCCACCGCCGGGAACGCGTCCCACGTCTGCGCGCCGTAGCCGGCGACGCAGCGCTCGCGCGCGCGGCCGCAGCCGCCGTGCGCGGGGGCGCCGTCGAGCGGCAGCACGACGCGCCGGCGGTCGACCCGCACGGTGCCGGCGTCGAGGCTCGGGTCGCCGGACGGCGGGCGCGGCGCGAGCGAGGCGAGGTGCAGCGCCCCGTCCACGAACGAGGCCGCGACCGGGACGGCTTGGCGCGTCTGCGGATCGGCGAACGCGCCGACGATCACGCGCGCGTGGCCCTCGACCGTCACCGCGCAGTCGTCTCCTCGCTGGACGCCGATGCACGCGAGCGAGCGCCGCGCCGCGTCGGCCGGCAGCCGCAGCGTCGTGACGCGCTCCAGGCGGTCGACGTCCTTGCGGTAGAGCCGCAGCTCGTCGGGACCAGGGCAGAGCGAGCGGTCGACGGCGGCCACGACGACGGTCCGTCTCGTGACCGCGCTCGCGTCTCTCGGCGAGACGGTCGCCTGCTCGCACTCGGCGCCGCCGGTGCGCAGGTCGGTGAGCTGTTGCGCGATGTCCGGCGGGGTCTTCAGCCCGTGTGCCAACGCGTAGGCCGCCGTCGCGGCGAGCGCTGCGACCGCCAGCGCGCCGACGCCCCACATCGCCGGCGTGAGCCGCGCGGGGCGGGCCGGGAGCGCGACCGGGCGGACCGGCGCCGGCCACCAGCCGCCGTCGCCGTGCCCGCGCAGCGAGCCGGTGCGCGCGGCGGCCGTCGCGGCCGTCGGCTCGGCTGCGCTCGGCGGCTCGAGGTGGATCGCGCGCGCCCGCGCGAGCAGCCGGCGGGCGCGATGGCGGTCGGGATGCCCGTCGCCGGCGTCGCGCTCGTCGAGCAGCGCCGACAGCTCCTGCTCGCCGATCGTCGCGACGATCCGCACGGGCGTGCCCTCGGCGGCGAGCCGGTCGAGCGCGTCGAGGTCGAGGCCGGGCAGGAAGCGGGCCAGCTCGTCGAGCCAGAGGACGAGCGGCGGCGCGCCCTTGACGCCGATCAGCCGCGGGACGTCCTCCACGTTCGCGAGCGCGGTGCGCAGCCCGTCGGCGTCCTCGGGCGCGAGCAGCAGCGGCGCCGGTCTGACGTCGAGCAGCGCCTGGTAGAGGCTGCGCGTCTTGCCGGCGCGCGGGGGGCCGTAGGCGACCACCACCTCGCCGGCGGCGACGGCCGCCCGCAGCGCCGGGTCGGCGGTCCGTCCGACGTAGTCCGGCAGCACCGGCGGCTCCGCGCCGCGCGCCGGCTCGTCGTCGCCGGTCGGATGGGCGCCGAGGTCGTACGGCGTGAGCTGCGCGGCGGTGCGCGGCGGCCAGCAGGCGAGCGCGCCGTCGAGCGTCGCGCGCAGCACGTCGTCGGCGGCGAGGTCGGCGACGTGCGAGCGCCACAGGCCGACGACGATCACGACCAGCGCCCCGAACGTCGTGATGCCCGCGATCACGAGCGGCCGCAGGTCGAACGACGGCAGCAC
Source organism: Actinomycetota bacterium (assembly GCA_018268595.1). GTDB lineage: Bacteria > Actinomycetota > Thermoleophilia > Solirubrobacterales > Solirubrobacteraceae > Conexibacter. The sequence continues at coordinate 23,321 of JAFDWH010000013.1, read as the reverse complement.
CTGCGGCAGCAGCCCGATCACGCCGACCAGGACCGCGCCGACGCCCGTGTACCAGCGGAACTTGCTTCTCACAGCCGAACCCCGCGCGGCATCGTGCGGAATCCTTCACGATGCGGCCGTGCGCGTGCGCAGCTTGCGCGCGCTCAGCCGCCGTGCGCGCCGCGGATGACCGTCAGCAGCGCGTCGGCCGTGCCGGCGGCGGCATGCTCGCCGGTGCCGAGGCGGCGCACGCCGAGGCCGCACAGCAGCGCGACGACGGTCCGCGCGTGGCGCTCGGGCTCCGGCACGCCGAGCGCGTGCAGCACGGCGGCGGCGAACTCCTCGTAGGCGCCGAAGCAGCGGCGCGAGGCGTCGTGCAGCGCGGGGTCGCGCGAGGCGTGCAGGTGCAGCTCCAGCTCCGCGATCTCCTCCGGGCGGCCGGCGTCGCGCGCGGCGACCTGCTCGACGACCGCGGCGGCCTGCTCGGTGCTCGGCCCGCCGGCGGCCTCGGTCGCGCTCCGCAGCTCGAGCGCGAGTCCCTGCAGCCGCGCGACCTCTTCCTCGGCGTACAGCAGCAGCGACTCGCGCAGCAGGTCGGTCTGGCTGGGGAAGTGGTAGGTGAGCGAGCCGAGCGCGACGCCGGCCTCGGCCGCGACGCGGCGGTTGCTGACGGCGCCGATCCCGCCGGCGGCGATCACGCGCAGGGTCGCGTGGAGGATCCGCGCGCGCGTGTCGGCGGCGGGCGCCGTCGATGTCGGCGGACCAGAGATGTGGTGCATTCTAACCGTCGATCACGTATCGTTCGTTCGAACGACCGACGGGATGGGCAGGGAGCCGAAGGCGATGGACCCGGACGCGGCAGCAGCTCACGCGGGAGATCGCGGGCAGTCCGGGCGGGGCGGCGGCGACAGCACGCGGGAGTCGGCCGCCCCGCCCGCGGACGAGCTCGCGTTCGTCGGGCTGCGCGCGCAGGCGGCGCTCGTCGCCGAAGGGGAGGTCTCCGCGCGCGAGCTGGTCGACGCGGCGCTCGCGCGGATCGAGGCGAGCCAGCCGACGCTGAACGCCTTCCGCTGCGTGCGCGCCGAGGCCGCTCGCGCCGAGGCGGACGCGGCCGACCGCCGCCGCGCGGCCGGCGAGCGGCTCCCGCTGCTCGGCGTGCCGGTCGCGATCAAGGACGACATGGACCTCGCCGGCGAGTCGACCAACTTCGGCTGCGCCGGAACGTTTCGGCCGCGCGCCGGCGACGGCGAGGTCGCGCGCAAGCTGCGCGCCGCCGGCGCGGTGATCGTCGGCAAGACGAACACGCCCGAGGTCGGCCAGTGGCCGTTCACCGAGGGGCCGGCGTTCGGCGCCACGCGCAACCCGTGGTCGCTGCGCCACAGCCCCGGCGGCTCCTCCGGCGGCTCGGCCGCGGCCGTTGCGGCCGGGCTCGTGCCCGCCGCCGCCGGCTCGGACGGCGCCGGCTCCGTGCGCATCCCCGCCGCCTGGACGCACCTCGTCGGCGTCAAGCCGCAGCGCGGGCGCGTCTCGACCTGGCCGCTCGCATCCGCCTTCAACGGGCTCACGTGCATCGGCCCGCTCGCGCGCACGGTCGAGGACGCGGCGCTGCTGCTCGACATGCTCGCCGGCAACCGGCCGGAGGACCGCTACCAGCCGCCGCCCCCGCCGCAGCCGTTCGCCGACGAGGCGCGCGGCGAGCCGACGCGCCCGCTGCGGATCGCGCTCTCGACGAAGGTGCCGTGGTCGATCGCGCCGGCCCCGCTCGACGCGCAGGTGCGCGCGCCGGTCGAGCGGCTCGCGCGCACGCTGGAGGGGCTCGGCCACCGCGTCGAGGAGGCCGACCCGCGCTACGGGCTCGTCGGGCTGTCCTTCATGCCGCGCTCGACGGGCGGGGTCCGCGAGTGGGTCGAGCTGCACGTGGCCGATCACGCGCAGCTCGACCCGCGCACGCGCGGCACGATGCGGCTCGGCCGCGCGCTGCATCCGCTGCTGCGGCTCGCGCACGCGATCGAGCGCCCGCTGCGCGCGCACGTGGGGCGGATCTTCCGCCGCTTCGACGTCGTGCTGATGCCGACGACGGCGCGGCCGCCGGCGCCGATCGGCGCGATCGACGGGCTGGAGGCGTGGCCGACGGACAAGACGATGGTCGGCTACTGCCCCTACACGTGGCCGTGGAACGTGCTCGGCTGGCCGGGCGTCAACGTGCCGGCCGGGCTCACGCCGGACGGGCTGCCGGTCGGCGCGCAACTGCTCGGCCCGGCGAGCAGCGAGGGACGTCTGCTCCAGCTCGCCGCGCAGCTCGAGCGCGCCGAGCGGTGGGCGAGCAGGCGGCCGCCGCTGCCGGCGGTCCACGTCGCGGCGGCGTAGCCTCGCGCTTTACCGCAAACTAGTTTCACTGGTAGCGTGCCGCCATGCCCCTGCGCGCTCGCGTCCGTCGCCGCACCCGCTGGCAGAACCACACCGGCAACCAGGGCGTCGACCCGCTCGAGATCGTCCGCCCGACGACGCTCGCCGAGCTGGTCGAGCTGGTCCAACGAGCCGAGCGCGACGGCGTCACCGTGCGCGCCGTCGGCTCCGGCCACTCGTGGTCGGACGTCGCGCTCACGACCGGCTTCCTCGTCGAGACGCACGGGCTCGACCGCTGCCCGCCCGGCCCGCCGCCGCACCTGCGCGAGGGCGTCGACGGGGAGCGGCTCGTGTGGACCGAGGCGGGGATCCCGCTGCACAAGCTCAACCCGCTGCTGCACGAGCGCGGCCTCGCGCTCTCGAACATGGGCGGCTACGACGCGCAGACGGTCGCGGGCGTGCTGGCGACCTCGACGCACGGCTCCGGCATCGCGTTCGGCCCGATCGCCGACGCCGTGCGCTCGCTCGATCTGGTCGCCGTCGGCGGTGCCGTCTACCGGATCGAGCCGGCGGACGGCCCGACCGACCCGGCCGCGTTCGCCGCCGCGCACCCCGAGCGCGAGCTGGTCCAGGACGACGACGCCTTCCACGCGGTCGTCGTCTCGATGGGCTGCATGGGGATCGTCTACGGCGTGATGCTCGCGGTCGAGCCGGCCTACTGCCTCAGAGAGGTGCGCACGCTCACGACATGGGCTGCGGTCAAGCGCGACCTGCTCGACCCGCAGCGCACCGTCCTCGGTGCGCACCGCCACTACGAGGTGCTCGTCAGCCCGTATCCGGACAAGGACGGCCAGCACACCTGCCTCGTCACCACGCGCGACCCGGTCAGATGCCGCCGGCGCGGCGCGATCCGCACGCGCAGCCGGCTCGTCGAGCTGACGTCGGCCTTCCCGCTGACGTCCTCGATCCTCAACCTGATCCTCGGCGTCTGGCCGCGCATCGCGCCGCGCCTGATCGACGCGCAGATGAAGGCGATCGCGCGCAAGGACTACGAGAACGTGAGCTACAAGGTGCTCAACATTGGGCACGCGAACCTTCTGCGCGCCTACTCGTCGGAGATCGGCGTGCCGTTCGAGGGCGACACCCACGTGCACGCCGTCGAGCGCGTGTTCGAGGTCGCCGCACAGCGCCGCCGGCTCGGCGCGGCGTTCCACAGCTCCGCCTTCTCGCTGCGCTTCGTGAAGGGCTCGCCCGCGTTCGCGTCGATGATGCACGGGCGCGACACGATGATGATCGAGCTGATCCTGCTGACGCACACCGAGGGCGGCATGGAGCTGCTGGCCGCGCACGAGGAGGCGCTGTACGCGCTCGGTGGGCGCCCGCACTGGGGGCAGGTCAACACGCTCACGGGCAGCCACGAGCTGGTCGCCTCGATGTACCCGCGCTGGGCCGACTGGCTGGCCGCCCACGCGCGCTTCAACGCCAGCGGCGTGTTCGACGCGCCGTTCGCCAAGCGCGTCGGGATCGCGACCGCGCGCTTCGCGGCCGGCACCGCGGACGATGCCGGCCGCGCGGACGCGCTCCGCTAGAAGACGACGTTCTCCCAGGAGAAGACGTCCGGCGATCTCGGGTCGACGTACAGCCGCAGCCACTCGTGCGGCACGTTCGTCGAGCCCTGCACCGTCACGCGCACGAGGTTCGGGACCGGCTGCACGACCCCGTACATGAGCGACTGCGTCGCGTGCGGGTCGGTCAGCGGGCGGTCACTCTCGTACAGGTGCGAGTCGCCGTTGAGCAGCAGCACCGGCTTGCCGAACTTGGCCGCCTTGCGCGCCAGCTCCTGCACGACCGGCGTGAACGCCGAGTACTGGCTCGGGCCGGCGGCGATGATCGCCGGATCCCACATGTCGGCCTGGATGCCGATCACGACTGCGGCCGCCTGCTCGCGCGTGGCCGCGTCGAACGCCTCGTCGATCCAGTCGACGTCGGCGGCGGTGCGGCCGGCGACCTCGTCCTGCTGCGCGGCTCTCTGCGCGGGCGTCTCGGCTGCGTCGAACCACGGCAGGAAGTCGTTGTTCGAGCCGGGCACGTTGAGCGTCGCGAAGATCGTGTCGGCCTGCTTCCACATCACGTTCTCCGGCGTGGAGGGGCCCTGCGAGCGCACCGGCGCGAAGTTCTGGCCGAGCGTGAAGCCGGGTCTGCCGAAGAAGATGCGGCGGATCGTGTCGAGGCGCGAGGGCTCCTGACCGGCGGGCGTCGGGCCGGCCGGGACGTAGCCGCCGTTGCTCGCGCGGTGGCAGTCGGTCCACTCGTTGTCGCCGGGCGTGTAGACGAGCGGGTCGACGAAGCCGTCGAAGTCGCTGCGGATCTGCTCGAAGTAGCTCGTGTCGCAGCGCGTCGAGCCGTTCTTGATGTCGCCGAGGTGGATCACGCGGCCGACGCTCGGATCGGCGTTGATCTCGGCGACGTCGCTCGGGAACTCGTTGATCAGCGTGGTGCCGTACGGGATGTCGCCGATCACGGCGAGCGTGGCCGGGTTGGCGGCGGTGGCCGCGGCCGGGGCCAGCGCGAGCGCGGCGGCGAGGCCGAGCGCGACGGTGAGGGGACGGCGCAAGGGGATCTCCTTCGGTCGTTCGAGGGTGACGGCCGAAGGCTGCGGGCTCGACTGCGCGCGCGTGTGGCGATCGCGTTGCGGAGGTGTCGCAAGGCTGTGAACGTGGCTGGCGGCGCGCTGAGCGGCGCTCAGCCGTGCGGGCAGACGACCGCGCGGCCCTCGACCTCGCCGGCCCTCAGCTTCGCATAGGCCTCGCCGACGCGCTCGAGCGGGAAGCGCTCGACGTGCGCGCGGATCTTGCCGGCGTGCGCCAGCTCGATCACCTCCATCAGCTCGATCGCGCTACCCCAGTAGGTCGTCGCGACCGACAGCTCGTACGCCTGCGCGAAGAACGACAGCGGGTACGTGCCGCCGGCGAGCCCGACGAGCGCGAGGTCGCCCTCGGAGCGGCCGCAGGCGGCGGCAAGTCTCAGCGTCGCGTCGCTGCCGACGAGGTCGAGCACCAGCTCCGCGCCGCGCCCGCGCGTCGCCGCGCGCACCTGCTCCACCGCGTCCTCGGCGTCGGCGCGCACCGTCTCGGCGGCGCCGACCTCGCGTGCGAGCGCCAGCTTGTCGTCGGCGAGGTCGACCGCGACGACGCGCGCGGGACAGAGCGCGTCGAGCAGCTCGATCGCCATGTGGCCGAGCCCGCCGGCGCCGATCACGACGGCGTGCGAGCCCGGGCCCAGCTTGTGCAGCGAGCGCTTGATCGCGTGGTAGGGCGTCAGCGCCGCGTCGGTCAGCGGCGCTGCCTCGCGCGGGTCGAGCTCGCCGAGCGCGAGCAGCAGCCGCGCGGCCGGCACGAGCAGGTACTCGGCCATGCCGCCGTCGCGGCCCAGCCCGCCGCCCATCGCGCCGATCTCCGCCGCGCGCTCGCAGTAGTTCTCGCTCGAGCGCCGGCACGCCGCGCAGCGGCCGCAGCCCCACGGCCCGTACACGAGCACCGCGTCGCCCTCGCGCAGGCCGGTCACGCCCGCGCCGAGCCGCTCGACCCAGCCGGCGTTCTCGTGGCCGAGCGTGAACGGCGGGTCGAACGGCAGCTGGCCGGCGGGCCACTCCGTGAGGTGGAGGTCGGAGTGGCACGCGCCAGCCCCTGCGACCTTCAGCAGCACCTCGCCGGGGCCGGGCGCCGGCACCGGCACCTCGCGCAGCTCGGGCGGCTGCTGCCAGCCGACGAGCTGGTACGCCTGCATCGTGCGCGGCGGCGCCGTGGCCAGCGAGATGCGGTCGCCGTGGATCGGGTGAGCGGCCTGCTCGACGATGTCGACGACCTCGGGGTGCGTCAGCTCGAGCAGGTCGTGCGCGTCGATCGCGACGGAGTGGCGGTGGTCGCCGCCGTTGCACAGCACGCGCCCGCGCGCGAGCGTGCGCCGGTCGACCAGCTCGCGCACGCCGAGCAGCGGCCCGAACGGCGGCAGGGCGCCGACCTCGAAGTCGCCGAAGTCGTGCGCCAGCTCCTGCTCGCTCGCGAGCCGCAGCGACGGCTCGCCCGTCTGCTCGCGCAGCTTGTGCAGGTCGACGTGCTCGGACGCCGGCACGACCGCCATCCGGTAGGCGCCGTCCGCGCGCAGCATCACGGTCTTGGCGGCGTCGGCCGGGACGCTGCCGGCCGCGCGCGCCTCGCCCGCCGCGGTGTAGGCGACGGGATGCTCGGTCAGCTCGTAGGCGACCCCGTGCTCCTCCAGGTAGCGGCGGACGCGGTCGAGGCCCGCGTGCGACGTGCTCGGTTGCGGCTCCATGTGCTCAAACGTACGCCCGCGCGGCGCGCCCGTCATCCGCCGCGAGTGCGGTCGCGCACCGTGGGGACTACGGCCTCCGCGTGCGCGCCGGCACGGATGGCGCCGGCACGGCGCGCCCGTACGGTGGCGGCAAGGTCCGCCCTCTCCCTATCCCTCTTGGAGGTGCTTGCCATGACCACCGCACAGCGCACTCGCCGGTGGATCGCCGGAGTGGGGATGCTGCTCGCCCCGCTCCTCCTGTTGATCTCGGCGGTCGTCCAGCCGAGCCTGAAGTCCGGCGAGCTGAACCAGCTCGTCGTCATCAGCGGCAACCTCGACAGCTGGTACACGAGCCAGGTGTTCGCGCTCGCCGCGCTGGTCCTCGCCGTTCCCGCGGTCCTCGGCCTCATGCACATGCTGCGCGAGCGCCAGTGGATCACCGGCACCGTCGGCGGCGCGCTCGCGCTGCTCGGCGTCGTCGTCTCGGCCGGCACAGTCGCCCTCAGCCTCGTGCAGTGGGAGATGATGCGCTTCGGCGTGCCGATCCCCGTCGCCGCGGCGGTGATCCACGACCTCAAGAACACGGCCGGGATCGAGATCCCGTTCATCATCCTGCCGTTCGCCTTCGCGCTCGGCATGGCGGTGCTGGCCGTCGGCCTCGCCGCCTCGCGCGCCGCCAACCCGATCGTCGCGACGCTGATCGGGCTCGGCGCGATCGGCATCCCGGTCGCGTACGCGATCTCCAGCGTGACGCTGCTGATCGTCGCTGCGGCCGTGCTGCTCGTCGGGCTCGGGACGACCGGCCTGTTCGTCCTGCGCGAGACGGACGAGCAGTGGGAGCACACGCCGGAGTTCCACGGCTTCCGCCCCGCCGGCGCGTAGTCAGCGGCTGACGGGCGCCGGCGCCGCTGAAGGCGCCGGCGCCCGCCGCGTCACGGCGCCAGCCGAAACGGCGGGTAGCGGTCGGTGAGGAGGATCAGCGCGTACGCCGTCACGCGGTTGTGCCAGCGGATCACGCCGACGACGTAGTCGAACAGCCCGCGCGGGTAGCGGCCGGTGAAGAGGATCGCGAACCACGCGAGGATCACCGCGACGACGGCGCCGATCGTGAGGAAGAACAGCACCACGTAGTGGGGGATCGCGAGCAGCCACTTGACGAGCGGCAGCCAGCGGTTGAGCTGGCCCTCGGTCCGCACGCCCACGCGCGGCAGCTCGAGGCGCACCGCCTGCTGCTCGTCGGTCGACGGATACGCGTCGTCGAGCAGTGCGAGGTAGACGCCGACGCGGTTGATGAAGCGCAGCAGCTCGCGGTTCCAGTCCTGCCACCACAGCGGGTACTTCTGCCGGAACAGGATCATCAGCAGCGGCCCCGCGAACAGCAGGCCGCCGGCGGCGACGACGGTCGCGCCGTTCTCGGCGGTGCCGACGTGGAACGACCCGCCGCCGACCGCGCCGAGCACGATCGCGATCGGGATTGCGGTGAAGATGCGGAACGCGGTCGTGAGGCGGTTCAGCTTGCGGTCGGGATAGCCGACGGCAAAGCTGACGGGGTAGTCGCCGGGCGCTCCGGCCGGCGGCTCGCCGGCGGGGGTCGGCGGATCGAACGTGGACATGGCGCCACCGTATGACCGCCGCCGCGCCACGCCATCCGCCGCGCGCCGCCGTCGCGGCCGTAGTTCGCCGCAGACGGAGCCGGACGCGGGCCGGCCCCGTCTGCGCTCAGCTCATCTCGATTCGGCGACCACAGAGAACGACTGCGTCGAGCTGACCGTCCCCCTGTCCCACGTGTAGGTGACGTTCACGGTCGATCTGAACGGCCGCGGCGAACCGGTGACGGAGACGGCGACGTTGCACGATTCGGAGTTCGGCTGCAGGATCGTGCCGACCCTGCACGGCGATTCCCTCGCGCTCGGGAGCGAGAAGGATTCCGAGTTTTCGCCCGCGAGCGATATGCCCGAGATCACGATCGGCAGCGAGCTGCGGTTCCTGACCGCGCGCGTGCTTTCGGTTCTCGCGGCCGGTATCACGAGCTTCGCGATCGGGTTTTCCGCTTCGCGTTCTCCTTCAGTGTTGCCCTCCAGCGCCGTGCCCGACGTCGTGCTGCCTGCCCTTAGGAGCAGGATCACCCCGGCGGTTCTCCCTTCGCGCGAGACGGTGCCGGTCCCGCCCACGTGGCCTCTGGTTATTTCACAGAGGAACGGCGTCATCCTTATCCCCGCGGTTTCGTCCATTCTCAGCGTGGTGATTTCGCCTATGTTGTTGCGCGTGGCGGTGCTCGGCAGCGGTTCGCCGGCTTCTGTCCTGGCAGTGCACGTCGGCCCGCCGGTCGGCGTTATCGTCAGGGTGGCCCCGATCAGCCTCAGGGCCGTGCTCGTTATGTTCGGTAGCGTCCCGGCGAAGCTCGTGTACTGCACCGACCACGGTAGGGCTTCTCTGACGAGCGTGGCGGTGCCGCCGCTGCATTCTCCGAGCGTTCCGCTCGTGATCGAGCCGACTCTCAGACCGGTGGTCTTCGCGAAGGTCGATTCGGTGAAGCTGCCGGACAGCGTGATGGGGCATCTCACCTGCGCCCCGGCGGCTTCGAAGACGATTGGATTCATCGTCGTGTAGAGCGGGCGTTCCGCCACTGCGAAGCTGGTGGCGTCGGCGCCGGCGACGGCTGCGGCGAGCGTGATCGCGGCGAGCAGCGTCGCCCACGGCATGCGGGCTCGCATCGTGTGTCCTCCCCCTTTGGTGTTCCCCCGTACCCTGTCACCGTACTGGTGACAGTTAGGGAATTCAATGGATTTGGTTAAATACTGGGGTCGCCCAGCTCAAAGCGGGCGCTTCAGCGGCAGCACGTCACCTGTCGCCCGCACGCCGTCGCCGTAGAGCGCGCCGTCGTTGAGCGCGAGCACGCGGTCGGCGCCGGCGACGCCGGCCGTCTCAGAGGCCGTCAGCAGCACGGCGACGCGGTCGTCCTTGGCGACCACGCGCAGCGTCGTCAGCAGGTCCTCGCGCTCCAGCACGTCGACGCCGCTGGCCGGCTCGTCGATCAGCAGCAGCTGCGGCCGCTGCAGCAGCGCGCGCGCGAGCACCACGCGCATCAGCTCGCCCTGCGCCAGTTCGTGCGGGCGCAGCTCGGCGCACGCGCCGGCGCCGACGCGGTCGAGCATCGCCTGCGCGCGCGTGCAGGCGCGGTCGAGCCGCGCGCCGACCGCCAGCAGCGGCACCGCCACGTGCTCGACGACCAGCTCGCCGTGCGCCGGTGCGAAGCTGGTGTGGCAGTAGGCGACCCTGCGGCGCAGCGCGCCTTCCGCGTGTGCGGACAGCTCGACGCCGTCGAGCAGCACGCGCCCCCTGTCGGGCGCCTCCAGGCCGGCGGCCACGCGCAGCAGCGTCGTGCGGCCGGAGGAGCGCGGACCCCACACGCCGACGAGCTCGCCGGCGGCCAGCTCGAGCGAGACGTCGCGCAGCGCGTGCAGCTCGCGTCCGCCGCGCCGGTAGGTCTTCGAGACGTGCTCGAGCGCGAGCAGCGTCACGCGGCGGCGACCTCGCGCGCCTGCAGCAGACCCGGCACCGCGTGCTTCGCGCCAGCTCCCACGTCTCTCCCCGCAACGTCGCCGTCTGCGGCCAGCCTAACGGCGCCCGGAGCGTTGTTCAACCGGTTGAACATTCACTGTAAGACTAGATCGCGGTCGGACGCGCATGAGACGCTGTACGGCGCATCGCCTGCACGTGCGCTTGCCGGCACCACTGCGGGGCCGGCGGCGAACGCCGCTTGCGCGCCCCGGCGCAGCCGTCCCCCCTCGGCCGCCGGGGCCGCAAGCCGTGCGCGGCGGCGTCGGTGGGCGTGACGGCGCCGCCGACGACGACGCGAGGGGCCGAGGGGGGCACCGCGGCGCCGCGCGGGCACGTAGATTCCGCGGCGGAAGCGCGTCCGCGGAGGGCGTGCCGCGGCGATCGAAGGAGAAGCGGATGCTGCGCAAGGTCCTGGTGGGAGTCGACGGCACCCCGAGCGCGCGCGACGCCGTCGTGCTGGCGCGGGCGCTCGCGACGGCCGACGACCCCGACGTGCTGCTCGTCGGCGCCTACACGGACCCGCTGCTGCCGTTCCCCCCGGGGCTGCGGCGCGACGTGCACCTCCGCAAGGACGTCGAGCGTCTGCTGCTCGACGTGCGCGAAGCGCTCGCGCCGTCGGCGCGCACGCACGTGAAGGCCGACCTCTCGCCCGGCCGCGCGCTCTGCCACGTGATCGCGCACGAGCGCCCCGACCTGCTCGTGCTCGGCTCGTCGCGCCGCGTCGCCGACGCCCGCGCGGGCGCGGGCCGCACCGGCCGCCAGGTCGTGCACGGCGCCGAGTGCGCCGTCGCGCTCGCCGCCCATGGCGTGGCCGCGGCCGCGGAGCCGTTCGCGCTGCGGCACGTCGTCGTCGGCGTCGACCGCTCGCTCGAGGCGGAGACGGCGCTCGCGCAGGCGCACGCACTCGCGCAGGCGAGCGGCGCGCGCCTGACGGCCGTCGCGGTCGTCGACGACCGGCTGCCGACGACCGTCGCCCCTGCCGGGATGGCCGTCGAGCTGGTGCAGTGGGACGAGCTCGTCGGCGTGCACAGAACGGACGCCGAGCGGTTGCTCGGCGAGCTGCGCGAACGCGTTCCCGGACTTGCGTGCGAGCTGCGCATCGGCGACCCGGCGGAGGAGCTGACGGCCGTCGCCGCCGGCGCCGACCTGCTCGTGGTCGGCTCGCGCCGTTGGGGCCCGTTCTCGCGGCTCGTCGTCGGCAGCACCGGCGAGGAGCTGGTGCGCGAGGCGCCGTGCTCGCTGCTGCTCGTGCCGCGGCCGGCCGAGCCGGCGGGCGACGAGCCCGCCCGCGACGGTTGACGCTGCAGCGCCCGGGAAAAGCTGAGATCCTGAGCGTCGAGCTGCGCGACGGCCGACGCCTTCCGCGCCGCTCCAGCCCGACGACGGGGGATCGATCGGAAGCGAGGGGGACGGATGGCGAGGTGGATCGTTGGCCGGCGACTGCGGCGCGGCGCGCTGCTGACGCTCGCATGTCTGCTGGCGGCACTCGGCGCGGTCGCGTTGGCGACCGGCTGCGGCGGCGCGAGCGGCGGCGACAGGACGGCCACAGCGCCGAGGAGGGTCGTGCAGGTCAGACACGAGCCGCTGGACCGCTGGACCTACGCCCGCGCGCGCTTCCGCGAAATGTGCGCCGGCTGTCACACGCTCGCCGACGCGGGCGCGACGGGCAGGCGCTTCAACCTCGACCACTCGACCGGCGTCGACGAGCAGCACGCGCGCTACACGATCGAACAGGGCGAACCGGGCATGCCGGCGTGGGGCGGGGTCCTCGCCAGTCGCGAATTCGAAGAACTCGTCGCCTACGTCAGCACGGTCGCGCGCCGCACGGAAGGCGACGACTACTGGCACAGGCAGATCACGCTGCGCAGCGAATTCCCGAAGTGGTCGCCGGCGGACACGAGACGGCTCGAAGCGTACGCCAGAAAGCTCGGGCAGAGGTAAGCGCGCGAAGCGGCGCCCGGCGATCGACCGGCACGTAGAGTGGCGTTCGCATGCCGAACGCGCTCGTCGACCGCTCGTGGCCGCTGCTGACGCGGCTGATGGGGGCGCACGTCGCGCTCTACCGCCGCAGCGGCGGCCGGCTCGGGCACACGCCGCCCGGGCTGCCGCCGATGCTGCTGCTCGACCACGTCGGCGCGCGCAGCGGCGTGAGACGCACGAGCCCGCTCGTCTACACGCGCGACGGCGACGACTACGTGCTGGTCGCGTCGAAGGGCGGCTATCCGAGACACCCGGCCTGGTTCCACAACCTGAAGGCGAATCCGGACGCGACGATCCAGGTCGGGTCGCGCATGCTCGACGTGCGCGCGCATGTCGCGGACGACGAGGAGCGCGCGCGGCTGTGGCCGAAGTGCGTCGCGACGTATCGCGGTTTCGCCGGCTACCAGGCGCGCGCCGGGCGCACGATCCCGCTCGTCGTGCTGTCGCCACGCTGACGCCGGAGGCGGCATACGTCCGCTCTATTGCGCAAACTTCTGTGCACCATTTGGCAGAATTTGCGGTAGCAGGTCTGGGAGCGAGCGGGAGCGCAGAGGCATGGCAGAGCCCTTCCTGGGAGAGATACGCATGTTCGGAGGGGACTTCGCCCCGCGCGGCTGGGCGCACTGCCACGGGCAGCTGCTGCCGATCGCCGAGCACGCTCCGCTCTACAGCCTGATCGGCACGACATACGGCGGCGACGGCGTCGACACCTTTGCGCTGCCCGACCTGCGCGCCGAGCCGGCGCCGCCCGCGCGGGCCGCGCTGCTGCCGATCACCTTCATCATCGCGCTCGCGGGCGTCTACCCGAGCCGGCCGTGAGCGAGGGCGGCCGCCTCGTCGTCTCCGTGGGAACTACGTAGGGGGTTTGCCGCGAAGCTGTGCTACTAATGAGCCACGTACGGCGGCATAGCCTGTGCCGCCGGGGTGGGACCACACACGTGGGCACGGACATCGCGACCGCGAACGAGCGACTCGACGAGCAGCGGCTGAGCCGGCTGATCGAGGTCGGCCGCTCGCTCGTCTCCCAGCGCGACCTGGAGACGCTGCTCGCGCAGGTGCTCGACGTGGCCCGCGAGCTGACCGGCGCGCGCTACGCCGCGCTCGGCGTGCTCGACGAGTCGCGCGAGTCGCTCGCCCGCTTCGTCACGCGCGGGATCGACGCGCAGACGCACCGCGCGATCGGCGACCTGCCGCACGGCCGCGGGATCCTCGGCCTGCTGATCAGAGAGCCGCGGCCGCTGCGCCTGCACGACCTGCGCACGCATCCGCGCTCGTACGGCTTCCCCGCCAACCACCCGCCGATGCACAGCTTCCTCGGCGTCCCGATCCAGATCCGCGACAACGCCTGGGGCAACCTCTACCTGACCGACAAGGAGGGCGGCGACTTCGACGCCGCCGACGAGCAGACGGCCGTGATCCTCGCCGACTGGGCGGCCGTCGCGATCGAGAACGCGAGCCTCTACCGCCGCCTGGAGCAGCGCCGCGACGAGCTCGAGCAGGTCGTGCAGGGGCTCGAGGCGACGACCGCGATCGCGCGCGCGGTCGGCGCCGAGACGCAGCTCGAGCGCGTGCTCGAGCTGATCGTCAAGCGCGGCCGCGCGCTCGTCGACGCGCGCGCGATGGTGATCCTGCTGCGCGAGGGCGACGAGCTGGAGGTGGCCGCCTGCGCCGGCGAGGCCGAGCCGGACGTCGTCGGGCGCCGCGTCCCGGTCGAGGGCTCGACCTCGGGGGACATCCTGCGCGGCGCGAGAGCGGAGCGGATCCGCGACGTCGCGAGCCGCCTGCGCATCTCGTCCGACCGGCTCGGCGTGCACGACGCGCACACCGCGCTGCTCGTGCCGCTCGAGTTCCGCTCGAGAGGGCTCGGCGTGCTCGTCGCGTTCGACCGCATCGGCACCGAGCAGGAGTTCGACGCCGAGCAGGAGGCGCTGCTGCAGTCGTTCGCGGCCAGCGCCGCGACGGCCGTCGCGACCGCACAGACGGTCGAGCACGAGCGGCTGCGCGAGTCGATGGCCTCGGCCGAGCAGGAGCGCCGCCGCTGGGCGCGCGAGCTGCACGACGAGACGCTGCAGGGGCTCGCCGGCTTCCAGGTGCTGCTCAGCTCGGCGCTGCGCCGCAGCGACGCCGGCTCGCTCGAGCAGGCGGTCCGCACGGCGGTCGAGCAGATCGGCACCGAGATCGAGAAGCTGCGCATGCTGATCACCGAGCTGCGCCCGGCGGCGCTCGACGAGCTCGGCCTGCAGCCGGCGATCGAGTCGCTCGCAAGCCGCGTCTCCGCCGTCGAGGGGCTCGAGGTGGAGACCGAGGTGACGCTCGGCGCGGACGACGAGCGACTCTCGGCGGACCTGGAGACGGCCGTCTACCGGCTCGTGCAGGAGGCGCTCACGAACGTCGTCAAGCACGCGCGCGCGAGCCGCGTCGCGATCGAGATCGTCGCCAGCGACGCCCATGTCGACGTCGCGGTGCGCGACGACGGCGCCGGCTTCGACCCGTCGCTCCCGCGCGAGGGCTTCGGCATCACCGGCATGCGCGAGCGCGTCGGCCTGGTCGCCGGCACGCTCGCGATCGACAGCGGCCCCGGGGAGGGCACGACCGTCCGCGCCAGACTGCAGCGCGCGAGCGCGACGGGCGGTCGCGCCGTCGCGTGAACCTGCCTTACGACGCCTCGATCAGCCCGTGGTCGAGCGCGTAGCGCACCAGCTCCGCGCGCGAGGAGCGGCGCACCTTCTGTTGGATGTGCGCGCGGTGCGACTCGACCGTGCGGACGCTGAGGTAGAGCTGCGAGGCGATCTCGCTGTTCGTGTGGCCGAGCGCGATCAGCCGCAGCACCTCCAGCTCGCGCTCGGTCAGGTCGTCGGGCGGCCCGCTCGGCGGCGGCTCGGCCGCCATCCGCGCGCCCAGCTCGGGGTTGAGGTACGTGCGGCCGTCTCTCGCCATCCGCACCGCCTGCACGAGCTCGGCGTCGGCGGCCTCCTTCAGCACGTAGCCGCGCGCGCCGGAGCGCAGCGCCTCGCGCGCGAAGGCCGGGTCCTGCTGCATCGTCAGCACGACGATCGCGGTCTCCGGCGCCTGCTCGACGAAGCGCGGGATCGCTTGCAGGCTCGGCTCGCCCGGCATGTTGAGGTCGAGCACGAGCACGTGTGGGTGGTACGCCCGCACGGCGCGCAGCGCCGCTTCGACGTCCCCGGCCTCGGCCACGACCTCGATGCCCTCCTCGGCGTCGAGCACCATCTTCAGGCCCGTGCGGACGACGGCGTGGTCGTCGGCGATCACGACCTTCGTCAGCGGCTCGGGCGCGGGCACGGCGGACTGCTCCTCGGCTGCGCTCATGGCGGCCGACGATAGCGGCCGACGGCGACGCGACGCCACCGCAGCCCGCACGCCGCATGATCCGTCGTTTGTACGGATGCGCGCGCCGACGCGCGCACGCGTCCGTAGTCGGCCACGCGCACGGGCGGGCACACTCCCGATGGCGCCCCCCGTGCCCGGTCATAGCCTGGCTCCCATGACCCAGACCTCGCGCTCCCAGATGCGGCCGCTCCACGTCGTCGTGGCCGGCGGCGGCATCGCCGGCGTCGAGGCGCTGCTCGCGCTGCGCACGCTCACGGGCGACGCCTTCACGCTCACGCTCGTCAGCCCCGCCGAGCAGCTCCACTACCGCCCCTTCGCCGTG
This sequence comes from Actinomycetota bacterium, assembly GCA_018268595.1. GTDB lineage: Bacteria > Actinomycetota > Thermoleophilia > Solirubrobacterales > Solirubrobacteraceae > Conexibacter. Next base: position 7,471 of record JAFDWH010000013.1, on the reverse strand, counting down.
CTGGAGCCGTTCAGCGCGCGCGCCACCCGCCACTACGACCTCGCCGAGATCTGCGCGGACGTCGGCGTGCGCCGCCACCGCGACGCGGTCGCCGGGGTCGACGCCGAGGAGCGCACGGTCGTCACCGAGGGCGGCGAGCGGATCGCCTACGACGCGCTGATCCTGGCGCCCGGCGCGCGCGCCGGCGTCGGCCTCGAGCGCGCGCACACGTTCTTCGCCGACGCCAACCCGGACAGCCTCCACTGGATCGTGCAGGAGCTGGAGCGCGGCGCCGTGAAGCGCGTCGCGTTCGCCGTCCCGCCCGGCCGCACGTGGCCGCTGCCGCTCTACGAGCTGGCGCTGATGAGCGCCGCACGCGTGCGCGAGGCGGGCGTGCGCGACGCCGAGCTGACGCTCGTCACGCCCGAGGACGCGCCGCTCGGCATCTTCCAGGGCGCCGGCAGCGCCGCGGTCGGCGAGCGGCTCGAGCGCACCGGCATCCGCTTCGTCGGCAACTCCTACGCGCACGACTACGACGGCCGCACGCTCGCGCTGACGCCCGGCGAGCGGACGCTGGAGGCCGACCGCGTCGTCGCGCTGCCGGTCCTGACCGGCCCGTCGCTCGGCGGCGTGCCGATCGACGGCGACGGCTTCGTGCACGTCGACGCGCACGGCCGCGTGCCCGGGCTGCCCGACGTCTACGCGGTCGGCGACGCGACGACGTTCGCGATCAAGCAGGGCGGGATCGCGGCCCAGCAGGCCGACGCGGTCGCCACGTTGATCGCACGCGGCGCGGGCGCGAGCCTGGCGGCGCCCTCGACGCGACCACTGCTGCGCGCGGTCCTCTTCACCGGCGACGGCCCGCTGTACCTGCGCGCCACGATCACGGGCGGGGAGAGCGTCGTCTCGAGCGCCTCGCGCCACTGCCCGTGGTGGCCGCCGCACAAGGTCGCGGCGCGCTACCTCGCGCCGTACCTCGCGGACCGCGACGAGAGCGGCCGCGCGACGGCGCGCCGGCACCTGCGCGCGGTGCCGAGTCCCGGTCAGCCCACGGCGGTCGTGCACCACGACGGCGATCCCGGCGGCGTCGAGCTGCTCGGGCACGATCGGCGGTAGCGATGCCCGACCGCCTGCGCCGGCTCGACGGACCGGAGTCCGCGCCGCCGCGCGTGCTCGTGGTCGGCGGCGGCGTCGCCGCGCTGGAGACGGTGCTGGCGCTGCGCGCCAACGCCGGCATGCGCGTCGAGGTCGAGCTGATCGCGCCCCACCGCGAGCTGCGCTATCCGCCGCTCGACGTCGTCGAGCCGTTCGGGCTCGCGCCGCCGCGACTCGCGCTGGCGGACGCGCTCGCTCCGCTCGGGGTGCGTCACCGGCTCGACGCGGTCGCGGACGTCGACGCGCTCGGCCACTGGGTCCGCACCGCCGAGGGCGCCGTGCTGCGCTACGAGGCGCTCGTGCTGGCCGTCGGCGCGCGGCCGGTGCGCCCGCTGGCGGGCGCGCTCGTCTTCGGCGACCCGCGCTCGCGCGAGGAGTTCGCGCGGCTGCTCGCCGGGGCCGAGGTCGGCCGCGTCGAGCGCCTGCTGTTCGCGGTCCCCGCCGGCGTGCGCTGGCCGCTGCCGCTCTACGAGCTGGCGGTGATGACGGCACGGCGGCTCCAGGGTCGTGCGCGCGTGTCGCTCGCGACGACGGAGCGCGCGCCGCTCGAGCTGTTCGGCGGTCGCGCGAGCGGGCGCCTGCTGGAGTACCTCGAGCGGCTCGGGATCGCCTTCCTGCCGGCCGCGCGGCTCGTCCGCGCGCGCCCCGGCGAGGCGCTGCTGGAGCCGGGCAGCCGCGTCGTGCGCGCCGACCGCGTCGTGACCCTTCCGCTGCTGCGCGGCCCCGCGATCGTGGGCGTCCCGCGCGACGCCGACGGGTTCGTCCCGGTCGACGCGCACGGCGCCGTGCGCGGCGTGGCCGACCTGTACGCGGCCGGCGACGCGACCGACTACCCGATCAAGCAGGGCGGCCTCGCGACGCAGCAGGCGGACGCGATCGCCGAGGCGATCGCCGCGCGCGCGGGCGCGCCGCTGACGCCCGCGCCGTTCCGCCCGGTGCTGCGCGGGATGCTCGTGACGAGCGAGCAGCCGCAGTACCTCGAGGCCGACGTGGCCGGCGGGAGCGGGTCGCGCACCGCCGACGTGCCGCTGTGGTGGCCGCCGCTGAAGGTGGCCGGTCGCCACCTGGCGCCGTTCCTGACGGAGCGCTTCGGCGCGCGCCTGCCGACGATGGAACCCGACGAACGCTGGTTGGAGGGGGCGATCCCATGCGAGATCACGTTGCCGGTGCCGGAGCCGACGTCGGCGCCCGCCGTCCGCGCGTCCTGATCGCAGGCGGCGGCGTCGCGGCGCTCGAGACGCTGCTGGCGCTGCGCGAGCTGGCCGCCGAGCGACTCGAGCTGTGCGTGCTCGCGCCCGCGCGCGAGTTCGTCTACCGCCCGCTGAGCGTGCTGGAGCCGTTCGCCACCGACGCCTCCGGCGGGACCCCGACCCCGTCGCTGCCGCTCGCCGACGTCGTCGCCGAGCAGGGCGCGACGCTGCTGTCCGGCGCGCTGGCGGCGGTCGACGTCGACGCGGGCATGGCGGTGACGCGTGCGGGCGAGCGGATCTTCTACGGCGACCTCGTCGTGGCGGTCGGCGCGCGCCCTGAGCGGGCGGTCGCCGGCGCGCTCACGTTCGGCGCGCCGCAGGACGCCGGCGCGATCGCCGAGGTCGTCCGCGGCGTGCGCGCGGGGACGCTGCGTCGCGTCGCGTTCGCGGTCCCCGACGGCGTCGCCTGGACGCTGCCGCTGTACGAGCTGGCGCTGCGGCTCGGCACCGAGCGCGACCCGCAGGGGCGCGCGCCGGAGCTGCTGCTCGTGACGCCCGAGCAGGCGCCGCTGGAGGCGTTCGGTCCCGAGGTCTCGGCCACCGCGCGCGAGCTGCTGGGCGAGCACGGCGTGGCGTTGCGCACGGCCAGCATGGTCGAGATCTACGAGGATGGCCTGCTGTGGATCGAGCTGGAGGGCGCGGCGGAGGTCGACGCGCTGATCGCGCTGCCGCGCTTGCGCGGTCCGGCGATCGCCGGCCTGCCGGCCGACGCCGACGGCTTCGTGCCGGTCGACGGCTTCGGCCGCGTCGCGGGGGAGGAAGGCGTCCACGCCGCCGGCGACGCGACGGCCCAGCCGCTCAAGCAGGGCGGGCTCGCCGCGCAGCTCGCGGACGTCGTCGCGCAGGACGTCGTGCACCGGCTGCTCGGCGGTCCGCGCCCGTCGCCGTTCGACCCCGTGCTGCGCACGGTGCTGCTGACCGGCGGCCCGTCGCGCTTCCTGCGCGCGCACGTCGCGCGTAACGGCGAGGAGCACGAAGACGAGCAGGTCGCCGACGAGCCGCTGTGGTGGCCGCCCGCGAAGATCCACGCGCAGCGCCTCGCCCCGTACCTCGCCGAGCGGCTCCTGCGCGAGCCGGCATGACCCTCGGTGCTAGCATTGCGATCTATGACAGCAATGCATGCACTCTCAACGCTCACGGTCCGCAACCTCGACGACACGGTCAAGGCGCAGCTGCGGCTGCGCGCCGCGGAGAACGGCCGCTCGATGGAGGCGGAGGCGCGGGCGATCCTGCGCGACGCGCTGCTCGGCGCACCGCCGGCGCGGCTCGGAAGCCGCATCCACGACCGCTTCGCCGGGCTCGGCGCCGACCGGCTCGAGCTGCCGGCGCGCAGCGAGCTGCCGCGCGCCGCCGACCTCGGCGCATGATCGTCCTGGACACGAACGTCGTCTTCGAGCTGATGCGGAGACGACCGGACCGGGCGGTCCTCGAGTGGGCCGACGGCGAGGACCCGCGCATGCTGGCGATCACCGCCGTGACGGCCGCGGAGCTGCTGCACGGCGTGGCGCGGATGCCGAACGGCGCGCGCAGGCGCAAGCTCACCACCGCCGTCGACGCGCTGCTCGTGGAGGACTTCGGCGGCCGCATCCTGCCGTTCGACGGCTCCGCCGCCGTGCACTACGCGCAGCTCGTCGCCGCGCGCGAGCGCGACGGGCGGCCGGCCACCGTCGCCGACGATCAGATCGCCGCGATCTGCCGCCACCACGGCGCGACGCTCGCGACGCGCAACCTCCGTGACTTCGACGCCACCGGGATCGACCTGTTCGACCCGTGGGCGGCGTAGCGGCCGCGTCAGTCGTCGAGGTCGCCGGACCCGTGACGGGCCGCTTCGCCGTGCTCCTCCGTGGAGCCGGTCGGGCGCTCGTCGCGGGTGGTGCGCGCCGGCTGCGACGGCGTCGTGGTCGTCGTGCGCGTGCGCGCGTGCCGGTGCGCGGCGGGGGCCAGCTCCTCGCCGGCCGAGGGCGGCTCGGCGGAGAGCCCGATCCGCTGGCTCGACAGCTGTGTGGCCGCGTACGTCACGCCGGCCGCCAGCGCGAGGCCGAGCAGGCCGACGGCGATCCAGGCGAGCAGGCTGCGGGCGCGCATCGACATCGACGCTAACGGCGCTCCGGCAAAGCGACGGACAAGCGGGGGAGCCGCAGCAGCGCCCGCGCGCCGGCGCCGTCGGCGCGGTTGGCGATCGTCACGTCGCCCGCCCAGCGGCGCGCGAGCGTGCGCGCGATCGTGAGCCCCAGCCCGGTCCCTCCCGGCGTGCGCCGTCCGGCCGCGCCGCGGTGGAAGCGCTCGAACACCGCCTCCTCCTCGTCGGCCGCGATCCCGGGCCCGCCGTCGAGCACCTCGACGGTCTCCCCGCTCGCGCGCAGCGAGACGATCGAGCCGGCGGGCGCGTAGCGCAGCGCGTTCTCGACGAGTGCGTCGAGCACGCGGTCGACGTCCGCGCGCGCCGCCGAGACGAGCGCCGGCTCGCGCGGCTCGAGCAGCACGACCTGCCGGCCCTGCTCGCGCGCGAGCGGCTCCCAGCGATGGTGCGCCGCCGCGGCGGCGCCGGCGAGGTCGATCGGCTCGGCGGACGCGTCCGGCTCACCGGCGCTCGACAGCACGAGCAGCTCCTCGACCAGCTCCGCGATGCGGTCGACCTCGCGCTCGCCGGCCGCCAGCTCTGCCGCCGCCTCCGGCGAGACGCCGGCCGCCTCCGCCTCCTCGAGCCGCAGGCGCAGGCCCGCCAGCGGCGTGCGCAGCTGGTGCGAGGCGTCCGCGACGAACGCCTGCTGGCGGGTGAGCATGTCGCGGATGCGATCGGTCATGTCGTTGAACGAGCGTGCGAGCGAGCGCTCCTCGGTCGAGCCCTCCAGCGCGACGCGGGTGTCGAGGTCGCCCGCGGCGACGCGCGCCGCCGCCGCGCGCATGTGGCGGATCGGCCGCACGAACTGGCCCGCGATGAAGCTGCCGGCGAGCAGGCCGAGCGCCAGCACGATCGCGCCGACGAGCAGCAGCCCGGCGGTCGAGCGCCGCACCGCGCGCCGCACCGCCGCGACGCTCTGCGTGATCCGCACCGCGCCGACGACCGTCCCGCGCGTGCCGCGCAGCACCGGCGCCGCCGTCGCGAGGATGTTCTGGCCGAGCGTCTGACTGCCGCGCTGGCTCTGGAAGGAGCGCCCGCGCAGCGCCGCGCGCACCTCCGGACGGTCGGCGTAGCTGGTTCCGAGCGGGCCGCCGGCCGAGTCGGCCAGCAGCCGGCCGTGCAGGTCGAGCACGATCACGCGACCGCGCACCGAGCTGGCCGCGGACGCGACGAGCTGGCGCAGCGCGCGCTCGCGCGGCGGCGCGACGAGATCGGCGACCGAGGCGGCGACGACGTCGGTCTGTCCGCGCGCCTGCGTGCGCACCTCCGCCTGCACGCGGTCGTTGAGGCTGAAGATCAGCGGCACCTCCAGCGCGACCACCGCGAGCAGCAGCACGTACGCGAGCGCCGCCAGCAGGCGGGACCGCAGACCTATGAGGACAGCTCCTCGTCGGAGGCGAAGCGGAAGCCGACGCCGCGCACGGTGTGGATGAAGCGCGGTCTGGCGGGGTCGTCGCCGAGCTTGCGGCGCAGCCAGCCGACGTGCACGTCGAGCGTCTTCGTCGAGCCGAACCAGTTGACGTCCCACACGTCCGCCATCAGGTCCTCGCGCGAGACGACGCGGCCGGCGTCGCGCATCAGCCGCACGAGCAGGTCCATCTCCTTGCGCGAGAGCTGCAGCTCCTCGCCGTCGAGCCAGGCGCGGCGCGCGGCCGCGTCGAGCTCGAGCGGCCCGGCCTGCAGCACTTCGGGCTGACCGTTGCCGGGCGACGCGCCGCCGCTGCCGCCGCCGGTTCGCCGCAGGACCGCTCTGATGCGCGCGATCACCTCGGCGCCGCTGAACGGCTTGACGACGTAGTCGTCGGCGCCCAGCTCCAGCCCCACGATCCGGTCGGTCTCGGTGCCGCGCGCGGTCAGCATCACGATCGGCACGTCGCCGCGGCGGCGCAGCTCGCGACACACCTCGCGCCCGTCGCCGTCCGGCAGCGTGAGGTCGAGCAGCACGAGGTCGGGGGCGATGCGGTCGGCCGTCTCGAGCGCGCCGGAGGCGGTCCCGACGGTGGTCGTGTCGAAGCCGGCGCGCGTCAGCGCGCGCGTGAACGGCTCGGCGATCGACGGCTCGTCCTCCACGAACAGGATGCGGGGGGCGGCGGCGTCCGTCATGCAGCGGAGGCTACCGCTCGCGCACCCGGTCGCGACGGGGGTTTCCCCGGTGCCGGTTGCGGTTTTGCCAGCTCTTGACCGGTCGTTGACGGTGACTTGAAGGCGCCTTCGCCACCCTGCCGGCGATGCGTCCCCGCAGCGCGATCCCCACCGCGGCGGTGCTCGCCGGCCTCGGCGGCCTGGCGGCCGCCGCGCTCTCCTCGCAGCCGGGGAGCGACGGCGCGGCGACCGCCGCGGCGACCGTGCCACCGCGCACGCGCACGCTGCGCGCGGTCGAGGTGCACACGATCACGCGCGTCCTGCACGACCTGCCGCCGGCGCGTCCGCGCCCCGCAGTCGCGGCGTCGCCGGCGGCGCCGAGCGTGCCTGCGCCGGTCGCGGCGGCGCCCGCGCCGGTCGTGCGCGAGACGCCCGTCTCGCGACCGCTGCGCACGCGCGCGAGCGGCGCGCCGGGCGCGCGTCGCGGCGGCGACGGAGCCGAGCACGACGGCCGCGAGCGGCGGGGACATGAGCAGGACGACTGACGCCCAGGCGCGCGCGGCGCGCTCGCTCGCGGTGCGGCGCGGCGGCGCCGGCGGGCGCTCGCTCGCCGCCGACCATGGTTCCGGCCGCTTCCGGCCGCGTTCGCGCCGGCCGCACCCGGCCGCCGTGCTGGCGAGCGCGCTCGGGCTGTTCCTCACGCTGCTGGCGCTGCTCGCGTGGCAGATGCGCGGCGGCGGCGACCCCGCGCTCGGCGCCGGCACGAGGGCGGCGCCGCCGCCGCGCCCGCAGCGGGTCGTCGTCGTCCACCGCGTCGTGCGACGGGTCGTCGTCGTGCACAAGCCGGCGCCCGCCGCCGCGGCGCCGCCGCCCGCCGCCTCGG
>JAFDWH010000012.1 GCA_018268595.1 Actinomycetota bacterium | reverse complement strand
GCCCGAACGGACCATCTGAACCGCCTCGCGACGGAACTCCTCCGGGTATGCAGGCCTCGTTCTCGGCATCGATGAACACCATCCTTTCGCGACTTGCGAACGCAAGCCCCGAGGTGTCCATCAAAGCGGGGGAAGTCCACTCCCGTGCTGGCGTGCCAGGTGGGGTGAGGAAGTAGCGGTAGACGTCGAGCGTAGACGGCTTGCTCCCGTTGACGTGCTCCATCCTCCACAGCCAATCCGTCGCAGCGGTCTCGAAGAGAGCGCTGGTCCCGCCGCGCAGGACCTGCAGCTCCTCCTCATGCTCTGTGATCGCCGCGTCCATCGCCACACGAGCGCGATGCTCGTCGATGAACCGGTCCGGAGGCGTTCCCGGTCGTGGACGCCAGCCGCGCTCGACCGCGCGCTCGACCCACGCTGATCCCAGGCGCCGCTTGACCTGCCGGCCTTCGGAGTCGCGCCACTTCGCCTCGTAGAAAGGGCCGGTCGCGGTACGTGCGGACCAGCAGCGCTCCAGACCGACGAAATGGCATCTCGCGATCGTAGGTCGCGAGATGCCATCGCGACGGCGCGTTTGTCCGCCGTGGCATTGCGCTGTTAAGAGTCCGGTCTCAACGGACGACCGTCCGCTTCGCTCGACGCCACTGCGTGAAGCAGATCCGCCACCCAAGGTGGATTGCCGGCTTGCCGTGTCAGCTCTGCGGCATAGCGGCAGCGTGCCTCATCGACGAGCAAGCCGTATTCCTCAGCGACGAATCCCTTGAGGCGACTCGCGCGGATGCTCCGCTCTGCCGCGCGTCGGAGGACTGCGTCCTTGCCAGGCCAGGGACGGCGAGCGGTCTGCTCACGCGCTGCGTCCGAGAGTGCGAGGAATACGTCAGCGGCGCCGTGCGAGACGACCTCGAGCTGACGGTCTTCGGCGCGCGCTCGTCGCAGCAGGTCGGCTGTCCGTCTCAGCTCTTGTGATGCCTTGGCGGGCACCTGTTCCGGGTTCGTTCGCAGCGCAGCGAGCTGTTCGGTGTCGAGCGCGTCGACCATGAGCACGAAGCGCAGGTTCGGCAGACGCGAGAGCGGGTTGTCGAGAACCGTCCGAATGTTGCCGAGACCGCCGAACATCGCGATGTGGGCGCCAGTCGCCCGCAACTCGTCTCCGCAGAGCACATCGAGCACCGCGCGGTCCATCGGGCCCTCCACCCAGACGATCGCGTTCGTGAGGCCGAACAGCTCGCCATGGCTGAGCTTCATGGTGCGCGCGATTGTTGCGACGGCGCCCTGGTCCGTTGGGGAGAACGACGTGTACACGATTCCCTCAGAACCGCGATCGACGTGGATGTGACGTACGTCCTCGCCGCGACACTCGAGGAAGGCTGGTGAATGCGTGGCGAGCACGACTTGCAGGTGTGTGTCCTGCACGCGTTGTTGAAGCCAGTGCGCGGCATCTGCCGCGACCGCGGCATTGAGGTGTCGCTCTGGCTCGTCGATCAGCACGATGCGGGGCCGGACGGCGCGTGCGCACGCGTCCAGCGCAACTTCAGTGCCCGGCGTGCGCAACGCACTGGCAAGGACATGCAACTGCCATGCCCGCTCCTCTGGAGCAGGGAGCCACGAGACATGCTCGCCCTCCCGCCGAGGGTCGAGCCAACGCTCGCGCAATGACCCGAGCCGTCGCGCGGGAGCGTTCCCGTGCTTCATCTGCGCGACGAGCTCGTCGCACGACGCGACCCACAGCGACGCCGCCGCTGCATCGACCTTGGCAACCAGATCCCAGATGGCCAGCTCGGTCCACAGCCGAAAGCCAGACGCGATCTGATCGGCCGGGAACTTCTCCGCGAAGGTCCGGTGACCCCGCAGCAGGCGCCGTGAGCAGACGCGGGCGTTGAGTCGAGTCGCCCATGGGCCCTGCGGCAGGGAGGACGCGTCGAAGTCGAGCCGGTACCGCGCGTTGACGAACGGTGGCATGGAGCTCCAGGACTCCACCTCAAGATCCCCGGTGAGCTGCAGCAGGAAGAGATCGGGCTCTCCGTCCGGCCCGACCCACGCGCCGCTGTCGTTGCAGGACTTCGCGAGCGCCGCCTCGATCGGATCGAGGCGTACAGGCAGCTCGGCCGTCTCCGCCCACGACCAAAACGCTCGGCGGGCTCGATCGACTGCGGCATCCAGCGCGTCGAGCGCGACGCCGATGCCCTCCGGCAACGACAACGGTTGCGGCACGAGTGGAAGCGCGGTCTCGCCGATCGGCTCTTCGTGATGAGGACGAAGTGGCGGGCCGAATCTGGCCAGGTCGACCCCGTCTGGCGGCAGTGGCACCTGGTAGGGCCGACGTCGACGCTCGAGCGCCGCCAAAAGCTCCTGGCCCATCTCCGCCGCATGCGCGGGAGACCGGACCAGCGTCACCGCCCACCGCTCAGCGCGGGCCGGCTGATCATCGTCGGCGGACGGAAGGCTCAGCGCAAACGCTGGCGCTTCAGCGAGCTGCGCGGCAACTGCCGGGTCGTCCACGCCGAACAGACGCGGCCGGTCGGCGAGGGTGTCAAGCGTCCAAATCGACTCCGTCGGCGAGCGCTCCTGCTGCATCAGCTCGCCGAGCAGCACCTCAAGGGCTACGCGATCATGACGGAAGCTCATGATCGCCGTGCAATCTCCCCGGGCGCGCGAGCCGCGCATAAGCTCGTCGAGGCGCTGCGCGACGACACGCAATGTCGTGCTCTTGCCGCTGTCGTTGGCGCCGAAGAGGATCGTCATCCGACCGAGCGGGAGCACGTCCTCCGCGTAGACGAGCGGCATCTCGCCGTCCGTGCACTCCCACTGGATGCCTGCGACGTAGATCGGTCCGCTCCTCAGTCAGCTCTCGCCCAACGGCCGCGGGTCAAGCGTAGGCAGAACCGCAACGGCGCTGGTGCGCTCCAGCTCCTCCCCGAGGAGCTGGAGGATGAGCGCGAGTTGCGCGGCGACCGTGCTGTCACCGTCGGCGAGCCGGTGCGCGAGGTGAACCGCGTCACGGAGGACGTCAAGCAACGGGTCCTGGGCGCGAGCGCTCCCGTCCGGAAGCACAGCAAAGGTCGTGACGGCAGAGGAAGCCAGCAAGTCGAGGTGCAGCCACAGCTCGAGACGCGCCGAGCGGCTTCCTCTTGCCGCCTCGGTCAGGGTCTCCGCAAGCAGATTCACCGTCTCGTTGGCCAGAAGCCAAGCCGCCGCGGCGGCACTCTGCTCAGGCGGCTCGACCTCAAGACGCGCCCACGCGAGCGTTGGCATGAACGTCGCCGGTGGCATGGCTTGGAAGCTTGAGAGGGCCCGTTGGTAGAGCACGAAGGTGGCGTCGAGCACCGGGCGAGGGACATCGATGACAGGGCGCGAGATCCCGGCTACCACGATCTGAAGCCGCTCGATCTCCTCGTCGAACTTCGGAAGGACGGAGAGCACTTGAAGGCATGGGTTGATCGCATCGAAGGGCAGCTCGTCGAGCTCGACCCGGAGGGTCCGGCGGTCACGGATCAGATCGTCGACCCAGAGTCCGCTCGCTCCCAGGCGCCACTCGATCAGCTGCTCTCGTCCTGCCGCGTAGATCCCGATCTCGTCGTCGCCGACGAGCCTTTGCTTGAGCTGGGGAAGCGTCGCCAGCGTCATCACGCGACCGGCGCGCAACCCGGCAACGAGGCTGCGAGCCCGTACCAGCGCGTCCTCGACGACCGACGGCTCGACTTCCGAGGTGTCGTCGACGATGACGCCCGCGGCGTGGTCGAACTCGAAGTCGTGATGGTCGAGCAGGTTGCGCCATCGCGGTTCAAGCACTGCGGCAATATCTGCGGCAAGCGGATAGTCCGAACCCGCGAGCGTCTGACGCACCGTGCCCAGCTCAGGTGCCCGCTCGCTCTCTGCGTGCCCGAGGAGCCGCGCGAGCGCCCAACCCCACCACCGCAGCTGACCCTCGGCGACAGCCTCGTACGCACTCAACGTATAGCGTGCGGCGTCGCGCGCGGACCGAGTCCGCGCGAGTCCGTGGAGCGCCTCTCCTGCGCGTCGGTCACTCTCCTCGAAGCGGTTGATCCGTGAACCGATGGTTCGCAACGGTGCCGTCGCGCGAACCGGGTCTGCTGACTCGGCCGCTCGAATCACCTCTACGAGACGAGCGGCGGTCAGCTGCGCGAGCATGGGCCGGGGAGCAGACACGAGTTGCTCTGCTGCCCAGACCGACGCCCAATAAGGCTGCGCCTCGACCCCCAGGTGCGACGTAAGCTCGGAAGCGCGCGCTCGCAACTCGTCCAGCCGTGTGCGGTAGTGCGCAGCGAGAAGACGGCTGGTGCTCAGGCGGCCGCGTGCGGCCGTGAGCGTGCGCTCGGCTGGCCCGAACGCTGCCTCGACGGCAGCGACAGGATCGAACGTGGGCGCGGGTTTGTCTGCGAGCTCGCGCAACCTGTCCAGCGCCTGCAACGCATCCGCCAGAGCCGACTCGAGAGCTGGGCGCCGGTCGGGTTCGCCGATGCCGACCAGCAACTCGACGACGAAGGCACCGACCGCATCGATCGCGTGCCTGGCCGCTCGGGCAGCGGTCGAGTCGGCTGGTCCGAACCATCCAAGCGCCTCAGCCCGCTCCGAGAAGACCGCGAAGGACTGAGCGAGACGCCACGCGGCACGGGGCAGCCCTCGCCTGACCACACTTCCGCCATCGCGCGCTGCTGTGAGCAGATCCTGACCGGCGGAATCGATCTCGCTCCACGCGCCGCTCAGATCGGCATCTCGCAAGGACGCTTGCCATCCGGCCTCCGTCACCGGCACATGCTGTGACAGATCCGACAGCGCTCCCATCGCGCACCGAACGCGTTCGAGCGGCTTGCGCACGCTGTGCGCCCGCTTCGTCGCCGCGTCGGCCGGGAGCTGATCAAGCAGGGCGAGGTTCACAGAGCGAATTCTGGCGATGGGACCCGCGGCAACCCCGCGTCCGAACTCCTCTTCTCGGCACCTCGATGGCGAAGCTCAATCCGCCGGGTTCCACCGCTCCGGTCTTGTCCACCCGAACACTCGTCCAAGCAGCGTCGCGCCAACTAGATGAACGCGGGGCGCAATAGATCCCTGCACGTTGGCTATGAGCGGGCGCTCACGGCCGCATGGGTGCGTTGCTTCTGAGTGGCGTCTCGGTTAGGGATCCCAATGAGCTGTTTCACGGACGATCGGAGCGTCAGTCAGATGGACACATTGCTCAGCGCAGTCCACTCCGAGCGCGAGCGGCAGCGCAGGCGCCTAGCGATCCTCGGCAAGATCGAGCGGCTCGCGCGCAAGCTCGATGTCGATGATGCGTCTGGACATCCTGAGCGCCAACGGAGAGCTCGCGGAGAGCGGCAAGCCAGACCGGGCAGAGCGACGTCCCGCTCGCGACCCAATCCCAGCGGAGTCGACATCGCACGGTTCATCGCGAAGCATGGGCCTGTAGGGCGAGCCGAGATCAATCGAGCCTTGGGTGGTGACCTGAACTCCCTCGACGGGCACCTCAAGCGACTGACCGGCAAGGGCACGATCGATGTCGAGGGCGAGCGCCCGCATCGGCGCTATCGAGCACCGAACGCCCGCAGACCGCCCGAATTGCTGGCGGCGTCTGAATCGCGATCGCCCGCGCTCACGCCCGCGCCGGCAGCGGTTGCGTCGTGCACTGGTGCGGAGGATCTGCTGGCGCTGATCTGCGAGCACGCCCCGGTCACGACGGCGCGGCTTCGCGAGGTGACAGGGCTCGGCTATCAGGAGATCATCGATTGGGGGCGCATCCTCGCTCGCCAGCACGCGGTCTCGTTCGAAGGCGAGGGGCCTGAGCGGACATGGCGTCCGAAGGCCGAGCGAGACCTGTCGGCAGAGGTGATGGCGATGATCGCTACGGAGCCGGCGGTGCACAACGAGCATCGTCTGACGCTTGCGCTCCGTGCGAGCTACGAAAGCGTCAGCAGCGTTTGCGCCGATCTTCTCGACCGCGACGCGATCTCGCTCACGGAGTCCAACACCTATGTCCCCGTCGCGGCCCCGCTCGTTTCGACCGGTGCCGCGTGATGAGCTCACGTGCGCAGGTTGTCGCTGCGAATCAGAGCTTGATGGACTTCGCAGACGAGCGCGGCGTGCGCATCAGTCGTGACACGGTCGGGGCGCTGCGAGGCGTCATCGGGGAGGAAGCAGCGCGAGACCGCATCGCCTGCGCGGCTCGGCTCATCGACCTCGCCGCCGTGCTCGGGGTCGAACTCGACTACACGAGTGCGAGCCACCGCCTGGGCTACGCGGGCCGTGACTTCGACACCGCCGCGAGACGCCTGCGTGAGCAGGTTGCCAGCCGTGATCTCGCGGCCTTCGCCGAGCGTCACGGCGTTCGCGTCGACGTGAGCAAGCTCCCGGGCTATGCCTGCTCCCGGGGCGAGAATCCGCACGAATGGGTGCGTGCGGTCGGGCGCGTGCTCGACGTCGCCAGCGAGCTCGGCATTCCGCTGGAAGCACGAGGCGCCTGGGCTCGTGTCTCGAACTGCGGCGGTGATGTCGATGCCGCGGTCGCGAAGCTGCGCGCTCTCGCGGCGTCGAGGCGACGCCGGGGATCCCACTATTGCCGCGCGCTCGGGCGCGGCCAAAGCCGCACGGCGCGCATCAACGCCGCCGCAGGCTGCAAATGCCGAGGCTGTGTCGAGCGCCTGACGGAGGAACTGCGGCGATACACGCGCTGGATGATCCGCTTCGAGCGCCCGTTGCCGCTGAAGGACGACGACGACCTCCAGCAGGAGGCCGGCCTGGCACTCATCAACGCACTCGACCACTGGGACGCGACCGGCGACTTCACGGCCTACTACGGAAGCATCCTCGCCAACCACATGGCATCGCTGAACCAGTGGTTCGCAACCCAAGGGCGCGGAGGCGAGAGACCGCTCTCGCTCGATGCCGAGATATTCACGCGACGCGACGGCAAGCGCGTCGAGCTCGTCGAGACAGTCCCGGACCGCTCGATGGACACCCTCAAGATCGTCCTGATTCGCGAGAGCATCGCCGAGTACCTCGCGGCTGCGGACGATGCTGCGACACGTGCGTGCGTCGTCTACGACACCAATGACGCACTCGTTTAGGACAGGTTCGCAGCGGCCAGCAGCTACTCGATGGACGCGGTCGCTGGGTCGGCCCAGTCCTCGGGCGGCTCGATCTTGGCTTCGATGCCGGCGTGCTCCTGGAGCAGGTAGAGGAGGTTGCTGCCGCTGAGCAGCTCGAGCGGCTTGCCTTCGGCGAACTCGAACGACGCCTTGCCGTAGCCGCTGGTGGTGACGAGGATGCCTTTGCTGGCGCCCTCGTTCTGCATTGTGCCGAACAGGTCGCGGACTGCGCTGACGCCGACGGTGTGCTTGTAGCGCTTGGCTTGGATGACGACCTTGCCGCCGAAGATCGGGCGCGGGTCGTATGCGACGCAGTCGACGCCGCCGTCGCGAGACGCCTGCGTCAGACGCGTCTCGAGACCCATCTTCTCGAACAGGTTCGTGATCAGCGTCTGGAGACCACCCGTGTGTAGAGCGCCCTGCGTTGACCGATCGGCCGCGCCTTCGGTGTGATCTCGTCTCTGGCTCTGACGTAGCGGTACTCGAGCGCGTCGGGGACGACCTCGAACGTCGGCAGATCCAGCTCGACGACGAGCTGTCGCGATTCCGGTACGAACGCGACCTTGTGCTGCTGGCACTGGAGCATGAACTCAACGTGACGGGGCGGTTCTCGGCGGTTGTAGCGCTAACCAATGACCAGGACCTGCTCAGCGGACAGCGGTACGTCCGACACGTCGAGGGCGAGGGAATCGCGCCGCGGCGCGCGGACGACACGCCCGAGGGCGCCTCGGTCGTCTCGGCGATCTCGTATGTCCCGAACCTCGACGTCGAGGAACTGGCGGATGAGGCACGTGGACGCTGATGCGCATTCGCGGGCGCTGACCGCCGTTGAGGAGCTGCTCGCGAGCAGCAGTCCGAACCGCCGACTGGCGTTGGCCCAAATCGAGGAGGCGGTGGCCCAGGCGGCTCCCGACGTCAGCGCCGGCTCGGCACGGCGTGACCTGATCGGGTCAATCGTGGGTGCGATGGTCGACGCAGGTCGTGCAGCGTTGCCGCGAACCGCGCCAGCATGGGAACACGGTCGTCCGGATCTACCGCGATGGGTCATGCGTGTCACCGACGCTCAAGCGAGGTCATCGGGGCGGCGACGCCGACGATTCCCATGGCGCGGCGAGCTCGAATGGGCGGCGACCCTCGAACTCACCGACGCGCAGTTCGCCGCGCTTCAAGCGGTGCAGATGTGGTTGCGCGATCGCTCGCCGGACGATCCGGCGTGCGCGGTGCGCGAGCGGTCAGTCGACATCTTCGGAGACGACAAGCGGCTCGACACGCTGCTTGGCGGGCCGTTGTTCGCACCCGGCCGCTTGTCGCTGAAGCTGCTGGACTGCGTCGCGGCGTACCCCCCGCTCGCGGTGCGCGAGCTGCCCGGTGGCGGCGACTGGCTCGTGGTGGAGAACGCGACGACGTTCCGTACGCTGGCCGCGCTGTCGACCACCGTTCCCGAGGTGTCGTTGCTGATCTACGGCGCAGGCGCACAGGCACCGGCTGGCTTGCCGGCGTTGCTGACCGAACATCTCCGGCCGCCGCGGGTTTGGTGGTTCGGGGACATCGACCGCGACGGGTTGCGCTTCGCTGCCGGTGCGGCGGCGGCTTTGGCGGTCGAGGGCTTGGACGTGGCCGCTTATCTGCCGCTATACCGTGCGCTGGCTCGGCGTGGGGTGACCTGCACAAGTCGCGCGGCGCCGGTTGCCAAGGTGACTGCGGCGAGACTCGCCTCGTGGATTCGCGATACAGAGGTGGAGCGCTTCGCGGTCGAGGTGCTCGCCGCCGGACGGCGGGCGATGCAAGAGCAGGTCGGACCGCGCGAGCTTGCAGTGATGGCGCCGAGACGAGGTGAGGCGCTGCGCTCAAGGCCTTATGCGTAAGGGCCTCGGCGTGGCGCCCCGCCCCAGGACGTAAGGACTGTCGGCTACGCCGACAGTCGAAGCTCGACGTCCTGAGTGAGAGCGTGCGGCGTATGACTCGGGCGTGCTCGCGTGCGGTGGCGAGCTGCTCTTGCATCAGGGTCCGGTGGAGTGCGGCGGGCCGATCTCGAAGGCGGCTGACCTCGGCGGTACGCGTCCAGAGGTAGTGCGCCCGGCGGCGATCGGCGAGATCCTCGAAGCCTCGGTAGCGGCAGCATCCGAGTTCGCACGTGAGCCGATGCCGGACGGAGTGATCCTCGAGCAGGGGCATGGCGTGCTTGCTTTGAAGCGTGGTCTTGATCGGCTCGAAGTAGATGCGGCGGTTGCGGCCGCCAGGCTTCCGATCGTTGCGGGGCTTGCTTCGCCGTACTTGCGTGCTGAGGGCAAAGGTCTCAGCGTCTCCGAGGCCCGAGTCGAATGCGGAGATTCCAAGGAGCGCCTGCAGGAGGAGACCGAAGGCGCCGACACGTCCGGCGATGACTCGGAGGCCGGCTTCCTGGCATGCGGCGGCGTAGGCGACATACAGGGCGAGCTTCTCGAAGCTGTCGCGGACCGGATTCAGATTCAGAGGCTGGAGGTAGATAGCGTCGATTGGAAGGTCGACCAGCCAGTCGAGCATGAGTCCCGGCGTCTGCATCGCCTTGCGTCCTGGGGCGACGATCGCGATCAGCGGACGGCGCTCGACGTCGCCGGTCCCGTTGCGGTCGCAGGCGACTTCGGCGATGTGCCGGTTCGCGTCGATCCATGCTGGGAGATCGTGGTCGTACAGCGGCAAGCCTGGGGTCGTGTACGCGGCGGCGCGCGCGGCTTGCGTGAAGCGAAGGCTTGGGTCGACGAGCGCGCGCGCCGTGGCGGCGTCCATCGCATGCGGCTGGATGGGCGATCGGGGCGCGAAGTCCAGGTCGGCGATCTGCTGGACCTCGAGGTAGGCCTCACCCGCGAAGCGCAGAGAGTGGAGATCCATGAGGTAGGGGACACGCTCACTGGCGAGCCGACGCACGATCGGCGGGTCCTTCGCCGCGTAGGAGGCCTCGACGATGGCGCCAGTCAGCGCGACTCCCTCATCGAGGAGTGTGGCTCCTTGAACTGCATTCTCGATCGCGAGCCCGTCGTGCTTCCCGACGCGCGGCAGGTAGGAGAGGTCGCTGAGCAGTCGGTCGAGCGGAGATGGCATACTCGTCATTGACGTGACAAAGTACGCGACACACCGGACGGCAAAGGAACGTACGTGGTAGACATCGCCGAGCGCCTCGGAACCGCTGCTGCCAAGGCAGAGTTGGACCAGAGCGACATTGCGCGGGTGTTGGACACCAACCCGCGCACCGTTTCGCGTTGGCTGCAGCGTGCGAGCGCTCCGCGTCCTGATGCGCGCGAGCGACTGCTTGAGCTGTTGGCGGTTCTGGAAGAGCTTTCTCAGGTGCTGCGTCCGCAGGCGGCGCATGACTGGCTGTTCACGCCGAACCCGCTGCTTGATCACTACAAGCCGGTCGACCTGCTGCGCGACGGCAAGCCTCGTCCGGTGCTCGGAGCCATCGATGCAATGGCTGAGGGCGTGTTCGTCTAACCCGTGCTGGACGCCAAGCTGGTAGCCCGCATCGACGGGTTGGATGCTGCCCGCTACCGCGGCGACGCGTTCCGGCATCTGCCGCCCGCCTATGACCCGTTGTCGGGGCGCGGCGCTCGGATCCATGGTGGACGGTGGAATCCACCGGACAGCTTCTCCGTGCTCTATCTGGGCCTGGACCGCCGAACCGTAGTCGACGAGTTTGAGCGCCTTGCGCGTCGCCAGCGGCGGGACCCAGCGGACTTCCTGCCTCGTGCCTTCTATCGCTACGACCTTACGCTGCAGAACATCCTTGACCTGCGGGACGCGGAGGCGTTGGAGGCAATCGGCTTGAGCGCTGCTGAGCTGACCTCGGACCAGCTCGAAGCGTGTCAGCGGGTCGGTCGTGCCGCCCACCATGCCGGGCGTGAGGGAATCCTCGCGCCCTCCGCAGCGGGCGACGGCACGGTGCTCGCACTATTCCTGGACGGGATGCAGCCCGGGTCGACCGTCGCGCCGACCCGCATGGAGACTTGGGAGAGCGCGCCCAAGTAGTCCCGACGCGAGCCGTGCCTCAACTGTGCCCCATCTGGCGCTGCTCCGGCCAGGGCCGCCCGAGGCGCGCTTCACTTGCCGGCGCTCAGAGTCCCGCCACTTCGCTTCGCAGAGGCGAGTGGTCACAGGACGCAGCGCGCGACAGCTATCCGCGGGCTCTATGAGCTCCGGCCGAGCTGGAGTCCAGCTGCTGTGACCGACCAAGACCGGAGGTCGAGGAGCTCGCGCTCGCGGTCATTGCTCGAAGCAGTTGGCACGAACTCGCGGGGGGAAATCCTGCGTCACGCGCTGCATATAGGTATGGCATCTGATGCGCGAAGTCGACTCGCCGTCTTTGTCTCGGCCCTGTCAGCGGAGCGTGAGGGTCGGTGTGCGGCGTTGAACCCGAACAGAACCGAACGTTTCCACAGAGGTCAACTCGATAAAAAAGGGACCAGTGGAGGAGACGCAAACGCGTGCATGAACACGACGCGGGTTCGAGTCCCGTCGCTCCCGCTTTAGACACCCCGCTTCGGTCGCGGCTTGGAAGTAGCGGACGAAAGGCTTGTGCGGTGTCACGGCGACGATCTGGCCGGCGTCCTGCCAGATGCGGTCGAACAGCTGGCCGAGCAGCTTGTGGCGCTCGGCGGGCTTCTCCTCGATCTCCCAGAAGCGCGCGAAGTCGTCGAGCAGCGCCTCGGCCCGGGCGATGCGGATGCGGCCACGCCAGTTTGACGGAGGCCCGTGGGGCGGATGCCTGCTGCGGCGAGGCGTGGTTCCGCTACGCCTTCGTGGAGTCCGCGGCGCGTGGCGCAGTGGAGTTCAGGCCCGAGCCTGCATTGGCGGCCGCAGTGCTGTTGCGCTACGCGACCGGAGCCCGGGTCAACGCGGCGATGGCAGCAGAGATCAACGGACCGGGTTGCTTCCCGACGTATTCCAAGTCGCCTACCGCTTCGAGCGAGACGAGTTCGTTCGTGCGGTCCTCGCGGCGAATGCCGCTGAGCACGGCGCTGAAACGCGTCGACTCGCCGTGCTGGAGGAGGCCATCGCTCGCCAAGAAGCGCTTGAGCGCCGGCCGCGTTTCACGATGCGTTTTCAACGACGATGTGTACAAGCAAGACCACCTCGGGTGTATGCTGCTGCAGTGATCAAGCGCACCAACATCAATCTCGATCTGGACCTCGTCGAACAGGCAGCGCATGAGCTGGGCACCCGCCGCACGACGGACACGGTCCATGAGGCGCTTCGCGATGTCGTCGCGCGTGCCCGGCGCGTGCGGCTCGCGCGACGTGACTTCGCTGACTTGACGCCCGATGCGCTGGAGCAGATGCGCCGGCCGACGGGTCACGGCGCTTGATCGAGCTGGCGGATACCAGCGCGTGGGTGTGGTCGCGCCGGTCGGGTCATCGTGAGCTTCGCCACGCCTTCGACGTCGCTCTCGTCGACGGCGAGATCGCGACATGCGACATGGTGCGCCTCGAGCTGCTCTACAGCGCTCGCAACGCCAGCGAGTTCGGCGAGCTTCGTGACGAGTTGGCGGCGCTGCCCGATTGCCCGGTCGGCAAGGAGCAGTGGGACCGCGCGCTCTGGGTCTACGAGCAGCTTGCTGCGCAGGGCGGAGCCCATCAGCGCTCGGTCAAGCACGCGGACCTCCTCATTGCCGCCGCGGCAGAAGCAGCCGGTCTGACTGTCTTGCACTACGACGAGGACTTCGACCGCATCGCCGCAATAACCGGCCAGCCGACACGCTGGCTCGCCGATCGCGGCGCTCTCTGACGCCCGGTCAGACCCGAATCTCGATCCGTGGCCCCACCCCAGGGTTCGAGTCCCGTCGCTCCCGTCTTTTGCACCCCGGTTCTCCGGTCGGTGTCGTAGATTGGCCGGATGGGGCTGAGGCTGGACAACGTCGGCATCGTCGTCGAGGACCTGGCGGCGGCGATCGAGTTCTTCCGCGAGCTCGGCCTCGAGCTCGAAGGTCGGGGGATGGTGGAAGGGGAGTGGGCCGGGCGTGTCACCGGCCTTGGCGACCAGCGCGTCGAGATCGCCATGATGCGCACGCCGGACGGTCACGGTCGGCTCGAGCTCTCGCGCTTTCTCGCTCCGCGCGTGGTCGCCGATCACCGCACCGCCCCGGTGAACGCGCTCGGCTACCTCCGCGTCATGTTCGCGGTGGACGACATCGACGAGACGCTCGCTCGGCTCCGCAAGCACGGCGCGCAGCTCGTCAGCGGTGACGTGGTCCGGTTCGAGGACGCGTACCGGCTCTGCTACGTCCGCGGGCCTGAAGGCCTGCTCATCGGGCTCGCTCAGGAGCTCTGACGAGACCCTCGGCTGCCGGGAGCGGCAACCCGCGGCGTGGAGCAGCTCGCAGGGGCCTTCGAAGCCGTCGGCTGTCGTGCGTGAGAGCTCGCGCTCGACCTCGTCTCGTGCGTCGTCGCGCGCGGGCAGCCGGGCCACGATCAGGACGCCGAGACGTGCGATGCGGTTCGTCGCGGGATCAGAAGATATTTTGACTTCTGAATATCTGGGCACTTAGAATGTGCCGCATGACTGCCCTGCGCGAACCCCACACCGACACGGCCCACACCACCCTCTCCGGCGAGTCGATCGCGCCGCTGTACACCGCGGCGGACTTGCCGTCGGAGGAGCGGATTGGGGTGCCGGGTGCGTATCCGTTCACGCGTGGGGTGTATGAGTCGATGTATCGCG
>JAFDWH010000011.1 GCA_018268595.1 Actinomycetota bacterium | reverse complement strand
TCATACGGCACGTCCGCCTCGGCCAACAACACGTTCATGTGCCCCGGCATCCGCCCCGCGACGGGGTGGATCGCGTACTTGACCTCGACCCCCTTCTTCTCCAACGCCAAGGCCATCTCACGCACGGCGTGCTGGGCTTGCGCGACCGCCATCCCGTAGCCCGGGACGACGACGACCTGACGCGCGTAGGCCAACTGGATCGCGGCGTCCTGCGCGCTGGTCGAGCGCGCGGTCCCGCCCGCGCCAGCGCTGCTGCTGGTCGCGGCGGTGGTGTCGCCGCCGCCGAACCCGCCCGCGATGATGCTCGGCACCGAGCGGTTCATCGCGACCGCCATCAAGTTCGTCAGGATCGAACCCGACGCGCCGACGATCGTGCCCGCGACGATCAACGCGAAGTTGTCGAGCGCGATACCCGCCGCCGCCGCGCTCAGGCCCGTGAACGCGTTCAACAAGCTGATCACGACGGGCATGTCCGCCCCGCCGATCGGGAGGACGACCATGTTGCCCAACACCGCCGCCGCGACGAGGACCCCCAGGACGAACAACGCCTGCGAGTGCGTCCCGGAGGCGATCGCGATCGCCGACCCGACACACACCAACAACAGCGCCAGGTTCAAGAACTGCTGACCCGGCACACTGATCGGCCGCCCCGGCAGCAGCTCCTGCAACTTCCCAAACGCGATGTTGCTGCCCCAGAACGACACGGAGCCGATGATCGCCGCGAACAAGCTGGCGACCATCACCTTCATATCCCACGCACCCGTCGCGCCCGTGAAGTCACCACGAAACTCCGACCACGCGATCAACGCGACCGCGCCACCGCCGACGCCGTTGAACAAGGCGACCATCTGCGGCATCGCGGTCATCTTCACGCTACGCGCCGCCGGCACACCAACCGCCGTCCCAATCACAACACCAACCGCCATCAGCACCGCCGTCTGCACATCCGGCACCACACCCGGCTTCAACAACGTCGCGACCACCGCGACCGCCATCCCGACCGCCGCGACCTTGTTCCCCCGCACCGCGCTCTGCGGACCCGCCAACCCCCGCAACCCCACGATGAACAAGATCACCGCAAGGATGTACAGCGCATCGATGAAGTTGTGATCCTGCACAAACGACGAGCCAAACGGCAACGACGAGACGAACGCGATCACCGCCCGTCCTCCCCATCCGCCTTCGCCGGGACCGGCTTTCTCTTGAACATCCCCAACATCCGGTCCGTCACCAAGAACCCGCCCACGACATTGATCGTCCCGAACACGATCGCGATCACCAACAGAACCTTCGAGACCGTGTCCCCCGCCCCCACCGCCTCACCAAGAACCAACAAACCACCCAACACGACGATCCCGTGAATCGCGTTCGTCCCCGACATCAACGGCGTATGCAACGTGTTCGGCACCTTCGAGATCACCTCAAACCCAACAAACGCCGCCAACACCAACACACCGATCTGCGTCACCAAATC
>JAFDWH010000010.1 GCA_018268595.1 Actinomycetota bacterium | reverse complement strand
TCATACGGCACGTCCGCCTCGGCCAACAACACGTTCATGTGCCCCGGCATCCGCCCCGCGACGGGGTGGATCGCGTACTTGACCTCGACCCCCTTCTTCTCCAACGCCAAGGCCATCTCACGCACCGCGTGCTGGGCTTGCGCGACCGCCATCCCGTAGCCCGGGACGACGACGACCTGGCGTGCGTAGGCGAGCTGGATCGCGGCGTCCTGCGCGCTCGTCGAGCGCGCGGTCCCGCCCGCGCCAGCGCTGGCGCTGGCGGTGGCGGTGGTGTCGCCGCCGCCGAACCCGCCCGCGATGATCGACGGCACGCTGCGGTTCATCGCGACCGCCATCAAGTTCGTCAGGATCGAACCACTGGCGCCGACGATCGTGCCCGCGACGATCAACGCGAAGTTATCCAACGCGATACCCGCCGCCGCCGCACTCAGGCCCGTGAACGCGTTCAACAAGCTGATCACGACCGGCATGTCCGCCCCACCGATCGGCAACACGACCATGTTGCCCAGCACCGCCGCCGCGACGAGGACCCCCAGGACGAACAACGCCTGCGAGTGCGTCCCGGAGGCGATCGCGATCGCACTACCGACACACACCAACAACAGCGCCAGGTTCAAGAACTGCTGACCCGGCACACTGATCGGCCGGCCCGGCAGGAGCTCCTGCAACTTCCCGAACGCGATATTCGACCCCCAGAAGGACACCGAGCCGATGATCGCCGCGAACAAGCTGGCGACCATCACCTTCATATCCCACGCACCCGTCGCGCCCGTGAAGTCACCACGGAACTCCGACCACGCGATCAACGCGACCGCGCCGCCGCCGACACCGTTGAACAACGCGACCATCTGCGGCATCGCGGTCATCTTCACGCTACGCGCCGCCGGCACACCAACCGCCGTCCCGATGATCACCCCAACCGCCATCAGCACCGCCGTCTGCGCGTCCGGCACGACCCCCGGCTTCAACAACGTCGCCAGGACCGCGACCGCCATCCCGACCGCCGCGACCTTGTTCCCCCGCACCGCCGTCTGCGGACCCGCCAACCCCCGCAACCCCACGATGAACAAGATCACCGCAAGGATGTACAGCGCATCGATGAAATTGTGATCCTGCACAAACGACGAGCCAAACGGCACCGAGGAGACCAGCGCGCTCACGAGCCCGCCCCCTCATCCGTCCTGGCCGGCACCGGCTTTCTCTTGAACATCCCCAACATCCGGTCCGTCACCAAGAACCCGCCAACCACATTGATCGTCCCGAACACGATCGCGATCACCAACAACACCTTCGAGACCGTGTCCCCCGCACCCACCGCCTCACCAAGAACCAACAAACCACCCAACACCACGATCCCGTGAATCGCGTTCGTCCCCGACATCAACGGCGTATGCAACGTGTTCGGCACCTTCGAGATCACCTCAAACCCAACAAACGCCGCCAACACCAACACACCGATCTGCGTCACCAAATC